>NZ_JBPULG010000003.1:0-689063 GCF_051550705.1 Sphingopyxis selenitireducens
TCGATGGGAAAGCGCGGTTCAAGCGGTTCATGGGGCACTGAGCGCCGGGACTGCTATCGATCCGAACGGCGCTGGCGCGCGAAAGCCCGGTCTGTTGCCATGAACCGGGCCAGCATGGGAGCTACCAGCTTGTCGGGCGACACCGCCTGCTCGCTCTCCGACGCCAGCACCTTGGCATAGGCGACGAGGTCGCGATGGACCGCAGCGGGCAATTCCACGCTGATCCTGACCGGCCTTTCATCGGCGATCGGGCCGAGTTTCAGTTTTGTCATCGGGACGCTCCCACAGGTTCAAGCACAAGATCGCGGGTGATGATGATCCGCATCGGATGGCCGGGTCGTATCGTCAGTGTCGGCTGCACGTTGAGTTGCTGGCGGACGAGCTGCTGGCCGGTCTGGTTGACGGTATCCTGCGTGCCACGCCGCAAGGCCCGGACCAGCGGGTCATCGCCTTCTGCGACCAGCTCTGTGCCAATGCCAAGAATGGTCGAGATGGCGGCCGCCTTGAAAAGATTGCCCCAATGGCGATTCACACTGTCCTGCAACCCGGCAAAGCCCGAGGCATCGGCCCCCGGCTGGCGCTCCAGCGTGATCGATCTGCCGTCGGGCAGTATCAGCCGATCCCATGCCAGCAAAACCCGCGACTGACCGGCGGTGATTTCGCTGTCATACTCACCGATCAGCCGTGACCCTTGCGGGATCAGCAGGATGCGTCCGGTCTGGCTATCATAGACCGACTGCGTCACCTGCGCGGTGATCTGGCCGGGAAGATCCGAGCGGATGCCAGTGATGAGCGCCGCCGGGATGACAGTGCCGGACTGCAACATATACGGCGAGACCGGCGATGTGAGCCGCTCGACGCTGGCGGTTTGCTGACGCGCCGCCTGCGTCATGAAAGCCCGCTTGGTCGTCTGGTCGGACGGAGCAGCCTGGGATGCTTCCCCAACTGCCGCGCCCGAAGCGATCGGGGGAGCTGGCATGGCCTCAACTGTGCCTGCCATGCCGGCATTTGCCTGCCCTCCACCAAGGAACAGACTGGCGGTCCGGGCGGCGTCACGCTCCTGCATTGCTCGCTGCCGCGCGGCCTCGGCAGCGTCCGGGCGATTCAACGTGGCTCCCATCTGCGGAACCGGCACATCCGTACCACGCTGCTGTGCTGACAATATGGGGCGGCCAAGATCGCCGGGCAAAGGCGGCCCCAGCTTGGGCACCTGGCTGTAATCCTTCGGTCCAGCGCTGATCGTCTCGGCCGTTGCGCGGCCTTCCGTGCTGTAGAGCTCTTTCGCCTCGCGGGGCGCCGCAGGCTTCAGGGCATAGATCAGCGATCCGCCAATCCCCAGGCCGGCGACCACGCCCAGGATGGCCAGCGTCTTGCGGGACAGACGCATGACCGTGGGGACCGGCGTGCGCAGGCGAAACGGCTCCGGGTTAGGCGACGGCGCCTGTGGCGAAGTCGGTTCTGGCGCGTGTGCGGCTGGTTCCGTGGTCATCGCCGCGTCCTCCCACCATCCTCGCGGATGATGCGAACCCGCTGCTCGCTTCGCTTGCCGCCCAGTCGCAGTTCGGCGATGGAAAAGAGCCGGTCGACGATCATGAAGCGCCCTTGCACCCGGTAATTCACCAGCTCGGCGTCGCCCTTGGTGCCGACCAGAAACAGGGGCGGCATCTCGTCCTGAGCAATCGTGGCCGGAAACTCGATGAACGCCTGGCGGCCATCATTGAAGGCGCGGAGCGGTTTCCACGCCACCCTGTCCCCCTCGATACGATAGCGAAAATCGAGCGCGGCAACGTCGATGGCGTCCGCTACCGGGGCGATCGCCGCATTGGTCGCGGCCGCCTTGCGCAAGGCGATGAGCTGGTCCTGCGGATAGGTCCAACTCAGCGAGGCCATATAGGTCGAGGGCGTCGCACGCAGTTCGACATGATAGGTCCGACGATCCGTATTGATGACGAGATTGGTGAAAATGCCCGGTCGGGTGGGCTTCACCAGGATATGCACCCGCTGGCTTGCCCCGGTGCCGCTGATCGTATCGCCGATGATCCAGCGTGCGGTGTCGCCCGCCGCGACCGGCCCCGCACCCACGAGTTGCTCGCCCTCCTGCAAGGCGATGTCCGTTACCTGACCCGGCGCAGCATAGAGCTGATAGAGAGCGCCATCGGCATAGGGATATTGCTGGATGGCATTGAGATAGCCGTCCTGGCTCGGCTCCACGCGGGCTGCGGCATTGGCGGCGTTGACCCGCCGACCGGGATCGGTCGGCTCGGGTAGCGGCAAGCTCGATGGCATCGGCTTCAACTGGCCCGGCAATGGCAGCGGCTGAGGCACGGACACGATCTCGACCTGGCGTTCGGGCGCCAGACGGTCGGCTGCAATGGCGATCGGCACATCTACCGGCTTTGAAGCCGGCCGGGCGTTCCCGACTGATGCCATGCCGATAGTGGAGACGGATATGAGCATCGCGACGGCGGCACGATGGATATGGGGGCGCATCATTGCGATAGCTCCTTCGACCAGTTGAGGGCGTTGACGAACACCCCGAGCGGATTCTTGCGCAGAGCGTCGGGCGTGCGCGGCTGCTGGATCACGATGGTCAGGATGGCGGACCAGCGCTCGGTCGCCACAAGGCTCCCATCCTGATAACGGCGCTCCGTCCATGCCACGCGGAAGCTGTCACCCGACGCACGGATGACGCTCGAAACATCGACGGCAACCTGTAACTTGCCGACATTGGCGAACGGGTCGTTGGCCCGCGCATAATCATTGAGCGCCAGCGCCCCCTTGTCGGTGGCGAAGTCATAGGCGTGCAGCCAGTTCTGCCGCACGATGACCGGATCAGCCGGGATCGAACGGACCTGCTCCATGAACCGGGCGAGATGAAAGGCAATCTGCGGATCGGTCGGACGATAGCCGGCATCCGCCGGCGCAACGGCCTGTGCCTCACCGAATCGATCGACCTGTACGACCCAAGGGACGATGGTGCCGTGCGCCGATTGCCAGACCAGCCCGGCGGCAAGGCCGCCCGACAGGGCAAGGCAGCCGAAAAAGGCCAGACGCCAGTTGCGGGCCTGCACACGGGCCGAGCCGATGCGGTCGTCCCAAGCCTGCGACGCACGTTGATAAGGGGTGACGGGCTCGGGGGCTTGCCCGTAGCGAATGGATGGTCGTCGGAACATGATGGATCAGTCCTTCTGGGAGATGTCGGGTCCGCCACCGCCGCCATGGCTGTCCCCGGCCTTTACCGTGTGGGCAGCGACGCTGGCGCCGTGGGACATGGCCTGGCGATGCTTCATTGCCGCCGCCCATGCTGGCGGCCCATTGGGCGATGGCTGGCTGGCGGAGGGTGTCGCGCCGTCGCTCAGCACGGAGCGACTGCCTGCCTGATAGCTGGCTTTCACCGAGGCAGCGGCCTTGCGTAGCGGGGACATGGCTGCGCCACCGGCAGCGCGGGCGACACCGCCCACGCCGCCAGCTACCGCCGAAGCGCCGCTCTTGCCTGCCGAACCCAGGACATAGCCGCTGGCCGCGCCGCCCGACGCAAATGCTGCGCCTTTGGCGGTTCCACCCACCGCTCCGGCGATGGCGCCGCCGCCAAGCCGGGCAGCGGCGGCACCGCCGACCAGTGCGGCGCTTGCCCCAAGGGCCGTGCCGGCTGCGGCGCCAGCGCCAAGCTGCGGGCCGCCAGCGACGATGCCATTGGCGATGCCGGGGCCGAAGATGGCGAGGCCAAGCAGCGACAGGGCTGCAAGCGCGATGGCCATGACTTGCTGGAAATCAGGCTCGGTGCCCAGATTCGCGCCGGTGAACTGGCTGAACAGGGTCGTGCCGATGCCGGTAATGACGGCCAGGACCAGCACCTTGATGCCGGTGGACACGATATGGCCCAGCACTTTCTCGGCCATGAAGGCGGTGCGGCCCCAGAAGGCGAATGGCAGAAGCACGAAGCCCGCCAGCGTCACCAGCTTGAACTCGATCAGGGTGATGAAGACCTGGACCGCGATGACGAAGAAGGCGAGCACGACGATCAGCCAGGCCAGCAGCAGGACAATGATGAGGGCGAGATTGGCGAACACCGACCAGAGGCTGTTGAACTGGCCGATGGCGTCCATCATCGGTTCTGCCGCCGTCAGGCCCGTCGCGGCCACGCTGCCGGGCTTCATGAAATCTGCCAGAGCCATGGAATTGCCCGCAGCCTTCAGGCCAAGGCCCGCAAAGCTCTCGAACAGGATGGTCGCGAGCGTCGAGAAATTGCCGATGATGAAGGCGAAGACGCCGATATAGAGGGTCTTCTTGATGAGCCGTTGCAGGACATCCTCGTCCGCACCCCATGCCCAGAACAGGCCGGCGATCGTCACGTCGATTGCGATCAGCGTAGAGGACAGGAAGCCGACCTCGCCGCCGAGCAGACCAAAGCCGCTGTCGATATAGCCGGTGAATACGCCCAGGAACGTGTCGATGACGCCGGTGTCGTTCATGGCCGATCAGCCTTTGTGCGGTCGCGGCCGAAGAAACGGCGACGATTGGCTGCCCATGCTTCCTCGCAGCCCGCGTCAGGCATGGTGATGGTCGCGCAGCGCGCCATCTCTCGTTGCAGTCGTTCTTCCAGCATGACTGGTGACGGCGGAGCATCGATGGGAGCAGGCGCACGGTCGGCAAAGGCTGCCATGATCGCAACCGCCATCATGATGCCCGACAGCGCGGCGATGACGGCGATCCGGCCGGTGCGCGAGGATAGGTACGCCATGGAGCCTCAGTTGCCCATGAACCGGCGAAAGCGTTCACGGCCCTCGGCTTCCTCGGCCGAATGCCGGGCGGCATCGAGCGTCTGGGCACGGCTCTGGGCGGAGACGACGGCCGTAAGGTCGGCGATCTGCTGGGACTGGAGCGCCAGCAACTGGTTGCCGGCCTGTGCTGCCTGAAGAGCGCCGGTCGCGGACTGGCTGGCGGATACAAGGCTGTCCATCGAACCGCGCGTGCCGTCGATATTGCCGATGACGCTGGCCTGGGTCTTGAGCGAATCCTCGAAGGCGCCGACACTGTCTTCCCACCGCTCATTGGCGTTGGCGACCATCTGCGCATGCGTGCCCGCCAGCGCCGTTCCCTTGTACCGCGCGGTGAAGGCCTGCTGGACGTTCTGTACGTCATAGGCGATCCGCTGCGCCTGCCCCAGCAGTTGCTGGGTCTGGCGGACCTGTTGCTGAAGGGCATTGAGCGTCGAGAGCGGCAGGCTGGTGAGATTCCTCGCCTCGTTGAGCAGGCTGGTCGCCTGATGCTGGATCGACTGGATCTGGTTGTTGATCTGTTGCAGCATTCGCGCCGCCGTCAGAACATTCTGGGCATAGTTGCTGGGATCATAGACGATCAGCGCCGATGCAGGCTGGACTGCCATGGTTGCGACGAGAGCAGGAACGGCGATCGTCAATGCGAGCCGGGCGATGGATCGGTTCATGGCTTGGTCTCCTCGACTGGTGGGGGAAGAAGATCGGCCGCCCAATCGAGCCCGCGATGCCGCAGCCAGTGCGCGGCGAAATTGGTGCGGCCATGGGTATCGGTGATCGCAGATATTGCCGTCTGGTCGGATCGCGAGGATGCGGCGGTAAATGCCAGCGCGACCTCGCCCAGCCCCAGTTCGAACAGGCGATTGCCGCCGCGAGACTGGCAGTAATAGTCCCGCTTGGGCGTTGCCCGGCCAAGGATCTCGATCTGGCGGCCATTGAGCCCGAAACGGGCATAGATCGCCGCGATTTGAGGCTCCGAAGCCCGCTCATTGGGCAGGAAGATGCGGGTGGGACAGCTTTCGATGATCGCTGGTGCTATGCTGCTCGTCTCGATGTCGGCGAGGCTCTGGGTCGCAAAGATGACGCTCGCATTCTTCTTGCGCAGGGTCTTGAGCCATTCGCGCAACTGGTTGGCGAAGGCCAGACTGTCGAGGACAAGCCAGCCTTCGTCGATGATGATGAGCGTCGGCGAACCATCGAGGCGTGCGCCGATACGGTGGAACAGGTAGGACAGCACCGCAGCCGCCGATCCTGCGCCTGCCAGCCCCTCGGTCTCGAACGCCTGCACATCGGCATCGCCCAGCCGCTCGGCTTCGGCGTCGAGCAGCCGGCCCCATGGTCCACCCAGACAATAGGGTGCGAGCGCGGTCTTGAGGTGCTGGGACTGGAGCAGCACCGCTAGTCCGGTCAGCGTGCGCTCCCCATGTGGTGCGCTGGCCAGCGAACCGAGCGCCGACCAGATATGCTCTTTTACCTGTGGATCGACGCCCACGCCTTCGCTGGCAAGCATCGCCGCCAGCCATTCAGCCGCCCAGGCGCGTTCGGCAGGATCGTCGATTCGGGCGAGCGGCTGCAACTGGACCGCGTCGCCATCTTCGGACAGGCCGCCGCCCAGATCCTGCCAGTCGCCGCCCATGGCCAGCGACGCGGCGCGGATCGATCCGCCGAAGTCGAACGCGAAGACCTGCGCCCCGTCGTAGCGGCGGAACTGCATCGCCATCAGCGCGAGCAGGACCGATTTGCCCGCGCCGGTGGGGCCGACCACGAGGCTATGGCCGACGTCGCCTGCATGAAGGGAAAACCGGAACGGGGTCGAGCCTTCGGTCTTGCCGTAGAGCAAGGGGGGCGCTCCGAAATGCTCGTCCCGTTCCGGCCCCGCCCACACCGCCGATAGCGGGATCAGGTGGGCGAGATTGAGAGTGGAGACCGGCGGTTGCCGAACATTGGCGTAGACATGGCCCGGCAGGCTTCCCAGCCATGCCTCGATCGCGTTCATGCCCTCGGGGATCACGGTGAAGTCGCGCCCCTGAATGACCTTCTCGGCCAGTCGCAGTTTTTCGGCAGCGATAGCGGGGTCGCGATCCCAGACCGTCACCGTCGCCGTGACATAGGCAAGGCCAGCATGATCGGCACCCAGCTCCTGAAGGGCGAGATCGGCATCGGCAGCCTTGTTGGAGGCATCGCTGTCCAGCAGCGCGGATGCCTCGTTGGTCATCACCTCCTTCAGGATGGCGGCGACGGACTTGCGCTTGGCGAACCATTGCCGCCTGATCCGGGACAGCACTTTGGTTGCGTCGGTCTTGTCGAGCATGATCGCGCGAGTGGACCAGCGATAGTCGAAGGCGAGCCGGTTCAGCTCGTCGAGCAGGCCGGGAAAGGTGACGGTCGGGAATCCGATGACCGTCAGCGTCCGCAGGTGATGCTCGCCCAGCCGGGGTTCCAGTCCGCCCGCCAAGGGCTCGTCAGCCAGGAGGGCATCCAGATGCATCGACGTCTCTGGCACACGCACCCGCTGTCGCCGGCTCGACACCGTGCTGTGCAGATAGGTCAGCGTGTCACCATCATCGAGCCAGGCGACTTCGGGTACGAAGCCCTCGACGAGATTGAGGACGCGATCGGTGCGATCGACGAACCCCTTGAGCAGTTCATGGGCATCGACCCCGCTGCCGGTGCGCCCCTCATAGAGCCAGCTTTCGGCGCGGGCGGCGTCCTCGGCCGGGGGCATCCACAGCAGGGTGAGATAATAGCGGCTCTCGAAATGGGTGCCTTCCTCATGGAACTGCTCGCGCCGCTCCCGATCGACCAGTGCAGAGACAGGGTCGGGAAAGGTGCCGGCCGGATAGTCCAGTGCCGGTGAACGCTGGGCCTCGACGAAGATGGCCCAGCCCGAACCCAGCCGGCGCAGCGCGTTGTTCAGGCGGGCCGTGGTGGCGACCAGTTCGGACGGCGTCGCGCTGTCGAGGTCGGGGCCGCGAAAGCGTGCGCTGCGCTGGAACGAGCCATCCTTGTTGAGGACGACGCCATGTCCGACCAGCGCGGCCCAGGGCAGGAAATCGGACAGGTGGGCGGCGTGGCCGCGATATTCGCGCAGGGACATCATGGCTGCATCCAGACGGGATATTTGAGGTGCCGCCGGGCGACATCCACGAACTGGGGATCGCGGCGTGCGGCCCAGACCGACAGGGCATGGCCGATCGCCCAGATGACGATGCCGGCCAGCCATAGACGCAGGCCGAGGCCGATCGCGCCTGCCAGCGTCCCATTGACGATGGCGAGCGCACGCGGTGCGCCGCCCAGCAGGATCGGCTCGGTCAACGCGCGGTGAACTGGCGCGTGATAGCCGGGGACAGGTTCGATGCCTTCCAGCATCAGACCAGCGCCCCGCCGCCGAAGCTGAAGAAAGACAGGAAGAAGCTGGATGCCGCGAAGGCAATCGACAGGCCGAAGACGATCTGGATGAGCCGGCGAAAACCACCGGAGGTATCGCCAAAGGCCAGCGTCAGGCCGGTCACGATAATGATGATGACCGCGACGATCTTGGCGACCGGCCCCTCGATGCTTTCGAGAATGCTCTGCAAAGGCGCTTCCCACGGCATGGACGATCCCGACGCATGGGCAGGCACGGCCATGGTCAGGGCGATGACGCTGGCGGTGGCGGCAAGCATGGTGCGGCGGGTGCCGGACGCGAAGGCACGGATCATGATGGATCTCCTTGATTGTCGGGGGTGAAGCTGATGAGGCGGTAGTCGCCGGTGCCGGGGTCGAGGCCCTCGACGCGGGCCAGTTCGGCAAGGCGGCGGCCATGGCCATCCCGCACAAGCACGGCGATAAGGTCGATCGTCTCGGCGAGCAGCGCACGCGGCACGGTGACGACCGCTTCCTGGATGAGCTGTTCCATCCGGCGCAGCGCGCCCATCGCCGTCCCGGCATGAATGGTGCCGATCCCGCCTGGGTGGCCGGTGCCCCATGCCTTCAGGAGGTCGAGCGCCTCGGCGCCGCGTACTTCACCGATGGGGATGCGGTCGGGCCGCAGGCGCAGCGAGGAGCGCACCAGATCGGAGAGCGAAGCAACGCCGTCCTTGGTCCGCATGGCCACGAGATTGGGCGCGGCGCATTGGAGTTCGCGGGTATCCTCGATCAGGACGATACGGTCGCCGGTCTTGGCCACCTCGGCCAGCAATGCATTGACCAACGTGGTCTTGCCGCTGCCGGTACCGCCTGCGACGAGGATATTGGCCCGAGCCGAAACCGCCTGACGCAGCGCGGCGGCATGGTCTGCCGACATGGTCCCGGCACGGGCATAATCGTCGATGGTGAACAGCGCGACGGCCGGCTTGCGAATGGCAAATGCCGGTGCCGCGACCACGGGTGGCAGCAGGCCCTCAAACCGCTCTCCGGTCTCGGGAAGTTCGGCTGATACACGCGGGTTTCGGGCATGGACCTCGACACCGACATGATGGGCAACCAGACGGACGATCCGTTCCCCGTCTGCCGGGTCGAGCATCTCGCCGGTATCGCTGATGCCCTGTCCGAGGCGATCGACCCATAGCCGCCCATCGGGGTTCAGCATGACCTCGATGACGCACGGGTCTTCCAGCCAGCCGCCGATCGCGGTCCCAAGCGCCGTGCGCAACATGCGCGCGCCACGGCTGCGTGCCTGGGATTGAACCGGATCGACCATCGAACAGACCCCTTGCGATGGGCCGGGCGATCGATCGCCCGGCGTCAGGGGCTCAGCAAGAGAGCCGGAAAATGGCTGGTTTCAACAGGCAATCGCGGCGAGCGCAGCATGGCGCAGAAAGAAAGGCTATGGCGTAGGCGGCCGCGTCAGTCCGGTGTTGCGGCCCGATCCTCGATGATCTCCTGGCGCACCTTCGGTCCTTTCGCGAGTCGGCGCCCCAAGGCCTCCATGAAGGCATCGTAGCGCTCCCCGCCCTGACGGCGAAGGATGGCCCGCTCGGATTCGGGCGGCGGCGGCGTGGAGTTCAGCCAGAAGCGGATGAACTGCGCCACCATCTCGACGCTGATGCCAAGATCGCGTTCGATCCGGTCAGTCCGCCGGTCGAGCCGATCGATGCGTCTGGTCAGCGCCGCTTCCATCTGTTCGCTGGCATCCGGTGACAGGAAGGAAGCGATGGCGGCCTCGGCCACCAGCGACAGGGATTTGCCGCGCCGGGCGGCATAGGCTGCCAGCGCATCCATGAGAGGCGGGTCCAGATAGACCGATAGCCGGGCCTTGTTGCTCATAGCTCGATCCCATCATCAGGATCGAGCGAGGCCTGCCGTGCAATTTCTTGCATCTGGCGGCGGACCGCTGCCTGTCGGGCTGCGTCCTGTTCGTCATCCGGTTCGTCAGGATCAAACTCATTGGCGGGCGCAGGCGCGGGCGGAATGACTGGCGCGACATCGACATGACGTTCGATCTCAGGTTCGCGGCGTATTCCGGCATTGTCTTCGGAACTGTCGGCAGCATCTTCGCCACTGGCATCGGCCGCGACGGCAGGCGGCGGCGCCGTGACCGGAGCAAGCTGGCTCCAGTCATCAGGCCGGGCTGATGTGTCCGGTCCTGCCAGTTCAGGCGGTGGCAGCACACGGGCGGCAAAGCGCTGGTCAGCATAATAGCGGGCCTTCTTCGCCCGGATCGGCTGTACGCCAGCGACCATGACGATTTCATCGTCGGGCGGAAGCTGCATGATCTCGCCGGGCGTCAGCAATTGACGGGCTGTTTCCGATCGCGAGACCATCAGATGGCCGAGCCAGGGCGACAGGCGATGCCCGGCATAATTCTTCATAGCCCGCATTTCGGTGGCGGTCCCGAGTGCATCCGACACACGCTTGGCGGTGCGCTCATCATTGGTCGCGAAGGACACGCGGACATGGCAATTGTCGAGAATGGCGTTGTTGGGGCCATAGGCCTTCTCGATCTGGTTGAGCGACTGGGCGATCAGGAAGGCCTTGAGACCATAGCCCGCCATGAAGGCCAGCGCGCTCTCGAAGAAGTCCAGACGGCCCAGCGCGGGAAACTCGTCGAGCATGAGCAGCATGCGGTGACGCGCGAGCGACGGATTCAGTTCCTCGGTAAGCCGCCTGCCGATCTGGTTGAGGATCAGGCGGATCAGCGGCTTGGTCCGCGATATGTCGCTAGGCGGCACGACCAGATAGAGCGTGACCGGCGCGGTTCCCTCCACGAGGTCCGCAATCCGCCAGTCGCAGCGCCGCGTCACCTGCGCCACCACCGGATCGCGGTAGAGGCCGAGGAACGACATGGCGGTCGACAGCACGCCGGAACGCTCGTTGGCCGATTTGTTGAGCAGTTCTCGCGCCGCCGATGCGACGACGGGGTGAACGCCCGCTTCGCCCAGATGCGGCGTCGTCATCATGGCGTGAAGCGTCGTCTCGATCGGCTGGCGCGGATCGGAGAGGAAAGCCGCAACCCCCGCCAGCGTCTTGTCGGACCCGGCGTAGAGGGTGTGAAGGATTGCGCCGACCAGCAGGGCGTGACTGGTTTTCTCCCAGTGATTGCGCTTTTCGAGGCTGCCTTCGGGGTCGACCAGCACGTCGGCGACATTCTGCACGTCGCGCACTTCCCATTGGCCGCGCCGCACTTCCAGCAGCGGGTTGTATGCGGCCGACGCAGCATTGGTGGGATCGAACAGCAGTACGCGCCCATGGCTCCCCCGGAAACCGGCAGTCAGGGTCCAGTTCTCGCCCTTGATATCATGGACGATGGCCGATCCCGGCCAGGTCAGGAGCGTCGGCACCACCAGCCCGACACCCTTGCCGCTGCGTGTCGGTGCAAAGCACAGCACATGCTCGGGACCGTCATGGCGCAGATAGTGGAGGCCGTGTTTGCCCAGGACGACACCGTCATCGCCCAGCAAGCCCGCTGAGCGAACCTCTGGCGGCGTCGCCCACCGCGCGGAACCATAGGTTTCCGCGTGTTTCAGTTCCCGCGCACGCCATACCGACATGCCGATCGCCACGATGATGGCGAGGAAGCCCCCCGATACCGCGATGAAGGCGCCAGTCTCGAAAATCTGCGGGGCGTATGCGTCGAAGGAGAACCACCACCAGAAGAAGGCTGGTGGCGGATAGATCGGCCAGTCGCCGATCCGCAGCCAGGGCTCGCCCAGTTCGGGCTGCCAGCCCAAAGCCGCGGCGGTCCATTGCGTCGCGCTCCAGATGGAGGTGAGCACGATCAGGAATATGGTGATGAGCTGGCCCCAGAGGATACGGGTGGCGGACATGGCTGTTCTCTCCCTACAAGCCGAGATTACGGCCGCGTCCCAGCGACCAGTCGACACCGCCATCGCCGCGCATGACGCCCGAGACATGCTTGCCGAGTTGACGATCCAGTGACGGCGTCCACGGCACGAGCTGGAATCCCAGGCCATCGTCGATCATCGCGAAGCGCCCGGAAGCCAGGGTCAGGCGCTGTCGCACCGTACCGGCGACATATTCACCCGTGGCGGAACCGGCATGCGGCAGGCCAGTCTCCGCTGACAGACGTGCTGCGGCGACTTCAAGGTCGCGCCGTTGCAGCGTGTCGAGGAGATTGCGGGCGAAGATGATGCGCTGTCCCTGACGCCGGGCCAATCCTTCCCCGACCAGATGGTCGCTGCGGGCCTCCATTGCGGCGCGCACTTCCATGCCGAAGCCGCCGCCCAGATCCTGGCTGTCGCCGGCGATGTTGCGGCGATCGAGCCATGTTGCGCCCGGCGCGCTTATCTGAGCCTGAAGGTCGAGGTCCGATCGAACCGCCAGTGCAGAGCGCTGCCGCCCGCGCCGATCCTCGAACCGGCGCAATTCCACGATCGCGCCGGGCCGGGCATCCCCTGTCGCTTCGAGATCGGGGAAGCTGACATGGTGGGTACGGCCATCGATCCCATCGACGATCGCATAGGCCGTGCCGGCCAGTTCATCATGCAGGCCGCGA
This sequence comes from Sphingopyxis selenitireducens, assembly GCF_051550705.1. Lineage (NCBI taxonomy): Bacteria > Pseudomonadati > Pseudomonadota > Alphaproteobacteria > Sphingomonadales > Sphingopyxidaceae > Sphingopyxis > Sphingopyxis selenitireducens. The sequence goes on from NZ_JBPULG010000003.1 coordinate 12,712, forward strand.
TCGACGAGCCGACCAATGACGATCTGGCCACCGTCTGCGTCGAGCGCATAGCTGCCAGCCCCGCGATCGATGCCGCGATCCGCCATCGCCTTGTGCATCCGCGTGATGATGTCGCCGCGCTCGCCCAGTTCGCGTAGCCGGGCCTCGGCATCTTCGGCGAGGGTCCATTGGCCGGCGCCGACCTCAATGGAAAGGCCCAGGCCTTCCAGTTTCCTGAGCCGGGCGATGCGCAGACCATGCAGGGCATCGGGCGCTTCGCCGGATGCGGGAGCCATGTCGACATGGCCGTCGCGGCGCATGGTGTTCGCCAGACCGCGATCGATGCGGGTCCAGCGCTCTGCTTCGACCTCCCGTTCGAGCGAGGCGATGATCTCGCGCTCGGTTCGTGGGCCGAGGTCACGGGTGGCGATGTCGCAGGCCTGCGCCCGCATTCCTTCGCGGATATAGTCTCGGGCGATGACGAGATTGCCGCCATCCTCCGCGATCCCGCGCACGATGACATGGACATGCGGATTGTCGGTGTTCCAGTGCTCGACGGCACGCCAGTCGAGCCGGGTGCCGAGATCCGCTTCCATCCGCCCCATCAGCTCGCGGGTGAAGCCTTTGAGGTCGCCCAAGTCATGGGCATCCTCGGGCGAGACGATGAACCGGAAATGATGACGATCATCCTCGCAGCGCGATGCGAACTCGGTTCGGTCCAGCCCGTCGCCTTCGGAGCCGAAAAGCTGGCCCCGTTCCCCATCGCGCGTGACGCCGTCGCGTTGCAGATAATTGAGATGGGCGGCGAGCGATGACCGCCCGCCATGACGAACGACGCGGGCCTTGATGACGATCTGGCGTGCATTGCCGCCAAGCCTGTGGATCGCACGGAGGCTAGAGGCCCGGCCGCGCCCGAAGGTCGAGCGGCCCGGCGAGATGATCCGGCCTGTCCGCGATACATGCCCACCGGCATGTTGGGCTGCCGTCAATGCCTGCGCGATGAAAGGGCGCGCCCGTTGCCCGCCCCGTGAGCGGATACGGCCAGGCCGCAGGCGGAAATGATCCTCGCCGATCATGGCCAATATGCCCGCGAGGTGCGGCAAAGGCGCACAAATGCTGGATTTCCGATTTCGCCATACTGTGCACCGCTCAGGCGCACCTCGCGGTTACGCGCCCATAAGCCTTGGGAAACAAGGCTCCGACCGAGGCTCGATGGCTCAGCACATCGCAGCCCTTTATCTTGCCCTCGCACCTTCCTCGATTTCTGTGCGGCTCTTTCTACGGAAATCCGCCAGTTTTCAGGGGTCGCTGGCCACTTCGGCATGATGGTGGCGGTCATCGCCGGGGTGTCCTGGACAGTGTGACAAAGACACTGTCCTGACGCGCGCCGTCGTCCTGACGTTTGGCATCCGATGCCTCTGCCTTGTCCCCGTCCGACGCCGGTGCGGGTGGCGCCGCGAACAGCGTTGCGCGGCGCCAGGCGAACGGGTCCGGCATGATGTCGATCGTGCGCATGGATGATGGACCGGGGCCAATGGCCGTCGCGATCTTCGCGACATAGGCGACCGTTTCAGCAGGCAGGGATTGCTTGCGGGCGACCCAGGCGTCTGCACGCTTTGGCCCGGCATTGTAGGCAGCCAGCATCGCGCTGACATCGCCATATCGGTTCCACATCATTCGCAGATAGGCCGCGCCCGCATGGATATTGGCGCGCGGTTCATAGGGATTCTGACCGAGGCCGAAGCGCGCGGTCAGCATTTGCCATGTGGCCGGCATGACCTGCATCAGTCCCATGGCTCCGGCGCTCGACAGGGCAGCGGGATCATTGCTGCTTTCTGCCCGCATCACGGCCTTGATCCACGCCTCGGGAATGTCGAAGCGTTGCGCGGCCTCTGCAATATGACGGGCGAACGGATGGGCCGCTTGATGTGGCATTGCTGCCGGCTCGGCGTGTGCTCGCTCGCTGATCGGCTGCGCGACCAGTGCCAGACCCAGCATCAGGATAACAGGCTTCATGGGTTTGATCCTCCCCATAGGAGCGGCGCCTGAGGTGTCGCGCGCGTGAGGATCGGCTGTGCGCGGCCGATCAGCGTCGATGTCGGAAGCGGGCCGAAATAGCGGCTGTCCATGCTGTCGGGCGCAGCGGGATTGAGCAGCACCACTTCACCCTGCGCCAATGTTCGGCAGCCCTGCCAGACGGGCAACGGGCGCGCTGCGCTATCATGGCTCCTCGCGCGCACTGCGAACCGTCCATCGACATGCAGTTCATCACCGAAGCGGCAGACCTGCTGTCCGGGCAGTGCGGCCACATGCTTGAGCAATGGCAGGCCACGAGGCAGGTAATCGCGTCGTGCGAGCCATGCTGCCAGGTGGTCGGGCGGTAGCACCGCAACCAGTTCACCCACCTTCGGGTGGCGATCGTCTTCGATACGATACAGCCCGATTGGTGCGCTCGCGCTGGCATTCCAGATTAGCCAAGGGCGCGGATCGAGCAGGACAATCGCCGCCGAGGATGCCGCGAACAGCATGGCTGTCAGCGTGGTCGCAAGAAGATAGCTGCGCCGGGTCATCCCTCGATCTCCCGGCGGCGTAGCCATGCGCGATGGCGCTCGGGCGTGTAGGCGCGCGGTTGCAGTCCGGCTGCAATCCGGTTGTGGACATGCCGCCAGTGATCGGGCGCCGCATCGCAGGGATCGACATCGGCCGCCTCGGTCGCATCAATGACGCCGAGCACCTGCGAAACCCTGGGCCACCCCTCCAGATGGAGCAGCAATTCCCCTCCCGGTCGCACGAAGGGAAGCGTCGAATGCGGCTGGCCACTGTCCACGGCGCGCAGGATGTCGATACGTGATCCAATCGTCCCATAGTCGTTGGCGACCCAGCGGACGAAAGCGAATATGGCGCCCGGCCGGAAGCCGACCACGCGCGTTCGCCGCGTCAGAATCTGGTCATGGGCGATCCTGCCGAAGCGAATCCAATGCTCGAACTTCCCCTCGATCCAGGTCAGTTCGACATGGGTGAGCGTCCTGCCACCAGGCGACTGAGCCGAGCGTGTCGTGTCGGCATTGGGCGGCGGCTCATGCATGGCGCCGCACCGTCGCGCAGGCCGGTCTGTCCACAGGGCGAAAAACGGTTAGGAAGAATATGAAATATTCTTCTCTATTAGCATGGTTAGAGGGCGGCCGATTTAGCGAGGATTTCTGCGGGTTTGCGAGCCATCTGCGTTCCTGATCGTCCGTGCCGCGCGTTCCCGATCGTCCGAACCGGGCTGTTCCTGATAGTCCGAATGTCATGGCAACTTATCCACAAGCCGAAGTCCGGTGCGGCGCATGGCCGCGTCGAGAGGATCTTCGGGGATCGGTACGAAGTTCAGCCGCTGACGGCCGAGCGCCTGTTCCAGAGTCAGGACATATCCCGGCAGCGACTGGCGCTGGACGATGGCCCGCAGCTCGAACGCAAAGCGCCGAAGCGGCGAGAGCACGCCTGACTTGAGGTAAAGGTGCGGAACATCGAAGCTCCAGCCATTGGCCTGACGCCCGCCATGCTTGCGCACGATCCGGTAAAGCCAGCGTTCCAGTCCCCCGGTCAGGTCGAAATAGGACCGGTCGATCGTGAGGACGAGGGCACGATCGAGCACGCCGGCATAGAACCAGTCCGGCACGATCAGTTCGATGCCCCGCGCGCGGCCCTTTTCGTCGGTCAGTTCCCGCCATTCGTTGATCCACGAGAAGCGGTGACGCCGACCCTGATGCTGCTGGCGGATCGATGTGGCGACGGTGGTGGATTGCAGCCGGTCGAGCGCTGCCTTCAGCCGCTCATAGCTTGCCTTGCCAACGCCGCGCCCGGTGAAGGCGAGGATTTCGTGCGGGGTGGTCATCATCAGCCGCGATGTCGGGCGGCCGGCATCGCGCGCTTCGACCAGTTGGCTTGCCGCCCAGATCAGCACGTCGGCGTCCCAGATGGTCGCCATGCCGTGTTCGGGCACAGCTTCGACCGAAATCCAGGTCGCTCCCATGCGGAAGTCGATCGGGGCGATACGCTTGGTCTTGGCGAGGCTGAAGAAGGGCCAGGACATGATGTCCTGAGCGTCGCGGGCCGCAAAATCGCCCGGTATCGAGCGGAACAGGTCGAGCTGGCGTCGTTCAACGCCCTTCTGACCGGACACGGATCGGGTCATGGTCATGATCGTCAGCGGCGCACGCAATGGTTCGGCACGCGCTTGGCGGGATGGACGATGCCGTTGCCGGGGTCGGACGTGGACGACCGCGTGCCGATCGTCGCCCAGGCGTCGAGGTCGTCAATGGCGTAGACGATGCGACCACCGAGCTTGCGATAAACCGGCCCGGTTCCATAGCAACGATGCTTTTCGAGGGTCCGAGCCGACAAGCCAAGATGCACGGCTGCGTCGGGCGTCTTGAGATAGCGTGGAGTGATAGCGGCGACGATCTCGCTCATTTTGGCATCTCCTGAGGAGCACCGACACCGTTTGGATGGTATCGGCCAACAGGAGGTCAGAATGGAGTGGGAGGCATGGGCTTAAGAAGGGACATGGTTTTCAGGTGCAATCCATGTCCCCTCATGGCGTAAGATATCGCAGGAAATCCTCTGCTACTTGCCGTTGACAATTTTCGCCGCGATTTGAGAACAAATTCAAAGAATCGATAATGCTCTATCTCGCAGGAAAACTATGGATCTGTTCAAACCGCTAATGCCGGAGAAGAAGCTTCACGCAAGCTTTCGCGCAGTTCTTGGTGACCCGATATATGCGCCGGTCATGCCGATCATCCAGGGGTGGGCCGATGGGCTGCTCGGGCGAAAAGGTGAAGGTCAGAAATTCATAAAGGAATTTCAGTCGACATTTAATTCTTCTATGTGGGAAATGTATTTAAATAAGACGTTGAAGGATTTGAATTTCAGCGTGGATTACTCAAAATCGGCTCCCGATTTCTGCATTACGACGCCAGATGGAGACAAGTTCAACATCGAGGCTGTCATCTCGGACAGGAACGGCAAAGCCACCCTCACGAGCGTCTCCGACAGCCAGGAATTCAAGCGTCGCAGCGCGTTGAAACTTATGGGCAAGATGAAGGACAAACTTGCCATATATCGGGGAGGTAATGGGAAGAAATTCCCATATTCGTCCCTAGACCATGTTCGGGACATTCCGTTTGTGGTCGCGATTGCGCCTTTCGACAGCGATCAATCTCTTATGCAGAACAACGAACTGATTAATCTCGTTTTGTTCGGAATAGATCCGCCTGCGCTTCCAGGAGAAGAATTTGGGCAGGACGGAAGAGTGGAAAAGCTCAAAACGACATCTGGCGCTGAAGTCGATGTCGGAATTTTCACAAACGATTCATTCAAAGAATTCAGCGCAGTCATATTTTCCACGGTTGGAACATTTGGAAAGGCTGTCGTCGAGAGCGGAATAAAGCGGATCGTTAGATCCACACATTATCGCGAAATCGACAAAGACCTATTGCCGGTTGGAGACCGTAGCTGGAACGTAGGGGAAAGGCGTTTTGTCGGGAAAGGCCTGGAATTTCTGGTTCAGAGCAGATTTGATTATGGATCTCAGATTGCTGGTTCCGATGTGCATATTCGTCATTCCGATCTGCATCGGGAAACGCATTTCGACGGTTTGCACATTTACTATAACCCCTATGCGCAAATTCCTTTCAATCCCGAAATTTTCTTCCCCGCAGAGATCACGCATAATTTTTACGATATTGAAGAAAAAACATCTGTCCATCGTCACCCTGATGGTGCGTTGGTTTCACGGCACCTATTTGATCCAACGATGACGAGCCTTCAGTTTCTTCTCCAGTCTTATGGATTTTGATGCGTTAGGTCCGTTATGCGCACGCTGTTTGATGTCGATCAGCGTCAAATGTGTCCATTGTCAGCTCACCCACCTCGAAGCAAACGAAGATAGCCGCCATCGCGAAGTTCGATTGCCTCGGCCAGCCATCGGCCGATCCGTTTGCGTTCGTTGCTTTCCACCCATGCCGCAGCGCTATAGCCGCGCACGGCAGCGTCAATCAGAATGGCTGCCAGTTCACGCCTGCTGGCGCCTTCTTCGCGTCCGTCCAAAGCGCGTAACAAATTCAGATGATGTGACCGTCGCGATGGCGGGAGGCGTAGCGCGGGCGGACCCGCGCACAAGCCCCGAATAAGGCGCCGCAACCGTTCCGCCGCCGCTATTGCTACTCCCAGCTCAGGACCGAGCGGCAGCAGGATTGAAAGAGGCCCGTCAGATGAGGCCAGCAACCAAATACGCGCATCACCGTCACGATCGGCAAGGATGATGTGCCGGTGCTGGCCGATTTCGAGTGACGCCCGCGCCGGGCCGAGGGCCGCCATATCCAGTGATGTGGATGAAGGTGCTTCGGGTGGAGGGCGACCCAGCATGATAACATCGGGTGAAAGCCCCGGACGGGTCACGACAAGTGCGGGATCGCAAGGCGATGCCGGATCGACATGGAATGTCGCGCCCCAGCGTCGCAGCAAAGCGGCGGTCGCTTCGCCCCCACTTGCCCGACCTTTCGCCACGCGCCGCAGCGCGCGCCGGTAATCCTTGCGATAGTCCGGGTTGCGCGAGGCATAGCCGATCGCAACATCAGAATATCCGGGGAGGCTGTCCTCAGTCCAATCGGCAGGGCAGCGCCAGTCGCTTTGCGGCGGCATTCTCCCCTCCCAGGTCGATGAACAATCGCGGCGTGCTAAATGCTTGCTGCCGATTCGCGCGCTGTCCACTGCCGTTCGTGAAGGTCAGGCATAGCGGCATGAGACGTGTCGAAGTGCTCGTGCCTGAGCGGAGTGGCGCCGAAAATCGTCAGAGAAGTTGCCGGTATCCAGCCTTGCTCATCCATCGTGCCCGCGCCAGGTGCGTGTCGTGAACGATCCGTGCTCGCTCGGGTTCGGCAGCGGGGTTGATGCCGAAAATGATCTCGACGGCCTCACGCCAGTCGGCCTTTTCCTCCGCTGCATCGAGCAAACGCCAGTAGGTCCGATGGTGGCGCTTATCGTAATCCGTAACGGTCGGGCCGTCCGGTGCGTGATCCTCAAAGGCGGCGACCGTCATGGCTATGCGCTTCCCAGCATTGCAAGATGTCCGATTTCGACCAGCCTATAGCACCATATTTGAGTGAGGTGATCCTGCCTTGGCGGCTATGATCCAGTCTGCCTCGGCGGAGAGGTCGGCGAGCACCAAGCAGGTGTCGCCAAGACGGCAAGGTCGAAAGCACCGCGCAATGCGATGCATTTACATACTATAGTTGATAAACTCAAAGTATGTAAATCCCGATCCTCAAACGCATGGACATGCGTAAACTGGTCGGCCGAAACTTTGCCCGCCTGCGTCGGGAGAAAGGCCTGACGCAGGAGGAGGTCGAGGCGAGGTCTGGATTCAGTCAGCAGTATCTCAGCAGTCTCGAACGTGGGCGTCGGAACCCGACCGTCATCACGCTCTATGAATTGTCGCAGGCATTGGGCGTCAGCCATGTCGATCTCATGGCACCCGACGACGAGGCCTGATTCTTCCCGGCTATACCCGCGAGCCGGGCATCGCCCGGCGAGCCGATTTTGCCCATTTCCGCGTTAGGATAACGAGCGGGCCGCATGGCATCGCCATACGGCCCGATGCCGGTCGTCACCCCGCCTTGATGCGCTGCATACCTTCGGCCAAGGTCCAGAGGGCGCGGTTCAGCGTTACATTCTGGTCGATGCCGTTGATGGACCGGGTCTGGCTGCGACGGATGCGGCCTTCAGCGTTACGCTTGCGACCATGCAACCCGCCACGGATCACATTCTCCTGAATCACATTGTAGGTGGTCCACAGGCTCGCCCCGACATCCTCGCGGCGGCGCGGATTGATGATCTGTTCAGGCATCACCGGGCTTTCCTCCTCGCCATAGCGGGCGACAAGGCTGGCCTCGGCGAGCACACGCTGCTCATCGGTCGATAGCTGCAAATCCTTCATGGCCGCGCTCGCATCGATCAGGCGCGGGAAGTCCTCCGCAACGGTATAGACGCCCTCGATGATGTCATGCTGGATATTGCCCTTGTGCGGCACGCGGACCTCCTCGAACCGCTCGCCCGCGACAAGGCTGTTGGTGCAGACGAACCGCAGCATTCCGGCGAACATCTGGTAGGCGCTGGTCCCGTCATGGCTGTTGACGATAATGACCTCAGCGGCCTCGGCCTTGCCGATACCCTCGTCGCGGCGCAGGCGTAGCATATGCTTGGCATGACCAAGGCGGCTGCCATCACGCGGGACCGACTGGACGGCGAAGAACGGGAACCAGCCTTCGCGGCGCAGGCCCTCCACGATGTCGATGGTGGGGACATAGACATAGCGGGCGGAACGGCTGTCATGCGCCTCACGGGCGAAGATGGACGGCACGTTGCGGAACAGGGCTTCATTGTCGAGCGGTTCGCGGCCCATGATCTGGTGCGAATTGCGGCCGAAACGGGTGGCGAGACGGTGATGGAACATCGGTCATTCCTTCCTTGGGTCTGGGTTTGCAGCGCAGCGGCGATGCCGCGCTGAAACCCTGCCCGTCGGCGAGACCGGGGGTGCAAGCGGAGCCAAGCCGCTTCGCGGGGAACCGGCTGCACGAAGGAAGCTGGGCGGAAGCGGCTTCGCAGCGCGCCAGGGGCAGCGCCCCAAGCACCGCGCCGAGATCAATCGGCGCCCACAGGGTTGATCCGTGCGTTAGCCCGGTCCAGTATTTGCGAACGACTCGCAAAAGGAATATCATGACGGGAATTGCGGAGACCGCCCCACACGCGCCAGCGGCTACTGGCTTCAGCCTGAAGCCGCTTATGTTCGAGACCTTCGTCTGCTCGATGGCGATGATGGCCTTCGTGGCGCTGGCCGGACCGATTGCCCGCGTCATCGGGCTGTCTCCATGGCAGGTGGGTGCGGCGATGACGGTGGCGGGGGTCGCCTGGATGGTGATGGCGCGCATCTGGGGTGCGGCCAGCGACCGACGCGGACGCCGCACTATCCTGCTGTTCGGCCTCAGCGGTTTCGCCATCGTCTATTTCCTGCTGTCGCTGTTTATCGACCTGGCATTGCGCACGGCGATGGCGCCGACATTGGCCTTCGTCGGCCTCGTGCTGGGACGCGGGATTGCCGGGGTCTTCTATGCTGCCGTGCCGGCCACCAGCACGGCGCTGGTCGCGGACCATGTCCCGCCGCAGGAGCGAGGCAAAGCCATGGCGGCCATCGGTGCGTCAAGCGCGGCCGGCATGGTGATCGGCCCCGGCTTCGCCGGCCTTGTCGGCCCCATCAATCTCAGCCTGCCGCTCTATCTGACCGCGCTGCTCCCGGCGGTTGCGCTGCTGGTGCTGTGGCGCGTGTTGCCTCGCCACGAACACCATGCCCCGCCCAAGGCCGATCCGCTCCGCCTGACCGACCAGCGGCTGCGCCAGCCGATGACGATCGCCTTCGTCGCGATGTTCAGCGTTGCCGTCGCGCAAATCACCGTGGGTTTCTTCGCGCTCGACCGGCTGCATCTCGATCCGGCGGGTGCGGCCAATGCGGCGGGTATCGCGCTCGCCGTGGTCGGCGTAGCGCTGGTGCTGGCGCAGGTCGTGCTGCGCCAGCTTGGCTGGTCGCCGATGCGGCTGATCCGTGTGGGGGCAGTCATTGGCGGCATCGGCTTTGTCGCCGTCACGCTGGCGAACAGCGCACCGCTGCTATGGGTCTGCTATGCGACAGCCGCCTTCGGCATGGGCTGGGTCTTCCCATCAGTGTCGGCCCTCGCTGCCAATTCGGTCGAGGCGCACGAACAGGGCGCGGCGGCCGGATCGATCGCTGCCGCCCAGGGGCTCGGCATCATCCTCGGCCCGATCGTCGGCACCTTTGTCTATACGATCGACAATGGCGCGCCATTTGCGCTGGTCGGCGTGATGCTGCTGGTCGCGGCTTTCTGGCGCGAGCGGTCATGCGGTGACGCCGGCTGCGGTTGTGGTTAGAGCGGCCGCCCAGGTTTCAACAACAAGAAGGATATTTTCATGAACAACAGCGATCTCGCCGAAAAGCTGGCCGGCGACCACGGCCTGACCAAGGCCGACACCAAGAAGCTGGTCGATGCCGTGTTTGCCGCGATCGGCGATGCGGCCACCAAGGGCGAGGAAATCTCGCTCAACGGCTTCGGCAAGTTCAAGGTCAAGGACAGCCCGGAGCGCGAAGGCCGCAACCCGGCCACCGGCGAGGCGATGACCATCAAGGCATCGCGCAAGCTCAGCTTCACGCCCGCCAAGGCGGTGAAGGACAAGCTGAACGGCTAACAACCGGAATGACGTGCTGCGTCCGGTTCAACCGGATGCAGCACTCAGCATTGCGACCGACAGCTCTTGCGCTACTCTCGCTCGGCTATGCGGACATCTCATCAGACTGAATTTTCATGACGGACGGTTGGCACCCCACGCAGGCGGTTGGGCCTGACGGCAAACGGGCTGACGTCAAGGATGTCGCCAACGGCTTGCGCTGTCGCTGCATGTGCTACGAATGCGGGCAGCCGGTCCTTGCCAAGCAAGGCCCTAAGGTGCGCTGGCATTTTGCCCACCACGCTCCCACAAATTGTCGGCCGACCCCGGAATCGGAGTTGCATTTCTTCGCCAAGACCTTGCTGGCGGAGAAGCTATGGCTGTGGATTCCTGCCGTTCAGGCAAAGGCAGCCGGACGGACGGAACCCATTTCGGACCGCCAGCAATATAGATTCTCGGGGGTAAAGGTCGAGAAGGCAGACGGCAATGTCCGGCCGGACCTGCTTCTTATCGCGGACCGTGGCAAGGTTCTGCATATCGAGATTTATGTCCGTCATCGTGTCGACCCCATCAAGCTGGAGAAACTCAGAGGGCGGGGCATTTCCTCGGTCGAGATTGACCTGTCGAAGCTCGATTGGGACGATCGCGGCGCATGGGACGATGCCATCCTGGAAACGGCACCCCGCGAATGGCTGCATAATGCCAGAGCGGCCAAGGTTCAGCAGGGCATGGAGGTTAAGGCAGCATCAGAAGCCAAGGCGAAGCAGCAGGTTCTGGATGCCGAATATGAGAAGATCGCGGCAATCTGGAACAAGGTCGAGACAGTCCGCGAAGAACCAGACGAGAATCTGACCGAGCAACATGGCCTGGCGTTGAAGCGCGGCTTTTCTCAAAGAATCGGCCATGCAGTGAAAGGGGCAGCATGTTTCCGGGTGCCGCCCGCCTATTGGCAAGCTCGGCTGGTGAACCGCTTTCTCTGGGATAAGGCGACCGCGTCAGCGGGCGTGTTCGAAACCAGTGATGCCCTCGCCTATGTCAGAGATCTCATATGGCCGGGCCTCGACAACCATATCTCCAAGGAGACATCGGCCCGGATGCAACGGGATTTCCCTGCATTTCAGGATCCCTGGCATGCTGTTCACAGCTATCTCAAATGGCTGAAGGACCAGCATTGGATGTTTTCCAAGCGGGTCGGCGGCAAAGAATGGCTACCGTCGAGCAGTGCCGTGCACCTTCGCAAGAAGCAGGAAGCAAGCTGGCAGCAGGAACGAGAGCGGAGGGAAGAAGTCACCGATTGGCTTGATATGATATTGTCGGACATCCCGGAGAACGAGACCACCGGCTTTGATCGGGCCGAATGGGTCGATTGGTTCGTGACCTCATATGATGAGGACGAGGCCCGTGCATTCCACGAAGCCATTTCTGGTATGGTGAGCGGACGGCACCTTGCCGATGATTTTCGGGGCCTGCCGTTGCTGGCGGAATATGAGCGCCAGGAGATCGCGCAGGAGGAGCGCCGGCTCCAAAAGGAGCGGGAACGTGTCGCCCGATTGGCGCAGGCGGAACTCAACAGGCGGATTTCGACGATCGAGGACAAGGCGTCGTCAGTGCTGGGCGAGTTGGCGCAAAATTGGCTGCTTGCAGCGAATACTCAGCTTGATGGTAAGGCACCGCTCGACCTTGCAACCCAGTCCGATGAAGGTTTGGCTCGTGCCACGTCGGAACTTGCGCGATTACACAACGAACGGCGTGAAGCCGAAGCCCGAGAAGCAGCGAAAGTGCGTCAGCAAGCCGCATTAGAGAAAAATCGGGAGGAGCTGGCGGACCTCGCCGGCAAACGGGCGCGTGATCCGGTGAGAGCCCAGCTTTGGTGCAGATCTCCGAATCCTAAGCTCGGCGGGCAGCGCCCGATCGATTATTGCGTGGATGATCGCGCGCTTCGGACCTGCAAGGACATCATGCCAGCATCTCTCTGATGGCCGCGACGATCACATCCGGCTCGGTCAGCGGCACGAAATGCCCTGAGCGCTCGGCAATTACATGACGGCCTGCGCGGGAAAGCTGCGCCCTCCGGGCATGGGCGGCATTCGCCTCGGCGCGCAGGGACGACGACATGCCAGCATCGGCCAGCCCGCCGGATATGACCGTCACCGGATAATCGACCGGCACGGCAGGCGCGCTGCGCAACTCGTTCATCGCCGTCACGAAGCCCGCAAGTTCCGCCCCGCGCGTCCGCATGGCGGCGGGCGTGAAGGCTTCGGCGCTGAACTCGGCTTCGAGCGCGGGCGGCAATTGCCTAAACTGGCCGCGATAGAGCCGTTCGAGCAGGCCCAGCCGCGCCAGGAGGCTGCTGGCATGCTGGACCACCTTCTCGAACAGCCGGAACCATGGCTTGAAGACGGTGTCGCAGCCTTCGTCGGAAGGATCGACCAGCAGCAGCCCGGCGATCCGCTGCGGGCGGTCGGCGGCGGCGAGCCGAACGATCAGCGCTCCTGCGCTATGCCCGACCAGAATGAACGGCCCCGGTCCCAGCGTATCGAGCAGGTCGCCAAGATCGTCCGCCATGCGCGCCATGGTCCGGGGACGACTGTCCGGCTTGCTCTGGCCAAGTCCCGCCCGGTCATAGACCACAACCTGCGCGAACCCGGCGACCAGCGGCACCACCAGCCCCCAATTGGATCGCGGCGCGGCCAGCCCGCCCTCGAATATCACGACTGGCGTGCCGGGCGGGCTTTCGCCGCGTGTCATGGCATGCAGACTGCGCCCGTCGCGGGTTCGGACAGGATGGACGGTGCCGAGCGGATGCCCGCTCATTGCAGGCGATAGGTCGGTGCAGGAGCCGCTGCATGGGCCGGAACCGTCAGTGCCATCATGATCCGGGTGGAGCAGATGGCGCAGTCGAGCGCGGTGGCGATGTCCTTGTCGCAGGCAAGGCAAGCCTTGCGCGAGAAACGCCCGTCGATGAGGTCGAGTAGCAGATGCTCGTCCTCGGAAATGTCGGGACCGTCGCCCGCCAGAACAGGGCGTCCGAGGCCGATCTCATAGAGATGAATGAGGCTGTCGAGCACCGGCGTCAGCATGGTGCAATCATGCGCGTCGAGCACGCGGGAGAGACAGGGCTGGACCGGCTCCCCGGCCATTCGCGCCTCGCTCCAGCACCGGATCGCATCGACCAGCATGGTCGCTGGCGCGGTGGTCTGGTGGACGGGCGGCGTGAAATGGCGGGTCATCTGTGGTCCTTTCTGAACTACCCCTCATGCGCTTCGGCTTCGCTTATTGCGATTAATTCGCAAATAGACGAAGGCCCGCCGTTGGGCAAGCCTTTCCTGCGGGCGAAAGAGGCACCCCGCCTCGCTGGCGGGGTGCCTCTTTCGGTCAGCGCGACCAGATGAGGTTGAAATCGCCCGGCGTATCGCTCTCGATCAGGCTGGCGTAGATCGGGGCCGGGAAGCTCGGATCGTCCAGCTTCACCGAGGCATAGGGCCGATCCTCGCGGCTGATCTTCTGCCAGGCGGCGCCCAGTTCATAGCCGTCCTCGGCGCGATGGATGCGGAAATCGGGTGCCTTTTCGCTGTCCTTTTCGACCCGGCGAAGTTCGAGCGGGACGTTGAGGCTGAGGGTGCGAAGCGTGCCGACGAAGCCGGTGTCGCTGGTCCTGAAGGTGCCGATGATGGCCATTGTCCGTTCCTTTCCTGGTTTCGAGAGCTGCGCCCTTCGCGGCCTCGATGCTTGTCGTCCGGACGGGGCTGGACGCTCCTGCACCTGCCAGGGCTGAAACGGAGTGGAGGACGGTGCCGGGCGGCTTTCTTGTCTCGCGATGCAAAGCCGGTTCATCCGGCGGCGGAAGAAAGCCGCCCGGCACCGTTGCGGGAAAGCGGTCAGGTTCGGCCAGAACAAGCAACGGGAGAGGCCGTGGGGGCGCACCGCGCGCACCATGGAACGGGGCCGTGGCCGGGAGAGGTTTGAGGGTGGAGACCGGATCGTGACCTGCCTGCCCTCATGGCCGTCGCAGGGATGATGCCAGGTCGATAAGGATAGCGATGGCTGCGGCACATCATGGCGGTGGACTGGCAAAATGAGCGCGCCGGATGAGTGGCGTCAACGACGAGGATAGACCCTATGCCTCGGCAGCGGCATTTGCATTCAAGTCGCTGGTGCTCCCACCGATTGCATCGCAATGCCGTCCAATCTCGTCCTCGCAATGACCTGCCCCCCGCATCCTGCTGCGCAGCGACCGTGCCGCGCTTCGGGGCTTGCCTTCCGACGAGCGGCCCGGTGCTGGCGAACTGGCAGGATGGGTGAAAAAGGCATCTTTCAACAAACATGGCCGCGCCGGTGAGGCGCGGCCGCGATTTTTGCCAGCAGGGCAAAGCCGGAACCGCTGCGGGCGGCTCCGGCCTCATCCTTATTCGGCTGCGATAGCGTAACGGTCCTGCTGGTCGTCATTGGCGACCATGTCCGCCTCGCTCTCAACCTTCGCGGTGCGCAGCGGCTGGGGTAGCCATTCTGTGCCAGCCACAAGCTGCTCGGCTGCATCGGCCATGTCCGCCTTCTTCGTCGGACGGATGCGGTCTGCCGCTTCCACCGACACGGCCTCGCTGACGGCCTGTGCGATGTGGTCCTTGGTTACGCGCCCGAAATAGCTGCGGGCGGTCGGCGTCCAGTGCCGGGCCATATCGAGATCGACGGCGCTTGCCATGATGTCCGCTGCCGCCACCGGGCTGACCGAGCGCTCCCATGGCAGCTTCACCGCATTGACGGTCAGGGACACGCAATGGGCCAGCAATTCGTCCCGGCTGCGATCCTCCATCTCGGCGATGAACAGCCAGAGGTCATCAGCATCGGTCGGAAGCTGCGTGCCCCAGCCATCATGCCGCGCGGCCAAGGCTTCGGCATCGCCTGTGTCCGCGATCCCATCGGCATGGGTGCCAAGCGCCTCGCTTGTTGCCCGAACCTCAAGGCAAGACTTTGCCCGGCCATGATAGAAGAGGTCGGACACCATGGCATGTGTCAGGGCCAGCATGGCAACGCCGACATTGTCGCCCAGCACCAACCGCAATGCGAGGGT
This sequence comes from Sphingopyxis selenitireducens, assembly GCF_051550705.1. NCBI lineage: Bacteria > Pseudomonadati > Pseudomonadota > Alphaproteobacteria > Sphingomonadales > Sphingopyxidaceae > Sphingopyxis > Sphingopyxis selenitireducens. Next base: position 28,037 of record NZ_JBPULG010000003.1, read on the forward strand.
GCGATGGGCAGTAAGGTCGCGCACAAGGCTGTCGGAAATCGGCTTGGCACATCCGGCTTCCTCTTCCTCCTCGCTGCCCTCGTCATCCTGATCGTCATCGGGATCGGTGGCGGGCAAGCCGCTCTCATCCCGTTCCTCGCTGTCCGCTTCGGCCTGCGGCTCATCCTCGGGCCGCACGAAACCGCGCTCGATCCGCGCAATCCCGTTGGAGCCAAGGCAGACAAACACGCCGCCCCGCGCAATCACATCGGCCTCATAGGCATATTGCTTCGCCTCGATGGCGTCGATCTCGGCATCCAGCGCCTTCACCTTCGCGACCACATCGCCGGGCATGGCGTCATAATCGTCGCAACCCTCCATCAGGCCGTCATATTCCGCAGTGGCCTCATCCAGTCGGTCCTTGTCCACATCGGGCAGGGCAACACCCTGCGGGTAATAGCGCCGCATCCCATGATGGTGCGGGAAGTCGGCAAGCCCCTCGGCCCATTTCCAGCCTTCGCCCAGCATGCCTGCCGCCAGTTCGCGCAGCTTTTCAGCGACCAGCAGTTCCAGCAGCACGCCATCCTCGAAATAGCCGCCATCATCCTCGGTGAAGAGGTCACGGGTGATATGGCCGCCCGCCTCGACATAGGCATCCGCGCCGATGAAGATGGCACGGCGATCATGGGCAGGCACCTTGTCGACGGTGAGGTCGCGGCGAATAATCCATGGCTCCTTGTTGAAGGAGAGATTGTCGAACACCTGTTCCTGCCGGGCATGGTCGTCGGTGATGGCGAAGGCAGCCAACTGGTCCAGCGTCAGGCCGTCCTGCCGGTAGATGTCCATCAAGCGGGGACTGACCGCGCCCAGCCTCAACCGCCGCTTCACGACCTCCGCCGAGACACCGAAGCGCGCCCCGATTTCCTCCGCGCCCCAGCCGCGATTGACCGAAAGCTCATGGAAGCGCTCGAACTGGTCTGCCGGGTGCATGTTGGTGCGGGTGATATTCTCATCCAGACTGACCTCGGACGGATCATTGCTGGTATCGAGCCAGCAGCGCACGGGTTCGGCTTTGCCGATCTGCTTGCGCTTGGCCCGCAGAAGCTGCGCCTGCCTGCGCCCTTCGCCTGCCGTCACCAGATAATAGCCGGTCGGCTGGTCGTTCTTTATTTCCGGTTCCACGACAAGGTTCTGGATCATGCCCTTGTGATGGATTGATGCGGCCAGCGCCTCGATAGCGGCCTCGCCATGGGGCACCTTGCGGGCATTGCTGGGAGACTTGCGCAGCTTGTTCAAGGGCACGAAGATTTCCACGCCGGTCAGTCCTTGCGCAGTATGGGTTTCGGTAACAGCGTTCATTTGCCTACTCCTTCAAAACCACACGCACCCCGGAAATGGGGTGGGCGGCGAAAGAGCTTGCCGGTTGGCCTGCCGGCAGAGCCGGGGCGCACCCGCAGGGCCGAAACGAAGAGGAGGTAAGCGCGGACCCGCGCGTTGCGGCCTGGCGCGGCAGGCCTAGAGGGAAGTGACGCCCACCCCATGCATGGAGTGCAACGACAGACCAGCGTGATCGGGCGGCAACGCCCCGGCCCGATCTCCATTGATATGAAAGTTGCAAATCCGCTCTCGGATTTCCAATCCGGCGCGCGAGCGCCAGCCCGCCAGTCCGATCGTCACCCTTCCGGGCCGAAACCCGTCCGGGGTTCGGTCGCCGTCAGGCGATAGAGCGGCGGTCCCGCAGGGAGGCGCCTATGGTTTCAGCGTGCGTGTTTTTCCATTCCAACATCGATCTCTCAAGGTCGCCAAAGTGCGGAGCCCTTCGAAATCCTCGCTGAAATATGCTATTACAGTCAGGTATCCCCCGGTGGTCCCTGCGTCCACACCACCGGGGCGCGCAATCTCTGCGATGGGCATGTAAACGAGGCTGTCTGCAAAGCTGAGCAAGCCCCCTCGGCGCTCCCGCCCCCCATCGATATAATTTTGCCAGCGACTTGGCGCCTCCCGTCTTTGGATACTAAAGTTCATTCGATGAGGGAGAAATGTGAGTGGCTAAAGGGAAAAAAGGACAAGATGGCCACGCGGAAGAGGTGAAGATACCGGGAGCCTCTTTTGAGACAGAAAGCCTGCGCCAAGGCTTGAAGAGCTTCTATGATATAGTCCCTACCGATGCAGATGGCGCTCCTCTCCTGACCAAGTTCAAGAAGCTTCGTGGGAAAAACGGCGGACATTCATCGGTGCCCGTTCAACTTGGCGCTTTCAAGAAGGGCGTCTACGCATTCTTTGATTACGAAAATAGTCCAATCTATGTTGGCCAAACTCGTGAAAAAATAAGCGGACGAATAGGACGACATCTTACAAACCAACGCACTGATGCGGTTGCGATGTCAGTTCTAGATCCCTTTGAGGTCTGCCATATTTCAGTATGGCCTCTCCCTGATCTTCAGGATGAGCCCGCCAACAGTCCAGTTGTTATAGACGAACTCAACAAGCTGGAACGAGCGGTGTTCAACAGCCTTAAGGGCGATGGGCAATATCCCATCCTCTTGAATGAAAAAGACCCGCCGTCGTCCGACGATATCGACACTCTTCCTGAATGCTTCAGCGCGCAGATACTTCCTGAGATCTTGATATCCATCCGGGGTCATCCGGACACCAGGATCGCCCGTCGGGCTCTTACGATATCCCGCTTGGCTCAGGTTATATCAGAGCGGGAACTGAAGGGAACGGGGCTACGACGAGCTTTGGTTGTGCAGGCGATGAGACTACAAGCCCTGTCTGAAGCTCGCTTTTTCGAGACCGGCGGTCAAGCGCAGGTCGCAGAACGCGACACCAAAGAGGGTGAAGACGAGAAGGGTGAGTAAATACCGTGGCGATTGATTTCAATTTCAGAAAAAGGGCGGTACGATCCCTTACCAGCAGCATCGGTGTTTACGTACTTTGCGATCTAGATAAGGTTCCCATCTACGTTGGTCAGTCAAAAGATGGCATTAGGAGCCGAGTGGCGCGACACCTCACGTCCGCTCGATCCGATATCATTGCCAACCGCCAGATTGATGTTTGGGAAATTGCCTGGGTTTTGGCGTATCCTGTCGAAACCAGGGAAGAGATCACGCCGCTGGAAAATCTCCTCTTCCATCACTTCAATCCGCAATCCCAGTTGATGAACGGGTCCATTCCGGCTCCGCCGCCAGAAGGGGCCGTGCCGCCGGATCCGGCGCAAGTGGTGCAGGTCATGTCGGACGAAGAGATCGCCGATAAGATTGACCCTGTGCAGCGGCTCCCCCGCCAAGCCAGCCATTACACGAATATCGTCGGCCACTTCCTCGCGGTCAAAAATTCTCCGCAGGTCGCTCGCGCGATGGACGCACATTTCAAGCGGCTGGCCAGCTATCACGCGGAATTGCTGGGCCTTGCTGGCGACTCGGATCCTGGGGAAGAATAGCCCTTGCTAAAATATTAGAACATACGCAGAACGCTATGGACAAGATGCGGTCATGGCGCCACAATGGCGCCATGACCGCATCTCCTAAGCCATCTACCGTCCGCGACCTTGATCGCATCAATCTCCGCCTATCGGCTGAAACGTTCGCTTTGATTGATGCTGCGCGCGCCGATCGCCTCGGCAGCGTCTCACGCAACACCTGGATCACCGAAGCCATTGCGGAGAAGCTGGCGCGCGAAACAAGCGCCATTGATCAGACCGGGAAAGGTCAGATCGCCAATGGCTGATTTTTACGAGTTCTTTGCAGGCGGCGGCATGGCTCGCGCTGGCTTGGGCGCGGGCTGGACGTGCCTGTTCGCCAACGACTTCGATCATAAGAAGGGACTTACCTACCAAGCCAACTGGGGCACCGGCGGCGAACTGATGGTTGGCGACGTAAAGCAAATCACCGCTGACAAGCTACCTGGCGCAGCCGATCTCGTTTGGGGGTCGTTTCCTTGTCAGGATTTGTCCCTGGCCGGCGGAGGCGCCGGGTTGCGCGGCGAACGCTCCGGCACATTCTATCCTTTCTGGGACGTGATCCGCAGCCTTATCGCGGATGGACGGGCGCCCAGAGTCATCGCGCTCGAAAACGTTTGCGGCACGTTGACGTCGCATGAAGGCAAAGATTTCGAGGCGATCTGCCAGACCTTCGCGGACGCGGGCTATCGCTGCGGCGCCTTAGTCATCAATGCGGACCTTTTCCTCCCACATTCTCGCCCCCGGCTATTCGTGGTCGGAGTCCGTGCGGACGTGCCGATTGAACCAGCGTTGCTCGCGCCAGGACCAATTGAGCCATTCCACACTCGCGGGCTGAAAAGCGCCGTCGAACGGCTTCCTGCCGAGCTAAGGCAAGCCATGTTATGGTGGAACATGCCGACGCCCAGTCGGCGCAATACGACGTTCGTGAGCATGATCGAGGATAATCCGACGAGTGTATCGTGGCACACGCCGGCCGAAACCCAGCAACTTCTCGGCATGATGTCGCCCATCAACCTGGCCAAAGTGAACGCCGCCAAGCGAGCGGGGCATCGCATGGTCGGAGGGGTTTACAAACGCACCCGGGTCGAGGGTGGCGTGAAAGTTCAGCGGGCCGAAATCCGGTTTGATGACGTGTCCGGTTGTCTGCGCACGCCTGCTGGCGGTTCTAGTCGCCAAGTGATCGTCGTCGTCGATGGCTCCAAGGTGCGATCGCGGCTGATTTCTGCGCGCGAGACGGCGCGCCTTATGGGCTTGGGCGACGACTACAAGTTGCCGCGCAACTATAATGAAGCGTACCATCTCACCGGCGACGGGGTCGCGGTGCCGGTCGTTCGGCACCTTGCCCATCATATCTTGGAGCCGCTTTTAGGCATGGCGGAGGCCGCCGAACGGGCTGCGGCATGAGCGTCATACCATGCGAGCAGAACAGCGATCTCCGAGCGCAAATTGAGCGGTTCGCCGAGGTTTTAAAAACCGAGGCGCACCGGCTTGGCGATCATGGCCTGGACGAACGCGATTTTTACAACTCGGGCCTGTTCCGAGGCGCCGTCGAGCGGGTAAGAGGCCAGTTCTCCGCCACGATGCGCGCCAAGCGCGAGTTTGTTCAGCATGTCCTCAATCATATGGAGGATGAAGGCTTCATCGCCGGATGGGATCTTACAGGGGACGCGAGCCGCAATGACTATTTGGTGCGGCTTCGATCCGGCCGCACCGCCGTCATCGATCTCAAAGGTTGCCTGGACGGCAACAACACCAATATCTTTGAGCGGCCGGCTGATGCCGATGAGTTCGTGATCTGGAGCATCTGCACAAATCTCGGAGCCGACCCCCGCCGCAATGCTTGGTCGGGAATCCATACGCGCTTGAGCGCAGAGATGATTTCCCGCAATCAGCGCGTCGATGGCCTGATCGTATGGGATATGGTGTGCGGAACAATCGGCCGGCGATGCCCCAAGATCGCCGACAATGACGAAACACGACTGACCGATATTGGACCGTTTCGGGTTCCCCCTGCTTGCATCTATCTGCTGCCCAGCACCGTTCCATCCAGCACGATGCCGACTGTCGCGGCCCAACCGATTGAAGCCGTCGAGCTGTTATCCGCCTTCCATGACTGCTTCAAAGGTGGAGATGCCGAATTGAACCATGTAGATTTCGAGCTGTCGCAGAACGGCCCTGACCTCATGCGGCGCACGACGATCCGGCGCGCAGGCGTCGTGCAAAAAGTGTCCGACATGACTGCGATCCGGCGGGTCTAAGCATCAAGAAAGCTGGTCAAGCGCCGCGATAGCTGATCGGTGTCGCGCATCTCGCATTCCCACAGCACCAGGACGCGCCAACCGTCGTTCTCAAGCCGTTGCCGGGCCTGCTTGTCCCGTTCGACATTTCGGTCCAGCTTAGCATGCCAGTATGTCGCGTTGCTGGATGGTCGGCGCGCCCCACGCGGGCACTCATGCTGATGCCAGAAGCAGCCATGTACGAAAATAGCTGCTCTGCGAGCTGGAAACACGAGGTCGGGACTGCCAGGCAAGTCTCGACGATGCAGGCGGAAGCGATAGCCGAGCCGATGCGCCAGTCGCCGCACGATCATTTCGGGCCGCGTGTCCTTTCCACGCACGCGCCGCATTCGCTCAGATCGTGCCGTAGGCTCAAGCGTATCCATTTTCCACCATTATGCCACGCTGGTCAGCGGCGAGTGATGCGCCGTGAAAGGCTGGCCTTCCTACCCTGAAATTTCGGTGCTGAAAGCCGGCAGCCGAATGCGCCTTGAACGACTGCCGGCCAAAGGAACCTAGCTCTGCTCCAGCAAGGCTTCGACGGAAGCAACGCTAGCGGTCCACTCCGTGGAGATCGCATCGATCACCCGGGTATCGCTATCGTCATGGTCATCTTCGTCAAACCAGCTTTCATTCCGTTGCGCGACACGCTCGCGATACCCGCGTCCACGCCCCCACTCCCGATAGCATTCGCGCCAGAAATCTGCATCAACCCGCATTTCATCAGCATATACGCTTTGTCCGACAAGCTGGGTTTTACGGATCAACGCATCAAAACCGGCTTCAAGCGCACGCACCGTCTGGCGGACCAAATCATGAGCATCTGCGAACTCGGGGTCGTTGAGTATGTTGATTGCAACCTCCTGGAATCCCTTCAGTCGAGGTTCGGCCATCGATGCAGCGACGCGCCGTGCGCCGTGGCTAAGCTGATGGGAATAATCGAGATTGCCCCAATCGCCTTCTCGGATCACCGATGCATATATGGTCTGGGCATGGGCAGCGCGGATGGCGCGCGCGAGACTGTCACGCACCCTCCGATTTCGCGGTGGGGCAAGAGTGGTGTTATTTTCCAGCCAAGTGGTGAGCTGCCTCGCCGCGATCCGCATGATTTCGCGTGACTGCTCTTTCTCATAATTAGCAAGAAGTGCGCGGGCGCCGCCAATGATCTCGCGCAGTTCACGACGATGCTCTTCCTGCACCGCCCGAATGCGCAACAGCAGGAAACGGCGCAGCACCTCTGGCGCTTCTTCAGCTGCGTTGAAAAATTGGATAGGCAATCCATCAAGTCCGAGAGGATGCAGTTTAAGGGCAACTTCTTCGGCTTTCAGGTCGTACCCTTCTTCAGCGGAATGCACTGGAGCGCCGTTGTCCTTCATGGCGAGAGCATCGCCAGGACGCGGCAAAACGAGAATGGAAGCGTGGCTCTTAAGGGTTCTGACGCCACCTTCCTTGGCGCGGATCAAGAGCTGCCGCACTGCGGTGGCCGGCGCTTCGTTGAAAACCGTGCAAAGGATGGCGACGGTGTGAGAATCATCGAAATGCTGCTCAAGATCGGCGCGTTCCGCAATATCATCGATGCCCTGCGTATCGACCAAGGTTACTTCGATGTCGCTCTCACCAAGGATCGGCATGGGAGCGACCAGTTCGATGCGACGAGGCAAGCCGAATTCCGCATGGCGTCCGTTATTGATCTGCTCGAACATATCTTGAAGCCATTCGAGCGCAGGGCGCCCTGAAGTGTCGGAATACCAAGCGTCGCGCCGGTCACGGCGATGCAACCCCATGCGCGCCAGTATCTCGACCGCGAGGTCTTTCACCTCCTTGTGCAATCCAGCCAATTCTCGAGCTTCATCCCAGGCGGGGACGACCGATCCGTCCGGCTTTCGTTCAGCGCGGCGACGCTTAAATCCAGCCATATTGCGGATCGCACGTTCGACTTCACGAGATATTCCGGGCGTGCCGCCGTCTGCGCCGCCATCGTCACCATCCGGCTGCGAAGGGTTAAGGAGGAAACCCGCAAATTCCGCGACTTGACGGCGCAGTTCATCCTCGCTGCATGGCTCGACTATCACGCCGAAGCCGGGGCCGCGACGGACATGGACCTCACAAATGGTGATGCCGCCAGCCCCCGTTTCAAGGACCGCTTTAGGCATCCCACGGGTGCTAGGCATCTCAAGGCCTTCCGCACGGCAAATGGCTGTGGATTTGCCGACTGCGATGGTGCCGAGCAGCGCTACACGAAACCGCTTATCACGCACCTTCTCGGCTGCCGCCACGAGCTCCTCCTCATACCGAACGAGACGGCGCTCGAAGAACTGCTTCACGTCTGGGCGCTCAGCGAGTTCGTGAACCTCGCGTGCCACTTCTTCGGTTTCCCAGAGAAGATCGCCATCTGGGTCGCCCAAGGGCGGCGCGGGCAAAATCGTCCACTCTCGCTGAAGAGCAGCAAGCGCAGATACGGCATCCGGGGTGCCTATGCCATTCAGAATGATAGAGAGCTCTTCGGCGCTGATCGGACGATCACCGCTCTCTATGCGAGATAGGAGCGGTCCGCTCCATGAAAGCTGCTTTGCGAGCGCAGCCTGCTTCAGTCCAGCGTCATTGCGCAGCCTGGTCAGGTATGCGCCAACTTCTTGATCGGTAGCCATCGGATTCTCCTTGAGCATCTGATGGCATGATTCTCAGCTCCTTTCAACAACGTTTACAGAAACGTTTCATAAATGTTTTTCAATCTCGGTCTAGTAGCGTGAGCGCCACATTGGAATGCCAAGGATTGCAGTGGTTAGAGGCAATTCCGTCAGCGGCAATCTCGCGTCTGATAGCCCCATGTTTGTTTTTCTACGCCAGAACACTCCACCCGAGAAAAGTTCTTCCGTTGGACGAAGACATCCGGTCTCCTGCGCTGACATTCGGCAACGAAAGGCAAATCTCATGGCGAATTCATCTATTTCCTACACTCGCACAATTCGTCGCCAGCAGCTGAAGGAGATGGTTCCGCTCGCCGACAGCACCATCTTCGAAATGGAGCAGCGCGGCGAGTTTCCTAGGCGCTACGCCCTTTCGCCGCGCACAGTCGTCTGGAACCTTGCTGAAGTGGAGGCGTGGCTGGCTGACCGTCAAGCCAAGCCGATCCGCCGCGCCCAGGTCGTTGATGTCCGTGACCGCCGTACCCGGCCGGTCAGGGGCTAGCCGAACCGTCACAGGCTTGGATCGAGTTCGAGGAGCGGAGCGGTCGGCGGCATGATGACCGGCGCGTATTTTTGCCCGGCAATCCATGCCTCGACGGTATTCGACCACTGTTGCATCATATGACGCCGCTGCTGCTCATACTCCGCCTTGTTGTAGACACCGCGAGACGACCGGCCATCCTCGTGCGCCAAGCATTTCTCGATCCAGTCGCTGTTGAACCCAAGCTCGTTGAGCAAGGTCGAGCCAGTACGGCGCAGGTCGTGGACCGTGAAAGGTTCGAGCGGTAGCCCCTCCAGCTTGGCTTGTTCTACCACGGAATAGGTCACTCGATTGAAGGTCGCTCGCGACATTGGCGCATCCGCGTCATAGCGGGATGGGAGAAGATACCTAGAATTGCCAGCGCAGGTCTTCAGCGCAATCAGAATGTCGAGCATCTGGGTCGAAAGATAGACGTTGTGGGCCTTAGACCGCTTCATCCGCTCCTTCGGGATCGACCAGACGGCATTCTCGAAATCGACCTCGTCCCAGACGGCATCCTGCAATTCGCTCTTCCGCACCATGGATAGCAGGAAGAATTTCATGCCCAGACGAATGGTAGGGAGCGTCGCGACCTTCTCGATCACGCGAAACAGGACGCGAATCTCGGAGGGTGAAAGGGAGCGATCCTTGGGGCGGAAGGTCGCGATCGAAGCAGGGCCAACGTCATCGGCGGGATTGGCGATCTTCTCGCCGTGGAGGATGGCGAAGCCATAGATTTGCTTGAGGATGTCGCGGACATGGATGGCGGTCGCCGGAGCACCGCGATCGACGATCCGCAGGCAATGCTCCCGTAGGTCGCCGGGCGTGATCTCCGTCAGCAGGCGGTTGCGCCACACAGGCAGCAGTTCGCGCTCCCAGATCGAGCGCCGCATGGCTCTCGTGCTATCGGCCATCGGAGCGTCCTTCAGCCACTTCTCACCGAACTCGCCGAAACTCTTGGCTTCCTTGAGGCGGCGCTTGTCACGCTGCTTCTCGATCGATGGAGAGAGGCCCTCCTGCAACATCCTTCTGGCGTCGATGCACTTCTCCCTCGCACGGGCGAGGGATAGACCAGAAGCCCCATATTTTCCGAGGGTTACAGTTTCCCTCCGGCCGTTCAGACGGTAATCCAGCCGGAAGGAAATCGTGCCATTCGGGCTGACCCGTACATACATGCCGTCCCGGTCAGAAACCTTGTAGGCTTTGTCTTTTGGTTTCAGGTGCTTAAGCGCCGTATCGGTCAACATTGCCGGGCCTCCGATCCATTTTTACCGTCAGCCCGAAAACGCACCTCTCCCGCCCGAAAAAGCTATGCTTTTCCAGATGTTATGGAGAAAAAAATACCGTCAGGGCTGCTATGACCCTGACGGTATCGTGCTTTTCGTCGGTGAACAAGGGGAGGCGATACCGTCACGCAGGACGCAAACGCCGAAGGACACCCACCGATTGTCGGTGAATGTCCTTGGAGATAAATTATTTTTTATCAGTGAGTTACGTCGCAACCGAGCGTGGTTTCGGCTCCTCTGGAGGGGCCAATTTCACTCCCACTCGATGGTTCCGGGCGGCTTTGACGTATAGTCATATACCACGCGGTTGATCCCTTGCACTTCATTGATGATGCGCGTGGCGCAGCGGCTCAGGAAGCTTGCGTCGAACGGATAGATGTCGGCTGTCATGCCGTCGGTCGAGGTGACGGCGCGCAGCGCGCAGACATTGTCGTAGGTGCGATGGTCGCCCATCACGCCGACGGTCTTGACCGGCAGCAGCACTGCAAAAGCCTGCCAGATCGCATCGTAGAGCCCCGCGCCCCGAATCTCTTCGAGATAGATGGCGTCGGCCTTGCGCAGCGTGTCGCACGCGCCCTTGGTCACTTCGCCGGGGATGCGGATCGCGAGGCCGGGGCCGGGGAAGGGGTGGCGGCCGACGAAGATGTCGGGAAGCCCCAGTTCCTTGCCGAGCAGGCGAACCTCGTCCTTGAACAATTCGCGCAGCGGTTCGACCAGCGCCATCTTCATGCGCGCGGGCAGACCGCCGACATTGTGGTGGCTCTTGATCGTCACGCTCGGGCCGCCGGTGAACGACACGCTTTCGATCACGTCGGGATAGAGCGTGCCTTGCGCTAGGAAGTCGGCGCCGCCGAGCTTCTGCGCTTCCTCGTCGAACACATTGATGAACTCGCCGCCGATGAACTTACGCTTCTTCTCGGGGTCGGTGACCCCGGCGAGGCCCGCCATGAAGCGCTCCTCGGCGTCGACGACGACGAGCGGAATATTATAATGGTCGCGGAACAGGCGCTCGACCTGCTCGCGTTCGTTGAGGCGCAGCAGGCCATGGTCGACGAACACGCAGGTCAGCTGCTCGCCGATCGCTTCGTGGATCAGCACCGCAGCGACCGCACTGTCGACGCCGCCGGACAGGCCGCACAAGACGCGCTTGTCGCCGACCTGCGCGCGGATGTCGGCGATCTTGCTGGCGCGAAATTCCGCCATCGTCCAGTCGCCCGAACAGCCGCAGACATGGCGGACGAAGTTCGCGATCAGCTTGGCGCCGTCGGGGGTGTGGACGACCTCGGGGTGGAACTGGGTGCCGTAATAGCGGCGCTCGTCGTCGGCGATCAGCGCAAAGGGCGCGCCATCGCTGACCGCGACGATGCGGAAGCCGGGGGCGAATTCGGTGACCTTGTCGCCGTGGCTCATCCAGACCTGATGGCGTTCGCCGACGTCCCACAGGCCGTCGAACAGGACGCAGGGTTCGGTGACGGTCAGGAAGGCGCGGCCGAATTCGCCGTCGCGCTCGCCATCCTTGCCACCGGGTTCGACCTGGCCGCCCAGCTGCTGGCTCATGACTTGCTGGCCATAGCAGATGCCGAGGATCGGCAGGCCGCTGTCAAAGATCGATTGCGGTGCGCGGGGGCTGCCTTCGGCGGGGACCGAGGCGGGCGACCCCGACAGGATCACGCCCTTGGGCTGCATCCGCTCGAGCGCAGCCTCGGCGGCGTTGAACGGAACGATCTCGCTATAGACGCCGGCCTCGCGGACGCGGCGGGCGATGAGCTGGGTTACCTGACTGCCGAAATCGACGATCAGGATGGATTCAGGGGCGAAGGACGTGTCTGGAGTCGGCATGGCTGGCCGATAAGGGCATGCGTCCATGCTGTCCAGCAGTCGATGCCCGACGCCCGTCGAACTTCGCGCGCCCTGCCACATTGTTGCGACAAATCGCGACTAGATGAACCGCGGGGCAAATAGAATGTCAGGACGGGTTCAGCCGGCCGACCGTAAGAAACAGCGATAACAAGAATAGAAGAAGGCGCCTCTCCCAATGAATAAGACTCTCTCGATCCGGGCCGTTTTGCTTGCCGCGACCGCCATGGCGGCGACGCCGGTGCTGGCGGCCGACGAAGCCGGCATCGCCGCGCTGGCGGTCTCGGCCGCTGCCGACCAGCCGACGGACGGCGCGCCGGCCGCGCCCCACGACGATGAGGATTATGACGAGATCGACGGCGAGGAAATCGTCGTCACCGCGCCGCGCCTGGCGGGACAGCTCGACACCAATATCTCGGCCGAGGTCGAACTCGATGAAGCCGCGATCGCCAGCTATGGCGCCTCGTCGATCGAGGAATTGCTCGACGCGCTGGAACCGCAGACGCGCTCGGGGCGCGGACGCGGGGGTGGACGCCCGGTGATGCTGGTCAACGGGCGCCGCATTTCGGGCTTTGGTGCGATCCGAAACCTGCCACCCGAAGCGATTGCGAAGGTCGAGGTGTTCCCCGAAGAAGTCGCGCTGCAATATGGCTATGCGGCAACCGAGCGCGTGGTCAATTTCGTGCTCAAGCCGAATTTCCGTCAGATTTCGGTCGAAGGCGAAGCCGGCATCCCGACAAAGGGCGGCCGTATGCAAAGCGAACTCGAACCCGCCTTTGTGGCGATCGGACAGGATGGCCGGATCAACGTCAATGCCGGCTGGGAGCATAAGGGGCTGTTGCTCGAAAGCGAACGCGACATTGCCTATGACGATCCGCTCCGCGCCGAGGAGGCCATCGCCCGCAGCCTGCTCTCGGCGACCGACGAATATGTTATCGACGGCACGATCGTTCGCAATATCGATAAGGTGACCGAGGCATCGCTGAGCGTCCGGTTCGACCAGACCGACAGTTTGAGCCTGCTCGGCCCCGGTCTTGGCGGTCCCGGCGACCCGCGCCGCCGCGACAATCGCGCGCAGAATCTGACGACGTCGGCGAGCGTCAACGGGATGTTGGGCGACTGGCGCTGGTCGACAACGGGCAATTATGCCGATTCCGATACGCGCACCTTCACCGACCGCGAGGGTGGCACCCGCGACCGTTTCGACAGCAGTCAGCAAAGTTTCGGCGCCAATGCCAATATTTCTGGCAGCGTCATGGAGGGATGGGCAGGACCGATCCGTGCATCGATCACCGGCGGCTATAGCGGGCTGCGCTATGACAGCGAGGCCGACGGCGCCGTCACCCATTTGTCGCGCGACACGCCCAGCGTCTTCGGATCGCTGACCATCCCGTTGTTTGACCCCGAATATGAGGTCGGCAATTTTGGCCGCGTGTCGCTGACCCTGAACGCGCAGGCCGAGCGGCCGAGCGATTTTTCTGCCCTGAAAAGCTGGGGGACGACGCTCAACTGGGGCGTGACCGACAATCTGTCGCTGATCGCCAGCTACAAGAATGACGAAGCCGCACCCAGCATGACCCAGCTCGGCGCTGCGCCGCTGCAGACCGAGGGCGTGACCTATTATGACCTCACGACGGGCGAAACGGTCCAGATCACGACGATCACCGGCGGCAATCCCTTTTTGCGTGCCGAACAGCGGCGTGACCTGAAAGTCGGGCTCAACTGGGAAGTTCCGATGATCGAGGGGCTGCGCTTCTCGATCGATTATAACCGCAACCAGAGTTACGACACGGCGAACGGCTTTCCGTTGCTGACCGATGCGATCGCGGCTGCCTTCCCGGACCGTGTGACGCGGGCGCCTGACGGCACTTTGCTCTCACTCGATCAGCGGCCGATCAATTTCGACCGCGCGACCAATTCGCAGATCCGCTGGGGATTCAACTTCGGCAAGAGCTTTGGCCAGAAGGAAGCCGAAGCCGGTGAGCGCGGTCGCGGCCGTCCCGATGGCGAACGGCGCGGTGCGCGCGGCGGCGAAGGCGCGGCTCCGCCGCCCGGCGGTGCCAGCGAAGGTGCGGCGCCCGCAGCTGATGGCGAACGTCCTGCGGCAGCGGCGGGCGAGCGGCGGCGCGGGGGCCCTGGTGGCGGTCCCGGTGGTGGATTTCGCGGCGGTCGTGGTCCGGGCGGCCCCGGTGGAATGATGGGCGGCCAACAACAGGGCGGTCGCTGGCAGGTTTCACTCTATCACACGCTCAAGCTGACCGACAAAATATCGATCGGCCCCGGCGTGCCCGAACTCGACCTGCTAAACGGGGCGGCGACGGGCGACGGCGGCAGCAACCGCCACCTCGTCGAACTCGACGGCGGCCTCTTCTATCAGGGGATGGGGGCGCGCCTCAGCGCCAAATATGACAGCGGCAGCCGGGTGGTCGGCGGGGCGAATGGCGATCTCGATTTCGGCGATCTCGCGACCTTCAACCTGCGCTTCTTCATGGACTTTAACCAGAAGCCCAAGCTGATCGAGGCTGCGCCCTTCCTGAAGGGATCGCGCCTGCGCCTGTCGATCGACAATCTCTTCGACGCGCAGCGCAAGATCACCGACGGCAACGGGCGGGTGCCGCTCAATTACCAGCCGGGCTATATCGACCCGCTGGGCCGCTATATCGAGCTGGAGTGGCGCAAGACATTCTAGGCCGCGAGGCGCGGAGCGGCGACGCTGGTCCCGGATGATGAATCGGCGGGGATGAAGGTCAGCGCCTTCATAAACTGCGCGGTGCATCCCGGCCAGTTGTAGCGCGCACCGAGCGCGGCGGCATCGCGGCGTTCGCACGCCAACGCCGCCGCAATCGCCGCGTCCAGATCCTCGTCGAGCGCGCCCGCGCTGTCGCGGACGATGTCGGCGGGCCCCGGAACCGGAAAGGCGGCGACCGGGGTGCCGCAGCTCAGCGCCTCGATGATAACCAGCCCGAAGGTGTCGGTGCGACTGGGAAAGACGAAGACATCGGCACCGGCATAAGCGGCGGCGAGCGCCTCGCCCGACATTTTGCCGGGGAATACCGCTGTCGGATGCCGGGTCTTCAACTCGGCGAGTGCAGGACCGTCGCCGATGACCACCTTGGTTCCCGGGCTGTCGCTGCCCAGAAAAGCATCGATATTCTTCTCGACCGCGACGCGCCCGACATAAAGCTGAATCGGGCGCGGCAGTTTGGCAAACAGCGGATGCGGCGCGCGGTCGGGGCGAAACAGGTCATGATCGACCCCGCGTTCCCAAATCATCGTCTGGTCCAGCCCCTGTTCGGCGAGTTCGCGCGCAAGGCTGCGCGTCGCGACCATGATATGCTGCGCCGGGCGGTGGAACCAGCGGATGAAACGCCACACAAAGGCCGGCGACAGCGGCATCCGCGCCGCGACATATTCAGGAAAGCGCGTGTGATAGGCGGTGGTGAAGGGAAAATGTTTCTTGAGGCACCAGCGCCGCGCCGCAAGTCCCAGCGGCCCTTCGGTTGAAATATGGATCGCCTGCGGGGCGAAGGCGCGAATATGCCGTCCGACCCTGCGCCAGCCGGCAAAGGCGAGACGGATTTCGGGATAGGAGGGGCAGGGGATCGAACGGAACAGGTCGGGCGAGATGACACCGACATCATGCCCCGCCTTGCGCAGTTCGGCGATCGTCGCCTGCAGGGTGCGGACGACGCCGTTGACCTGGGGTTCCCACGCGTCGCTGACAATGAGGATCCTCATGCCCAATTCCTCAAGCGGCTCGCGCCGGGGCTGGCAGCTGGAGCTGCGCGGGCACTACGCGCGCTGCGACTTCAGCGGCCCAATGCAATATTTCCATCGTGCCGTCATGATGCTCGACCAGCGCCGTGCAGCCCTCGACCCAATCGCCGTCATTATAATAATCGACGCCGTCGATCGCGCGCATCTCGGCGCTGTGGATATGGCCACATACGACGCCATCGACCCCCCGCGAACGCGCGGCGTTGGCGACGACTTCCTCATAACGACCGATGAACTGGACGGCGTTCTTGACCTTATGCTTGGCGACCATCGACAGCGACCAATAGGGCAGGCCCAATTTGCTGCGGATGCGGTTCACGACGACATTCGCCCGCATCAGCGCGGTGTAGGCGGCGTCGCCGACGAAGGCGAGCCAGCGATGCGCCAGCATCACTGCGTCGAACTCGTCGCCATGGACGACCAGCAATTTGCGCCCGTCGGCGGTTTCGTGGATTGCCTCGCGCCGGATCTCGACCCCGCCGAAATCGAAACCGTCGAAGGGCTTGACCATCTCGTCATGGTTGCCGGGGACATAGACGACGCGCGTGCCGCGCTTCGCGCGCTTCAGCACCCGCCAGACGACGTCATTATGCTCGGGCGGCCAGAAATGGCGCTTCTTGAGGCGCCAGCCGTCGATGATATCGCCGACGAGATAGAGCGTCTCGCAATCGACATGGTCGAAAAAGTCGATCAGCATCGCGGCGTTGCAGCCGCGCGTGCCAAGGTGAATGTCGCTGACCCATACCGAACGATAACTGCGCCGTTCGCCGATCAGCCTTTCGGGAACATGCGGGTCGGTGGTGAAGGGGTCGGGAAAGCGGGCGGGGATGGGCAGGGTCGAAATCGTTGCCATGTCACACTCCGAAAGCAGCCTTAGCTGCCATCGGCCTAGACAGGAGTTTTGTTACAGCCTGCGATTCGAACCCGCGTCAGTTCGAAGACTCTTTGGCGGCGGTTGTGTGACGGGGCTGGGCAAAAGCCGTCGCCCCCGCGAAGGCGGGGGCCGCTGGCAGTATTGCGCACGGTCGATGGCGGCCCCCGCCTTCGCGGGGGCGACGAACTAGACCCGCCGGATCACCAGATTTCGGATCTCGCTCATATCCTCCATCGCGAAGCGGATGCCCTCGCGACCCAGGCCGCTGTCCTTGACGCCGCCATAGGGCATATTGTCGACGCGGTATGACGACACGTCGTTGACGACGACGCCGCCGACGTCGAGATGGTCCCACGCCTCCAGCACCTTGTGGATGTCGCGCGTGAACAGCCCGGCCTGCAGCCCGAATTTGCTGTCGTTGATCTCGGCGAGCGCGGCGTCCCAGTCGGTGAAGCGCGACAGGATCGCGAGCGGCCCGAAGGCTTCTTCGCGATAGGCGTCGGCGCTGCGGTCGACATTCTCCAGCAAGGTCGCCTGCAGCATCGCACCGTCGCGCTTGCCGCCGACGAGCAGTTTGGCGCCGCCCGCGACCGCCGCCTGAATCCAATTGTCGAGCCGCGTGGCCTCCTTTTCCGAAATCATCGGGCCGATGAAGGTGTCGCGTTCCTTCGGGTCGCCGGCGATCAACGTCTTGGTCTTCGCGACCAGCATGTCGCGGAACTGGTCGTAGATGTCGGCGTGGATGATGATCCGCTGGACCCCGATGCACGACTGGCCCGACTGATAGAAAGCGCCGAAGATGATGCGCGCGAGGGCATGGTCGAGGTCGGCGTCCTTGTCGACGATGACCGCTGCGTTGCCGCCCAGTTCGAGCACGACCTTTTTCTTTCCGGCCTTGGCCTTCAGATCCCAGCCCACACCGGGCGAACCGGTGAAGGACAGGAGTTTCAGCCGCTCGTCGGTGGTGAACAGGTCGGCGCCGTCGCGGGTCGCGGGCAATATGCTGAACGCGCCTTCGGGCAGGATGTCGCACTCGGCGAGCACTTCGCCCATGATGATCGCACCCAGCGGGGTCATCGACGCGGGCTTCATCACGAACGGACAGCCCATTGCGATCGCCGGTGCGATCTTGTGCGCGGCAAGGTTGAGCGGGAAGTTGAAGGGGGAGATGAAGCTGCACGGGCCGATCGGCACGCGCTTCCACATCCCCATATAACCCTTGGCGCGCGGGCTGATGTCGAGCGGCTGGACCTCGCCATAGTTGCGCACCGATTCCTCGGCGGCGATGCGGAAAGTGTCGATCAGGCGCCCGACCTCGCCCTCGGCGTCGTTGATCGGCTTGCCAGCCTCGACGCAGAGCGCATAGGCCAGCTCGTCGAACCGCTCCTTGAAGCGGCCGACGCAATGGTTGAGGACATCCTGCTTCTCATAGCTCGCGAGCCGCGCCATCGGCTCGGCGGCGCGTACCGCTCCCGCGATCGCCTCGTCGATCACATCGGGGGTCGCGAGCGCGGTGCGAAACGCGATCTCGCCGGTGAATTTGTCGGTGACCGCAAGATCGGTGTTCGGCTGCACCGCCTTGTTGTTGAGATAGAGCGGATAGACGTCCTTGAGTTTCATGCGCTTACTCCCCCCTCCCGCTTGCGGGAGGGGCCGGGGGTGGGCCGGGGGCGGTGCGGTTTGCCCACCCCGCTGCGACTGACGAGCAAGCTCGCAAGTCTCGCTGCCCCTCCCGCAAGCGGGAGGGGAGATGTCCTTACAATTCTTTCGATAGCTTCTTGATATCGATGTTCAAAATCTGGTCATTCTCCGAATAATCGACCGGGCAGTCGATCAGATGGACGCCGGGCGTATCGCGCGTGTGAGCGAGAAGTTCCTTCAGGTGCGCGGCGCTTTCGACGCGGTGGCCGTGCGCGCCATAGGCTTCGGCATATTTGACGAAATCGGGGTTGCCATAGGTCAGCCCCCAATCCTTGAAGCCCATATTCGCCTGTTTCCAGCGGATCATGCCATAGCTGTTGTCGTTGAGGATCAGCACGGTCAGATTGAGGCCGAGGCGAACCGCGGTTTCCATCTCCTGACTGTTCATCATGAAACCGCCGTCGCCGCAGATCGCCATCACCTTGCGCTTCGGATAGAGCATCGCCGACATCATCGCGCTCGGCAACCCGGCGCCCATCGTCGCCAGCGCATTGTCCAGCAGCACGGTGTTGGGTCGATAAGCGGTGTAGCCGCGCGCGAACCAGATTTTATAGACGCCGTTGTCGAGACAGATGATCCCGTCGTCGGGCATCGCGTCGCGAACCTGTTGCACCAGATGCGGCGGGAAGATCGGGAAACGCGCATCCTCGGCCAGCGGCGCGGTATGCGCGACCTCGCCCTGACGATAGGCGAGCAGATGGTCGAATTTCCATCCGCCGTTGGGGACGATATCCTCCTTCATCTGCCAGATCGCATTGGCGATATCGCCGATCACTTCGATGTCGGGGAAATAGACCGGATCGACCTCGGCGGTCTTGGTCGAGATGTGGATCACCGTCGGCCCGCCCTGCTTCATGAAGAAGGGCGGCTTTTCGATCACGTCATGGCCAAGGTTGACGATGCAGTCTGACGCCTCGACCGCGCGGTGGACGAAATCGCCCGATGACAGCGCGGCGCAACCGAGGAACTTCGGATGCCGCTCATCGATCACGCCCTTGCCAAGCTGGGTGGTGAGGAAGGGAATGCCGGTCTTTTCGATGAATTGCTGCAGCATGCGGCTGGTCATCGTGCGGTTCGCGCCCGCGCCGATGACGAGGACGGGCGAGGTGGCTTCCTCGAGCGCCTTCACCGCTTCGCGGATCGACTTCACGTCGGCGGTCGGACGGCGCGAGTGGCTGCGCTTCAGCGGCAGGCTGTCGGTATGCTCGTCGGCGATATCCTCCGGCAGCTCGATATGCACCGCGCCGGGCTTTTCCTCTTCGGCCAGGCGAAAGGCTTCGCGCACGCGGCTCGGGATATTGTCCGACGACGCCATCTGGTGCGTATATTTGGTGATCGGCCCCATCATCGCGACAACGTCGAGGATCTGGAAACGGCCCTGTTTGGATTTCTTGATCGGTTTCTGACCGGTGATCATCATCATCGGCATGCCGCCAAGCTGCGCATAGGCGGCGGCGGTGACGAAGTTGGTTGCGCCGGGCCCCAATGTCGCGAGGCACACGCCGGTCTTGCCCGTGTGGCGCCCGTAAGTGGCGGCCATAAAGCCTGCGCCCTGCTCGTGGCGGGTCAGGATCAGCTTGATCTTTTTCGATCGCGAAAGACTGTCGAGAAAGTCGAGATTTTCTTCGCCCGGGACGCCGAAAATATATTCGACGCCTTCTTCTTCCAGACAATCGATAAACAGGTCGGATGCTTTTTTCACAAGTGTCGCCCCTCCGTTCCGCATCACATGATGCGGCCCCTAGTCGGTGCCGGCGACCCTCGACACAAATGACGGCACAGCGGTCCCGTCATACGGTCGCGAGTCCCTGCTGCCCCGGAAGGGTTTGTAACGAGGGGGAAAGGGGTTGTCACCCTGCGGGGTGGCGGGGCGACATCAGTCGATGTCGAACAGGCTCGCGAGCTGTTCGACCATCGTGCCGCCCAGCTGTTCGGCGTCCATGATCGTGACCGCGCGGCTGTAATAGCGTGTCACATCATGGCCGATGCCGATCGCGCACAGCTCGACCGGCGAGCGATTCTCGATCCAGTCGATTACCTGCCGCAGATGCTGGTCCAGATAGGCGCCATGGTTGACCGACAGGGTGCTGTCGTCGACCGGCGCGCCGTCCGAAATCACCATCAAT
This sequence comes from Sphingopyxis selenitireducens, assembly GCF_051550705.1. Classification (NCBI taxonomy): domain Bacteria; kingdom Pseudomonadati; phylum Pseudomonadota; class Alphaproteobacteria; order Sphingomonadales; family Sphingopyxidaceae; genus Sphingopyxis; species Sphingopyxis selenitireducens. The sequence continues at coordinate 48,583 of NZ_JBPULG010000003.1, forward strand.
ATGCGGCGTTCCTCGGGGCGGTTGATGATGCGGCTGTGCGCCCATGTCAGCGCCTCGCCGTCGATATTCTCTTTCAGCAACCCTTCGCGCATCATCAGGCCAAGCGATTTGCGCGCGCGGCGATACGGCTCGTCGGCGGGCTTGTAGATGATGTGGCGCAAATCGTTGAGGCGGCCGGGATGCGCCGGGCGCCCGGCGGCGAGCCAATCCTCGCGGCTTTGTCCGCCCTTCCACGTCCGTGTCGTAAAGCCCAATATCTCGGTCTTTACGCCGCAGCGTTCGAGCGTGCGCGCGAGAATGTCGGCGCTGATCGCGGCGATGCTGATCGGGCGCCCGCGCATCGACCCCGAGTTGTCGATCAACAGCGTGACGACGGTGTCGCGGAAATCGGTGTCGCGCTCGATCTTGTACGACAGCGACTGGCCGGGCGAGACGATGACGCGCGCAAGCCGTGCAGCGTCGAGCTGCCCTTCTTCCTGATCGAAATCCCACGCGCGGTTCTGCTGGGCCATCAGGCGGCGCTGGAGGCGGTTGGCGAGCTTGGTCACCGCGCCCTGCAAATGCGCCATCTGCTGGTCGAGATAGGCGCGCAGCCGCGTCAGCTCGTCGGCATCACACAGCTCGGTCGCGAGGATGATCTCGTCATGCTTTTCGGTGAAGCGCTGATAGTTGAAGTCGGGGACGTCGGTCGGCAGGCGGTTGGGACGCACGGGCAACATGCCTTCGTCGCCTTCGCCGCCCATTTCGGGCTCGCCGTCGGCGTCCATTTCCTGCGCATCGGGGTCGCTGTCGCCGTCGTCGGCCTGATCGCCCGCCATTTCGGCGCGCGCGTCAACTTGCGATTCGCCGGCACCGCCGTCCTCGCTATCCTGTTCTTCCTGGCTTTCCTCGGCCTCGGTCTCATCTTCTTCGCCGCCGTCCTCGCTGCCCTGTTCCAGCGGCTCGTCGCTCTGGATCAGGTCGAGGTGGCGCAGCGCGATCTTCGCGGTTTCGGCAAAGGCGGCCTGATCGTCGAGCAGTATCGACAGGGCGGTGATGTCGCCGCCGGCATCTTTTGCGATCCATTCGCGAACGAGCGACAGGCCGGTTTCGGTGCCCTGCGGCGGCGCATCGCCGGTCAGCGCCTCACGCAGCATCAGTTCGAGCGCGCTCGAAATCGGCACATCTCCGCGTTCCTGCGCGCGGCTGATCGGGTCGCTGCGCATCCGCATGGCAAGGCTGGCCGACAGATTGCCGCGCATCCCGTCCATGTGACGCGCGCCCAGCGCCTCGACCCGCGCGCGTTCCATCGCGTCGAACGCGGCGGCGGCGATCGGCTCGGATGGGCGCGCCGCGGCGTGCAATTTCTCGCTGTGATGCTTCATCCGCAGCGCATAGCCATCGGCAAAACCGCGCGCTTCGGCGACCTGATCGGCGGGCAGGGTGCGCGACGGCGTCGGAACCTTGATCGCCTTGCCAATCTGCGCGGGCGCGTCGGCGGTAAAGCCGACCTCGACCTCTGCATCGCGCGTCACCGCACGCGCCACACTCGACAGCGCGGCCTTGAAATCGTCGAGAGGAGATTGGGTGGTCATGATGCGGTGCGGTCTTCTGAAGCCCTCCCCCTTGATGGGGGAGGGTTGGGTGGGGGTGAACTCTCGGTCAAAGCGTTCGCCAAAAGTGTAGCGACGCCATCGATATTCGAAAGCACGTCATTGTTCCAGAACCGGATCACGCGATAGCCGTCGGCTTCGATGATCGCAGTTCGTGGCGCGTCGATCTCGCCGTTATGCTGTCCGCCGTCTATTTCGACAACCAGCCGCGCTCGATGGCTGGCGAAGTCGACAATATACTGACGAATGGGAACCTGGCGACGAAAGCGTTGATCGGGAAAAGCCGCGCGCAACAGCGCCCAGACTTTCCGCTCTGCATCGGTCATTTCGGTGCGGAGCTTGCGTGCCCGCAGGGTCGAGCCATCCGGCGGTGTTCGTTTCACGACCAAGGCCCTAAGCGGCCATCCTCGCAACCCTCTGCCTGCCTTCCCCCTTGATGAAGGAAGGATATGAAGCCTTGCCCGCGATAGCGGGCTAGGCAGAGGTGGATGGGGGTGACATTGCGTCCTTCGACCGCCGTTTCGCGCCGCGCCCGCACCCCCACCGCTGCGACTAGGCCAGCAAGCTGGCAAGTCTCGCTGCCTCCCCCATCGAGGGGGAGGGGAAAATGGGGGCTCGCGGCCGCGCAAGAGCAAAATGGCGCCATGATGGAAGGGGCCGTAAACAGCTTTTGGCCCGGAGGGAATATAGCGATGCTCGCTTGACCCGGCGCGGCAAGGGTTGCATCCAGAAACCTATGGCTTCCCCCCAAACCTCGCCCATGAAAAGGCCCTGGATCGTCATCCTCTGCGCGGCATTCATTGTCACGCTCGCGATGGGGGTTCGTCAGTCGTTCGGCCTTTTTCTGCCGCAGATGAGCGTCGATATCGGCATCAGCCGGTCGGACTTCGGCCTCGCGATGGCGCTGCAAAACCTGCTCTTCGGGCTGGTTCAGCCCTTCGTGGGCGCGCTCGCCGACAAGCATGGAGCGGGACGCGTCGTGCTCGGCGGTGCGTTGCTCTACGCGGTCGGGCTGATCGGCGCCGCGCTCGCGACCGATGCCTTGGGGTTGCACATCAGCTTCGGTTTGCTGATCGGGATGGCGCAGTCGGCGACGACTTTCGTCGTCGTGCTCGGCGCGGTCGGCCGCGTGGTGAGCCCCGAAAAACGCAGCGGCGCTTTTGGCATGGTCACTGCGGGCGGCTCGCTCGGCCAGTTTCTCGTCGTCCCGCTTGCGTCGCGACTGCTCGGCGATCTGGGCTATCACGAAACCTTGTGGATCATGGCCGGGATGGTCGCGCTTTGCGGCCTGCTTGCGATCGGGGTTGCGGGACGAACCGACGGGCCGGGGCTGAACGCCGAGGTCGATCAAACCGCGCGCGAAGCCTTGCGCGAGGCCGCTGTGCACCGGGGCTTCTGGCTGCTCAACGCGGGCTTTTTCGTCTGCGGTTTCCACATTGCCTTCATCGCGACGCATCTGCCCGCCTATCTCGACGACAAGGGGCTGGGGATCGAAATCGGGGCACAGGTGCTCGCGCTCGTCGGCCTGTTCAATATCCTTGGCTCCTATGTATTCGGCCGCGCGGGCGACATGCTGCGCCAGAAATATGTCCTGTCGGGGCTCTATGTCGCGCGTTCGGCAGTGATCGCGCTGTTCCTCTTCCTCCCGCTCAGCCATGCGAGCGCGCTTGCCTTCGCGGGCGCGATGGGGTTCCTGTGGCTCGGTACCGTGCCGCTGACCAGCGGCATCGTCGGGCGTATCTTCGGCATCCGCTATCTCTCGATGCTCTATGGCATCGTATTTCTGAGCCATCAGCTCGGCAGCTTTTTCGGCGCGTGGATGGCGGGGCTGATCTTCGACGCGACCGGCAGCTATAATATCGCCTGGGGCTTTTCGATCGCGCTCGGGTTGTTCGCCGGGCTCGTCCACCTGCCGATCGCCGACGGCCCGGTCAAGCGGCTGCAACCGGCATGAGGATAGCGCGGCAGGACTGGGTGGCGATCGGCCTATTCGGGCTCGTTGCGGTCGGCGGCCTGTGGTTGTGGAGCGGCGAGGGGCCGGCGGTGTGGCTCGCCGACTTCGCGATCATGTGCGGATTTGGCTAGGGCAATTCCGCCGTCGCCACCCGGTTGCAGATCGCGTCGTCGCCATCCTTCGGCACCGACGGATCGGGAAGCAGTCGGAATACATGTGCGAGATGCGTCGCGACGCGCTCGGGCCGCGATCGCTTGCCCGCAACGACATCGACGAAATCGCGGCACGCGACCGCGCTGCGCAGGAAATTGCTGTGACCCGTCGATGTGCGCGACACGTCGGTGGTGTCGATCACGGTCATGCCCGAAATCGCGACCGGATAGCAGCGCGCGGGCAGCCCCTTGGCCTGAAGATCGGCCGCCTCGAACGGATCGAAGCAATAGGGCGAACCGAGACGCGGATAGCCGTGCAGCGCGCGCGAAGCGGCGAGTGCCTTGTCCTTCAGCGAAACATAGACGTTGATGTGCCGCCCGCGCGCGACGCGGGCAGGGGCCAGAACGTCACCGGCAATATCGCGCTCGAACGTCTCGCGGTCGATGTCGGGCGAGGCGAGGATGATGTTCGAAATATTGCTGCTGTCGGCGGTCGGCGATGCGCGGTCGACATAGGCGATGGCGGGGACGACCAGCCGTGCCCCCAGCGAATGCGACACGATGATGATTTCCTTGACCCACGGCCGCTCGGCGAGGGTTTTCAGAAAGTCGCGGAAATTGCGGACGTCGTGGTACATATTGGTCTCGTCGACCGCGTAACCCAGTATCTCGCCCTGCGACGGCCAGCTATATTCGATCACCGGACCGTCGAAGCCCGTCATACGCTGAATCTGCGCCGCATCCTTCGACGTCGTCTCGAACGTCTCGCGATAACCATGGACATAGAGGAGGACGCGGCCCTGCTTGCGGTCGGTTTCGGCCTGCAGCGCGCGCCACCAGTCGGCCGTTTCCTGAAACGCCAGTGGCGTGCGCAAGGCCTTGTCGCGCCCGACCTTGACCTCGACCGGCGCGGCAAAGCGGCCATAGCGCATCCGGTCTCCGCGATGGCGCAGCAGGCGGATATCGTCGGTCCGGCAATCGGGCAGGCGGCTTGTCGCGAAGAACAAGGGTAGGGCCGCGCCATCGACCGCAGCGCCGGGCTGCGCGGTGCAGCGCGGATCGGCGACATAGTCGGCGTGGCGGACTTTGCCATATTTGACCGGGGTGATGCAGCCCGAGAGCGCGAGCGAGCCAAGGGCCGCGATCAGGATTTTCGTTCGCACGGCTGTCTTTACCTTTGAAAGCCCCGACACGTCACAGGGGCACAGGCTTTAGGAGGTGAATAGGGCTTTGCCAAGGCGTATTGATGTAATAATACACTGCATCGACCCGGAATCGGAAAATCAAGGAGGGACTTTCGTGACGGCCTTTACTGCCCTGTTGCTGACCATCGCTGCCGGCGCGCCGCCGGCCTATACTCCGGCGTTCGACCCGAGCGAACTGAAGGACAGGGTGGCCGGAACGCGCGGCGAGGCGCTCATACTCGGTTCCCCGCATCTGTCGGGCCTGCCAGACAATCTGGCACCCGAAAATCTCGAGCCGCTGCTGGCCCGTCTGGCGGCGTGGAAGCCGGAAATCATCACGATCGAAGCTGTGTCAGGCCCCGATTGCGAACGGCTGATCCGCTATAAACCGCTATACCCGGGGGCTTCCGACTATTGCCGGGATCCGGCCGCGGCGCAGAAGGTGGTCGGGCTCGACATGGTTGCGGCGACGATCGAGGCCGATCGGTTGCTGGCGGCATGGCCTGCGAAGCCGGCACCTAGCGAGCGTCGCCGACTGGCCGCGCTTTTTCTCGCGGGCGGCGAACCCGCGTCGGCGCTTGTCCAGTGGTTGAGGCTTCCGGTGAATGAACGGCGCGCAGGCGACAGTCTTGACGCCACGCTGGTTGCTCAGCTCGACAAGCTGGTGACGCAGCGCAACGAAAATTACCTGATCGGATCGGCGCTGGCCGCGCGGCTGGGGCTGGAGCGCGTCCATGCGACCGACGATCACAGTGCCGATGCGACCACCGCATCGATCGACAAGGATCCGGGTTACGGGGCGGCGATGCAGCGGATCTGGGACAACCCGCTGGTAAAGGAACGGATTGCTGCCGATGCGGAGCTGGAGAAGAAGCTCGACGGGGAGGGCATATTGGCGCTCTACCGCGCCTATAATGACCCGGCGGCGATGCGCATGGCTTTCGACAGCGATTTCGGCGCGGCGCTCGCCGATGCGACACCGCAAAATTACGGGCGGCGCTATGCGGGCTGGTGGGAGACGCGGAACCTCCGCATGGTCGCCAATATCCGCGCCGCAATGGCGGCGCAGCCCGGCACGAGGACGCTCGCCATCGTCGGCGCTTCGCACAAGGGATATTTCGAAGCCTATCTCAATATGATGCACGACGTCGTGGTGATCGACGCCGCAACCATATTGGAATGAATCTTACTTCCCGACGACGCTTTCGGGCAGGTCTTCGCCGAACACGCGCTGATAATATTCGGCGACGATCATCCGCTCGGCCTCATCGCATTTGTTGAGGAAGGTCAGGCGGAAGGCGAAGCCGATATTGTTGAAGATCGCGGTGTTCTGCGCCCAGCTGATCACCGTGCGCGGGCTCATGACGGTCGAGATGTCGCCGTTGATGAAACCCTGCCGCGTCAGGTCGGCGACCTTCACCATATTGGCGACGGTCGTGTCGTCGGTGCCCGGCACCTTGGCGAGGATGATCGCGCTTTCGGTCGCCGCGGGCAGATAGTTCAGCGTGACGACGATGTTCCAGCGGTCCATCTGGCCCTGGTTGATCTGCTGCGTGCCGTGATACAGCCCGCTCGTGTCGCCCAGCCCGACGGTGTTCGCGGTCGAGAAGAGGCGGAAATGCGGGTTCGGACGGATCACGCGGTTCTGGTCGAGCAGGGTCAGCTTGCCCTCAGTCTCCAGCACGCGCTGGATCACGAACATCACGTCGGGGCGGCCCGCGTCATATTCGTCGAAGACGAGCGCGGTCGGGGTCTGTAGTGCCCAAGGGAGCAGGCCTTCGCGGAATTCGGTGACCTGCTGCCCGTCGCGCAGCACGATCGCGTCGCGGCCGACCAGATCGATACGGCTGATATGGGCGTCGAGGTTGACGCGGATGCACGGCCATTTGAGGCGCGCCGCGACCTGTTCGATATGGGTCGATTTGCCGGTGCCGTGATAGCCCTGCACCATCACGCGGCGATTATATTTGAAGCCCGCAAGGATCGCGAGCGTCGTGTCGCCGTCGAAGACATAGGCGGGGTCGAGGTCGGGAACGCGCTCGTCGGCCTCGCTGAACGCCGGCACCTTCATGTCGATATTGACGCCGAACACCTCGCGCGCATCGATTTCGGTATCGGGCGCCGAGAGGAGCGTCGAACCATGATGGTCGGGAAGGCTGTTCGGAATATCGGTCATGTCAAAGGCCCAACGAAAAAATCAGGGAGAGATTCGCCGGCGCGCCGGCGCATCGGCTAGCGCGGTATAGCCATGGGTTGCGGCTTGCAACGCCTTTTGCGGCGATTTCAGAGCAGGTCGAGCGCCTTCAGCACCGCCGACTGGTCGTAATAGGGGCGTTCGCAGACGATCTTGTCGCTGCCGGGGGCGAACTGAAAGCTCGCCGCCATGCGGATGCGAAAGGCTTTGCCGGTCGGCTCGATCCGCCGCATCCCGATATTGAGCGGCCCCAGATGCGTGCCGCTCAGCCAGAATTCGACCAGCACCCTGTCGGTCGCGGCATCGGCGGCGATCGCGATCACCTCATTGGCCTGATCGGGGAACGGCCCGCGCGATGTGGTGAAATAGGATCGCACCGCCGCTTCGCCGTCGAAGATCGTCCCGGGCCCGAGCAATTCATATCGGGGGTGCGCGAAGGTCGCGAGAACGGCGTCCCAGTCCTGCGCGATTTCCAGAGCCATATGGCGGCGAACCATTTCGATCCGCGCCGCATCGAGTTCGGTCATGGTCCTTCTCCGTCAGGCGAGCGTCTTCTATGCAAATGCCCTGGACTTGCGCAGCAGTTGATAGGCCCCCACCACCTCGTTCAGCCGCGACTCAAAGCTGCGATCGCCGCCATTGCGATCCGGATGATAGCGCCGAACAAGCTCGCTGTATCGTTTTCGCAGCATCGCGCGGTCGGCGTCGGCCGAAAGCTCCATCAACTGCATCGCGCGATGTTCTTCGCGGGTGAAGCGCGGGTCGGCCGCCTCGCGCCGCGCTTCGTCCATCCGCTGACGGAAACGCGCACCCAGCGCGTCGATCGGGTCCTTGAAATCCGCCCAGCGCGGCGGCAGGTCGGCGCTGCCCGCGGCGCGAAAGGTCCGGCTTTCAGTCTCCCAGCCCGCGGTCGGCGATTGTGCCGCGATGATCTGGTCGGCGCTCATGCCGCTGAAATAATCATAGCCGGCGTTGAATTCGCGCACATGGTCGAGGCACAGCCAGCGATAGGCGGGGGGGCCGTCGGGCGACCGGTACGCCGACATCGGCGCGCGAAATTCGCCCTGTTCGCGGCACCCCGGCGCGGCGCAAGGTTCTTCGCGCAAAACGCGGCCATGAAAACGGTTCGGACGAGCGGAAGAGGGCAAAAAAGACGCTTTCGGGACGATGGGGAGCCCTTATCATTTGGCGATCGAACGCTTATGGTCAAGTCATGACGATCAAAGGCCCCGTGCAAACCGAAATGGAAACCCTGCTCACCGCAGCCTTTCCCGACGCAAATTTCATCCTGAACAACGACAGCGCCAGCCATCATGGCCATATGGGCGACGATGGCAGCGGTGAATCGCATTTCAGCCTGACCATCGAATGGGCGGGCTTCGCCGGCCAGAACCGCGTCGCGCGTCAGCGTACCGTGAACAAGGCGCTGGGCGATCTGCCGGGCCAGCGCGTCCATGCGCTGGCGATCAAGGCCACCGCGCCGGGCGAATGAGCGACCGGCCGAAACGCCCTGCCGCGCGCCTGCTGGTCACCGACCCCGCGGGGCGCTTGCTGATGTTCCGCTTCACGCCCGCGGATCGCGCGCCCTTTTGGTGTACGCCGGGCGGAGCCCTCGATCCGGGTGAAAGCTTCGACGCGGCGGCGCGCCGCGAACTATATGAGGAAACGGGCATCGAGGCCGATCCCGGCCCGGTCGTGGCGGTGCGGCACGTCCGCTTCATCACGCTGGAAAATGTCGAGGTCGATGCCGAGGAGCGATATTTTGCGATCCGCGTCGACAACGACGCGATTAACTCGGACGGGCACACCGAACTGGAACAGCAGGTCATGCTGACGCACCGTTGGTGGTCTCCGGGCGAATTGGAAGCACAGGAGGAAGCCTGGTTTCCCGACAATCTGATGACGCTGTGGCAGGATATACTGGCGTGCGAGGGAGAATGACGATGATCGACAAGGTGAACCTCGCCAAAGCCTTTTCCACCATCGACGATCACTGGAATCCGCGCGTCGCGGGCGACATCAATGATTTTCAGGTCAAGCTGGTCAAGCTTGCCGGCAAATTCGACTGGCATCATCATGACGTCGAAGACGAATTGTTCCTCGTCGTTGCCGGGCGGATGAAAATGGCGTTTCGCGACCGCGACGTGATTGTCGAGCCGGGCGAGTTCATCATCGTGCCCCACGGCACCGAACATTGTCCCGAGGCGCTGGACGGCGAATGCCAAGTGCTGCTGCTCGAACCCAATTCGACGCTGAATACCGGAAATGTCCGGACCGAAAAGACGCGCAGTACGCTGGAACGACTGGATTAGTTGCCCATTGGCAAATTGCAGCGTTGGCCCCTTGCCAGCCGCCGCGAACCCCGCCAATCTCGTTTCGAAACAAAACCAAAGGGAGTGGTTTCGATGGCGGGCGATTTCGAACAGGTGCGGTTAAAGCTGTCGACGGGGGTCGAACTCGACGTCGTCGATATGGGGCCGCGCGACGCGCCGGTGCTGATTTTCCTCCACGGCTTTCCCGAATCGCACCGCACCTGGCGCCACCAGCTCCCGCATTTTTCGAAACGCTTTCGCTGCATCGCCCCGGACCAGCGCGGCTATCGCGGTTCGTCAAAGCCGCAGGATGCGGACAATTACACCCCCGACAAGCTGATCGCCGATATTTTCGCGATGGCCGATGCGCTGGGCGTCGGTGAATTCACCATCGTCGGGCATGACTGGGGCGGTGCGATCGCGTGGGGCGTCGCGCTCGGCGGACAGCCCGGCGGCCTGCATCCGGCGTGGGCGGGGCGGGCGACGCGGGCGGTCATCGCCAATGCGCCGCATCCCGCGATCTTTCAGCGCCTGCTCGTCACCAACGCCGACCAGCGCGCGGCGAGCCAATATATCCGCACCTTCCGCGATCCGGCGAGCGACGCGATCATCGAGGAACATGGTATCGCGGGCATTCTCGCTCACGCCTTTGCGGGCCGGGTGCCGAGCGGTGGCATCGCTGAGCCCGACGAAATTGCCCGTTTCCTGAAAGACTGGGAGAATCGCGACACCTGCCGCGCGATGATCAACTGGTATCGCGGTTCGCCGGTGAACGTCCCGGCGATGGACGAACCTTATGAGGCGCCGCCCGCAATGCCGTTCCCGAAGCTCAATATCCCGACGCTGGTCGTCTGGGCGCTCGACGACGTCGCTTTGCCGCCGTGCAACCTTGACGGGATCGACGAGCTGGTGCCCGATGTGACGATCGTCGAGGTGCCGGGTTGCGGCCATTTCGTGCCGTGGGAGGCGCCCGACGCGGTCAATACCGCGATGGACGCCTTCCTTGGACGGGCGGCGGACTGAGCGCCTATTTGGTCGTGTAGCCGCCGTTCACGAGGATCGTCTGGCCGGTCATCCACCAGCCGTCACTGACCAGAAAACGGATCCACGGCACGATGTCTTCAATGTCGGTCAGACCCGTTTTGGAAAAGGGCGACAGCGCGGCGGCGGTCTTGTGATAGGAGACGGCGTCGGCGCCTTCGGCGGGGTAGAAGAAGGACGTGTCCATCGGACCCGGCCCGATCGCGGTTACCGAAATGCCGCGATCGCCAAACTCCTTCGACGCCGCGCGGGTATAATGTTCGACCGGGGCCTTCGTCCCGGCATAGCTCGAATAAAAGGGCGTGTATGCGCCAAGCAGCGACGTGACGAGCGTACAGATCTTGCCATTGTCGCTGACATGTTTGCCAGCCTCTTTCAGGAAGAAAAAGGCGGTCTTCGAATTGACCGCGCTCATCGCGTCAAATTCGGCTTCGCTGATTTCGGTCATCGGCTTTTTCAGCACCTTGCCGACGGTGTTGATCGCGACGTCGATGCCGCCCATCGCCGCCTTTGCGTCGGCAAACAACTGTTCCATCGCTGCTGCGCTCGTCAGATCGGCCTGGAACGCATGCGCCTCGGTACCCGCCGCCCGGATTGCATGGACGGTGTCATCAGCCTCGGCGCGCGAGGCGTCGCTGTTATAGTGAATGGTCACGGCACGGGCGCCTTCCACGGCGAAATCGCGTGCGATCAGGCCGCCCAGATTCTTTGCGCCGCCGGCGATCAGGATTTTTTTGCCTTCGATATTATGAATGCTCATTCTGCTGGTCCCTGAATGATGGAGAGAGAAGCCGGTTTAGAAAGGCGCGCGATTTGAGGCTTTCAGATTCTCCCAGAGTTTCGCATAGTGCGAAGATGGAGACGGGCGGACTCAAGGCAGCCTATGTCGAGGAGCGTATCGACGGTCCGGCCAGCTGGACGATTGAACGCGATGACCATGCGCTGATCCTGCACGAGGCGGGAAGCTATCAACGGCTGGAAACATGGCTCGATGGCCGGCGCACGTCGCTTGGATCGCCGCTGACGGGCGAAATATGGTTCGCACCGGCCGGGCAGCAATATCGCGGCGCGGCGCATGGCGGATCGGTCGGCTATATCTCGGTCGATATTCCTCGGGACCGCCTGATCGTCGGCCGCAGTGCGGGCGTTTTGGCGGGGTATCGGGACCGAGGCATGGCTGCGCTGGTGCGCGGTCTGCTTGCCGGAGATGCCGACGCGGCGTCCGCGCTGGTTGCGGCGCTGGCCGAACTCCTAGAAAAACGCGGCCCGTCCCGGCCGGCTCCGCCCGCTACGGTGCGGCGTATCGACGCGCTGCGCGACGCCATCGAGGATCGCCTCGACACCCACCTGACGGTCGAGGACATGGCTGCCGAGGCGGGGATGTCGGTGAACAGCCTGATCGTGCATTTTGCCCGTGCCACGGGACGGACGCCCGCCCAGTATGTGCTGCACCAGCGTTTGCGGCGGGCGTGTGGCTATCTCGACAGCCTTGCCGTTTCTGTGACCGAGATTGCTCTTGCGACGGGCTTTTCGAGCCATGCCCATCTTTGCTCGGCCTTTCGTGCCAAGCTCGGCATGTCGCCGGGCGAATGGCGCCGCCGCGCGGATTCTCTTATCATGACGGCAAGGGAGGCCTGAAGCATGTCGCACACCGCCATCATGTTGATGGCAGGGATTGCCCTGCTGATCGCGATACGCCTGACAATAAGCGACGGCGCGCGGGCGACGCGACTGTTCCTGCTGCTCTGGCTGGCTGTTTCGATCGCCAACCTTCTCGTCGGCGTGTTCTACGCGGGCTACGGCTGGGGGGCGGAAGCCGTCGTGTGGCTGCTGGTCTTCGGTGCGCCCGCCGGGATCGCGCTCGCGACCGCGGGGATCAATCCTCGGGCTTGAGCAGGCAGCCGCTGGCGCCGGCATAGCGCGCACTACGCGATGCTAGCAGCGGGACGCTGCCGATTACGGTCTTTGTTTCCGGGTCTTCGGCCAGCGAAACCAATTCCATGCCGGGCTCGAAATCGCTCTGACAGCTGTCGAGGCTGCGCCCCTGCACATAGCGGCACGAACAGCCGACGCGCGCCGCATAAGCGGAGCCAAGCTCGGCCTGCGCCTTGAATGACGGGAATTTCCAGATCAGGAAGCCCGTCATCAATAGAGCGAGGACGATCACCCATGGCAGCCAGCCCCGCGATCGCCGGGGTGGGCCGTCGCCTTGCTGCAAGGGCGCGGCGGCGGTCGGATCCGGTGCCACCGCCATTGGCGTTTCGGGTGGGTTGATGTTACTCACCCGGACCATGATCACGAAAAAACTCATGCTGGCAAGTGCGGCGGTCGTGATGCTCGCGGGCTGGTCGCTGAGCCAGGCGGCGGGGCAGGGCGGCATTGCACCGGCGTCTCCCGCACCCAAAATGGGGGCTTCGCTCGATCATGCGATGCGGGGCGACATGCTGCCGCCGCTGCCCGCGCTCGACCCGGCGATCAAGGCGAAGGCCGACGCGCTGTTCGCCGATGAGGATGAAGTCGGGCAGACGCGCGCGCTTTATGTGCTGCGCGGCGGGGAGCCGATCTACGAGCGCTATGCGCCGGGTTTCGGGCCCGAGACGAAACTGATCAGCTGGTCGATGGCGAAGAGCATCACCGCCGTGCTGACGGGTTTCCTCGTCGCCGGGGGACAATTGTCGCTCGACGGCCCCGCGCCGGTCGCGGCGTGGCAGCGCAGCGGCGATCCACGCGGCGCGATCACCCTCGCGCATCTGCTCCACATGTCCTCGGGGATCGAGCATGCAGAAAATGGCGATCCGGTGTGGCAGGGCGATACCGTCGCGATGCTGTTCGGCAGCGGTGCGCAGGATATGGCGGGCTTTGCCGAGGCCAAGCCTGCCGCGGCGCAGCCCGATGAGCTGTTCAACTATAGCTCGGCGACCAGCGTCATCCTGTCCGACATCATCACCGACACGCTGACCCCGTCGCAAAACCCCGAGGCGCGGCGCGATGCGATGCGCGAGTTTATTCAGGGGCGGCTGGTCGAACCGCTCGGCATGACCAGCCTGACCCCCGAGTTCGACGCAAAGGGGACGATGATCGGCGGGTCGATCATGCATGCGACCGCGCGCGACTATGCGAAGTTCGGCGAGTTTCTGCGCAACCATGGCGTCGTCGACGGTCAGCGGCTGCTTCCCGAAAGCTGGATGGATTTCATGCTCAAGCCGTCGGCCAATGACGCGGGCTATGGCGGCCATATCTGGCTCAACCGGCGGCGCCCGGCGGGCGCGATCCCCGCGCTCTGGCCCGACCGTGGTCCGAACGACCTGTTCGCCTGCATTGGCCATCAGGGGCAATATATCATCGTCTCGCCGTCGCAGCGGGTGACGATCGTGCGGCTGGGGGTCACGAAGGACGACCAGTTCCCGGCCCTGCGCCGGCATCTGGCCGATCTGACCGAGGCTTTATAGCAGGAAGTCGCCCACCAGCGTCGTGACGCAGGTTCCGGCGAGTTCGACCCGATCGCCGACAAGGCGGCAACCGACATGCCCGCCGCGTATGCTCGCCTGATAGGCGGCGAAGCCATCGCGGCCCAATTTGCCCGCCCAATAGGGTGTCAGCACGCTATGCGCCGATCCGGTCACCGGATCTTCGTCGATCCCGGCACCGGGCGCGAAGGCGCGGCTGACGATATCCGCGCCCGAGGGATCTCCATCACCGCGTGCGGTTGCGATGACGAGCATGTCGCCCTGCTTCTTCAACGCGCGCATGTCGGGCGCCAGCGCCCGCACGCTCGCCGCGTCCGGGTAGACGATCAGCGCATAGCCGCCCTCGTGCCACAGCGTCTCGACCGGATCGCCGCCAAGCGCGGCGACGATTTCAGGAAGCGCTTTCGGGGATGGCGGATAGGCGGGCAGCTCCATGCGATAGCCCGGCTCTTCGCCGTTTCGCGCGACGCGCAATATGCCCGCCTTGCGGGTACGAAAGCGCATGTCGCCCCGCCAGGGAGCCGCCGTCAGCAGGACATGCCCGCTCGCCAGCGTCGCATGGCCGCACAATGCGACCTCGACCGTCGGCGTGAACCAGCGCAGCTCATAATCGGCGTCGTCGCTCTCGTCGGGGATCAGAAAGGCGGTTTCGGCCAGATTATTCTCTGCCGCGATCGCTTGTAACACCCCATCGCTCAGCCACTCTTCGAGCGGCATGACCGCGGCAGGATTGCCGGTGAAGGCACGGTCGGCAAAGGCGTCGACCCGGCTGATCGGCAGGCGGCGCTGCGCGCTCATGGGTAAAGCAACCCGCTGGTCCAGCCATTGCCGTCGCGGACGAAACGCGTTCGTTCGTGAAGGCGATGCGCGCGGTCTTGCCAAAACTCGATCGCGGCGGGCGTCACGCGCCAGCCCGACCAGCGCGGCGGGCGCGGCACATCCTGTCCCGCGAAGCGCGCCTCGACCTCGGCAAAGCGCGCCTCGAACGTCGCGCGCGCGTCCAGCGGGCGCGACTGGTCGCTCGCCCAGGCGCCAAGCTGGCTGTCGCGGCTGCGCGTCGCGAAATAGGCATCGGCGGTGGCGTCATCGACCGGCGTTACCGGGCCTTCGATGCGGACCTGCCGCCGCAGCGATTTCCAGTGAAAGAGCAGCGCGACATGCGGGTTCGCCGCCAGTTCGCCGCCCTTGCGGCTGTCGAGGTTGGTATAGAAAATGAAACCGTCGGGGCCATGGCCCTTGAGCAATACCATGCGCAGCGACGGATGGCCGTCCGCCGTCGTCGTCGCGAGCGCCATCGCATTGGCATCATTGGGTTCGCTGGCGCGGGCCTCGGTGAACCAGCTGTCGAACTGGGCAAAGGGATCGGTTGTCATATGCGCGGTCATATCGTGCGCAGCGGGCGCGGTCGAGCCACCATTGCCACCTGAACTTGACCCGTCGCGGGGCGATTCCCACATCGCGTGCAATCGGGCCTTCCCGGTCCAGTCACATTCGGGCTACAGGAACAATATGGCAGATCCCTATTCCATTCTTGGCGTCGCGAAAGGCGCAAGCGAAGCGGAAATCAAAACCGCATATCGCAAACTCGCCAAACAATTGCATCCCGACAAAAACAAGGACAACCCCAAGGCGTCGGAGAAATTCTCCGAAGTCACACGGGCCTATGATATTTTGTCCGACAAGACGAAGCGCGCGCAGTTCGACCGCGGCGAGATCGACGGCGACGGCAATCCGGCGATGCCCTTCGGCTATGGCGGCAGCGGCGGTTTTCGCGGCGATCAGCGTTCGGGTCCCGGCGGATTCAGCGGTTTCGGTAACGAAAGTTCCGACTTCGGCGATATTTTCGAAGGCCTGTTCGGCCGGGGTGGTGGTGGTGCCGCCGGTGCCGGAGCCAGCGGCTTCGGCGGTTTTGGCGGGCGCAGTGCGCCACCGCAGAAGGGCGCCAATGTCGCCTATCGCCTCGCCGTGTCCTTCATCGACGCCGCGACGCAGGCGCCGCAGCGCATCACGCTCGCCGATGGCGGCACGATCGACCTCAAGCTTCCTGCCGGGGTCGAAACCGGCACCCAGATGCGCCTTGCGGGCAAGGGGCAGCCGGGACCGGGCGGTCATGGCGACGGCATCGTCACCATTTCGGTCAAGGATCATCCCTTTTTCATCCGCGAAGGCGCGAACATCCGCCTCGACCTTCCCGTGACGCTGAACGAAGCGGTGCAGGGCGCGAAGGTCAAGGTACCGACCGTTGATGGCCCGGTGATGCTGTCGATCTCTGCGGGCTCGACCTCGGGCAAGGTGATGCGCCTGAAGGGCAAGGGCTTCAGCCAGAAAAGCGGCGGTCGCGGCGATCAGCTCGTGCGCCTGATGGTCGATCTGCCCGCCGACGATGCCGCGCTCGCAAAGCTGGTTGGCGAATGGACCGACGTGCGCCCCGTGCGCGCGGACCTTGGCGTGTGATGCGTGGCTGAACGGAGCGATGCCAGAGCGAAGGCGGCCGGGAAAACGGCGGCCGACGCGCTGGCGCGCGAAGTGACCGAGGAAGTCGGGCAGGAATTTCTGGCCGAGGGCCATTCGCCGCATTCGCCCGAGGCGCGTGCCGAACGCGCCAAGCGCATCCATTTGCGCGCGCGGGCGCAGGGTGTTCTCGATCGCAGCCGCGAGCGGCTCGGCCCCGGAACGCGGATTTTTCACGTCGCCCGCCGGGTCATCGTCGGCACCTACACCGACGGCTTCATCCACGCGGGCAATCTGGCCTATCTGGCGCTGATCGCGCTCTTTCCCTTCTTCATCCTGCTCGCGGCCGCCCTCAGCCTTCTGGGTGGCAGCGTTGGCGGCGAAGCCGCGATCGAGGCGGTGTTTTCGACAATGCCGCCAACCGTCGCCAAGGCGCTGGCGGGGCCGATTCGCGAGGTGATGAGCGCACGCACCGGGATTTTCCTGTGGCTCGGCGCCTTCGTTGCGCTGTGGACCGTGGGCAGTCTCATCGAAACGGTGCGCGACATTTTGCGCCGCGCCTATGGCACCCATTTCAGTCGCGGCTTTTTCCACTACCGGCTGCTGTCGATCGGGATCATCACCGGCGCGGTTGTGCTGATGCTGCTGTCGTTCAGCATGCAGGTGCTGATCGTCGGGATCGAACAATTTATCGGGCGGGTGCTTCCCGAACAATTTCAGGCGGTGTGGACAGTCGCGATTTCGCGCGCCGTGTCGGGGCTGGGGCTGTTTCTCGCCATTTACCTGCTCTTCTATTCGCTGACGCCGTCGAAATATCGCAAGCTCAAAAATTGTCCGAAATGGCCGGGCGCGCTGTTCACCACCCTGTGGTGGATCGGGGTTACGCTGGCGTTGCCGCCCTTGCTCGCCAGCCTGCTCAGCTATGACGCAACCTATGGCAGCCTCGCGGGTGTGATGGTCGCGCTGTTCTTTTTCTACCTCGTCGGATTGGGTATGGTGATCGGCGCCGAACTCAATGCCGCGCTCGTCGAGGTTGAGGATTTGGGCCATGACGCTATTGGGCGCGTCGACGACGTGAATACCGGAGAATTAGAATGACAGGTTTGATGCAGGGCAAGCGCGGGCTGATCATGGGCCTCGCCAATGACAAATCGCTCGCTTGGGGGATTGCCAAAGCCTTGCATGGTGCGGGCGCCGAACTGGCAATCAGCTATCAGGGCGAGGTGATGGAAAAGCGGGTGAAGCCGCTCGCCGACCAGCTTGGCTGCGATTTCCTGATCGATTGCGACGTGTCCGACATGGCCAATCTCGACGCCGCCTTTGCGACGCTCGCTGCGCGCTGGCCGACGATCGACTTCATCGTCCATGCGATCGGCTATACGAACAAGGAAGCGCTGCGCGGCAAATATGCCGACGTCACGCTCGACGACTTCCTGATGACGATGAACATCAGCGTCTACAGCTTCACCGCCGTCGCCGCGCGCGCGGCTGCGATGATGACCCCGGTCGACCCCGAAACTGGCAAGGGCGGCGGGTCGATGCTGACCCTGTCCTACTATGGCGCCGAAAAGGTGATCCCGCATTATAACGTCATGGGCGTGGCGAAGTCGGCGCTCGAGACCAGCGTCAAATATCTCGCCAACGACTATGGCCCGGATGGCGTCCGCGTGAATGCGATTTCCGCGGGGCCGATCAAGACGCTTGCGGCATCGGGCATCGGCGATTTCCGCCTGATCCTCAAATGGAACGAGCATAATGCACCGCTGCGCCGCAACGTCACCATCGACGATGTCGGCGGTTCGGCGCTCTATCTGCTCAGCGATCTCGCGTCGGGCGTCACCGGCGAAACCCACCATGTCGATGCCGGATACCACACCGTCGGCATGAAACAGGAAGACGCCCCGGACATCGCGCTTGTCTGACGCACTGGTCATCCGACCCGCACGCGCGGGGGATGCTGATGCGATCGACGCCCTCATTCGTGCCGCCTTCGCCGGGACGGAATTTGGCCATCAGGGTGAGGCGGAACTCGTGCGGATGATCGATGCCGACGGCGATGCTTTGGTGTCGCTGGTTGCCGAACAGGACGGCGCAGTCGTCGGCCATGTGCTGTTCAGCCGTATGAACGTCGAGGCCGATGGCGCGCCGCTTGCCGCCGCCGGTCTCGCCCCGGTCTCGGTGGTGCCCGAATGTCAGGGGCAGGGCGTCGGCGATGCCCTGATCCGCGCGGGGCTGGACCAATTGCGCGAGGAGGGCACGGCGATCAGCTTCGTGCTGGGGCACGAGGCCTATTATCCGCGCTTCGGCTATTCGCCCGAACTGGGCGCGCGCTTCGCGTCGCCCTTTGCCGGACCGCATTTCATGGCCATGATGCTGGACAAGGAAGCCGACTGGCCGCTAGGCGGACGCGCGGATTATGCACCCGCGTTCGGCCGGATGGGATAGGAATATGAGTTTCAACAGCTTCGGACGCGTTCTTCGCTTCACCACCTGGGGGGAAAGCCATGGTCCCGCTCTCGGTGCCGTCGTCGACGGTTGCCCGCCGCGCCTTTCGCTAAGCGAAGCCGACCTTCAGCCGTTCCTCGACAAGCGCCGTCCGGGTACGTCGCGTCACACGACGCAGCGGCAGGAACCCGATCAGGTCCGCATTCTGTCGGGCACTTTCGAAGGCAAGACGACGGGGACGCCGATCAGCCTGATGATCGAGAATCTCGACCAGCGTTCGAAAGATTATGGCGAAATCGCGCAGGCCTATCGCCCCGGCCACGCCGACTATGCCTATGACGCCAAGTACGGCATCCGCGACTATCGCGGCGGCGGCAGGTCGAGCGCGCGCGAAACTGCCGCGCGCGTTGCTGCGGGCGGGGTTGCGCGGCTGGTGATCCCGGAGGTGCAGATCCACGCCTGGGTCGCCGAAATCGGCGGCGATGCGATTGACCCTGCGAATTTCGATCTCGAAGAAATCGACCGCAATCCCTTTTTCTGTCCCGACCCTGCGGCGGCGCAACGCTGGGAAGGGCTGATGGACGCCGCGCGCAAATCGGGAAGCTCGTTGGGCGCTGTCATCGAATGCGCCGCCAGCGGTGTGCCCGCCGGCTGGGGCGCGCCCATCTATGCCAAGCTCGACGCCGACCTCGCGGCGGCGTTGATGGGCATCAACGCAGTCAAGGGCGTCGAAATCGGCGCCGGCTTCACCGCCGCGCGTCTTCGTGGTGAAGAAAATGCCGACCCGATGCGCCCCGCGACCGATGGCAGCAACCGCCCCGATTTCCTGTCGAACAATGCGGGCGGCATTGCGGGCGGCATCTCGACCGGCCAGCCCGTCGTCGTCCGCGTCGCCTTTAAACCGACCAGTTCGATCCTGACCCCCGTCCCGACGATCAACAAGGCGGGCGAGGCGACCGACATCGTTACCAAGGGGCGTCACGACCCGTGCGTGGGTATTCGCGGCGCGCCGGTGGTCGAGGCGATGATGGCGCTGGTGCTCGCCGACCACAAGCTGCTGCACAGGGCGCAAAACGGTTGATGGCCTAGTGGAGTTCATCGCCGCTTTCATTGCGGAGCAAAAGGCGTTTATCGGCCTGTTCGTGCTCGCGGGCATGTTCGCGGCCTTTGTCTGGGAACGCTTCTCACCCTCGGTCGTCGCGGTTGCGGGGGCAGGCACGATGCTCGCGCTCGGCCTGCTCGACGAAAAGGGCGCTTATGGCGTCTTTTCGAACAGCGCGCCGTTGACGGTGGGCGCGATGTTCATCCTGTCGGGCGCGCTGATCCGTACCGGGGTGATCGACAAGGTCGGCAATTATGTTGTCGATCGTGCCAAACGGCACCCGCGCCTTGCGGTGCTTGAGGTGTTCGGGGGCGGGTTGCTCGTCTCCGGCTTTATCAACAGCACACCCTTTGTCGTCGTGATGATGCCCGTCTGTTTCCGGCTGGCCGAAGCGCTGGGCATATCGCCCAAGAAACTGTTGATGCCGCTGTCGGTGATCGCGGTCCTCGGTGGCTGTCTGACCCTGATCGGGACTTCGACCAATCTCGTCGTCGCGGGGATCGCCGAACAGGCGGGGATCGAACATTTCGGGCTGTTCGATATCACGCCTTACGGACTGGCGGTCGCTGCGGCGGGCGTCGTCGGCCTCCTCATCATGTCGCGATTCTTGCCGTCCGACTATCCGCGCATCGCCGAAAAGGCCGACGGCGCGGAACAGCTTTACCTCACCGAACTTGGCCTTCTCGAAGGCGATGCCGCGATCGACATGGCCCTCGACGCCGCAAATATCGGGATCGCGCCAGCGCAAATCGTCGGCGTCATCGCGGGCGGGCGGCTGCTTTCCGGAAATGAGGCCCAAAATCATCGTCTCGCGGCGGGAAACCGGATTGTTGCGCGGCTGGACGGTGCCGCGCTTATGACGCTGCGCAGCGAGGGACGTTTCGGGATTGGCCTCGGTGAAAGTCCCGAGGGTGAGTCGACGGTGGTCGAGGTGACGGTTTCACCCAATCATCGTTCGATCGACCGGCCGCTGGCCGAGATTCCGTTCCTGCAACGCCTGCGCGTCCGCATCCTGGGGGTCTCGCGGTTCCGCCACCTGCCGGGACCGACATTGTCCGAAAACCGCATCCGCGCCGCCGACCGCCTGCTGGTCGAGGCTGACGACGCCAATATCGGACATTTGCGCGCGAACACCGGGCTGATCGGTGTGGCGATGGCTTCGGTCACCGCCTTCCGCCGCCGCAAGGCATGGATCGCGATGCTCGTTATGGCCGGCGCGGTTATGGCATCGGCAACCGGCATCATGTCGATCGGCGTTGCGGCCTTTATCGGTATATCGATCGTGCTGCTCACGCGCTGTATCGATGCGTCGGAGGCATGGGGCAGCATCGACGGCGACGTGCTGATCCTGATCTTTGCGATGCTCGCTGTCGGTGCGGCGCTCGAACAGGCGGGATCGGTCGAACTGATGGTCGGCGCCCTCGAACCGGTCTTGACGGATGCGCCGGGATGGGCGGTGATTGCGATCGTCTATTTCTCCGCACTGCTCCTCTCCGAACTGCTCAGCAACAATGCGGTCGCGGCGCTGATGGGGCCGCTGGTCATCGGCATTGCCGAGGCCACGGGCGTCGCACCGCAACCTCTGCTCATCGCGCTGATGCTGGGGGCTTCGGCCTGTTTCGCAACCCCGGTCGGTTACCAGACCAATACGCTGGTCTATGCCGCCGGTGACTATCGCTTCATGGATTTCGTCCGCATCGGCGTCCCGCTCAATATTCTGACCGGGACCGCAGGGGTTCTTGCGCTCAGCTTCTGGACGCCCTGACCCTCGTCATATGGAAACGCGCGATTGCTCCTGATGGGAGTGGCTGTTACGCCCCCGGCATATGATCCGGGAAACCCGGAACCAGGGGAGCATTTTTCATGGCGAAACGCCTGACTTTATACATTCTTGTGGGCATGTTGCTCGGCATCGTCGCCGGAGCCATCGGTCACGCCCAGCTCGGTGCGGACAAGGAAGCTGCGACGTTGGTCGCGGGCTATTTCAAGATTTTGCCCGACGTCTTTCTTCATCTGATCAAGATGATCATCGCGCCGCTGGTGCTGGCGACGATCGTCGCGGGCATCGCCAATATGGGCGACAGCGCGGCGCTCGGCCGGATCGGCGCGAAGTCGCTTTTCTGGTTCATCGGGGCCAGCTTCATGTCGATCACGCTGGGTCTGCTGCTCGTGAACCTGCTTCAGCCGGGAATCGGGCTCGAGCTGACGCCGATGGCGGAGATCGGCGAAGTGAAGACATCGGCGCTCAATCTGCGCGACTTCGTCCTCCACATCTTTCCCGAATCGATCTTCGGGGCGATGGGGACGAACAATATCCTCCAGATCCTGATCTTCTCGATCTTCGCGGGGGTCGGCCTGTCGGCGCTGGGCGAGCGGGCCGCGCCGCTGGTGCGTGCCGTCGATCTGCTCGGCGAATTGATGCTTCAGATCACCAACTATGTGATGCTGTTCGCGCCTTTCGCGGTGTTCGGCGCGCTCGCGGGGGTGATCACGGTCAACGGGCTTGGCATCCTGCTCGATTTCCTGCGCCTGATCCTCGAATTCTACCTCGGCCTCGCCTTGCTGTGGATGATCCTGTTCGGCGTTGGCGCGCTTTTCCTCGGCAAACGTATATTGACGCTCGCGCGCTATATCGTCGAACCGCTGCTGCTCGCCTTTTCGACCGCCTCGTCCGAAGCTGCGCTGCCCAAGCTGTTCGAACAGCTCGACCGCTTCGGCGTCCCTCGCCGCGTTTCGGGCTTCGTCCTGCCGCTGGGCTACAGCTTCAATCTCGACGGCTCGATGATGTATATGAGCTTCGCGACGCTCTTCATCGCGCAGGCCTATGGCATCGATCTGTCGATCGGGACGCAGATATTGATCCTGCTGACACTGATGGTGACGTCAAAGGGGATTGCGGGCGTCCCGCGCGCAAGCCTTGTGGTCATCACCGCAACGCTGGCCCAATTCGGGCTTCCGGTCGAAGGCGTGGCGTTGATCCTTGGTATCGACCAGTTCCTCGACATGGGGCGTTCGGCGACCAATGTCGTCGGCAACGCGGTCGCAACCTCGGTCATCGCCAAATGGGAAGGCATGCTCGAGGTGCCCGAAGCCGCCGACGCCGACTGGCCGCACGCCCCGGCCCATACGCCGCATCATGGAACCCGAGGGCTCGATCTTCGTGATGATATGGCGGGGGATGAAACAAAACCGGTGGTCGACAAAGCATAAGGCGCAGCTTTCCGGCCGCCCATTGGGGGCGAGCAAGGGAGCTGTGCGATGGCCGAAGCGAGCATGATAACGCCGATAGCGGGCGGCGAGGATGCGCGCGCGAAGCGGCTGCAATGGCGGATGCTGATCGGCTTTCTCGCTGGCCTGATCGCGGGGTTGGCGGTGCATTATGGCGCCGCCGACGCGCGATGGGTGGAAAGCGTCACCACCTATCTCACCGGGCCGATCGGCCAGATTTTCCTGCGCCTGCTGTTCATGCTGGTCATCCCGCTGCTGGTGTCGGCGCTGATCGTCGGGGTCGCCGAAATGGGCGAGATGCGGGCGCTCAAGTCGGTGGGGCTGCGCACGCTCGTCTACACGGTCGTCGTGTCGTCGATCGCCGTCGCGGTCAGCCTGCTCGTCGTCAACCTGCTCCGGCCGGGCGGGGGCGTCGATCCCGCGCTCGCGCGCACCCTGATCGCGGAGGGGGCTGAGGGCGCAAAGGCGATTACCGAACGGGCGGGCGAGGCGAAGACCGGCATGGATGCGCTCGTCGCAATCGTCCCCGATAATTTCTTCAACGCGATGAGCCAGAATGACGTGCTCGCCGTCATGTTTTTCGCGCTGTTCTTCGGCATCGGGCTGATGCTCGTCCAGACGCCGCAGACCGCCGCACTGAAATCGGTGGTCGAAGGGGTGTTCGAGGTCGCGATGAAGCTTATCGGCCTTGTCATCCAGCTCGCACCGATCGCGATCTTCTGTTTCATGTTCAACCTCGCCGCGCAATTCGGCTGGGATTTGATCATCCGCTTGTCGGCCTATGTCGCCGTTGTCCTGCTCGCGCTCGGTTTGCAGATGTTCGTGGTCTTCCCGATCATCCTCAAGACGCTCGCGAAAAAATCGCCCATCGCCTTTTTCCGTGAGACGCAGGAGGCGTTTGTGATGGCCTTTGCGACCGCGTCGTCGAACGCGACGCTGCCGACCTCGCTCCGCGTCGCGCACGACCAGCTGCGCCTGCCCGACCGCGTCGCGCGTTTCGTGCTCACCATCGGGGCCACCGCAAACCAGAATGGCACCGCGATGTTCGAGGGGGTGACGGTCATCTTCCTCGCGCAATTTTTCGGCATCGAGCTGACGCTGACTCAGCAGATTTTCGTGATGCTGGTGTGCATCCTCGGCGGCATCGGAACCGCAGGGGTCCCGGCGGGCTCGCTGCCGGTGATCGCGCTGATTCTCGGATCGGTGGGTGTGCCGCCAGCAGGCATCGGGCTGGTGCTCGGTGTGGACCGCTTCCTCGATATGTGCCGGACCGTGCTGAACGTCATCGGCGATCTTGTCGCCGCGACCGTGGTATCGGCGGGCGTCAAGGACAAGCCGCTGGCAGCGGGCGCTCCGGACTGAATCGCTTTTGCTCGCGATTCAGTCCGGAGCCGTCATTTCCTAGTCGCTGCGAACCTGACCGGGCCGTCTGCTCTCATTCGAACGCGGTGTTCGCGAGATCGCTCTGGTGCCATCGCTGCGTTCGGGGCGTGAGATTGCCGGACGGTCGGGACGGGCGGGGCGGTCCGGACGTGCGCCGGGCTGGCTGGTGACGGGCGGGCGGGCTCCACCCGGGTTTCCGGTGACCGGCGGGCGACCGCCGCCGGGGCGATAGGGCCGGTCGGGCCGCGCGCCGGGTTGGCCGACGACGGGTGGGCGACCGTCGCCGGGGTTTCCGGTAATTGGCGGGCGACCGCCACCGGGGCGATGCGGCCGGTCGGGCCGTGCACCGGGCTCGCCAGCCACGGGAGGCCGCCAGCCGCCGCCGGGATTTCCGGCGCCGGGACGGTTGGGCCGGTCCGGGCGAACACCCGGCTGGCCGACGACAGGTGGACGGCCACCGCCGGGGTTTCCGGCGCCGGGGCGATCGGGACGCTCCGGGCGAACACCCGGCTGTCCCCCGTGTCCGGGGCGACCCGGGCGGTTGTAGTCGGGACGTCCATTGCCCGGGCGGTTGCCGTCATGGCCATGATGTTTCCACCAGGCGCGGCGGCCGCCCCAATAGTTCAGATATTGGCCGCGCAACGGATAGCGGTTGCGATAATTATCATACATCCACGTCCCGTAACCGGGGTAGTAATAATCATCGTACCAGCCGCCGCCAAAGCCGATCTGGATGAAGCCGCTGCCATAATCGGACGCATCATAGCAGTCATAGCCATAGCCGTCGTCATAGGCATAAGGATCATAATCATAATAGGAATCGCCGCAGCGACCGCCAGCCGAGGCATAGCTCGCACCATTGACGTCGCCATAATAACAGCCGCCAAGCGCGGTCGTCGCCAGCGCGCCGAGCGCGATCGAGAGGGGACGTTTGAAATTACTGGGCATCATAGCCCTCCTGTATCCGGTCCGGGAGCGGACCGCTTATCATTGCGTAAAATTGCCCGAGTCGAGTTGAATTTGCGGTGAATGGTGGGCCGACCTGTGAAATGCGTTACTTGCATCGCTGTCAGTAGTTCGATACGCTGGTCGTCGACATAGGATAAAGAGGATTGGCCGCGATGAACGCTCCTGCAAAGATTGCCTTTTCCGAAGCCCGTTTCGGTCCCGAGACCGGGCACTGGCTGCCGCTCAATCCCGAATCTGCGCTCGATCATATTCCGGGCGAGGATGGCTATCCGGTGATCGGCAACACACTGGAACAATTGGGCGATTACCCGGCCTTCTCGCGCCGCATGGTGGCCAAATATGGTCATGTATTCCGCAATCACAGCATGGGCGGGCGCAGCGTCGGGATGTACGGACCCGACGCGAACGAGCTGGTGATGTTCGACCGCGACAAGATTTTCTCGTCCGAACAGGGTTGGGGGCCGGTGCTCAACCTGCTCTTCCCGCGCGGGCTGATGCTCATGGATTTCGAAAAACATCGTGCCGACCGCAAGGTGCTGTCGGTCGCGTTCAAACCCGAACCGATGCGCCACTATGCCGAATCACTGAACGCCGGAATCAAGGATCGCGTCGCATCGTGGAGCGGCAAGACCTTCAAATTCTATCCCGCGATCAAAAAGCTGACGCTCGACCTTGCCGCGACCAGCTTCCTCGGCATTCCCTTCGGGCCGGAGGCAGACAAGGTGAACAAGGCCTTCGTCGACATGGTGCAGGCGTCGATCGGCATCGTCCGCGTGCCCTTGCCCTTCACCGCTATGGGCCGCGGCGCCAAAGGGCGCGCCTATCTGGTCGAATATTTCAGCCGCATGGTGCCCGAACGGCGCGAAGGCGAAGGCGAGGATATTTTCAGCCAGATCTGCCGCGCGCGCGACGAGAATGGCGAATATCTGAGTGTTGGCGCCATCGTCGACCATATGAACTTCCTGATGATGGCGGCCCACGACACAATCACCAGTTCGGTGACCACGCTTGTCTGGCAACTCGCGAAGCACCCCGAATGGCAGGACAAGCTGCGCGAAGAGATGCTGGCCGTCGCGCCGGCGGGCGAGGGCGTCGGGCATAATAGTCTGGGCGAACTCGAACTGACCGAATGGGCGTTCAAGGAGGCCTTGCGGCTCGTCCCCCCGGTGCCGAGTTTCCCGCGCCGCGCGCTCAAGGATTTCGAATTTGGCGGCTATCGCATTCCTGCTGGCACGATCGTCGGGGTCAGCCCCGGCTTTACCCATATGATGGAAGAACATTGGCCAGAGCCGGAGACGTTCGACCCGATGCGCTTCTCACCCGAGGTTGCGCGTACGCGCCACAAATATGCCTGGGTCCCCTTCGGCGGCGGCGCGCACATGTGTCTGGGCCTGCATTTCGCCTATATGCAGGCGAAAATCTTCTTCCACCATGTCATCACCACCCACCGCATCGTCGTGGCGGAGGGCTATGATCCCAAATGGCTGATCCTGCCGATCCCGCGCCCCAAGGACGGACTGACGGTGAGTTTTGTTCCATTGGCCGGAAAATAGCGGCGATAGAATAGGGGCAATCCTCTGCAATCCTGATCGAACAGCCCCGCGCAGCTTCGCGTGGGGCTTTCATCGGGCGGCAAATTGCGGCAGGCGATGGCGGAGCTATGAAGACTCTCCGTCCCTATTTGCTGTGGTTCGTCGCCGCGCTGCTGCTGAGCTATGCCGCCGTCTATACGATGCTGTGGCTGCGCGATCATCCCGAGCATAACCCGACCGCACGGTTCGAACTCGCGCATCCACAGGGCTGGGCGACGCATCGCAAGCTCGCTGCGCTGGCGCGCGACGATGCCGCCTGTTTCGCGGCGTTCGATCGCGCGGATGCCGGCTATATACGCCGCCCCGTGGTGGGGCAGGGGACGTGCCGCGCGAGCCAGCGGATGCTGCTGACCGGCAACAAGTTCGTCCCCACCATGGCGCCTGCAGGCGCAGCCCCCGGATGCGCGGTCGTTGCCGCCATGGCTCTGTGGAACCGCGATGCGGTACAGCCGCTCGCCGAACGCTATTTCGGGAAAAAGGTCGTGCGGCTGGAAAATCTGGGCAGTTACAACTGCCGCCGGATTGCGGGGCAGCAGACACAGAGCGAACATTCGACCGCCAATGCGATCGACATATCGGCCTTCATATTGGCCGACGGCACGCGCGTTTCGGTGCGCAACGACTGGGACGATGGCGGCGCACGCGAAGAGTTTCTGCACGCGGTCCGCGACGGGGCGTGCGGCCTGTTTAGTACGACGCTGTCACCCGATTATAACGCTGCCCACGCCGACCATTTCCACCTCGATATGGCGGCGCGGACCGCCGGCTGGACGGTCTGTCGCTGATTCAGACGGTGAAGCTTTCGCCGCAACCGCAGGCGCCCTTGGCATTCGGATTTTCGAACACGAAGCCGGCGGCGAAATCATCCTCGACCCAGTCCATGATGCTGCCGATCAGATAGAGAACCGACGCGCCGTCGATATAGAAAACCCCGCCGGGGGTCTCGATCTTCTCGTCGAACTTCTGCTCTTCGGTGACATAATCGACCGAATAGGCGAGCCCCGAACAGCCGCGGCGCGGGGTGGACAGCCGAACGCCGATCGCGCCCTCGGGCGCGGCGGCCATCAGCTTCGCGACGCGCGCCTCGGCATTGGGCGTCAGCGTGACTGCAGCGGGGCGAGTGCGGGTCTTCGTTTCAGTCACAATCCGTTCCTTCCGCCGTTCGTGTCGAGCGAAGTCGAGACACCCCAAAGGCATGCACAGCCGATGGGCATCTCGACTTCGCTCGATGCGAACGGAAAATTGATATGGGCCTGTTTCACAGCATCCCCAGCTCAAGCCGCGCTTCGTCGCTCATATTCTCCGGCGACCACGGCGGATCCCAGACCAGATTGACCTCGGCATCGCCGACCCCGGGAACCGCGCCGACGCGCAGTTCAACCTCGGCGGGCATCGATTCCGCGACGGGGCAGTGCGGGGTCGTCAGCGTCATCGTGACGACGACATGGCCCTCGTCGATCTCGACATTATAGATCAGGCCAAGGTCATAGATGTTGACCGGGATTTCCGGATCGAAAATATCCTTGAGCGCGTTGATGACCGCCTCATACAGGTCGCCGCCGACTGCGCCGGGCTCGACCGCCGCAGGCTTGGCCGCAAGGAAGCCTTCCAGATAATCGCGCTTGCGCTCCAGCTTTTCGGGCGCGGTTTCCACGTCCGCGACGCGTGCCTTCGGCGGCGCTTCGACGCTTTCGACTTCCTCCACCTTGATCATCCGGTCCTCGCTCATCCGAAAATCCTCTCGACGCGCGACAGCCCCTCGATCAGGGCGGCGACATCGTCGTCATTGCTGTAAACGCCAAAACTCGCGCGCGCGGTCGCGGCGACGCCCAGATGCTCCATCAGCGGCTGTGCGCAATGGTGCCCGGCGCGGATCGCGACCCCGCTTTCGTCCAAGATAGTGCCGATGTCGTGTGGATGAACCCCCGCTATCGCAAAACTGACGATTCCGGCGCTGTTTTCAGGACCGAACAAGGTGATGCTGTTCTTGCGCGACAGCGCTTCGCGCAAAGTCCCGACCAATGCGACCTCATGTGCGTGGATCGCGTCGACACCGACCGCTTCGACATAATCGACCGCTGCCGCCAGCCCGATCGCCTCGATAATCGCGGGCGTGCCCGCCTCGAAGCGCGTGGGGGCGGGGGCATAGGTTGTTTTGTCAAACGTCACCCGGTCGATCATCGACCCGCCACCCTGCCACGGGGGCAGGCTGTCGAGCTTGTCGCTCCACAAAACGCCGATACCCGTTGGCCCGTAAAGCTTGTGGCCGGAGAAGACATAATAGTCGCAGCCGAGCGCCGCGACGTCGACGGGCAGGCGCGGCACCGCCTGACAGCCGTCGATCAGCAGTTCGGCGCCGACACGGTGCGCCAGCTCGGCCGCTCGCGCAACGTCGAGCGGGCTGCCGAGTACGTTGGAGACATGTGCAAAGGCGACCATATTATGTTCGGGGGTGAGCAGCTTTTCGGCGGCATCAAGGTCGATGCGGCCATCGGCGGTCAGCGGGCACACATCGACCTGCCATCCGGCAAGTTGCCAAGGCACGATATTGCTGTGATGCTCCAGCACCGACAGCAGCACACGGCCCTTCTTCGGGTGCGAATAGGCAACCAGATTGATCGCCTCGGTCGCGCCGCGCACAAAGGCGATCTGATCTTCCTTCGCGCCGATAAAGCCCGCAATCCGACGCCGCGCCGCCTCATAGGCCAGCGTCATATCGGCCGAGCGCGCATAGACGCCGCGGTGCACCGTCGCATAATCGCGGCCCATCGCGTTCACCGTCGCGTCGATCACCGCCTGCGGCTTCTGCGCCGTCGCTGCGGTGTCGAGATAGTGCCAGCCGGGCGTCAGGCCGGGAAAATCGGCGCGGACGTCGGGGAAGGCGCGGAGCGCGGTCGCGGTGGTCACACCAATTCTCCCAGCTTCGCCAGCGCGAGTGCCTGCAACTGTTCGGCATCCTCGGCACCATCGAACACGCCGGCAACGAAGGCCTGCAGCATCAGCTTCTTCGCCTCGCTCGGGGGCAGCCCGCGCGACTGGAGGTAATAAAGCGCCATCGCATCGAGTTCGCCGATCGCGCAGCCATGCGCACACTTCACATCGTCGGCGAAGATTTCGAGTTCGGGCTTGGCATTGGCGGTCGCGCTGCGGTCGAGCAGCATCGCCTTCACATCCTGCGCGCTGTCGGTCTGCTGCGCATCGCGTGCGACGGCGACCTTGCCGAGATAAGTGCCGGTCGCGGTGCCGCCGAGCACCGACCGCACCACCTGCCGCGATGTCGCGCCGGGTTCGGCGTGGGTGACGGTGGTGACGATCTCGAGATTCTGTTCGCCGCCGCCGATCTGCGCTGCGCCGAGATGGAAATCGGCGCCTTCGTGCAGCGTCACCGCGAGCTCGATACGGCCATAAGCGCCGCCGATGTTGAGCACATGCAGCGAGGCAGCAGCGCCCTTGCCGACGCTCATTTCGATCTGATGGATCGTACCGGCATCCTGCACGATCGCGCGTGAAAAACTGCCGCCCGCAGGCACGATGATGCTCTCGGGCGCAGGCAGCGGCCACGCCGCAGTCACCGCATCGATGTCGCTATAGCGCCACGCCTCGTCGCGCCGGGTGGGGAGGGCGGTCATGGCCGGCGCTCCGCCCATTCGCGGCGGAAATCGGCGAGCAATGTCAATTTGCGCTTGTCGATGCACGCCTTGACCTCGGCCTGGCTCGATGCGCCCTTTTTCACGCAGGCCGCGCTCGTCTTGCAAAGCTGCGCGTCGAGCCGTGCATTGCCGCTGCTTTCGCTAAGATCGCAATGATAGCGCCCCTTGGCGTCGCGGCCGACATAAACCGAGAGGCTGTCCAGCTTCTGCGCAATCACGACGATTTCCTCGTCGGTGGGCACCGGCTCGGGCGCCTGCGCAGCAGCGAAAAGGGCGAAGGCGAAAATCACGCGGCGATCTCCGCATAGCCTTCGCGTTCGAGTTCAAGCGCGAGTTCGGGTCCGCCCGACTTCACGATCCGGCCTGCCGCCAGAACATGCACAAAATCGGGCTGCACATAATCGAGCAGGCGCTGATAATGCGTGATCAGCAGCACCGCCTTGTCGGGACGCCGCATGATCGAATTGATCCCGTCGCCGACAATCCGCAGCGCATCGATGTCGAGGCCCGAGTCCGTCTCGTCGAGGATTGCGAGCTTGGGGTCGAGGATGCCCATCTGCACCATCTCGTTGCGCTTTTTCTCGCCGCCCGAAAAGCCGACGTTCACGGGGCGCTTGAGCATGTCCATGTCCATCTTCAGCAACCCCGCCTTCTCGCGTGCCAGCTTCAGGAAATCGCCGCCCGACAGCGGTTCCTCACCGCGCGCCTTACGCTGGGCGTTGAGGCTTTCGCGCAGGAACTGGACGTTCGACACGCCCGGAATCTCGACCGGATATTGGAAACCGAGGAACAGGCCCGCCGCAGCGCGCTCGTGCGGGTCCATCTCGAGCAGATCCTGCCCGTCGAAGGTCGCCGACCCGTCGGTGACCTCATAGCCGGGCCGCCCGCCGAGGACATAGGAGAGCGTCGACTTGCCCGCGCCATTCGGCCCCATGATCGCATGGATTTCGCCCGCATTGATCGTGAGCGACAGGCCTTTCAGGATCGGCTTGTCGGCGACGGTAGCGTGGAGGTTTTCAATCGTCAGCATGATCTGTCTTGTCCGTATCAATTCAATGCGCGCGGGCGCGCCTTCATTCGGTGGGCTGGGGGCGGCAGCGGAAAAGGTCGAGCGACATGCCATTGCCACTAATAAAGAGATGTTCCGCGTCATGGCTGAGCGACCAGAACTGGACGCGCTCGACGGGCGACGGCGGCTTTGGTCCATCCGATGCGGATTCTTCCCAAAAGTGGACACGGTAGCGGTTCATCTCGACTTCGGTAACGTCGATGACCGTGCCGACTTGCAGGGGAAAGGTGAAGTCTTTCGCTTCGACCTGAAGCAAGCCGGAATCTTCGTTCGAACAGACGGGAATGGCGTGATTGACGTCCTCAAACCAATTGCCCTGTAACTCTTCGGGCAGGGTTTTGGCCGGCGCCGCGGCGTGAGCGCCGCCGGTAAAAGCCAGCAGACCTGCTCCGAGCAAGACGGATTTGACGAACCTCTGCATTATCCAACCGATCCTTCCAGACTGATCCCGAGCAACTTCTGTGCCTCGACGGCAAATTCCATCGGCAGTTGCTGCAGCACTTCCTTGGCAAAGCCGTTGACGATCAGCGCCACCGCCTCTTCCTGCCCCAGCCCGCGCTGCATTGCGTAGAAGAGCTGGTCGTCGCTGATCTTGCTCGTCGTCGCTTCATGCTCGACGGTCGCGGTGGGGTTGCGGACCTCGATATAGGGGACGGTGTGCGCGCCGCATGTGCTGCCCAAAAGCAGGCTGTCGCACTGGGTGAAGTTGCGCACCCCCTCGGCATTGGGCGCCACCCGCACGATGCCGCGATAGGTGTTGTTCGACTTGCCCGCGCTGATCCCCTTCGAAACGATGGTCGAGCGCGTGCGCTTGCCATTGTGGATCATCTTGGTGCCGGTGTCGGCCTGCTGGTAATTGTTGGTGACCGCGACCGAATAAAATTCGCCGACGCTATCGTCGCCGTTCAGCACGCAGCTTGGATATTTCCAGGTGATCGCCGAGCCGGTCTCGACCTGCGTCCACGACACTTTGCTGCGCTTGCCCTGGCAAAGCGCGCGCTTGGTCACGAAATTATAGATGCCGCCGAGCCCCTCGGCGTTGCCGGGATACCAGTTTTGCACCGTCGAATATTTGATCTCGGCATCGTCGAGTGCGACCAGTTCAACCACTGCGGCATGCAGCTGGTTCTCGTCGCGCATCGGCGCTGTGCAGCCTTCGAGATAGGAGACGTAAGCCCCCTTGTCGGCGATAATCAACGTCCGCTCGAACTGCCCCGTATTCTCGGCATTGATGCGGAAATAGGTCGACAGCTCCATCGGACAGCGCACGCCCTCGGGCACGTAAACGAAGGTGCCGTCGGAGAAGACGGCGCAGTTCAAGGTCGCAAAATAATTGTCGTGCATCGGCACGACCTTGCCGAGCCATTTCTTCACCAGCTCGGGATATTCGCGGATCGCTTCGGAGATCGACAGGAAGATCACGCCCGCACGCTTCAGCTCCTCGCGGAAGGTCGTCGCGACGCTGACGCTGTCGAACACCGCATCGACCGCGACCTTGCGCGCGCCCTCGACCCCCGCAAGCACCTTCTGCTCCTCGATCGGGATGCCGAGCTTCTTATAGACCTCGAGGATTTCGGGATCGACCTCGTCGAGGCTGTTCAGCTTGGGCTTCGGCTTCGGCGCCGCGTAATAATAAGCGTCCTGATAATCGATCGGCGGCACGTTGAGCTTTGCCCAGTCGGGCGTCTCCATCGTCTGCCAGTGGCGGAACGCCTTCAACCGCCAGTCGAGCATCCATTCGGGCTCGTTCTTCTTCGCCGAGATGAAGCGGACCGTATCCTCGGTCAGCCCCTTGGGCGCAAAGTCGGTCTCGATGTCGGCCGACCAGCCATGCTCATAATCGGCGACCTTCGCCGCGGCATCATGCGCGGCCTGATCCTTGACGGGAAGTTCGGTGTTGTCGGTCATATCTCTAACTCGTCGCCCCCGCGTAGGCGGGGGCCGTTGTCGTTTCATTCTGCGGCGTCGGGGCAGGGGGTCCAGCGGCCCCCGTCTTCACGGGGGCGACGCTCAGGCTCGCCAGACTAATCTCTGCCAGCGCCCCGCGCACCGCGCCGTTCACGACGCCCCAATGCGGCTGCACCTTGCAACTGCCCTCGAGCGAGCAGTCGTGCCGCCCTTCGGCGACGCAGGCGGTCAGCGCGATCGGCCCCTCGACCGCTTCGATGATGTCGGCGACGCTGATTGCCGCTGCGGGCCGCGCGAGCCGCACACCCCCGCCGCTGCCGCGCGACGCGACGAGCAGCCCGGCGCGCGCGAGGCCGCTCACCAGCTTCTGTGCGGTCGGCCCCGGGATGCCCGTTTGTTCGGCCAGCATCGCGGCGTGAATCGGCACCGACCCGCACTGGCGGGCTGCGGCACTCATCAGCACCACGGCATAATCGGCAAAGTTGGACAGGCGCATTGTTCTTTTCCGTCGCAGTTGCGAACGATTCTTAACTGGAGTAAATTACTCCACTTATATAGGCGAAGCTTTTGCGCGGTGCAACCAAGGGGCGCTACGCTAGCGCCAAGAAAAAAAAAGGCACCCATCCGGCCAAAGCCAAATGAGTGCCAAGATGAAGGTCTCGGTCCTCGTCAGAGGATGAGCTCTTCTGGGTCGCAGGGGTCAAATATGTCCGGCCTGCGATTCGCGATTGGATGGAAACGCCAAAACGTGATGGCGCGCGATAATCCTTGGCAAATTTCGCGCTTAGGTCTCGGACACCATCCGGCTGACCTTGCCGGCCAGCTGTTTGCGGCCCTGGGACGTCGCCTCGGTATAGAGCGACGGCCGCGACAATTGTCCCGGAGTCGCGCCCGCGAACTGCTTGATCTCGCGGATCAGGTGCGACTGGTCGTAAAAGGCGTCCCCCAGCTGGGTGGTGTCGAGCGCTTCGCCGCGCGCCAGCGCCGACGCCGCGCGCACCGCGCGATATTTGCGCGCCAGCATTCGCGGCGACAGCCCGTAATAACGCTTGGTCATCCGTTCGACCGAGCGGATCGACATGCCGGTCGCCTCAACCAGTTCGGGGACCTGCGGCGATGCCGATGCGGTCAGCCATTCGTCGACGGTGCGGATGAACCACAAGGGCGCGGGCTCATTCCGCATCAGCACTTCGCGCGCGAAATTATTGCCGATCACCAGCCGTTCCTCGACGCTGGTCGCCTTTTCCAGCGCCGCCGCGACCTCGTCGATCCACGGTCCGAAATGATCCGCCGCGTCCATCGACCGGTCGGTCAGCTTTTCGGCATCGCTGCCCATCAACGCCGCCCAGCCTGCGGGCAGCATGCCGAAACCGAACATGCGGGTCGGGCAATGGCTGATCGCACGCACCGGGCCGCTGGTCGGGCCGACGATATTGGCCTTGCACACCGGGGCGCGGTGACCGTCGGGAAAGACATATTCGCCGTCGGCGGCGGTCACGAAACGGAATTGCGGTCGGTCGGCGCGCTCATATTCGTCGAACTGCGGCATGTTGACGCGCGCAAAATAGAAGCTCGACACCAGCTCCGCCAGATCGGGATCGGGCGGGAAATATTGCAGATCGAACGGCGCATCGCCGTCCGCGCCCGCTGGCAAGACTATTGTATCCGACATGACGAGACCGACCCCGGCAGCTTTTGGCGCTGCCTCTTGTTAACCCGCGCAAATCCTTTTGCCTTTCGCGGGCGCGCGTCAAGCGGGAAATTTTCGCCGGACCTACCCCCCCTGGGCTGCGATCCAGGCGTCCACCTGCTGTTCCAATATGTTAAGCGGCACCGGCCCCGATTTGAGAACGACGTCGTGAAAAGCACGAATGTCGTAGCGTCCGCCCAGCTTTGCCTGCGCGCGGGACCGAAGCTCCATGATCTTCAGCTTGCCGATCAGATAGGCGGTCGCCTGTCCGGGGTAGACGATATAGCGTTCGATCCCCTTTTCGATGTCGCCATCGGGGTTGGGGGTGTTGGCTTTCAGATAGGCGATCGCCTGCTCGCGGCTCCAGCGCTTGTCGTGGATGCCGGTATCGACGACCAGCCGCGCGGCGCGCCACAACTCCATCCCCAGCCGCCCGAAATCGCTATAGGGATCGGTGTAAAATCCCATATCCTTGGCGAGTTCCTCCGAATAAAGGCCCCAGCCTTCGGTATAGGCGGTGAAACTGCCAAAGCGGCGGAAGGGGGGCAGGCCGGTGAGTTCGGTCTGCACCGCGCGCTGAAGATGATGTCCCGGCACGCCCTCATGATAGGCGAGCGCCTCCAACTCGGTCTTGGGCATGTCCTTGAGGTCATAGAGGTTTACATAATAGGTGCCCGGCCGCGACCCGTCGGGTGAGGGTGAGGAGTAGAATGCCTTTCCGGCCGATTTTTCGCGAAACGCCTCGACCGCCTTCACCACCAGCGGCGCTTTGGGCAGCGTATTGAAAAAGGCGGGAAGCCGCGCCTCCATCGCCTTGGTCCTGGCGTCGACATCGGCCAGATAGGCTTCGCGCGTCTGGTAATAATATTGCGGACTGGTGCGCAGATGCTCAAAAAATTGCGGCAATGTGCCTTTGAAGCCGACCTTGGTCATGATCGCCTTCATCTCGCCGTGGATGCGCGCAACCTCGGACAGGCCAAGGTTGTGGATCTGCGCTGCGGTCATGTCGGTCGTGGTGTAGTTGGCGAGCAGCGCCTCATAATAGGCTTTGCCGTCGGGCAGGCGCCAGATGCCGTCCTCAGTCGGTGCGCTTGCCTGCTGGCGCTTCATCTCGGTGTGCAGCCGGTCATAGGCGGGGCCGGCGCTTCCGGCCCATGCCGCGCTCGCGGTCCCGCCAAGCCGCGCCTTTTCGGTGGCAGCGATGTCGAGTTTATCGACCTTGGCGGTGAAATCCTCGATCACCGCATTGCCGGGCTTGCGCAGATTCTCGATGTCGGAGATGACATAGGCATAAACCCATTTGGGCGGCTGGATGCCGGCCGCCGCGCGTTCCGCCGACTGCGCGGTCAGCGCGTCGAGAAGCGGGCCGAGGCCGCGGATACGCTCGATATAGGCTTCGGCTTCGGCGACATTCGAAACCCGGTGAATATTGATGAGGAAGGCGGGAAACTGGCTCTGCGCGCCGTTCATCTGGTCGAAAATATAACCATGCTCGCGGAACGGAAACAGGCGCTCGGCGCGATCGGCCTGTGCGCCGAACAGTTTGAACGACAGCGCGTCATCGGCGGATAGCGCCGCGGGGTCGAAGCTGCCGCGCATCGCCCCTGCGGTCGCCTGCTGCAGCTTGTGGCTCGCGACTTCGGCTTCGTCGCTGACGTCGTCCCAGCGGCCGTAATCGCCGTCGCGAATGCCGCGATAGGCCTTGCCCTGCGGCGAGAGCGACAATTGTGCCTTGTCATAATTGTCGAAATATTGCGCGAGATTGGCGCCTGCTGGCGGCTCGGCGGGGGCTGCGACGGTCGCGGGGGTGGCGACGTCGGGGGACACCGAACAGCCTGCGGCGACGAGCATCAACATGCTGGTGGACATGACAGTGACAAGGCGGCGATGCGACACGATTTTCTCCCGGTTTTTCCGATGCGGGCAGGGCTTGCCATCGCGGCTTCGCACGCGCAAGGGCGGGGCATGTCCTTCTTTGCTTCCGCCACCGATGCCGCTTATGCGCTCGTCCGCCCGATCGTCCACGCCAGCGACGGCGAGGCGGCGCATAATCTGACGCTTAGCGCGCTCCTGCCGCTGCCCCGCGCGCATCGCGCGCTGACCAGTCCGGTGCTGGCGACCGAACTGGCGGGGATCGCCTTTCCCAATCCGGTGGGCCTCGCCCCCGGCTTCGACAAGGATGCCCGCGTCGCGCATGTGATGCCGCATTTCGGCTTCGGCTTTGTCGAGGTCGGCACGCTGACCCCGCTGCCGCAAGAAGGCAATCCGCGTCCGCGATTGTTCCGGCTGGTTGAGGATGGCGCGGTGATCAACCGCATGGGCTTCAACAATGGCGGGCAGGCCGCCGCCGCCGACCGGATCGCGCGGCTGCGCGGTTGCGGGCTCGCGGTGCCGCTCGGCATCAACATTGGCGCCAACAAGGATAGCGCCGACCGCATCGCCGATTATGCCAAGGGCACGGCGGCGATGGCGCCGCTCGCCGATTATCTGACCGTCAATATCAGCTCGCCGAACACGCCGGGGCTGCGCGCCTTGCAGGACAGGGGTGCGCTCGAGGCGTTGCTCGACGGGGTCGCGGCGGCGCAGCCCGCAGGCGCGGCAAAGCCCGTGTTCCTGAAGGTCGCTCCCGATCTCGAGCCCGCCGACATCGACGATATTGTCGCGGTGGCGATCGACAAAGGGCTCGCCGCCGTGATCGTGTCGAATACGACGATCACACGCCCCGCGCTGGCCTCGCGCCATGCGGACGAAGCTGGCGGGCTGTCGGGCGCGCCCCTCGCCGAATTGGCGTTGCAGCGGGTGAAGGACTTCCACACGGCCAGCGGCGGCCGCGTGCCGCTGGTGGCGGCGGGCGGCATTGCCTCGGCCGAACAGGCGTGGGACCGAATTCGTGCCGGCGCCAGTCTGGTGCAAATCTATTCGGCGATGGTCTTCGCCGGGCCGGGGCTTGCCGCGCGGATTGCGCGCGGGCTGGAGAAGCTTGCGGTGCGAGACGGGTTTGCGCGGGTCGCCGACGCCGTGGGGAAGGGGGGCTAAGTCCCCTCCCACAAGCGGGAGGGGAACAAGGGTTGCGCTACACCACCCCCCGCGCCAATGTCGCGGCCATGATCAAACGACTCTTCGCCGTCACCAGCCTTTTTGTCATCGCTGTCCCGTCACTTGCTATCGCGCAAGGCGTGACCTCGTCCGCCGACCCGCGCGCGACCGAGGCGGGGCGCCAGATTTTGCATCAGGGCGGCTCGGCCGCCGACGCCGCGGTCGCGATGGTCGCGGTGCTGACGCTGGTCGAACCGCAATCGAGCGGGATCGGCGGCGGCGGTTTCCTCGTCTACAATAACGGCAGCGACAACAGCATCGCGACGATCGACGGCCGCGAAACCGCGCCTGCGGCCGCAAAGCCCGACCGCTTCCTCGGCCCCGACGGCAAGCCGCGTCCTTATATGGATGTGATCCCGGGCGGGCTGTCGGTCGGCGTGCCGGGCAATATGCGCTTGATGGAAATGGCGCATAAAAAATGGGGCAAGCTCGAATGGAAGGCGCTGTTCCAGCCCGCGATCAAGCTGGCCGAGGAGGGGTATGAAGTCACTCCCGCGCTCTACAACTGGCTCGACCGTTTTCAGCCCCAGTGGAAGGATTTTCCGGACGCGCGCGCGATCTATTATATCGATGGCAAGCCTGCGCCGGTCGGGACGCGCCTGAAAAATCCTGCTTACGCCGCTATCCTGCGCGATATTGCGGCGCGCGGCCCCGATGCCTTTTACACGGGAACCAACGCGCGCGCGATCAGCGACGCGGTGGCCAGCGCCCCGCGCAACGCAGCGATACTGACCGCGAAGGATCTCGCATCCTACAAGGCAAAGGACCGCCCGGCGGTTTGCACCAGCTATCGCGTCTACAAGGTGTGCGGCATGGGCCCGCCCTCGTCGGGCGCGACCACCGTTTTCGGCATCCTCGGCATGATCGAGGGCTGGGACATGAAGACGATGGGGCCGGCCAATCCGATGAGCTGGCATTTGCTGTCGGAGGCGATGCAGCTCGCTTATGCCGACCGCGACAAATATCTGGGCGACGGCGATTTCGTCGATGTGCCGGTGGCCGGGCTGATCGACAAAAACTATCTGGCCGAGCGCCGCCAGCTGATCTCGCCCTATGGCCGCGCGGACAGCTATGCCGCGGGCAATCCGCCCGGCGCAAAGCCGCGCACAACCTCGGCTCCGGTTCCCGAACAGGGCACGACCCATTTCGTCGTCGTCGATCGTGCGGGCAGCGTCGCCTCGATGACCTCGACGGTCGAAAGCATCTTTGGCAGCAACCTCCTCGCCAACGGCTATTTCCTTAACAACCAGATGACCGATTTCGACCTGAACCCTGAAAAGGGCGGGGCGCCCGGCGCAAACCGGGTGCAGGCGGGCAAGAGGCCGCTGTCGTCGATGGCGCCAACGATCGTCTATGGTCCCGACGGCAAGGTCGTGCTCGCGGTCGGTTCGGCGGGCGGAAAGCGGATCATCATGCATGTGGTAAAGACGCTGGTCGGCGTGCTCGACTGGGGACTCAGCGCCGAAGAGGCGATCGCGCTTCCGAACCTGTTCTTTGGCCAGTCGGGGGTGCTGATCGAGGGCAATGACGCGGGCAAGGCGATCGCCGCGCAGATGAAACCCTTCGGCTATGACTTCAACCCCACCGATCTGGGATCAAAACTCAACGCCGCGCAGCGCGTCGGCGATGTATGGCACGGCGCCGCCGATCCGCGCGGCCCGGGCAGCTCTTCGGTGGATGATGCGCCGCCGCAAGGCTAAGACCCGAATAGAATATGAAGGACCACCTCTTTGGGAGAGCAAGAGGCATGAAGCTGAAAAACCCGCATCTCGATCAGTTTCCCAGTCTGGTCGCGATGTTTTTCGACCGCGCCGAACGGGGCGGCGACGATCCGTTCCTGTGGCGCAAGGCTGATCGTTCTTGGCAGCCGCTAAGCTGGCGGCAGGTCGCGCATCAGGTCTCGGCGCTCGCGCATCATTTGCGCGCGCTGGGGTTGAAGGACGGCGACCGGGTGGTGCTGGTCAGCGAAAACCGCCCCGAATGGTGCATCGCCGATCTGGGCATCATGGCTGCGGGCTGCATCACCGTGCCGACCTATACGACGAACACCGAACGCGACCATCAGCATATTCTGGACAATAGCGGCGCCCGCGCGGTGATCGTGTCGACGGCGAAGCTCGCACGGACGCTGATGCCTGCAGTGATGCGGTCGAACGCGCATATCGTCATCACCATGGAAAGCCTGCGCGTCGGTCAGCAGGGCGATGTCACGGTGCACGACTGGGACCCGCTGGTCGCCAGCGGTGAGGCGCATCTCGACGAAGCGCGCGCGCGCGGCGCAGCGATGACGCGTGATGACACCGCCTGCCTTATCTACACCAGCGGCACCGGCGGTGCGCCGCGCGGGGTGATGCAGCATCATGGCGCCATCCTGCACAATGCTGCGGGCGCGGCGGAAGTGCTGGTCAACGACTTCGGTATCGGCGACGAAGAGGTGTTTCTGTCCTTCCTCCCGCTCAGCCATGCCTATGAACATTCGGGCGGCCAGTTCCTGCCGATCATGGTCGGCGCGCAGATTTATTACAGCGAAGGCCTCGAAAAGCTGGTGGCGAACATCGAGGAAACGCGCCCGACGATCATGGTCGTCGTCCCGCGCCTGTTCGAGGTGATCCGCGCGCGGATGATCAAGTCGGTCGAGAAACAGGGCAAGCTCGCCAATTGGATGCTGAACCAGGCGCTGCGCGTCGGCGAAAAGGATTATGAGCGCCGCATGGGCGTGCTCGACCGGCCGGTCGATCTCATCCTCGACCGATTGTTCCGGCCCAAGATCCAGAAGCGCTTCGGCGGCCGGATGAAGGCGCTGGTGTCGGGCGGCGCCCCGCTCAATCCCGAAATCGGGGTTTTCTTCCACTCGATCGGGCTGACTTTGCTTCAGGGCTATGGCCAGACCGAGGCGGGACCGGTGATCAGCTGCAACCGCCCGAGCGCGGGGATCAAGATGGACACTGTCGGCCCGCCGCTGATGAACACCGAAGTCCGCATCGCCGACGATGGCGAGATACTGGTGCGCGGCGAGCTGGTGATGAAAGGCTATTGGCAAAATCAGGCGGAGACCGAGCGCGTGCTCGTCATGGATGCTGCCGAACCTGACAAGGGGCCGTGGCTTCACACCGGCGATATCGGCCATATCGACGAAAAGGGCCGCATCGTCATCACCGACCGCAAGAAGGATCTGATCGTCAACGACAAGGGCGACAATGTCTCGCCGCAGCGCGTCGAGGGCATGCTGACCCTCCAGCCCGAAATTCTTCAGGCAATGGTCTATGGCGACAAGCGCCCGCATCTCGTCGGCATCTTGGTTCCCGATCCCGAATGGATGGCCGAATGGGCCGAGGCCGAGGGGCTGCCGAAGGAGCTTGCGCGCCTGCGCGAGCATGAGAAATTCCGCGCCGCGCTGCGGGCGGCGGTGGACCGCGTCAACGGCCAGCTGTCCGTGATTGAAAAGGTTCGCAAATTCGATCTCGCCGACGAACCCTTCACGATCGAGAATGAACAGATGACACCGTCGATGAAGATCCGGCGCCATGTTCTGAGAGATGTTTATGCGGACCGGATCGCCGCGCTGTACAAGGCATAAGCCGTCGCCCCTGTCTTATGCGGGGGCGACGCTGGCTTTTATGTAACAGGCGGGGCTGCGACCCGAGGAGCTCGGTGCAAACCGGACCCCGCCCATGGCTGACCCTGTGGGGTCAGCCTGCGCCCCCTTCCGGTTTGCGATAGGGGACGAATTCGCCAAGAACGCAGGTCGGACCGCGGATGCCGCTGGACCGGTCGACCAGATGAAAGAAATCGCCGGCGCAGGTCGATGACCCGAACTGGCGCGTGACCATGATGTCGCTGTCGCGGGCCAACCCCGGACAACTGCCCTTCAGGTCGTTACGATAGATCAGCTTGCCGCTGGCGCGATACAGCAGGATATCGTCCGACACGCGGATCGTGTCGGTGGTGCGGAAATTGGGCAGGCATTTTTCGGGCGCGCCCGGAACCTTGCCGGCCAGATTCTTGTTGAGCAGTTCGGCCTGTTTCGGCGTAAGCGCCTCGGCACCGGGAGCGGCGCTGCCCGCTGGGGCGCAACTGGCGATGAACGGCGCGGCCATCAGTGCCGCGGCATAGATCAGCTTCGGCTTCGCCATTTTCTGTCTCCTTGACGGGTTCAAACTGTCGGTCATGCCGCATCTTTCAGAGCGCGGATGCGGCCGAGTTCGGCGGCGCTCGGCGCGCGCAAAAAGGGGTTGGTCGCGCGTTCCTCGCCGATGCTCGTCGGCACCGTCGCTTCGCCCGCCGCACGCGCCGACTCGACGGCGGCCAGTCGCGCGGCAAGCGCATCATTTTCGGGATCGACGGTGATGGCGAAGCGCGCGTTGGACAGTGTATATTCGTGCGCGCAATAGACGCGCGTCGTATCGTCCAGCGCCCCCAGCTTTTGCATATTGGCGAACATCTGCTCGGCCGTGCCCTCGAACAGGCGGCCGCAGCCCATGGCGAACATCGTATCGCCGACGAAAATCGCGTCATCGCTGGCGAAGTGATAGGCGATATGGCCCGCAGTGTGCGCGGGGACATCCCACACCTCGGCGACATGTTCGCCCAGCCGGATGCGGTCGCCGCCCTTCACCTGCACGTCGAGCGTGGGGATGCGTTCAAATTCGGCGGCGGGGCCGGTGATCGTGCAGCCGCCCCATGCGGTGGCGGCCTCCTTGATCGCGGCATTGCCGCCGGTGTGATCGGGGTGCCAATGGGTGTTCCAGATGTCGGTGATCGTCCAGCCGCGCTCCGCCGCTGCGGCCAGAACCGGTTCGGCGACGGCAGGGTCGACGACCATCGTCGCTTTGCTCCGGGGTTCGTGAACCAGCCAGACATAATTGTCGCTGAGGACGGGGATACGGACGATGTCGAGTGCAGTCACGAACGTCTCCTTTCTCGCCAGCCTCTCAACCATTCAGACGGAACCGGTGGTGATCCGCCTTGATCGTACATCTTCAATGCACGATTGCACCCTGTCCTTTCGTATTAAACAGACCTGGGCCAACCAGATCGGCGAGCAGGGGTGAGTTTGCCATAGCGAAAGCTATCTGTCTCCCCCTCTTGCACGGCATTTTCAGCGAGGCCGGGCAGGTCGATTTCGATCAACATGCCCGGGCTCCCCGCTTACCAGACCCCTGTGTTGGGCATCGAGGCCCAGGGTTCCTGCGGCGGCAAATGGCCGTCCTGCAACAGCTCGACCGAAATGCCGTCGGGCGAGCGGACAAACGCCATATGGCCGTCGCGCGGCGGGCGGTTGATCGTCACCCCGGCGTCCATCAACCGC
Source organism: Sphingopyxis selenitireducens (assembly GCF_051550705.1). Lineage (NCBI taxonomy): Bacteria > Pseudomonadati > Pseudomonadota > Alphaproteobacteria > Sphingomonadales > Sphingopyxidaceae > Sphingopyxis > Sphingopyxis selenitireducens. Next base: position 92,370 of record NZ_JBPULG010000003.1, read on the forward strand.
TGGCACGTCGCGTAAATATCGTCGACGCGATAGGCGAGGTGGCCGAAATTGCGGCCGCCGTCATAGGTTTCGGGCGCGCTGCCATCCTCGGCGGGCCAATTATAGGTCAGCTCGACCTCGGCGATGCCGTCCTGCCCGGGACAGGCCAGGAAGATCAGGGTGAAGCGTCCCTGTTCGCTGTCGAAGCGGCGGGTTTTCTCCAGACCGATCAGGTTGAAGAAGGCGATCGTTGCATCGGGGTCGGTGACCCGGATCATCGTGTGAAGATATTTTGCCATGGCTCTATCTAGGCGCGCAGCGAGGTTTCTTCAAAGGCTTCGAACAAGGATACGAATTCATCGGGCACCGGCGTCGCAGAACCCTGTGCCTCGGCGACATGGACGCTGACCTCCAACCCTGTCGCCCGCAGGTCGTCTTTACCGGCGCCATGCAGTTCGAACAAAAAGGTCATCGAACTGCGGCCGACGCGCGAACAGCGCACGCAAATGTCGATTTCTTCGTCGAGCAGGATCGGCACCTTATAGTCGACCTCGGCGCGCGCGACGTGAAATTCGGGGCTCTCGCGCTCGGGCCAGCGATCATAAACCCCGGCGGCGCGCCAATATTCGGTGATGCCGATATCGAAATATTCGAGATAGCGGCTGTTGAACACAACCGCCTGCGCGTCGATCTCGGCATAGCGGACGCGCTTGCGGACGGAAAAACGAAAATCGCTGCGTGCCATGATGATCCTTTGGTTAGTGGGTCGCAAGCCGTGCGACGGTGTCGATCAGCAGCGCGATATCGCCATCGCGCGACAGCCGGTGGTCGCCGCCCTTGATGAGCGTGACCTGCACATCGTCGCTCGCGAGGGCGGCGGACAGGCGCAGGCTGATGCCGGGCGGGACGTCGCCATCCTCCTGCCCGTGAAGCAGGCGGACCGGGCAGGCGAGCGGGATGACGGTGTCCAGCAGGCGGTTGGTCTCGCCCGACTGGAAAAAACCGCGCGTCGTCACATAGGGCTGGTCGCTATAGGGCGTTTCCTCGCGCAGCTCGCCCTCGGCCAGGATGATCGCCTTTTCGGCGGCGCTGAAACCCCAGTCGGTGAAATCGGGCGCAGCGGCGATGCCGACCAGCCCCGCAATTCGGCCGGGCCCGTCGCGACCGGCAAGCGCAAGCGCGGTGAGCAGCATCAGCCAGCCGCCCATCGACGATCCCACGATCAGCACGGGGCCTTCGACGCGGGCGTCGATCAGGTCGATGATATCGCCGCGCCAGTCGAGCAGATTCTGGTCGGCGAACAAGCCGTCCGATTGCCCGCAACCGGCATAGTCGAGCAGCAGGCAGGCGCGGCCTTCGGCGGCGGCCCACGCATGAAGCGCGGTCGCCTTGCCGCCTTCCATGTCGGACATATAGCCGGGCAGGAAGACAATCGTCGGCCCCGACCCCGCGACGTGGCGAAAGGCAAGGCGAGGGCGGCCGGACCGTTCCAGATATTCGGGTGCGGGGGTTTCGCTCACAAAGTTCCGCCCTTCATTTCCGTTCGTGTCGAGCGAAGTCGAGACACGCGTCGAGATAGCACCACGCCGAGGGAGCGCACGCCGCTCAGATGACCCAGTCGACCGTGCTCATCTGTGCGACGGCTTGGCCCTTGGCGCGCCTTTGTTCGACCATTATGCGGTTGAGCCGCTTGATCGTGTCGCTGCCGGTCGTGATGCACCAGCCCGGAACGACGGCGTGGACCAGCGCGCCCAGCCCGCCCCAAATCATCGTGACGCCGAATTTCGACGCGACGCCGAAATGCTCGACATAATTTTCATCGACGCTCTTGGGGTGGTCGACAAACAGGCGGTTGAACAGCTTGAGCATGGGGGGAATGGCTCCTTTCCGGCTGCCGCCGCCCTAGCCGGAACGCATATCGCTCGCAAGGGCGGCCGCCGGAACAGGGGCAATCGCTCACGGAAATCGCCTCAACTGACAGGCCAAACAGGACGGCAATGCGAAAGGCAGGAGGAAGCGAAGCGGCATATTGGGCGGTTTGGATCGCACGGGCCGCATACCGGCGGGGCTTTCTTGAAAGGCTATTTCACAAATTATAGTTATAACTACTTAATTCTGTTCATTTGGTATATATGCTGAATTGCGGGTGAAGGCTTCGCGCGATTTTTGCGGGATTGGTGGAGGCGTCCAATGAAGATTATTTTCAGCAGCTTTTTGGCAATTTCGGTGTCAAATGCGGCGGTACTGCCTGCTCATGCGGCAACGATCGTGTCCCCGGCTCTCGGAAGTCCGGTAACGGCAACGGGATCTTTCCGTGCCAACGCATCATCCTTTCCGGTTACGGCAAGGGACTGCACGGTTGCGATGAGCGGCTATGTCAGTGCCGTGGATGCCATAACATTCACGGCCGGGACGTCGGACTGCGATACCGCGGATGCCGGCGGGGTTGCCTATTCGCTGGAATATCCGATCGTGTTCCGCGCCAATTCATCTACCGAGGTGAAGGCTGAATATCTTGTCATAAATACGTTTGCCACCTGCATTCGGTCCAACACACTTTTTTCATGGGGAAGTTCAACAATCAAGCGGACGGCGGTGGCAGTCGGCTATTGCAGCCTGAGCAATTTTACCCTGACCATTGCACCGACGGTGACGATCGTCTGATCCGCATCCAGCGGCTGGGCGGTGGCGATGTGGGGCGCAGCCGACCGGTCATGATGGACGAACCGATCCGGCAGGTGGCCGTGCATTCGCCAGTTGCGGAGGTGCGCGACCCTGAGTCTTAACCCGTCAACCCGCTCGGCCAGCCGATGCGGACCAGCGTTTCGTCCGGGTCCGACATCGCGAACTCATACATTCCCCACGGCTTGTGCGTCGGCGCCTTTTCACGCTCGAGAATATGGTCGCGCATCCGCGCTCCGATCTCCTCGACGCGCGCGGTGTAGAAATAGAGGCCAAAGGGATTTTGTCCCGGCACCAGCCAGCCTTCGGGCGACTCACTGGTCAGGTGGAGCTGCCAGCCCGCGCCATCGCCCAGGATGCGATAGCTGCCATAGTCACCCTCAACCGCCAGTCCCAGCTGTTCGTAAAAGGCTGTGCTGGCGTCCAGATCGCTACACGGCAGGATGGCGGTGATATTATGTCGTGGCTGGTCCGTCATGAGCGCAGACTATCGTGCGCCGTCCGACCGGCCAAGCGATGACGGAGTCGCCAGTTGAGAAGATGTGCGGCGGCAAGGCCGATCGCCCCCGCCGACGTCAGCAGCCGGTCGACCAGCTCGCGGTCCGCCGCCGCGATCCAGCCTTCATGGGCGGCGAGCCCCAATGCCAGCAGGCCCAGTCCCAGCATCGCCAAAACCGCCGGACCCAACCGCCGATGCCGCCGCCATCCATCGGACATCGCGATGAAGGCTGCGGGAAGCGCGAGCAGCAGGATCGCGGCATGTACGCCCTCGGGCAGGGTAAGCCAGTGGCTGAGCGCAGGGGCGAGCAGGATGGCGAGCGGCAGCGCGAGGCAATGGATCAGGCAGGTCAGCGACAGGCCGACTCCCGCAAGGTCGGCGGCGCGCGGGCGGGGGGTGGGGATGCACATGGGATTTCTTTCGCGGGAGGGCGGGGTGATGCCCAGATAATGATACAATGTATCATTGCAAGTCATATTGTGAATCGGGCACTTGCCGCCCCTGTTGCGCGCTGGCAAAGGGGCGGGTGTTTATCCCGCCAGAAAGGCCCCTTTTTCGATGTCCCAGATGATCCGTGTCACCCTTCCCGATGGCTCTGCCCGAGAAGTCGCGCGCGGAACTACCCCGGCGCAGATTGCGGCCGACATCGGACCCGGCCTTGCCAAGGCGGCGCTCGCCGCGAAAATCGACGGCGAACTGCGCGATATCATGCGCCCGCTGGAGGAAGACACCAACCTCGCGCTGGTCACCAGCCGCGACGAGGCCGACGCGCTCGAACTCTTCCGCCACGACTTTGCGCATGTGCTGGCAGAGGCGGTGCAGAACCTGTTTCCGGGCACCCAGATCACCTTCGGCCCGTCGACGGGCGACGGCTTCTACTATGACTTTGCGCCCGCCGCCGAGCGCGGTCCGTTCCGCGACGACGAATTGCCGCTGATCGAGGAAGAGATGCGCCGCATCATCGCCGCCGATCTGCCGCTGACCCGCGAAGTGTGGGAACGCGACAAGCTGATCGCCAAATGGGCGGCCGACGGCGAGAGCTTCAAGGCCGAATGGGCCGCCGAACTGCCCGAGGGCGAGGAGCTCACCGTCTATCGCAGCGGTGACGGCTGGATGGACATGTGCCGCGGCCCGCACCTCGCCTCGACCGGCAAGCTCGACCCCGCGGCGTTTAAGCTGACGCGCGTGTCGGGCGCCTATTGGCGCGGCGACCAGAAGAACGCCCAGCTCAGCCGCATCTATGGCACCGGCTGGCTCAACAAGAAGCAGCTGAATGAGCATCTCGTCCGCCTGGAGGAAGCCGCCAAGCGCGACCACCGCAAGATCGGCCGCGAGATGGACCTGTTTCATCTGCAGGAAGAGGCGCACGGGTCGGTCTTCTGGCACCCCAAGGGTTACCGCATCTACCGCGAGCTGGAGGCCTATATGCGCCGCGCGATCGACGGCGCGGCCTATGACGAGGTCAAGACCCCGCAGGTGATGGATGCGCGCCAGTGGGAGCAATCGGGCCACTGGGGCAAATATCGCGAGAATATGTTCGTCATCCCCGACGAGGTGCCGAATATCGAGGATGAGGGCCCGATCGTCTCCGACGACGCCGAGTGGATGGCGCTCAAGCCGATGAACTGCCCCGCGCACGTCCTGATCTTCCGTCAGGGGACCAAGTCGTACCGCGATCTGCCGCTGCGCATGGCCGAAATGGGCTGCTGCCACCGCAACGAACCGCATGGCGCGCTCCACGGCATCATGCGCGTGCGCCAGTTCACACAGGACGACGGCCATATCTTCTGCCGCGAAGACCAGATCGTCGAGGAAGTGCGCGCTTTCTGCCAGCTCCTCGACCGCGTTTATCGCGAACTCGGCTTCGAAAAATATGCCGTGAAGCTCGCGCTGCGTCCCGAAAAGCGCTTCGGCACCGAAGAAATGTGGGACATGGCCGAGGCCGAACTTCGCGAAGCCGTCGCGCGCGCCGGCATGGCGACCGAGGATTATGGCTGGGAAGAACTGCCCGGCGAGGGCGCTTTCTATGCCCCCAAGCTCGAATTCCACCTGACCGACGCAATCGGCCGGACCTGGCAGTGCGGGACGATCCAGTCCGACCGCGTGATGCCCGAACGCCTCGATGCGAGCTATATCGGCGAGGATGGCGCGCGCCACCGCCCGGTGATGCTCCACCGCGCGATCCTTGGCACCTATGAACGCTTCATCGGCATATTGATCGAGCATTTCGCCGGCCGCTTCCCGACCTGGCTCGCGCCGGTGCAGGCGGTCGTCGCGACGATCGTGTCCGACGCCGACGATTATGCCAGCGATGCTGTGGCTCAGCTGACCGCCGCAGGCATCCGCGCCGAAAGCGACCTTCGCAACGAGAAGATCAATTACAAGGTCCGCGAACACAGCCTGCAAAAAGTCCCTTACTTGCTCGTCGTCGGCAAGCGCGAGGCCGAAGAGGGCACCGTCGCGATCCGCACCCTCGGTCAGGATGGCCAGCGCATCATGCCGCTCGCCGAAGCGATCGCGATGCTGAAGGGCGAAGCGACCCCGCCGGATCTGCGCGATTGAGCGTGAAGCCGCGGCGACGCTGGTTACGCTGGCTGTTGCTGCTGGCGCTCGTCGGCGCCGCGCTTCTCGCCAAAGGCTATTGGAACGCGACGCGCGATCCGGTGATCCGGTCGGCGACGGTCGAGGTGGCGGACTGGCCAGCGGGCCAGCCGCCGCTGCGCGTGCTGCTCTTGTCGGACATTCATGTCGCGGGCCCCGATATGCCGCCCGCGCGGCTGACGCATATCGTCGCAAAGCTCAACGCGCTGCGCCCCGACCTTGTGCTGATCGCGGGCGACCTCGTCAGCGAAAAGCGTAGCGCGACGCACATCTATACCCCTGCCGAAGTGGTGGCGCCGCTCGGCGACCTCCGCGCGCCGCTGGGCGTCGTCGTCGCGCCGGGCAATCACGACCATTGGTTCAAGCCCGATGCGCTGCGCGGCGAGATGGAAAAACACGGACTGCGTGTCCTCCAGAATGAAGCCGTCAAACTGGGCCCGCTGGTCATCGGCGGGGTCGACGATGATTATTCGGGGCATGACGATCTTCCCGCGACGCTCGCGGCAATGGACCGGCTTGGCCCGGCCGTCCCGCTGCTCCTGACCCACAGCCCCGACATCATCCCCGACCTGCCGCGCCCCGTCGCTGCCGTCTTTGCCGGCCATACCCATTGCGGCCAGATCCGCTTCCCCTTCATCGGGGCGATCTCCTATGTCTCGCGCTACGGCGACCGCTTCGCCTGCGGAGACATGAGCGACGGTGGCCAGCGCATCTTCGTCGGCGCCGGGCTCGGGACGAGCATTTTGCCGCTCCGCTTCAACACGCCGCCCGATGCGTGGCTGGTCACTCTCAAAGCAAAGGCCGCTCGCCCATGACCGACTTGTCGCATCTCGTCGGCATCGCCCCGCTGACCCTTGTCGGCGCGGCGGCGATGACCTTTGGCGCCGCCTATGTGCGCGGGCTGACCGGCTTCGGCATGGCGATCATCCTCGTGCCGCTGCTCGGGCTGATCATGGCGCCGGGAGAGGCGGTGGTGCTCGGCATATTGCTGCAACTGCTGATCGGGCCGGTGGGGATCAAGGTCATCATGGCCGACGCCGACCGCGCGACCGCGGTCCCGATCGCGCTGCTCGCGATGGCGACGACGCCGATCGGAATGTTCGCGCTCAATGCCACGACACCCGATCTCGCGCGGATATTGATCACGACGGTTGCGGTTGGGGCCTTTGTCGCGGTGCTGCTGCCGAAACAGGCGGAGGGGCATCAGCCCGGCCGCCTCGCGGTGGGTGGAACCGGGATCGCAGCTGGCATTTTAACCGGCTTCGCCGCGATGCCGGGGCCGCCGGTCGTGCCTTTCTATTTTCGCCGCCATCTGGAGCCACGGGTGACGCGGGCGTCGATGCTGCTGATCTTCTTTGCGACCGCGATCGCGGGTTCGCTCGCGGCGCTTTGGGTCGGCATCGCAACCTGGCGTCTGTTCCTGCTCGCGGTGCTGCTGTTCCCGCCGATGTGGCTCGGCAACCTTGTGGGCGCGCGCCATTTTGGCCGCGTCCCGCCGCATGTGTGGCAGGCGATGGTCGCGGTCGTGCTTGGTATCGCGGCGGTGTCGGCGGTCGTCCGCGCGCTGAACTAAATTCCCTTTTTTTAGAGACTCCGCAAAGCCTGCGCCGGACGCGCCGACAGCAGCGGCCAGCTTCCCGCGATCCCGATCAGGAACGACAGCCCCGCACCGCCCAGCAAGGTCGCGCCGACGATGAACGGGTCAGGGGCGAAGGTGAATTCGAACAGCTGCGTGACGACATACCACGCCCCGGCGAGCCCGAGCCCGAGCGCCAGCACGGCGAGGATGGCTGCCAGCACGGCATATTCCAGCCCCTGCGCGCCCAAAATCTGACCGCGCGTTGCGCCGAGCAGTTTCAGGATGACGCTGTCATAAACGCGCCGCTCACGGCTCGCCGCAATCGCGCCGATCAGCACGGCAATCCCGGCAAGGATCGCGATGCTCGCCGCCGCCGCAATTGCCTGGCTCATCTGGGTGAGCAGGACCGTAATCTGCGACACCACATCGCGCACCGCAATCAGCGAGGCTGAAGGGAAGGCGCGCGGGATGCTGCGCGCCAGTTCGGTTTCGGCCTTGGCCGACACCGCCACCGTCGCGACCATATTATGCGGCGCGGCGTCGAAAGTGCCGGGCGAAAAGACCAGCACATAGTTGAGCCCGAAATTATCCCATTCGACGGTGCGCAGCGATGCGACCTTCGCCTGTACCTCGACCCCCAGCACATTGACCGACAGCGTGTCGCCGATTTTCAGCCCCAGCGAGGTCGCAACCTCCTGCTCGACGCTGACCAGCGGCGGTCCTTTATAATCGGCGGCCCACCAGTTTCCGCCGACCAGCGTGCTACCGTTCGGAAGGACGGGGCTATAGGTCAGTCCGCGGTCGCCGCGCAGCACCCACGCGCCCTCAGGCAGTTCGGCGAGTTCGTCGACGCGCTGCCCGCGAAATTCGGTGACGCTGCCGCGCAGCGCGGGGATCAGATTGACGTCGGCTTGCGGGTCGGCCTTGCGCACCAGCGCGCGGAACGGCGCGACAGCGTCGCGCGGCACGTCGAGGACGAAGAAGCTCGGCGCGCGCTGCGGCACGGTGCGCGAAATTTCGGCGGTGATGCTCGTCTGGATCGCGGCAAGGGTAACGAACAGCGTCAGCCCGAGCCCCAGCGCCACCACCAGCGCGCCCGTGGCCGCGCCGGGACGGTGCAGATTGGCGAGCGCGAGCCGGAACAACGGGCGGCGCGGGCGGGGCAGGCGGCTCGCAGTGCGGCGCACCAGCCAACCCAGACCGACAAGGATGGCGAGCAAGCCGATGGCGGCGCCGATGAAGCTCAGCGCAAACAAGGGCTCACGCGCCGTGCCGACCGCGAGCGCGATGATCGCCGCCAGCGCCGCGCCGACCGCGACGACCGTCGGCCGGTCGATACGCGCAGCGCGGTCGACGGTCGCGCGATAGAGGCCCGCCGCCGGGACATGCTTTGTCGCCGCGAGCGGGGGAAGGGCAAAGGCGATCGCGATCAGCAAGCCATAAGCCGCGCTGACGATCAGCGGCAGTGGATAGATGGCGAGCCCCGGACGCACCGGCAGCACATCGCCGGCAATTGCGCCGATCGCTGCTGGGGCGAGCGCGCCGACGATCAGGCCGGCGGCGATCGAGACCGTGGCAACCGCCAATATCTGCAGGCCATAGATGCGCAGCACCGCGCCGCTGTCGGCGCCAAGCACTTTCAATGTCGCGAGTCCCGGGCGCTTGCCCGCGAGATAGCTTGCGACGCCGTTGCCGACGCCTATCCCCGCGATCACCAGCGCGGCGAGCCCGACGAGCGACAGGAACTGGCCCATGCGTTCGATGAAGCGCCGCGTTCCCGGCGCACCGTTGCTGCTGTCGGTGATGTCCCAGCCCGCGTCAGGGAATTCGGCGGTCAGCGCCTTGCCGACCGCTTCGGGATTGGCGCTGCCGGGCAGGCGGACGCGATATTTGCTCTCATACAGGCTGCCGGGCTGGATCAGCTTCGTTGCGGGCAGATCGGGCAGGCCGATGATTGCGACGGGGCCAAGCGTGAAGCCTTCGCCCAGCCGGTCGGGTTCTTCGGCGATGACGCCATCGATCAGGAAGCTTGTCTCGCCAAACTTCACGCGCTCGCCGACTTTCAGGTCGAGCCGCGAGACGAGGTCCTTGCCGATCCAGATGGCGCCGGGTGGCGGCGGACCTTTGCGCACGCCGCTTTCCAGCCGCATCGTGCCATAGAGCGGGTAGGCGTCGTCGACCGCCTTCAGTTCGGACAGCAAAGCCTCGCCGTCGGGATCGTTCGCCATCGCGCGCAGCCGCACCGTGGCGGAGGGCGTGCCAACGCGGCGGAAGCCGGCCATTTCCTCTGCGGTCGCTTCGCGTTGCGGCAGGCTGAATTCGACGTCGCCGCCAAGGATCGTCTGCCCACGCACCTCGAGTTCGGACGTGATGCCGCGCGTCAGGCTGCCGATTGCGGCGAGCGTCGCGACGCCCAGGAACAGGCAAACCGCAAGCAGGCGCAGGCCCCGGATGCGCGTCGCAAGGTCGCGCCGGGCGATCCGCCAGAGGGTGGCGAGCGGAAGCATTATGCCGCGCGCTCTTCAATTTTCCCGTCGTGCATCACGACAACGCGGTCGCAATGCTCCGCAAGCTCGGGATCATGGGTGATGATCAGCAAGGTCGCACCCAGTGCGGCGCGGCGCGCGAAGATCAGTTCGATGATTGCATGTCCCGTCGCGGTGTCGAGATTGCCCGTCGGTTCGTCGGCAAAGATGATCGCGGGCTCGCTCGCCATCGCGCGTGCAATCGCGACGCGCTGTTGCTCGCCGCCGGACAGTTGCGAGGGATAATGGGTCAGGCGATGGCCAAGGCCCACCGCCTCCAGCTCGGCGGCGGCGCGGCCGAACGGATCGGACAGCCCCGCCAGTTCCAGCGGCACCGCGACATTTTCGAGTGCGGTCATCGTCGGAAGCAAATGAAAGGCTTGCAGGACGATGCCGATCCGGCCGCGCCGCGCGCGCGCCAGATCATCTTCATCCATCGCGGCGAAATCGAGCCCCGCGACGCGGATGCTGCCGCCGTTGGCGCGTTCGAGCCCCGCGAGCACAGCCATCAGCGAGCTTTTTCCGGACCCCGACGGGCCGAGCAGCGCGATCGAGGTTCCGGCCGGAACCTCCAGGTCGACGCCGCGCAATATTTCAACGGGGGCCTTGTCGCTCCCCAAAGTCAGCGTCACATTATGGGCGGCGATCGCCAGTTCTGGCGAAGGTCGGGTGTCGGGCAAGAAAAGGACCCTTTGGAAATGAGAACGGCCGGATGGCGCTCTTACGCTTTATATGGTTGCGCGGCGTTGCTTTGCCAACCGCTAGCCGCGTGCGGATCGGCGGAAAAGCCATCGGCTTCGACCAATGACAAGGCCGAGGCAAAGGCTGTATCCGCGATCCCCGCCGACGCGCCGCTCGTCATCGCTTTCGGCGACAGCCTTTATGCCGGATATAATCTTGGGCCGAAGGAAGGCCTTGTTCCGCAATTGCAGGCGGCTTTGACCGATGACGGCGTCGTCGCGCGCGTCCAGAATGCCGGCGTGTCGGGCGACACCACGGCCGCCGGTCGTCAGCGACTGACCTATGTTCTCGATAATGCGAAGGCAAAGCCCGCGCTTGTCGTGCTGGGGCTCGGTGGCAACGACATGCTGCGCGGCATCGGCCCCGACCAGACGCGCGCCAATCTCGACGCGATGCTGGCCGAACTGAAGAAACGCGAGATTCCGGTGCTGCTCACCGGCATGGTCGCGGCGCCGAACCTCGGCAGCGATTATGCCAGGGCGTTCAATCCGATTTTCCCGGATCTTGCCGGGAAATATGGCGTGAGCTTCTATCCCTTCATCCTCGACAATGTCGTCACCGACAAGGCGTTGATGCTGAGCGATAATATGCACCCCAATGCGAAAGGGGTTGCAGTGGTCGTGGAGGGGCTGGCGCCGCTGGTCGAGCAGGCTTTGCCGAATACGGACTAGCCCCCGCGCGGGCCGAACAGGATGATCGCCGCGCCGCCCAGGCAGACGGCTGCGCCGATCAGGTCCCAACGGTCGGGCTTGGCGCCTTCGACCGCCCACAGCCAGATCAGCGCCGATACGATATAGACGCCGCCATAGGCAGCATAGGTGCGCCCGGCATGTTCGGCATCGACCAGCGTCAGCAACCAGGCAAACAGCGCCAGCGAAGCCATTCCCGGCGCGATCCACCACATGGGTTTGTCGAGCCGCAGCCACGCCCAGAAAGCGAAGCAACCGGCGATTTCGGCAAGCGCGGCGGCGATATAGGCAAAGGCTGTCATGCCACGCTGTTGGCGTCAGCGCGCGCCGAGCGCAAACAAAAAGGGGCGGCCCAACGGACCGCCCCTTCCTGTTTCAGTTTCTGACCGAAGGATCAGAAAGCCATGCCGAGGCCGACAGCAAAGGTGTCGAAATCGCTGAAGTTCTCGATGAACTGGTGGCGATATTCAGCCTTGGCGTAAAGGTTCTGGCCCAGCTTGTGCTGGTAGCCTGCACCGACATAGGGATCGTCGATCTGGCCGAAGGTGTAGCCGCCGTTGACATAGGCCTTGCCGTTGGCGCCGACCTTGGCACCGAGGCGGGCGCCCGACGAGAACTGAACCTTGTAACCATCGGCGAGGACCTTATCGCCAGCGATTTCGGCGCCCGCGAATGCGGTCGAGCCGAGGTCGAAATCATAACCTGCTGCGACACCAGCCGTGGCATCGTCAAGACCGCCGCCGGTGATGTAGCCGCCGCGCACTTCGACGCGAGCTTCGCCTCCATCGGCAGCCAAGGCCGGGGTTGCAACAATGGCCGACAGGAGAGCGGCTGCAACTGCGAATTTTTTCATTTTTTATTCCTTCACTCTGACTTGGCCACGCCCTTTGGGTCGCGGTCCGGCCCCTAAATGGCGTTTGCGCCTGTCGCTTCAATGAATGGATTGTTCAGATTGTGACAATTTTCTTACCTGTGTTAATTTTACAACACAGCATAGGTATGCGCAGCGGAAATCGCCCGGATAACCGGCGCATACGACGGCTCTTCCGGCGGGGCAGGGGCTCGCCGGGGCATGGCTATGGGGTGATGCAGTCCCGCTATTCGCCGGATTTGCGACTCAAAGGATCAGCCGAGCGCTGCCTGTTTTTCCTCGGCGATGCGGTCGAGTTCGGCGCGGGTCGGCTTGGTCGCCGCGCTCTTGAGCTGACCGCACGCAGCCATGATGTCGCGCCCGCGCGGGGTCCGCACCGGCGCCGAAATTCCGGCCTTGAAAATCAGGTTGCTGAACGCCTTGACCCGCTCCGGCGTCGAACATTCGTACATCGCACCGGGCCAGGGGTTGAACGGGATCAGATTGACCTTCGCGTGCAGGCCATATTCGCGGATCAGCCGGACAAGCTCACGCGCATCGTCGTCGCTGTCATTCTTGTCCTTCAGCATCACATATTCGAAGGTGATGCGCCGCGAATTGCCGGCACCCGGATAATCGGCGCACGCCTTCAGCAACTCGTCGATGCCATATTTGCGGTTCAGCGGCACGATCTCGTCGCGCACTTCCTTCGACACAGCATGGAGCGAAACGGCGAGGTTGACGCCAATCTCTTCGCCCGCGCGCGCCATCATCGGCACAACGCCGCTGGTCGACAGGGTGATGCGGCGGCGCGACAGCGCCAGCCCGTCGCCGTCCATGACGATCTTCAGCGCGCCCTTGACCTCGTCGAAATTATACAGCGGCTCGCCCATGCCCATCATCACGATGTTGGTCAGGATGCGGCCGTCGGCAGTATAATTGCCGCCTTCTTCTTCATCATCGCCGTCCTCGGGATCGGGGCCAAAGCCCGCCATCGTGCCCTTGGGCCATTCGCCGAGCTCGTCGCGCGCCAGCATCACCTGTCCGACGATTTCGCCAGCTGCGAGGTTGCGGACAAGGCGCATCGTGCCCGTGTGGCAGAACCGGCAATTGAGCGTGCAGCCGACCTGGCTCGACACGCACAAGGTTCCCCGGTCGGCGTCGGGGATGAAGACCATTTCATATTCCTGGCCGTCGGCGGCGGCGAGCAGCCATTTGCGCGTGCCGTCGTTCGACACCTGTGCTTCGCGCACCGTCGGGCGGCCGATAATGAAACGGTCGGTCAGCCAGGGGCGCATCGTCTTGGCAATGTCGGTCATCGCCTCGAAATCGGTGACCCCGCGGTGATATATCCAGTGCCAGATCTGTTTGGCGCGCAGCTTCGCGGCCTTGGCATCGAGGCCGGCCTCGACCAGCACGCCGCCGATAGCGTCGCGGGTCAGCCCGACAAGGTCGATGCGGTTGCCCCCGCGCAGGGGAACGGTGCCCGTCGTAACGGGGTCGATATGGCCGGGGATCTGCATGATGCCGGCCATATAGTCGCGAAGCGGCTTCAGCGCAATTGCGCGCTGCGTTCAGCCGGTCGGGCCTTTTCGGCGCCCTCAGGCGCCGTGATAGGTTTCCAGCGCGTCTTCCAGTTCCTCGACCGTTCCGACCTGGGTGCGGTCCTCATCGGCGACATGCGGGAAAATCGCATCGAGCCGGCGCCGCAGGGTCGCGTCAAAGGTCGGCTGATTCGAAATGCGGGCATTGCCGACGGTCAATTCCATGCGGATCGCATCCTTGATCCGCTGCAGCGCCGCACCGTCCAATATTCCGGCGTTCAGCAATTCTTCGCACAGCTGGATCAACCCGACGGTCGTTGCGTGCGATCGCAGACCGATGAACTCCAGCGTCCGGTGCTTCTCCCGTGGGCATAGTTCATTCTGGCTGACAATATTCATCTGACAGGCTTCCTTCTCCATCCGTACCAACCGAAGTGACACGCCCATTTCGGGTCTGTCGTCCGTCACATCGGCTTGCCGGGGATCATGAGCCCATATCCACCATCTCGGCAAGTGCCGACATGCTATATCGTCAATTTAGTTGTCAGAGCGCCGCGAGCATCCCCAACACCGCGGCGACATTCCCGTTCGCTTCGGCATGGCGCAGCGGCAGGACGTTCGGCACCAATATTTCCGGGGGCGTCGGCTTCGTCGCGAACAGCGCCATGGCCTCGTCGGCGAAATCATCGAGCGGCATATAACCGTCGCGCGTCGACTGGCCGGGGGTCAGTTCGGTTCGCACCGCGGGCGGCGCCAGCTCGATCACCTCGACCTTGCCTTCCAGCTGGACGCGCAGTGCGACCGTATAGCTGTGCATCGCCGCCTTGCTTGCCGAATAGGTTGGCGCCTTGGGGAAGGGCACGAACGCCAGCCCCGACGTCACATTGACGATCGCGCTGTCCGGCTGCACCGCCAGATGGTCGACCAGCGCGTCGATCAACCGGATCGGGCCCAATATATTCGTGATAACAGTCGCTTCGGCGTCACCGAGGTTGCGCTTCGTACTCGCATCCTCATTGCTCATGATGCCGGCATTGTTGACCACGATATTCAGGTCGGGATGTACCGCGACGACGGCCGTCGAGAAGGCGGTAATCGCCGCCGCATCGGTGATGTCGAGCACCATCATGTGCATGTTGGCGCGTCCCGCGATCGCTGCCTCCAGCTTCGCGCTATTGCGCCCGGTGATGATGACTCTGTTGCCGGCGTCGTGCCAGCGCTGCGCAAGGGCGAGTCCGATACCCGATCCGCCGCCGCTGACGAGGATAGTGTTGCCTGTCGTCTTCATGCTCTTCGTCCTTGAAAGGTTGATGACAAGGCCTGGATATCCCAATACTCTCCAAATGAAAGAAGGCACCAAAAAGTGCCATGATTACCTAATGGAGAGAATTGGATTTTCCGCCATGCCGACCGCCGAAAAAAATGCGCACCATCCCGCAGAATCGCTCGACCCGCGCGTCGAGGCGCTGGTCAACGCGCTGATCGGCCGAGTCGCCGACAAATGGACGATGCTTCTTCTGGAGGTGCTGGAGGAACATGGCGAATGCCGCTTCACCCGCCTCGCGCAACTCGTCCCCGGCATCAGTCAAAAGATGCTGACGCAGACTTTGAGAGCGATGGAGCGGGACGGCCTTGTCCATCGCACCGTCCACCCGGTCATCCCGCCCAAGGTCGAATATCGGCTGACCGAATTGGGGAAGGGGCTTGGCGAGGCGTTCTGCGGCGTATGGCTTTGGGCGGAGGCGAATCTGGAGAAGGTGGAGGCGGCGCGGACAGCCTTCGACGGACGCTAGGCCGCGTCCCCGGTCGGGGACGCGGTTCTGGTCACCTGCCCGGCATTCCGGGTGGTCATTTCTGGATCGAACTGACGCGGATCGGCTGATCGCGGGTCGCATCGGCAATCACCAATTGGGCCTGGGCCGATCCGATGCGCCGGGTTTCGCTCCGGCAATGGCGAATATCATTCTTGCCTTCCAGATCGAATTCCGACGTCGTTCCGCACACCGCGACGGCGGCGCGCCATATCCGGCGGTCGAGCGTCCGGGCACCGGCCTCGGTCCGCAGGTCGAGGTCTTTATGCTGTACGATCACGCTCGGATTAGCGGGCTGGGCAAATGCTGGCTGGCCAAAGGACGCGGCAGTCAGGGCGGCGAGGATCAGAAGCTTTTTCATCTTGTGTCTCCATCGGCCGGCTCATGAGGAGGGGAGGAAGCCGGTGACACAGCAGATAAGCGATCGCCCGATGCGAAAGGAGCAACGATGTTGCCGGGCCATTCTGCAAAATTGCAGAATGAGCCGGGGGCGATTATGACGCACAAGACGCCATGTACGACTGGAACGACCTCAAAGCCTTTCTCGCGGTGGCGGAGACAGGTAGCACGCTGTCCGCAGCGCAGAGCCTGCGCGTCAGCCAGACGACGGTCGCGCGCCGCGTTGCCGCGCTCGAGCAAGCCACCGGCCTCAACCTCTTCGAACGGCGACAGGCAGGCTATGCGCTGACCCCGGTGGGTGAGGCGATGCTGGCGAGCGCCGTCGCGGTTCGCGATGCCGCCGATCGCTTCGGCGAAGCGGCGGGTGCGCGGTCGCGTGACGCGGGCGGCACGGTCAGCCTGACGGCGATGGAAATTTTCGCGGTGACGATCCTGCCGCCGATCCTGCGCGATTTGCGGGCTGCGCATCCGGGCATTCATATCCACCTCGACACGTCGGACGAGCCGCGCGATCTCGCGTCCGGCGCGGCCGACATTGCGATCCGCAGCAGCAAGCAGCCCGCCGGTGCGGGCCTCGTCGGGCGGCGTATCGCCGACAACCCCTGGACCCTCTATTGCAGCCGCGACTATGCCGACCGGCACGGCATCCCGCACAGCCGCGCCGAACTCGCCGCCCACCCCTTTATCGGCGGCGGCGGCGGGGTCTGGGAGCCGTACCAAGCGTGGCTGCGGCAATATGGGCTCGAGGCATCGGTGGTGATGCAATATGACAGCGGAACCGGCCTTCTCGCGGGCGTCCGCTCGGGGATGGGCCTCACCATCCTGCCCGCCTTCATCGCCGACCGCGAACCAGACCTCATCCGCTGCATTCCGCCCAAAAGCGAAGACACCACCGGCCTCTGGCTCCTCACCCACGAACGGCTGCGCCATGTCCCCCGCGTCCGCCTCGTCCTCGACTTCCTCGCGGCCGAACTGACGAAGCTCGCGCGGGAAAAGTAACAACGGCGGTGATCGGGGCAGGGCCGGCGGAAATCGCTTTCCTACATTATTCGGCTGTTTTAGCTTTCGCGGCGATGACGCACGGCGGCCCTTTTCCACTCACTCTCGCAACGGACACGGCGGGCATCGGCGCGGAAGGAATATGCGATTCCAGAGTGAAATTGCGCAGTTTCCCGTCGCTTGTCGTGTATTTCCCTCCTCGTCACCCCGGGCTTGACCCGGGGCCTGCCTTTTCTGGTGGCATGCAGCCCGCAAGAGCAGGCGGGTCCCGGGTCAAGCCCGGGATGACGGACCGGGAAACGTGGTGCGTGGCATCGCGATTCATGAATGAAGTTACGCCGAATTCCGCCACTTTTCGAAACGGCCTCAGCGGATCGAAGCGCACCCCAGCGCCGCCGCGTCGATCGCCGTCGCCGCGCCGCGCAGGCGATAGGTGTCGGTGATCGCGCCGCCGGTCGGCGTGCCGCTCCGGACGCTCATGCTCGGGGCCGACCGCATCGCGGCGATGATTGCGGCGTCCATCCGCGCGTCGCTCGCCCAGCCGTGCGCGCCATTGCCGGTCAGGATGAAGCGGCGGTCGCCGATCGTCAGGCGCAATTCGCGATCCGGCGCGCGCGCCTTCGACAGGCGGACGTAAAACTGCCCGCGAATGCGCGCTTTGGGCCAGGTTCCGACGCTGGCATAGGCTTTGATCTGCGGCGTCCCGATCGTTGCGGCGGGGGCGGCGATCGCATAGCAGCGCGGGGTCGCCGGATCGCGAAAAGCGCCCCAGCTGCCGAAAATGCCAAGCGCTGTCGGCGATGCGGCAAGCGCCGCGACCGGAAGGGCTGCCAAAAGGGCGAAAAAGGGCAGGGCGCGCCGCATCGCGCCTCGTTCGCGCGAATGGGGATGCTTTGCAAGCATGGCTTGCACGGCGCGACGTGTACGTTAAGGAAGGTGGACATTTTCAGGGGCCGGGAATCGGGGCGCGAATCGCCTCCGATGCCTGCCCTCTCAGGGATTTCTCCCGCGAAACACAGGGATGGCGGATTAGAATGAAAGCGACGATCGAACGCGCAGTGTTGTTGAAGAGCCTCGGCCACGTCCAGTCGGTGGTCGAACGGCGCAATACCATTCCCATTCTCTCGAACGTCCTCATCGAAGCCGATGCATCGGGCCAGCTCAAATTGATGGCGACCGATCTCGACCTGCAGGTCGTCGAAACCATCGCGGCCAAGGTCGAAACGCCGGGCACGACCACCGTGTCCGCTCACACCCTTTTTGAAATCGCCCGCAAGCTGCCCGAGGGCGCCGAGGTCAGCCTCGCCGCTGCCGAGGGCAAGATGCAGGTCAAGGCGGGCCGCTCGAACTTCAATCTGCCGACCTTGCCGCGCGACGACTTCCCGGTGATCGCCGAGGGCGACCTGCCGACCAATTTCGAACTGCCGGTCGCCGAACTGATCCAGATCATCGACAAGACGCGCTTCGCCATCTCGACCGAGGAAACGCGTTATTATCTCAACGGAATCTTCCTGCACGTCGCCGAGGACGCATCGGGTCCGGTGCTGAAGGCTGCGGCGACCGACGGCCACCGCCTCGCCCGCTATACCGTCACCCGTCCCGAAGGCGCGTCGTCGATGCCCGACGTCATCGTCCCGCGCAAATGCGTCGCCGAAATCCGCAAGCTGCTCGACGAGGCCGAAGGCAATGTCGAAATCAGCCTGTCGGCTAGCAAGATTCGCTTCCAGCTCGGCAACGCGATCCTGACGTCGAAGCTGATCGACGGGACCTTCCCCGATTACAGCCGCGTCATCCCGACCGCGAACGACAAACTGCTCAAGGTCGATCCGAAAAGCCTGTTCCAGGGCGTCGACCGCGTATCGACGATCGCCAGCGAAAAGACCCGCGCGGTCAAGGTCGGCCTCGACAAGGACCGGATCACCCTGTCGGTGACCAGCCCCGAAAACGGCACCGCCGCCGAAGAAGTTGCCGCTGCCTATGACAGCGAGGCGATGGAGATCGGTTTCAACGCGCGTTACCTCAGCGACATTCTCGGCCAGGTCGATGGCGACACGGTCGAACTGCACCTCGCCGACGCCAACGCCCCGACGCTGATCCGCGAGAGCGAAAAGAGCCCGGCGCTGTACGTGCTGATGCCGATGCGCGTGTAGGCAATATCCTTCTCCCTTGATGGGAGAAGGATAAGAAGCCTTATGCCAAAGGCATTAGGCGGAGTTGGATGAGGGTGATGGCGCGTCATGCCGCCATCGTTCCGGACGAGAGCGCACGCTCCCTCCCGCTGCAGCCAACGAACCAGTCAGCCAGTTTCATTGCCTCCCCATCAAGGGGAGGGGATTAATTGGCCTTCGCAACCCGCCAGATGACGCCGCCGGTATCGTCGGCGACCAGCGCACTGCCGTCCTTTGCGACCTTCACATCGGCCGGGCGGCCGCGCGTGGTCTTGCCGTCCTTGGACAGGAACTCGTCGAGCAGCGTGACGGGCAGTGCATCGACCGGCCGGCCGCCGGCGCCGAACTTGACGAAGACGACGCTGTAACCCGCGACGGGTTCGCGGTTCCACGAACCGTGCAGCGCGACCAGTGCGCCATTCGCCCAGCGCTCGCCGATGTCGAGGCCTTGGGTGAAGGTCATGCCCAGCGGCGCGGTATGCGCCCCCAGCCCATATTTGGGGCGCTTGACATATTGGCGGCGATCTTCGGCCTCGGGCTCGACGCGGGGGTCGATGACGCCGCCCCAATAATACCAGGGCCAGCCATAGAAATCGCCCTCGGTCACATCGGTCAGATAGTCGGGAACCAGATCGCTGCCCAGCATGTCGCGTTCGTTGACGACGGTCCACAGCCGGCCGCCGTCGGGATAGAAGCCCAGCCCGACGGGGTTGCGAATGCCCGCGGCAAAGGTCCGCACATATTTTTGTTCGGGCCGCACTTCCAATATGCTGGCGCGGCGGACCTCATGGCCCATGCCCTTTTCGCCGATATTCGAATCGGCGCCGACCCCGATGTAGAGCCAGCCATTGGGCGCGGCGGCAAGGCTTTTGGTCCAATGGCGGTTGGTGCCCTTCGCGGGCAGGTCGACGATCTTTTCGGCCTTGCCGCTCATCTTCGTCTCGCCCGCCACATAGGGAAAGGCGAGCAGCGCGTCGGTGTTGGCGACGTAAAGCGTCGTGCCGACCAGCGCCATGCCATAGGGTGAGTTGAGGCCGGTGAGATAGGCGGTCTTGACCTCCGCCTTGCCGTCGCCGTCGGCGTCGCGGAGCAGGGTGATGCGGTTGGCTGACGGACGGCGGCCCGTGCCGCCCTTGCTCATCAGATTGCCCATGATCTTGCCCTCGACCCCCGATGTGTCGCGCGGCGGGCTCTGCGCCTCGGCAACCAGCACGTCGCCATTGGGCAGCACGAGCATGTTGCGAGGATGATCGAGCCCTTCGGCAAAGCGGGCGACCGCCAGCCCCTCGGCGGCGCGCGGCGCCTGTCCTGCGGGCCAGCTCGTCGCCTCTGGCACGTTGATCGTCGGAAAGACCTCGGTGCGCTGCGACGCCATCACCGGCACGCGGCCGCTGAGTTCGGCGGTCGAGAAGCGCGCGACGTCGGGCCGCGACATGACATAAAGCGTGACGCCCCCCGCAACGGCGATCGGCAACAGGGCGAGGGCGGTATATTTCAGGATCTTGCGCATGATCCCTGTCTACACGGCGATGGCGCGGCGGCAAAGAGGCGAAACATGCGCGGCAGCTGTCGGAGGACGGTAAATGTTGGCGTCGCCCTAATTAACCTTACCCATTTGTTCATTATGGTTGGGAACGGGGCGGTGAGGGCAGGGGGCTAGAGGACAGGTTCGAAGCAACGCACCGGGACGTCATGGAACTGTCAGCACCCTTTCTTGCCGACCGCGCAGCGGTTGACGATGCTCATATGCTGATCGACCAGCATGGTGAGGAAGCCGGCTTCGCCGCCGCCGCCCGCGCCGAACAATATCGCGTGCTCGGCAACCATGTGCATTTCGCCCGCTGGCGTCAGATCGAACGGTTGATCACCTATTTGTCGATCGATACCGCGCTCGACACGGTGCACTGAACTCAGAGCTGCAGGCCCGCCGTTTCGGGCAATCCCGCCATGATATTCAGATTCTGGACGCAGGCGCCGCTTGCCCCCTTGCCCAGATTGTCGAGCCGCGCGACGAGGCGCGCCTGACCGCCGGTGGCGTCACCGAATACGAACAGTTCCAGCAGGTCGCTGCCCGCGCCGGATGCGCGTAGCAGCATTTCGCCGTCGGCGGGCGGTTCGCCCATGACCACGACGGGGCTGCCGGCATAAAATTCGGCGAGCGCGTCGCGAAGCGCGTCCGGCGACGCCGCGCCCGACATGGCGCCCAGATGGAGCGGAATTTCGACCACCATCCCGCGATGTGCGGCAACGACGGCGGGTGAGAAAAGCGGCGCAATCGTCAAGCCACAGCGTGCCTGCATCTCGGGCACATGCTTGTGACCCAGTTGCAGCGCATAGCCACGCCAGGCGATGTCGCGGTCATCCTCGAAGCGTTCGATCAGCGCCTTGCCGCCGCCTGAATAGCCGCTGACCGCGTGGCAAATATAGGGCCAGTCGGCGGGGAGCAGGCCTGCCTGGACGAGCGGCGCGACCAGCGCGATGAAACCGGTCGAATAGCAGCCGGGATTCGACACGCGCTTCGCTTCGGCGACGGCCGCATGCCCGCTGACCTCGGGAAAGCCATAGATCCAGCCCGGCGCGACACGATGCGCGGTCGAGGCATCGATGACGCGCGTGCGGTCGTTGTCGATCATCGCAACCGCGTCGATCGCGGCGGCATCGGGCAGACAGAGGATAACGAAATCGGCTTCGTTCAGCGCTTCGCGCCGCGCGGCGGCATCCTTGCGACGCGCTTCGTCAAGCGTGATGAGGGCGAACTCACTCCGGCCGGACAGCCGTTCGGCGATTTCCAGGCCCGTCGTTCCCGCCGCGCCGTCGATGAACACATTATTGGTCATGGGTTATTTCAGTCGTTTATAGCCGGAAACCGGCGGATCATGGTCCTTCGCCGCCGACCGTGCGATCACGTCGGCGAGCGGTTCGGTTTTGACCGCCATCCATCGTCGGCTTGCATGAATGATATTCCGGTCATCGGCCATGATGCCGACATGGCCGGGGAAAAAGACCAGATCACCGCGCGCGAGATCGGCCGGTGCGACATCCTTGTCGGCAGCCAGCGATGCAAGCTGCAAATCGCTGTCGCGCGGCAGCTGGATCCCTGCGGCGCCCCACGCCAGCTGGACGAGCCCCGAGCAATCTATACCCTTTGCGGTGCGGCCGCCCCAGACGTAAGGTGCGCCGATCATCTCTTCGGCGAGCGCGGCAGGGTCGACGTGCCGTGTCCCGACTTCGGCCATTGCGGCGAGCGGCAGGAAGCCGTGCGCGGTCGCGAGCCATTCGCCCTGTTCCTCGCCCATCACCTGCGCGCCGCGTGGCAGGACCCCGGGACCGCCGCTCGCGGCGTCGGGGGCGCTGTGCAGCATCGCCTCGATCATGCCGACCCGGTGGGTCGGTGCGATCGGCGTGCCGAGCGCGTCGGCGGCGAGATAGCCGACATAATGATCCGCCAGGCAATAACCCCATGCCCAACCGCCCGTCAGGTCGAGCAGCGCAAAGCCCTCGCCGAACAACAGTTCGCTCGTCTGCTCGGCCTGAAGCGACGGCTCGGCGCGCAATGAAGCGGCGGGCAGCACACCGCTGCGCATCATCGGCGCGGCATAATGCGGCGCGAAATGCTGGCCGGCGACGGCAATATCGGCAAGGTCGGGGCGGATTGCGACGATGCGCGGATCATAGGACTGCGACGTGCCGGTCAGCCCGAAGCGGCCGCGGCCAGCGCCCGCCGTACCGGGGCGCCCCATACGCACGCGGCTCGCCGCTGAATGTTCGCCTGTCTCCGCTGTCACTTGCCGTCCTGTAAATGCCGGTGGTCCGCCGCTGACGGATAATCGCGCGCCATTAGACCAGCAGGCGGCGCTTTATCAAGACGCTTCACTTCGGCCGCGGCGGTCATAGCGTGCCTGCAGCATCGCCCACGCCGCGCGCAGTCCCAGCGCCGCGCCGCCCTTAGGCCGTCCCGGTTTCGCCGAAGGGCGCCAGGCAAAGGTGTCGAAATGCGCCCAGGGCGTGCCCTCGGGAATAAAACGCTTGAGGAACAGGGCTGCCGTGATCGACCCCGCGAAGGGCGAGCTACCGGCATTGCCAAGGTCGGCAATGTCGGTTTCAAGCAGGTCGGAATAGCCGTCCCACAGCGGCATCCGCCACAGCGGGTCGTCGCGTTCGGTCCCTCCCGCGAGCATGTCGGCGGCGAGTGCATCGTCATTGGCAAAAAGCGCGGGCAGGTCAGGGCCGAGCGCCGTGCGCGCCGCCCCGGTCAGCGTTGCGAAATCGACGATCAGTTCGGGCTTGTCCTCGCCCGCCTTCGCCAGCGCGTCGCCCAGCACCAGCCGGCCTTCGGCGTCGGTGTTGCCGATTTCGACCGTCAGGCCGAGGCGGCTGTGGAGTACATCGCCGGGGCGAAAGGCATCGGACGAAATGGCATTTTCGGCGGCCGCAACCAGGCAGTGGAGGCGGATCGGCAGTCCCGATGCCATAATCAGTTCGGCGAGCGCGAGGACATGCGCGGCGCCGCCCATATCCTTTTTCATCAGCCGCATGCCCGACGCGGGCTTGATGTCGAGCCCGCCGCTGTCGAAGCTGATCCCCTTGCCGACGAGCGCAACGCGGGGATGATCGTCCTTGCCCCAGACGATCTCGATCAGGCGCGGGGCATGATGTTTCGCCGCCGCACGCCCGACCGCGTGGATCATGGGATAGCCCTGTTCCAGCGCTTCGCCCTTGGTCACGCTCAGCTTGCCGCCATGCGCCTTGGCGATGCGTTCGGCTTCCTTTTCGATGGCCGCCGGTCCCATGTCGGCAGCCGGTGTGTTGACGAGGTCGCGAACGAGCGCAACCGCGCGCATCTCCGCCACCGTCGGCGCGATCGCGCCGACGTCGCTAGTCAGCAGGACGCGAGGACCTTTGATGCTGGTTTTCGATCGATAACGGTCGAAACGATATTGCGCGCTCATCCATCCGAACAGGGCCTTGCCCGGCTGACGATCTTCGAGGCGATAGCGACCCTCGGGAAGAATTTGACCCAGCTTGGCGAGGCACCATGCGGACAGTTCATCGACCTTGGCGACCGTCGTGACGACCGCCCATTTTTCGGGGTCGTCGCCCGGCAGGATCGCATGGACATAGGCATCGGGTTTGAAACCGACCGCAGCAAGGTGGGCGCGCTCGCGGGCGCTACGGCTCTTCAGCCATTCGTCATAGCTTTGCGTGTCGACGAGATGGATGGTGCGGGCGTCCTGCCCCTTGTCGGGCTGAATCATGTCGGAATAGTCGATCATGATTTTCTGCTAGGCCTGCCGGGAAACTTTGTCGATTCCCGGAGTTATGCCAAGATGACAGTTGCAACATCCTCCCTCTGCCGCGCCCTGATCCTGCCGGGCTTTCTTCTTTTCGCCGCCTGCTCGGGCGAAAGCGATGCGCCGGCCGACACGGCCGACACGGCGGCGGCGACTGCCGTTCCCGGCGCTCCGCCGGGCGGCTCCGCCGATCTTGCCGCGAAAAATGCGCCCGCATCCGATGTGAAGGAAAATAGCGACCTCATCGAATTCGCCTATGGCTATCCAGCCGAAGCGGCGCAGATTCCGAAACTCGCCGCGTGGCTCGACAATGATCGGGCGACGATACGAACGGCGCTCGTCGATGCGGCCAAGCGCGACCAGGCAGGCGCCAAAAAGGAAGGCTTCCCTTATCGCGCTCATACGCATTCGCAGAAATGGGAAAAGATCACCGACACGCCGCGCTTCCTCAGCCTTTCGAGCGAAATCCAGACCTATACCGGCGGAGCGCACGGCATGGTCAGTTTTGACAGCCTGTTGTGGGACCGCAACCGCGGCATCCAGCTCAAGCCGCTCGATCTGTTCACCAGCGGCGCTGCGTTCGATGCCGCGATCCGCGACGATTTCTGCGCGGCTATCGCGCGTGCGAAGGCGGCGAAAGGAATAGAGCTCCCCGATGAACCCGACAGTCCCTTCGCCAAATGCCCGCCCGCATCGGCGCAGACCATCTGGCTCGGTTCCTCCGACGGGCGCTATCTCGACCGGCTGACGATCGCGATCGCGCCCTATGAAATCGGCCCCTATGCCGAGGGCAGCTACAAGATCAACGTGCCGATGAACCGGGCGGTCGTCGATGCGGCGAAAAAGGAGTTCGCGCGCGATTTTCTTCCCGCCAAGTGATCGAAGGACAGGTGCATGGCCAAGCAGCCCAAAGCCGGCAAGATCGGTGAAACGCTGAAGGAAAAGAAGGGCAAACGCCGCGCTGCCGAAAAGTTGCGCGGCGAGGTGGGGGAGGCCAAGACGATAGCCCGGCCGCCTTCCGACCGCGAGGCGGAGCTTGACCGCGCACCTCGATGGCAGCCGCGCTATCCCGGATCTGGGCGGCTTCAGGGGAAGGTCGCGATCGTCACCGGCGGCGATAGCGGCATTGGCCGCGCGGTCTGCGCGCTGTTCGCGCGCGAAGGCGCCGACGTCGCCATCGTCTATCTCGACAACAAGCAGGATGCAGCCGACACGGCCGCGATCGTCGAGGCCGAAGGGCGCCGCGCGATCGCGATCAAGGCCGACGTCGGAAAGCAGGCCGCAGGCGAAAAAATCGTTGCCGGCACGGTGAAAGCCTTCGGCCGGCTCGACATATTGGCCAACAATGCGGGCGAGCAGCATCCGGCTGCCGACATTCGCGAGATCAGCGTCGATCAACTCCAGCGAACCTTCGCAACCAATATCTTCGGCATGTTTTACCTTGTCCAGGCCGCGTTACCACATCTGAAAAAGGGCGCGGCAATCGTCAATTGCACCAGCGTCACCATGTATCAGGGTTCGGAAGGGTTGCTCGATTACAGCGCGACCAAGGGCGCGATCACGGCGTTCACCCGGTCGCTCAGTGAAAATCTGGTGGCCAAGGGAATTCGCGTCAACGGCGTCGCTCCCGGCCCGGTCTGGACCCCGCTCAATCCCCGAGGTGGCGCGCCGGCCGAAAAGGTCGAGCATTTTGGTGAGAATACGCCGATGAAGCGGCCGGGCGAACCCAATGAGATTGCGCCTGCCTTCCTGTTCCTCGCCTGCGACGACAGTAGCTATATGTCGGGTCAGGTGCTGCATCCCAACGGCGGTACGATCGTTAATGGGTAGGGGGCAGGCAGGAGAAATGTCATGCCAGCCAAGTCCAAAGCACAGCAGAAGGCCGCCGGTGCCGCATTGAGCGCGAAGCGCGGCGACACGCCCAAGTCGAAGCTCAAGGGCGCATCGAAGGAGATGCTCGAAAGCATGAGCGAAACCCAGCTTGAGGATTTCGCCAAGGGCTCGACCAAGGGCAAGCCCGAACACGTCGATTGATCGAGTTCGGCGGATAAGCCATCCTCCCAAGCGAACAGAGCCGCGTTGGGGAGGTGATTTTGCGCCAGTTTTATGCCGGGCTGCTAGCAGTCCTGTGCTTTTCGTCGCTGCCTGCCTGCAGCTTTCAGTCGACCCTCGACAAGATGGTCAAGCCGGAACGCCAGCGTGAGATCATCGACATCGCTCGACGTTTCTGTACCGATCCGACGAGCGTGAAACGCGAGATGCACCCGGAAATCACGGCCACGCTGGACGCCGCCATCCCCGCGCTGCCGCGCGAATGTCCACCGGCTGGTGCCAGGTGGGAACTGGCTTCGTACAAATGGAACAGCAATATTACGGCCGGTCTCAGCGAGCGGCAGGAAGAGGTCGTCGTTGTTGGATCGGCGCCCGGAAAATGGTCGATGGTGGAGGTGCGCTTTTATGCCCGCAACGACGAACCCGCCAGGATCGTCTATTGGCGCGTGATCGCCAGCAAGACCCGCCCACCGGCTCTGGAGTTTATCGAGGGCTATAACCGCACCGCCGAAATCGCGCGCATTGCCGTTCCGGTGGCGCTGCTCGCGATTGCTGCATTGGTGGTCTGGCTGGTGCGGCGACAGCGCGCGAAGCGCGCTGCCTGATCATTATTCGGCCGCCTGTAATTCCGCCGGGGCGGCGACCGCCGCGCGGGCGTTGCTGAACGTGAGCACTCCGTCGGCAATCGCGCCGGTTTTCATGTCGATGCGGTCCTGCACATAATTCTGGCTGAGCCGCCACGGCAGTGCGACCGTGCTTTTGGGCATGATGTGCAGCGAACGCTGGATATAGCCTGACGAGAAATCGAAGACATTTTCCTCTTCGAGGCTCGACGGATCGGCGAGTGCCGGGGTTGCGACGGTGGTTCCCGTATCGCGCATATGGTTGAGTACGCGGCACACATATTCGGACACGATGTCGGCGCGCAGCGTCCAACTCGCGTTGAGGTAGCCGAAGACGGCCGAGAAGTTCGGCACGTTCGAAAACATGCAGGCCTTATAGTAGAAATGGTCGTGCCAATCGACGGGGGTGCCATCGACACGCACCGGAATCTTGCCTGCGACCGCGAGTTTCAGGCCCGTCGCGGTGACGATGATGTCGGCGTCGAGATGCTTGCCCGATTTGAGCTGAATACCTGCGGCGTCGAAATGGTCGATATGATCGGTAACGACCGCGGCCTTATCGGCTTTGATCGCCTCGAACAGGTCGGCGTCGGGGACGAGGCACAGGCGCTGGTCCCAGGGATTATAAGGTGGGGTGAAGGCTTCGGCGTCATAGCGGTCGCCGAGCGCGGCTTTGACCTTCTTGGTCAGGAAGTCCTTGACCTGCTGCGGCTTGTCGCGGGCCTTTTTGAAGACGATGTCCTGCAACTTCACATTTTTGAAGCGCGTGATCTTGTACGCAAGTTTCTCGGGCAGGATCTTGCGCAGGAAATTGGCGAAGCCATCCTTGGCAGGGCGGATCGCGTACCAGGTTGGGGTGCGTTGCAGCATGGTCACATGCGCCGCATCTTTCGCCATCGACGGAACGATCGTCACTGCGGTCGCCCCCGAACCGATGACGACGACCTTCTTGTCTTTATACCGGAGATCTTGTGGCCAGAATTGCGGGTGGATGATCTGACCCTGGAAATCGTCGCGGCCGGTGAAATTGGCGTCGAAAGCCTCGTCATAATCATAATAGCCGGCGCCCAGATAAAGCCAGCGCGCGGTCGTCGTCGATGTCGCGCCTTTGTCATCCTCCATCGTCACGGTCCAGCGCGCGGCGCCGCTGTCCCAGTCGGCGCCCACCACCTTGCGGTTGAGGCGGATATGTTCGCGGATATGGCGCTCGTCGACGATGCGATTCAGATAGTCGAGAATCGACGGACCGTCGGCGATCGATTTTTCATGCTTCCACGGTTCGAAGACGAAGCCCAGCGTGTGCATATCGCTGTCCGAGCGGATGCCGGGATAGCGGAACAGGTCCCAGGTGCCACCAAGATTGGCGCGGCGCTCAACCAGTGCGAAGCTGCGGTCCGGGCTATATTGCTGAAGATGCACCGCCATGCCGATGCCGGAAATCCCGGCGCCAACGATCAGCACATCCTGATCGACCGGAGCGACCGTTCCGTTCGCGGGGCGTTCCATCGTTGCGGTGCCTGCCATATTCCTGTCTCCCGACTATATTTTGTCGACAGCTTACGCACCGCGTTTCATTTTGCAATCGAATTGACAGGGATGAAAGCAGGGGAGGAAACGGGGGCTCCGGCGAAGCCTGCTTGTCGCTGTCACAATATTGTCATAGGGGCGTAGCGTTTTTATCAGCCGCCGGGCGTTCCGCCCCGCTGAATTCCATGGAAAGGATGAAGCCCGTTGCGCCAGATCGCTGTCCTTCCCTATCGTTTCGGGGGTCCCGCGCAGGATGGGCCGACCGAGATTCTGCTAATCACGTCGCGTGAGACGAAGCGCTGGGTGATTCCCAAGGGCAATCCGCTGACCGGCATGGAGCGCCATGCCGCCGCCGCGATCGAGGCCGAGGAAGAGGCCGGGGTGCTCGGCGCCGTCTGCCCGACGGCGATCGGCAGCTATGAATATCGAAAGCGCCGCGCCAACGGCGCGCAGATCATGTACAATGTCGAGGTCTTTCCGCTGGCCGTGACGCGTGAGCTTTCCGAATGGAAGGAAATGGACGAGCGCGACCGCCAGTGGTTTTCCTTTGACGCCGCTGCCGCAGCGGTTGAGGAGCCCGATCTTCAGGCGCTGATTCGCTCGTTCGGCGATACCGGCTTTCGCGCCGTCGCCCAGCCGCGCGGTGTCGTCCAAAATGTAGCAGAGAAGACAGGGGTTAGCTGGATGTTCGCATGGTTTCAGCGTTTGCTGCCGCGACAGGGGAATTTTTTCGAACTGTTCGAAAGCCACGCCGCGACGCTCGTCGCCGGTGCCAACGCCTTGTCGCGTATGTTGCAGGGCGGCGAGGGCATGGCCGACCATATCCAGGAAGTCATCGAGCGCGAACATGATGCCGATGCGATCACCCGCGAAGTGTTGCAGACCGTCCGCCGCACCTTCCTGACGCCGTTCGACCGCAGTGCGATCACCAGCCTGATCGCCTCGATGGACGATGCGATCGACGAGATGCAGAAGACCGCCGGCGCGGTCGATCTGTACGACGTCAAGGAATTCGACCCCGAAATGCGCGACATCGCGGGCATCATCGTCGATGCCGCGCGGCTGACCGCAGAGGCGCTGCCGTTGCTCCGCAACATCGGCGCCAATGGTGCGCGCCTGCACGAACTCACCGAACGTCTGGTGCGGATGGAGGGGCATGCGGACGAAATCCACGCTGCGGGCCTCCGCCGCCTGTTCAAGGAACATGGGGAGTCGAACACCGTTCACTTCCTGATCGCACGTGAAATCTACCGCCATCTCGAACGCGTCACCGACAGTTTCGAGGATGTCGCGAACGAGATCGACGGTCTGGTCATCGACCACGCATAAGCGAGGGGCGCACCCATGTACGAACTCGCTTTTCCCCTTCTCGTCGGCCTCGTCATTCTGGCGCTGGCGTTCGACTTTCTGAACGGGCTGCACGATGCCGCGAACAGCATCGCGACCGTCGTCGCGACCCGCCTGCTCCGGCCGGTACAGGCAGTGCTGTTTGCCGCCTTCTTTAACTTTGCCGCTTACTTTCTTTCGGTGATCTTCCCTGAATTGCACAAGGTTGCCGAAACGATCGGCAAGGGAATTATCGACAAGGATCTGGTGACCCCCGCGGTCGTGTTCGGCGCGCTGGTCGGCGCGATGTTCTGGAACATCGTCACCTGGCTGAAGGGCATTCCGTCGTCGTCGAGCCATGCGCTGGTCGGCGGGATCGTCGGCGCAGGCGTCGCGCATGCGGGGTTCGAGGGGATCGAGTGGACGGGGCTTAACAAGACCGTCATCGCGATCTTCCTCTCGCCGCTGCTCGGCATGATGCTCGCGATGCTGGTGATGCTGGCGAGCAGCTGGGCGCTGCGCCGCGTGACCGCGAGCTTCGCCGAAAAGACCTTCCGCCGCCTGCATCTCCTCTCCTCGGCCGCCTATTCGATCAGCCACGGGCTGAACGATGCGCAGAAGACGATGGGCATTATCACCGTGCTTCTCTATTCGACCGGCTATCTGGGCGGCGAATTTCATATCCCGCACTGGGTGGCTTTCAGCTGTTATGTCGCGATTGCACTGGGCACTCTGTCGGGCGGGTGGAAGATCATCGAAACGATGGGCGGCCGTATCACCAAGCTGTCGCACCATCAGGGCTTTGCCGCCTCGACCGGCGGTTCGATCATGGTGTTCACCGCCAGCCTTCTCGGCATTCCGGTGTCGACGACGCACACGATCACGGGCAGCATCATCGGCGCCGGTGTCGCCCGCCGCGCCAGCGCGGTGCGTTGGGGCGTTGCGAGCAACGTCGTCGCGGCCTGGTTCATCACCATCCCGGCGAGCGCGGTCGTCGCAGCGGCGTTTTACGGAATTACGCGCCTGTTCTGACCGGGCAGGGGTTGCGTTCGAGTGAGAACGTAATAAGAACATGATGAGCAATCCGATAGCGGAGAACCCGTCATGGCCGGTGATTTCGATTTCCAGATTGGCAGCTGGCAGGTGCGGCACCGCCGCCTGAAAGCGCGTCTGGCGAACTGCGACGAGTGGGAAGAGTTCGACGGCACGTGCGACATGCGGCCGATCCTTGGCGGCAACGGCAATGTCGAGGATAATGTCCTCCATATCCCCGGCGGAACCTATCGGGCGATTGCGCTGCGATCCTTTGACCCCGTTCAGAAGAGCTGGGCGATCTGGTGGCTCGATGCGCGGAGCCCGCACAATCTGGACGTGCCGGTTATCGGCCGGTTCGAGGATGGCGTGGGTCGCTTTTATGCCGACGATACGCTCGACGGCCGGCCGATCCGATTGCGCTTCGTCTGGAGCCGTACCGACGGCGCTTCGCCGCGCTGGGAGCAGGCGATGTCGGTTGACGGCGGCGCGACATGGGAAGTGAACTGGACGATGGATTTCACGCGGGTGTAGCGGTCATTTCGCCGGGCGGTAATCGACGCTGGCGCCGCCGACCAGCCGCACCGGCAGATAGAGACCATTACCATAGGCCTTGATCTCGCCGGTTTCGAAACTGTCGACACGGGTACGAATGACGAATGGACCTTCGCGGCGCCGATCGACCGCGCGTTTGATCTTGCCCTGTAATTCGTCCAGATCACGGGTGAAATTCTGTGTCAGCGCGTCGGCGATCAGCGGCGCGAAGCCCTCGCTGCGGCCGAGCAGGATGAGCAGGTCGCCGCCGACCCCATCGGTGTCGCCGTTGATCGAAAGATCGGTGAAGTGGACCTCGGCCGATCCCGGCTTGTTGACGGGGATTGCGGTCATCCAAATGCGCCCGTGGGTCGGCTTGCCCGTGCGTGCCTTCAGCTTGGCATCGACATCGACGCCGACCGCGATGCGGCCGCCGGGCGCTCCATAGATGGTCGATGGCCCGAAGGTGACCATCATCGGTCCGAGCTTTGGCAGGACGAAGGGACGAGCCGATCGTTTCGTGAGGGCGCGATCGACGACAGGCTGGAGGATGGCATAGTCGGCGATCACCGGGACGCGCACGTCGAGGTGCGGGCGCGGCATTTCGCGGACGAGGCGGGGCAGGGGCGTCGGCGCCGGATCGGTTGGGCGACCCGAGACGAAGGTTTCGGTAACCGCCTCCAGCCCGAGGTTGAGGTTCATCCGCTGCCCCTCGATCCGATAGCCGCCATAGAGGATGCGCTGCGGCGTCACGCGCATCCACACCGGCGGGTTCTCATGGTTGAGTTCGAGTGCGGTGAAGCTCTGTCGCCACACGTCGGCCGCCTGTTTGCGGATATTGATCCTGGCAATCTCGCGGCCAACTTCGCGCTCGATGTCGCGCACGACGGGGGCGAGCTTGGCGTCGGCCTGATCGGTGAAGGTGATGCGACGCCCAAGGAAGTCGATCCCCGGCGGCTGCGTCCAGCCATAGCTGATCCGCGCCTTGCCCTGCGTTCGCCAGTCGGGGGTGAGCTCGACACGGATGCGCGCATGCGCCATCGCGGCGCCGGTCGCGGTTTCGCCCTTCAGCACCCCGCCGACATCACGCGCGCGGATCGTCGCATGGATCGGCATATCGACGACAATCTCGCTGCCTTCGCCGCGCAGGCGGAGTGGCCCGCGCGTCACTTGCCCGACGATGGTGCAGGCGATCGGCGGGGTCACCTTGACCTTCTTGCCAAAGACCTTGACCCGCTGCGGCTTGACGCAGGCTGGCTCGCGCTTGTCGATCGTCCACAGGGTGCGCGGCACCGCACGTTCGAGCGCCTGTTTGAGCGAGGCGGTGCTGGCGTTGATCGGCACCGCGATCAGCGATTTCTGGGTCGGCGAGGGAGCGGTATCGGTCGCGCGCGGCGGCGCCTCGACCTTGGTCTGACGATCGCAGCCGGCGAGCGCGGCCGGGATGAGCAATGTGGCGATTGCCAGTCGGACTAAACGCATGCTGTGCCCCTGCTGCGGTATCTGCTCATTATAACATCGAATGCGTAAAGCCGTTCCTGCCGGAGTAAATAGTGACGGAAATCCGTCTAACTTCACACTGAAATTGCTTTTTTGCGTGGGCGCTTCTTGCTTTCTTCACCCCGGACTTGATCCGGGTCTGAGTTCACAAACGAAGTGCAACACCTCACACAGGTGCTGCCATATCGAGATACCGCCAGTTATCGATGGAGGAACGCTGTTCGATTGCCCGTCTTCATGAAGACGGGCAATCGATCCGGCAAATCGCTGCAACTCTGGATCGCCGGCCGTCGACGATCGCGCGCGAGTTGAAGCGGAACGCGGTGGCCAAGAAGGGTTACCGACCCGCCTATGCGCAGGCGCAGGCCGATGCCCGCCGCTACACCGAACGCCTGTCGATCCACGACCGCCCGGACCGCGTCGCCAACCGCAGGCAGCCAAGCCATTGGGAAGCCGGCGCCATGATCTTCTCGACACCGGGGCAGGCGATCCTCATCGCGCATCAGCGCCACTCGCGGATTACCATCGCCTTGCGGCAGAGCAGCCTCAAGGCCGATCCTGTCGTCGACGCCCTCGTCGCGATGGTGCATGCCATGCCCAACACGCTCAGGCGCTCCATCACTTCGACATGGAACCGAGTTTAACCGCCATCAGCGCATCGCCAGTCAGCTCGAACTCGACGCCTGCTTCTGCGCCCCCCGCGCGCCGTGGCAGAAAGGCGGGGTCGAAAACGCCATCGGGCGGCTGCGCCGCAACCTCCCCCGAAAAACAAACCTCGACGACTTGTCACCCAACAACATCGACGGCATCATCGCCAACTACAACAACACCCCCAGAAAATGCCTCGGCTTCCTCACACCAGCCGAAATCTTCAACCCGTTGCACTTCAAATGTGAATCCACACCCGGATCAAACCCGGGATGACGAAATAAGAGGTCAGCTCCCCACCCCAAAACCGCCCTTGTTACGTCTCCGGATAGAAGCGGCTGATTGTATCGACGACGCATGCGGGCTTTTCCTGATCCTCGATCTCCACCGTCACGCGCACGACCGCCTGCACACCGCCCTTGGCTTCCTCGGCCTTGACCAGCTCGCCAATCCCTCGAATGCGGGCGCCCGAACGCACGGGGTTCAGGAAGCGCAGATTGTCGGTACCGATGTTGACTCCCATCGATACGCCACAAACCTCGATCAGTTCGGGAAGGAAGCGGTTGACGAGGCTCATCGTGAGATAGCCATGCGCGATCGTGCCGCCGAACGGGCCGTTCTTCGCGCGCTCGGGGGCGATATGGATCCATTGGTGATCGTCGGTCGCCTGCGCGAACAGGTCAATGCGATCCTGTTTGATCGCGATCCAGTCGGTCGGACCGAAGCTTTCACCGACCGCGTCGAGCAGTGCGGCGGGGGTGTCGAAGATGCGCGCGCTCATGCCTGCTGGCTCGAGACCGAAACGACTTCGCCAGCCATGTAGGAGGACAGGTCGCTTGCGAGGAACAGCATGACGTTCGCGATCTCCCACGGTTCGGCATAGCGGCCAAAGGCTTCCTTCTCGGTCAGTTCCTCGAGCAGGCCCGGCGGCGTCACCTTCGACAGCGAGGCGTGCATTGCCAGGCTGGGCGAGACGGCGTTGATGCGCACGCCATGCTCGGCGGCTTCGAGCGCCGAGCAGCGGGTGAAGGCCATCACGCCAGCTTTGGCTGCGGCATAATGCGCCTGCAATTTCTGCGCGCGCCAGCCGAGCACTGAGGCATTGTTGACGATCGCGCCCTTCTGCCGTTCGTACATGTGCGGCAGCATCGCGCGCGTCATGCGGAAGACGCTGGTGAGCGTGACGTCGAGCACCTTGTGCCACTGGTCGTCGGTCATTTCGACGACGGACGCCGCGCCGCCAAGGCCGGCGTTGTTGATCAGCACATCGACATGCCCCATCGCGGTGATCGCGTCCGAAACCAGTGCCTGCACCTGCGTCTCGTCGGTGACATCGCAGACGAGGGTGTCGGGACGCGCGAAGCCGAGGGCGGCGATCCGGTCGGCGGTTTCGCCGAGGCGGCGTTCGTGCATGTCGGAGAGGAAGAGCGTTGCGCCTTCCTCCGCCGCGCGCTGCGCGACCGCGCCGCCGATGCCGCTGCCCGCGGCAGCGGTGATCAGCACGGTCTTGCCCTTGAGCAGGCCGGTGGGGGTGGGATAGTCGGGGGCGGGTCGTGCCACGCTTCGTTCCTTTACTTGAGGTCGCCGCGCGGCTCGCGCGGAAGGCCGAGCGCGCGCTCGGCGATGATGTTGCGCTGAATCTCGTTGGTGCCGCCGTAAATTGTGTCGGCGCGGCTGTAGAGGAACAGGTTGGGCAGCGTGGGGAAGGCATAGTCATGCCCCGCCACGGTCTCGCCCGCGATGCCAAGGACGTCCATGGCGAGTTCGCCGAGGTCGCGGCGCCACGTTGCCCACTGAATCTTGTGAGTGAGCGCCGACGGGTTGAGCTTGCCCCCCTCCGCATCGGTGAGCATCCGGAGCGCGCCATAACGCATCAGCTTCAGCCCAATCTCGGCCTTTGCGATGCGTTGGCGGATCAGCGGGCTCTTCGCTGCGCCATTGGCGCGCGCTGCCGCGATCACTGCATCGAGTTCATTGCGGAAGCCCATCTGCTGCGCGAGGGTCGAGACGCCGCGCTCGAAGCCGAGGAGGCCCATGGCGACCTTCCAGCCATCGCCGGGTTCGCCGAGGATGTTCGCGGCGTCGGTGCGGGCGCCGTCGAAAAAGGTCTCGTTGAATTCAGCCTCGCCGGTGATCTGGTGGATCGGGCGGACGGTGACGCCGGGCTGATCGACGGGGAAGAGCAGGAAGGCGAGGCCTTTCGGGCCCTTCGAGCCTTCCTCGCTGCGCGCGATGACGAAAATCCAGTCGGAAAATTGCGCGAGGCTGGTCCAGACCTTCTGGCCCTCGACCACCCATTCGTCGCCCTCGCGCCAGGCGCGGGTGC
Source organism: Sphingopyxis selenitireducens (assembly GCF_051550705.1). Taxonomy (NCBI): domain Bacteria; kingdom Pseudomonadati; phylum Pseudomonadota; class Alphaproteobacteria; order Sphingomonadales; family Sphingopyxidaceae; genus Sphingopyxis; species Sphingopyxis selenitireducens. Next base: position 128,295 of record NZ_JBPULG010000003.1, read on the forward strand.
GGACATTGGCAAGGTCGGAACCGGCCCCCGGTTCGGAATAGCCCTGACACCATATTTCCTCGCCGCGCGCGATCCGCGGAAGGAAGCGGGCCTTCTGCTTGTCGGTGCCGAAGGCGAGGATGGTGGGGCCGGCCAGCTCGATGCCGATATGGTTGAGCCGCGGCGGCGCGGCGGCGCGCGCATATTCCTCGGCGAAGATCACCTGCTGCGCGAGCGTCGCGTCGCGGCCGCCATAGGCGCGTGGCCAGCCGACGCAGCTCCAACCCGCTTCGCCGAGGCGTTTTTCCCAGTCGCGGCGGCGTTCGGGCATTTCGGTGAGGCTGGTGAGCCCGCGGACATCGGCGAATGCGCCGCTGAGCTCCGCGGAAAGCCATCCCGCGGCTTCGGCGCGGAAGGCTTCTTCCTCGGGCGAAAATCCGAGCTTCATGCTGCCTCATCCAGTCCGGCGAGCGCGGCGATTTGTTCGCGGTGCCAGTCGGGGGTGCCGAGCAGGTTCGCGTTGCTGCGCGCGCGTTTGAAATAGAGGTGCGCGTCATGCTCCCAGGTGAAGCCGATGCCGCCGTGGAGCTGGATCATCTCGCCCGCGCAATGCGTGTAGGTGTCGCAGGCGAACGCCTTGGCGGCGTGGACCCCAAAGGCTGCTTCGTCCGATCCCTCGTCGATCGCGCACGCGGCCCAATAGACCGCCGATCGCGCCTGTTCGACGGCGACCATCATATCGGCGAGCCGGTGCTTGACCGCCTGGAAGCTGCCGATCGCGCGGCCGAACTGGACGCGCTCCTTGGCATAAGCGACCGTCCGGTCGAGACACGCCTGCGCGCCGCCGAGCGCGTCGGCGGCGATGGCAATCGCGCCTGTTGCATGCACTGCCGCCAGCGCCGCGGCGGGGTCGGTCAGTGCTTCCGCAGTGACGGCGCCGAAATCGAGCTGGGCATAGGGGCGCGTCTGATCCATGCTGGTGAGCGGGGCAATAGCAATGCCGGGCGCGTCGCGTTCAACGAGGAACATGCCGTCGCCGGCTGCGACGACGAACAGGTCGGCGCGCGCGCCATGCGGGACGTACAGCGCGGCGCCCGTTAGCGCGCCGTCGCTCGCCGTCGTGTCCGGCATGGCCTCGGCAAAGCTCGCGACCAGTTCGCCCGCGGCGAGACGGGGGAGGAGGCGCGCCTTTTGTTCGGTGCTGCCGCCGGCGAGGATCGCTGGGATAGCGAGGCCGATGCTGGCGAGCAGGGGCAGCGCGGCGACGTGCCGCCCGGCTTCCTCGGCGAGGATGGCGAGCTCGATCATGCCGAGCCCGACGCCGCCCTCAGTCTCGGGGATTGCAACCCCGCCGAGGCCCAGTTCGGCGGTGAACGCCTGCCACAGCGCCTCATCGACGCCGGTGGCGGCCATCGCGGCGCGGGTGCGCTCGCTCGTCGCATTTTCGGCAAAGAAGGCCTTCACCGTTTCGGCGATCATCGCCTGTTCGTCGGTGAAGGCGAAATGCATGCTAGCTGCCCCAGACCTTACGGGGTTCGGCGCGCTCTGCGAGCAGGGCATCGACCGCCGCGCCGACGTCGGCGGGCGCCCACTTCGCTTGCTGGTCGACCGTCGGGCCGAGCTTCCAGCCATCCTCGATCGTGATCCGGCCGCCCTCGAGTTCGAAGACGCAACCAGTGACATGCTTCGATGCTTCCGAGCCCAGCCATACGACGGTCGGCGCGATATTGTCGGGGTCCTGCGCGTCGAAGCCGGTTTCGACCGCGGCCATCTTGTCGGCAAAGGCGCCTTCGGTCATCCGGGTGCGGGCCGCGGGGGCGAGCGCGTTAGCGGTGATACCGTAGCGACCGAGTTCGGCCGCCTGAACGAGCGTCAGCGCGGCGATACCGCCCTTCGCCGTCGAATAGGCCGCCTGCGCGATCGAACCTTGCAGTCCGGCACCGCTGGTCGTGTTGATGATGCGTGCATCGACGGGTTTGCCTGCCTTTCGCTGGCCGCGCCAATAGTCGACCGCGTGGCGGCTGACGCAGAAATGGCCGCGCAGATGGACGTGCATCGTCGCATCCCATTCCGCGGGCGTTGCCGACACGAACATGCGGTCGCGGACGATGCCGGCGTTGTTGACGACGACATGCAGGTCGCCGAACGCCGCGACCGCGGCATCGACGATGCGCTTCGCGGCGTCCCAGTCGGTGATGTCCTCGTAATTGGCGATGGCGTTACCGCCCGCCGCTTTGATCTCGGCCACCACGCTATCGGCGGCCGAGGTGTCGCGGCCTTCGCCCGCCAGGCTGGTACCGATGTCGTTGACGACGACATTCGCACCCTCGGCGGCGAAGGCGAGTGCATAGGACCGCCCGAGCCCGCGCGCCGCGCCGGTGATGATGACGGTTCTTCCGTCGCAGATACCCATGATGCTCAAAGCCTTTCGATGATGGTGACGTTGGCCTGACCGCCGCCTTCGCACATGGTCTGGAGGCCATAGCGGCCGCCGGTGCGTTCGAGCGCGCCGAGCAAGGTCGTCATGAGGCGCGCGCCGGTCGCGCCGATCGGATGGCCGAGCGCGATCGCGCCGCCCTGCACATTGACCTTTTCATGTGGGACGCCGAGTTCCTGCATCCACGCCATCGGGATGCTCGCGAACGCCTCGTTGCATTCGAACAGGTCGATGTCCTCCACCGTCATGCCCGCCTTTTCGAGCGCATATTTGGTCGCGGGGATCGGGCCGGTCAGCATCCACACCGGATTGTCGGCACGGACCGAGAGGTGATGGATGCGCGCGCGCGGTTTCAACCCGTGCGTTTTGACCGCAGCCTCGCTGGCGATCAGGATCGCCGCGGCGCCGTCGCAATTCTGGCTGGCGATACCTGCGGTGATCACCCCGCCTTCGTTGACGGTCCGGAGCGTGGCCAGACCCTCGGGCGTTGTGGCTGGGCGAACGGTTTCGTCCTGCGCCAGACCGGCGAGCGGCGCGATTTCGCCTGCAAACCAGCCATTGTCGATCGCAGTCTGCGCACGGCGGTGCGATTCTGCTGCGAACAGCTCCATCGCCTCACGGCTGATATTCCATTTGCCGGCGATCATTTCGGCCGATTTGATCTGGTTGATTTCCTCATCGCCATAACGCGCGAGCCAGCCGGGCGAGCCGAGAAAGGGGCTGTCGAAACCATAAGCCTGCCCCGCGTACATCGCCGCCGAAATCGGGATGGCGTTCATCGCTTGACTGCCGCCCGCGACGACCAGATCCTGCGTCCCGCTCATCACCCCCTGCGCGGCGAAATGGACCGCCTGTTGCGACGATCCGCACTGGCGGTCGATCGTCGTGCCGGGAACATGTTCGGGAAGCCCCGCAACGAGCCATGCGGTGCGGCCGATGTCGCCCGCCTGCGGCCCGATCGTGTCGCAACAGCCCCAGACGACATCGTCGACCAGATTGGCATCGATGCCGGTGCGCTCGACCAGCGCCTTTATCGGGTGCGCGGCGAGGTCGGCGGGGTGGACGGCGGCGAGGCTGCCCTTCTTGCGTCCGATCGGGGTGCGGACGGCGTCGATGATATAGGCTTCAGCCATATTCTTGTTCCTTATGCGAGGCTGTGGCCGGGGCCGATCGGCAGCGCGCCGCCGATGACGGCGGCGTCGATGCGCGCGAGGTGAAAGGCGCGGTCGCCCCATGCGCCGGACAGCGCCCATGCGCGCTTCATCCAGAAATGCAGGTCGACTTCATAGGTATAGCCCATCGCGCCGTGCGTCTGGATCGCGGTCTCGCTCATCGCCCATGCGGCGTCGCTTGCGGCGAGCTTGGCGTGGCTGACATGGACCGATGCGCTGGGCGAGCCTTCTTCTAAGGCTATCGCGGCGCGCTGGATCACCGGCTTGGCGAATTCGATCTTCACGACTGTGGTTGCGAGATGGTGTTTGACCGCCTGAAAGCTGCCGATCGGCTGGCCGAACTGGCTGCGGTTTTTGGCATAGTCGGTCGCTTGTTCGAGCATCGCGTCGGCGACGCCGACGAGCTGCGCGGCGGTGATCAGCGCGGCATGGTCGAGCAATGCGTCGGCCGAGCCGACCTCGACGCCCTCAACTGCAACCGGTGCGAAGAGGCGACGAAGCGGGTCGACGCTGTCGAACGGAGTGTATTCCGTGTTCCCCGGCGAAAGCCGGGGCCCATCGACCTTGGTTTCTTGGACCCCGGCTTTCGCCGGGGAGCAGGAAGCGAGGCGCAGGGCCTTGCCTTTGACCGACAGGATGTGGCTCGCATCATCCAGATCGGCAACCCACGGATTGACCGGATGCTGGAGCGCGACCTTCGCCTCGCCCTTGGCGATCGCAGCGAGCAGCGCATCCTGATTGCCTGCTTTGGCGAGCAATGGCGCCGCAACAAGCGCGGTGTCGGCGAGCGGTTCGGCGACCCCGGCACGGCCGAGTTCGGCGGCGATCAGCACCGCGTCGAGCAAGGACAGGTCGAGCCCGCCTTGCGCCTCGGGGACGAGCAGGCCGGGCAGGCCCATTTCGGTGAGTCCGCGCCAGACGTCGGCCGAACGGCGGCTGTCGCTCGCGTCGAGCGCGCGCAATATTTCAGGTGTGTGGACGCCTGCCAGATAGTCGCGCACGCCCTGCGTCAGCGTCGCCTGATCTTCGGTGATGGTGAAATCCATGGCCGCTTACCTTGGCAGGCCGAGCAGGCGCTCGGCGATGATGTTGCGTTGGATCTCGTTCGACCCGGCGTAGATCGGGCCCGAAAGCGAGAAGATATAGCCTTCGAGCCATGCGTTGAGCGCGCCGCCGTCGAGGTGCCGCAGCTCGGCCGACGCGCCGAGCAGCTGCATCGCGGTGCGGTGCGAGGCGCGGTCGAGTTCGGACCAGAAGATCTTGTTGAGACTCGCCTCGGCGCCGATATGCCCGCCCGCTATGATCTTCGAGGCGACGGCATAGGTGTTGTACGCATAGGCCTGCGCGTCCATCCACGCTTGGCAAACCTGCTCGCGCGCGGCGGGGGCGGCCTTGGCCTCATTCGCCCGGAACAGTTTGACGAGACGATCGGCCACCGCCTGAAAGCGCGCGGGCGAGCGCAGCATCAACCCGCGTTCGAAGCCCGCGGTCGCCATCGCGACGTTCCAGCCTTCGCCTTCGCCCGCGATGCGGTTTGCGACGGGCACGCGGACTTCATCGAAGAACAGCTCGGCAAAGCCCGGATCGCCGTGAAGCTGGCGGATCGGGCGGCGCGTGACGCCGGGGGCGTTGAGGTCGAACAGGATGAAGCTCAGCCCCTTGTGCCGCTTCGACTCCGGATCGGTGCGGAACAGGCCGAAACCCCAGTCGGCAAAGCTCGCGCGGCTCGACCAGGTTTTTTGCCCGCTGATGACATAATGGTCGCCGTCGCGGATCGCCTTGGAGGTGATCGCCGCCATGTCGGACCCGGCATTGGGTTCGGACCAGGCCTGCGCCCAGATCAGCTCGCCCTTCGCCATCGGGGTCAGGAAGCGCGCTTTCTGTTCGTCGGTGCCGAACTCCATGACCGTTGGTCCGAGCAGGAAGATGCCGTTCTGGTTGACGCGCAGCGGCGCGCCGGCGCGATAATATTCTTCCTCGAAGATCAGCCACCGGATGAGGTCGAGCCCGTGCCCGCCATAGGCTTCGGGCCAGGTGACCATGCCCCAGTTGCCGCTCGCGAGCCTCCGCTCCCATTCGACATGCTGGTGATAGCCGTCCTCGCGTTCGAGCGTGACGAGCGGTTTCGTCGGCACATTCGCTTCCATCCACGCGCGGACTTCGGCGCGGAAGGCCTGTTGTTCGGAGGTATAGGCGAGATCCATCAGAATTCGGCCGCCTTGCCCGTGTCGACAAAGGCGTCGCGCGATTTCTGGCTGTCCTCGTGCATATACATTTCGAGCGTGAAGCCCTGTTCCCAGCGATAGCCGCGATCGACGTCGCGTGCTTCGAGCCCGTTGAGCGCTTCCTTCGCGATCACCAGCGCCTTGCGCGATTTGCCCGCAATGATGCTGGCAAAGGCGCGCGCCTCTTCGACGAGTGCGTCGCGCGGTACGATCTTCTCGACCGCACCGAGGCGATAGGCTTCCTCGACCGGGATATTGCCGCCGGTGAAGAAGGCCGCGCGCACCTTGTGCAGCGGCAGCATGCGCGACAGGTGCGATGCACCGCCCATCGCGCCGCGATCGACCTCGGGCAGCGAGAAATAGGCGTCGTCGGCGGCGATGATCGTGTCCGACGCGCCGCAGATGCCGATGCCGCCGCCGATCACGAATTTATGCACCGCGACGACGACGGGGACCTCGCAGTCGCGCACCGCCTTGAAGGTCAGATAATTGCCGCGATTGAGCAGGGTGATGCGTTCGGGGTGCGCCTGCATTTCCTTGATGTCGACCCCGCCGCAGAAACCGCGCGCGCTTTCGGCGGCGCGGATGAGGACGACATTGACCTCAGGGTTTTGCCCGGCATCGCGGATGATTGCGGGCAGGCTGCTCCAGGTCGTGCTGTCGAACGCGTTGACCGGCGGGACGTCGAAGACGATCTCGGCGATGCGGTCCTTGATTTCGGTATGGATCGGCATGGGTCAGGCCCCTGTTGACGAAGAAGAGGAAAGCGCGGCGAGGCGCGCGCGGGCTTCGCGCTCGATATTGCCAAGCAGGTCGGCGCAGCTTGGCAGATCGTCGAGGCGTCCGGCGACGAGGCCGGTCGCCATCAGGCCGTGGTCGGGGTCGCCTTCGACCACGGCTTTCTGGATCAGCATCGGTGCGGAGGCCGCCATCATTGCCTGTGGCAGGGTGAGCCCGCCGTGGCTGGTCATGCCCTTGGCAGCCTTGAACAATTCCGCGAACGAGGCGCCGGTCTGGCGTTTCATGGCGAGCCCGTTTTCGATCGCGCGGCGCCAGATGCCGAGGCCGGTCGAACGCTCGATCCGGTTGAGCAGCGCGTTCTTGATCATGCGTTGGGGCATGCCGTCGACCTTGGTTGAAACCAGAATGTCGTCGGTGCCCGCCTTGACGTAGCGCGCCTTGGTCACGTCGGGGATCGGACTTTCGCGCGTCATGAGGAAGCGCGTGCCCATCGCGATGCCGACCGCGCCATAGGCTAGCGCCGCCGCGAGCCCGCGCCCGTCGCCGAAGCCGCCCGCCGCGATCACCGGCACCTTCACCGCGTCGAGGACCTGTGGGAGGAGGATGGTCGAGGCGACCGATCCGGTATGCCCGCCGCCTTCGCCGCCCTGCACCGTGACCATGTCGACGCCAAGCTGCACCATCTTCTGCGCATGCTTGACCGCGCCGACGGTTGGCACGCAGAGGATGCCCGCATCCTTGAAGCGCCCGATCATTTTCGCCTCGGGCCCGCGCCCGAAGCTGACCGCACGGACCTGATCGCCGTGCTTCAGGATGATTTCGACGATCTCCCCGGCGCCCGGCTGGAACATGTGGAAATTGACGCCGAAGGGCTGTTTCGTGCCCTGCTTGACCATGACGATTGCGGCCTCGAGTTCGGCTGGTTGCATCACCGCGCCCGCAAGGAAGCTGAAGGCGCCCGCCTCGCTCGACGCGATCACGAGTCCCGGCTTCGCGATCCAGCCCATCGCGGTCTGGATCACCGGCAGCCGGCAGCCGAGGCGTTCGGTCAGGATCGTGGCGAGCGGATCGGCCATCAACCTTCCTTCACGTCCTTCTTGTTCGCTTCGGCCATCTTCTTGCCGTCGAACCCGGCGATATAGTCGCCCTTGACAAGGCTGTTGTTGGCGTGGGCGAAATGGTGATAGCCGAATGCCGCGTCGATCCCGGCATTCTTGCCCGCCAGCGTCTCCATATGGTTGCACGCCTGTTTCGCGAGTTGCAGTGCGAGGCGCGGCTGCGTCGCGATCCGTTCGGCAACGCGCTTCACCTCATCGGCCAGCTCGGCGCGCGGCACGACGCGGTTGACCATCCCGGCTTCGCGCGCGCGCTCGGCGCCCATCCGTTCGCCGAGGAACAGGAATTCCTTCGCCAGCCGGACATTGAGTTCGTGGCAATGCGCGAAATATTCGAGGCCCGGAAAACCCATCTGCAGCACCGGGTCCTGAAAAAAGGCATCGTCGGAGGCGATGATCAGGTCGCACACCCATGCGAGCATCAGCCCGCCGGCGATGCAGCCGCCATGGACCTGCGCGATGGTCGGCTTGGGAATGTCCCGCCACCTTTTGCACATGCCCAGATATTGTTCATGCTCGCGGGCATAGGCCTTTTCGGCGCCCGCCTTCGTCGAATGATCGTACCACATCAGTCGGCGCTCGACCGGCGAATGAAAGTCGCGCCCCGGGGTGCCGATGTCGTGACCGGCGCTGAAATGCTTGGCGCCCGATTTCAGGACGATGACCTTGACCGCATCGTCGTCGACCGCGCGAAAGAAGGCGTCGTCGAGCGCATAGGTCATCTGGCTGTTCTGGACATTGTGATATTGCGGGCGGTTGAGCGTCACCCATGCAATGCCGTCCGCCGCCTCGTAGAGCACCGGCGTGTCGGTTTCGTAAACCGGGGTTTCTTCGACCGGCGGGACCAGCCCGTCATTCTGCTCGCTCATCGCTCAGCTCCTTTTACCCCCGGGATTGTCCTTGATCACGGTTGCGCGCAGATCGTGCGGGTCGAGCCGCGCGATGATCGCGAGCTGCTCGGCGGTCGGGGCGGGGGTGGCCCTGATCTCGGCCGCGGCCTCCAGCGCGAAGCCCGTCGCTTCCTGCACCTGATCGAAGGTCACGCCGGGGTGGAGCATGACGACGCGGACTGCGTTATTTTGGCCGCCGAAATCCATCACGCAAAGGTCGGTGACGATGAGGCGCAGGTCAACGCGGCTGAAGTTCACGCCAGGGGTGCGGCGCGCCGGGTTGAAGCCGACGCTCGACACCATATCGACCTCGCCCTCGACGAAGATGCGCTTCGAATGCGCGGGGACGAACATCGAATTGATGTGGCAGATGCTGTTCCCCGGAAAGCCGCGCGCGCCGAGCATCTGCACTTTCGGCTGGTCGTACGTGCCGCCGAGGTAGGAGATGTTCGTCTGTCCGAAGCGGTCGATCTGGCTCGGCGTGACCATTGCGTGGCGTTTGCCCGACCAGACCGCGGCATCGAAGAAGCGCGAGAAGGGGAGATAACCCGCGGCCTTGCGGTCGTCATAACCGCGCGGGCCGAGCGGCACCGGATCTTCGACCAGATACGCCTCGCCGTCGGTCATCATCAGCTCGGGGGTGTGCGTCAGCTTGGCGAGCGACGCGGCGAGGCGCGGCGCCGGGCCGATGCCGGTCGCGACGAGTTCGCCATTGCCGCGCCAGGCTTCGGATGCGGCGACGATTATCTGTTCGCAGAGAGTGAATTCGGGTGCGGTGGTCATGTGTCGGCCGCCTCAGAAAATGGGAAGGGGGAGGGCGACGACGGCATCCTTGCCGCCAACACGATCGAGATAGTCCGCCTCGTCCGCGCCGATCATGTCGGCGACATAAGCGCTCCAGCCGCCGTCTTCGCGCGCGCTCGCGGCATAGGTTTTAAGGTGCTTCATGTCCCAGCCATAGGTGGGCGGCATCGAGGTCGGATGCGCGCCTAGCGGCGCGTCGATGACGGCGTGGACGAAGCAACGTTCGACGATGCTCGCACGGGCGTCTTCGGGATAGCTATGGTCCATCCGGTCTACGATTTCTTCGGCCGAGACAAATGTCTTGTCGGCCGCGCGCGCGAACCATTCGTCATAATAGGTGTCGGGGCCGAGCGCCTGGATATTACCGAGCTTGTCGGCGCGATGGACGTGGAGGAGCGCGGCGTCGAGCTTGAGCGCGGGCATCGCGAGCAGCACTTCGCCGTCGTCATACGGCGACTGGACGGTCTTGAAACCGCCGTGCTTCATCACGTCGGTGCCGAGCCCGACATGCGTCGGCAGGAAGGGCAGGCGGAACGCCGCGGCCTTGAGCCCCCATTGCAGCATGCCTTCGTCGAGTTCGAGAATGTCGAGCGTCCCGGCCTCACGCGCCTTTCGGAAATAGGGTTCGAGCGGGATCGCGTCCATCGAGACAAAGCCGAAGATCAGCTTCTTCACCTTGCCAGCGGCGCACAGCATGCCGACCTCGGGGCCGCCATAGGCGACGATCGTCAGGTCCTTGAGATCCGAACGCAGGATCGCGCGGACCAGCGCCATCGGCTTGCGACGCGGGCCCCATCCCCCAATCCCGATCGTCATCCCGCTCTTCAGCGAGGCGACGAACTGCTCGACGGTCAGTTGCTTGTTCAATCCACTCTCCAGCCACAGGCGCCGGGCACAAGGGCACCCGCGATGTCGCTGGATGGATAGGCGCGCTGGTCGTTCGCCCGATACCACCATATGGAGAGAGACTTTCACGCCGCCCGGCACGAGAGAGCCAGACGGGAAATGGAGATGGTTATGGCGGACGACAAACAGCGCGTGGCGCTCGTGACCGGGGGAAGCCGCGGTATCGGCCGCGCAATTGCGGAGCGACTGCTGGAAGACGGGATGCGCGTTGTGATCTGTGGTCGCAATGCTCCGGATGAGCTGCCGCGCCGCCATGATGCGACAGCGGAGTTCGAGGCGTGCGACGTGCGTTCGGCGGACGAGGTTCAGTCGATGGTCGACCGGATTTTCCAACGCCACGGTCGACTCGATTTGGTCGTGAACAATGCCGGCGGCTCGCCCGAAGCTGATGCGGCGTCCGCTTCGCCGCGCTTTTCGGAGCGCGTTCTCGCGCTCAATCTGCTCGCGCCGCTGCATGTCGCGCAGGCCGCCAATCGCATCATGCAGGCGCAGGAGGATGGCGGAAACATTGTCAATATCGCCAGCGTCTCGGGCGCGCGACCGTCACCGGGAACGGCGGTCTATGGTGCAGCCAAGGCTGGGCTGCTCAGCCTCACCGAATCGCTCGCGATGGAATGGGGGCCGAAAGTGCGCGTAAACGCGATCATCGTGGGTCTGGTCGCCACCGACGCGGCGGCCGATCATTATGGCGGCGAGGCGGGGATGAAGCGTATCGACGCGATGCTGCCGCTCGGCCGCATGGCGCGGGGGCCAGATATCGCAGGTGTCGTGAGCTTTCTTGCGTCGCCAGACGCGGCCTATGTCAGCGGCGCAAGGATTGCCGCGCACGGCGGCGGCGAGCGTCCGATCTTTCTGGGCCTTGCCCAGACGGACTGATCTCGAAAACATATTGTGCTTGGCGCAGGACAATCGCGACCTAGCGAAGGTGCCGGACCGTTGCGATAGTGGGCCACCGTCCACTTTTGTACCGGAGTCCCGCCATGCCTGCAGAGACCGTCAATCGCCAATGGCTGCTCGCGCGGCGCCCGAGAGGGCTGGTCAGGGTGGACGATTTTTTGCGGCACGATGCATCTGTGCCGCAGGCCAATCTGGCTGCCGGCGAAATCCTCGTTCGCAACCTCATGTTCGGCTTCGATCCTGCGCAGCGCGGATGGATGGACGATGCCCCGAGCTATCTGCCCCCCATCGCAATTGGCGAGCCTGTGCGCGGCAGCGCGGCGGCACGTGTGATCGCGTCGGCCAACCCGGCCTATCCGGAAGGTTCGATGGTGCGTGGTTTGTTCGGATGGCAGGATTATGCCGTTGCGGCCCGCGCTGGCGATGCCGACCCGGTGTCCATAGCGGAAGGGACGGCGCCCGAAGAGGCGTTGGGAATATTCGGTGCGGCAAGCCTCACTGCCTATGTTGGCATAAATGATGTCGGCCGGCTTCGCGCGGGGGACGTCGTGCTCGTCTCTGGCGCGGCGGGGGCAGTCGGATCGGTCGCCATCCAGATCGCACGGCTCGCCGGCGCGCGCGTGATCGGGATCGCCGGGGGCCCCGAAAAATGCCGCTGGCTGGTCGAGGATTATGGCGCCGACGCTGCGATAGATTATCGCAATGAGGATGTCCGGGCGCGGCTCAAGCTGCTCGCACCCGATGGGATCGACCTGTTCTTCGACAATGTGGGCGGTGCGACGCTGGAGGCCGGGATCGCACATATTGCGCGCTTCGGGCGGATTGTGCTGTGCGGCGCCATTTCGGGCTATAACGACATGCAGGACGCTCCGGGACCGCGCAATCTGACGCGACTGATTCCGCAGCGCGCCGAGATGCGCGGCTTCATCCTGCTTGACCATCTTGACCGGGTGCCCGCGGCAATGGCCGAACTCAGGCAATGGGCGAGCAGCGGTCAGATCCGCTATCGCACCGACGTCCAGCATGGCTTCGACGCCATCCCGCAAACATTCCTGCGCCTGTTCGACGGCTCCAATCAGGGCAAGCAACTGCTGCGGATCGACGAAGTAGCGGGTGGCGCAACCGATGGCGTGAGTTGAAACTAACGCTTTCCGGCGCCGTAATCGATCCTGATCCGAACCCAACTGCCCACCATGGGGCGTCCGCCAAGCCGCGGAGGCCGTACCTGGAACGCCCAGGCTGCGGCGAGCACAGCGCGGTTGATCTGCGATCCATTCGGATATTCGTCGAGCCCGACGCAATCCTCGACACGATAGTCCGGCGCCGTGCGGCAAGCGATGAGTCCCCAGCCGGGCCCGCTGGCAGTCGACAAATAGCCGCGCAGTTCGTCATCTCTTGGCTCGCGATACCAGGCGGCCGCATAAAGTGGTTCACCGTTGGGAGCCGTCCCCACCCGCTCCGTATCGCGGGAGGAGGAGGAGCGTCCCTTGTCGGGTGGCCCGTAAACCTGTCCGCCCGATGGGCGAGCCGTGCTTTGAGGAATCGCAGGCGACGGTATCGTCGGTGGGGCCGGCGGCGGCGCAGGTTGCGGAGGCAAGGGCGCGGCCGGTTGCGGCGGTAACGGTTCGCTGGTTTCCGGTTGTGGCGGGACGGGCCGATCCTCGGTCCGCTCGCGCTTCGCACTGCTTGGTTCGGGCGCTTCCTCAGAAAGCTCGGTGGCCTCAAGACTCACCACGCTGACGCGCAGCTCGCGATGATCGGGCTGTTCCTCTGAACCAAAGAAAAGCAGAAGGAGCAGCAGGAGTGCCGGGATCAGAACGGCCAGGCTGATCGCAAGCGTGCGGCGCCCAAGCCCGATGTTGAGCTGTTCGACGTAGGGGGTGGCTGGAACAGGGGTCAGCGGAAGCAATCTTTGGTGGCGGCGCCGCTGGCCAAGACGCCCGGAGCTACAAAGGCGACGGATAGTGGGGCGCCAGGCCTTTGACAAGCGTGAGGTCCGCCTGATGGAAGAAGATCGCGCGCGGCAGAACGCAAGAAATGTGAAAACTCGTTGCAAGCTGCGCTAAAGCCAGATGACGCCCGATGCCTTAGATTTTCTCTCAACCGGGCTCGCAGAAGCCCCGATTTTGAGGGAGAAGGACTATGGCAGCTTTGTCATTTATACGCGCATCGCTTGCGATGCTGGCGGTTTCGACATCGACAATGGCAATCGCGCAGGATGCGCCGCCTGCGGACATCCCGGCCGCCGATAGCGCCAGCGACGGCGACATCGTCGTCACCGCACAGCGCCGGGAGCAATCGCTGCTCGACGTGCCGCTTGCTGTGACTGCGCTCGGCGGCGATACGCTGGCGGAACGCGGGATTGTCAATTCCGCGCAGCTTGGCGAGGCGGTTCCCAATCTTCAGATCAACAGCCCCTATGGCAACACGCAGCCGAATTTCTCACTGCGCGGAATCGGGGTCGCGAACGAATATAACAGCAACCAGGCCTCGCCTGTCGGCGTCTATCTCGACGACGTCTATCTCGCGCCGCGCACCAGTCACGGCATGGGGTTGTTCGACCTCGACCGGATTGAAGTCCTGCGCGGGCCGCAGGGAACGCTGTTCGGACGCAACACCACCGGCGGGGCTATCAACTTCATCACCAAGAAACCGGGCCTTTCCGGCACGAACGGCTATGTTCAGCTGGGTTATGGCAATTTCGACACGATTACCGCGCAGGGCGCGGTCGAGGCGACGTTGGCGGAGGATGTCGCGGGACTGCGCCTCGCGGTCAATTATGCCAAGGGCGACGGGCAGATCAAAAATGTCTTTCCGGGCGGCCGCGACGCGGCGTCGGTCGACACATTGCAGGGCCGTGCGTCGCTGCGCATCAAGCCGACCGAGAGCCTCGACGTCGTGCTGCGCGCTTATGCCGGCCGCGATCGCGGGACGCAGGCGGCGGTGCATGGGCTCGAACCCTTTCGCACCGGGCTGGGCTTTTTCGAGACCAACGAGAATCGGATCGGCGACAACAACACCGAAGCATGGGGCTTTTCCGCCAATATCGCGCTGGAACTGACCGACACGATCAGCCTGACCTCGATCACCAGCTATGACGGCGGCAAGCAGGATTTGCAGCAGGCGGCCGATGGCTCGCCCCTCGACCTGCTCGATATCAACTGGCGATCGCGCTATCGCCAGTTCAGCCAGGAATTGCGCGCCAATTACGAGGGCGATGGTCTGACCTTTGTCGGTGGGCTCTTCTATGGCTGGGATCGCAACGTCACCGACAATCGCTTCAACCTGCCGCTGCCCCCGGCGGGCGGCTTTTTTCAGCATTACCGGCAGGTGCGGAAAAGCTACGCAGTGTTCGGGCAGGCCGACATCGATCTTGCCGACCGGCTCGTGCTGACGATCGGCGCGCGCTACACCAAGGATAAGTCGCGCTATGACGATGCCTTCGCCTATCTGTTCGTGGGTGGGATCGACGATGTGCCGACGCCGCTTGCTACCACGGTGCCTTGCCCCGGAGTTGCGGGCACCTGCGCCTATGATCCCGCGGCGCGTTTCGCGCTCGCCGACACCAACAACGCGCTGACCGGCCGGGTCGCCTTGAGCTATAGCTTCGAAGACGGCCCGCTCGTCTATGCGAGCTATAATCGGGGCTATCGTGCCGGCGCGGTTAATGGCGGCGGCTACACCTCGTCGAGCGGGATCGGCTATATCGAGCCTGAACGGGTCAACGCCTATGAGGTCGGGATCAAGGGGCGTGCGGGCGGGCGTTTGCTGACATATGCCGCCTCCGCTTTCTATTACGACTATTCCAACCAGCAGTTGCAGGACACGCGCGCCGGCCCGGTATCCTTCCTCGTCAACGCCCCTGCGTCGGAGGTTTATGGTTTCGAAATCGAAACCACGATGCGCCCGGCCGATGGCTTTCGCATCGATGCGTCGCTTGGCTGGTTGCACTCGAAATATAAGGAGCTGACGCTGCAGGGCGCCGATCTTTCGGGCAATTCTCTACCCTTTGCGCCCAAGCTCACCGCGCAGCTGGGTTTCGAATGGGATGTGGTCGAGATGGGCGGCGGGACTCTGACCTTCGCCCCCAATATCGCTTATTCGAGCCGCCAATATTTCTCGCCCTTCAACGAGAAGGACGCCCCGGGGACGCCGCAGGTCAATGCCGAACTGCAACAGGGCGCCAATGCGAAGGTCAATGCGTCGCTGAGCTGGGGCAACGACAATCTGACGGTCCGGGCGTTTGCGAACAATATCTTCGAGCGCAAAACCTATGGCTATGGCCTCGATCTGCGCGGTGCGGGCTTTCCGTACAACTTCCTCGTGCCTAGCGCGCCGCGCACCTATGGCGTCAGCCTGCGTTACGGCTTCTGACAATGGCGGCCGTCGACCTCAAGAACCCCGATCTTTATGTCGGTGGCATGCCCTATGCCGAACTGGCGGATTTGCGCGCCAAGGGGTCGGTTCACTGGAATCCCGAAGAGGATGGCACGGGATTCTGGGCGGTGTTGGGGTTCGACGACATCATTGCCGTGTCGCGGCAGGCGGATCTCTTCTCGTCGGCCTATGAAAATGGCGGGCACCGCATTTTCAACGAAAATGAGGTTGGGCTGACGGGAGCGGGGGAGTCGGCGATCGGCATCCCCTTCATCTCGCGCGACCCGCCGACGCACACCCAATATCGCAAATTCGTAATGCCCGCGCTGTCCCCCGGACGGCTTGAAGGGATCGAGGCGCGCATCGCCGAGCGGGTCGACCGGCTGTTTGCCGATGTACCATTGAACGAGGCGATCGATATCCTGCCGCTGTTTACCGTTCCGCTGCCTTTGCTCACGCTTGCCGAACTGCTCGGCCTGCCTGCCGAGACGTGGCACGACCTCCATCGCTGGACCGATGCCTTTGTCGGTGAGGACGATCCCGAATTCCGCCAGTCGCCGGAAGCCATGGCGGAAATTCTCGGCGAGTTCATGGGATTTTCGGCGGCGCTGTTCGACGAACGCCGCGCCCATCCCGGACCCGATATCGCTTCGCTGCTCGCCAATACGGAAATCCACGGCGTTCCGGTGCCGCTCGGGGATTTCGTGGGCAACCTGATCCTCGCGCTTGTCGGAGGGAATGAGACGACGCGCAATTCGATCAATCACAGTATCATCGCTTTCGCGAACAATCCCGACCAGTGGGATGCGATCCGCGCCGACCCCGGCCTGTTGCCGAATGCGGTCAAGGAAATGGTTCGTTTTGCCAGTCCGGTGATTCACATGCGCCGCACCGCGACGCGCGATACCGAACTGGGCGGGCAGGTGATCCGCAAGGGCGACAAGGTCGTTGTCTTTTACCCCAGCGGCAATCGTGACGAAGCCGTATTCACCGATCCCGACCGTTTCGACGTGGCGCGCCCGATCCGCCAGCACCTTGCGTTCGGCGCGGGCACACATGTCTGTGTGGGATCGCGACTGGCCGAAATGCAATTGCGGCTGGCCTTTGCGCGTATGGCGCGGCATGTTCGTCGCTTCGAAGTAGCGGGCGTGCCGGACCGGGTGCGTTCCAACTTCATCAACGGCTTTAAACGGCTCAAGGTCAGGCTGGTGGCGTGACGACAGCACAGGGCAGCGATTGGCAGAACAAGGACATCATCTGCGATGTGCTGGGACGCGCGCCCGACGTCGAGATGGGGTCGATCGGCGATGGCTGGTCGCTGTGCCGCTGGCGCCAGTTCGTGGGCAGCTATACGCTGCCTGCGCTGCCGCAGCCTATCTTCACCGTCCATGTCGCGGGTAAGCCGCAGGTCAAAACCTGGGACCGTGACGGCTGGACCGAAACAAGCTCTATCCCCGGATGTGCGACGATCGTTCCGGCAGGGATGCCGACCGGCTGGCTCGTCGATGGCGAGCTGGACGTCGTGACCTTGTCGATGTCGTCGGATGTGCTTGCCGGGCAGCCCTATGCCGACCAGTTCAACAAGCTGCGGTTCGCTTTTGCTGACCCGCTGGGGGTCGCGCTGACGCGCCAGATCCTCGCTGAACTTTATGCGCCGCAGGCCGAAGAACGAACCGCCTATGTTGCGGCGATGGTGGGGGCGTTAAAAGCGCACATCCTGTCGGGCCCACCCGCGCACGGCAACCCGGCCGAAATTCCGGTGTCCGATTTTTCGGCTTACCGTCTCCACAAGATCATGAACGCGATCCTCGCCGATCCGGCGGACGAGCATAGCCTGGAAGCGATGGCGGCGGCGGCGGGTGTCACGCCGCCGCATTTTTGCCGCTTGTTTAAAAAGGCGACGGGCATTTCGCCGCACCAATATGTAATGAAGGCGCGGCTCGATCGCGCGCAGCAGATGCTGGTCCAGACCGATCTCAGCCTCGCGGCTCTGTCGGAGGCCACGGGTTTTACCAGCCAAAGCCATTTCAGCCGCGCCTTTCGCGCCTGGTTCGGCATGGCGCCAAGCAGCTATCGTCAGCAGGAAATGCGACGGCTCGATTGAGGAGACAGGGATGACAGAGGCACAGGCGGCCGTGGCGCATCAGCCGGGCGGCGATTTCACGATCGAGACGATCGCGATCGAGGCGCCGCGCGCAGATGAGGTGCGTGTGCGTATTGCGGGCGTCGGCCTGTGTCACACCGACCTGATCTTTCGCGACCAGCTGGCCCCTTTCGCGCTTCCCGGTGTGCTTGGTCATGAGGGGGCCGGGGTGATCGAGGCGGTGGGCGAAGAGGTCGAAGGCCTTACCGTAGGCGATGAGGTCGTCATCGGTTTCTCAAGCTGCGGGGCTTGTCCGCGCTGCGCCGAGCATCTGCCGAGCTATTGCCAGAGTTTCGTGCCGCTAAACTATGCCGGGATGCGGCTTGAGGATGGATCGACCGCCTATGCGAAGGACGGCGCGCGCCTGACCTCTCATTTCTTCGGTCAATCCTCTTTCTCCGCGCTCACCGTCACGCGTGCGCGCAATGTCGTGAAGGTCGACACCTCGAAGGTCGCGCTCGAATTGCTCGGGCCACTGGGCTGCGGGTTCCAGACCGGCGCGGGTGGCGTCATGCGCTCACTCGCTTGCCCTTCCGGGTCGAGCATTGCGATTTTTGGTGGTGGGCCGGTGGGGCTTGCCGCGGTGATGGGGGCGGTGATCCAAGGTTGCGACACGATCATCCTTGTCGAGCCGATCGCCGCCCGGCGCGCGATCGCGAGCGATTTCGGGGCAACGCATGTTATCGATCCAGCCGAGGCTGGAAACCTGACGGAAGCCCTGCGTGCTATTGTTCCGGCTGGGCTCGACTTTGCCTTCGATACCAGTGGTGTCGTTCCCGTGATCGAGGCGGGTCTCGCCGCGCTGGGAAGTCATGGTGCGATCGGCCTTGTCGGGGTACCGTCCAAGGCCGGTGCCGCGATCAGTGTGAATATCGCGGCGCTAATGACGCCCGGGCATCGCATCATCGGGATAATCGAAGGCGACAGCGATCCGCAGAGTTTCATCCCTGAACTGATCGCGCATCATGCAGCAGGGCGTTTCCCGTTCGACAAGCTCATCACGACGTTCCCGCTTGATCAGATCAATTCGGCGATAGCGGCTCAGGCGCGCGGCGAGTGTATCAAGGTCGTGCTGATCCCCTGACGGCCAAACCGAAATCTGGCGAATGAGATATGCTGGACTCGGTCTCCGGCCTCTGTGCCAGCTCGGATCAAGTGCGGCATGACGAACGAGGGGACGGAATGATCAGTCCGCGAACAGCAGGACCGGCGTTTCGACCAGCTTCTTGAGCGCCTGCACATAGCTCGCCGCATCCCAGCCATCGACGACGCGGTGGTCGCAGCTGATCGACAGGTTCATGAGCTTCGCGCGGCGGATCTCGTCGCCGTCAAAGACCGGACGTTCGACGATCTTGTTCGGGCCGATGATCGCGACTTCGGGGCGATTGATCACTGGCGTCGTCGCGATCCCGCCGAGCGGGCCGAGCGAGGTTATCGTCAGCGTCGAGCCCGACAGCTCGTCGACCTTCGCCTTGCCGGTGCGCGCGGCTTCCGCGAGGCGACCGATCTCGCTCGCGAGCTGCCAGACATTCATATCCTGCGCGTCGCGGATCACCGGCACCATCAGCCCTGCGTCGGTCTGCGTCGCCATGCCGAGGTGCACTGCGCCATGGCGCGTCACGATACCGGCTTCGTCGTCATAGCGCGCATTGATCATCGGGAATTGCGGGATGGTGCGGCAGATCGCGACGATCAGGAAGGGCAGCATCGTCAGCTTGGGCCGTCCGCCACGGTTCGCATTGAGGTCAGCGCGCATCTCTTCGAGCGCGGTGACGTCCATTTCGTCGACATAGGTGAAGTGCGGGATCGCGCGTTTCGACGCCGCCATATTCTCGGCGATCTTGCGGCGCATACCGATAACCTTGATCGGCTCGTCGGCACGGGCGCGCGATGCGCCGGGGGCATGATAGCCCTGACCGCTGCTGTAGCGCAGGAACGCGTCGAGATCGGCGTGGCGGATGCGGTCGCCCTCGGCGTGGACCTGACCCAGATCGACGCCGAGATCCCTGGCGCGCGCGCGGACTGCGGGCGAGGCGAGCACGGCGCGGCTATGATCGGCGGCTACGACCGCCGCCGGCGCGGGCGTCGGCGCTGGCACCGCCACCTCGACGTCAGAAACAGAGGCCGGCGCCGGGGGAGAGATCGGCGCCGGCTTGGGCGTCTGCGCAGCAAGTTGCACAGGCGCCGGAACTTCAACGGTGAGAGTTTCCGCGGCCGGCAGTTCTTCGGCCGTATCGTCGTCGGTTTCGATCACCGCGAGCGTCGAGCCGATCGGAATCAGGTCGCCGACCTCGCCTGCCAGCTCGACGACGATCCCCGACACGGGCGATTCCATTTCGACGGTCGCCTTGTCGGTCATCATGTCGGCAAGCTGCGCGTCTTCCTCGACGCGCTCGCCGATTTTCACGTGCCAGGCGACGATTTCGGCCTCGGCAATGCCTTCGCCAATGTCGGGCAGGCGGAATGAATAGCGGGCCATGTCAGGCTTCCCCAGTGACGCGCCGCAGCGCCTTGATGAGCCGCCCGGGGCCCGGAAAATAATCCCATTCGAACGCATGCGGATAGGGCGTGTCCCAGCCGCAGACGCGCTCGATCGGGGCTTCGAGATGATAGAAGCAGCGTTCCTGCACCAGCGCCGACAGCTCGCCGCCAAAACCGCCGAAGCGCGAGGCTTCGTGCAGAATCACACAGCGTCCGGTCTTTTGTACCGACGCGACGATCGCATCGATATCGAGCGGGACGATCGAGCGCAGGTCGATCAGTTCGGCGTCGATCCCGCATTCCTCGATCGCCGACAGTGCGACATGGACCATCGTGCCATAGGCAAGCACGGTCGCCGCCTCACCCTCTCGCACGGTTGCCGCCTTGCCGAGCGGGACGCGGTAGAGCCCTTCGGGCACTTCGGCGGCGGGATGGCCGTGCCAGCCCGGAACCTGCTGATCGGGGCGCCCATCGAACGGCCCGTTATAGAGCCGCTTGGGTTCGAGGAAGATCACGGGGTCATCATCCTCGATCGCTGCGATCAGCAGCCCCTTGGCGTCATAGGGCGTCGAGGGGATCACCGTCTTGAGCCCGGTGATATGGGCGAAGATCGCCTCGGGGGACTGGCTGTGCGTCTGACCGCCGAAAATTCCGCCGCCATAGGGCGAACGCACGGTGATGGGCGCGGTAAATTCGCCCGACGAACGATAGCGCAGCCGCGCTGCTTCGGACACGAGCTGATCATATGCGGGCAGGATATAGTCGGCGAACTGGATTTCGGGGACCGGGCGCAGACCATAGGCGCCCATGCCGATCGCGGTCGCGATGATGCCGCTTTCGGCGATCGGCGTGTCGAAGCAGCGTTGCAGGCCGAAGCGTTCCTGCAATCCGGCAGTGACGCGGAAAACACCGCCGAAATATCCGACATCTTCGCCGAAAATGAGCATATCGGCGTCGTCGGCGAGCTTGTCTGCCAGCGCCGAATTGAGCGCCTGGATCATCGTCATGGATGGCATGGTCTTAAAGTCCCAGCTCTGCTCGTTGTTCGTCGATACGCCAGTCTGCATCCTTGAAGACACATTCGAACATTTCGCCGACAGGCGGCTTCGACGCGCCCAGGGTGCCGACGGCTTCGGCCGCCTTGACCGCTGCCTTCACCTCACCGTCGAGTTGCTTCGTCAGGGCTTCGTGCCGCGCCTCGTCCCAAGCGCCGATCGCGATGAGATGGGCCTTGAGGCGGTCGACCGGATCGCCGAGCGGCCAGTGATCAGCCTCGTCCTTGGGTCGATATTGCGTCGGGTCGTCGCTGGTCGAGTGGCCTGCGACGCGATAGGTGACGAATTCGATGAGGGTGGAGCCAAGGTTCGCGCGCGCGCGTTCGGCCGCCCATTGCGTCGCCGCCCACACCGCGAGGAAGTCATTGCCGTCAACCCGCAGCCCCGGAATCCCATAGGCGAGCGCCTTGGCGGCAAAGGTGGCGGTTTCGGCGCCCGCGATTCCGGTGAAGCTGGAGATCGCCCACTGGTTGTTCGTCACGCACAGGATGACCGGCGCACGATAAACCGCGGCGAAGGTCAGCGCTTCGTGAAAATCCCCTTCGGCGGTCGTGCCGTCACCGACCATGCCGAGCGCGATCCCCTCGTCGCCACGATAGGCCGACGCCATTGCCCAGCCGACGGCATGGCCGAAGCGGCTGCCAAGATTGCCCGACAGCGAATAAAAGCCATAGTCGCGGGCCGAATACAGGATGGGCAACTGGCGCCCTGCCAATGGATCGGCGGCGTTGGAGAAAATCTGGTTCACCAGCGCGTCGAGGGGATAATCTCGCGCCATCAGCCAGCCGAGCATGCGATAGGTCGGAAAGCACATATCCTCGCTGGCGAGCGCCATGCTCTGCGCGACCGCGATCGCCTCCTCGCCGGTGCATTTCATGTAAAAGCTGGTCTTGCCCTGACGATGGGCCCGAAACAGCCGGTCGTCGAAAATGCGCGTGCGCAGCATTGCCGTCAGGCCTGATACGAGCAGGGCGGGGTCAAGCCGCGGGTTCCACGGTCCGACCGCCTGGCCGTCGTCGTCCAGCACGCGGACGAGCGTGTAGGGGAGGTGGCGAATGCCCGCCTCGTCGGCCGCCACATCGGGGCGTTCGACCTCGCCGGCTCCCGCCAGCGCGAGATGGGCGAAGGTGGGCGTATCGCCAGGACGCGTCGCAGGCTCCGGAATGTAGAGCTGCAAGGCCTGGCTGTTCCGCCGCGAGTTGAGAGATTTGGACACGCGGCTTTTTATCGCGAACGCGCTGAAATGGGATTGCGTTGTTTGCGCGAATTTGATGAAATTTCGTAATCACATTGCGAGAAATTGCATATTCATGCAATGCAATGACAGTTTAACGAGTAAGGTGCGCGAGTGGATTTCAAGATTGACGCATTCGACCGCAAGATATTGCGCTGCTTGCAGGACGAGCCGCAGCTTTCGATGGTCGATGTCGCCGAGCGGGTCGGTTTGTCGCATACACCGTGCTGGCGCCGGGTGCGCCGAATGGAGGAAGCGGGCCTGATTCTTGGGCGCTCCTTCCTTCTCGATGCGGCGGCACTGGGTTATCCGGTGAGCGTCTTTGCCCATATCAAAATTCGCAACCACGAAGAATCGGTGCTGGAGGCCTTTGAAGCGGCGGTGCGTGGTCATGCCGAAATCGTCGAATGTTTCGCGATGAGCGGCGACAGCGATTATGTACTCCGGGTATTGGCGAGCAGCATTGAGGATTATGAACGCTTCTTGCGTAAAACCCTTCTCCATATGCCCGGCGTAGGAGCGATCAACTCGAACTTTGCCTTGAAGCCGATCAAGGTAACCACTGCCGTTCCTGTTTGAAATGGCGACCTGTGCCGGGTTTGCGCGACCGAAAAAGGCCTTTTTCCCATCTGGCGCGTAATTTTCTTTTCCAATTGTTGCGATTTCGCATGCTGACACGCTTGATAGATAGGAAGAATGAGCAAATATGTGCTAAAAGGGAAAAAGATTGAAAGGACCCAGATGTCATCTACCAGTCAGTTGAGTTCGCCCGGACGCGATCGACGGCCCTCCGTCGACAGCAATCCGGGGATATTTCTGCGCGAGCTACGGAACGAGAAGGGCTGGACGCTCGCCGAGGTCAGTGAGCGGACGGCGATCCCTGTTTCAACCTTGTCAAAGATTGAAACCGGCAAAATGTCCCTCAGCTATGAGAAGCTTCTGCGGCTTAGCCGCGGGCTTGAGATTGATATCACGCAGTTGTTTTCGGCTGCCACATCGCAGCCGGCAGCCGCGCATGTCGCCACCGGACGGCGCAGCATCACGCCTTTGGGTGAGGGGCCTTCGATCCAGACCGCGACCTATAATTACACCTATCCTTCGGCGGACCTGCTCAACAAACTCCTGAATCCGATGATTATCGAGGTAAAGGTGCGCTCGATTGACGATTTCGGTGACCTGATGCGCCATACGGGCGAAGAATATGTCATGGTTCTTGAGGGGGAGTGTGAGTTTCACAGCGACATATACGCACCGTCACGCCTCAAGACGGGTGATTCGGTCTATTTCGATGCTTCGATGGGGCATGGTTATGTTGCGGTCGGCGACGGACCGTGCCGCATTTTGTCGGTATGCTCCGCCACCGACGCGGATCTGAAATCGGCGCTTCACCCCGTCGAGAGCGAATAGCGCCTTCGCCGATGCGGGCGATGTTGCGCTTCACCGCTCAAACGCAACGGGTTTTCGTCCATCCTGCCCCTTATTGAAAAATGGCGTCGCTATCGGGCCGCCTCCGCAAGCCTCCTGCCCATTGGCTGTATGGCTGCAGCCGTTGACAAATTTTCGCACAACATGTCTATATCTGGAATTGAAAATATTTCAGAATAAGAAATTCCTGTTGTGCGGTCATGCGTGACGGCCGGCCGAAAGGGGAGGATGAATGCGGTTCCTGAATTTACGCGGATTGCTGGCTGCGACGGTGCTCGTCGGGTTCATGGCATCCCCCGCGACCGAATCTGCGGCGCGTCCGGCCGCTGTGCCCTCATCGGCAGAGGCGCGGGACGGGCGCGTGTCGCCTTCCGCTCCTGCGATGGTCAAAAGTGACGTCGACGCTTGGCTCGATGGCTATATGCCCTATGCCCTGAAACGCGGCGATGCTGCGGGTGCGGTCGTGGTCGTGGTCAAGGATGGCGCGGTGCTGACGCAGCGGGGGTTCGGCTATGCCGACGTCAAGGCACGGCGGCCCGTCGATCCCGAGACGACGCTGTTCCGCCAGGCATCGGTTTCGAAGCTCTTTACCTGGACCGCGGTGATGCAGATGGTCGAGCAGGGCAAGATCGATCTCGATCGCGACGTCAACGCCTATCTCGATTTCAAAATTCCGGCCTATGCCGGCAAGCCGGTGACGATGCGTAACCTGCTGACCCATACCGGCGGCTTCGACGAGGTGCAGCGCGAGCTCAACAGCTATAATCCCAAGGGCGTGCCGCCGCTGGGCGACATGTTGAAGCGTTCGCTGCCGAAGCGCATTTATGCACCAGGATCGACCCCGGCCTATTCCAACTATGGAACGGCGCTGGCGGCCTATGTCGTCGAGCGCGTGTCGGGCGTGCCGTTCAACACCTATGTCGAGCAGCGCATTTTTACGCCCGCAGGCATGGTGCGGTCGAGCTTTCGCCAGCCGCTCCCCGCAGCACTGAGCCCGTTGATGGCCAGCGGATACAAGCTGGGGTCGGGCAAGCCGGGGCCGTTCGAGATGAGCAATCTTGCGCCCGCTGGCGGCCTGACCGCTTCGGGTGCTGATATGGGGCGCTTCATGATCGCGCATCTGAACAATGGCGGCGCCTTGCTGAAGCCCGCGACCGCAGCGCAAATGCACGGAACCATATCGCGGGCGATTCCGGCGCTCAACGGCATGGCACTGGGTTTCTACGAGCAGAATATCAACGGCCGCAAAGCGATTTCGCACGCCGGCGACAGCCTCAATTTCCATAGCCAGCTCTGGCTCTTCCCCGAGGAGAATGTCGGCATTTACATGTCGATGAACGCGGCGGGCACGCAAAATGTGTCGGGCCCGATCCGCAGCTATTTGTTCGAAGCCTTTGCCGACCGCTATTTCCCGTTCGAGCAGCGCGATGGACGGGTCGATGCCGCCACAGCGCGCGAGCATGCGCGGATGATGGTCGGCACCTATAACAAGACCCGCCGTCTCGAAACGAGCTTCCTGAAGGCGATGGAGCTTTCAGGGCAGTTCAAGGTCACGCTCGACCGCGATGGAGGGATTGTTTTCGGTGCTTCGTCGGGCCTCGGCGGCCAGGCCCGCAAATGGGTCGAGATCGAACCTTTCGTCTGGCGCGACGAAGGCAGCAAGATGCGCCTCGCTGCGAAGGTTGAAAACGGGCGGGTTACCCGGATCGGCCTCGATTCCTCGGCGCCCTTCATGCTGTTCGAACCGGTGCCTTGGTATCTTTCGAGCGCTTGGCTGACGCCCGCCTTTCTGTTCAGTCTTGGCGCGCTGTTGCTCACCGCGATTGCCTGGCCGGTCTCGGCATGGGCGCGGCGCCACTATGGCGTGAAATCGGCGCTCTCGCCCGCGGCGCTGAAAAGCTATCGCCTGACGCGCGGACTGGCCGGGCTTGCAGTCGCGATCTTCGCCGGGTGGTTCCTGTTCGCCTCTGCGCTCTTGTCCGATTTCTCGTCGATGAGCGGTGAACTCGACTGGGCGCTGATCACGTTGCTGATCGCCACCCCGATTGTCTTCGTCGGGCTGCTGGCCAGCGCCGCGTGGAACCTCTGGCATGTCTGGACCGGTAAGCGCGGCCGGTTCGCGAAATTCTGGAGCCTTGTACTGCTGATCTCTGCGGTTGTGCTGCTGTGGATCGCCCTGGGCTTCCACCTGATCGCGTTTGACACCCATTTCTGAATATGACGCCGGGCGCGCAGTGCGCGCTCGACCGACCGTACCGACGGAAGAATTTTTCAAATTTTCTTGATATTATCAAATTTTGAAAATAGACTTGAAAAAGGTCAACAGCGAAGGTGGGCGTGGGCTCGTTGCCACAGTGGCGCGGTATCCGTGTCTCCCTTCAGATTTTGGTGAGAACCGTGAACATTCAAACATCCCTCGACACTGCCGCCGATGCGCTGAGTCTGCCTCAGCCCTATTTGCTGTTCCTTGGCGACACGACCGAGAGCGGTTTCGCGAAAACAGCTTATGGGTTGCGCGACTGGGCCCCCGAAAAATGCGTTGGCGAATATGCGTTGCCCGCCGCAAAGGTCAGCACCGGGCTGGCGGTTCTGACACCGGCGGAAGCCGCGGCAAAGGGCGCGCGTTCGCTGTTGATCGGGGTTGCCAACAGCGGTGGCATCATCCCGGCAAGCTGGATCCCCGCGCTGGCAGAGGCGCTGGAGGCAGGGTTGGATATCGTCAGCGGCATGCATGTCCGCCTGTCGGATGTCCCCGGCCTTGCGGAATTGGCTGAACGGCTTGGTCGGCAGTTGATCGACGTGCGCGATCCGCCGCGTAATCTGTTGATCGGTAACGGGCGCAAGCGTTCGGGCAAGCGGCTGCTGACGGTCGGAACCGATTGCGCGCTGGGCAAGAAATATACCGCGCTCGCCATTTCGCGGGCCTTTGCCGAGCGCGGGATCGATGTTGATTTCCGTGCGAGCGGCCAGACCGGGATCATGATCGCCGGCGGCGGCATTCCGATGGACGCTGTAATATCCGATTTCGAAGCGGGTGCGGCCGAGATGCTGAGCCCCGACGCCGATCCCGCGCACTGGGATATTGTCGAGGGGCAGGGGTCGCTTTTGCATCCCGCCTACGCCGCAGTGTCGCTGGGCCTGTTGCACGGCAGTCAGCCCGACGTGATCGTCGTCTGTCATCAGCCGGGGCGCGAGCAGATGCTGGGCACTCCCGGCTATGCGGTGCCGAGCATCGAGGAAGCGATTGATCTGAACCTGCGCCTCGGCGCGCGGACCAATGCAGCGATCCGTTGTGGCGGCGTCTCTTTCAATACTTCGCATCTCAGCGAGGAGGAGGCCACAACGCTGATGGCTGAGGAAAGCCTGCGGCTGGGACTGCCCGTTGCCGACCCGATCCGCGGCGGCGATGCTTTCGCCCGCCTGGTGGATAACTGCCTCGCATGAGCGGCGCGGCAGCCTCGGCAGCGACAGCTGGATCCTCCTGGTTCCAGCGGTTCCTGCTGCCGGGTTTCGCCTTCAAGGCTGTCGTAATCGGGGGCGGCTATGCCACCGGACGCGAGCTCGCGGAATTCTTCCTGCCGAGCGGGCCTTGGGGCGGATTGGCGGCGATGCTGCTTGCGATGCTGCTGTGGAGCATCATCTGCGCCGCGACCTTTGCCTTTGCCCGCGCGGTGGGGGCGTTTGATTATCGCAGCTTTTTCGAGACATTGCTGGGGCGCGGCTGGGTCCTGTTCGAGATTGCCTACGTCCTGTTCGTCACACTGATCCTTGCGGTGTTCGGCGCCGCGGCGGGCGAAATCGGCAGCGCGGTCTTCGGCTTGCCGTCGATTGCCGGCACCATCTGTCTCGCGGCGCTCATTGCGCTGTTCGTCACCTTCGGCAACAGCTCGGTCGAGGGGCTGTTCAAATATGTCTCCTTCCTGCTCTATGGTGTCTATGCGCTGTTCATGGTGCTTGCGCTGAGCAGCTTCGGCGATCTGATCTCCGCGCGCTTTGCCATTCCGACGCCCACCGATGGCTGGGCATTGGGCGGTCTGACCTATGCCAGCTATAATGTCGTCGGTGCGGTGGTGATCCTGCCCGTCGTCCGCCACATGACCAGCCAGCGCGATGCGATCGTCTCGGGGCTGATCGCCGGACCGCTTGCGATGGTGCCCGCGGTGCTGTTCTTCATCGCGATGATCGCCTTTTACCCTGGCATCATCGATGAGACGTTGCCGTCGGACTTCATGCTCCAGAAGCTGGAACTGCCGATCTTTCACCTGCTCTTTCAGCTGATGATCTTCGCCGCGTTGCTCGAAAGCGGGGCCGGGTCCGTGCACGCGATTAACGAACGTATCGATGCGGCGTTGAAGGCGCGGCGCGGGCGTTCCCTGAGTAACCGGGCGCGCGGTGCGATCGCAGGTGTGCTGCTGATCGGGTGCATGTTCATC
The DNA here is from genome assembly GCF_051550705.1 of Sphingopyxis selenitireducens. Taxonomy (NCBI): domain Bacteria; kingdom Pseudomonadati; phylum Pseudomonadota; class Alphaproteobacteria; order Sphingomonadales; family Sphingopyxidaceae; genus Sphingopyxis; species Sphingopyxis selenitireducens. The sequence continues at coordinate 156,609 of NZ_JBPULG010000003.1, forward strand.
GCCGATCGCTTCGGTCTCGTCGCGCTGATCGCAAGCGGCTATCGCGCGCTCGCCTATATTTTTCTCGCGACCTATGTCGTGCCGCTGCTGACATTCGGACTGTATCGTTTGGTCCGCAGCCATGTCGCCAACAAGAAGCAGGCGCTTCAAAGCGCTGTCCAGGAAAGCCCGTCATGATTTCATCCGCTAACCGCCGCCGCCTGGCCTGCCTGCTTGCCGCCGCGACGTTTGCCCCCGGTTTTGCCTTCGCGACTCCGCCCGAGGGCATCGAGGCGCGTATCGAGGCGATCCGCAGCGCCGCGGGCGTCCCCGGCATGTCGGTCGCGATCGTCGAACAAGGCAAGGTCACGCTCGCTGAGGGCTTTGGCACGCGCAAGCTGGGCGGCAGCGAAAAGGTCGATGCCGACACCATCTTTCCGACCGGATCGACCGGCAAGGCCGTGACCGTGGCCGCGCTCGCGGTGCTGGTCGACCAGGGCAAGATCAAATGGGACGACAAGGTGACCGATCACCTGCCGGGTTTCCAGATGTACGACCCGTGGGTGACGCGCGAAATGACGATCCGCGACCTGCTGGTTCATCGCAGCGGCCTTGGGCTGGGGGCGGGCGACCTGCTGTTCGTTCCGCGCACCAACCTCAGCCGCAGCGAGAGCGTCAAGCGCCTGCGCCACATCAAGCCGGCGACCAGTTTTCGCAGCGGCTATGCATATGACAATGTGCTTTACATGGTCGCGGGCGAGCTGATCGAGGCGGTCTCCGGCCAGACATGGGAAGCATTTACCCGCGAGCATATTATCGAGGCCGCGGGAATGCAGGAATCGACCAGCGAGAGCGAGGCGCGTTTTGCAACCGCCAACCGGGCCTTTCCGCATGCGCGGATGAACGGTGGGCTGCGTGGCGCCGGCGATCAGGAATTGCTCGACGAGCATGACGAGCTCGGCCGTAACGCTGCACCCGCCGGTGGCATGGCGATGAGTGCGAGCGACCTTGCGCGCTGGCTGCAAATCCAGCTCGCGCAGGGCAAGTTGCCGGAGGGCGAAGGCCGCCTGTTCAGTGAAGCGGCGTCGCGTGAGATGTGGAAGCCCGAGGTGCTCATGCCGATCGCTCCGGTTCCCGAAGCGTTCGAAGCGACGCAGCCGAATTTCGACACCTATGCGCTCGGCTGGATGGTGCGCGACTATCAGGGCGCCAAGCTCGTGACGCATCGCGGCGCGGTGTTCGGATTTTTGACGATGGTCATGCTGATCCCCGAAAAAGGGGTTGGCTTTTCCATCACGATCAATTCGGAAGATAGCGAGGTCATCCACGGCCTTACCTATGAACTGCTCGATCATTATCTGGGGCGTCCCAAGGCGGGCTGGCCGGAAAAATGGCTGGCGCGGACCAAGGACCGGGTCGCCGAAGCGCAAAAAACGCTGAAGGCGGTTCAGGCAAAGCCCGCGAAAATCGGCCCCTCGCTGCCGCGCGCGCGCTATGCCGGCGACTATAATGATCCCTGGTACGGCAATATTGCGGTGCGCGAGGATAAGGGGCGGTTGACGATCGATTTCCGCTCGACCCCCCGGATGCGCGGGACACTGGAGCATTGGCAATATGACAGCTTCATCACGCGGTTCGAGGATAAGTCGATCGAGCCCGCCTATGTGACCTTCGGCCTCGACGCTGATGGCAAGGTCGATCGGGTGACGATGAAGCCCGTCTCGCCGATCGCCGACTTCAGCTATGATTATCAGGATCTTCTGTTCACCCCGGCGAAGGACGCGAAATGACGAAGCTGACAGGTTGGCGGCGCGTTCGCCGCTGGGCGAAGCGCATCTTGCTGGGGCTCCTCGCGCTGTTGATCGCCGCGCTTGTGGTCGGCATGATCTATGAAGCGCTGGGACGCAGAAATGCTCAGGCGAATTATCCGCCGCGCGGACAGCTGGTCGATGTTGGCGGGCGCAAGATGCACATCGATTGCCGCGGCACGGGATCGCCGACGGTGATCCTTGAATCGGGATTGGGAACAGGCGGGACGACCGACTGGACGCTGGTTCATGACGAGATCGCCGGTTTTACCCGCACCTGCGCTTATGATCGCGCAGGGATCATGTGGAGCGACCCCAAGGATACGCCGCAGCGTGCTTCGGCGGTGGTCGATGATCTGCATGCGCTGTTGAAGGGTGCCGGGATCAACGACCAGCTGGTGCTGGTCGGCCATTCGATCGGCGGCCCTTATACGCGGACCTATGTCGGCAAATATGGCGATCAGGTCGCCGGGCTGGTGATGGTCGATCCCTCCCACCCTGATCAGGTCGCGCGGCTCGGCAAAGTGGCCGGGATTGATGTCCATCCGAAGCAGGCGTCGACCATCATGCGCGTGGCGACGGCGCTGTCGTGGACGGGCCTGACCCGCTTTATGATCTCACGCGGCGACAAGCCGAAACTCCGCACTGCCGCCGAGACCAAAAGGCTTGGTGACGCGCTGGCGATATCGGCCGCCTATGGAAGTACATCGGTGACGGGTTCGCGGTCCGAACTCACCGGCTTCGACGACACGATGGCGGATGCGCGCGCGGTTCACAGTTTTGGCAATCGACCGTTGATCGTGCTGACCGCGATGGCACCGATGAAGCCCGAGCAACTGAAGGGGATGGGGCTGACGGCGGAAGTCGGCGCGCGCTTCAAGCAAGAATGGAAGCAACTCCATGTCGAGCAGGCGGCGTTTTCTACCCGTGGGCGTCAGCAGACCGTACCCGACGCCACCCATTATATCCAGGTCGATCGGCCCGAAGTGGTGATCGCCGCCGTCCGCGAGGTGGTCGATGCGGTGCGCGCCGATGCGCCGGCTGCCGCGAAGAAGTGACAGGAATTCGGCGGTCCCCCGGCCGCCGACAGGGAGATGATAATATGAAGCACAAGATTCTCTTCGGCGCCTTGTCGATGCTGCTTGTCGCCAATGCCCCGGCGCCCGAATATGACATCGTCATTCGCGGTGGCCGCGTCCTTGACGGCGCCGGAAACCCATGGGTTCGCGCCGATGTCGCGGTCAAGGACGGCAAGGTCGTTCGTATCGGGCAAATCCCCGGTCGCGGAACGAAGGAAATCGACGCCAAGGGCCGCTATGTGTCGCCGGGCTTTATCGACATGATGGACCAGTCGGGCCGCGTCCTGCTCAAAAGCGGTGCTGCAGAGAATAAGTTGCGCATGGGGGTGACGACCGTCATCGCCGGCGAAGGTGGGCCGCCGGCGGCGGCGGCCGAGATCCCGGCCTATTTTCAGACGCTGGAAAAGCAGGGCATTTCGGTCAATTACGGCACCTATTATTCGTCGACGCAGGCGCGGATGAAGGTGATGGGCGACGGAGCCGGATCGCCGACGCCCGCGCAACTCGAAGAGATGGGCCGCGAGGTCAAGATCGCAATGGAGAATGGCGCGTTCGGCATTACCAGCGCGCTTATTTATGCGCCGAGCAGCTTTCAGAGCACGTCGGATCTCGTCTCGCTGGCGAAGGTCGCGGCGCAGTGTGACGGCTTTTATGCGACGCATATGCGCGACGAAAGCGAAGGACTGGTCCAGGCCGTCGAGGAAGCGATCGAGATTGGTGAAAAGGGCGGCGTGAAGGTTGAGATTTTCCACCTGAAAGCCGCCTTCGCCCCCGGTTGGGGCAAGCTGATGCCGCAGGCGGTGGCGACGATCAACGCAGCACGCGCGCGCGGCGTGGATGTCGCGGCTGATCTTTATCCCTATACCGCCGGCGGCACCGGGCTTGAAATCATCGCCCCGAGCTGGGTGTGGGCTGACGGTCTGCAGAAAGGCATCGAACGGCTGCGCGATCCCAAGGTGCGCGAACGGATGAAGAAGGAAGTCGCTGCGGGATCGATGCCCGGCTGGTCGAACCTTGTTCACGCCTCGGGCGGTTTTGCCAATGTGCGGCTGGCCAATGGTTTCAGCAAAAAATATGAGCGTTTTCATGGCAAGAGCCTCGCGGAAATCGGCGCTGCCTTGAACATCGACCCGGCGGATGCCGCCTGGGATATTGCGCTTGAAGGCCTGCCGAACCGTTCAGTCGCTCTCTATTTCATGATGAGCGAAGAGGACATCGAAACCGCGCTCAAGCAGCCGTGGGTCAGTATCGGCAGCGATGCTGCGGCGTCGCAGAATTTCGGCGAGATGGACGCGCTCGGCCTGCCGCATCCGCGCGCCTATGGTACGTTTCCGCGCATCATCGCCGAATATGTGAAGCGGCGCCCCGTGCTGTCGCTCGAGGATGCGGTCCGCAAGATGACGAGCTGGCCCGCGCAGCGCATGGGTCTGTCCGATCGCGGTCTGATCCGCGACGGAATGCGTGCCGATATCGTTGTCTTCGATCTGGGCAAGCTCGACGATGGCGCGACCTGGGACAACCCGCTGGCGGCGCCGACCGGCATCGATACGGTGATCGTCAACGGCGTCGTGACGCTCGATGGCGGCAAGCATACCGGGGCACGGGCAGGCGCAGTGCTGCGTCACCCATGCCGCGCCAAAAGCTGATAGGCTTCTCATGACCAGATATGTTGCCACTTTGGGCCTTGCCGGGTTCGCGCTTTCGGCGTCGATCCCGGCGCTCGCCGCCGCGCCGCCGGTCGCCACTCCCGCCGACCTTGGCGTCGCGGTGTCGGCGCAGGTTTCCTGTGCGAGCATCTTCGTTGCGGGGCGTGCCGAGGCCGACGTGCTGCGCGATGATGTCCATGCGCTAGCGCCCTTCACACAAGCTGTGACGCTGGCGGTCGACCGCAAGGCGCGCACTGTGACCGCATCGGCGCCCGGCGCCGCGATGCGCACGGCGCTCTATCGTCCGGCGGTGGGCTGCACATTGCTCACCGGTGATGTGTCGACTGCGACGCTCGACGCGCAGGCGGCGCGGCTCAAGCCGCTGCGGTCGCAAGCGGCGAAGCCGTGGCCGATGGGCGACGCGCCGGTTCGCAAGGCGCAGGCGGCCGCCGAAGCGAGGCTCGACCGGGCCGCGCTCGACAAGGCAGTGAGCGCCGCCTTCGACGAACAGAATAAGGACGGCTATCCCGACACACGGGCGATAGTGGTCGTGCAGGGCGGGGCGATCGTCGCCGAACGCTATGCGCCGGGTTTCGACCAGAACACCGAACTGCTCGGCTGGTCGGCGAGCAAGAGCGTCATGGGAACATTGGTCGGTTTGCTCGTCGATGACGGCGTGCTCAAGCTTGACGATCCCGCGCCGGTTCCGGAGTGGAAAGGCGAGGGCGATCCGCGCGGCAAGATCACGATGCGCCAATTGCTGACGATGTCGAGCGGTCTCAGTTTTAGCGAAAGCTATGTGCCGGGGAACGACTCGATCAAGATGCTGTTCGAGGCCGGCGACATGGGCGCGATGGCGGCGGCGCAGCCGCTGAAGCATGAACCCGGTACAAAATGGAGCTATTCGTCGGGTACGACCAATATCTTGTCGCGCATCGTGTTTCAGGCGACCGGCGGCACGCTGGAGGGCATGGCGCGCTTTGCGCAGAAACGGTTGTTCGAGCCCACGGGCATGACCAGTGCGCTGATCGAACCCGATGAAGCGGGCGTGCAGATCGGCAGTTCCTATGCCTATGCGACGGCGCGCGACTGGGCGCGCTATGGACTGCTCCACCTCAACAAGGGCAGGGCAGGGGGCAAGCAATTGCTTTCGCAGCAATGGATGGATTTCGCGGTGGCACCGACCCCGGCCGCGCCGCAGCCCTTCTATGGTGCGCAGCTGTGGTTAAACGTCGCTGAAGCCGATGGCGAGCGCCGGAAGCTCTTTGCGGATGTTCCCGCCGATACCGTGATGGCACGCGGGCATAATTTTCAGATCGTCGCGGCCATTCCCTCGCAGGATGCGGTGATCGTCCGTCTTGGCTGGACGCCGGAAGGGCAGAAATTCGACTGGAACAAATATGTGGGCCAGATCGCGGCGGCGCTGGCGCCGGCCGCAGTTGCGCCCGTAAAGTGACCCCCTGAAGGACAGATTTCGATGACCTCGCATACCCGCCTTTCGCTCGATCTTGCGGTCGAATCTTTCCCGTTTGCCAAGCCGTTTCGCATTTCGGGACACGTCTTCACCGATGCATCGCTCGTTGTGGTCACGCTGTCCGACGGCGAACATGTCGGGCGCGGCGAAGCGTCGGGGGTCTATTATCTGAACGACGACGTTGCGACGATGACGGCGGGGATCGAAAGCGTTCGCGACGCGGTTACCGCCGGGATCACGCGCGAAGAATTGCAGAGCTTGCTGCCCGCCAATGGCGCGCGCAACGCGATCGACGCAGCCCTGTGGGAACTCGACGCGCGGCGCAGCTGCGTTCCGGTGTGGGAACTCGCCGGGCTTCCCGAACCCCGCCCGCTGCTGACAACTTTCACCCTCGGTGCCGACGATCCCGATATCATGGCACAAGGCGCACTGGATTATGCGCAGGCGCGCGCGCTCAAGCTGAAGCTCACCGGCGATCTCGACGTCGATATTGCGCGGGTGCAGGCGGTGCGTGCCGCGCGACCCGAATGCTGGATGGGTGTCGATGCCAATCAGGGTTTTGAAATCGGCGATCTCGACCGGCTGGTTGCGGCGCTTGTTGCGGCCGATGTGAAGCTGCTCGAACAGCCGCTGGCACGTGGCCGCGAAGCTGACCTTACCGGCTATCAATGCCCGATTCCGATCGCCGCCGACGAAAGCGTGCTGACGCTCGGCGATGTGGACGGGTTGGTCGGTCGCTTCGATGTTGTCAACATCAAGCTCGACAAGTGCGGCGGCCTGACCGAAGGGCTGGCGATGGCGCGGCGCGCGCGCGAGCTTGGGCTGGGCGTTATGGTCGGCAATATGGTGAGTTCCAGCCTTGCGATGGCGCCGGCGTTTATCCTCGGCCAGCTTTGCGATATCGTCGATCTCGACGGGCCGATCTTCCTTGCCGCCGACCGCGAACCGTCCATCGAATATACCGACGGCAATGCTTGGTGCGGAGAAGCGATCTGGGGCCGTACAGACGTTTGATCGCGACGATATATTGGGGTGGATGATATGAAGAAGATCCTGTTCGGCGCTGTCGCGCTTGCCGCTTTGGCACAGCCGCTCGCGGCGCAGGAAACCGTGTCGGCGACCACCTATATCCACGCCGGACGGCTGTTGGCCGATCCGGCAAGCGGCCGCGTCGAGACGAACAAGACGATCGTTGTGGAGGCAGGGAAGGTCGCCGCAATTCGCGACGGCTTCGTCGGCGAAGGCAGGATTGTCGACCTCCGCGACCAGTTTGTAATGCCGGGCTTTATCGACAGCCATGTCCATCTGACTTTCGAATCCAGCCCGACCAGCCGCCTCGACGCGGTGACCAAATCGGCGACCGATCAGGCGTTCGACGGGGTCGTCTTTGCCGGGCGGACGGTCCGCGCGGGGTTCACGACCGTCGTGGACCTGGGGTCCGACCCGCAAGCGATCAATGCGCTGCGCGACGCCACCGCGACGGGCAAAGTCGTTGGGCCGCGTATCATTGCGGCAGGCGGCGTCGCCGCGCATGGCGGTCACGGCGATATCCATGGATATCGTCAGGAAATCATGGATTTGTTCCGCGCGCCGACACTGTGCTCGGGCGCCGACGATTGCGCGCGTGCAGTCCGGCTGGCGGTGCAACAGGGCGCGGACGTCATCAAGACGGCGTCGACGGGCGGGGTCATGTCGAACACTGCGGCGGGGCTTGGCCAGCAGATGAGCGACGCCGAACTCACCGCGATCGTCGAAACCGCGCACCGGCTGGGGCGCAAGGTCGCGGCGCACGCGCATGGCACCGACGGGGTCAATGCCGCGCTGCGTGCGGGCGTCGATTCGGTCGAGCATGGCACGTATCTCGACGAGGAATCGATCCGGCTGTTCAAGGCGAAAGGCAGCTATCTGGTTCCCACCTTGCTGGCGGGCGATACCGTCGCCCGGCAGGCGGAAACCGCCGACTGGATGCCGGCCCCGGTTCGCGCCAAGGCGCGGACGGTCGGACCGCTGATGATCGACGCGACGCGCCGCGCCCACCGGGCGGGGGTGCGTATCGCATTCGGCACCGATTCCGCCGTGTCAGCGCATGGCGAGAATGCGCGCGAATTTGCCCTGATGGTGAAGGCCGGGCTTACGCCGCTCGATGCGATCCGTTCGGCGACCACATGGGGTGCAGCGCACACCGGGCTTGAAAAGGAAGTCGGCACGCTCGCTGCCGGAAAGGCCGCCGACATCGTCGCGGTGAAGGGCGATCCGCTGGCCGATATCAGCGTGCTGGAAAAAATGGGCTTTGTCATGGCGCGCGGCGTCGTGGTGCGGGCGAACGGCGACTGAGGCCTGGCGCACGAGCGCTTCTTTCCAAATCATATTGACAATTTTCAATTTTGACCATTATGTTTCATATCAGAAAATATTCTGAAATGCGTGGCCGTGCGCTGAACCGGCTGTCGCCGATGCTTTGAAACTAAGGGGAATTGGGATGCGAAAGTTCAAGCTGTTCGCGCTGTTGCCGCTGGCTCTGGTGGTCGGGACCGCCGCATCGAAGCCTTCTGCTCCGCCGGTGCCCGCTGCGGCGCCGAGTGCGTCGAGTGTTGCTCCCTCGGTCTTTCCCGCCCCGGCCTCGCTGACGAAACAGGACGTCGATACCTGGCTCGACGGCATGATGCCCTTCGCACTGCGGAGGGGGGATCTGGCCGGCGCCGTGGTGGTGGTCGTCAAGGACGGGCAGGTTCTGACGCAGCGCGGCTTTGGCTATGCCGATGCGGCGAAGCGCACGCCGGTCGACCCCGCGCGCACGCTCTTCCGTCCCGGATCGGTGTCGAAGCTGTTCACCTGGACTGCGGTGATGCAGCAGGTCGAGGCTGGGAAGATCGACCTCGACGCCGACGTCAACACCTACCTCGATTTCAAAATCCCGCTGAAGGACGGCAAGCCGGTCACGATGCGCCAGTTGATGACGCATACGTCGGGGTTTGAGGAGCATGGCAAGCTGACCATGTTCGACAATCCGAAATTCCAGATTTCGCTGGGCGATCTGGTGAAGGGCGGTATTCCCTCGCGCATTTACGCTGCGGGATCGACGCCGTCCTATTCGAACTATGGCACCGCGCTGGCGGGTTATATCGTCGAGCGCGTTTCGAAGATGTCCTTCGACGATTATGTCGAGCAGCGGATTTTCCAGCCGCTCGGCATGGCGCAATCGACCTTCCGCCAGCCGCTGCCGGGGGCTTTCGCGCCGTGGATGGCGACCGGATATCGCCAGCTTTCGACCGGGCCGTACAAGTTCGAGATTGTCGGTCCTTCGCCCGCGGGCGGCCTGTCTTCGACCGGCGCCGACATGGGCAAATTCATGATTTCGCATCTCAATCAGGGCGCGGGTCTGATGAAGCCCGAAACTGCGCGGACGATGCACGATACGCCGCTGACCATCCTGCCGCCGCTCAACCGGATGGAGCTGGGCTTCTTTGAAACCAACATCAACGGCCGTCAGGTGATCGGGCATCTGGGGGACACGCAGGCGTTCCACACCGCGCTCCACCTGTTCATGAAAGAAAATGTCGGCATTTACATGTCGTTCAACGCGACGGGCGAGAAGGCCTCGGTCGGGCCGGTGCGCCGCGTCCTGTTCGAAGATTTCGCCGATCGCTATTTTCCGGGCAAGGAAATGCCGGACACCCGCGTCGATGCGAAGACCTCGGTGGAACATGCGAAGATGCTGGTCGGGAACTGGCTGAACAGCCGCCGCGCGGAGACGAACTTCTATGCGCTCGCTTCGCTGTTCGGTCAGGTGAAGATCGGCGTCAATGCCAAGGGTGAACTGATCGTTCCGGCCGGCCGCGACCTCAGCGGCAAGCCTGCGAAATGGGTCGAGACCTCGCCCTTCGTCTGGCACAATGCCGACGGCCATGGACGGCTTTCTGCAAAGGTCGTCGATGGCAAAGTCGTGCGCTGGAGCATCGACGGCATATCGCCCTTCATGGTGTTCGATCGCGCCCCGGCGTCGAAATCCTCCGCATGGATTTTGCCCGCGATGTATGTCGGCCTTGGCGTCCTTTTGATCACCTTGCTGCAGTGGCCGGTGTCGGCGCTGATCCGCCGTCATTACAAGGCGCCGCTGACGCTTTCGCGCCGTTCGCTGCGGGTCTATCGCGGGGTTCGTGCTGCGTCGGGGCTGGTGGTGGCACTGGTCGCCGCATGGGCGGTCAGCCTGTCGACGCTGAAGGCGCTGCCTTCCTATGATCCGTGGCTGTGGTTCCTGCAGATCGCCGGGCTGGTCATTCTGGTCGGCGGCACCGTTCTGGCGGCGCTCAACCTGCGGGACGTGACCCGGGAAAAGCGCGGCTGGTTCCGCACGCTCTGGGCGACGCTCGTCCTGCTCGCGGTCCTGCTGACCTTCTATGTCGCATGGACCTTTGGCCTTATTTCGATGACGGTGAATTACTGATGTCACGTTTGAAACTGGGCGTCTCGGTCGAGACGCTCCGCCTTGCCGCTCCCTTTCGTATTTCGGGCCATGTCTTTGACGGGCGCGATGCGGTCATCGTCACCCTCGACGACGGCACCCATGTCGGGCGGGGCGAGGCGACGGGCGTCTATTATATCGGCGACGACCTCGCCCATATGCTCGCCGATCTGGACCGCGCCCGCGACGCGATCGAGGCCGGCCCTTCGCGCGCCGAGCTGCGGTCGATCCTGCCCGCGGGCGGGGCACGCAACGCCGTCGATGCGGCCTTGTGGGAGCTGGAATCGAAACAGTCGGGCAAGCCGGTGTGGGCGCTCGCGGGGCTCGACGCCCCGCGCCCGCTGCGCACGACCTTCACGGTCGGGGCAGACGAGCCCGCTAAGATGGCGGCGGAAGCCGCCGCCTATCGTCAGGCGCTGTCGATCAAGATCAAGCTGACCGGCGACCTTGACCTCGATGTCGCGCGGGTGAATGCGATCCGTGCGGCGCGGCCCGATGTATGGCTGGGCGTCGACGCCAATCAGGGCTTTGTGATCGGCGACCTCGACGGGCTCGTCGCGGCGATGGTCGCGGCTGACGTCTCGCTGATCGAGCAGCCGCTGGCGCGCGGACGCGAGGCCGATCTCGACGGTTATGACGCACCCATTCCGCTGGCGGCCGACGAAAGCGCGCTGACGCTGGACGATGTCGCGGGGCTGAAGGGCCGCTTCGACGTCTTCAACATCAAGCTCGACAAATGCGGCGGGCTGACCGAGGCGCTGATGATCGCTGCCGCGTCGCGCGAAGCCGGGCTGGACGTGATGGTCGGATGCATGGTGTGCAGCAGCCTTGGCGCCGCGCCGGGCTTTGTTGTCGGGCAGCTTTGCGATCTGGTCGACCTCGACGGACCGACCTTCCTGAAGCAGGACCGGACGCCGGGCGTGGTATATAAGGACGGCACCATCTGGTGCGACGAAGCGGTCTGGGGCGCGCGGGCGGTGGCCACCGCATGACCGGCCAAGCGAGCGAGCCCACCTGGTTCGGGCAGCCGCGCGGGCTGACCGTGCTGTTCCTGACCAATATGTGGGAGCAATTCTCCTACTACGGGATGCGCGCGCTGCTGGTCTATTATATGACCAAAGAGCTGCTGATGACGCAGGGTCACAGCAGCTTCGTCTATGGCGCCTATACCGCCTGCGCCTATTTTACCCCGATCGTCGGCGGCGTGATCGCCGACCGGCTGCTCGGAAAGCGGCGCGCGGTCGTGCTGGGCGCCACCATCATGGCGATCGGCCATTTCATGATGGCGTTCGAGCCGATGTTCTACTTCGCGCTCGGAACGATCGCGCTTGGCAACGGGCTTTTCCTCCCCAGCCTGCCCAGCCAGATCAACGACCTGTACAAGGCGGGCGATCCGCGGCGCGGCTGGGCCTATAATGTCTATTATGTCGGCATCAACATCGGCGGTTTCCTGGCGCCGCTGATTTGCGGCACTTTGGGTGAGCTGTACGGATGGCATTATGGTTTCGGCGCCGCCGGGATCGGCATGTTCGCCGGACTGATCATCTATGTCTGGGGACAGCGTTACCTGCCGCCCGAACCGCCACGCGAGCCGACGGCGGACATGCCGCCGATGCGCTGGGCCGATCACAAGGGCACGTTCATGGTGCTGCTGGCGGTCGCGCTGTCGGTCACCGTGTTCCGCGGCGCTTATGAGCAGGTCGGCAATACGGTCGCGCTGTGGGCCGATACCGGGATCGATCGCACCATCGGTGCCTTCACCATCCCGATGACCTGGTTCCAGTCGCTCAACCCGCTGCTCGTCATGCTGATGACCCCGCCGTTGCTCGCTTACTGGCACCGCCGCGCCGACGCGGGGAAAGACACCGCGCCGGCACGCCGCATGGCGCTGGGCGCCGTCGTCGTCGCCTGCGCCTATATGCTGCTCGCCGCCGTCGAATGGGGCAGCGGCGACGCCAAGACGCCGTGGCTGTGGTTCGCGATGTTCTTTGCCATTTTCACCTTTGGCGAGCTGTTGGTTCTGCCGACGGGGCTGGGCCTCTTCGCCCGGCTCGCGCCGCCGCGGCTTGGCGCGACGACGGTTGCGGCATGGTATCTGGCGATCTTTACCGGCAGCCTGTCGGCGGGCCTCGTCGGGATGCTATGGAGTCATATGGATCAAGCGTCCTTCTTTGCGATGCTCGGCCTGATCGCGCTGGCGGCAGCGGGGCTGCTTCGCTCGCTCGACGGAGCGGTGCGGCGGGTCGATCCGACCTGGGGTGCGAAGGGCGACTGACGGTCGGCGGACGACAGGCCCAATATAATTCGCGCGGAGACGCGGAGACGCGGAGACGCGGAGGCGCGGAGGGTTAACGCCGAGGGGCGCCCCGCCATGGGTTCTCATGTGCAGCTTTAAGAGCGGCTTTCGGGATCGGGGCTAGGGCGCCTGACGGCGCTCCTTTTCCTCGCTCCGCGTCTCCGCGTCTCCGCGCGAACCCTCTCCTTCACAGTCGTTGCGATCATTCGCTGCCACATGAAGGCCGAAAAAGGCACGGCGCGCGGCTTCGCCGGCCTGACGCAGCGGCGCGAAGGCGGCGGTGCGGCGGGCTTCGAAGGCGACTTCCTCGTCGACGTCGAGGGTGCGTGAGTAATGGGCGTCGCCGAATTCGCCTTCCTCGAGGCCGACATAATCCTCCGGCGGCGGGAAATTGGTGCGCCACTGGCGGCTTTCATAATCGCGCCACATCGTCATCGCCGCGGCTTCTTCCTTCGGGGTCGGATCGGCCTCGGGCTCCGCGTCCGGATCGCCCGAAAACTGCGCAACTTCATTCGCGATCGGGGTGTCTTTCCAGAGGGTGGCGAGCGGATTGGCGCGGCTGTCGCGTGCCGCAAGCCAGCAGGCGAGGGCGGCGCCATGCCCCTCAGCGTCGGGATTGTCGGCATCGATGTCGAACAGCGAGAGGAAGCCCGGCCAGTCGCCGGCGATAATCTGCGCCAGCATCGCTTCGCCCGCGCGGGCGCGGGTCTCGACCATCTTGTCGAGGCGCGCGAGCATTGCGAGGCCGAGGCTGGGGATATGGCGGCGGCGCTTGGTGTAATGATGATGATCATTGGCGTCGCGTTCGCTCGTCTCCTCGACGCCCCAGATCGCGCGGTCGAGCAGTTCGTCGGCAAGCCGCCCGCGCGCGATCAGGATCGCCGCCGCCCAGCCGAGGCGGAAGGCGGCGCCTTCGGGACGCTGCTGGAGCTGATAGGCGGCGCTGGGCGACATGCAGACCATGGCGGCGGCGATCTTGACCGAGCCGTTGATCGCAAGATGGGTGAGGAATTCGCGCTGGAGCGCGGGCGTCCAGCGGTAGCTACCGGGGGCGGGGATGTCGGTGGGGTGGAGGGTGTCGCTTTCCATGATCTCATCCTTTTGGTTGTCCAAAACTTTCATAATGAACCATATGGGTGAAATTGTAGGAAAGCGGTTTTTTGGTTTTGAGCCTTGGGGTTTGGTGTTGTGCCGACGGGTGTCTCGACTTCGCTCGACACGAACGGGGCGGGGGGTGTTTGGTGACGGCCGGTTGCTGTCGTCCAATTTCCGTCACCCCGGGCTTGACCCGGGGCCTGCCTTGTCTTTGCAGGTCGAGCGGGAGGAAGGCGGGTCCCGGGTCAAGCCCGGGATGACGAGGGGCTGGATCGACCGGGTGGAATGCTATGATCCTCCCTGTGGCGACGCCATGGGGGGATTTAAGGTCCGCTTCCCGCCTTCAATGCGGCCTTTGGTCGGAAGGCCTGATACGAAAAGGGGCGGCGGTATCGTCGATACCGCCGCCCCCGGGACTACCTCTGTGTGAGGTTTAGAAGTTGAGCTTCACGCCGCCCGAAACATAGCGCCCGATGACGTCGTAGTTCGGGGTGACGAAGGGCGTCAGCGGCGGATCGACGTCGAACAGATTGTTGACGTTGCCGAACAGGGTGAAGGCACCCGCCTTGAACTGCAGCCCCAGATCGACGTAGGTGCGGCTGCCGTTGCGGTTGTTCACCGGTGCGGGCGATGGCCGGGTATTGTAGAGGCCGCCGTCGACGTACCGAACGCGCACATTGGCACCGAAGTCGGCGTTGTCGAATGCCACCGTCGCACTGCCGCGCCATTTCGGGGTCGAGAAGGCGGTTTCGCCGCCGACCACACCCGCAACATCGATGCCATCGACCTTCAGGTGGAAGACGTGGTTCGCCAGCGCGCGGAAGCTGAGATTTCCGTCGCCCAGCGCCATCCGGTACGATGCTTCGATGTCGAGGCCCTGCGTGTTGTAATTGGCAAGGTTACGGACGGGATTGGTCATCGATTCGATTTCGCCGTTGGGCTTGCGAACGATGACGCCGCCGCACGTCCGATCGCTCGGCTTGCTGGCAACGCATTGCGCAATCAGCGCCTGCGCAGAGACCGACGTGATGACATTGTCGATATCGATATCATAATAATCGACCGACAGGCGGAAGCCCGGGATGTAGTGCGGCGAATAGGATCCCCCCAGCGTCAGTGTGTGGGAGATTTCGGGGGTCAGATTCTTGTTGCCGCCGCCAAAGACCGTCACGCCGCTCTGAACAACATCATTGCCCCGGTAGAGATCGACAACGGTGCCGATGCCGACCGAGCGGGTGGTGAAATATTCGGCGATGCTGGGCGAGCGAATGTCGCGCGAATAGACGGCACGCAGCAGCAGGTCGTTGACGAGGCGCAGGGTGCCGCCGGTTTTCCACGACCAGATGCCGCCGCTGGTGCTGTAATCCGAATAGCGGGCGGCGCCGTTGATTTCGAGACGCGCCACGTCTTCGGCATCGATAAGCGGTACGTTTACTTCGGCGAAGACTTCCTTGACGTTGAAGCCGCCATTGGTCGCGGATGAGTTGAGAACACTGAGTGCATTGGCCTTGGACAGCGGATCGACATAGTTGGTGACCTGCTTTTCCCAGCGCACGTCGGTGCCGACCGCGATGTCGACAGGTCCCGCCCATGTTGCGAAGGGCTGACCCGATACGCTGGCGCCCGCCGCATCGAGCTTGATGGTGGCGATCAGGTGTGCGCCGCCAAAGGCCCAGGCTGCTGCGTCATCCGAGATATTGCCATTGCCAAGGAGGTTGATCGGCACGCAATTGGGGTCGTCGTTGGTCGTGTCGGCATCGGCATTGACGCGGCAGGTCGGGGTATTGCCGACCAGCACCGAATCGACGCCCTTGGCGAAGTTCGCCTTGATCCGCTGGTTCTTGACCCGCTGGCTGATCCGGATTTCGCCGTGATCATAATAGGCATTATATTTCCAGCCGTCGCCGAAGGTGCCTTCAAGGCCGATCGCGCCTTCCAGATTGCGCCGGTTATATTTGAGCGACAGCATCCTGTCGGGGCCGACATCGTCGAGAAAACGACCGAGAATGAATGCGCCGTTGATTCCCGCCGCGGCGAGCTGGTCGCGGTTCTGCTGGGTAAGGAACGCATTGTCGGGCATGATGACGGTGCTGAGATCGGCCGCCGTCTCGGGGAAGAGGCCGTAGTTTCCGGTCATGCGGTGGAAGCTGAACTGGGCCCAGACCTTGAGCGAGTCGGTCAGGTCGTAGCTGGCGCGCGCGAAGCCGTTGATGCGCTTGTAGGGAGCGCTGACAGCGACATAATCATAAGTGTGCTGGCCGCCGCCGCCGACGGTCGTGCCGCCGCTGGTGACGCTGCCGAAGGGGAAGCGGCTGATGGTCCCGTCGGGATTGAATGCGAGTCCGGAAGGGGCGAGGCTGCCGTTGAGAATCGCTCCGCCATTATAGACCTGCGTCATATTGGGATCGTTGACGATCTTCAGGCCCTCGGTCGGGTGCGCGAACAGGCCGGCTTCGAGGTTGGGGCGCCCCTTGCGGCTGAGGATGCCGCGTTCGTCCATATAGTCGCCCGCAACCATGAAGTGGCCGCGGCCGCCGGCAAAATCGGTGCCCCATGCGATATCGGCGCCATAGCGTGCGCCGTCGCCGCGCGACGAGATGCCGGTCTGGACGCCCATGCGCCAGCCGGTGAAATCATCGTCGAGGATGATGTTGACGACGCCGGCAACGGCGCCCGAGCCCCACGCAGCGGAGGCGCCGCCGGTGACGACGTCGATGCGCTTGACGAGGCTCTGCGGCACCGTGTTGAGATCCTGGGAGCCCGAGAAGCGGTGTCCGTTCAGCAGGGTGAGGGTGCGTGCTGCGCCGAGCCCGCGCATGTCGGCGGTCGAAATGCCGCTGTTGGTGCCGCCGGCGTTGGTCGTCGGGGATGAGGTGGGGCGGAACTGGGGGGTATCGTTGAGGACCTGTGCGATGCTGGGGCGGTTGCCCAGCGCGATTTCGGCTTCGCCGATGACCGTCGTCGGGGTCGGGGCGTCGAAGCCCGAGCGCTGAATGCGCGAGCCGGTGACGATGATTTCGTCGTTCGAGGCGACCTCGGCGGCAGCGTCCGCGGACTGGGCATAGGCGGGGCTCATCCCGACCAGCATGGAAAGTGCAGTGCCGGCGTACCAGCAGGATTGGTTGATCCTCATAATTATCCCCTTTGCCAATGGACGGCAAACCTTGCGGCCCATGCTCGCTTATATTTTCAGCCGCGAGGCATATGCCTTCTCGCGTTTGCCAATTTCCATAAAGTCGGATTTTTTGGAAAAATCAACCTAAATGGCGAGATAATTTTCAACAATAGAAAATTTTTGCATCGTCGCATAGGGCAGATGAAGGTGACAACTCTGTGAATCAAAGCGTTTTTCAGCAAAATTCATGTTTCAACATGGATTTTCAAAAGATGTCGCGATCGCCATCAATTTTGCCGGCAAGGGGGCAGGTTTTCCCGCGATCGCGATCTTTCAGGCCGAGCGGACTCGCGGTGGCTGGCGCGCGCAGGCTATGACTCGGGATAGACCGATTCTCGCGCTCCGGTGGCCTGGGCCAAGGGAGCGGCGCTAATCGCCGCGCTGAAAGGTGATCGACAATTCCTCGACGTCGAGGTCGCGTTCCAGTTCGTGGAGGACTTCGTCTTCGATCAATCCCGCGCGGTGAATGCGGATCAGCTCTGCGCGGCCGGCCGCCATGGCCTGAAGCAGGATGTCGAAATGCGGACGCAGATTGTCCATCGCGGCAGCGGCATCCTCTTCATAACGCTCCATGAAACGCATCCGCTTGCGCTGTTCTTCGAGCATCTGCGGGTGGATGAGCGTCCCGTCGGGGGCGTAGGCCAGCTCCTCGATCACCGCCATCCGCGCCCGCGCCATCGCTGCCTCTGCCGCGGGCATCGCCATTTTGGCGAGCGGGTCGGTGTCGACCGGCCGGACTTTGCGGATGAGCGCGCCGAGGCTCGACCCCTGCGCGACCACCGTCGCGAAGATCACCGCGAAGGCACAGATCAGCATCAGGTCGCGGCCGGGCATGTCGACGGGCAAGGTCAGCGGAACCGCCAGCGTCACGACGCCGCGCATGCCGGCCCAGCCGAGGACCGTGGCCTGCCGCCATCCCAGCGGGCGGGCGCGTTTCAGCCCCGCTTTGCGCGCGAGTTCAAGGATGGCCTCCGACGCGAAAATCCAGACGAAGCGCGCGACGGTGACGGTGAGCACGACCGCGATGATGACCTGGACCCACGAAGCTGGGATCGCCTCGATCCCCCCGATCCGTTCGAGGGCGCCGCGCAGCGAAAAGCCGATCAGGATGAAAACAAGCGCTTCGAGGACGAAGACCATGATCTGCCACGCCGAATTGGCGCGGATGCGGACGTCGGCCGAAAGGATCACATGCTGATACCAGCCCATCGCGAGGCCGGCGGTGACAGTCGCGATGACGCCCGAAACATGGACGGCTTCACCGGCGAGATAGGCGGCCCAGCACAGCAGGAGCGTGCTGAGCATGACGAGCATCCGGTCGCCAAAGCGCTTTGCGAGGAAGATCCACAAGGCCGCGACCGCGGCGCCGACGATCACGCCGCCGACCGCGACAAAGGCGAAGCTTTGCACCGCTTCGCCCGTATGGAACACCCCGCTGAGCGTCGCCGCAACGGCAAAGCGGAACAGGATGAGCCCGGTGGCGTCGTTGAGCAGACTTTCGCCCTCGAGCAGGGCTTCGAGCCGGCGGGGCAGATGCACGCCCTTCAGGACCGCGCGGGCCGATACGGCGTCGGGCGGCGAGACGATCGCGCCGAGCGCAAAGCACGCCGCCCAGGGCAGTTCGGGCAGGATCCAGTGGACGACGACCCCGACGACAAGCGTGGTGAAGACCACCGCGCCGACGGCGAGCGACAGGATGCCCGGCAGATGGCGGCGGAAGCGCCCGAGCGCGGTGTAATAGGCGCCGTCCATCAGCAAGGGCGGCAGGAAGAGAACGAGCGCGAGTTCGGGATCGAGCGAGATCGCCGGCAATCCCGGAACAAAGGCCAGCCCGCCGCCGCCGACGAGCAGCGCCGTCGCGGGCGGCCAGCGCAGCTTCAGCGCCAGCCAGTGGAGGCCGATGACAAGGACCAGCAGCCCGAGAACAAGTTCAAATGCTTCGACGCCGTGCATGGGCTTAGCTCCGATCCATCGGGGCGCCGTATGATGATGTCATGTGGAGGCCCCTTTTCCCCATCGCCTATGGTCGGACCATCTGTGCCGCCGTTTGCCGCGACGATCAATGGGCTCCGCAAGTCGATGCCGGGGGGCGGGAACCTTTATCCCCCGTCCGCTGCGCTTGGCAGCTGCAACGGGGGAAAGGTTGTGTGTGCACGATGAGAACATTAAGAGAACAAAGTGCCGCCGTCAACCCCTTTCCGTACCGTCCCCCGGCGCAGCATGTCAGGTTGACGTAAACGTCAATCGACGCCAAGGCATGGCGAACAGCGAAGGAGAGATACAGATGGCCGAGCAACCCAAATTCGATCTGACGGGGCGCGTTGCGCTCGTGACCGGCGCGTCGTCGGGGCTGGGTGCGGGTTTCGCGAAAGCCCTCGCCGCGTCGGGGGCGAAGGTGGTGCTCGCCGCGCGCCGTGCCGACAAGCTGGCGGAGCAAGTGGCCGAGATCGAAGCCGCCGGCGGACAGGCCGTCGCGGTGAGCATGGACGTCACCGACGCCGCCTCGACCAAAGCGGCCTATGACGCCGCCGAGGCAGCATTCGGCACGATCGACACGATCGTCGCCAACGCCGGTGTCGCGACCGAGAAAATGGCGCTGGGGCTGGAGGTCGAGGAGGTCGACAGCCTGCTCGCCGCCAATGTGCGCGGGGTGTTCCTGACCGTGACCGAGGGCGCGAAGCGGCTCGACGCCGCGGGCAGCCGCGAAAAGGAACATGGCCGCATCGTCATCATCGGGTCGATCACCGCCGAGAAGATTTTCCCCGCGACGTCGGTCTATGGCGCGACCAAGGCGGCCGTCCGCCACCTCGGCAAGGCGCTGGCGCGCGAATGGGCGCGGCGCGGGATCAGCGTCAATGTGATCCAGCCGGGCTATTTCGAATCCGAAATGACCGCCGCGCTGTTCGAAAGCGAAGCGGGCCGCAAGATGATCGCTGCCTTCCCGCGCCAGCGGATGCGCCCGCCGAGCGACCTTCACGCGCCGTTGCTCTTTCTCTGTTCCGACGCGGCGCGCGGGGTGACGGGCACGGTGATCACCGTCGACGACGGCCAGTCGCTGTGACGGCGGCGCTGCGGATCGAAGCGCGCGGCGCGGTCGAGATTGCGACGCTCGACCGGCCGGACAGTCTTAATGCGCTCAACGAAGCGCTGGTCGACGAGCTTAACGCCTATTTCGGCGGGCTGGCCGACCGTCCCGAGGTTCGCGTCGTGATCCTGCGCGGCGCGGGCCGCGGCTTTTGCGCCGGGCTCGACATTCGCGAGGACCGGGCGAGCGACGAAACCCCGGTGCTGCGCACGCTGCGTACCCAGACGCGCATCGGCAATATCTATCGCAAGATGCGCGCCTGTCCGCAGCCGATCATCGCGCTGGGCCATGGCGCGGCGTGCGGCGGCGGGCTGTCGCTGCTGCTCGCGTCCGACGTGCGCTATGGCGCGCCGTCGCTGAAACTCAACGCCGCCTATATCCGCATCGGGCTGGGCGGATGCGACATGGCGTCGAGTTATTTCCTGCCGCGCCTCGTCGGCGCGAGCCTAGCCGCCGAGATGATACTGACCGGGCGTTTCATCGACGCCGAGCGCGCGCTGCGTGCCGGGCTGATCAGCGAGATCGTCGATGAGGATGCGCTGCTCGACCGCGGGATTGCGCTCGCCGATGAAATGCTCGCGACCAGCCCCTATGGCCTCCGCCTGTCGAAGCAGGCGCTGAACCTCAACATCGACGCGCAGAGCCTCGATGCGGCGATGGCGATCGAGGACCGGCAGCAGGTGATTTTGTCGGCGACCGAAGATTATAAGGAGGCGCTCACCGCCTTCCTTGAGAAGCGCGCGCCTGACTATCGCGAACGATAGATGCGTCAGCCTCTTGCCCTCGCGAATATATTGACATAGGGAATGCCAATATCCTCGGGGGAGGAGTGATGGCAGTGCGCTTGTTCAATCGGGGGATGGCCCGGCCGCTGGTCGGCGGGTCCGGGCGCGCTGCCATCATCATGAGCGGCGCGCTGCTCGCCGCGATGCCGGTGCAGGCCCAGCGGACGCCCGCGCCGCCGCCACGCCCCAATATCGTCATCCTGCTCGCCGATGATTGGGGCTTCAGCGACGTCGGCGCATTCGGGTCCGAGATCGCGACGCCGCATATCGACGCGCTCGCGCATGCGGGGATGCGCTTTTCGAACTTTCATGTCTCGGGATCCTGCTCGCCGACGCGCGCGATGTTGCAGACGGGGGTGATGAATCACCGCGCCGGGCTGGGTAATATGCCCGAAACCATCCCCGACGCGCATCGCGGCAAGCCGGGTTACGACACGGTGTTGAACCACCGCGTGGTGACGATCGCCGAACTGCTCGGCGCGGCGGGTTATCGCACCTATCTGACCGGGAAATGGCATTTGGGGAGCGACCCGACCCGGCTGCCCGAGGCGCGCGGTTACGACCGCGCCTTCAGCCTGGCGGATGCGGGCGCCGACAATTTCGAGCAACGCCCGATCGAGGGGATGTACGACACCGCCGCCTGGACCGAAAATGGCAAGCCCGCGACGCTGCCCAAAGATTATTATTCGTCGCGCTTCGTCGTGCAGAAGATGATCGATTATATCGAGGCTGACCGGAAAAGCGGCAAACCCTTCTTCGCCTCGATCAACTTCCTCGCCAACCATATCCCGGTGCAGGCGCCCGACAGCGACATTGCGCGCTATTCGGCGATGTACAAGGACGGCTGGACAGCGCTGCGCGAAGCGCGGGCGAAACGCGCGGCGGCGCTCGGCATCATGCCCGCGGGCACGGCGATCGTCACGATGCCGACGACCCCCGACTGGAAAAAGCTGGATGCCGAAGAGCGCGCGGCGGCGGTGCGCGTGATGCAGGCCTATGGCGGCATGGCGACCGCAATGGACCGCGAGATCGGGCGGCTCGTCGCGCGGCTGAAAGCCAGCGGCGATTATGAAAATACGATCTTCGTCTTTCTTTCGGATAATGGCGCCGAGCCGACCAACCCGTTTCACAGCCTGCGCAATCGCCTGTTCCTGGGCATGCAATATGACCTTGCGACCGCAAATATCGGCCGGCGCGGCAGTTTCAGCGCGATCGGTCCGGGCTGGGCGAGCGCCGCGGTGTCGCCGTTGTCGGGGTATAAATTCAGCGCGACCGAAGGCGGGCTGCGCGTTCCGCTGATCATCGCATGGCCGGGCAGCGCGAAGATCCGCACCGGCGCGATCAGCCCCGGTTTTGCGCATGTCACCGACCTGTTGCCGACGCTGATCGAACTCGCCGGGGTGCCCGGCCATGGCGGAACATGGCAGGGGCGCCGGGTCGAGCCGGTCGCGGGACGCAGCCTCGCGCCGATGCTGGGCGGCGCCGAGGGCAGCGTCCATGGCGACGCGCCGATCGGATATGAATTATCGGGCAATGCCGCGCTGTTCCGCGGCGATTACAAGCTGGTCCGCAACCTCGCGCCGACGGGCGACGGGAAGTGGCGGCTGTTCGATATCCGCCGCGATCCCGGCGAAACGCGCGACCTGTCGGCAGCGATGCCCGATCGTTTTGCGGCGATGCAGGCGGATTATCGGGCCTATGCGAAAGCGAACGGCGTGCTCGACATGCCCGCGGGTTATACCGCCGACGAACAGATCAACGCTTATGCCTTTGAGAAGCAGGGGAAGAAGCGTCTGATCAAGCTCGGGCTGTGGGTTGGCGGGGTTTTGGTGCTGGTGTCGGGGCTTGTTTGGGGGCTTCGGCGGCGGCGGCGGGCTCGAGCGGCGTGAACAAATACATATTTGTCAGATAGGCTGCTTCGGGGGGGGGCTGCCGTCCCGCTAGCTCTCAAACACTGCCGCCATTCTGCCTCGGTCATAGTCGAGCAGCCAACTGCTACATTGCGAGTATAGCTCTTCCAGCGGCTTCTTGGTGAGAGAGGTGACGTCCATTCCCCGGTCGTCATAGGCATTGACGCATATTCCTTGTGCCAGATCGACGAACTTCGCGAACACTGGCGCTCGTGGCGCTATTCCTAAATCCTGCGCGATCTGATTCCACAGTAGAACATCGACTTGCTCCCAAGTCAGGCAAACAGCACGTTGGATCCAAGGCTCCGCTTCCGGATCACCTTCGTCGTCAGGCCACCAAAAGCCTCCCCACTCGGCAAAGGCGGAATCTGTCGAGACGCCCAATTGAGCGAGGTGTTCAAACCCGGTCCCAGTCGTCCAACCGAGCCAATCAGCGTTCAATTCCATGCTTGGGTCGGGAAAGGCCGCGATGATGCCGACGACGATCTCGGAAGGTAGCGCCATGCGTGCTAGTTTACGGGCTCGGTCGTAACTCGTTGTGAACTTGGTCACATACCTCCCAGCATGCTCGCCATCATCAAGCTCAAACCGCAGCCAGTATGGTGATATCCACAAATCGCGTTGCCAATTGGGTCCTGGAGACAAGGTCATCTTGAAGACTTATCGGTCGAAATGAACGTCCGCAACCGGTCGTTGCCCGCCATCCGAATATGCCCACGCCGCCCGGGCGATCACGCGTCGGCGGGGAGGGAGGCGATCAGCGCTTCGACCATATGCGCGGTCACGGTGCCGGCCTCTTCCGACGACAGGCTCTGGTCGTGGCGCAGCGCGCGCCAGTTCTGGAACGACAGCGCGGCGCACAGCGCCTCGGCGGTGATGCGCTGGGTCAGGATGTGGCCGGGGAGCAGGCGCAGCACCAGTTCGCGCTCGATCGTCACGACCTGACCATATTGGCCCATCAGAAAGGGCGACTGATAGCGTTTGATATTGGCGGCGAGGCGAAAGGGCAGCATGGTTTCGAACACCCTGACGCGCCGCCGGGCGAGTTCGCGGATGTTGGCGCGCCAGTCGTCGCCTTCATAGGGGGCGGTGACGATCGGCAGCACGCGCTCGGCGATCGTCGCGGATATCTCGCCATAGAGCGAATCCATATCGTCGAAATGGCGAAACACGGTGCGCAGGCCAATGCCGGCCTCTTCGGCCACCCGCGCCGCGCTGGGCATCAGGTCGCCGCCCGCGATCAGCTCCATCATTGCCTCGACGATGCGGCGGTGGCTCGACCGGCTGCGTTCGCGCCGGCCGTCGACCCGCGCCGATGCGGCCTTGGGCTTGATCGTCTTTTGCTCTCCCGTCGTCATATGTCCCCCGCTGGCCCTGTTTGCCGCCGGGGTCAATGGGCCACGCCAAAGCCGGTTGCGCGCGACGGAATATAATGACACACATAGTGCCATAATATCGACGATAAGGAAATGGGTGGGGTATGAAAAAGCGGTGGGTGGCGCTGGGCGTGGTCGCGGCGCTGGCAGCGGGCGGATATTGGGCCTTTGAGGCGAATAAATATCGTCTGCCCGGGCTGCTTCAGGACTGGCGCGACCCGGTGCAGGACAATCGCCCGGTCGTATGGCAGCAGGGGCCGGCGCAGGCGCCCGCGGGGCCGCCCGGAAGCACCCGCCCGCCGAACATCATCCTGATCGTCGCCGACGATCTGGGCTTCAACGACATCAGCCTGAACGGCGGCGGGGTTGCGGGCGGGATCGTCCAGACCCCGAATATCGACGCGCTGGCGCGGCAGGGGCTGAATTTCACCACCGCCTATGCCGCCAATGCCACCTGTTCGCCGTCGCGCGCCGCGATGATGACCGGACGCTATCCGACGCGCTTCGGGTTTGAATTTACCGCGGTGCCGGTTCAGTTCGCGGAGAATATGGCGCATGGCGAGGGGACGGGGCCGCTGAAGCCGGTGTTTCACGGCGACCTGATCACGCCCGATATTCCCGATTATCCCGAGATGGGGGTTCCCGCCAGCGAGGTGACGATCGCCGAGGCGGTGAAGGCGGCGGGCTATCACACGCTGCATATCGGCAAATGGCATCTGGGTGAGGCCCCGGCGCTGCAGCCGCAGGCGCAGGGCTTTGACGAAAGCCTTGCGGTGCTGGGCGGCGCGGCGATGTTCATGGCGGAGGACGATCCCGATGCCGTCAATGCCAAGCTGCCGTGGGACCGCATCGACCATTTTATCTGGGCCAATCTGCGCCACGCGGTGACGTTTAACGGCAGCAAGCGGTTTCAGCCGAAGGGGCATATGACCGACTATTTCGCCGAGCAGGCGATGGCGGCGATCGAGGCGAACCGGAACCGCCCTTTTTTCATGTATCTGGCCTTCAACGCACCGCACACGCCGCTGCAGGCGACCAGAGAAGATTATGACCGCCTGCCGCAGATCAAGGATCACAAGACCCGCGTCTATGGCGCGATGATCGCGCAGCTCGACCGGCGGATCGGCGATGTGATGGCGAAGCTGAAGGCGCTGGGGATCGACGACAATACGCTCGTCATCTTCACCAGCGACAATGGCGGCGCCTGGTACAATGGGATCGAAAATCTGAACGCGCCCTATCGCGGCTGGAAGGCGACCTTTTTCGAGGGCGGCATTCGCACCCCCTTTTTCATGCGCTGGCCGGCGAAGATTGCGCCGGGGACAAGCCGCGCCGACACGACGGGGCACATCGATCTGTTCGCGACGATCGCGGGGGCAGCAGGCGCGGCGGTGCCGGGCGACCGGACGATAGACAGCGAGAATATCCTGGCCGGTCCGGCGAAGCGCGAGGCGCTTTACTGGCGGTCGGGCGATTATCGCGCGGTGCGCGCGGGCGACTGGAAATTGCAGGTGACAAAGCGTCCCGAACAGGCGCGCCTCTATAATCTGGCGGTCGATCCGACCGAGAAACATGATCTGGCGGCGAGCGATCCGCAGCGCGTCGCGCAGCTGCGCGCGATGCTGGTGGCGCAGAACAAGGATATGGCCAAGCCGATCTGGCCGGGGCTGATCGAGGCGCCGGTGCGGATCGACGTGCCGCTCAACACGCCGTGGAAGGATGGGCAGGATTATGTTTACTGGACCAACTGACGGCGGATAGGCGGTTCCATATCGTCGCCCCCGCGAAGGCGGGGGCCGCTATCGGTGGTGCGCAAGCTTGCCAGCGGCCCCCGCCTTCGCGGGGGCGACGGGATAGCTTTTTCTTCGTGCCTTTGCGCCTTTGCGTGAAAAAAAAGAAATCTCACGCAAAGGCGCAAAGGCACGAAGAAGGGGAAAGAAAGCTGGATTCCCGCGTTCGCGGGAATGACGAGGGGGAGGATGTTATCTTCTGTCTCTGGCCGGACGGGTGCTAGCGACATGATGCACGCCGACAATAATCGCATCTGCATATGGAAAACATATGCGGATGGCTGAATTCGCTCTCGAATAAAAATGCCCGCCCCACCTAATTGAGCCCCCTCAAGATTCGCATTCCGCGCCGATTGGCGGCGCCGGAATGGCGAATGGGGGACTTATGCACAAATTTCTGTTTGTACCGATGATCGGCCTCGCGGGCTTCGCTGCGGCGCCTGCCTGTGCGCAATCCGAAGAAAATACGCCTGCGGTCGTCGTCAGCGGATCGGCGGCGCTTGCCTCCGACTATCGCTTTCGCGGCGTGTCGCAGACCGACGAGAATATGGCGGTTCAGGGCGGGGTGACGCTGACCCACGAAAGCGGCTTTTACGCCGGGGCGTGGGCGTCGAACCTGTCGAGCTGGGGCACTTTCGGCGGCGCCAATATGGAGCTCGACCTGATCGGGGGGTACAAGGCGAAGCTGTCGGACAATGCCACGCTCGATGTCGGGCTGACCTGGTATATGTATCCGGGCGGCGCCGACAAAAGCGATTTCGCTGAACCCTATGTCAAACTGACCGGCACCGCCGGGCCTGCGACGCTGACCGCGGGCGCGGCCTATGCCCCGAAGCAGCAGGCGCTGGGCCGCTGGTATGATAGCGGCGCCGACGCGGCGGCCGGCGTTTATAATCGCCCCGGCGACAAAGAGGATAACCTTTATGTCTGGGGCGATGCCGCGATGGCGATCGCGGGAACCCCGTTCACGGCCAAGGCGCATATCGGGCATAGCTCGGGCCATGACGGGCTTGGTCCCAACGGAACCGCGCTGACCCCGACAGGCGATTATTGGGACTGGTCGATCGGCGCCGATGCGACGTGGCGCAATCTGACGCTGGGCGTCAGCTATGTCGATACCGACATTTCAGCCGCCAAAGCCGCGACGCTCCAGCCCGGCTTCAGCAAGGGTCAGGACGGCACCGGATCGATCGCCGACGCGGCGGTCGTCGTGTCGCTGACCGCCGCTTTCTAGGAAGGAACGACGATGCAGGATCTGCTCTGGATTCCGATACTGGCCGGACTGCTGGCGGCGACGCTCGCTTACATCCGCCTGTGCGACCATGCGTGAGGTGACGTCATGACCATCGACCTCTGGCTCGCCGCGATCACCGCGGCCGGTCTTCTCCTCTATCTCGTGGCGGTGCTGATCCGCCCCGAACGCTTCTAGAAAGGGGCGGCGCCATGACCCTTCAGGGATGGATCCTCATCTTCGCCTTCATCGGCATATTGCTCGCGCTGACCAAACCGGTCGGCATGTGGCTGTTCGCGCTCTATGAAGGGCGACGCACCCCGCTTCATGCGCTACTCGGCCCCGTCGAGCGCGGCTTTTACAAGCTCGCGGGGATCGATCCCGACGCCGAGCAGAGCTGGCGCCGCTATGCGGTGCACATGCTGATCTTCAACTTCGTGCTGCTGATGTTCACCTATGCCGTGCTGCGGCTTCAGGGCGTGCTTCCCGGCAATCCTCAGGGATTGCCCGGGGTCGGCGAGCATCTGTCGTTCAACACCGCGATCAGCTTCGCCGCCAACACCAACTGGCAAAGCTATGGCGGCGAGGCGACGATGTCGAACCTCAGCCAGATGCTGGGGCTGACGATCCACAACTTCCTGTCGGCGGCGACCGGCATCGCGCTCGCCTTTGCGCTGTTCCGGGGCTTTGCGCGGCGGTCGGCGGCGACAATCGGCAATTTCTGGGCCGATGCGACGCGCGTGACGCTCTATCTGCTGTTGCCGATCTGCGTGCTGCTGACGCTTTTCTATATCGCGAGCGGCGTGCCGCAGACGCTGGCGGGGGTGGTCGATGTCTCGACGCTCGAGGGCGCCAGACAGACGCTTCTGCTTGGTCCGGTCGCAAGTCAGGAAGCGATCAAGCTGCTCGGCACCAACGGCGGCGGTTTCTTCAACGCCAACAGCGCGCATCCGTTCGAAAACCCCAATGCGCTGACCAACCTTGTGCAAATGCTGTCGATCTTCGTCATCGGTTTCGGCCTGACATGGACCTTCGGCAAGGCCGTCGGCAACACGCGGCAGGGCTGGGCGATCCTGTCGGCGATGCTCATCCTGTTCGTCGCCGGGGTCACGGTCACCTATTGGCAGGAAGCCGCGGGCAACCCGATCCTGCATCAACTGGGTGTCGCGGGCGGCAATATGGAGGGCAAGGAGGTCCGTTTCGGCATTGCCGCATCGGCGCTCTACGCGGTCGTCACCACCGCCGCGTCGTGCGGCGCGGTCAATGCGATGCACGACAGCTTCACCGCGCTTGGCGGCATGATCCCGCTGTTCAACATGCAGCTGGGCGAGGTCGTCATCGGCGGCGTCGGCGCGGGCATCTATGGCTTCCTGCTCTTCGCCATCCTTGCAGTGTTCATCGCGGGGCTGATGGTCGGCCGGACGCCGGAATATGTCGGCAAGAAGATCGAGGCGCGCGAAGTGAAGCTCGCGGTGCTGGCGATCGCCATCCTGCCGCTCACCATCCTTGGCCTCACCGCATTGTCGTCGGTGGCCGAGGCGGGGCTGGCCGGGCCGCTCAATAAGGGGCCGCATGGCTTTTCCGAGATACTTTACGCCTTCACCTCGGCGGTCGCGAACAACGGGTCGGCCTTTGCCGGTCTGACCGCGAACACGCCCTGGTACAACGGCTTGCTCGGGGTGGCGATGTGGCTGGGCCGTTTCTTCATCATCGTGCCGATGCTGGCGATCGCCGGCAGCCTCGCGGCGAAGAAATATACGCCCGAAAGCGCCGGGTCCTTCCCGACCACGGGCGGCCTCTGGGTCGGCCTGCTGGTCGGGATCATCCTGATTCTGGGCGGCCTGACCTTCCTGCCGAGCCTCGCGCTCGGTCCCATCGCCGATCATCTCGCGATGATCAGCGGCCAAACCTTCTAAGCGGGGAGCCGACATGGCACGCGCAGACACAAAATCGCTGTTCACCGCCGATCTGATCGTTCCGGCGATCGGTGACGCATTCCGCAAACTCAACCCCAAAGAGCTGATCCGCAATCCGGTGATGTTCACGACCGCCGTCGTCGCGGTGCTGCTGACCATATTGCTCGTTGTCGGGCAGGACGGCCTTGCGACCGGCTTCAAGCTGCAACTCGTCGTCTGGCTCTGGCTGACGGTGTTGTTCGGCACCTTTGCCGAGGCGCTGGCCGAGGGGCGCGGCAAGGCGCAAGCCGCCTCGCTGCGCGCCGCCAAGGCCGAGCTGACCGCCAAGCGGTTTAAGGGCGGCGACGCCCGGCAGGTCGAAAATGTCCCCGCGAGCGCGCTGAAGATCGGCGACATCGTCCTCGTCGAAACCGGCGACCTTATTCCGTCGGACGGCGAAGTCGTGCTGGGCGTGGCGTCGGTCAACGAGGCGGCGATCACCGGCGAAAGCGCGCCGGTGATCCGCGAGGCGGGCGGCGATCGCTCGGCGGTCACCGCGGGCACGCGCGTCATTTCGGACGAGATCCGGGTGCGGGTGACGGTCAATCCGGGGCAAGGCTTTCTCGACCGGATGATCGCGCTGGTCGAGGGCGCCGAACGGCAGAAGACGCCGAACGAGATTGCGCTGACCCTGTTGCTCGTCGGCCTGACGATCATCTTCCTGATTGCGGTCGGCACCATCCCCGGTTTCGCCTCCTATGCCGGCGGGGCCATCCCCGTCAGCATCCTCGCCGCGCTGCTCATCACGCTGATCCCGACGACGATCGCGGCTTTGCTGTCGGCGATCGGGATCGCGGGGATGGACCGGCTCGTGCGTTTCAATGTCCTCGCCAAATCGGGCCGTGCGGTCGAGGCGGCGGGCGATATCGACGTGCTGCTGCTCGACAAGACCGGAACGATCACGATCGGCGACCGGCAGGCGAGCGAGTTCCGTCCGGTCGGCGGCGTCCAGCCCGGCGAACTCGCCGAAGCGGCGTTGCTCGCGAGCCTTGCCGACGAAACGCCCGAGGGCCGCTCGATCGTCGTTCTGGCGCGCGAACGCTTCCACGTCGCGACCGAGGCGCTGCCATCGGGCGCCGAAGTCATCCCCTTTACCGCGCAGACGCGCATCTCGGGGGTCAAAATCGGCCCGTCGACCATCCAGAAGGGCGCCGTCGATTCGGTGTTCAAGGCCAATCCGGGGGTCGAGGAAACCGCCGCCGCGACCGAACTCCGCCGGATTACCGACGAGATTGCGCGTGGGGGCGGCACCCCGCTCGCGGTGGCGGTCGACGGCAAGCTGCTGGGCGCGATCTTCCTGAAGGATATCGTCAAGGCGGGGATCCGCGAACGGTTCGGCGAACTGCGCCAGATGGGCATTCGCACGGTGATGATCACCGGCGACAACCCGCTGACCGCCGCCGCGATTGCCGCCGAAGCCGGGGTCGACGATTTCCTCGCGCAGGCAACACCCGAGGACAAGCTGGAGCTGATCCGCAAGGAACAGCAGGGCGGGCGGCTCGTCGCGATGTGCGGCGACGGCACCAACGACGCGCCCGCGCTGGCGCAGGCCGACGTCGGGGTCGCGATGAACACCGGGACGCAGGCGGCGCGCGAGGCGGGCAATATGGTCGACCTCGACAGCGACCCGACCAAGCTGATCGAGGTGGTCGGGCTGGGCAAGCAATTGCTGATGACCCGCGGCGCGCTTACCACCTTTTCGGTCGCGAACGACGTCGCCAAATATTTCGCGATCATCCCCGCGATGTTCGTCGTCCTCTATCCGGGGCTGGGTGTGCTCAACGTCATGGGACTGGGGAGCCCCGAAAGCGCGATCCTGTCGGCGATCATCTTCAACGCCCTCATCATCCCGCTGCTCGTCCCGCTTGCGCTGCGCGGCGTCACCTACAAGCCGATGGGGGCCGGGCCGCTGCTCACCCGCAACCTTGCCGTCTATGGGCTGGGCGGGCTTGTCGCGCCGTTTATCGGCATCAAACTGATCGACCTGGCCGTTGGCGGCCTTGGTCTCGCCTGAGGGAGCATAGCCATGGGCAACGAATTCACATCCGCACTGCGACCCGCGATCGTCATGACGATCCTGTTCGCCATCCTGCTCGGCATCGGCTATCCTCTTGCGATGACCGGTATCGGACAGGCCCTGTTCCCCGCCCAGGCCAATGGCAGCCTGATCCGCGATTCCGGCGGCAAGGTCATTGGCTCGACCGTCGTCGGGCAGGCCTTCACCTCCGACCGATATTTCCAGACCCGGCCTTCGGCGGCGGGCGACGGTTATGACGGGCTCGCATCGTCGGGCTCGAACCTCGGCCCGACGGCCGCGGCGCTGAGCGAGCGGGTCAAGGCCGACGTCGAAAAGCGGCAGGCCGAAGGCGTGACCGGCGATGTTCCGGCCGATCTCGTCACAGCCAGCGGTTCGGGGCTCGACCCCGACCTGTCGCCCGCCGCGGCGCTGGCGCAGGCGCCGCGCATCGCGAAGGTGCGTGGACTGCCCGAGAGCCGTATCCGTGCGCTCGTCGCGGCGGAGACGAAAGGCCCGATGCTCGGTTTCCTCGGTGAGGATCGCGTCAACGTCCTTGCGCTCAATCAAGCGCTCGACCGCTTCGGGGCCGGCCGGGGTCAGTGAGGGCGGGCGAGACAGATCGCCCCGATCCCGAAGCCCTCCTGCGGCAGGCGTCGCAGGAGGGCCGGGGGCGCTTGAAGATTTTTCTGGGCGCCGCCCCCGGGGTCGGCAAGACTTACGAGATGCTGACCGATGGCGCCGCGCGGGCCCGCGACGGCGTCGATGTCGTGATCGGCGTCGTCGAAACCCACGGCCGCGCCGAGACCGAGGCGCTGGTTCGCGGGCATGAGATCGTCGCGCGCCGCGCGGTGTCCTATGAGGGCCGTACGCTCCACGAAATGGATATCGATGCGGTGCTCGAACGCGCGCCCCGCCTCGTTCTCGTCGATGAACTCGCCCACACCAATGCGCCGGGCAGCCGTCACCCCAAACGCTATCAGGATGTCGAGGAATTGCTCGATGCGGGGATCGACGTCTATTCGACCCTCAATATCCAGCATATCGAAAGCCTGAACGACGTCGTCGCGTCCTTCACCCGCGTCCGTGTCCGCGAAACCGTGCCCGATAGCATTCTCGAGCAGGCCGAGATCGAGGTCGTCGATATTCCGCCCGACGAGCTGATCGAGCGACTGAAGGCGGGCAAAGTCTATCTGCCGCAGGAAGCGACGCGCGCGCTGTCGCATTTCTTCTCCAAATCCAACCTCTCGGCGCTCCGCGAACTGGCGCTGCGGCGTGCGGCGCAGGCGGTCGATGCCCAGATGCTCGATCATGTCCGCGCGCTCGGCGTCGGCGGGACATGGGCTGGCGGCGAGCGGATCGTCGTCGCGATCAACGAGCTTCCGGGTGCCGACGGGCTGGTCCGCGCCGCCAAACGAAGCGCCGACGCGCTCCATGCGCCGTGGACCGCGGTCTATATCGAGACGCAGCGCGCCCAGTCGTTCGGCGAGGCCGAGCATCGCAGCCTCGCCGCCGTCATGAACCTCGTAACGCGGCTGGGCGGCACCGTCGCGACGGTGCCCGCGACATCGATCGTCGACGGGCTGAAGGCGTTTCTCGCCGATGCCCGCGCGACCCAGCTGATCGTCGGCAAGACCCACCGATCGCGTCTGTTCGAGCTGCGCCATGGGTCGGTCGTCGACCGCCTTGTGCGCGAGACGCCGGGGGTGGCGGTGCATGTCCTGCCGCTCGATGTCGCCGCCGACCCACCCGCGCGCTTGGGCATCGCGCGCGGGCCGTGGGGGTCGCGGCGCGGCTATATGTGGACCGCGCTCATGGTCGCGGGGGTCACCGCGGCGGCGAGCGCGCTGTTCCATATTCTCGATCTCGGCAATGTCGCGCTGCTCTATCTGTTGCCGGTGATGGCGGCGGCGACATTGTTCGGGCTGCGCACCGGGTTGTTCGCGGGGCTCGCCTCCAGCCTTGCCTATAATTTCTTTTTCTTGCCGCCGACGGGCACGCTGACGGTCAACAATCCCGAGAATATCATCTCGATCCTCGTCCTGCTCGGCGTCGCGGCGCTGACCAGCCAGCTTACCTCGCGGGTGCGGGCGCAGGCCGACATGGCGGCGGCGAGCGCGCGGACCAACGCCGCGCTCGCGGGCTTTCTGCGTCGGCTGACCCCGATCGGCGACCCGGTCGAACTGGCGCGCACGATCTGCGAGGATATTGCGCGGCTGTTCGATACGCGGACTGTCGTGCTGGTGCCGAACGGGTCGGGGCTGGTCGTTCAGGCGGCCAGCGGCATGGATTTCCGGCTCGAAACGATGGAAATGGCGGCGGCGCAATGGGCGTATGACAATAGCGCGCCGACCGGCAAGGGGTCGGGGACGCTGGCGGCGTCGGACTGGTATTTCCAGCCGCTGCGTGCGGGCGACAAGGTGCAGGGCGTCCTCGGTCTGTCGAAAGACGACGGCGGCGATCCGCTGCGTCCCGATCAGCTGCCGTTGCTCACCAGCCTGGTCGATCAGGCGGCGCTCGCGCTCGAACGATTGCGGCTCGAGGAGGATATGCGCGATGTCGAGGCGGTTCGGACCCGCGACCGGCTGCGCGCGGCCCTGCTCTCGTCGGTCAGCCACGACCTGCGCACGCCGCTGACCGCGGTGATGGCGGCGGCGGCCGAACTCCACCACGGGACGACCCCCGAACTGATCGCGACGATCGAGAGCGAGGCGGCGCGGCTCAACCGCTTCGTCGCCAATCTGCTCGACATGGCGCGGGTCGAGGCGGGGGCGCTCAACCTCAAGGTCGAGGCAGTCGACCTGACCGATGCCGTCGCGGGGGCGGCGCACGACGCACGGCGCTCGCTCGAGGGGCATGCGATCGAGCTGGCGGTTCCGCCCGCGATGCCGCTGGTCAAGGTCGATCAACAGCTGCTCCATCACTGCCTGCTCAACCTGCTCGACAATGCGGGGCGCTATGCCGATCCGGGGACGCCGATCCTGATCGAGGCGACGCACAGCTTTGGTATGCTCAAGCTGTCGGTGATCGATCAGGGGCCGGGCCTGCCGCCGGGGCGCGAGGCCGAGGTGTTCGAGACATTTCGCCGCTTCGAAGGGTCCGATCGCGCGGTCGGGGGCACCGGGCTGGGGCTCGCGATTGTGAAGGCTTTTTCGGAAGCGATGGGGATGACGGTCGAGGCCGCCAACCGCACCGACGGCGCCGGCGCGCGCTTCAGCCTGTGTTTCCCTTCCGCGCTCATCCTGCGCAACAGCTCCCCGGAAAGTGAAATCTGATGTCCGCCAAAATCCTTGTCGTCGACGACGAACAGTCGATCCGGCGCCTGCTGCGCAACACGCTCGAACGCGCGGGGCATCAGGTGATCGAGGCGATGGACGGGCGCAGCGCGCTTGCGATGGCGGCGGCCGAACGGCCCAATGCGGTGCTGCTCGACCTTGGTCTGCCCGACCGCGACGGGCTGGAGCTTGTACCCCTGCTCAAGAAGGAGGGCGATACCGTCATCCTCGTCGTGTCGGCGCGCGATGCGACCGATCAGAAGGTCGCGGCGCTCGACCTTGGCGCCGCCGATTATGTCACCAAGCCGTTCGACGGCGAGGAATTGCTCGCGCGGCTGCGCGTCGCGCTGCGCCATCGCGGGGTGTCCGAAACCGCGCCCAAAATCTTTCGCAAGGGCGATCTGGAGGTCGACCTCGACCAGCGTATCGCGCGGCGCGGCGGGGTCGAGGCGCATCTGACGCGCAAGGAGCATGACGTGCTGGCGCTGCTCGCCGCCAATGTCGGGCGCGTCGTGACGCATCAGCGCATCCTTGCGGCGGCGTGGACTGGCCCCGAAGAGGCTCCGGTCGAATATCTGCGCATCGTCATCCGCAATCTGCGGCAGAAGATCGAGGCGCCCGGCGCGGTGGGCAGCGTGATCGCCAATGAGCTGGGCGTCGGTTACCGGTTGCTCGGGGACCACTGACCGGGCGCGCGCCCGAACGAGTGGCCGGGCTTT
The DNA here is from genome assembly GCF_051550705.1 of Sphingopyxis selenitireducens. Lineage (NCBI taxonomy): Bacteria > Pseudomonadati > Pseudomonadota > Alphaproteobacteria > Sphingomonadales > Sphingopyxidaceae > Sphingopyxis > Sphingopyxis selenitireducens. The sequence goes on from NZ_JBPULG010000003.1 coordinate 191,763, forward strand.
ACGCAAAGACTATGCCGACGCCTGAAATCGCTCTCGAATTGCTACGCGTGGGGGCATAGCTGGTTGGCTACATCGAGGAATGTAGCATGTGGCAGCACCATCAAGACAGACGAACCGACATCGGATTGCGCCTTATCGGCGCGGCGCTTTGGGGCCTCGCCTGGCTTGCGGCCCGGCAGCTCGCGGCGCTCCATCTGACGCAAAGCCATACCGATCCCGGGGTGTGGGCAGTCGCGCTCGCTGCCGCTGCCTTTCTTTGCGCGAGCATCGGCGCAGTGCTGGTCACGCAGGGGGGCCATATTTTCGACCGGGTCGAGATATCCGAACGCTGGCGGGTCATTCCTTCGTCTGGAAGGGATGCTGGATCGACCGCAGAAATTCCCGTTATGGTTCGTGAGAATTTGCGTTAGAACCGTTAAGGAAGGAGGGATTCCGTTCTGGGAGCTGCTTTCCGGGGTGCGCGATCCTCGAATGGATTGGCGGCTTTCCGCTGTAAATGGTCATCCGCCCCGCCGAAACCTGTTCCGTTGATTTTCCGGATATGCTAACGTTTTCCGTGATGAATCAGGATGGTTTTAGCACGCTCGAATTCCGGAACGCATTGGGCAGTTTTGCAACCGGGGTCACCGTCGTTACGACGGCATTGGACTCGGATAGCCCTGTCGGCGTCACCGCCAGCAGTTTCAATTCGGTTTCGCTCAATCCGCCGCTGGTCCTGTGGTCGCTGGCCAAAACCTCGCAATCGCTGACGGCGTTTCGCGATAGCGGACATTTTGCGATCCATGTTCTGAGTTGCGATCAGGAGCTTTTGTCCAACCGTTTTGCGCGGCCCGGCGAAGACAAGTTTCAGGATGTGCTGTGGGAGGCGGGGACTTTGGGGTCGCCGGTTCTGCAGGAATATTCCGCCAAGTTCGAATGCAAGACCGTCCATCAATATGAAGGCGGCGACCATATTATTTTCGTCGGCGAAGTGGTGGCGTTCGATCATCGCGATCATGCCCCCTTGTTGTTTCACGCCGGAAAATATGCGGAATCGCGGCCGAAGGTCGCCGCCGAAAGCACATCGGGGGTCGAACTGGAGCAGGGGCGATTTACAGAGGATTTCTTCCTCTATCTTTTGTCGCGCTCGCATTTCCAGACGTCGCGTCCGACATGGGAGAAGCTTGCCGAACTCGGGCTCGATCAGGTGGAATATTTCACCATATCGGCGGCCGCGATCAACGGTCCGGTGACGCTCGATTATTTGCAGGCCGCGCTGCGGCATACCGGCCATGATCCCGATCAGGCCCGGCTCGACGCGATGGTTGGCAAGAATTTGCTCGTCGAACAGGATGGCAGCTATGGGCCGAGCGAGCAGGCACGGGAGGATTTCCTGGAAATCCTGTCGGTCGCCAAGGCCTATGAGGATGATTTACTGGAACATTTTTCGGCAAGCGAAATTGCCGAAGGCAAGCGGATCCTCAAGAAGATCATCGAATTGAGCGGCGAGGAGATTTCGCCGCTCCGGCCCCGCGCCCAATAGATTTACGCCGAACCGGGCAGCCATTGCCCGGGCGGCACGCCATCGAGCGTCCAGGGGCCGATGCCCCAGCGGACCAGCCGCAATGTCGGATGGCCGACGGCGGCGGTCATGCGGCGCACCTGACGGTTGCGGCCCTCCGTGATCGTCAGCCTGATCCAGCAATCGGGCACGCTCTTGCGGACGCGGATCGGCGGGTCGCGCGGCCATAGCCGGGGGTCGTCGATGCGTTCTGCCTCGGCAGGGCGCGTCGGCCCGTCCTTGAGTTGGACGCCGCTTCGCAGCATCGCCAGCGCGGCATCGTCCACATCGCCCTCGACCTGCGCCAGATAGGTTTTGGGCATTTTGTATTTGGGATCGGATATCCGCGCCTGCAGCCGGCCGTCGTCGGTCAGCAGCAGCAGGCCTTCGCTGTCGAGGTCGAGCCGTCCCGCCGGATAGACGCCGGGCACGTCGATGAAGTCGGACAAGGTTTGCCGCGTCGATCCCGCCGTGCCGCGATCGGTGAACTGGCAGAGCACGTCAAAGGGTTTGTTGAACAGGATCAGCGTCATGGCTTCAGGCTTTGCGCGACTGCCTCGGCGACCTTGATGCCATCGACCGCCGCCGACAATATGCCCCCGGCATAGCCCGCGCCCTCTCCGGCAGGGAAGAGCCCGCGGGTGTTCAGGCTTTGAAAATCGTCGCCGCGGGTGAAGCGCACCGGCGACGAGGTGCGCGTTTCGACCCCGGTCATCACCACGTCGGGATGGTCGTAACCTTGGATCTGGCGTCCGAAGACCGGGATCGCCTCGCGCATCGCCTCGACCGCGAAATCGGGCAGGCATGTCGCGAGGTCGGTCGGCGTCACGCCGGGGCGGTAGGAGGGGACGACGCTGCCGAGCGAGGTGGACGGACGCCCCTTCAGAAAATCGCCGACGCGCTGCGCGGGCGCGCGATAGTTCGACCCGCCCGCGACATAGGCGAGCGATTCCCAGTGCCGCTGGAAGGCGAGGCCCGCGAGCGGGTCGCCGGGATAGTCGCGCGCGGGGTCGATCGCGACGACGAAGCCCGAATTGGCGTTGCGTTCGTTGCGCGAATATTGGCTCATGCCGTTGGTCGCGACGCGGCCCTCCTCGGAGGTTGCGGCGACGACGGTGCCGCCGGGACACATGCAGAAGCTGTAGACGGTGCGGCCGTTCTTGCAGTGGTGCGAGATATGATATTCGGCGGCGCCGAGGATCGGATTGCCCGCGTCGGCGCCGAAGCGCGAGGCGTCGATCCATGATTGCGGATGTTCGATGCGGACGCCGATCGAAAAGGGCTTTGGCTCGACATGGACGCCCGCGGCATGGAGCATCGCGAAGGTGTCGCGCGCGCTGTGGCCGACGGCGAGGATGACGCGGTCTGCCTCCAGATATTCGCCATTGCTCAGGTGAATGCCCTGCACGCGGCGTTCGCCCGCGCCGTCGGTGGCGATATCCAGCCCGTCGACCTTGTGCTGCCAGCGATATTCGCCGCCCAGCCCCTCGATCGTCTCGCGCAGGCTTTCGACCATCGTCACCAGCCGGAAGGTGCCGATATGCGGATGCGCCTCGGTGAGGATTTCGGGCGGGGCGCCGGCCTTGACGAATTCGGTGAGCACCTTGCGGTCGAGGTGCCGGGGGTCCTTGATCCGGCTGTAAAGCTTGCCGTCGGAGAAAGTGCCCGCGCCGCCCTCGCCGAACTGGACATTCGATTCCGGATGCAGCACGCCGCGCCGCCACAGGTCCCACGTATCTTTCGTGCGTTCGCGAACGACCTTGCCCCGGTCGAGGATGATCGGGCGAAATCCCATCTGCGCGAGGATCAGCCCCACGAACAGGCCGCACGGCCCCGCGCCGACGACCACGGGCCGCTTCACCCCCGCCGGGGCCTGCATGATGAATTTATAGCTGGTGTTCGGGGTTTGCTGGACGTTGCGGTCCTTGCGAAAGCGCGCGAGCACCGCGCCTTCGTCCTTCACATTCACATCGACCGAATAGACGAGTTTGATGTTGGTCTTGTCGCGCGCATCATGCGCGCGCCGTGCCACGACGTGGCGCAGCAGTTCGCGGGGACTGATGCGCAGCCGTTTGCAGATCGCGGCGGGCAGTGCCTCCTCGGCATGGTGCAGCGGCAATGCGAGTTCGGTCAGGCGAAGCATGGCCCGCCTGTAGCGGGCATTCGGCGGCGCGCCAATGAAACAGACCCGCCGCGCCCGAAAAAGGGATTCGGGAGGTCCGGTCAGGCCTCGACCGGATAGGGCAACTCCATCTCGTGGAGCCATAACAGCGCGGCCGCCACGCGGCGATGATGGGGCGGCAAGGCGCGTGGCGGCACGAGCAATTGTTCGCCTGCGTCCGCCTTGGCCTGAATGACGATAAGGGATTGCCGCAGCCGCTCGACGAATATGCGCTGGGCAAGGGGCGGCATTGCAGGCGGCCGGGGTGCGGCCGACTGCGCCCATTTTTCCAATGCCGCGTCGACGAGGATCTCGCTGGCCGGATCATAGGGGAGGGCGAAGATGCGCTCACCCTTCTTGCCCTGATACGGGGTCAGCAGCGGGCGGAGGAGTTCGGCGATTTCGCCGGGGTGCGCCTTGTCGGGCCGGGCATCTTCCGGACTTTCCAGAAAATAGCGCTTCAGGAAGGTGACGAGGAGTTTTGCCGACATGCGAGATCCCGTTTCGATAAGGTCCTGCGCCCGTAGCGCCTCGCCTTCGTCATTCGAAGCGAAATGCGGCGGGGCCCGATTGATTGCGAAAAATGGAATCGATGGCGGGCGCTTGCTTCGAACGGGCAATTCCCGTTACCACCGACCAGATTGCGGCCGTTGGCCCCTTGGGGAGATAGATGATGCGTCTGGTTCTGATCGCCGCCCTGTTGGCCTCCGCCGCTTCGGTTCCCGTCCGCGCCCATGAGGAGCCGGCCGCCGTCGCCCAGTCCATGCCGGTTCCCAAAGAGGAACTGCTGAAGCCGCCCGCCGATGCGGTGCATTATGTGGTGGTGTCCGAAGCCGGCAATCATGGCAGCCAGTGGCGCTGGCAGCTTGCCGACGGCCGGACCGCCTATCGATGGTCGCAGGAACTGCGCGGCTGGATCACCGAGATGGATCAGGTGACCAGCTTTGGCGAGGGCGGCGCGATCACCGCCACGACGATCCGCGGCGTGACCATGTCGGGCGATGCGGCCGAGGAGTTCCGGGTCGCAAACGGCCGCGCGACGTGGAAAACGGCCAGCGATGCGGGCGAGGCGCCGGCGGGAGGCTGGTATATTCCGGCGGGCGGCGTCGGAATAGCGAGCGCCCCGCTGATCGACGCGCTGGCTGCGGCGGGCGAGGCGGGGGTCGATTTCCTGCCGAGCGGGAAGGGGCGGATGACCTTTGGCGGGACGCAGACCATTCAGGGGCCGCGTGGTCCGAAAAAGGTCCAGCTCGCCTTTATCAGCGGCATATTGCCTTCGCCGCGCCCCGTCTGGCTGGACGAGAACAAGCGCTATTTCGCCGACATCAGCTTTATCTCGGTGATTCCGGCCGGATATGAGGGCGCGCTCAAACAGCTTCGCGATGCGCAGGACGCCGCCACCGCCGATGCCGTCGCCGGAATCGCGAAGCATTTCCTGTCGCCCGCCGCGAGAGCGCCGGTGCTGTTCGACAATGTCCGGCTGTTCGATGCCGACACGGGCGCGTTTCTTGCGAGCAGGGCGGTGCTGGCGCGCGATGGCAAGATCGCCGCCATCGGTGCGGCCGGATCGTTGAAAGCGCCTGCCGGGACGCGGGTGATCGATGGCAGCGGCAAGACGCTGGTCCCGGGCATCTGGGACAGCCATCTTCATATCGGGGACGATTGGGACGTGCTGTCGAACGTCGCCAACGGCATCACCAGCTTTCGCAGTCCCGGAACGACCTTTGACCGCGCGGTCGAGGCGACGAAGCGCCGGGCTTCCGGCGAATTGCTGATGGGCGAGCCCTTCATCTCCGTCATCATCGACAAGAAGGACCCGCTCGCCGCGCAGGGGGCCGAGGTGGTCAGCAGCGCCGAGGAAGCCGTGGCCGCGGTACGCCGGGTCAAGGCGGCCGGCTTGTGGGGCGTCAAATTCTATACCTCGATGAACCCGGCGTGGATCGCTCCCGCTGCGGCCGAGGCGCACCGGCTGGGCCTTCATGTCCATGGCCATGTGCCCGCGACGATGAAGCCGAGCGAAGCCGTGGCCGCGGGCTATGACGAGCTCACCCACCTCAATTTCGTGGTGATGGAAGCGATGCCCAAAGAGGTGATCGACAAGGCGAATACCCGGCAGCGGATGGAAGGGCCGGCGCGCTACTTCAAGGACGTCGATCTCGACGGGCCGCTGATGTCCGGTTTCGTGGCAGACCTCGCCCGAAAGAAAACGCTCGTCGATCCGACGATCGTCATCTTCGAAGGCATGCTCACGCAGGACGGCGGAAAGCCCCATCCGGCTTACGCACCCTATATGGGCATCATCTCCCCCGTCATCGAACGATCGGTGTTCACCAGCGGCGGCTATCCGCTGGTCGAAGGGCTGACGCGCGACGATTATCGCAAAAGCTATGCGAAGATGGTCGAACTGGTGGGCAGGCTCCACAAGGCCGGCGTCCCGATCGTCGCGGGCACCGACGGATGGGGGATCGAGCTGATCCGCGAACTGGAAATCTATCGACAGGCCGGATTCAGCAACGCCGAGGCTTTGCAGAGTGCAACGATCATCCCCGCGCGGGTGGTCGGCGCCGACAAGCGCACCGGTTCGATCGCGGTCGGCAAGGAAGCCGACATGGTCTTGGTGGACGGCGATCCGTCGACCGACCTGGGGGCGCTGCGCCGCGTCGCGACCGTGGTGAGCGACGGCTATGTGATGGATGCTGCGGAGCTGCGCAAAGCCGCCGGTTACAGCGGCGCGCCCAAATAGGGGCCGGAATCAGCGCGTGGTGGATTAATCGTCCCCCGCGATCAGGCTGAAGGGCGCCCATGCGGAAGGATGCGCCCAGTGCGGGTTCCAGTTGATGACGATGCTGCCGTCGGGGCGCTTTCCGGTGCGGATCGCCTTGATGGCGGCCTGGCGGGCTTCTGCCCTGCTCCAGCCCGGGTGCGTTTTCGCGATCGCCATGATTTCCAGCGTGAGGGCGGCCGTCGCGTCGTCGGCGACGCGCCAGTGGCTCGCAAGCAGCGATTGCGCCCCTGCATAAAGGAAAGCACGCGCCAGTGCCGACAGGCTGTCGGAACCCCGCTCGCCCGAGGCGGTGTTGCAGGCGGACAGGATGACCCATTCGGCATTCATGTTGAGATCGGCGGCTTCCGACGCGCTGAGCAGGCCGTCATCCTCTGCGGTTGCCTTGGCGGGAGAGGACAGGACGAGCCCCGGCTCGTTGCGTCCGTCGAGCTCGCCCGGCAGCAGGCCATGGGTGGCGAAAGCGACAACGGCTGCCGTCCCGATCCGTCGATCCGCGCGGACCGCTTTTTCGGTCGCGGCGGCCCCCATCACAACCGTCGCCGGATCGGCCCCCAAGGCGTCCGCCAAGGACAGAAGCTCGCGCTTTGTCCCCGCAAGCGGCGGAAAATTGCCGAAGGCGCCGTCGAGTATCGGATCGCCATAGCCCACAAATGCTTTTCCATCCGCAGGCGGCGCTATCCTGTCTCCGGCACGGAACGCCGAAATCGACGGGAGGGTGACAAGGGCGTGCCGGTCGCCCAGCCATGGGAGGCTGGCCAGATCATCCGGACCTTTGCGATTCCCCGAAGGTGCCTTGGTGATCAGCATATCGAGCGGCAGATCGGCAATCGGACCCGACGCGGTCACGAAGAGCCGCTTCTTCCCTCCGATGATATGGTCCATTGGTTCGATCAGCAAAGCGAACAGCGCATGCGCGGTCGCCGCATCATAGTCTTCGCTGACGTCGGAATGCGAGCCGCAGGTTTGCGGGTCGACCTCGCATCGCAGCTTTCCGACCTGATCGCGCACGCCTTCGCGGCTCTTGGCGAGACGCTTCCAGTCGGCACCTTGGGCCGAAAGGGCAAAGAGGTGGATGTCGTCGTCAACCGGGACGATCATCAACAATGCCTCGTCCTCCGCCAACAGCTTTTGCACTTCGGCCGCCGGGATGGCGCGCGTTGCGATCAATGAGGCGTAGGCGGGATAATCGCGGCGCAGTTGTTCGTCGGCTGTCGCGAGCTGCGCCGACGCAACCGCGATTTCCTGTCTGAGCGCCTGTGCCTTGTCCGCCAGGCCTTTGCCGATCGCCTCGACCGCATTGGCATCGAGCAGGCGTATCCGGGCGGCGAGATCCTGCTGCTTTCTGGCCAGTTCGGCCAGCGGGCCAACGCCGGCGGCTTTCCGTGCGGCCGTCAAGGTCATGGCAAGACCCGCCTGCGACACCTCCAGATCCTGCGCCGCGAGGAAGGCTTCGTCGCGAAGGGCGGCGGCGTCGGCCGGGCTCGCCTCGGCAGCGGATGCAGCGAGCCCGAGGAAGGTGGAGAATGCCGTGCTCAAGGGGTCCCGGGCGCCTTGGGCGCGTGCGCTTCGCTCGGCGAAATCGCTGCCCGCTTCGCTTCCCTGAAGGGGGCCGCGGCGGGCGCGCGCGACATGCATCGCATCCCGCGCCAGCGCCATCGCCTCGCTCCGCCCAGCCGCCTTGCGCGCGACGATCCGGGCGAGGGTCATCTTGCTCCTTGCGACATCGGGGTGCAGCGCGGGGAGCACCGCATTCCGGATTTCCAGCGCGCGCCGCGCCGGGCTTTCTGCCTCGCGCGGCTTGTCCCGCAAGTCGAGGACGGCGGCCAGATTATTATAGGATGTGGCCGTGTCGGGGTGGCGCTCGCCCAGCCTGGCTTTGCGGATCGCGAGGCTTCGCCGGAACAGCGCCTCGGCCTCATCCGTCAGTCCTGCTCGCGCTTCGAGCACGCCCAGCACGTTCAATGTCTGCGCGACGGCAATGCTGTCGCGCCCGATGACCTGTTCCTCGATGGCCAGCGCCTCCCGCAGCAACGGTTCGCCGCTATCATAGCGGCCGCGAGCGGACAAATTGCCGGCCAGATTTGCGAGAGCCGCCGCCGTCGCAGGGTGGTTCGCGCCATAAAGGGCGCGGTTCATGTCGAGGATCCGCTTCCGCAAGGGTTCGGCTTCGGTCAGGCGCTTCTGTGCCTCCAGATTGCCGGCAAGGACGGCGTAGTCGGCAGCGACCCGTGCGCTTTCGTCGCCGAAGGTCGCCCGGTCGATTTCGATCGCGCGGCGGATCAGCGGCTCGCCCTCTGCAGCACGCCCGGCAAAGAGGAGCGTGCTGGCGAGATTGCCCAAATCGCTGGAGACCGCCGGGCTGGACGCACCGCTGCTTTCCTCGCTGATCGCCAGCGCCTTGCGAAACCGGTCTTCGGCTTCGGACAGGCGCCCCTGGCTCAAATAAAGTGCGCCCAGACTGCTCAGGTCCCGGCCGACCAGAGCATGTGCCGGGCCGAGCGCGGCCACATCATTGTCGAACGCCTTTTGATAGAGTTTTTCGGCCTCGTCGAATTTGCCGAGAATTTCCTTGATGCGCCCGAGGCTGCCGAGATTGAGCGACGTTATCGGATGATCCGCGCCATTTATCTTTTGCGCGAGACGCAGGGCATCGCTCAACACCGTCTCGGCCTCTTTATACCGGGCCTGCTCGATCAGATTGGCCCCCAGTCCGTTGTACAGCGTGGGCAAATTGGCGGCGTTGGCGCCGAGCCCCGCCTCCATGCCGGCGATCGATGCGCGATGCAGCGGTTCAGCCTCGCCATGTTTGGTCTGCGCATCCAGAACCAGCGCCAGGCTGTTCTGTGCGCCGGCGGTGATAATATGCTTTGCGCCGAAAACATCACCCGCCCGCGCCAGCGCTTTGCGGCCGATCGTTTCGGCTTCAGCGATGCGGGCCTGCCCGAACACCGCATTGCCGAGCGAGAGAAGCCCGATGACTTCATCCTCTTTTCCGCCACCATCGGGAAGCGATTGCGCGATCGCAATGGCCTGACGCGCAAGGCGTTCGCTGGCCGCGGCATCGCCCGCCACGCTGGCATAAGTCGGCGCCAGCATAAGGAGGTGAAGGCAATAATCGGGCTGGCCGGCCGGAACCGCACAATCCGTGATCGCCTTGTCGATGAGGGTATATGCATCGGCATAGCGACCCTCGGCAAATGCCTGCTCGGCTTCGGGAGATTTCGCCCGGGCAGCGGGTTCGGCCCTCAACGGGTCGAAATATCCCGAAAGAGATAAGGCGAGCGCGACGATCGCGCTCAACGAAATTCCCGGTTTGAACCAGACAGATCCCCGAGGCAGACGCATTATCACCCCGGCTGCTTAGCAAAGTTTCCCAAAACTCGCCTGACTTCATTTCGCCGTTCACCGGCTTTGGTCGTTCATCCGATCGGGCTTGGGACTGGTCGCCGGCCGTTGCTGCCGCCCGGCGACCAATGCCATTATGTCTCAGAAGCCGAAGGCAACGCCCACGCGGCCGCCGGACGATCCCTTGACGGTCGAGCCCGCAAAGCCGCCCGAGATATAGACCCGGGGTGTCGCCCGCACGACGACCGCGCCCGAAAAGCCTTGCTCGCCGCGGAAGGTCGCAAGGTTGAAGTTCATCGAAACCGTGCTGTCGGGAACGATCATCGTTCCGCCCATTGCCATCGCGGCCGCAATGCCACCATTGGCGTGCCTGAAACGGCGGTCGTTGGCGGCACCGATCACATCGAGACGCGCGTCGAGGCTGTCCAGCCGGTCGTCGACCGCATCGAACGCCGATCCGACGCTCGCATAATTCTGCCCGCCGATCATGTAGCTTGGCGCGGAAACAGCGCCCGTGGCGGGGTTGTAGGTCGACCCGCCGCCAAGGGCGTTCGCGCTGCTCGCGCCAAGCGCGTCAACCTGAACGACGGCTGCGTCGGCCGTCGTTTGAGCGGCGGTGATGCGGACGTCCTGTTGCGCATTTTCCGCGACGGCCTGATCGGCTGTCACCTGAGCAGCCGCCGAGTTACCGGCCACGCCCGCCACGGCGGCATTGAGCTGAGCGACATTGACGCCGTCGGTGGCTTCGGTCCCGGCGGCAAGATTGGTGAGCTGCCGCGTCTCGACGGTTCCGCCGACAACCGGTCGGCCGCCGATCGAGACGCTGTTGTTGCGATCGGCCACGGATCCTGCGCCCAGCGCGACGCTGTTCGTTCCCGACACGATCGAATCGGTGCCCAGCGCGGTGCCGCCGTCGCCCGATACCTGACTCCCGGATCCCACGGCGATGCTGTGCGTCGTTTGGGCCGAGCTTGAGGCGCCAAAGGCGGAGCTTCGAAAGCCGCTCGCTTCACTTCCCCGTCCAGCTGCCGTCGTATTGGACCCGGTCGCAACGGCTGAATCGCCAATTGCGGTGCTGAAATCGCCCGTCGCACGTGATCCGAAACCCGTGGCGGTCGATAATACGCCCGCCTGCGCATCGACGCCCACGGCCGTAGCGCGGGTGTCCGTCGCTTGCGCGCCTGCGCCCAATGCGGTGCTGTAGAGGCTGTTTGCCAGCGCGCTGCGTTCGACAACGCCATTATTGAACAGGCCGCCAAGCGCCGTGCTGGCAATTCCGCTCGCCGAACTGCCAAAGCCGACCGCGGTGCTGCCGGTGTTTGTTGCCGAGCTGGAGGCGCCCAGCGCCGTGCTTTCGACCCCGGTGGCAAGGCTGAACCAGCCATTGGCGGTGGAACTCAACTGCGTGGCCTTGCTGTCGGAACCCGTTGCCGTCGCGCCGAGGCCGGATGCCTGTGCGTAGCTTCCGAGCGCGCTGCTGAAATTGCCCGTCGCCGTCGCCAGATAACCGTCGGCCGTACTTGCGTCCGCCGTCGCCAGACTCGAAAATCCCGTCGCGGTGCTCGCCGATCCGGTCGCCTGGCTGTTCACGCCGGTCGCAATGCTGCTGGCGCCGCTTGCCCGGCTGCCTTGTCCGGTTGCGGTGCTGGAATTGCCCGTTGCCTCGGCATCCTGTCCGGTTGCGGTGCTGCTGTCCCCCGCAGCCAGCGCTTCATTCCCGACAGCGGTCGCGCGGGACCCGCTGGCGGTCGAGCCGACGCCGCATTCGGTGGTATTGGGTGAAGGATTGCTGTTGCACTCGACCGTGCCGTCGGCCTTCGCCGGTGCGACGATCGATACGGACAGTGCGAAAGGTGCGGCCGCCAGGAGGAGTCTGGATTTCATGGTCATAAACGATTCCCAATTCGACGCCGCATTCGCGCGGCGGGTTTGCAGAAGCGGGAAAATTAACGGTGCCGCTGACGGCCGGCATCATCACTATGGATGATCGCGGCGGATCGTTTTACAGCTTTGCACGTAACTTCAGCGATGAAGCAGGAGATTGGCGCCACCGTGTCCGAAGAGCTGATCGGCCATATTTATGAAGCAGCGCTGATTCCCGAGAAGTGGACCGACACGCTGGAGCGGATGAACCGCATTTCGAAATCGCACTCGAACTCGCTGTTTGTGTTCAGCGACCGGTTCAGCCCGCGGGGCATTTCGACCGACATGACCAGCGATCTGCTCGAAGCGTTCCTCCAGTCGGACACATGGCGCGACAGCCCCAGCGTTCGCTGGACACTCGACACCCGGCCGGGCGCTTTCCGTTCCGTCGACGATTTTCTGAGCAAGGAAGAGGCCGAAGCCGACGCGGTATGGGCCCCGCTGGCGGCGCGCGGTTTCGGGCAGCGCCTGGCGACGGTCATTCCCTTGTCCAGCGGCGATCGCGTCACATTCGTGCTTGCTCGCATGCGCGACAAGGGCCGTTATACGGCGAAAGACATCGCTTCCCTCGACAGCCTGCGCCCGCATCTCAACCGGGCGACGCTCATTGCGGCGCGATTGGGTCTGGAACGCGCCAACGCAATGGCCGAAACCCTCTCGCGTCTGGGTCTGGCCGCGGCGGTGATCGACCCGGCAGGGCGCGTGATCGGGTCGAATTCGCTGCTCGATGCCTTGCATGACATTCTGCCGTCGGTCGCGTTCGGCCGCATCTCGGTCAACGACAGGGTCGGAAACACCCTGTTTCGGGCTGGTCTGGAACAGATTGGGAGCGGGGACGCAAAACCCGGCGGAATGTCGATCCCGGTTCCCCCCTCGGCCTGCGGGTCGCGTCCGCCGCTGATTATCCACCTGCTGCCGGTGCGGGGGCTGGCGCAGGACATCTTTGCCGGCGGACAGGCTTTGATGGTGGTCTCGCTTCTGGAACGCAAATCGGCCCCGATGCCCGAACTTCTCCACGGGCTGTTCGATCTCAGCCCTGCCGAAGCGCGCCTGGCGGGGGAAATGGCAACCGGAATGACCTTGCGCGATATCACCGTGTCGCGTCCGGTTTCCATGCCGACGCTGCGCACGCAGGTCCGGTCCATTCTTGCCAAGACGGGTGTGTCGCGTCTGGCGGACCTCTCCCAGTTGCTGGCGCAGATTCCGGACGGAGATCGAAAGGCCGGGCTTGCCGACTGAAACCATGATGCCGCGTACCGATTGCCGATTGTTCTCATCCGGACGGCCTGTTAGGCACCGGGTTCCAATGGCCAAAGAGTTGACCGCCACCCTTGATAGAACCGCGCCGAATGGCGATGGCCGGCACTGATCATGCAAAAGATCGGTCATCAGCTTCCATCCAATTCCGCGCGCAGGGCTCTGGACATTCTGGGGGATCGCTGGACCCTGATGATCCTGTTCCACGCCTTCCGGGGACGGCGGCGCTTTGAAACCTTTCAATCCCAGACCGGAATGGCGCGAAGTCTTTTAACCGGGCGGCTTTCGCGACTGGTGGACGCAGGCGTGCTTCAGCGCGAGCAATATCAGGGACGTCCGCCGCGTTATGAATATCGGTTGACGGCGATGGGGACCGATCTGTTCGGTGCCTCGCTGATGATCATCCGCTGGGAAAAAATCTGGTTTCCGGATGTCGAGACGGCGGCGCACCGGCTGCATCACAAATGCGGCCATATCATCACCCCGGAATTGCGGTGCGAGGCGTGCGGGGAGATTGTGACCGCGCGCACGATCCAGGTAGCCGACGGGCCGGGGGCGGGGCTGGAGCCGCCGCAGCCGCCGCGTGTTCAGCGGCGCTCCACCGTGCTGCGCGACGCCATCGATCCCGACCGGCAGATGCTGGAACGGGCGATGGAGGTGCTGGGCGACCGATGGACGGCGCATGTGATCGCATCGGCTTTCACCGGCGTCCGCAAATTCGGCGAGTTTGAATGCGAGTTGGGCGTCGCCCCCAACATCCTCTCGGAACGGCTCAATCGCCTTGTCGATCTGGGCATATTCGACCGGCGGCTCTATCAGGAAAAGCCCGAACGCTTTGAATATCGCCTGACGGCGAAAGGGATCGACCTGTTCCCCCTGATCGTCGAGCTGATTTCATGGGGCGATCGCTGGTTGGATGGCGGCAAAGGACCGCCGCAGATATTGACGCACAGCAGTTGCGGACATCGCCTCGTCCCCATGATCACATGCGACCATTGCCACGAGGTGGTGACGGTAACGTCGACCCGCTTGACCGAGGATCAGTTGGTCAGCGCGCAGAGATAATCCGGCGGAGCGTCGCCAGCGCGCAGACTTTCCATGCGCCGTGTGTCGATATAGTCGCGCCAGGACGCGATCAGATTGCCTTCGAATTCGACCACCGCGGCATAGGGCATGGCAACCTCCACGCCATTGGTGCGGCGATAGGCATCGACGCCTTCGACGAACAGGAGGTCCGCCGATTCCGCATGGCGCAAGATCCGCCAACGTGTTTCTGCCATGTCGGACCGAAGTTTTTCCAGCACCGCCCGCACCGCCGCTTTGCCCGACACGGGAGGAATCGCCGCTGCGGCGATGTGCCAGACGACCGTGTCCGTCATCAGCGACAGGACCGCATCGACATCGCCGCCGTTCCACGCCTCGACCAGCGCAAGGAAAATCTCGTGCCGGCTCAACCGATCATGTCCAGAACCTGATCCCGCAAGGCGCGCCGCGATACCTTGTTCATGGCATTGCGCGGCAGGCTGTCGACGATCACCATGCGTTCGGGCAGTTTGAACCGGGCGAGGCCCCGGTCGCTGAGCCAGCCGGCGATGGCGTCGAGGTCGACCGTTTCATCGCCTGCAGGCACGACGGCGGCGCACATGCGCTCGCCCAGCCTGTCGTCGGGAATGCCGACCACGGCGGCCTCTTTCAGCGCGGGGTGCGCCGCCAGCATATCGTCAATTTCCGCCGGTGAGATATTGACGCCGCCGCGAACGATGATTTCCTTGCACCGTCCGACGAAGCGATAAAAACGCGGTGTCGGATCATCCCCGGCGAGCTCGAACAGGTCGCCGGTGCGGTAATAGCCCCGGTCGTCGAACGCGTTCGCCGTCGCCTCCGGATTGTTCCAATAGCCGCCAAAGGTCGCCGCGCCCTGAAAGCGCAATTCGCCGGACTTGCCCTTTTCCGTAATGTCTTCCTCCGTCTCGAGATCGACGAGACGGGTCGAGATCATCTGGTCGCTGATGCTTCCCGGCCAATCGATCCCGTCCACGCCCATGCGCGGAAAATAACGTGCGCGATCGACATGATCGGGCATCGATCGGGCGTCGCTGAACAGCGATGCGCCCTCGTTGGAGCCATAGATGTTGCAGACCTCGATGCCATAGCCGTTGGCAAAGCCTTCGATCATGAACGGCGACAGGGGGGCGGAGCCCGACCCGATGGCCCGCAGCGACGACAGGTCCATGCTGTCGAGCAGGCCCGGCGTTTTGAGCAGGGCCGTCAGAATGGCCGGGGCCGCAATGGTATAATTGACCCGTTCCTCGACGATCTGACGCAGGAAGAGTTGCAGGTCGAACGGGTGGTGCAGGACGAGCGTTCCCTGTTGCATCAACCAGGGCGTCACCAGCCCGAACGAACCGATGTTGACGAGGGGGAAGGGATTGAGCAGCACTTCGCCTTCGCGGATGTCCGCCGCCTCCGACACCATGATCCCGTTGACGATCCAGTGGTTCTGGTCACGCGGAACGCCTTTGGGCCGGGCCTCGGTCCCCGAAGTCCAGAATATGGTGAACAACTCGCCGGGTCCGGTCGGGTTTTCGTTACGATAGGCGGCAGCTTTGGACGGATCGGCGGCGGCAATGCGGGCATCCAGATCGACGGCGCCTTCGGGGGCCTTGCCGCCCAGGATCAACAGTTGGCAGGCGCTTCCAGCGGTCACCTGCTGCGCCAGATCCGCATGATCGAAACCTGCGAATGCGGCGATGGTCACGATCGCGCGCGGATCGACCGACTGCACGACATGGTCCAGTTCATGCCGTCGATACGGCATGACCACCGGCGAGATGATCAGGCCGATGCGCGAGGCCGCCAGCGCCAGGATCACTGTGTCGGAGATATTCGGCAACTGGTAGGTGATGACATCGTCTTTCACCAATCCGCAATCGAGCAGCGCGGCGGCCATCCGGTCGACTTCATTGCCCAGCTCGCGCCACGTCAGACGGCGAGGGTGTTTGCCATCGAGATCGGGGCGGTTGGCGGGGTCGACCAGCGCAAGGCGATCGGGCACGGCCTGCCTTGCCCGTTGCAGCCAATCGTCGAGCGTCAGATCGCCCCACCAGCCCTTTGCGGTGAAATCGTCTATCCGGTGTTGCGGTGTCAGTTGCATCCTGTCCTCCGTAGATTCAGCGCGCGCGCTTGGGCGGCCAGGGGAAAAAGCCGGAGGTCCGCTCGATATAGTCGACATAGTCCGGTTTGGTCTTGCGCATACGAAACTCCAGCGTCGGGGCGCCCGACCATTTCATCAGCGTCCAGGTCAGGAGCAGGGGGCCGGGCAACGCCAGCCAGCCGAGGGACGTTTCCGCGCCGATCAGGAACAGGCCCCACCACAGGCAGGCGTCACCGAAATAATTGGGATGCCGCGTGTAATGCCAAAGGCCGGTCGACAGCACCTTGCCCTGATTGGCGGGGTTCTTGCGGAACCGGGTGAGCTGCCAGTCCGCGATGGATTCAAAGAGAATGCCGAACAGTGCCAGCGCGGCGCCGATATAGGCCAGCGTGCCAAGCTCCACCGGTTCGGCCGGGATTTGACCCAGCATCGCGGGCAGGGCGACGATGAATTGCAACGGTGCCTGCGTTGCGAAGACCAGCCAGAAGGACGCACGGCCATAGGACCAGCCGCGCGATTCCTTTGCCTTTTCCATCATCCGTACATAGCGGCGGTCGGGACCGTGATCGCGCCAGCGCCAGAAAAGATAGCCGCCGAGCCGGATCGCCCACAGCGAACATAATCCCAGCAGAAGAAGGCGGCGGTCGGTGCCGCCGCCCAATTGCAGAAAGGTCGCCAACGCCATCAACGCCATGCCCAGCGACCACCAGGCGTCAACCATGGTGACGTCGCGGATCGACGCGCAGATCGCCCATAACAAGGTGAAGGCGACCACAACCGTCAGGGCGTTGATCGCCAGTATCTGGAACACTTCCATTCTATTTCCTCTCCTGTCGCCGGATCAACGCCCGGTCGAAATCTCTTCCATGTCGAGCATTCTTGCCAGCGCGCGTTCCTGCGCCTTCGGGTCGCGCGCCTGCGCGGCGCGGACTTCCATGGCCATGCGATCGGTGTCGATCTCGTCGGCTCCGCGCTTGATGGCGGACAGGCCGATGCGCGCGATGTCCTCTGGCCGTTCCTTCGCTCCCGCAACATGGGCGGCCATGCGGGTGTCGACCGATCCGACGATCAGGGCGCTGACCGACGTGCCCTGTTTCGCGAGTTCGGCGCGAATGGAGGTCGTGGCGGCGCGTGCGGCAAATTTGGACGGGCTGTATCCGCCCATGGCAGGGACGGCGACCAACCCTCCGGAAGACAGGACGTTGACGATCGCGCCGCCGCCGTTCGCCTTCAATATCGGTGCAAAGGCGCGGCACATACCGAGCAGGCCGAAATAATTGACCTCCATCTCCGCCCGCGCGGCATCGATGGTCGCGCTTTCGATCAGGCGCTGATTGAGGAAGGCGCCCGCATTGTTCACCAGCACGGATACGTCGCGCGCCGCTGACGCCGCCTGTTCGATCTGCGCCGGGTCGGCGACATCGAGGGACAGGATGGCGACACGATTGCCGCCTTCATCTGCCAGATGCTTCGCATTGGCGGGATCGCGGGTTCCGACATAGACTTTCGCCGCGCCCGCCGAAAGGAACGCGCGGACAAAGGCTTCACCGATACCGCGATTGCCGCCGGTCACCAGCGCGGTGGCGCCTTGCACGTCGAATGCCATCAGTTTGCGCCCCGTGCCGCATAGAGCAGGTCGTCGGGCTTCTTGGCACCGCGCACCAGCTCGGTGCCGGGCGGGAACATCAGGCCGCGACCCCAGCTTTCGCTGTGCGGCATCTCATGGTTCCATTCCCACGCCAGCTGGCGATGGGCAATCTTCCAGTTTCCATCGCGCCGTTCGAAACGGTCGATGGCGCGCGCCAGCGTCAGCGTCTCGAACGTCTCTCCGCTTTTTTGCATGCGCGCGAACGCCAGAATATAATGTTCGGCGTTGGCGGTGTCGCCGTCGAGTTCGATGACGATGTTGGTGGCGAGATGATTCATGATGCCCGCCTTGGGAAGCATCCTGGCCATCAACGCGACATAGTCGGATGCCGGTCCCTTGAAGACGCCGCCATGATCTTCGATCGCATCGGGATGATAGGCGTCGGCGATCAGGTCGATATCGGCGCGGTCGGCGCCGCGCAGATACAGGTTGATGACGTCGGTGATGGCCTGCTTGTCGAGCAGCGCCTGAATCGCGGGGCCGGTCAATGTGTATCTCCCAATATGATGATGCTGGCGTCGGGGTTTTCGGCATAAAGACGCGCCACGGCATCGCCGCGCCGGTCGATCACCGCTCGGCGGTTGATCGTTCCCTTGTCCGATATCTCATGCGCGTTGGCGCTGGGTGGTTCGTCCAGCAGCAGCGCGCGGCAAATGGTCGAGGAGCCGCCCTGCTGCGTGGCATTGAATGCCGCCAGCGCATCGGCGATGGTTTCGCGCGTTCCATCCTTTGACGGCCAGACAAGCAGCGCCAGATAGGGACGGTTTTCGTCGCAGAGCACGACATCGGTCACCAGCGGCGACAGCGCCTTGATCAAGGCATCGCGCAGCGCGCCGCCATAGACCCACGCGCCGCTCGACAATTTGAACTCCTCCGCCAGCCGGCCTGCGAAAGCCAGACCCGCTTCGGGACGGTGCGGGTCGTTGAAGACCGCGAGATCGCCGGTGCGATAATATCCCTCGTCGTCGAACGCGGCGGCGGTCTTGTCGGGTTCGTCCAGATACCCGCGCGTCACCATCCGTCCCTTGACCCGCACCTCATATCGCTCCCCCTGCGGCACCAGTTTGACGGTGGCGCCCGGTGCGGGAAGACCGACGCCCACGCGATCGGTTTCAAAGTGGATCGCCATGAATGCCGATACGGTCTCGGTCGCCCCATAGCCGGAGGTCAGGGTGATGCGGTGGCCGGTCTCCGCAATGGCACAGGCCTGTAGCCGGTCGTACACCGGCTGGCTCAGCCCCGCTCCGCCATAGAGCATGACCCGCAGTTTCGAGAAAAAGGTACGGCGCAGCAGCGCGTCTTTCTCCAATTCCTCGACCAGCAAACCATAACCGAGCGGGACATTGTTGTAGAAGCCGACGCCGATTTCGCGCAGGTTACGGATCGATTCCCCAAACAGCGCCGGAACGGGTTTGCCGTCGTCGATATAAAGGGTTCCGCCTTCGGTCAGCGTCGTCCGCAGCACCGATGCGCCCGCCGCGTGGTGCCACGGCAGCCAGTCGAGCATGACATCATGCCACCCGGCGGTTTCTCCGACGATCTGGCGGCACTGGGTCGAGTTTGCGCCCAGATTGTCGAAGCTGATTTCGACCAGCTTGGGCAGGCCGGTCGACCCCGATGTCAACATATAGGCCGCGATGTCATCGCGCCGGATGGCGTCGAGCGATGCCTGCACCGCGCCCGTCACCTTGCTGGCATACAGCGCGTCAAGGCTGGTCGCCGCGCGCTCGATCCGCGCGGGATCGTCGGTCACGATCAGCGCATCGCCAAGGTCGAGGGTGGCGATCGCATTGGCCATCCGGCTGGCCGAGGCCGCGACAATGACGCCGGGCGAGGATTTGCGGATCACATGCGCCAATCGCCCATAATCGCCGCCCAGCGCGGCATAGGCGCTGCTGACGGGGACGACGGGCAAGCGGGCAGACCATCCGGCAAAGCTCATCACGGCAAATGCCAGACTGTTGTCGGCGATCAGCAACAGCGGCCGCCCCGCGGGCGCATGATCGACCAGCCATTGCGCCGCCGCGTCGATATGCTGTTTCAGATCGGCATAGGAGATGCTGCGCCACCCATCCTGTCCCGGCACGCGCCAGGCGAGGGCGATCTTGTCGGGCTGCCGCGCGGCCGCACGCGCGAAGGCGGCCGGCAGATTGGCGTCGAAATCCTCCAGCTTTATGCGCGATTCCAGAAGGACCACCCCATCGTCGAGCCGCTCCACGGCCAGATCGACCGGCATCAGCCGAGCCTCGCGAAACGGTGGCGGATTTTTATCGATGATGGGGTGGGCGTCGATCATCGTCAGACGGCCGGACGCGCCAGCATGGCTTCGACATGTTCGCTGACGCCCTGGCCTGAGAGCTGGTTTTCCTGAAGACGGCCGTCGAAATATTCGCGCCAATGATGGATCAGCCCGTCCTTGAAATCGAGGATCCCGCAATAGGGAATGGCCACGCGAACGCCGTCGACGGTGTCGAATTCGTCCACGCCTTCCATCCACACCTTGTCGCCGTCCTGCGCGACGTCGAACAGCCGCCAGCGATTGTTGGTGATCCGGCCCTTCATCCCTTCCAGCGTTTTACGCATCGCGTCGGCGCCGCGCAGTGGCGCGCGAATGCCGCCGGAGTTGTTCCAGATGATGTCGGGATGCAGGCAAGCCATGACGCCCTCGACGTCCGCCCGATGCCAGCTTTCGATTACGCGGCGCAGCGTGGCAATATGATCCGTCATCGTGTCTCTCTCCTTTGCAAAAGCTGGCATGCTGCCCGCGATCAGCATCGCGGCGCCGCCGATCATGATGGTGCGGCGCGGCGTCATCCCTGTTGGATAATCAGGCTGACGGTGGTTGTCGTGGAGCCGCCGATGTTCAGGGTCTGCAAGGCGGTCGCGCCCTCCACCTGATAGTCTCCGGCCGAACCCGTCACCTGCTTGTGGCCGTCGAGCGCCATGCGGATGCCCGTGGCGCCGACGGGATGGCCGCACCCGATCAGGCCGCCCGATGGATTGATCGGGTGCCTGGACCCGATCTCGATGGCGCCCGCTTCGATGGCTTTCCAGGCCTCGCCGGGCGCCGTCAGCCCCAGATGCTCGATCGCCATATATTCGGTGGTGGTGAAGCAGTCATGGACCTCGAAGGCGCTCACTGCCTCCAACGCGATGCCGGCGCGTGCGCGGGCTTCTTCGGCGGCGCGGTGCACTTGCGGAAAGACATAGCCGCCGCCACGCGACGCCGCGACCTTGCTGGCATAGGATATGGGCGCCGATCGATGTCCCCACCCGCTGATGCGCGATAGCTGGTCCAATGACAGTCCGCGCTTTGCGGCATAGTCGGCGGCGCGCCGGGGCGAGGCGAGAAATATCACGCTCGCACCATCGGTCACCTGTCCGCAATCGCTTTTGCGAATACGGCCTTCGACCACCGGATTTGCCTCATCGTCGGGACCGAAGCTGTCGGCGCCGAATTGCCACGCGCGCGTCTGGGCATTGGGATTGCGGCGTGCATTTGCGAAATTGATTTCGGCGATCCGGCCCAGATGCCGGTGATCGATGCCATAGCGCCGGTCATATTCCTCGGTCAGATCGGAAAAGGCGCGCGGCCAGACATAGGTCGCATCGCCATATTCATGTCCGGCCCAGGCCGCGGCGCCCAAATGTTCCGCCGCCGTGCGGCCGGGCACATTTCGCATCAATTCCAGCCCCATCACACAGGCGAGATCGTATCGGCCCGCTTCGATATCGGACATTGCGGCCATGATCGCGACCGATCCGGATGCGCAGGCCGCCTCGTGACGCGAGGTGGGCAGGCCGTCCAGATCCGGGTGAACCTGGGCGAAGAAACCGCCAAGCAGACCCTGGCCGGCGAACAGGTCGGCGACGAAATTTCCAACATGGCCGACCTCGATTTCGCTGGCGTCGAGTTGCGTCGCCTCCAGACCCGCGGCGAGCGCCCGCGCAAAGCCGTCGGCCAGTTCGGTCCCCGACCGCGCCCAATTTTCTGCAAAGTCGCTTTGCCAGCCGCCAAGTATATACGTCATGATAGGGGACCCTTTTCGGAAGGTGAGGCCATTTTCGCCGATGCGGCCGCCCGCCGAAACGGCGCGATCGCGGACAGAACGAGGGCGCCGGCAATCGGACACAGCACCGCGACGTTGATCGCGATCGCGCGGCCCAATTGCTGCGTATCACCCAATATATGCTCGGTAATCAGGGCAACGCTGACCGGCCCGATCGTCAGGCCGACGATCCCGAGGGTGAAGAAATAGAGCGCGGCAACGCGGCCGCGCAGGCTGCCGGGCGCTGCTTCGCAGAGCGCGGCGACCGCGATGCCGCCGGACGCGGTGAAAAAGATCATGCCAGGAACCAGAATGGCGAGCGCGATCCAGGCCGAAGGGGCGAGGCATGCGGCCATCATGAAGGGCGTGACCAGCCAGATCGACCATCCCGTGACCTTGGCTGCGGCAGCTTCCACCCCGCGCTGCGCGAGGCGCGAGGCCAGCCAGCCCGCACCGGACAGGCCAAAGCCGCCGCACAGCAAGACGACAAAGCCATAGCGGAGGCCGACTTCGGTGGCGGTCCAGCCGAAGCTGCGCATGAAATAGGCGGGCATCCACGACAGGACACCGTAAATGACGATGCAATACAGCGCCATGCCGCCCAGATGCCGCAGATGGAACGCCGGGTGGCGGCGCAGATGTGCGAGCAGGCCATAGGTGGCGTCGGTCTCGCTTGCCAGTTCGCGCCGTTGCGGTTCCGTTACAAAAGCGAGCAGGACGACGACGACCAGACCGGCCAGCCCGACGATGATGAAGGTCGCCTGCCAGGGCGCCACGGCACCGATAAGGGGAAGCGTGATTTCAGGACTGGCGGCTACGCTTCCGATCACCGTCCCGCCGACCATCAGCGCGAGACCCGCGCCGATCGAGCTCGCCATCGAATAGACGCTGATCGGAAAGGCGCGCTTTTCCGGCGGGAAATTGTCGCCGATCATCGAGATGGCGGCCGGCGACAGCGTCGCTTCGCCGGCCCCGACACCCATGCGGGCAATGAAGAGCTGCCAGAAACTGCTCGACAGGCCGCAAGCGGCGGTGGCGAGGCACCAGAAGGTGACGCCCGCGCCGATCACGCGCTTGCGGGGAATCCGGTCGACGAGCCAGCCGATCGGCAGCCCCATCACCGTATAAAAAAGGCCGAATGCCAAACCCTGCAACAAGGCGATTTCCGTATCGCTGAGGCCAAGGTCCGCTTTGATCGGGTCGATCAGCAAGCTGAGCAACGTCCGGTCGACAAAGGAAACGACATAGCCAAGCGTCAGCACCGCCACCGCAAACCAGCTGCGCGTTGGATTCGGCCAGGGCGTCTCGACCTGCGATATGGCGGCTTGGGAAGGGGCCGGCGCGGCGCTTGCCATGTCGACTTGCCCTATTGTGCGGTCGCGCCGAAATCCTCGGTCAGCCCCATCTCGCTGAGGAGATGGTGGCGATCATAATATTCGCGCCACACCTTGATCTTGTCGCCTTCGAATTCCAGCGCACCGCATACCGGCGTCGCCCCCGGCTTTCCCTTGCAGACGAAGGTATCCATGCGCTCCATGTAAAGCGTGCCGTTGATCACGCCGATGTTGAGCAGTTTCAGGTCGATGCTGTCTGCCAGCGCGCCGATGCCCGAGATACGCTGATGAATCGCCTCGCGTCCGACGATCGGGTCGATCATCATCGAATGCAGGACCGAATCATCGGTCAGCATCGACGCTGCCAGATCCCAGTCCTTGTCGTTCCACGCGTCGATCATCGCGCGGCCAACGGCGATTTTTGTGTCATCTGATACGGACATAATCATCTCCCATAGTCTGTTTATGCAAGCAAGTCTGACGCGCGCCGCCATGCGTGTCAACAAGTAAGTCTTGACAAGCAAGTGTCTCCCATGAAATCTACTTGCATAACAAGACTTGATGCGGTCCGGCCTCGAAGCCGGAGGCGAATGGGAGGGATAAGATGACGACGACGGCACGGAAATTTTATGCGATTCAGCTTTTTTCAGGCGTGGCCATGGCAGCCGCTATCGCCACGGCGAATCCGGCCTTGGCGCAGGCTTCCGGGGGGCAGGCGCCCGCCGCGACCGATGCTTCCGGGCCGCAGGTCGACGACATCGTCGTGACCGCGCGCAAGCGCGAAGAAAGCCTTCAGAATGTGCCGATCGCCATTACCGCCTATTCGGGCGATGCGATTCGCGATGCCCAGATTTCCAGCCTGTCGGAATTTGCCGGTCGCACGCCGGGCTTTACTTTCCAGCAGCAAAGCTCGCTGGAACAGGAAGCGTTTATCCGCGGCGTCGGCACGCTTCGCCTGAACAGCGCGACCGCCGATCCGTCGATCGGCCTGTTCCTCAACGAAGTGTATATCGGACGGCGCGGCACCGCGACGCCGCCGATCTTCGATCTGGAACGCGTCGAGGTTCTGCGCGGACCGCAGGGTACGATTTTCGGCAAGAATGTCGTCGGCGGCGCGGTGAGCCTTGTTACGGCGGCGCCGCAGTTCACGCCCGGTGCGGGCGGTTATCTGGCCATCGGCAACCATGATACGGTGCAATCGGAAGCCTATGTGACCGGCCCGGTATCCGAGAAAATTGCCATCCGGGCGTCCGGTTATGTGAATCGCCACTCGGGCTTCAGCCGCAACATCGTGACCGGCCAGGAACTGGACGACATGAAGAGTGCCGGGGGACGCGTTTCGCTGCTGGCGGAGCCGACCGATGCGCTCAAAATCAGCATCGTGGCCGATATCAGCCGCGACCGCAGTGGCGGTCAGGCCCGGCACGCGGTGGACGATCCGACACGGCCGGGAATCGGTCCCATCACGACGGGGCAGATTTCGTCGGACCCGCGCACGACCGAAACCCCCTATGATCAATATAGCCGGCGCAACACGGGCGGCATCAGCGGGCGGATCGATTATGATATGGGATTCGGGACGCTGACCTATCTTTCGGCGCTGCGTATCGGCAAGTCGGCGCAGCGTTATAGTCAGGCGGGCGCCGGTTCGCCGCCGTCGATCACGGACTCGGTGCTGACGCAGCGAGAGAATTATCGCGGCCTGACGCAGGAATTGCGGCTTGCCTCCGACGGTAGCGGTCCCGTGAACTGGATCACCGGCGTCTATTATCTGCGGGAAAAGACGGATCGCAGTTCGCGCAACACCGCGACGAGTTTCCTGCCGGGCGGTCCGGGCGGCACGCGCGACAGCCTGGACGGCGACAATATCTTCGAACAGGTCGGCATTTCCAAAAACTACGCCGCATTTGGCGAGCTTTCGTTCGACATCACCTCGCAGCTCACCGTGTCTGCAGGCGCGCGTTACACGATCGACAAGAAGAGCATGGTCGGGGGCGCGCGCGTCCTGAGCCTGGGACAGCCCGGCGACCTTCTGTCACCCGCGCCGCTTCGGGCGCCTTACACGCTGGACGTCGAAAAGACCTGGCGCGAGTTCACGCCCCGCATCGCCATCGAGTATAAGATCAACCAGAATATTCTGCTGTACGCATCGGCGGCACGCGGTTTCAAGGGCGGTGGCTGGCAATCTGCGGCGCCGGATCTGGAGACGGCAATCCGGGCCTTCAATCCGGAAACCGCTTGGAGCTATGAAATCGGCTTCAAGAGCGATTTGTTCGACCGCCGCGTTCGTCTGAACCTCGCGGCCTTCCAGCTCGATTTCAAGGATCTTCAGGTCGAACAGCTGGACGACGTCCTGCTGACGACGGTGGTCGCCAACGCCGCCAATGCCAAGATCCGGGGGCTCGAGGGCGAGGTGACGCTGGCGGTCACCGACGGTCTGACGCTGTCCGGCTCGGGATCGGTGATCGATGCCAAATATCTGGATTATGTCGATGTTGGCCGCGGGCTGGATTTCACCGGCAACAAATTGCCGCGCGCCGCCGATTATCAATTCTCGGTCGCTGCGGATTATGAAACCCCGGTCAGCGCCAAGCTGACGCTGAAGGCGCATGTCGACTATGTGTATCAGGACAGCATTTTCTATGGCCCGGACAACGCCAACCGCGAGCCGGGCTATGGCCAGCTTAACGCACGCCTCGGCATCGGCGCGACCGACGATGGCTGGAGCATCTCGCTGTGGGGCAAGAATCTGACCAACAAATTGTACCGCGTCAGCGTCATTCCGTTCCTGGGCGATGAGGCGTCGCTTTATGGTGCCCCGCGTACCTATGGCATCCGGCTCTCCGGGAAATTCTGATCGGGCCGCATCGCCGGTCAACAATGAAGGTAGTTATGAAAATCACGCGACACCCCCCGATCGTTACCAGTCTGAAGCCCAGCAATCATCCGTATCTCAACGGAGCGTGGACGCCGCTTCATGAAGAGGTTGATGTGGACGATCTGGAGGTGATCGAAGGCCAGATTCCGACCGATATTGCGGGCATTTATGTCCGCAATACCGAAAACCAGATCCATCAGCCGCTGGGGCGTCATCATCCATTCGATGGTGACGCCATGATCCACCGGATCGAATTTTCAAACGGTCGTGCCCGCTATGGAAATCGCTTCGTCCGCACCCGGTGTTTCGCCGCCGAGCAAGAGGCGGGGGAGTCGCTGTGGGGCGGGTTGGCCGACCCGGTGGAAACGGCAAAAAGGCCGGGGTTCGGGGCGCATGGGGCGTTGAAGGACAGCGCGTCGACCGACGTGGTCGTTCACGCCGGCAAGATTCTGGCGACCTTTTATCAATGCGGCGAAGCCTATCAGGTCGATCCCGACACGCTCGATGATCTGGGCGTCGCCCCCTGGGCGCCGATCGATGGCGTTTCGGCGCATTGCAAAGTGGACGAGACGACTGGAGAATTGCTGTTCTTCAACTATTCGAAGCATCCACCCTATATGCATTACGGCGTCGTCGGCGCCGACGGACGTCTGAAATCCTATGTTCCGATCGAGCTGCCGGGGCCCCGGTTGCCGCATGATATGGCGTTCACCGACAACTATTCCATCCTCAACGATCTGCCCGCATTCTGGGACGAAAGCTTGCTGGAGCGGAATATTCATGCCGTGCGCTTCCACAAGCATCTGCCGTCGCGCTTTGCGGTTCTGCCGCGTCACGGCAATGCGGAAGACATTCGCTGGTTCGAAGCGGCGCCCTGTTACGCGCTTCACTTCATCAACGCCTATGAAGACGGCGATGAGCTGGTTCTCGACGGCTATTTTCAAGAGGATCCGACGCCGTCACCCTTGGCGGATGCGCCCGGCGGTTTTGAACATATGATGGCGTATCTCGACGAGCACAGCTTTCGCTCGCGGCTGCATCGCTGGCGCTTCAATCTGAAAGACGGATCGACGCGCGAAGAGCGCCTGTACGACGGCACGGTCGAATTCGGGATGATGAATGCCCGCTTTGCCGGAAAGCCCTATCGTTATGTCTATTCGACCACGACCAAGCCGGGGTGGTTCCTGTTCAACGGCTTTGTGAAGCATGATCTTCACACGGGCGAGGTGCAGGAACTGATGCTGGAAGAAGGCCGCTATGCCAGCGAAGCACCTTTCGCACCGCGCATCGGCAGCGTGGACGAGGATGACGGCTATCTGGTCAGCTTCATCATCGATGAAAATCGCGGCACGTCGGAATGCATTCTGATCGATGCCCGGAATTTGAGCGCCGGGCCGGTGTGCCGGATTGCGCTGCCGCATAAGATCAGCAGCGGAACCCACGCGGTCTGGGCGGATCGCGGCTTCGTCGATTCCGGGCGGGAAAGTCGCGCATAATGCCGTATCGCGTGGTGCAGTGGGCCACCGGTGCGATGGGCCGCACATCATTGCGGCGCATTATCGACCATCCCGACCTCGAACTTGCCGGCTGTTACGTCTATTCGGCGGACAAGGCTGGCGTCGACGCGGGGACACTGGTCGGGCGCCCGGAAACCGGGGTGCTTGCCACCAGTGATATCGAACAGATATTGGCGCTCGACGCCGATGTGGTCCTCCACATGCCGCGCATCACCCTTCCGTATGAAAAGATGAATGGCGACGTCGAGCGGCTGCTGGCGTCGGGCAAGAATCTGATTTCGATCGCGGGTTTCCATGCGCCCTGGGCGCATGAGGCGGCTTACGCCGATCCGTTGCGCGCTGCCTGTGCCGCAGGCAATGCCACGCTGGCGGGGTTGGGCGTCAATCCCGGAACCATCGTCGAACGCATCGCGCTGGCGGCGACGGGGCTGTGCCAGACTGTGGATCGGGTTATCGTCCACGAAACGGTCGATGCCTCGGGCATGGCTGCGCCGGGGTTTGTCTTTGGGCTGATGGGGTTCGGCAGCGATCCGGCGAAGGTCGATATCCGGAAAGGCCCGCTGGCGGAGCTCTACACTCAGCTTTTTTCCGAAACCCTGCATCTGGCGGCCCAGGGATTGGGGGACCGCATCGTTGGTATCGAATCCGCGCACCAACTGACCCTCGCGCCGCATGACATCACCGTTGCGGCAGGCGTCATTCCGCAAGGGACCGTCGCGGCAACCCGGTGGTGCTGGATCGCGCAGCTCGCCGGCGGCCGGGCGATCGAACTGGCCATATTGTGGACGTCCGACCCTTTGCTGCACCCCGAAGTGGGGCCGGGGCATTGGACGATCCGCGTGGAAGGGCGTCCCAACATCCACATGACACTGTCGATCGATGAGGCCGACCCCGCGATGCCGCGCGCACGCGCGCTGACCGATGCGACGGTCAGCGTGGCGCTGTCGGCTATCCCGCATGTCGTGGCCGCTGATCCGGGCTTTTTCGCCTACCCGCATCCGCCGTCATGGCGCGCGAGACTGAAGGAGGCGGAATGATGCCGGTCTTTATCCGGGAAGCCTTACGAACCGCGCGCGGCAAGGCGCGGCCCGACGGCGGGTTGGCGGCAGAAACGCCGCACGGGCTCGTCGCGGCGCTTGTCGGCGCGCTGGCGGAGCGCGCCGCAAACCCCGGCGAAAGCGGGGCGCTTTTGCTGGGGTGCGTCGGACAGACCGGCGCTCAGGGCGGTAATATTGCCCAGGTTGCCAAACTGGCGGCCGGGCTGCCCGACAAGGTCGCCGCGCAAAGCCTCAACGCCTATTGCGCGTCGGGCCTGATCGCCGTGGGGCAGGCCGCGGCAATGATTGAAACCGGCGCCCTGACGGGTGCCCTCGCGGGCGGCGTGGAAATGATGTCGCGCGTTCCCTTCATGGCCGACGATGCAACCTATTACACCGACACCAGCTTTGCTCCTCCGGCACGTTATATTCCGGTCGCCCTCGCGGCCGACCGTCTGGCTACCCGGCAGACGATCGGCCGGGCGGCGTTGGACGAGGTGGCCCTGCGGTCACAGGCGGCGAGCGCGGCCGCAGAGGAGGACCCACGATTGATCCGCTCGCGGATCGATGCGGGCGGCCTGTCGCGGGACGAATGCATTCGCCCCGATCTGGACCTCGGTCGGCTGCAAGCCCTGCCTCCGGCGTTCGAGCCGCTTCGCAGCGCCTATGCCGAAGCGTTAGGGGATGAACCGTTTGATCTGCAGCATAGCATCGCTCATGCGCCACCGATGTGCGATGGCGCCGGATTGGCGATGCTGTCCTCGAGCCCGCAGGGCGCGCGGGCGCGCATTCTGTCCTATGCTCAGGCGGGCGGATCGGTCGACGATTCCGTCCTCGCCGGCTTTGCGGCGATGGAGCAGGCGCTGGATCGCGCGGGCCTGACACTGAATCAGATGGACGCGATCGAATTTATGGAAGCGTTCGCCGTGGTCATAGCCAAATTCATGCGCGATTATGCCGTCGACCCGGCGCGGGTGAATATGGCGGGCGGGCATTTGGCAAAGGGCCATCCGATGGGCGCGACGGGCGCGATCCTTCTGTCGACCTTGCTCGACTGTCTCGATGCGCGGGACGGACGCTATGGATTGGTCGTCGTCACCGGCGCCGCCGGAATCGGCGCGGCGATGGTCGTCGAAAGGATCGCCGCATGACCGTGGTGCCCGGACTGCGCGTTCCCGTTCTCGTCGCTCCGATGTTTCTGATTTCCGGGGTCGAGATGGTGGTCGAGGCGGCATTGTCCGGCGTTCTCGGTGCCTTTCCCGCACCGAATTGCCGGACCGTGTCCGATCTCGACAGCTGGATGGAGCAGATTTCGGCGCGTGTCGAAGGCCGGCCGTGGGCGCTCAACATGATCACGCACTCGACGAATGCGCGCCTTGACGACGAACTCTTGCTGATCGCCAAATACCGCCCGTCGGTCATCCTGACGGCGCTCGGCAGCCCCGCTCCGGTTGTTGCAACCGCCCAGGCCTATGGCGGCATCGTGCTGGCCGACGTGCCGACGGTCGGCCTCGCCAAAAAGGCACTGGCGGCGGGCGCCACCGGGCTGGCCTGTCTGGCAACGGGAGCGGGCGGCCACACGGGTCATTTGTCGCCCTTTTCCTTTCTGTCCGCCATTCGCGATTTTCACCGCGGTCCGCTGACGATTGGCGGGGGCATATCCGACGGCGCGGGGGTCGCCGCCGCGATTGCAGCGGGCGCCGACATGGCCTGCATGGGGACGCGCTTTATCAGTTGCCGGGAAAGCATGGCTGGCGACGATTACAAACAGGCCGTCATCGCGGCGACGATCGACGATATCGTCCTGAGCGACCGTGTCACCGGCACGCTCGCATCGTGGCTGCGCGGCAGTCTGGGGCAGGCGGGCCTGCTCGATCAGGGGCAGGCGACGCCGCAGCGCGACTATGGCGCCGTGGCCGACGCGCATCGTCGCTGGCGGGATATCTGGTCGGCCGGGCAAGCGGTGGGGGCGGTGAAGGCGAGCGAGCGGCTGGCCGATATCGTGGCGGCTCTGGACCGCGATTTCGATGCGGCAAGGCGACGGCTTCTCGTCGGGGCGTGACGGCCGCGTTCGGAAATGAAATCTTCGTTCGGTTATTTCAGCACGAAGAGGGCCATCTTGCGAGCCGGAACAGGGCGTAACTCATCGGCTGTCATCGCTTGGCATTTTGCCATTTGCGTTGTTTTGCCGTCGGCCGGGCGCACCCCATTCTATATGTAATTCCGTCAGATTGCTGTTTTTGCGGCAAGCCGCTACCGGATTTTGCCCGCTCGTTCGTCTGGGTAATCGGGCGACTCCCTCGGCGCTCGGCATGCAGCACGGAAACGGATGAAAAACGGCGATACAGATCGATGGTTTGTCGACGAGGTTCTCCCCTTGGAGGGAGCGCTCACCCGTTTTCTTGCGCGCAAGATGCAGCGCGGCGACGAGCTGGTGGATCTGAGGCAAGAAGTCTATGCCCGCCTCTACGAAGCCGCGCGGGGAGGGGCCAAGCCGCTCAATCTGCAAGCCTTCGTCCTCACTGTGGCGCGCAATATGCTCATCGACAGGGCGCGCCGCCAGCGCGTGGTCGGGATCGAATATGTGGCCGACATCGAGGCGGTGGTCATCGACGATTTCATGCCCGCTCCCGACCGGGAGGTTCATGCCCGGCTCGAGCTTGGCCGGGTGCATGCGGCGATCGAGACGCTTCCGGTCCGGTGCCGGGAAGCCCTCGTCATGCGCCGGATGGAGGATATCCCGCAGAAGCAGGTCGCGAAAAAAATGGGCATTGCGGAGAATACCGTCGAGCAGCATCTGCGGAAGGGCGTGCGCCTGCTGGCTGACCGTCTGTTCGGGACGGCGGCTTCAGTTTCAACCGACAGAAAGGCAGTAGACGATGACGCTGCCTGAACCGCAGAGCGCGCGCGCGATTGAAGAGGCCGCTTCGGCCTGGCTCGTCCGGCGCGACGCCGGGTTGAACCGGGATGAGGAGCTGGCGCTCGATGCGTGGATTGCAGAGGATGTCAGGAACCGGTTGGCCTGGCTCC
Source organism: Sphingopyxis selenitireducens (assembly GCF_051550705.1). NCBI lineage: Bacteria > Pseudomonadati > Pseudomonadota > Alphaproteobacteria > Sphingomonadales > Sphingopyxidaceae > Sphingopyxis > Sphingopyxis selenitireducens. The sequence continues at coordinate 223,421 of NZ_JBPULG010000003.1, forward strand.
GGCTAAACGCCGCATGGGATGCTGCCGGACGGCTCGCGGGGATCGATCCTGACAGCCTGGCCGGGCAAGAGGCGGCCGAAGATATGGATCGCGATCCGGGGCCGGGCCTTTACGCGCGCTGGAAGGCGACCGCGATCCGCACCCGCTTCGCGGCGCTTGCTGCGGCCCTTCTCCTGGCCTTCGTCGGCCATGCCGCACTGCTGCAAGTCTGGGGCGAGCCGTTCGAAACTGCGCTGGGTGGCCGTATGGTCGAACCGCTTGGCGACGGATCGCGCATCGAACTCAACACCGACAGCAGGATTCGCGTATCGGTCAACATGATGCGCCGCCATGTGTGGCTCGATCGCGGCGAGGCCTATTTCGACGTCGCGGCCGACAAGGCACTTCCCTTTGTGATCGAGGCGGGTGGCCCGCGCATCGCCGTGGTCGGGACGCGCTTCTCGGTCGTGCGGCGTGACGATGGCGTTACGGTGCGTGTCATCGAGGGGGCGGTGGATGTCGCTGCCGAGGACGGCGAGAAGGTGCGGGCCCTCCCGGGGGATCAGGTCAACGTCATTGCCGGGACGCTGACGAAGATGTCGCGCGGTGTCGAGACGCTCGAGGATGAGATGGCCTGGCGGTCCGGCCGGCTGATTTTCCGCGATGCGAATCTTGGCACGGTCGCGGCGGAGTTCAACCGCTACAACCGGCTGAAGCTGCACATCGCCGATCCCGAGGTGGCCGAGATGCGCGTCGGGGGTGCCTTCGCCTCGTCCGACGCCGCAGCCTTCGCGGCGCTCCTTCGCGAGTCTTACGATCTGCGTGTCCGGCAACAGGGAGACGAGATCATCGTCTCGCGCTGATTTTTTTTCGGCGAGGGTACAGGGTATTCGGAATTGCTTCGTCTTCCCTTTTCGCAGCCCGATCAAAACAGGGGGCTGGGGAATTTCGGACTTACGAGAAGGGATGAGGACATGATGAGACTGGGGGGGGCGCGTGCGGCTCTGGTGGCGAGCGTTTGCGCTCTGGCGATTTGCGACGGGGCGATGGCGCAATCGGTGACGGCATTCAATATTCCGTCGGCCGAACTCAGCGCGGCGCTTCACACCTATGCGCGCCAGTCGGACCAGCAGATCATCTACCGCATCGAGGATGTCCGCGGACTTCAGGGCAAAGCCGTGCGCGGGTCGCTTTCTTCCTATCAGGCGCTGCAGCAGATGTTGGCCGGCACGCCGCTCACGGTCACGCGCTCGGCGTCGGGCGCCTATGTCGTTCGCAAGGCTCCGCGCCAGGCATCGCTCGCGCCGCGTCCCGTTCGCGCCAGCACCCCGCCGCGCGCCGTGGCGGTTCAGGCGCCGCCGGTCCCCTCGGCGGCGCCTGAACCCCTCGCCAGCGAAGAGGCGCCGGTTCAGGATATCATCGTGACGGGCTCGCGCATCCAGCGTCCCGATCTGAATACCGCGAGCCCCGTCGGCGTCGTGAGCAACGAAGAGCTCAGCCAGCGTCAGGTGACGGCCGCCGAGGATCTGCTGAGCGCGCTCCCGGCGGTCACGCCTTCGATCGGCTCGGCCTCGAATCAGGGCGGGAATGGTGCCGCCACCGTCGATCTTCGCGGCCTCGGTTCCAACCGGACGCTCGTCCTCGTCGACGGGCGCCGGATGGTGCCCTTCGGCCTCGATGGCGTCGTCGATCTCAACACCGTCCCGATGGCGCTGGTCGAGCGCGTCGATCTCGTCACCGGCGGTGCCTCTTCGGTCTATGGTGCCGATGCCGTCGCCGGTGTGGTGAACTTCATCACCCGCAAGAATTTTACCGGGGTCGAACTGCAGAGCACCTACCGCATATCCGAGCGCGGCGATGCGCAGCAATATAAGGCGGATCTCACGCTCGGCGCCGATCTCGAGGACGGCCGGGGCAATGTCGTCATCAGCCTGGGCTATCTGAACCGCGATGCGCTGCCGCTGCGCGCACGCAGCATTTCGCAGTTCCCGATCAGTTCTGTAAACGGCGGCTTCCAGGGTTCGACCGGTGCCGTTCCCGCGATCTTCCAATCGCCGACCGGTTTGCCGAACATCAGCGACGGCTCGGTGATCGACCCCGCGACGGGCGCCTTCCGCCCGGCGACGCAGGCCGACACGTTCAACACCTTCATCGGTTCCTATCTCCAGACGCCGCTTGAGAAATTCAGCCTCTATTCGGCCGGACGTTATGAGATCGGTGGCGGCTCGGAAGTCTACGCCACCGGCATGTTCGTCCAGAACCGGGCCCATATTGCACAGGCCCCGAGCGGGACTTTCAGCAACAGCTATCGCCTGCCGCTCAATAACGCCTATCTGCCCGACGCGGCGCGCGGCCAGCTCTGTGCGGCGTTCGATACCAATCCGAATATCACCGGCATCCAGCCGATCAGTGCCGCCGACTGCGCTGCCGCGGGCGCCGCGGTCGGGGGTCCGGGAACGCCGGGCTATATGGAAATCCCGGTCATTCCTTCGCGGCGTTTCCTCGAATGGGGCGCGCGTGGCAACTCGATCGAGTCGACTGTCTATCAGCTTCAGGCAGGCGTTCGCGGCGATGTGACGAGTAACATCCGTTATGATGTCTCGGGCCAATATGGTCAGACGATACAGAATCAGTTGCGCACGCGCTGGGGTTCGTCGGCAAAGGTCCAGCAGGCGCTGCGCGCCTATCGCGATGCCAATGGCGATGCGGTCTGCACCGACGTCACCGGCGGCTGCGTCCCGCTGAATCTGTTCGGCGCGCTCGGGAGCATCACCCCGGACCAGCTTGGTTTCATCGCGCTCGACTCGCAGATCCGCCGCAAGGTGTCGCAAGCGATCGTCACGGGCTCGATCTCGGGCGACGTCGGCAATCTGACGCTGCCCTGGGCGGCCAGCCCGGTCGCCTTCTCGCTCGGCGCCGAATATCGCAAGCTCAGCGCCCGGGTGGTTCCCGATGCGGTTGCAAGCGTGCAGGGCGCGCTGCTCGGCCTGGGCTCGGCGCAGCTTGCCGACTTTGGTTCCTATGATGTGCGCGAGGTTTTCGGCGAGGTCATCGTCCCGGTTATCGAGGATGGCATCGTCCATAATGCGACGATCGAGGCAGGGCTCCGCTATTCGGACTATTCGACGACGGGAAGCAGCGCGACGTGGAAGATCGGCGCCGGCGTCGAGTTCGTGCAAGGCGTAAAGCTGCGCGCCATGTACCAGAGCGCGGTTCGTTCACCCAATATTGTGGAGCTCTTCCAGTCGCCCGGCCAGTCGCTCGGCAACCTCACGGTTGACCCCTGCGCCGGGGCGAATCCGACGGCGTCCGATCTGCTCTGCTCGGCGACCGGCGCGCCCGTCGGCACCTATGGCACGATCCCGCAGCCCTCGTCGCGCCAGATCAACGTAACCGTGGCGGGGAATCGCAATCTCGACGTCGAGCAGGCGAGTACCTACACGGTCGGTCTCGTCCTGAACCCGCCGGCCTGGCGCGGTTTCAGCGCAACGGTCGATTATTTCAACATCCGCATCAAGGACCAGATCAGCGCTCCGAGCCAGACTGACATCCTCGATGGATGCTACTCGAAGATCCTCAACCCCTCGCAGACCCCGAACATCTTCTGCAGCCTGATCAAGCGCAACCCGCTGACCGGCGGGCTCAGCGGCTCGGGCGAGACGCCGGGTGTGATTCTGACGAGTTCCAACCTCGGCAACATGTCGACTGCGGGTATTGACTGGTCGTTGGCCTACAAGTTCGACCTCGAAGCGCATTTCGGATCGCTTCCGGGCTCGTTCAAGATCGCGGCGGGCGGTACCTGGCTGCACCATTATCGCACGCAGGCCACGCCGAATTCGATCAACCGGATCTGCACGGGCCATTACAGCACCGCCTGCGGCAACCCGCGCCCGACCTGGAAGTGGAACGTCCGCGGGACCTACAGCCTCGACAATCTGACGGCGTCGTTGCTCTGGACCCACATCAGCGCGACGAAGCTCGAGGGCGCGCCGCCAGCGACTGCGGCGCCGGTCGATACACCGCAGACCGGAAACTCGGCCTATAACTCGATCCTTCCCGCTTTCCGGAAGATCGGTGCCTATGACTGGTTCGATCTGTCGCTTTCCTACGATATTTCGGAGGATGCGCAGATCAATCTGCTGGTCGAGAATCTCCTGGACCGGAAGCCGCCGCTCGTAGGCAATGGCGTGAGCGGGTTTGCCTTCAACGACGGCAACACCTTCCCGAACGTCTATGACATGGTGGGCCGGATCTATTCGGTCGGCATTCGCTTCAAATTCTAGCGAAGTTGCGGGCGGCCGCGGCGCTGACGCGCGGCCGCCTGCGCACTCTTTTCTTCGAACGACCAGACCTTGCGGGGAACTCGCCCATGACGCTGCGCCTTTCCATTTTTTCGGCACTCCTGCTTTCGGCCGCGCATCCCGTGCTTGCTGCCGATAATTCTGGCTGGGACGTCAACGCTCCGCCCGTCGATACCATCGAGACAAAAATCGATGTGACCGAGGGGACGTGGATGAACGTCGATGTCAGCCCCGATGGAAAGACCCTTGTTTTCGACCTGCTCGGCGATCTTTATGTCATGCCGGTCGCTGGCGGGACGCCGACCCGGATCGCGGCGGGTATGGCACTCGATCATCAGGCCCGTTTCTCGCCCGACGGCAAGCGCATCGTCTTCACCTCGGACCGAAGCGGGGCAGAGAATATCTGGATCATGAATGCCGACGGATCGAACCCGCGGCAAATTACCTTCGAAAATTTCTTTCTGGTCAGCGGCGCGAGCTGGAGCCGCGACGGCAATTCGGTGGTCGCGCGCAAGCATAAACCCGTCCAGCGCGGCCTCGGAACCGGGGAATTGTGGCAATATCACATCGATGGAGGGGCTGGCACTCCCCTCGTCGAGGCACCCGACGCGCTTCACCAGAAGGAAGTCGGCGAGATTGCCTTCGCTCCCGACGGAAAATCGATTTTCTTCAGTCGCGACATCACGCCAGGACCAGCTTTCGAATATGCGCAGAACGCCAATCGCGAGGTGTTCGTGATCGACCGCTATGACGTGGCGACCGGTGAACAGACGCGCGTGACGGGCGGCCCGGGCGGCGCGGCGCGGCCGACGCCGTCACCCGATGGCGCCCATCTCGCCTTCATCCGGCGGGAGGAAGGGGCGACGCGGCTTTTTGTCCGGGATCTTGCGACCGGGCATGAGCGCCGCGTCTATGACAAGCTCGACCGCGATATGCAGGGGAGCTGGTCCTATTACGGCACCTATCCCGGCATGAGCTGGACGCCCGACAGCAAACAGATCGTCTTCTGGGCGGGTGGCAAGCTGCGCCGCTTGTCGCTTGCCGACATGAACGTCGCCGACATTCCATTTCATATCGTCGACACGCGCCGGGTGGTGAAAATCGTCCGGCCCGAGCGCGACGTCTGGAATGACACGGTCACGACGCATTTCCCGCGCAACGCGCACGTCTCCCCCGATGGCGCGCGTGTCGTCTTTGAAAGCCTCGGCCGTCTTTACGTTCGCGATATGACCGGCGGCGAGCCGCGGCTGCTCACGGCGCCCGACGGCGACTTCCAGTTTTTCCCAAGCTGGTCGCGCGACGGTCAGCGGATTGCCTTTGTTTCGTGGAACGACAAGGAACTGGGACAGCTGCGGACCGTGTCCGCAAACGGTCGCGACCTGAGGGTCGTGACCGCGGAGCGCGGTTTCTACCGCCGCCCGCGCTTCTCTCCCGATGGCACGACGATCGTGTTCGAGCAGGGCAGGGGATCGGATTATGATGCGCGTTCGCGCGACAATTTTCTCTTTTCGCGCGATGCCGGGACGGCGAGCGGCATCTTCCTCGTTCCGGCGCGCGGCGGAGCGATGACGCGGATCGCGGCGAATGGCCGCGCCCCCCACTTCGGAAGCACGGCAGACCGGGTCTATTTCTCGGCGGCCAAGGGAATGACCGGCAGCCTCCAGAGCGTCGATCTTGCCGGACATGATGCAAAGATGCACGCCGAGGGGCATCTCCTCTATGATTTCCAGCTTTCGCCGACTGGACGCCATATCGCATTCCGCGAAAATCACCGTGTTCGCGTTGCACCCTTTCCGGGCGGAGCGCGCCTGATCAGACTGGATACCGCGTCGGCGACCGTCCCAACCGCTGCGGCGAGCGATGCTTCGGGCCGCTATCTCAACTGGTCGGGAGACGGGCTGAAGCTTGGCTGGACCATCGGGCCCGAGTTTCACGTGCGGTCGGTTGCCGATATGATGGCGGGCACCCGGGGCGATGCGCGCATGGCGTCGCTTTCGCTCACCGCGCCCGCAGCGAAGCCGAAGCAGACGATCGCACTGGTGGGTGCGAAGATCATCACCATGGCACGCGCGGACGGCGGTATCGTCGAGGACGGCGTCATTCTGCTCGAAGACAATCGCATCGCGGCGATCGGTCGCCGGGGCGAGGTCGCGATTCCGGCGGGGACGCCGCAGGTGGATCTTGCCGGCAAAGTGGTGATCCCGGGCCTCATCGACGCGCACGCGCACGGTGCGGAGGGCACCGACGAACTGATACCGCAGCAGAACTGGGACGCGATCGCGCACCTTGCCTTCGGGGTGACGACGATCCAGAATCCCAACTCGCCGTCGAGCCTGACCTACGCGGCTGCGGATCTCCAGCGGACGGGAAAAATCCTGACGCCGCGGACCTTTACGACGGGCGAAACCATGGATGGCCGCCGCACCATGACGCAGGCGCTGATCAACAATCTCGATGACGCGCTGATGCATGTGCGCCGCGCGAAAGCGGAAGGCGCTCTCACGATCAAGAGCGATGCGCAGCCACGCCGGGAACAGCGGCAGCAGCTCGTCGTCGCTGCGATGCGCGAGAATCTGGCGGTCCAATATTGCCTTCCGCCGTTGTTCCCGACCTTCGTTGCGCTGGTCACCGACGGCAATATGAATGTGGAGCACGGGATCGGAATGGACGTCCTTTACGAGGATGTGCTGAGCTTCATGAGCCAGACCGGCACCAGCTACACGCCGACCAACGTCAACGACTATGTCGGCCTCGGCTCGGAGACATATTGGATCGACCATTCCGATCCGATGCAAACCCCGATCCTTACCGCCAATGTGCCCGACCCGGTGCTGCGCGCCGAGATGTCGCGGACCGTTCATGCCGAGAAGCACGAATATACGGACGGCGACATCGCCCGCGAAGCGGCAAAGCTGGGCCGTCGCGGCGTCCTTGTCTCGGCGGGCGGGCACGGCGTTCAGCAAGGTATCGCGCTGCATTGGGAGATATGGTCCTTCGTGCGCGGGGGCATGGAACCGCTCGAGGCGCTGGCGACCGCGACCCGCAATCCGGCCAAGGCCTTTGGTCTCCGGGACGTGGGCACGCTCGAGACGGGGAAGCTCGCCGATCTCGTGATCCTCAATGCCGATCCGCTCACAGATATCCGGAACAGCGGCGACATTTACCGCATCATGCAGAACGGGCGGATGTATGATCCCATGACCATGAACGAAGTGTCGACGGGAGCGTGGCGCCGTCGGCCCTACCACTGGGAAAATTGACGCTGCACGCGGGCGTCAATCCACCTCTTTACTGCGTTCCGGCCGCGCGACGGGGCGATGGTGATCGCTGAATGTCGATGCAGGGATTCGTTATTGCGATTGGTTCTCAAAAAGGGTAGCGCGGCGCCATGCGTGCTTCCCCGCTTTTCGCGAGCCTTTTTTGACCCGCAGAGGCATACCGGCCGCCGTGCGCGAACATCAGCAGGCGCTCGTCGCGAGTGTCGAGGCGCGGGTTCGCTCGCGCAGTGATGCCGAGGATATTGTCCAGGAGGCATGGATCCGCGCGCTGGCGCAGATCGCCGACGAGGAAGCGCAAGCGCCGATCCGGAGCCTGAAGGCGTATCTGCACCGCATCGCCGCCAATTTGTCGATCGACCATCTGCGCCGCCGCAAGGTCCGTGCGCATCTCGAAGTCGCATCGATCGACGAAGCCGCGTTGCAGGTCGCGTCCGACGCGCCGTTGGCGGATGAGCTGCTGATCGATGCGGAGCGGCAAAAAATGTTCGAAACGGCGCTACGCCGCCTGCCGGCGCGGGCGCGGCGCGTGCTGCTGTTGAGCCGCGTCGACGGCTGGACCTATCTCAGGATCGCGGCAAAGCTCGGTATCTCGCTCCGCACGGTCTCGAACGATCTCGAACTTGCGTTGGCGCAATGTCTGTCGCTGCTTGCCGAGCGCGAACCATGAGCGGCGTTGCAGGATTGGCGGTGCCGATGCGTCTTAAAAGAGAGAAACAAGCGCGCGAGGATGAGATGGTGGCACCGACGAACTTGTCGGATATTGATCGGGAAGCACTCGCCTGGTTCGTCGCCGGTCGCGGCGACAAAACAGGAGACGCGGCCGCTCTCTCCGCTTGGCGCGCGGCGGATCCGCTCCACGACAAGGCCTATCTGCGGGTCGAGGCCTTGTGGGGATCGGCGGCTTTTGCCGGTGCCGCCCGCGCGGCGCGCCCGCGCCCGACGCGTGCGGCCATTCGGGCGACCGGAATGGCTCTCTGTCTCGCGATCGTGACGGCGGGCGGCCTCCGGCTGTCGGGCGCGATCATCGCATGGCCGGCCGATCATTCGTCGGCCGTCGGAGATATGGCCGCGCTGACGCTCGATGACGGCAGCCGTGTCGTTCTGGACAGCGGCTCGGCGATCGACGTTTCGATGGACAGGGGACACCGCGAAATCAGACTGGTCCGTGGGCGCTTCTCCATCGCCGTTGCGGATGATGCGCGCCCCTTGCGCGTGCTGAGCGGCGACGCCGTCATCCGCGACATCGGCACGCGCTTCGATGTGGCGCGCCGGGAGGGTGGCGAGCATGTGGCGGTGGCGGATGGGCTGGTCGAATTGCGGGCCAGCGGCGAAAGCCGGGCTGTGCTTCTGCGAGCTGGGGAGGGCGGTTCGCTCGTGAACGGAAGGGTCGGAGCCGCGCACCGTCTCAACGAGCTCGAAAGCTTTGGCTGGCGCGACGGCCGGCTCTATTTTTCCAACCGGCCGCTGGGCGAAGTGGTGGACGAACTTCGGCGTTATCATCGCGGATGGATCGTCGTTTCGAACGACCGTGCGGCCACCTTGCGTGTCAGCGGTGGACTGGACCTTCACGATCCCGCGGCCGGGATGGAGGAACTGGCGCGTCTGTCGGGCGCGCGGCTGTCGCGCGTGACCGATCGTCTGCTGATCCTGCGCTAGACGATCTTTTTGAAATTAATTTTGCAGGATCGCGATCTGCGATCCGTCTTCCTTATGAGACTGACTTGCAATAGCATTGACGTGGGTTGATGCGGTCGGTCAAGGGGAAGATCATGATCGCGTCGCATGTCCGTCTGGCCGCAGCATTACTGGCAGGTGTCGCGCCGCTCGCGGTGCCGGCGGCCGCCGCCCAGTCGCAGCGGAGCATCGCCGTCGCCGCCCAGCCGCTCGACACGGCCATTCAGCAGCTGATGGCGCAGACCGGGGTGCTGATCAGCTATCCGGCCAGCCTGTCCGCAGGCAAGCGGTCGTCTGCCGTGTCGGCGGAAACATCCGCCGTCGGCGCATTGTCGCGCCTCCTCGCAGGAACCGGCCTGACCTATCGTCAGACCGGCGGCAACAGCTTTACGCTCGAACCCGCGCCGCAGCCAAGTGAAGGGTCGATCCAGCTTGGCACATTGCGGGTCGAAGGCGCTGACTCCGGTTCCGCAGGAGGGGGGAATGGTGCGGACTCGCGCGAAGCTGCGGCGAACCAGCCTTACCGGACGGCGGGCAGCGCCGCGCATGTCAGCCGCGAGCAGATCGACCGCGTGCCTCCGAGTTCGACCGGCGATATTTTCCTCAGCACGCCAGGGATCGCGTCGGCCGGAAACCGTAACGGTCAGTCGCTCGATCTCAATATCCGTGGGCTGCAGGGAATGGGGCGCGTGGCGACCCTGATCGACGGCGCCATGCAGCAGACCAGCACCTATCGCGGCTATGGCGGGACGAGCAGCCGCACCTTCATCGATCCCGACCTGATCGGCGGCATCGACATCAGCAAGGGCCCATCGGACGGTGCTTATGGCGCGGGCGCGATGGGCGGCGTGGTCAACATGCGGACCCTGATCGCGCATGATCTGGTCGGCGAAGACAGCAAATTCGGGATCCGCGTCAAGGCTGGCATCGCCGACAACAGCCTCGAGCCGCCCGCGACACTGACCCGGACGCAGCGCTTCGATCGCGGCGGCCTGACGACCGATGCGCGCAACCTCAGCATTGCCGCTGCCTATCGCGACGACAATTTCGAACTGGTCGGCGCCTTCGTCGAACGGCGCAATGGAAATTACACGGCGGGCACGAAGGGCAATGATCGCACCACGCTGACCAGCCGCACCGGCGTCGTTACCGAGCATCCGATCTCGCTCTACAAAAAGGGCGGGGAGGTGTTCAACACGTCGCGCGACACGCAGGCGGCGTTGCTCAAGGCAACCGCTCGCTTCGGAGACGGTCATGCGATCGAACTCGGTTACGTGCGCTACGACAGCGTGCATGGCGAGGAATATCCCGACGCGAACAATCCCTTCAGCCAATGGTCGTGGATCGATCAGGCGCCGCTCAGCGACGTGCTGTCGAACGTCTACACCGCCAAATATCGCTGGAAGCCCGCCGACAACGAACTGATCGACCTGCGTGCCGAAGCGTGGATCAGCGACGTGAACGATTATTGGGGCGGATATAGCCTGCGCTCGGAAAGCGTCATGAAGGGGGTCGATGTCTGGAACCTGTCCTTGGTCGGAACGCCGATCGGCGAACTGGCGCTGAAATATGGCGGCCAATATTCGGTAGAAGACAGCAAGACCCGTCTGGATCCAACGCCAATTTGGGGCGACAATCTCTTCTTTGACGGGACGCGCAAACTCGGCCGTATCCATGCCAATGCCGATCTCGACATCACCGACTGGGCCCGGCTTTCGGGTGGCCTCAGCTATGAATGGTTCCGCACGAACGGTATCAACTGGCGCAGCGACGACCGTCTTGGACTGAAGGGCGACCAGCTGAATCCGCGCGCCGCCTTCACCGTGACCCCGGCGGACGGGATCCAGTTGTTTGCCACTTATGCGCGGGGCTGGCGCCCGGCGACCTTGCGCGAGACCTTGCTCGACATGGACTCGCTGATCCGTCCCAACCCGCTGCTCCGGCCTGAAAAGTCGCGCAACATCGAATTCGGCGTCAATGTCCTGCGTGAAGGCGTGTTCGGCGAGGACCGGCTGAAGACCAAGCTCGTCTATTTCGACAATCGCTACACCGACTTCATCATGCGTGAATATGGGACCAGCTTCGGGTTGCCGACCAATTACCGCACCTACACCAATATTCCCGAGGTGAAGTTCCGGGGGATCGAGGCGTCGGTCGATTATGACTGGCGCGGGCTGTTCCTCCAGGGGCAGTTCAACTATTACACCGATGTCCAGTTCTGCAATCCGACGGGCGAAAACAGCTATCTTCCGTGCGGACATTTCACCAGCGGAGAGGATTATCAGTCCCAGGCCGTGCCCGCGAAATATTCGGGCGCCGTTACCCTCGGCGGCCGTTTCCTCCAGGATCGCCTGACGATGGGCGGGCGCGCTGTATTCGCGGGCAAACGCGCGGTTGGCCGCCGTGCGATTTACAACGGCAGCAGCGTGACGTCGGAATGGTCGCCCTATACGGTGTTCGACCTGTTCGGCAGTTTCGATATCGGCGAGCATCTCACGCTCGGCGCCAGCGTCGAGAATATCGGCAATCGCTATTATCTCGATGCGCTCAGCCGCGCGCGGACGCCTTCGCCGGGCCGCCTTGTCCGCCTGAGCGTTACGGGCCGTTTCGGCGGGCCGGATCGGTCGGGTGAACGCGAAGCCCTGCCGCATCAGTCGCGGCTTCAGGCCTTCGACGGCGACTGGTCGGGCCCCTATGTCGGTGCGGTCGCAGGCTATGCCGACGTCGATGCGGACTCGGTCGTTGTGCGAGGGAACGGGTCGGCATCGCCCGAGAGCGGAAATTTCGACGATGGCGGCCTGACTTTCGGCGGTATCGCCGGTTACAACTGGCAACTCCCCAGCGGCCTCGTGCTCGGTCTGGAGAGTGATTTCGGCCGTAGCACGTCGAAAGGCAGCTATAATTATCTCGCTGCCGAAACCGCCAGCCTTTCCAACTATTCCAGCGTCGAAGCGGTCTATCAGGCCAGCAACAAATGGCACGGCAGTCTGCGCGGCCGGCTTGGGCAGGCAGTGGGGCGGTTCATGCTCTACGGCACGGCGGGACTTGCCGTGCGCCGCGATGCCGTCGAGCGCCAGCAATTTATCGCCAGCACTGTCGGAGCCACTCCTCGGCAGACCGTCACCAGCTTTGCCGAAGAGGATCGCCATACACAGCTTGGCTGGGTCGCCGGGCTGGGCGGCGAACTGGCGCTCAGCGACCGCTGGATGGTCCGCGCCGAATATCTGCGCAGCGACTTCGGCCGCCAAACCTATCGCTTCGACGACGCGCGCGCCGGCGTCATCCGGACGACGCCGACCACGGGCTCGGCTTTCACCGTCGATGGACGCCGGGCGAGCCGCGACGCCGTCAGTCAATCGGTCCGTTTCGGGATCGCCTATCGCTTCTGAGTTGTCGGCCTTCGCAGGCTGCGAAGGCCGACCCCTTCCATTTTACCACGAGGCTGCCGCAATGACCGCAACCGCTACCCTGGACGAAACCGCGTCTCTGCCGCGTTCCAAACGTCTGAAAACCCTGACGCACCAAACCCATGACCGGCTCGACCGCTCGATCATGTCGGCCGCGTCCTTCACCAGCCTTGCGGGCTATGCCCGCTTCGTCGAGGTCCAATATCTGTTCCACCGCGATATCGAGGCGCTGTACGATGACGCGGCCTTGCAGGCGCTTGTGCCCGGACTGACGGCGCGCCGCCGTCTCGCGCTGATCGCGGCCGACCTCTCCGATTTGGGATACGCGATACCGATCGATGGCGATGCGCCGGTCTTCGAGCCTGCCGCCATCGATACCCCCTCGGCGCTCGGCTGGCTCTATGTAGCCGAGGGATCGAATATGGGCGCGGCGCTGCTGCGCAAGGAGGTCGCCAAGATGGGCTTGTCCGATCGATATGGCGCCCGTCACCTCGCGCCCGCGCCCGAAGGGCCGGCAGCGCACTGGCGAGCGTTCACCGCGGGTCTCGATGCTGCGAACCTGACGGCCGACGAGGATGCACGCGCGGTGGCCGGCGCCAATGCAGCGTTCGCGCGCGTACAGGCGCTTGCCGATGCCCGCCTCGGCTAACTCCAATCCCGCCGACATGCTGCAGCGCGGGCGCCTCGCCCGGCTGTTCTGGCTGTCGATCGGACTGTTGCTGGTTGCCGTCGGGTTGGTCGGAATCGTCGTGCCCTTGCTGCCTACGACCGATTTCATGTTGCTGGCATTGCCATGTTTCGCCCGCTCGTCGCCGCGGCTGGAGGCGTGGCTGCTCAACCACCCGCGCTTCGGCCCGGGGATGCGCGCATGGCGTGAGCATCGCGCGGTGCCGCGTCAGGCAAAGATCATGGCGTGCCTTGGCATGGCGGCCGGCTATGCGATCTTCTGGCTGCATGTGCGACCGGGCTGGACGATATCCCTGCTGATCGGCGCATTTTTGGCCTTTTGGGCGGTCTGGATCATCCGCCGGGCTGAGCCGAAGGATGTCGTGTGAGCCGCCGGGCGTTGATCATGGACGAGGCATCATGCACCCGCGCCGTGTCGGCTGTCGATAGCCGGCGGGCGCTTCATAGTCCGGACGTGGCGAACGTCCCGCAGCCGGGCATTCGGTACAGCTACCAGCCCGTGGGCTGGCGTGCGCGACTGGCGGGCGCAGGTAGTACCGCGGCCGTGTTGCTGTTCCTTGCCGTCGCTGCGTTCGTTCGCCTGCAGGTCGCTCCGCCCCTTGTCACTGCCCCTCGGACTTTGGCGGTCGTCAACCTCGAACGGCTGGAGGCACCTGCCGATCCGGTTCGCGAAGTTCCGGAAGGTCCCGAGCAGGTTCGACAGGATGCAAGCCGGGCCAAAGCGGATGAGCGACCCGTCGATGTGCCCCCGCTGCGTCTGCCGCTGCCCGGCCCGCCCGCCGCGCAACCTGTCGAGAAGACCGCCGCGGCCGAGGCTGTGCCCGAAACCAGCGCACCCAAATCGATCCCGGCGCCCCCGGCCAAGCGCGCGGCGACCAATGTTGCCGCCACCTGGCAAGCTATCGTCATGGCGCATCTCGAAAAGCACCGCCGCTATCCTGCTGCCGCACGGGCGCGGGGCCAGCAGGGCGTGGCGCAGGTTACATTCCGGATGAACCGCCGGGGTCAGGTGCTGACAGTCCGCGTAACCCGCACATCGGGTTCCGGCGCGCTCGACCGCGCTGCGATCGACACCGTCAAACGCGCCCAGCCTCTGCCGGCCATTCCGAACGATATGCCGGACGAACTCGACCTCACCGTAGCGGTCGAATTCTTCACCCGCTAGGTCATCCAGATCGAACGTGCAGGTCGGCGGAGGCCGGCTCCTGCTGCGCGCGTCATGGAACCGCAAGCCGGATGGGCGCGCCCAGCCGGTTGAACGCGTTCATCGCCGCAATCGCGATCGTTAGGTCGAAAAGCCCCGCCGCGCTATGAAGCACGACGGGGCCGCGCCACCTTGATCAGGGGCCGCATGGCTGTCCCCAGCCATGCCGAGACACGCCGTCAGATGATCGTAACTGCTGGCGTGACCGTCAGATTGACAGCTCTCAACGTGCAAGGGCTAAAACTTTGAGGAGATCCCAATTTGATCGTTGAGGTTGCCGGAGTACTCATCGTGTCAATCGCGAAATTAAGTAACACATTGGTCGGCAGACATGGCGGCAAATTCGGCGGCACATTCATAATAATCGTAGTGGATACAAGCGTCGAAGATACGACATCGAAATTCATCGGAACTGCCAAATCACTGCCGCAGGATGAAGTGCCAGAGGTAAAGGCAAGTCGATTGGCCGATGCAGACTCAACATGTCCGGACATATTTATGGTGCAATTGAAGTTGAGAAATCCAAAATAGTTTACTACTACAATGCCGGTTGCCGTTATGGGCGTCCCATCGGCTGGCGACGTGATGGTGGCAGCATTGACCGGTGATGTCACCATGGCCAACGCTGACAAAGCCAACAAGCTCGTGTGTAATTTCCTCAACATTCACGCATCCTTTCTCAGAAAAAGAATTGCGCGGGCTCTCCCCGCAACTGATTAATTACATCAGATAGAAAATATAGATAGTCTAAGCTATCATTTTTTGGACAGCGATAAGCGCGGATTTGAAATGGGGAACTGCTACAAGAAAAACCCCGCCGCACTGTGAAGCACGACGGGGCCGGTTTGCCCTCGGGTCGCAGGAGGGCGGGGGCGTTTAACGTAGCCCGGTGAAGATGGGGTAAAAGAAACCCCGCCGGATTAGGGCGGGGCAAGGAGGGGAGGTGTCAGAAAAAAGGCCCCACCCGCAGGGGACTGCGAGACAGGATGGCGCCCCTAAGCAGGTGGAATGTTACAAGTGGGTGACGGGCACGAGAAACCCTGCCCCTGTCCCTTGCCGCGATCTTACGCAGGCTAGTTCATGGAGACTCCGTACATTGGGCCGCTCAACTTCAGCCAAGTGCCGGGCAGCAACTTGCACCAATTCGAGGCCGTGGATAGAAGCTTCGCCTGAGATTGCGGGTAGTCGTACCACCTAAATGGGACGGTCAACGGAGGGCAAGTGGCGAGAGGGGTATCGATTGTGAAGTTGATTGCCATGGCGCTCTTAACCGGGGCCAAAGGCCCTGAAACGTGGGCTTGCAAGCTGAAGGGGAAATGTGGATCAAATCGGTCATTGCAACTGTAGCCTGGGTTCTGGCTGTAGAAGGTTATCACATTGGAATTTGTGACGTAGCCTTGGACCGAGATTCCACACGTTTCTATTTCCGAAAACCCTTCCACGGTAAAAACAAGCTCTCCAGTTGCTGTTATTGGTGTACCCGTGGGTAGAGCGACGCCGAGGCCATTAGTCCATGTCTGCGCCTGAGCGGGCATCGCCGCCACGCTCAATATCGAGAAAGCAAATATGCTTCTAATGATGTCAAATTTCATTGATTTCTCCCCTCCGTGAATTGAAAAAATATTGCGGGACGCTGCCCCACAATTGATACGATACACTAAATTCACTCTGTTTGATAGCGAAGGCTATCGTTTTGAAAGGTGGCGTGTAGCGTTGGTTGGGAAGCGCGACGCGCACAAAAAACCCGCCGCACTGTGACGCACGACGGGGCCGGTTTGCCCTCGGGTCGCAGGAGGGCGGGGGCGTTTAACGTAGCCCGGTGAAGATTGGGTACCGGTGCCAACTTTTTTGATCGGGTGGCGATCGATGATTTCGCTCATGCCGAAGGGGCCGCCCCTTTCAGGACAGTGTGGGAATAGTGTGGGAAAGGAAACGGGCTGGCGGCAAGAAATGCCGCAATACCAAGCCAGCAAGGTAAGAAAATGGCTCCCCGGGTAGGATTCGAACCTACGACCGATCGATTAACAGTCGATTGCTCTACCGCTGAGCTACCGAGGAGCGGTCTGCCGAAGCAGACAAGGCGGTCCCTTTGCCGATGCTTGAAGCATTTGGCAAGGCCTCAAACGATAAATTGTTCCATCGCGATGCGTTCGTCGAGGCCTTGGTCGGGATCGAACAGCAAAGTCAGGGGGCGGCTGCGGTCGGTGGTGACCAAAACCGTCTTCACATCGCGGATTTCGCGCTGGTCGGCGACCGCGCTGACCGGCCGTTTTGCGGCCTCGCGGACGTTGAAGCGGATGCTCGTCGATTCGGGGACCAGCGCACCGCGCCAGCGGCGCGGCCGAAACGGGCTGATCGGCGTCAGCGCAAGCATTTCGGACGTCAGCGGCAGAATCGGGCCATTGGCGGACAGATTATAGGCGGTCGAACCTGCGGGGGTCGACACCAGCACCCCGTCACACGCCAGTTCTTCCAGCATCATACGCTCGTTGATCAATACCTCGAGCTTGGCCGCCTGACGCGTTTCGCGGAGCAAGGAAATTTCGTTGATCGCGGGCAGGATATGGCGTTCGCCGTTGATCGTCGTGATATCGCCCGACAGCGGGTGGATCAAAAAGGGGCGCGCCTTGGTGATTCGGTCGAGCAACCCCTCGACGCGAAATTCATTCATCAAAAAGCCGATCGTGCCGCGGTTCATCCCGAATACGGGCAACGAGCGCCGGTCGTCGAGCAACTGGTGCAGCATCTGGAGCAGAAAGCCGTCGCCGCCGAGCGCGATCAGCAAATCGGCCTCGCGCAGATCGACGAAGTCATAGAGGGGGCGCAGTTCGGCCTCCGCCTCCATGGCCGCTGGCGCGTTCGACGCGACGAGCGCAATCTTGCGATGCATTTTGATTCCCCCTGGGGCGGCTATTCTAGCCTCCCGTTGCACTCATATGACGCGCAACCGCCGGTTCTGACTTTCGTTCGATATGAAAGTCATGCGCGCGGGGTTTGCCAGCGAGTGCGGCGTCGATCAAGCTATCTGCGGCTGTGGCACCGCCTTCGCGCAGCGCCGCGCGCAGATCGACATGGTCGTCCTGCCCCAGACACATATAGATCCGGCCCTCGACGGTCAGGCGGATGCGGTTGCAGGTCGAACAGAAATTGTCGCTCAAGGGCGTGATGAGGCCCAGCACCACGGGGCTTTCCTCGATCGCGAAATAACGCGCCGGGCCGCCGGTGCGCTGATCGACCGGATAGATCGGACGTTCGGCGCGGAGCGGCGCAATGAAATGATGGAGCGGGATATAATGGTCGCTGCGGTCGTCGGTGACTTCGCCGAGCGGCATGGTTTCGATGAGTGTGAGGTCGCAGCCGTTCGCGGCGCACCAGGCGAGCATCGGCAGGAGCTGGTCTTCGTTGAGGCCGGCGAGGGCGACCATGTTGATCTTGACGCGCAGCCCCGCCTCCCGCGCCGCCGCGATGCCGCGGAGCGCGATGTCGAGGTCGCCGACGCGCGTGATATGGCGAAAGGCGGCGGGGTCGAGCGTGTCGATGCTGACGTTGATGCGCCGCACCCCCGCAGCCGCCAGCATCGGGGCATGTTCGGCCAGCCGCATCGCGTTGGTGGTCAGCGTCAGTTCGTCGAGGCCATGGCCGATCAGTGCGCCGAGCCGCATGGCCAGCGTGTCGATCCCGCGCCGCACCAGCGGCTCGCCGCCGGTCAGGCGAATGCGGCGAATGCCGCGCGCGACGAAACGCTCGGCGAGTTCGGCCATTTCCTCGATACTCAGCACCTGTGCCTTGGGAAGGAAGACCATGTCCTCGGCCATGCAATAGCGGCAGCGCAGGTCGCAGCGATCGGTGACCGACAGCCGCAGATAGTCGATCCGCCGGCCATGACCGTCGATCAGATTTGCCGCGGCCGGGCGCGGGGAGGAGGAAATATCCGCCATCGGCGATATTGTGATGCAAAAGGCAAGCGCTTGGCAAGCAAAGCCTGTTAGGAAGCGCCGATGAATCGCGTTTCCGAATCTTTTGCCGCCTGCATCCGCACCCTTGAACTGCTGCAGGTGAAGCACGACGCCGACGTCGGCGTCATTCTGGTTCAGGTCGACCAGATGGCGCGTATCAACAACAGCGCGGGGACCGCCGCGGGCGACGCCGTTCTCGACGAGATCGGACGCCGCCTTGAAAGTTTCGCCGGCGATGAGTTTGGCCGGGGCTCGTGTGTCGAGCGGCTCGACGGGCCGCGCTTCCTGATCATTCCAGCGGTGCCGCTGTCGCTCGGTGCGCTCCGCGCGCAGGAGCGCGCGTTGCATGTTGCCCTCGCCGAACCGATGGTCGGCGACCCCAATGGACGTCTGGCGATCCGCATCGCAGCGGCGATGATCACGCGCGACGAACCGGTCGGCGAACAATTGCGCAGCGCGAGCGACCAGCTGGGCCGTCCGGCGTCGGCGCGCGACGGCGCGATGGTCCATTCCGCCCTGTCGAACGACGAAGTCATCATCTATTATCAGCCGCAATATGATGTCGGCACCGGCGAGATGACGGGGGTCGAGGCGTTGCTGCGCTGGCAGCACCCCGAACTGGGGCTGCTCGGCGCCGGGGCGCTCGTCACGGCGGCGCGCGCGGCGCGACTCGAACGCGAACTGACCGAACATGCGCACCGCGTTGCGCTTGCCGAAATCGCGAACTGGCCGAAATCGCTGGGCGGCCTGCGCGTGTCGCTCAACATCACTGCCGCAGACCTTGGCGATCCCGAATTCGCCGGACGTTTTGCGGCGATGACAAAGGTCGCGGGGGTCGATCCCGAGCGGCTGACGCTGGAGCTGACCGAACAGGCGATGCTGAGCGATCCGGCGAGCGCGGGGGATCAGCTCGCGCAGATACGCTCCTTCGGCTGCGCGGTGGCGATCGACGATTTCGGAACCGGCTATTCCAGCCTGTCGCTGCTCGCGCGGCTGCCCATCGACTATCTGAAGATCGATAGCGGCTTCACCCGCACGATCGATGGCAGCGACCGCGACCGCATCGTCGTCCGTGCGATCGTCGACCTCGCGCGCGCGCTGGGGTTGCTGGTGGTGGCCGAGGGGGTCGAGAATGAGCAACAGCTCGCGCGACTGAAGGAACTCGGGGTCGCGAGCTGGCAGGGATTTCTGCGGTCGGGCCCGGTGCCAGGTGAGCAGCTTCCCGCGCTGCTTTCGGCTTGAGCCCATCCTGCTTCTGCTTGAGAATGTCCCGTGACGGGACGATAAGGGCATGGAAATAGAAAGAATTAACCGGTTTTTCAGCCTTCACGCATAGCCTGAGCGGAAGGGGCGGAGTTTTTTCAGAACCGGTTATGACTTTTCTGGCACCATCCAGTTTGGGAAGCTTTTCCACGGCCTATCCCTTGTCGCCTGCGATATTGCGGCACGAACTTGCGCATCATCCGCTCCTGTCGCTGGCCGCGCTGGCGGAGGCGGCACGCGAACTGCCCGTGCAGCATGTCGAACGGCGTGTTGCGGATGCGGTCAATGGCGGCGATTTCGCCATGGATGCGCCGGACGGCGGCGATGTCGCCGACGTCATCCCGTCGATCGAGACCAGCGGCAACTGGATCATGCTGCGTTTTGTCGAGCAATTGCCGCGCTACCGGCACTTGCTGGAAGGCCTGATGGCCGAACTCGATCCGGCGATCGCCCCGCTGACCGGGGCTTCGCGGTCGCTGAAGGGGTTCATCTTCATCTCGGCGCCGGGGACGCTGACGCCTTTTCATTTCGACGCCGAATATAATATCCTGCTCCAGATTGCCGGGGACAAGGATTTCGTCACCTATCCCCCCGAACCGCCCTTCTTGTCGCAGGGCCGGCGCGAAGCCTATCACCGCGCGGGCGAGAATATGCTGCCCTGGCAGGATGATTTCGAGGCGCTGGGCACGGTGCATCCGCTGGCGCCCGGCGACGCGCTTTATGTTCCCCATGCCTCGCCGCATTGGGTGCGCGCGGGGGCGGCGCCGTCGATCTCGCTGTCGATGACCTGGCAGAATGACTGGAGCCTCGCGGCCGGCGATGCCCTGACGGTCAATCCGGTGCTGCGCCGTTTTGGCCTGCGTGCCGACATTCCGGTCTGGCCGAAAAAGCCGGTTTGGCGGGCGCTTGGCTGCCGTGCCGCGCGCCGGGTCCGGTTGCTGTGATGCATCAGCGCATTGTTCGCGACGACGATGTCCGCGGTTCGGGCAGGCTGGCGGTGCAGTGGCGGCGTCACGCCGATCTGACCACCGCCGATCATGCGCGCTGGGCCGATCTGTCGATCGCCGCCGGCGCCGCGAATATCTTTGCGCAGCACTGGTTCATGGACGCGGCCCTGCGCCATTCGGGGGCGGCGCACGACGTCCGGCTGGCCATCGTGTCGGGTGAGGATGGGGCGTGGCAAGGCGTCCTGCCGCTGGCGCAGGAGACTCTTTTCGGACGCTGGCCGGTGGCCAATTGGCAGTCATGGTCGGCGACCAACCAGTTTCTGGGGGCGCCGCTGGTCCGACCGGGCGCCGCTCCGCGCTTCTGGCACGCGCTGCTGTGCCATCTCGATGATCGTCCGGGCTGCGAGATGCTGCTCCATTGCCAGGAGTTTGCGCGCGACGATCCGGCCTGCGCGGCGCTGATCGCATATTGCAGGACCAGCGGGCGGGGGCTGCGCATGTTCGGCCGCTTCGACCGGCCTGCGCATGTGCCGGATGGTGACGCCGCCCCGGACGGGAAGAAGCAGGCGCGGCTCCGCGCCCTG
The DNA here is from genome assembly GCF_051550705.1 of Sphingopyxis selenitireducens. NCBI lineage: Bacteria > Pseudomonadati > Pseudomonadota > Alphaproteobacteria > Sphingomonadales > Sphingopyxidaceae > Sphingopyxis > Sphingopyxis selenitireducens. The sequence goes on from NZ_JBPULG010000003.1 coordinate 244,701, forward strand.
CGCCGGAAGCTGGAGCGCGATCATGGGCCTGCGTCGGTGGAGATGCTGGAGATGGACGGCGACCCGGCGGACTGGATCGACGGGTTTCTCGCGCTCGAAAAATCGGGATGGAAGGGACGGGAGGGCAGCGCGCTGGCCTGTGCCCCGGAAACCGAAGGCCTGTTCCGCGACGTCATCATCAGGGGGCTGCAGCACGGGCAGGCCCGTTTGGCGACGCTGAAGGTGGGGGGCAGAGCGGTCGCCATGTCGAGCTGGTTCGTCCACGGCGACCATGGCGCCGGGTTCAAGATGGCGTATGACGAGGGGCTGCGCAGCTATGCGCCCGGCCTGCTTTTGATGCGCGACGTCGCCGAACGCGCCGGCCGGAATCCGGCGATGCTTTTCGACACCTGTGCGCCGACCGCCGGAGGGTGCGGTCAGCCGCTGTGGAATGGCCGCCGGACGATCTTCGATTGCGCGGTCGCCATCGGGCCGCCGCGCCGCCGCTGGCTCTTCGGCGGCCTGATGCGCGCGCGTGCCGCCTATGCGGCCATCCGGTCGGCGATGTGGCGGACGGCGTCGCCAGCCTGACCGAAGCCGGCGCTAGCCGACCTGCCGCGCGAGTTTCCCCAAACCCTTCGACAATTGCAGCGCGCCGTTCAATCGCGCACCCGTGCTCATCCAGTCGCCGCTGACCGACAGCTTGTTGTCGGGGCGAAGCCGCGCGCGGCCCTTCAGCCGCTCGACATAGGCGATCAGGCCGGGGACATTGGCGAACTGATTGTCGTGGAACGACACCAGCGCGCCCTTGGTCCCGACGTCGAGCTTGGCGATGCCGGCCAGTTTCGCATTGGCCTTGATCTCCATCAGCTGGACAAGGTTCGCGGTTTCGGGCGGCAGCGGGCCAAAGCGGTCGATCATCTCGGCGGCGAAAGCGTCGAGGGCCGGGCGATCCTCGGCATCGTTGAGGCGGCGATAGAGCGCCATGCGCAGCGGCAGGTCGGGGACATAATCCTCGGGGATCAGGATCGGCGCATCGACGGTGATGACCGGCGACAGCGCTTCGCGCGGCGGCAGCTTGCCGGCGCCTTCGGCCTTGGCGACGAGGATCGCATCCTCCAGCATCGACTGGTACAATTCGAAGCCGACCTCGCGGATATGGCCCGATTGTTCGTCGCCGACGAGATTGCCCGCGCCGCGAATGTCGAGGTCGTGGCTGGCGAGCTGGAAGCCCGCACCCAATGTGTCGAGATCGCCGAGCAGCTTGAGGCGCTTTTCCGCCGTATCGGTGATGCTGCCCGTCTCGGGCGTGGTCAGATAGGCGTAGGCGCGCGTCTTCGACCGCCCGACGCGGCCGCGCAGCTGGTACAGCTGGGCGAGGCCGAAGCGGTCGGCGCGGTGGACGATCAGCGTGTTGGCGCTGGGGATATCGAGCCCGCTTTCGACGATGGTGGTCGACACCAGCACATCATATTTGCGGTCGTAGAAAGCGCTCATCCGCTCCTCGACCTCGCCCGGCGCCATCTGGCCATGGGCGACGACATATTTGATCTCGGGCACCCGGTTGCGCAGGAATTCCTCGATATCGGGAAGATCCTTGATGCGCGGGGTGACGAAGAAGCTCTGGCCGCCGCGATCATGTTCGCGCAGCAACGCCTCGCGGATGACGACGGGATCCCACGGCGCGACATAGGTGCGGACCGCGAGGCGATCCACGGGAGGCGTCTGGATGACGCTGAGCTCGCGCAGCCCCGACATCGCCATTTGCAGCGTGCGCGGGATCGGCGTTGCGGTCAGCGTCAGAACATGAACGTCGGTCTTGAGCTGTTTCAGCCGCTCCTTGTGGACCACCCCGAAACGCTGTTCCTCATCGACGATGACGAGGCCGAGATTCTTGAACTCGACCGATTTCGCGATCACCGCATGGGTGCCGACGACAATGTCGATCTGTCCGTTTGACAGGCCGTCGCGCGTCTTCTGCGCCTCGGCGGCGGGGACGAGGCGCGACAGGCGGCCGATGTTGATCGGGAAACCTTTGAACCGCTCGACGAAATTGGTGAAATGCTGGCGGGCCAAGAGCGTGGTGGGGCAGACGAGCGCGACCTGCACCCCCGCCATCGCGGCGACGAACGCGGCGCGCAGCGCGACCTCGGTCTTGCCGAAACCGACGTCGCCGCAGACGAGACGGTCCATCGGGCGGCCCGACGCCATGTCGGCGAGGACATCGCCGATCGCGCGGTCCTGATCGTCGGTTTCCTGATAGGGGAAGCGGTCGGCAAAGGCAGGGTAGGCGGCGTCCTGCGCGAGCGGTTCGCCCGAACGCAGCGCACGCTGCGCCGCGGTCGCGAGCAGTTCGCCCGCAATTTCGCGAATGCGGTCCTTCATCCGCGCCTTGCGGCGCTGCCAGGCTTCGCCGCCCAATTTGTCGAGCCCGACGCCGTCGCTTTCGCCGCCGTAGCGCGAAAGGACGTCGAGGTTTTCAACGGGGACGTAGAGCTTGTCGCCGCCGGCGTAAGTCAGCGCGACGCAATCATGCGGGCTGTTGCCCACGGGGATCGAGGTCAGCCCCTCATAGCGGCCGATGCCATGGTCGAGGTGGACGACAAGATCGCCGACGCTGAGCGTCGCGAGTTCGGCGAGGAAAGCGTCGGCGCTCTTGCGGCGCTTTTGCCGGCGGACGAGGCGTTCGCCCAATATATCCTGTTCGGTGAGCAGGCTGATCGCGTCGCTCGCGAAACCATGGTCGAGCGGCAGCACGACCATTGCGGTCGCCCCGCCGCTTTCGGCCGATGCCGTGCCAAGCGCTTCCTGCCAGCTGTCGACCGGCGCGAGCGAGGTCACGCCATGCTCGCGCAGCAGGCCCGACAGGCGATCGCGCGCGCCGCCCGAATAGCTGGCGATGATCGTGCGGCGCGACTTGCGGCGCTCGTCGGAGAGATGGTCGGCGACCTTCTCGTAAACATTGGCGTCGGCGGCGCGTTCGGGGGTGAAATCGCGCGCGGCGAAGGTCTCCAGGTCGATCACCTGCGCGGCGGGGGGAATGTCAAAGGGGGTGACGATGTGGATCGGGCGGCTTGCCGATGCCCCGGACCACTCGGCTTCGGTCAGGTACAGCGTATCGGGGGCGAGCGGGCGATAGCTGCCCGCGCTCTCTTCGGCGGCGGCGACGCGGTTTGCGTGATAATCGGTGATGGCGGCGAAGCGCGTTTCGGCGGTCGCCTCGGTACGATGGCCGCGCAGCACCGGGGTCGCCGGGTCGATATGGTCGAACAGCGTCGCCAGCCGTTCCTCGAACAGCGGCAGCCAATGGTCCATCCCCGCCTGACGCCGGCCTTCGCTGACCGCCTGATACAGCGGGTCGCCGGTCGCCTGCGCGCCGAACAGGTCGCGATAGGCGGATCGGAAGCGCTTGATCGTCGCTTCGTCGAGCAGGGTTTCGGCGGCGGGAAGCAGGCTCAGCGCCTTGGCGGGGCCAAGGCTGCGCTGGTCGGCGGGGTCGAAACGGCGGATGCTTTCGATCTCGTCGCCAAAGAAATCGACGCGCAGCCCGGTTTCCTCGCCCGCCGGAAACAGATCGACGATGCCGCCGCGGATCGCGAACTCGCCCTGATCGGCGACGGTGTCGACGCGGCTGAAGCCATTGGAGACGAGCAGCTCGGCCAGCGAATCGCGGTCGATCCGCTGCCCGGCGGCAAGCGTCGTCGCGAGCTGGCGGATGCGGAACGGGGTGAGCGTGCGCTGGGTGATCGCGGCGACGGTGGTGAGGATCAGCTCGCCGCGCTTCGGTGGGTTCTGCAATGCCGACAGCGTCGCGAGGCGGTCCGCGCTGGCGCGCATCGACGGGCCGGCGCGATCATAGGGCAGGCAGTCCCATGCGGGAAAGCGGTGGACGATCAGGTCGGGGGCAAAGAAGGGCGCGGCGTCGGCGATCGCCTGCATTGCGCTGTCGTCGGTCGCGACATAGACAAGGCGCTTGTCGCTGGCGCGGGCCAGATCGGCGAGCAACAGCGGCAGAAAACCGTCGGCGGCGCGCGCCAGCGTCAGCGGCGCCGATGCCGACCCGATGGCGGCGAAAATGTCGGCGGCGGGTTTGGTCATGGCAGCGGGATATAGTCCAGCCGGCGCATCGCGGGAATCAGCTTGGGGTGTGCGAGATGCTCCGGCGGCTCGCCGGTGCCGAGCGCCCACGCCATGATGTCGACGTCATCTTCCTCGACCACGATTTCGTACCAGGCGATCTCTTCCTCGCTCCATGTCGCTGCATAGCGATCGAAAAAGCCGCCGATCATATAGTCGGCCTCGCGCGTGCCGCGGTGCCAGGCGCGAAATTTCAGGCGTTTCAGGCGGTCGTTCATGGCGGGCCTTTTAACCGTCTCAACCGATCTGGCAACGGGGACGGCATCACTGATTTTTTCGCTGTCCTACATGCGCGCGCCGCTCTAGCGTCATCCGATGATCCGGATTCTCTGCTTGCCAGTCGCGTGCCGCCCCACTCCGTCCACGGCCCGCCAAGATGAGCAGACAGAGGGGGGACGTAGACTGTACTTCCTATACTTTGGAATAAAATTGCGCGGGTCGCGGGGGCTCTGATCGAACGCCATGCGACCCGAAATTCTCAATCCGCTCTTCGCCGCGCTGACCGACCTCAAGGGGGTGGGGCCGCAGCTTGCCAAGCCGCTGACGCGGCTGGGGCTGGAGCGCGTCATCGATGTGCTGTTTCATCTGCCGACCGGGCTGATCTCGCGCTTTCCGGTCGACCGGCTCGATCAGGCACAGGTGGGGCAGGCGATCATCGTCGATGTGACCGCGCAGGATTATCGTTCGGGCCGCAGCCCGCGCGCGCCGTTTGGCGTCGAGGCGTTCGACAGCGCGGGCGATCATGTGCGGCTCGTTTATTTCGGGCGGGCGTCGGGACTGGCGCGCAAACTGTTTCCACTCGGCGAGACGCGGCGCGTGTCGGGGCGGCTCGATATGTACGGCGATATGCGCCAGATCGTGCACCCGGACCATGTCGCCGAGCCGGGCGACGAGGCGGGGATCGCGATCCACGAACCCGTCTATCCGCTGACCGAAGGGCTGACCAATGCGCGGCTGTCGCAGCTCGCGGCGGTGGCGATCGAGCGGCGGCCTGAACTGGCCGAATGGGTCGACGCGCCCTTGCTGGCGACCCGGAACTGGCCTGCGTGGCGCGAGGCGATCGAGCGCGCGCATGCGAGCCCGCACGACGCCCCCGCGCGCGACCGGCTGGCCTATGACGAGATTTTCGCGAGCCAGGTCGCGCTGATGCTGATCCGGCAAGGCCTGCGCAACCGCAAGGGGCGCGCGGTGGTCGGCGACGGGCGGTTGATCGATGCGCTGCGCCTGCCGTTCGGACTGACCGGCGCGCAGGAACGGGTGGGGCGTGAAATTGCCGCCGATATGGGCGGCGAGACGCCGATGCTGCGTATGCTCCAGGGCGATGTCGGGTCGGGCAAGACGCTGGTGGCGCTGCGCGCGATGCTCGCGGCGGTCGAGGCGGGAACGCAGACGGCGATGCTCGCGCCGACCGAGATACTGGCGCGTCAGCATTTCGCGACGCTGCAAAAAATGCTGGGCGGATTGCCGGTCAATATCGCGATCCTGACCGGCCGCGATAAAGGCAAGGCGCGCGAATCGACATTGATGGGGCTCGCCGACGGTAGCATCGACATTCTCGTCGGCACCCACGCGATTTTTCAGGATGCGGTGACCTACCGCGACCTGTCGCTGGTCGTGGTCGACGAACAGCATCGCTTCGGCGTCGCGCAGCGGTTGATGCTGACCCAAAAGGCAGCGCGGCCGCCGCATCTGCTGGTGATGACCGCGACCCCGATCCCGCGCACGCTGCTGCTCGCCAATCATGGCGAGATGGACGTGTCGCGGCTCGACGAAATGCCGCCGGGGCGCACCCCCGTCGATACGCGCGTCGTGTCGATCGACCGGCTCGACGAGGTGGTCGGCGGGCTGGAGCGCCATCTGGACGGCGGGGCGCAGGCCTATTGGGTTTGCCCGCTCGTCGCCGAAAGCGAGGCGAGCGAACTGGCGGCGGCCGAAGAACGCGCGGCGCTGCTCAGCGAGCGATTGGGCCCCGATCGCGTCGGGCTGGTCCATGGCCGCATGAAGGGGCCCGACAAGGACGCGGTCATGGCGCGCTTTCAGGCGGGCGAGATCGGCGTCCTTGTCGCGACGACGGTGATCGAGGTCGGGGTCGATGTTCCCGCCGCCAGCCTGATGATCATCGAACATGCCGAGAATTTCGGGCTGGCCCAGCTCCACCAGCTGCGCGGGCGCGTCGGGCGCGGGACGGCGAAATCGGTGTGTCTGCTGCTGCGGTCGCAAAATCTGTCCGAAACCGCGCGCCAGCGGCTGGCGCTGATGCGCGACACCAATGACGGCTTCGTGATTGCCGAGAAGGATCTGGAATTGCGCGGCGGCGGCGAACTGTTGGGACTCAAGCAGTCGGGCGACGCCGATTACCGGCTGGCGACCCCGGAGCAGCTCGTTCGCCTGCTGCCGGTCGCACATGACGACGCCCGGCTGTTCGTCGAGCGCGACAACGGGATGGACGGCGCGCGGGCCGAGCCGGTGCGATTATGTCTTTATCTGTTCGAACGCGATGCGGCGGTGCCGTTGTTGCGGAGTGGGTAAACACGTCGCCCCCGCGAAGGCGGGGGCCGCAATCGGCCTTGCACAAGGTTGCCAGCGGCCCCCGCCTTCGCGGGGGCGACGATATTGGAATTGTTAGTTCACATCCCCGCGTCCGCCCATGGCACGGATCATCGGCAGATAATCTTCGGCGGAGATCGACGTTTCGAACTGCACACCGGTCTTGCCGGCGAGCGACCAGACGACCTTCGCTGCGGTACGGCCGATGATCGGCATGCGAAAGACGACAAGGTCGCCGACCTCAAGCCCGGGCTCGAAGCGCATCAACAGGCCGTCGGCGCTGATGTTGACGCAGGTGCACATTTCCTGGCGCCCGTCGGGCAAGGCAAAGGGCAGGCGCGCATAGACATCGCTGCGCGGAGCAATCCGCTGGTCTAGCCCGACATAATGGGCCTTGCTGGTGTCGATTTTACGCATAGGTCCGGACCTTTGATGATTTGGCGAAAGGATCGGTTTCATTGCTGAAGAATCGGTAAACGCCTTCGGGCGATTTAGCGAGTCACCAGCCCATGTTTCTTCGCGCCCAGGCTGACCGGAACCGCCGTTTCGGCGGGCAGGATCAGGTGATGCGGATCACGGATCACCTCGCCATCGACCTTCACCGCGCCCTCGTCCAGCTTGCGCCGCGCTTCCTTGTTCGACGCCGCAAAGCCAAGCTCGCGCAGCGCGTTCAGGATGCCGATGCCCTCTGCCGGGGCCGCGACTTGCGGCAGGTCGCCGCCGATCTGGCCCTTTTCAAAGGTTTGTGCGGCGGTCTCCGAAGCGGTCCGCGCCGCCTCTTCGCCGCGGCACATGGCGGTCGCCGCGTCGGCGAGGATCTTCTTGGCCGTATTGATCTCGGCGCCCTCAAGCGCTTCCAGCCGCGCGATCTCGTCCAGCGGCAGGTCGGTGAACAATTTCAGGAAACGGCCGACGTCGCGGTCGTCGCAATTGCGCCAGAACTGCCAATAATCAAAATGGGACAGTTGTTCGGGATTAAGCCAGACAGCACCCGCGGCGGTCTTGCCCATTTTCGTGCCCGCAGCGGTAGTGAGCAGCGGAGTCGTCAGGCCGAACAGGGCGGTCCCGTCCATGCGGCGGCCAAGTTCCATCCCGTTGACGATATTGCCCCACTGGTCCGATCCGCCCATTTGCAGGCGGACGCCCATCGTCTGTGCCATATGGCGGAAATCATAGCCTTGCAGGATCATGTAGTTGAATTCGAGGAAGGTCATCGGCTGTTCGCGCTCAAGCCGCAGCTTGACCGAATCAAAGGTCATCATGCGGTTGATCGTGAAATGGGTGCCGACTTCCTGAAGCAACTGGATATAGCCGAGCTCGCCGAGCCAGTCGGCATTGTTGACCATGATCGCGTCGGTCGGGCCGTCGCCAAAGGTCAGGAACTGTTTGAAGATGCTGAAGATGGACTCGATATTCTGCCCGATCACTTCGTCGGTCAGCATCTTGCGGCTTTCGTCGCGCCCCGTCGGATCGCCGATCCGCGTCGTCCCGCCGCCCATCAGCACGACCGGCTTGTGCCCCGCCTGTTGCAGGCGGCGCAACATCATGATCTGGACGAGGCTGCCGACGTGCAGGCTGGGCGCGGTTGCGTCGAAACCGATATAGGCCGGGATGACCTGCGTCGCGGCAAGGGCATCGAGCCCTTCCGCGTCGGTCATCTGGTGGATATAGCCCCGGGTGTCGAGGGTGCGCAGCAGGTCGGATTTGTAACTGGTCATAACGGGCGGGCGCTTAGCATGGGGTTTGCGATTTGAATAGCATGCGGGAACAGCTGATCTGCCACCCCGACACTCCGGCACGGGCGGTCGCGGCGCTGTGGGCGGAGGTCGAATGGTCGTTCGACGATGGTTTCATCCTGCGCTTCATCGTCGATGGCGCGATCGATCAGCTGGTGCTGCCGCCCGGCGACGGGCAGCTGGTCATCGCCGACAGTCCGACCGAGGGACTGTGGCAGAGCAGTTGTTTCGAGGCCTTCCTGACCGATGGGGAGGAGCCCGATTATACCGAATTCAACTATGCCCCCGACGGCCGCTGGGCCTGTTACCAGTTCGATGATTATCGCTCGTTGTTGCGGTCCGACGATCTGATGCCATGGAGCATGACGGTCGATCGCAGTCCGTCGCAATTCATCCTGCAGGTCGAACCCGGCATCTTTCCCGATACCGGCACCCGAATGGCGCTGTCGGTGGTGATCGAGGAGCTTGATGGCACCAAAAGCTATTGGGCGCTCTGTCACCCGCCGGGAAAACCCGACTTCCATCATCCCGATTGCTTTACACTCTCGCTTGGGGCACCCGACGCCGCATGACTGTCCAATTCGGCATCGACCGCCTGCTCGCTGACCCCGCGCTTCTGAAGCCGCTGGAGGGGCAGCGCGTCGCGCTGCTCGCGCATCCGGCCTCGGTCACCGCCGACCTGACCCACAGTCTCGATGCGCTGGTTGCGGCGGGGGTGAATGTCACCGCGGTTTTCGGGCCGCAGCACGGCGTGCGCGGCGATCTTCAGGACAATATGATGGAGTCGCCCGACTTCACCGACCCGACCTATGACATGCCGGTGTTCAGCCTCTATGGCGAAGTGCGTCGCCCGACCGGCCAGTCGATGCACACGTTCGATGTGATCCTGATCGACCTTCAGGATCTGGGTTGCCGCATCTACACCTATGTCACGACCTTGCTCTATATGCTCGAGGCGGCGGCGCAGCATGGCAAGGCGGTGTGGGTTCTTGACCGACCAAACCCGGCGGGGCGCCCGGTAGAAGGCACATTGCTGCGCGCAGGCTGGGAAAGCTTCGTCGGCGCGGGTCCGATGGTCATGCGCCACGGGCTGACGATGGGCGAGATGGGCGCGTGGTTCATTCGCCATTTCAACCTGAACGTCGATTATCGCGTGATCGGGATGGCGGGATGGAACCCCGGTGCCGCGCCCGGTTACGGCTGGCCAACCGACCGTGCATGGGTGAACCCCAGCCCGAACGCCGCCAACGTCAATATGGCGCGCGCCTACGCCGGGACGGTGATGGTCGAGGGTGCGACCCTGAGCGAAGGGCGTGGCACGACCCGACCGCTTGAACTGTTCGGCGCCCCTGACATCGACGCGCGGGCCGTGATCGCCGAAATGCAACGGCTGGCGCCCGAATGGCTGGCGGGGTGCAAGCTGCGCGACATCTGGTTCGAGCCGACCTTCCACAAGCATGCCGGCAAGCTCAACAGCGGCGTCCATATCCATGCCGACGGGCCGTGGTACGACGATGCGGCATTCCGGCCGTGGCGCGTGCAGGCGCTGGGGTTCAAGGCGATCCGCTCGCTTTATTCCGACTATCCGATCTGGCGCGGCACCGACTTCAAATATGAATATACCGATGATGTGCTGGCGATCGACGTGATCAACGGCGGGCCGATCCTGCGCGAATGGGTCGACGATGCGGGCGCGACGCCGGGCGACCTCGATGCGCTAGCGCTGCCCGACGAGGCAGCATGGCAGGACGAGATTGCGGACTTGCTCATTTATTGACGAAGGGGACAGTGGTGCAGCGGAGGCAATTTATCGGGACGGCCGCCTTGGCCGGCTTCGCCGCGACTAGGTCCTCCCCTTTATTCGCGGCCGATACCGCGGACCTTCCCAATCTCGCCGCCAAGGCGGTCCCGATCGGCAAGGCGGAGCGCATGGCGCGGATCGCCAAGGCGAAAGAGCTGATGCGCGCGAACGACATCGGCGCGCTGCTGATTGAGCCCGGATCGAGCCTCATTTATTTCACCGGGGTCGAATGGTGGCGTAGCGAGCGTTTGACCGCCGCGGTGCTGACCCGCGAGGGCGAGGTGGCGATCGTCACACCCTTTTTTGAGGAACCGTCGGTACGCGAGAGCCTGGGTGTTCCGGCCGAGGTGCTGACGTGGAACGAGGATGAAAATCCGCTGGCGGCGGTTGCGGCATGGCTCGGCAAGCGGGGGCTGGCGAATGGCCGTATCGGGGTTGAGGAAACCGTCCGCTATTTCGCGGTCGATGGCCTCGAAAAGGCGATGCCGGACGCGACGGTCATCAACGGCGCCCCGGTCGTGCGCGGGTGCCGGATGCACAAGTCGCCCGCCGAAATCGCGCTCATGCAGATCGCCGCCGATATCACGCTCGCCGCCTATCGCCACACTGGGCCGCGGATCGAGGCCGGGATGAGCCCGGCGGATATCGGCGCGATCATGAAGGCCGCGACGACGGCGCTCGGCGGCAAGAGCGAGTTCGAGCTGATCCTGCTCGGCGAGGCGAGCGCTTATCCGCACGGGTCGGGCAAACCGCAGGTGGTGAACAGCGGCGAGGTCGTGCTGATGGACTGCGGCGCGACGGTGCACGGCTATCAATCCGACATCTCGCGGACCTTCGTTTACGGTAAAGCCTCGGCGCGCCAGCGGCAGGTGTGGGATCAGATGCGCAAGGGGCAGGATGTCGCCTTTGCGGCCGCGAAGCTGGGTACGCCGGCGGGCAAGGTCGATGATGCACTGCGCGGCTTTTATGAAAGTCTGGGGTGGGGGCCGGGCTATAAACTTCCCGGCACCTCGCACCGCACCGGCCACGGCATCGGGCTCGACGGGCATGAGCCGGTCAATCTGGTGCGCGGCGAGGCGACGAAGCTTGCGGCGGGCATGTGCTTCTCGAACGAGCCGGGCATCTATATCCCCGGCGAGTTCGGCATCAGGCTCGAGGATTGTTTCCATATGACCGACAGCGGGGCACGGTGGTTCAGCGAGCCGCCGCCTTCGATCGACCGGCCGTTCGGATGAAGGTGTTCCGCCTTGCTTTCCTGCTCGCGGCTTGCCTGTCCGCCACGACGGTTTCGGCGGCACCCGAGACATGTCGGCTTGGCGCCGATGATCAGGCGTGGATCGACGGGGCGCTGGCGAATTGGGACTATGCGACTGCGACGTTGCTGCGCTTGCCGCCTGCAGAGTTGCCGCAGATTGTTGCGGTCGATGCGCATTGTCAGGTCAATGCGCTGCCCGTTTCCGGCCAGCCGATCGTCTGGAATGGTCGGCTCCACGCCGGGGAAATGCAGCTCCCCGATGGTGGGAAAGCACCGGTGGGCGTGGTCGCTTTTGCCGGTCCCGATGGCAGGGGGCCGCGCGACGGCTTTTTCGTGATGAGCATGCCCTCGATATGGCGCGAGGCCGGGGTGGCGAGTGAGCTCGGGCTCGAAACGCTTATGGACGGGGTTCTGCTTCACGAGATGATGCACACGCGGCAATTTGCCTCGCTCAATCCCCACCTTGCCGCGCTGAGCCGCAAATATGGCCTGCCCGACGATATCAACGATGACTCATTGCAGCGCGCGTTCGAGGGCGATGCCGATTATGTCTAGGCTTTTCGCGCCGAGACCGAACTGCTCTATGCCGCCGCCGCTGCCCCCGACGATGCCGAGGCGCGGCGCTTGGCGCGCGAGGCGCTGGCGGCGATGCGTGCGCGGCATGCGCGATGGTTCACCGGCGCGAATGCCAAATGGGCGCCGCTGGATGATGTCTTCCTTCAGATGGAAGGGCTTGGCCAGTGGCTCATCTATAAATGGTATGTCGACGGGCCGCGCCGCACCTATGCCCCCGACGTGGCGGAACGCGCGGTGCGGAGGCGCAAGACGCAGTGGTCGCAGGATCAGGGGCTGGGGCTGATGCTGGTCGTCGACCGGCTGGTTCCCGACTGGCGCGCGCGGGCGTTCGCACCCAAGCCGGCGCTTGCCGAAGAGCTGCTGGCGCTCGCCGCGCGGTGATCGTCACTGCGCGGCGGAGTCGGGCGACGGGCCTCGCGGTCGTTGAACGAGGCTGACGAGCACGAACGAAATGATCATCAGCAGATACCAGCTACCTAGTTTTTCGAGCCCGACCATGTGCCAGCCGTCGTTCTGGCTGGGGTAAGTCCAGGCGCGGGCAAAGGTGCCGATATTTTCGGCGAACCAGATGAACAGCGCGACGAGGCCCCAACCCACAAGCAAAGGCATGCGGCGGTGGACGTGCAAGGGGCGGAACCACACCTGACAGCGCCAGAAGAGCAGGGCCGTCACGGCGAACAAAATCCAGCGGATATCGGGAAGCCAGTGGTGCGCGAAGAAATTGACATAGATGGCTGCGGCGAGGCCGTAGCTTGCCCATGCTGGCGGATATGCGGTGTAACGGAAGTCGAAGATGCGCCAGACGCGGGCGATATAGCTGCCGACCGCGGCATACATGAAGCCCGAGAAGAGCGGGACGGCGCCGATGTGGAGCAGGCTGGCTTCGGGATATTGCCACGATCCCGCGGCCGTCTTGAACAATTCCATCACCGTGCCGACGATGTGGAAAATCAGGATGACGAGCGCTTCCTTCGGCGTCTCGAGCCGGAAGGCAAGCATGCCGAGCTGTATCAGGACCGCCCCGATGGTGATCGCGTCATAGCGGTGGATCGGCGCATCGTCGGGCCAGAAAAGATGCGTGCCGAGCAATAGAGCGAGCATCAGCCCACCGAACAGGCACGCCCAGCCTTGCTTGAAGCCGAAGACGAGAAATTCGAGGAACCAGCCACGCGGCCCCGGCGTGACGGCCATCGTCTCCAGTCGCGATCGGACGGCATGGAAGCGGCTGTGGCCGCGCGTCGGATCAGACATAGACGGCGACATAGGCGATCAGCAGTGCGGCTGGCAGCAGCAGGAGTTGCGCGAGGATAGTGCCCGCAAGGCGGCTCAGCGAGATGAGCGTGATCGCGCGGCGGAAGTCGGCCTCATCGACTTTGCCCTCGACCGCGTCGTCGGTCATCACCGACAGCTGCGGGTCGATGAAGGCGAAGAGCAGGATGGTGGCGAAGCCGTTGATCAGCGCCGAAAGCTGCGACGCGGTGACGCGAAACTCGGGGGCGAGATAGCCGGCGTAGAGCGACGCGACCACCCCGACGGCGAGCAGCGATTGCGCGAGGCAATTGGCGATGAGGACGCCCCACCCGATCCCTTTCGGCATGCGCCAGCCGCGCAGATGGGCGAAGCTGGGAAAGCGGAGCGACTGGCGGAGCGTCCGCAGTCCGCTGGGGCTCGCCGCCTTGAGCGCGAGTTTCGTTGTCGAACGGTTGGTTTGATACCAGCCGATCGCCGCGGCGAACATGCGCTGTCCCGTGGGGACGAGCAGGATGCCGATCAGCGTCGCGACGCTCGCCGCGGCGAGTACGAACTGCATGTCGATAAACAGCGAGGCGCCGCTGCCGTCATGGATGCGCGTTTCGATCCGTTTGGCGAGAAAGGGGCCCAGAAAGCTGTTCGAGGTGCGCGAAAAGAGTACGAGAATGTTGAACAGCGCGAACGACATCGCGATCCGCCGCGTCCGCACTCCGGCGATCCGCGCGGCATAGGCAAGCGCGCCGATGAGGTTGATGAAGCCCGTGAGCAGCAGGATGATGATAAGGGGGAGGTCGATCATAGGACGCCTAACGCGACGGAATCCTGAATGATCCGTTCGTGTCGAGCGAAGTCGAGACACCCTGAACGAGGGCGCTCAAGATAGGCATCTCGACTTCGCTCGATGCGAACGGAATATCTGGATCAGCTTGAGGTCGTCATGGCTTAATGCGCGTGCGCGCCGCGTCAATGCTTTCGCGTCAGCTCGCGCATCGCGTCGTCCAGTCCGGCAAGGCTGAGCGGGTACATGCGGTCGTTCATCAGCTGTTTGATCAGCTTCACCGACTGGGTGTAGCCCCAATGCGCCTCGGGCACCGGATTGAGCCACACCGCGGCGGGGTAGACATGGGTGATCCGCCCGAGCCAGACCGCACCCGATTCCTCGTTGAAATGTTCGACGCTGCCGCCAGGATGGGTGATTTCATAGGCCGACATCGATGCGTCGCCGACTAAGATCACCTTATAATCATGGCCATATTTGTGGAGGATGTCCCACATCTGATGTCGCTCGGACCAGCGGCGCTTGTTGTCCTTCCACACGCCTTCATAGGGGCAGTTGTGGAAGTAGAAGAATTCGAGATTCTTGAATTCGGTCGTCGCCGCGCTGAACAATTCTTCGCAGAGCTTGATGAACGGGTCCATCGATCCGCCAACGTCCAGGAACAAGAGCAGCTTGACCGCATTGCGCCGTTCGGGGCGCATCTTGATATCGAGCCAGCCCTGCCGCGCGGTGCCGTCGATCGTGCCCGGAATGTCGAGTTCGTCCGCCGCGCCCTCACGCGCGAATTTGCGCAGACGGCGGAGCGCGATCTTGATGTTGCGGGTGCCGAGTTCCTTGGTGTTGTCGAGGTTCTGGAACTCGCGCTTTTCCCATACCTTGAGTGCGCGCTTGTGCTTGCTCTCGCCGCCGATCCGCACGCCTTCGGGATTATAGCCCGAATTGCCGAAGGGGCTGGTGCCGCCGGTGCCGATCCACTTGTTACCGCCCTGATGGCGTTTCTGCTGTTCTTCGAGCCGCTCTTTCAGCGTCTCCATAATCTTGTCCCAGTCGCCGAGCGACTTGATCGCCTCCATCTCCTCGGCCGACAGATATTTTTCGGCGACGGCCTTCAGCCATTCTTCGGGAATGTCGACGGGGTTCTGGCCATAATCTGTGAGCAGGCCCTTGAAGACCTTGTTGAACACCTGATCGAAGCGGTCGAGCAGGCCTTCGTCCTTCACGTAAATCGCGCGGCTGAGATAGTAGAATTGCTCGGGGCTGCGATCGATCACCTCGCGGTCGAGCGCTTCGAGGAGCATCAGATGCTCTTTCAGGCTGGCGGGAATCCCCGCGGCGCGCAGTTCGTCGAGAAAACCAAGAAGCATGGATCAGGATTATCCTTTCGCGGCCACGGGCGCAACTGCTTTACGTAAACGGAAAGCATGGCCCCGGATTGACGCCACGTTAACCAATGTCAGGCATAGCATCGCGATCAATTCAGACGTGGGTGGCGCAATGAAATATGATCCGATCAATCCGGTGGCGCCGATCCTCGATCAGTCGGTTGCAAGCGATTGCGGCGAACTGGCGGTGGGCTGCAGCGACGCGGCTGGGCGGATCAAGCTTGCGACCGACCAGATGGGTCGCCAGCTCGGCGAGCTTGGCCGGCTCGAGGACTATGTGATGGGCCTTGAGGCCGATCAGCGCCAGATCGCCGATTCGACCGACGAAGCAAAATTGCTGTCGGCGCGGGCATGCGAACAGCTCGATGCCGGCGCCGATCGCGTCAATGCTGCGGTCGCTGAATTCCGTTCCGTCATCGATCTCGTCGCGCGGCTGGGTAAGCATGTCACCAACTTCGCGTCGGTGATGGAGCAGGTTCAGCAGGTCAGCCAGTCGATCGAACAGATCGCCAAGACCACGAACATGCTCGCACTAAATGCCGCGATCGAGGCCGAGCGCGCCGGTGATGCCGGCCGCACCTTTGCGGTCGTTGCGGCCGAGGTGAAGAAGCTTGCGCAGAATACCCGCGGCGCAACCGACGAGATCCGCCGCAGCATCGGCAGCCTCGCCGCCGAAGCGAGCGGGCTGGTCACCGAAATCCAGTCGGGGGTCGAACAGTCGAGCCGCGCGGAGGCGCAGTTCGAAACGATCACCGACGCGTTGCACGATGCGACGCATCTCGTCGCACTGCTTGACGATCAGAGCGACCGCATCGCGCAGTCGAGCGCGATGGTGCATGCCAATGGCGCGAAGGTGCGCGAAGCTCTCGACCGGGTGGTTGATTCGGTGCGCGACAATGGCGCGACGCTGGAGGGTACGCGCGATTCGATCCTCTCGATGGAGCATGTGTCGAACCGCATGTTCAATGCGGTGATCTCGGCGGGAGTCAGTCCGCAGGATTCGGCGATCGTCGATCTGGCGGCGCGCGTGCGCGACGAGTTTGTCGCGCTGGCCGAGCGCGCGCTCGACAGGGGGCAGCTGACGATGGAGCAGCTGTTCGATACCGATTATGTCCGCGTTCCGGGATCGAACCCCGAACGTTTCCGTACTACGCTCTGCGACTGGGCAGATGCGAACTGGCGGCCGTTGTTCGATCGCATCGTCGCCGAACATCCTGAAATTAAAATGTCCTCGGCGGGCGATATGAACGGGTTCCTGCCGACGCATATCTCGGAATGTTCGCGTGTCCCGACCGGCGAGATCGAGCATGACACTGCGCACTGCCGCAATGGCCGCATTCTCTATGACGAGACCGATGCAGCGGCGAAGCGCAGCACGGCGCCTTTTTTCATGACGGTCTATCGTCAGGAAGGCGATGGCATCCATTATGTGACGGTGCGCAACGTCTACACGCCGGCGGTGATCAATGGCCGGCGGTGGGGCGACGTCGAGGTCGCGTATCAGCTATAGGGCAACGTAAAGCCGCATTCACGCTGAGCTTGTCGAAGCGCCCTTCGACAAGCTCAGCGTGAATGGATTTCCGGATTGAGTCTGGGCGCTCAGCTGCCCTGACGCCGCGCCATGAAAGCGAGCTTTTCGAACAGCATCACGTCCTGCTCATTTTTGAGCAGCGCGCCGTGGAGCGGCGGGATTGCCTTGCCGACGTCGCGGTTCTGGAGAACTTCGAGCGGCATGTCCTCGTTGAGCAGCAGTTTGAGCCAATCGATCAGTTCGCTGGTTGACGGCTTTTTCTTGAGCCCGGGGACGTCGCGAACTTCATAGAAAATATCCATTGCGCGGCTGACCAGCGTCTTCTGGATGCCGGGGAAGTGGACCTCGACGATGTCGGCCATCGTGTCGCGGTCGGGGAATTTGATGTAATGGAAGAAGCAGCGGCGCAGGAAGGCGTCGGGCAGTTCCTTTTCGTTGTTCGAGGTGATGACGACGATCGGGCGCTCCTTTGCGCTCACCGTTTCGTCGGTTTCGTAAACATGGAAGGCCATGCGATCGAGTTCCTGAAGCAGATCGTTCGGGAATTCGATGTCGGCCTTGTCGATCTCGTCGATCAGCAGGACGGGGAGCTTGGGCGCGGTGAACGCCTCCCACAGCTTGCCCTTGCGGATATAGTTGCGGATGTCGTGGACGCGCTCTTCGCCGAGCTGGCCATCGCGCAGACGCGCGACCGCGTCATATTCATAGAGACCCTGCTGCGCCTTGGTGGTCGATTTGATGTTCCAGGTGATGAGTGGCGCGTCGAACGCCTTGGAAATTTCCTCGGCCAGCACGGTCTTGCCGGTGCCGGGTTCACCCTTCACGAGCAGCGGGCGGCGCAGCATCGTCGCGGCGTTGACCGCGACCTTCAGATCGTCGGTTGCGATATAGGCGCTGGTTCCCTCGAAACGCATGGCGGCTCGGCCTTTCCCTTAACGTGAACGTCAACTGGGATTTGCATAGCGAGGGCGGGAGGAGGGTGCAAGCGAGTCTCCCCCTCTTACCCGGGGGAGGGGGATTTTACGAAATCGCCCGGCTTGCGGCGCGTGCGGCCATGAGGTCCCACAGGCCGCTATGCTGGGCGATCAGCTGTTGCGCGCCGAATGTCATCGCGCGTTCGACCGCCGCGCTGTCGGCAATGGTGCCCGCGAGGCGCGCAGTATCGCGTAGATCGGGGAGCTTGCAGGTCGGCACCGCCATGTCGAGCCGCTGGGCGCTGATGTCGAGAAGGACGCGGATCGTGCGCCAGTCGAGCGTCAGGGCGATTGCGGCGCCGATGGCGCAGCCGTGGCGATCCGATTCGGCGAGCATGTCAAGCGCGCGCCGCTGCGCCACAACGGCGGCCTCGCATTGCGCCTGACCCTGGGTGCTCGGCACCGGGCCGACTGCTGAGGCTATTTTGGACAGAAAAGCGCGTTCCTCGGCAAAAGCTTCTGCGGCTTCTTCGAGCCACGGTCGCGAGGCGGGATCGACCGCCTTGCGCGCGGCACTGTCGATCACACCCGGATGGCGGCCGTGGAGCAGGCAGAGGAAATGGACGGCGTCGGCGAGATTGCGCATCGCGTCCGCGCCATTCGACAGGGCGCCTGAACGGACGTGGGGATGCGCGCCGGTGCCGTTGCTGGCGACCAGCGCATCGAGCATTTCCGCTGCGGCGCGCGTCTGCGGTCGGGGCTGGATCGACTGGCTCAATTCTTCATCCTCGCCTGCGGTGCGGGAGATGTGCCCGCGCCGGTGAATTCAGCGATCGGTCATAGAGCAACGTCGTAAACGACGGGTTTATACGGGGCGGAGGAATCGACGAACCGTTGTTTCAGCGCGGGACGATAACGCAAAACGGCCGGCAAGCCCGTGAGCTTGCCGGCCGTTTGATGGCATCAGCGGACATTATGGGGAGAGGGGTGGGCCGGGGGAGAGCCCGGCTCACTCCTTTCCCGTTCAAGCCGCGAGTGCGAACTCCTCGGCCGGTTGCGCGGCAGGTTCGGCCGCCGCCGGGACGGAGGGGACGGCCACCGGGGCGGGGAAGAGCAGGCGCGATGCCAGCACGATGGCGCCGAGGCCGAAATAGGCGGCGAAGGTCTGCGCCGGAAAGAAGAAGAGCGGTGCAATCAGCGCGAGGCGGAGCCACAGCGGGTTGAAACCGAAATCCTGGCCCACGGCCTCGCAAATGCCAAAGAAGGTATCGCGGCGGCGGAAGAGGTTGGTGGTGTCATTATCCATTGTCTCGTCTTTCCCTTTGGCTGCGGACATGTGCCCGTGCTGATGCGGCATGCATCGCAAAGGCCGTGCCAATTTCTGCAGTCCCCAATTTCCCGGGCTTTTTTGGGTCAGTCGATCGCCACCGCCTGCCCCGGGCTGTGGATCGTTTCCCATCATGTGGGATTGATTGCCATTTGATGGGTGGCGCCTGAACCGGTGATGAAGCGCCGCCTTCGTCTGACGAGCCGCTATCTGGTGAGAATATATGAAGATTTAAAGATGGCCGTGCAAAATATTGTGCAGTGCAGCATTTCGGCAACAGTTTGCGGTTGCGCGCAAAACAAAACACCCCGCCGGTGAGGGCAGGGTGTTTGATATCCGGAAAGGTCCGAAAGCTTACTGGTCGAGGAAGCTGCGCATCTTGCGGCTGCGCGACGGGTGCTTCAGCTTGCGGAGCGCCTTCGCCTCGATCTGGCGAATACGTTCGCGGGTCACGCTGAACTGCTGGCCCACCTCTTCAAGGGTGTGGTCGGTGTTCATCCCGATGCCGAAGCGCATGCGCAGCACGCGCTCTTCGCGCGGGGTCAGCGACGCGAGGACGCGGGTGACCGTTTCCTTGAGGTTCGACTGCACGGCGGCATCGACCGGGATAACCGCATTCTTGTCCTCGATGAAATCGCCGAGGTGGCTGTCTTCCTCGTCGCCGATCGGCGTCTCGAGGCTGATCGGCTCCTTGGCGATCTTCATCACCTTGCGGACCTTTTCGAGCGGCATCGACAGACGCTCGGCCATTTCCTCCGGCGTCGGCTCGCGGCCGCTTTCGTGGAGGAACTGCCGGCTGCAGCGGACCAGCTTGTTGATCGTCTCGATCATGTGCACCGGAATACGGATGGTGCGCGCCTGATCGGCGATCGAGCGGGTGATCGCCTGACGGATCCACCAGGTCGCATAGGTCGAGAATTTATAGCCACGGCGATATTCGAACTTATCGACCGCCTTCATCAGGCCGATATTGCCTTCCTGAATGAGGTCGAGGAACTGCAGGCCGCGGTTGGTGTATTTCTTGGCGATCGAGATCACGAGACGCAGGTTCGCCTCGACCATTTCCTTCTTGGCGATACGTGCTTCGCGCTCGCCCTTCTGGACCATGTTCACGACCCGGCGGAATTCGGTCAGGCTCATGCCCGCAGCTTGCGCGATTTCCGAAATCTCGACGCGGATGCGGTCGACGGCGGCGGCTTCATTCTCGGCGAAGGCGGCCCATTTCTTGTCGATCGTCTTGACGCTGTCGATCCAGTTTTCTTCAAGCTCGCGCCCGACATAATTGTCGAGGAACGACTTGCGCGGCACCTTGTGGCGCTCAGCCAGGCGCAGCATCTGGCCGCCGAGCGCGGTCAGGCGGCGGTTGTAGCTGTAGAGCTGATCGACCAGATATTCGATCTTGGTGCCGTGGAACTGCACGCTCTCGACCTGCGCGGTGAGTTCCTCGCGCAGCTTGTGATACTTCTTTTCCGACGCGGCGGGGAATTCCTCGCCCGACGACAGCGCTTCGAGGCGCGTGTCCTGAAGTTTCGAAAACGCCTTGAAGCTCTTGGTGATGGCGGCGAATTTCTCGAGCGCGTCGGGCTTGAGCAACTCTTCCATCGCCGCGAGGCTCAGGGTGTTGTCTTCTTCTTCCTCTTCGAAATTCTCGCGCTTCTTTGCGCCTTCGCCGTCTTCGTCGTCGCTATCGGCTTCGGGTTCGTCCTCGACTTCATCCTCGTCCTTGAACGAGACGCCGGCGGTCTTTTCGCTGATCTCGCCATTATCTTCTTCGGCGGCCTCGAGGCTTTCGGGCGCCGGATCCTTGACGAGCATCGCTTCGAGATCGACGATCTCGCGCAGCTGCATCTCGCCATTGTTCAGCGCGTTCGACCAATCGATGATCGCGTTGAAGGTCAGGGGGCTTTCGCACAGACCAAGGATCATCGTGTCGCGGCCGGCCTCGATGCGCTTTGCGATCGCGATTTCGCCTTCGCGGCTGAGCAGTTCGACCGCGCCCATTTCGCGCAGGTACATGCGCACGGGGTCGTCGGTGCGGTCGACGACTTCCTTTTTCTTTTCGATCGCGGGGTTCGACACCGAACCCGTGCCGGCGCTGACATCGACTTCGTCGTCGGTTTCGGCGTCGGCCTCTTCCTGCACATCCTCGTCGCTTTCGACGATGTTGATGCCCATGTCGGAGATCGCCGACATGATGTCTTCGATCTGCTCGGACGACATCTGGTCCTGCGGCAGCGCTTCGTTCAGCTCGTCATAGGTCAGGTAGCCGCGCTTCTTGCCGCGCGCGATCAGCTTTTTGACGTCGGCTTCGTTGAGGTCGATCAGCGGTGCGTCGGCATCGACATCGACGTCGGTATCGGCTTCTTGCTTGCTTGCCATTCGTAAAATTCCTGCCTCGGGGCGTAGAGTGGGTCAGCTCTGGCTGCTGTCGGACAGCGCGGCCAGGCGGCGGGTCAAATCCTCGTCCATCGCGCGCAGTTTTTGCTGTCGCGCCAGGCCTTCGTCATCCATCGTGCGCTGAAAGTCCGCGGTGGCTTCGGCCAGCCGGGCGCGGATTTCGGGCTGGGTGACCAGCACGCCGATATATTCATCCAGATCGCGAAGCGCCGTTTCCCGCGCCGCCACGACCTCGTCACTGCTTTCCAGCCTGCGATTGAACGAGAAGTGCATTCCGTCGGCTCTGAGCAATGTCATCGCCCTATTATACACTTTCATTGGCTCCAATATGGCAAGCAACCCCTCGCAATCAAGCCCTTCCTGACGCATTGCGATGTCAAGCATTATGCCCAGCAGTTCGGCGTCGCTGGAATCGGGCACCGGCAATCGCGTCAGTACCTCTTCATTGCGGCGTAACGCCTCGGGAAAGCGCAACAATCCGCCGAGCAGGGCCGCCGCATAGGGCGCCGCAATTCCTTCTTGCCCGATGGTACGCGTTTCGTCGGCGGGAGGTTGCAGGCGCGGGTCGGGGCCAAAGCGGCGATTGCCGCCGCCCCCGCGCGGCGGGTTCGGTGTCCACGGCTGGCGCTGGGTGCGCTCGGGCTGTTTGCGCGCAAACAAGGCGTCGATTCGTTCGCGAAATGCCTCGCGATAATGGTGGCGCACATCGGCATCCTCGATCGCGTCGGCGTGACCGAGCAGCCGGGTCTTGAGTGCGGCGCGTTCCTCGGGCGTGGCAAGCGGTCCTGCCGCGACCTCATGCGCCCACAGGCGTTCGACGAGCGGCTGCGACTCTTCGAGCAGCATGGTGAAGCCATCGGCGCCGTGCGTGCGGACGATATCGTCGGGGTCCTGTCCCGGGGGCAGGGTGGCAAAGGCGAGGCTGAAACCGGGGCGGAGCAGGGGCAGTGCACGCATCGCGGCGCGCATCGCCGCCTTCTGTCCCGCCGCGTCGCCGTCGAAGCAGAGGACGGGCACCGGCACCATCCGCCAGATCAGCCCGAGCTGCGCCTCGGTCAGCGCGGTGCCGAGCGGCGCGACCGCGTCGGCGATCCCCGCCTCGGCGAGCGCGATGACGTCCATATAGCCCTCGACGACGATGATCCGGTTCGTCTGCCGCGATGCGGGCGAAGCCTTGTCGAGATTATAGAGAACGCGGCCTTTGTCGAACAAAGGCGTGTCCGGCGAGTTCAGATATTTGGGCTCACCGTCGCCGAGGATGCGTCCCCCGAACGCGATAACGCGCCCGCGCGCGTCGCGGATCGGGATCATCAGGCGGCCGCGAAAGCGGTCGTAGGGTTCCTTGTTCTCGACCGCGATCAGCATGCCGGACTCGACGAGCATGGCGGTCGGGAATTTCTTGAGCGCTTCCTTCAGCGCGCTGCGGCTGTCGGGGGCGAGGCCGAAGCCGAAAGCCTTGCGTGTCGTATCGGAAATTCCGCGCTTCGTGAGATATTCGCGTGCGGGGGCGCCGTTGCTGCTGCCGAGTTGCTGGGTGAACCAGTCGGCCGCACCCTGAACGACATCGCGGAGGCTCGCCGCCTCCTCGGCCTTTTTTGCGGCGCGCGGATCGGCGGCGGGAACTTCCATCCCGGCTTCCCCGGCGAGCTCCTTCACCGCATCCATGAACGACAGCCCGCGCTGGTCGGTCATCCAGCGGATCGCATCGCCATGCGCCGAGCAGCCGAAGCAGTGGTAGAAGCCCTTCTCGTCGTTGATCGTGAAGCTGGGCGTCTTTTCGTTATGGAAGGGGCAGCAGGCCTTATACTCGCGGCCGGCGCGGGTGACCTTCACCGTGCGGCCGATTAGGGTCGATAGGGTGACGCGCGAGCGCAGTTCGTCCAGCCATTGCGGGGTGAGGGTCATGCTTGTGCCATGCCCACCCCCGCCCCCTCCCGCAAGCGGGAGGGGAGAAGAAATCCGTGCGGTGTCACTTGTCCCCCTCCCGCTTGCGGGAGGGGCTAGGGGTGGGCAGATGGGCAAGCGCCTTGGCGATCTCGCTCACAACGCCTTCGATATTCTCCATGGCATCGCTGTTGGTAAAGCGCAGGTGGCGATAGCCGTTTTGGGCAAGCCAATGATCGCGTTGATTGTCATGGGCCTGACGCATATCGTGCGAATATCCATCAAGTTCGACGACCAGATGCGCTTCACGGCAAAGGAAGTCGGCGAAATAGCGGCCGACCGGCATCTGGCGGCTGAATTTCCATCCGGCCAGCTTGCGTCCGCTAAGATATTTCCAGAGATTGCGTTCGGCCGGCGTCGCCTCGTTTCGCAACTCTTTTGCGCGCTGCGTGTGACGAGGTTGAAACTGTCCGGGCATGGCGTGTCCGATATGCCCACCCCCAACCCCTCCCGCAAGCGGGAGGGGCTAGGGGAGGGCGTGTTTCAGCTCAAAGCCGCCTTCACCCAGCCGCTCGCCTTGCTCATGTCCAGCTCGGACCCGTGGCGGTCCTTCACGGCGGCCATGACCTTGCCCATATCCTTGAGGCTCGTCGCGCCGAGTTCGGTCGCGATCGCCTTGATCGCCGTCTGCGCTTCGTCGTCGCTAAGCTGAGCGGGCAGGAAATCTTCGATCACTGCGACTTCGCCCGCCTCGATATCGGCGAGTTCCTGGCGGCCGCCCTGTTCGTACATGGCGATCGATTCGCGGCGCTGCTTCACCATTTTCTGAAGCACGTCGGTGACCAGCACATCGTCGTCGGCCGGCGCGGTGCCGGTGCGCAGTTCGATGTCCTTGTCCTTGATCTTGGCCAGCATCAGCCGGATGGTGCCGAGCCGCGCCTTGTCGCCCGCTTTCATGGCGGCAACCTGCGCAGCCTTGATGTCGTCACGAATCATGCGTGTTCCCATATGCTGCAAATTTCGGAAAGGCCCTCTCTAGCGACAAGTTTCCCAATCCGATAGCTTGTGAATCATTTTTTTGACGCCTACTTGGTCGGCCGTTTAGCCCCCCGACCGGAGCATTTTTGAATGGCACCAGCCAACCCCTCTGCCGCGCCCGCTGGAGCGACCGGCGTCCTCGTCCTTGCCGACGGCACTGTCCTGTGGGGGCAGGGCTATGGCGCCGCTGGCGCCCGCGTCGGCGAGATTTGTTTCAACACGTCTATGACCGGCTATCAGGAAATCCTGACCGACCCGAGCTATGCCGGGCAGATCGTCACCTTCACCTTTCCGCACATCGGCAATGTCGGTGCGAATCCCGAGGATATGGAGCGCGGTGTGCATGGCGCACTGGGTGCCATCACGCGCGAGCTGCCGACGCAGCCCAGCAATTTTCGCAGCACCCAGACCTTGCCCGAATGGATGGCCGAGCAGGGGGTGATCGGGCTTGCCGGCATCGACACCCGCGCGCTGACCCGCCGTATCCGCGATGCGGGCGCGCCCAATGGCGTCATCGCGCACAGCCCCGACGGCAAGTTCGACGTGGACGAACTGCTCGCGATGGCGCGTGGCTGGGCGGGCCTTGAGGGTATGGACCTTGCGAAAGCGGTCAGCCGCACCGACACCGGCGACTGGACCGGCGGCGCGTGGACGCTGGGGCACGGCTATGCGACCGAAGAGGACGGTGAGCGGCCGCATGTCGTCGCGATCGATTATGGCGCGAAGGACAATATCTTCCGCAACCTCGTCGCAGCCGGCGCGCGCGTGACGGTGGTTCCGGCGACCGTGACCCTCGATGAGGTGCTGAGCCATCAGCCCGCGGGCGTATTCCTGTCGAACGGCCCCGGCGATCCTGCGGCGACGGGCGCTTATGCTGTGCCGGTGATCCAGGGGCTGCTGGAACGCGACGTGCCGATCTTCGGCATCTGCCTTGGCCATCAGATGCTCGGCATCGCGGCGGGCGCCAAGACGGTGAAGATGCATCAGGGCCACCGCGGCGCGAACCATCCGGTGCAGCGCGCCGAAGATGGCGTCGTCGAGATCACCAGTATGAACCACGGCTTCGCGGTCGACGCCTCGACGTTGCCCGTTGGCGTGGTCGAAACGCACAAGAGCCTGTTCGACGGATCGAACTGCGGCATCGCGATCACCGGCAAGAACGCGTTCAGCGTGCAATATCACCCGGAGGCGAGCCCGGGGCCGCAGGATAGTTTTTACCTGTTCGAAAAATTCGTTGGGGGCATTTCGGGGAGGGAATGATTATGAAAAGGAAGATTGCATTCGGCTTATTGGCGTCGGCGATCGCCTTTGCTTCGCCGGCGGCCGCGCAGGAACGGCTCAAGAGCTTCGTGCCCGATAACGCCACGGCCCTGACGACATCGTTTAACTGCAAGCAGGTCTATCTGACCAATGTCTGGTTCCGAAACTACAGCGACCCCGATGTGCTGCAAGTGGCCAAGCCGGCCGCGGAGGCCTATGGTTATCCGGGAGCGTTGATGAAGGGCGATGGTGAAACCAATGCCTTTTATCTCCGTGCGGTCGATATACGCGACATGTCGGGATTATTGCGGTTCATCAAGCAACTCAAGAATACGAACGGCATGCGGATCGGATATATCCCGCTGGAAAATCGATACTCCACGATTGATGAGCAGATTGACGCGATGGACGATTCTCCTCCGGAAGATTTCGTCGAGCTGGGCGGCAAATGCTAGACCGTCCTGCAACGGCCGGTCTGACGTAATGAGTTGGCCATGGTTGAGGTGATCGCCCGCGCCGGTCCGGCAATCCTGCCTGCGCTGATGCTCGCGGGGTGCGTAGCAAGCCCGATAGATTCCGAAGCGGAAAAGCTGAAGGCGGGGCTAGTGCGTGTGGAAACACAGTGCGGAGCAAAGCTGGGTACTTTGAAAATCGACGGCGATAATCTGGTCGCCGTGGTTCCCGAACCGGATGCAAAATACGAAACGTTAGACTGCGTGTTTCGAGAGCTGAAGATGCCTGAATTCGCGGATCACATCAAACTCGGCTTCGTCGTAAACGAGATGCACCCAAGAGAAGATCAGAAATAATGCCCAAAAGAACTGACATCAAATCCATCCTCGTCATCGGCGCCGGCCCGATCGTTATCGGTCAGGCGTGCGAGTTCGACTATTCGGGAACGCAGGCGATCAAGGCGTTGAAGGAGGAGGGCTATCGCATCGTCCTTGTCAACTCCAACCCCGCGACGATCATGACCGATCCCGAGCTGGCCGACGCGACCTATGTCGAGCCGATCACGCCCGAGATTGTGGCGAAGATCATCGCGAAGGAAACCGCCGCGCACCCGGGCGGCTGGGCCGTGCTGCCGACGATGGGCGGGCAGACCGCGCTCAACACCGCGCTCGCGCTGTGGGAAGACGGCACGCTGACCAGATATGGCGTAGAGATGATCGGCGCCGATGCGGAAGCGATCGACAAGGCCGAGGACCGGATCAAGTTCCGCGACGCGATGGACAAGATCGGCCTCGAAAGCGCGCGCAGCGGCATCGCGCACACGCTCGATGAGGCGTTTGCGGTGCTCGAACGCACCGGGCTTCCCTCGATCATCCGTCCCAGCTTCACCATGGGCGGCACCGGCGGCGGCATCGCGTATAACCGCGAGGAGTTCGAGCATATCGTCCGCGGCGGCCTGATCGCCTCGCCGACCACCGAAGTCCTGATCGAGGAATCGCTCCTCGGCTGGAAAGAATATGAGATGGAGGTCGTGCGCGACCGCAAGGACAATTGCATCATCATCTGTTCGATCGAAAATGTCGATCCGATGGGCGTGCATACCGGCGACAGCATCACCGTCGCCCCCGCGCTGACGCTGACCGACAAGGAATATCAGATCATGCGCAACGCGAGCATCGCGGTGCTGCGCGAGATCGGGGTCGAAACCGGCGGATCGAACGTCCAGTTCGCGGTCAATCCCGCCGACGGCCGCCTGATCGTGATCGAAATGAACCCGCGCGTGTCGCGCTCGTCGGCGCTTGCGTCGAAGGCGACGGGCTTCCCGATCGCCAAGGTCGCGGCGAAGCTGGCGGTGGGTTACACGCTCGACGAGATCATGAACGACATCACCGGGGTGACCCCGGCGTCCTTCGAACCGACGATTGACTACGTCGTCACCAAAATCCCGCGCTTTGCCTTTGAAAAATTCAAGGGCGCCGAGGCGACGCTGTCGACCGCGATGAAGTCGGTCGGCGAAGTGATGGCGATCGGCCGCACGATCCATGAATCGATGCAAAAGGCGCTGCGCGGGCTGGAGACGGGGCTGTCGGGCTTCAACTTCGTCGATCGCCTCGTCGGCGCGAGCCATGATCAGATCAAGAGCGAACTGGCGCAGCGCACCCCTGACCGGTTGCTCAACGCCGCGCAGGCGATCCGCGAAGGCGTGTCGCTGGCGGAGATCAACCGCATTGCGGGTTACGACATGTGGTTCCTCGAGCGGATCGCAGAGATTGTCGCGGCCGAGAACGAGGTCATGGAAAATGGCTTGCCGCGCGATGCGGCAGGGTTGCGCAAGCTCAAGTCGATGGGCTTTTCGGACAAAAGGCTTGCCTATCTGGCGCTGCAGTCGGCGAATTTGCGCCCCGGGGCGAAGTCGGCGGCCGCGCGCGGCAGCGGGCTGATCCACGAAGCGGTGAAGGCGATGACCGGCGGCGTGACCGAGGCCGAGGTGCGCGCGCTGCGCCACAAGCTGGGCGTGCGTCCCGTGTTCAAGACGATCGACACCTGCGCCGCTGAATTTGCGGCGAAGACGCCCTATCTCTATTCGACCTATGAAGCCCCGACCTTCGGCGAACCCGAGTGCGAGGCGAACCCGTCGGAGTGCAAGAAGGTTGTCATTCTGGGCGGCGGTCCGAACCGGATCGGGCAGGGGATCGAGTTCGACTATTGCTGCTGCCACGCGTGCTTCGCGCTCGAGGAAGCCGGGTTCGAGACGATCATGATCAACTGCAACCCCGAAACGGTGTCGACTGACTATGATACGTCGGACCGGCTCTATTTCGAGCCGCTGACCGCCGAGGATGTGCTGGAAATCCTGCACGTCGAGCAGTCGAAGGGCACGCTGGCCGGTGTGATCGTCCAGTTTGGCGGGCAGACCCCGCTCAAGCTGGCGCAGGCTCTTGAAGAGGCGGGCATCCCGATCCTCGGCACCTCGCCTGACGCGATCGACCTCGCCGAAGATCGGGAGCGTTTCGCTGCGCTGGTCAACAAGCTTGGCCTCAAGCAGCCCGAAAACGGTATCGCGCGTAGCCGCGAGGAAGCGATCGCGGTTGCGACACGCATCGGTTATCCGGTGCTGACGCGTCCCTCCTATGTACTGGGCGGCCGTGCGATGGAGATCGTCGACGATCAGGCGCAGCTCGAAAATTATATCGAGACCGCAGTGCAGGTGTCGGGAGACTCGCCGGTGCTGATCGACCGCTATTTGCGCGATGCGATCGAGGTCGATGTCGACGCTTTGTGCGACGGGACCGATGTGGTCGTCGCGGGCGTCCTCCAGCATATCGAGGAAGCGGGGGTCCATTCGGGCGACAGCGCCTGCTCGATCCCGCCGTACAGCCTGTCGGCCGACATCATCGCCGAAATCGAGCGTCAGACCGAAGCCCTCGCTCGCGCGCTGGGTGTGCTGGGGCTGATGAACATCCAGTTCGCGGTCAAGGGCGACGAAGTCTATCTGATCGAGGTCAATCCGCGCGCCAGCCGTACCGTGCCCTTCGTCGCGAAAGCGGTCGGTTCGCCGATCGCCAAGATCGCAGCGCGAGTGATGGCGGGCGAGAAGCTGGCCGACCTGCCGAAGATCAACCGCGACATCCAGCATGTCGCGGTGAAGGAAGCGGTCTTCCCCTTCGCGCGCTTCCCCGGAACCGATCCGGTCCTCAGCCCCGAAATGAAATCCACCGGCGAAGTCATGGGAATCGATAGCGATTTCAATCTGGCCTTTGCCAAGGCACAGCTCGGCGCGGGCGATCGCCTGCCGACCGACGGCCGCGTATTCGTATCGGTCAAGGACAGCGACAAGCCGCGCATCGTCGATGCCGTGCGCAAGCTGACCGGCTGGGGGTGGCAGGTCGTCGCGACCGGAGGCACCGCCGACTATCTGACCGAACAGGGCATCGCGATCGAGCGGGTGAACAAGGTAGCCGAAGGGCGGCCGCATATCGTCGACCGGATCAAGGATGGCGATGTCCAGCTGATCTTCAACACCACCGAGGGTTGGCAGAGCCTGCAGGACTCGCAATCGATCCGCGCTTCGGCGCTGGCGGCGGATATTGCCTATTATACCACCGCAGCGGGCAGCGACGCCGCGACCCACGCGATCGGGGCGTTGCGCGCACGCTCTCTTGAAGTGAAGCCGCTTCAGGACTATTATTGAATATACCGCTCCACCCCCCGACATTGACGGACACAGCGGCATAGCCGCCCGGCGAAACTTCGCTGGCGGCGAATTATTGACGAAGGACAACAGGATAATGGCAAGCGTTGAAAAGGTGCCGATGCTGGCGGAAGGCTATGAGAAGCTGAGTGCACAGCTCTCCGCGCTCAAGGCCGAACGCCCTCTGATCGTCGATGCGATCGAGGAAGCGCGCGCGCATGGCGACCTTTCGGAAAATGCCGAATATCACGCGGCGAAAGAACGTCAGGGCCAGGTCGAAGCGACGATCGGCGACATTGAAGACAAGCTGTCGCGTGCCCAGGTGATCGACCCGACGACGCTGTCGGGCGACCGCATCGTATTCGGCGCGACGGTCACGCTCGCCGACGAAGACGAGAAGCCGATCCGTTATCAGATCGTCGGTCAGGCCGAAGCCGATGCCAAGGACGGCAAGATCAGCTATAATTCGCCGCTCGGCCGCGCGCTGATCGGCCGCCGCGTCGACGACGAGATCGAAGTCACCGTGCCCTCGGGCGACAAATATTATCTGGTGACGAAAATCGAATTCCTCTGAGCATCGCGGGGGCCTCGCGATGAACCGGAACGCTGCACCGATTGTTACGGGCTTCGCGCTGGTCTGCGTCGTCGTCTTCGTGCTGCTGTGGATCACCGGCTTGCAAGGCGAGGCATTTGTGCGCGCGGGCTTTATCCCCGCGCGCTTCGGTGCCGAACTGATCGCTCCGCCGGGAACGATGGTGCCGTTCATCCTGACCCCGCTGACATCGGCCTTTTTGCACGGCGGCGTGCTGCACCTCGTCTTCAACCTCGTCGTGCTGCTCTATATTGGGCGCCAGCTCGAAGCGCCGCTGGGCGCTAACGCCACGGCTGCGTTGCTCGTGGGCGGCGCCTATGCCGGTGCATTTGCACAATGGGCAGCCGATCCCGCATCGCCGATCGTTATGGTCGGCGCGAGCGGGGCGATTTCGGCGCTGATCGCGGTGTTCGCCTTGATCTTCAGCCGTTCGCAGGCGCCCGCGATCGGGCCGATCCCAAGCCATTGGGTCCGTGCACTGTGGCTTGCGGCGGCGTGGATCGGGCTCCAGCTGTTGATCGGTTTCGCCGGCGGCGGTGGCTTCGGCGCGATCGCAATCTGGGCGCATGTCGGCGGGTTTGTCGCTGGCCTGTTGCTCGCGCGCCCGTTGCTGCGTTGGCGGTTTGGAGCGCGCTAGTTACCGGATCCGGCGACAATGTCGGACATGGGGTGGGAAGCTGTCATTCCTCTCTCCCGTCGGGAAAGGGCTTTTAGGACCGCTAACCGTCATCCTGACTTGCGAAACTCGATCAAATCCCACTTGTTGCCATAGAGATCAAGGAACACCGCGACGGTGCCATAATCGGCATCGACCGGTTCGCGCTCGATCCGCACGCCCTTGTCGAGCAGGCGTTGATAGTCGCGCTGGAAATCGTCGGTTTGCAGGAAGAGGAAGACGCGGCCGCCCGCCTGATCGCCGATAAACTTCGATTGTTCGGCACTGCTCGCGCGGGCGAGCAGGATGGTGGCGCCACCTGTCGGGTTGCCCGGCGAGGCGACCAGCACCCAGCGTTTTTCCTGTTCGGGCTGATATTCGTCGGCGACGAGGGTGAAGCCGAGCGTGCCGACATAGAAGTCGATCGCCTCGTCATAATCGCGGACGACCAGCGCGATGTGGGCGAGCGACTGGCGTGGGCCGCTCACTCGCGCAAACCCCGCAATGCCGCTCCCGCGGCAAATGGCCCGATCACCGTCAGCAACAGGCTCGTCGCGGCGAGCAGTTTCATCGCCCCGCGTCCCGACGGGTCGAGCATCCCGGCGCCGAAGATCAGCATTGGCACCGCGAGTGGCAGGATCAGCAGGCCGCCGATTGCGCTGCCGCCCTTGAGATTGGCGGTCAGTGCCGCACTCAATATTGCGAGCGAGGCGAGGGCAGGGATAGAGATGGCGAGGCCGGCCGCGAGGGTTTCCACCCGAGCCATATCCTGCGCAAGCAATGCCGCCGCAGGAAGTAGCGCGATCAGTAGCGGTACACCAAAGCCGATTGCGTGCGCGGCGATTTTGACTGCGGCGATCACCTCGTCGGGCATGCCGCGTACCGCGAGCTGGTCGAGAACCCCTGTGTCGCGGTCGGGTCGTATCAGCCGGTCGATGGGCAGTAACGCCGCGAGCAATGCTGCAACCCAGATCATTCCGCCGCCGGTTCGTGCCAGCAACGGCGCATCGGGGCCGACAGCAAAGGGAAAGGCAGTGGCGACGAGCAGGAAAAAGAGCACCGGCAGCCATAGCGCGCCGCTGCCCCATGCGCGGCGCAGGTCGCGCCAGAAAAGGGCGAGCAGTGCGGTCATGCCAACGCCCCCAGATCCAGTTCGTCCAGATCATCCAGCCCCAGCGGAAAATGCGATGCGAGCAAAACCGCGCCGCCATTGGCGCGATGCTTTGCGATCGCGGCGACCAGCCGCGCCTGCGCGGCATCGTCCATGCCGTTCGCCGGCTCGTCGAGCAGCCAGATCGGCGCCGCCGATGCGATGACGCGTACCATCGCGGCGCGCTTGCGCTGGCCGGTTGACAGCATCCCGACGGGAACCTCGGCGAGTGGAGCCAGCGCCATTTCGGCGATGGCGCGATCGACGCTATGACCGTCGACAGTGTCGATCCGCGCCCAGAAATCGAGTGCGCGGCGCAATGGCAATTCGGTGTCGAGCGCGGCATTTTCGTCGATCAGCGCGCAGCGCTCGTGGCGCTCGACCGTCCCGGCGGCCGCGCGAAGCAGCCCTGCGACGACGCGGATCAGGCTGGACTTGCCGGTGCCGTTCGGGCCGCGCAGCCACAGTGCGTCGCCGCGCCTCAGCGTCAGCGACAGATTTTCGAACAGCAGCCGGTCGCCGCGAATGCAGGCCACCCGGTCGAGCCGCAACAGGGTCGTCACGCCCCCTGCGCGCGGATGCGCGCTCACGCCATATCTTCCAACGCGTGCATGTCGTCGTCGGAAAAGCCGAAATGATGGCCGATCTCGTGGATCAGGACATGGCGCACCAGCCCGCCGAGCGGCTCGCCGGTCTCGATCCATTCGACGAGGATGGGGACGCGATAGAGGGTGACGCGGTCGGGCATGCCGCCGCTCTGGTCGATGCTGCGCTCGGTCAGCGGGCGGCCTTCGTACAGGCCGGTGAGATCGTAAGGATGTTCGATGTCGAGCGAGGCGAGGGTTTCGGCGTCGGCGAATTCTTCGACCGCGATCACCACGCCCTGAATATGCGGGAGAAACTCCGCAGGCATAGTTTCCAGCGCCGCCTCCGCCATCGCGAACAGCGCGTCGGCGTCGGGCGGGCCGCCGGTCCAGGCGCCGGGCAGGTCGGGGGTCAGCGGGGGCAGGGTGGGCTTGTCGCTCATCGCGCTCACCCTTATGGCGGGCGGGCCGGATTGGCCAGCGGGAGAAGAGAATATGATCCAGAAACTCGACGATGTGGCGCGCGCCGCGCTGTTGGCCCGATTCCCCGACTGGACGCATGAACCCGTGCGCGACGCGATCACGCGGCAGTTCAGATTCGCCGATTTCGCACAGGCGTTCGGCTTCATGGCGAGCGTGGCGATTATCGCTGAAAAAATGGACCATCACCCCGAATG
This sequence comes from Sphingopyxis selenitireducens, assembly GCF_051550705.1. NCBI lineage: Bacteria > Pseudomonadati > Pseudomonadota > Alphaproteobacteria > Sphingomonadales > Sphingopyxidaceae > Sphingopyxis > Sphingopyxis selenitireducens. Next base: position 278,296 of record NZ_JBPULG010000003.1, read on the forward strand.
GTCGAATGTTTACAACCGCGTCGACATCCTGTTGACGACCCACGATGCGGACGGATTGTCGGAACGCGATGCCAGGCTGGCCGAAGCGATCGAGGCGCTGCTCTGACCGTCAGTGGCAGCTAGCGACCGATGCTGGCCGTTTCCCGGCGAAAGCCGGGCATGAAGCCGACGTCTGCGCTGAAGCTCACTGGGCCGTGGCTTTCGCCGGGGAACGGCAAGGGCAGCAAACCGACCCAATTGCGGACATGGATTGTAATTGGTCAGCCACTTGCTAGCGGCGCATTATTCAAAAGCTCTAATACGACGATGCCTAGTCTAACGCGCCAAAAAATAGATTGTCGCGAGTAGCATCGCCAGCGCTGTCGTCGCGCGTTCAAAGGGAAGCCGGGCGGTAGGCACTTCGGGTCTGAAACTTGAAATTCCACCCCCGTTTTTCCGAACCATTTCTTCGCGGTGGATTTGTGCGAGAACGATACCGGGATCCCCATTGGCTTCCAAAGGACCGGGCGATCCATAGAGCAATGGGACGTCAGTCAGGAGGTCTCTATTCAAACCTCTTGCTGCTTCGCCGCGCTGCTTCAGATTCCTCGCGAATTCCGCCGCGTCGTCCAAAGCAGGCTGGCGGCTTGGATCGTCTGCAAATATTCTAGCTTTGGCTCGCTCGCTAAACTCCTGCTCGTTCGCCACATCACTTCCCTTCAAGTTTGTGCTTTCAGTAAAGATAGCATTGGATAGTAAACGAGAAGTTCTGCGCGCAAGCAATGGAGCAAAGAAGCTGCTCGATTTTATTGGTCTGCAGGCATGTCTGCATAGCATGAGGACAGACTGTCGGCTTCCCCACCCCCAAGCTGCCGCTCCATTTATCCGGCCGCGCAGCTTGCGCTGTGCGGCCACCCCCTTACAAGCGGCGCAAAGCACAAGGGGAGCCTACCATATGAATGCCAGCCTGTTTCGCCGCAAAGCGATTGTTCCGGAGCAGCAGGACGGGCACGGACTGGCGCGGACGCTGGGTTGGCCGCACCTTATCGCATTGGGAGTCGGCGCAATCGTCGGCACCGGAATTCTGACGCTGATCGGCGTTGGCGCCGACAAGGCGGGCCCTGCTGTCATCCTCTCCTTCGGCATTGCGGGTCTCATCTGTGCCTGCGCGGCGCTGGCTTATGCCGAAATGGCGACGATGATCCCGGCTTCGGGCAGCGCCTATACGTACAGCTATGTCGTCATTGGGGAAATCATCGCCTGGGTCGTCGGGTGGAGCCTGATCCTCGAATATTCGCTGGTGGTGAGTGCGGTTGCGGTCGGCTGGTCGGGCTATGCCGCGCCCTTGCTGCAGGCATGGGCGGGCGTGCCGATGGCACTGATGCAGGGGCCGGAGCTTGGCGGTATCGTCAATCTGCCTGCGATCGGCATTATTGCGGTGGTCGCGGGTATGTTGCTCGTCGGCACGCGCGAAAGCGCGACGGTCAATGCCGTTCTCGTGCTGGTGAAAATTGTCGCGCTCATCGTGTTCGTCGCGGTCGCGCTTCCGGCGTTCGACGCCGCCCATTTCGAACCGTTCAGCCCCTATGGCTTTTCCAAGCATGTCGGACCCGACGGGGTGGAGCGCGGCGTTATGGCGGCGGCAGCGATCATCTTTTTCGCCTTCTATGGTTTCGATGCGATTGCCACTGCTGCCGAGGAAACCAAAAATCCCGACCGCGATTTGAAGATCGGGATCGTCGGTTCGATGCTAGCCTGCGTGCTCATCTATATCGCCGTCGCGGTCGCCGCAGTGGGCGCCATCGCCTACACCCGTTTCGCCAACAGTCCCGAGCCGCTGGCGCTGATCCTGCGCGAGTTGGGCAGCCCGCTCGCGGCGCAATATCTGGCCGTTTCGGCGATCATCGCGCTGCCGACGGTCATCCTCGCTTTCTTCTATGGCCAGAGCCGCATCTTTTTCACCATGGCGCGTGACGGGTTGCTTCCCGCGAGCCTTGCCAAGCTGTCTTCACGCGGGACACCGGTGCGCATCACTATCTTTACGGCGCTAGTCGTCGCCGTGCTTGCGGGTTTCATTCCCTTGGGTGAGTTGGCGGCGCTCGCCAATGCGGGGACGCTCGCGGCCTTTACCGCTGTGTCGATCTGCATGTTGATCATGCGCCGCCGCGCGCCCGACGCGCCGCGCACCTTCCGCGCGCCAATGCCGTGGGTGATCGGCACCATTGCGGTGCTTGGCTGCATCTATCTCTTCTTCAGCCTGCCCGCGCAGACGCAATTCTGGTTCCTGCTGTGGAATATCGGCGGGCTGGCGGTCTATTTCCTTTATGCAAGGAAGAAGGCGATCGTCGGCTGATTGACCGCAGAATAGCGGGGCGGCCATGCGCCGCCCCGCTATTTTTCTACTTCTCCACCGCGCGCCAGCCGAATGGCAGTGGCGCTTCGCGAAAAGCAAAGCGGTCGAGGTGACGCGCCACCGCGCCCTGCAAGGCTTCGAGTTGCCCTTCGATGCTGGCGTCGATGCGGACAGCCAGTGCATCGGCCCCGGCGTCGAATGTCACGAGGGCGTCGCCCGGCCAGTCGGCGCCGCGTGCGTCCTTGGGGAAGGTCACGGTGCCGTGCGCCGCGGTGAATTCCACCGACAGATTATGCTCCCAATGTTTGCACAGCTGCTGCAGATATTTGCTGGCGTGCGCGGTGGGCACGCTTGCGGTTGCTGAAATCGTCATGCCGTTCCTCCTTACAGTCGCTCGATCTTCTGCGCCGCCTCGTCGATCAGTGCGACGACGGCGTGCAATGTGGCGTCGTCGAGGTCGCGCTGGCCGAGCCGGTTAAGCAATACCTGCTTCAAATTGCCCATCGCACGGCGCACCGATGCGCTATCGGTCCGCTGCCGTTCCGCACCGACCGCGGCGAGCCGGGCGATCAGTGCGTCGACAATGCCCTTGCTGGCGTCGAGTTCGGTCTGGCCATCGGCGGTGATCGCGAACAGCTTTTTCGCACCATCGCTCTGCTGCGCCTCAATCTGTCCCATGTCATCCAGCAGGGTGAGGGTGGGATAGATGACGCCGGGGCTCGGCGCATAGGCGCCGCCGGTCAGTTCCTCGATCTGGCGGATCAGATCATAGCCGTGGCGCGGTTCGTCGGCGATCAGCTTCAGGAGCACGAGCCGCAGTTCGCCGCTGTCGAACATACGGCGGCGCGGGCCGCGTCCTTCGTCGTCATCGCGGTGGCGCCCGCCAAAGCCGCGCCCGTGGCCGAAGCCATGACCGCGCCCGCCGCGGTGCATCGCGTGCCGCTTGTTGCAGCCATGGCCGCTCATTTTTCCGTAAAAATGCATCATATCGTTCCTTAGAGTGATTCTCGATAGCTCTAAGATATATCTTAATGGCGGACGTGCAAGGGGTCTCATGCGAAATTTCGCATCCCTGCCATGTGGGCGACCTCGGGTGTGATCAGTTCCGGGCGTCGAAGCGCAAGTGAATCAGCGGGTAAGCGCGTCCCTGACCATCGCGTTCCGAGCGCCCGGTGGGGACAAAGCCCATGCGCTCATAAAAGCCGACTGCTTGTGCGTTCTGCTCGTTGACCTCGGTCGTGAGGGCAGGGTGGAGCGCCAGCGCATGGGCGACGAGTGCGCGCCCGACGCCTCCGCCACGATGCGCCGGGTCGATGAACAGCGCCTCCATGCTCGCGCCATCGAGCAGCATGAAGCCGATCGGCCGGTCGTCCGCATCGACCGCGAGCCAGAGCGGGGCGGCGGGGAGGAAGCCCGAGACCTCGCGCTCGATCGCGACCCGGTCTTCGGGCGTCAGAAAGTCATGCGTCGCGTCGACGGCGTCACGCCAGATCTGGAGCGCGCGCTCGCCGTCGGCGGGGGTGGAGGTTCGGATTGCTATCATCGCCGCGACGCTAACCGACGTTGCTGCGCTGCGCCATCGCAACTTGACTCTGCTGCGGCCGCCGCTATTAGCCGCAGCCGTGTTGCCATCGCTCCGGCGGTGGCAATTCCGTCCGAGACAGTTGGTGAAGGGAATATGCCCTTCTTAATTTCCAGCCGAGACGGGGAACAGTCTTTTTCGGTCGCCCGCCTGTTTGATCAGGCGACGCGTCTTGACCGACCCCTTCGGACATCGCCAACGCAAATGCAGGTGAGCCTTGGCTCGCGCCTGTATCGGCGTTTTTTAGCCGCCCGGCGGCGCGTGCGTTTCGGCGTGTGCGGTTCCGGGCAGAAGAGTGGAGTATAGGCATGGATCGTACGGAAAAGGCCGAAGCCGTATCCTCGCTGAACGCTACCCTGTCGTCAGCTGCTTCGGTTGTGGTCGTCCGCAACCTTGGCATGACCGTCGCTCAGTCGACGGTGCTGCGTCAGCAGATGCGCGATGCAGGAGCCGACTTTCGCGTCACGAAGAACCGTCTTGCCAAAATCGCGCTCGACGGCACGTCCTACACCGGTATCGGCGATCTGCTGACCGGTCCCACCGCACTTGCATCGTCCGCCGACCCGGTGGCTGCTGCGAAGATCGCTGTGGAATTTGCCAAGACCAACCCGAAACTGGAAATCGTTGGTGGCGGCATGGGGGATGTGGTCCTCGACGCGGATGGCGTGAAGGCGCTGGCTTCGCTTCCCTCGCTCGACGAGCTGCGCGCCAAGATCATTGGTCTGGTGCAGGCTCCGGCCACCAAGGTTGCGCAAATCGCCGCAGCCCCGGCTGGTCAGTTGGCGCGGGTTTTTGGCGCATATGCCGCCAAAGAAGCTGCATAAACTTTCGAACCGAACTTGAACTGGTACCGGGCATGTCCCGGTTTTAATGGAGAAATATCATGGCTGATCTCGCAAAGATCGTTGAAGAACTGTCGACCCTGACCGTCCTCGAAGCAGCTGACCTGTCGAAGATGCTCGAAGAAAAGTGGGGCGTTTCGGCTGCTGCTGCTGTTGCTGCTGCTCCGGCTGCTGCCGCTGCTGGCCCGGCTGCTGAAGAGCAGACCGAATTTGACGTCATCCTGACGGGTGACGGCGGCAACAAGATCAACGTGATCAAGGAAGTCCGTGCGATCACCGGTCTGGGCCTGGGCGAAGCCAAGGCGCTGGTCGAAGGCGCACCGAAGGCCGTCAAGGAAGGCGCCAGCAAGGCTGAAGCTGAAGAGCTGAAGGCAAAGCTGATCGCTGCCGGCGCGACCGTCGAACTGAAGTAATTCGGTTTGCGGGTTCCGGCCGGATCGAACCGGCCGGGTTCCAGCGAAAAAGAAAGGGCGGTGCCGCGAGGCACCGCCCTTTTTTGTGCCGCGAACGGGCGGTGATTTAGTGGCGGATGAGACCCGGGCGCAGCGTGCCGGGGCGCGCATTGCCGCGTTCGGGACGGCGCACCTCCTGCTGTGCCGGGGGCGAAATTTCGCGCTGGGCGACTTCCCACGCGCTGACAGGCTTGCGCTGCAAATCCTTCTGCGCGCCAAGAGTGGCTTCATATTGCACACGTTCCTGGCGATCGAGGAAGCGCGCGCGTTGCAGTCGCTTCTTGAGCGTTTCGAACGGATTTTCGGGGGTGGGCCCGGCAAGCGCCATCGCCTCATGTCGTCCCATGCTTCCGTGCGGCGCGGCGGCAAAGCTCGGGGTGCTGCGCATCGCGGGCTGCGGAGCGATTTCCGTGCGCGGACGATCATAGGGAACCGCCTCGGCCGCTGCCATTTCTTCGAAGCTCATCGCGGCGTCGTCGGCGTCATGGTTTGCGCGGCGGCGGCGGGCGAAGGCGAGGCCTGCGCCGCCGACCAATAACAAGGCTGCCGCGCCGCCTGCAAGTTCCCAAGGGAAGGCATCACGCGGTGCGGCTGCCTGTGCGGGCGCCTCGCTAACGGGAGGCGGGGCGGTGGTCGATGCGGGTTCGACCGGTGCTGCCGTTTCGGTCGGGGCGAGGGGCAGCGCGCCGTTGCTCGCCAAGGCGGCTGCGGCCGGAACCACTGTCTGTTCGGCAGCGGCAGCAGGCTCGGCGCTTCGCGTGCTGGCTGCGCTACGTTCCGCGCGCGGCGGTGCTGCCTTGGCGGTCGCGGCCGGGCGTTCGGCGGCCTTCGCTACAGGTTCGGCGGGTTCGGCCGGCAGGTCGATCGGGACACGAATGACGGGTTTGGGCGCCGGGGGCTCGGCGACTTGAGGTGCGGCTTGGGGCGCGGCAACAGGTGCGGGCGCACTCGGCTCGGGCACTGCAACAGGCGATACCATCGTCGGAACGTCGGCGGGCGTGGCCTGTGCAAATGCCTGCGGTGCGGAAAGGGCCAGGAACGCGGCAATCGCGCTCGTGGCGGGGCGGGAGAGGGGGATTGCTTTCGTCATAGTAAGACGGAAACGAGCCGCGCTTGCAAAGCGATGCCAAAAAGCGTCTGTTTTCAAGGTGAGCCGTGGCTGTGCGGCGACTGGGCGAAGATTCGGTCCCGGTTGGTCGCGCACAACGACCGCTTTTGCGCCCGGGCGAGGTGCCGGGATCGGCGGGAGAGAATATCTCCCCGCGCCGATCCCGGGACCGCGATCAGTCGGCGATCCAATTGCCGTGGAAGCCCGGCGGCACCCGGTGCGGCAGATGGATGACTGCCTGAGGAGAGCCCGTGAAATCGTCGGCATTCAGAATGACCAGATCGGTCGTCTGGTCGTTCATGTCGACGACCAGCCCGATCAGCCAGCCGTCATTTTCGGCGCCATCGGCGCTACGCGGCACGAAGACGAATTCGCCGGGATGGCGGCCGGGGCCGAAATCACGGATGTCGGTTGTACCCGCGTCGAGGTCGTGGCGGAACAGCCGTGTGTCGGCCATGGCCCACTCGATGCTTTCGCCGTCGGGCATCGCGACACTATATATATAGCGATAGGGGCGCGTGGTCAGACGTTCGTCGTAGCGTGGGAATTCCTGTGCATGGTCATGAATGATCGTGCGGAGCGTGGTGCCCGCCACCGGGTCGATCGTCCATCGCTCCATCCGCGATTTTTCGCTGTCGGGCCCGCGCGTCGATTGCGCGAACATGGTGTCGTGCGCGACGACATCGACGATCACCTTGCCGTCGGCGGTCTCATAGGCGTTGGCGGGGTGAAAGACATAGCAGGGTTCGACCGGCACCCAGATGACGCTGTTGCCGCTGCCGTTCCGGGGAAGCAAGCCGACGCGCGCGGCGTGCGCCGCATTCCACGCATAGGGGAAGCGAAAGCCGCTGATCAGCATCTTCATCGAGAAGGTGACGGGCAGGTCGAATATCAGCGCGTAATTCTCTGTAATCGCGCAGTCGTGGATCGATGGGCCGTCGCTGACCGCCACCGCTTCCTCGCGGATCACATGGGCATGTTTGTCGAGGACGACGTGCCACACCTTGTTCGGCGTATCGCCCTTATAGGTGATGGCGTGGGTTTCGCCCGTGACGGGGTCATGGTGCGGGTGCGCGGTGTAGGAACCGGCGAGCGTACCGTCGAAGGGATTATGCGCGATCGTATCGAGCTGGTAGCCAAGCTCGACCGGCTTGCCGCCGGCTTCGACGATGGCAAAGGTGCGCCCTGCGAGGCCGACGACATTGGTGTTCGGCGCGTCGCTGGTTTCGCGGGGGCCAGGGGGCAATTCTTCGCCCAGCGCGGCACAGGCTTCGGCGCCGCGCACCCAGCGGTTGCGATACCAGTCGGCCTTGCCATTCTCGATGCGGATGCCATGGACCATGCCGGCGCCGGTAAACCAGTGATAGCTGGCGGGGTCGGGGGCGACTGCAGGATTGGGGCCATTGCGCAAATAGCGCCCGGTCAACGCCGCCGGAATCTCGCCATCGACCTGCAATGTTTCCAGTGTTAACTCTGCGATCATCGGCGCGTGGATGCCGGTGAGGAAGGGGTGGGCGTCGGTCGGGCTGGGAAGCCGCTTGCGGTTGAACTCGGCGACCTTGACGATGCCTTTGGTCACCGCACCGCGAATCAGGTTTTCGACATTGCTAGCCATGGGGACGCTCCTTATGCGGAAGGTTGCAGGCGGGCCGCTTCGCGGGTTGTGCTGGCGACTCGAAATGTTTACGGTGACAACATGACGAACGAAGATAACAGTGTCAACATAATTGAAGCTGACGGGAAAATAGCGCGTGCCTATCATCATGGCGACCTGCGCGCGGCGGTGATTGCCGCGGGAATGAAGCGGTTGCACGACGGCGATGACGGCGAACTGGGGCTACGCGCCCTCGCGCGCGATGTCGGCGTCAGTGCGACCGCTCTTTATCGTCATTTCCCCGACAAGGAGGCGCTGCTCGACGCCCTCGCCGACGAGGGGCTGCGGCGGTTGGGCGCATTGCAGGCGCAGGCGTGGCTGAAGGCGGGCGGCGGGCGCCATGGTTTCCGGGCGACCGGCGTTACCTACGTCCGCTTTGCGCATGACGAGCCTGCGGTGTTCCGGTTGAGTTTCACGCGGCAGAGGCCCCAACGCTATACCGAGGGTGAAGGTGATGGCGGCGAAGTCGCGTATAATCTTTTGCGCGCAGGCGTGAGCGAGGCGCTGCCGGGGGTCGCAAACCCCGACACCGCGGCGCTCCACGCCTGGGCGCTCGTCCACGGTCTCGCGATGCTGATCCTCGACAAGCGGATCGCGTGGGACGAAGCCATGGTCGAAGAGGTCGTCGGCCTGACCTTCGGCGGTATCGACTGATCATAGCCGGCGGGCCGAAAAGCGCCTGCGCGTTATGTGCATTGTATCTTTACCAGCTTTTCGTAGCGTGGCGGCATGGCACGATCGCTCACCCCCAGAGTCGAACCAGTGTTCTGGCTTTTGCTGACGATGCTCGGCTATTTCTTGCTGGCCAGCCTGTCGCTCTATGCGACCAAGGGCGCCGACAATATCGCTGCGATGTGGCCGCCCAGCGGATTCTTTTTGGCGTTGCTGTTGCTGATGCCGACGGGGATGCGCATCGCGTCCTTTGCGGGAATGGTTGCCGCCAGCCTCGCGGCCAATATGCTGAGCGGGGCGTCGCTGCCGACCGCGACGGCTTTCACGCTGGCCAATGGTTCCGAAGCCATGATTGCGCTGTGGCTGCTGCGCCGCCGCGAGCCGGGGGCGATTTCCTTCATGGTGCCGCGCACGGTCGGGAATTTCTGTTTTGCGGCTTTGGTGGCGAGTCTCGCCAGCGCAGCGATCGTCACGCTGCTGACCGGCGGGGGCAGCGACTTTTTCTTTTCGTGGATGACCACGGTCGCGCTGGGGTTGCTGATCGTCACGCCGCCGATCGTCATGTTGTCGCGAATGATCGCGTCGGGCGCGCTGCACAACTTATCCCTTGCGATGCAGGGCGAAGCGGCAGCCATGTTGACCGGCGCGGCGCTGGTCACTGCGATGTCCTTTTCGCAGTCCAATTTTCCGGCGACCTTTCTGCCCTGCGTCGCGGTGATCCTCGCCTCCTATCGGCTGGGTCCCTTTGGCGCAGCGGCGGGGATGCTGATCGTTGCGATCATCGCTTCGTTCCTGACCGGGCAGGGGCTCGGTCCGATCGCCGCGATCGACGCGGCGCCAAAGATCCGGATCTTCTTCCTGCAATTCTATCTGGTGACGATGCTGTTCGTCGCGCTGCCGCTCGCGGCGCTGATCGTCGTGCGCAAGCGGCTCGCCGAGCGGCTTGAGCAAAGCAACCGCTGGCTGCTTCAGGCCGAAGCGGTCGCGTTGGTTGGCCACTGGCGCGTCGATCTGTTGCGCCGGACGATCCAGTGGTCGGATCAGGCCTATCGCATCCACGGGCTCGAGCCCGGCGCGGGAATGACGGTCGAGGGCAGCCTTGCCTGCTATATCGAAGAAGACCGGGTGCGCGTGCGTGCGGTGCTGAAGCGGTCTATCGCGACCGGAGCGCCGTTCGAATTTCAGGGAAGGATCATGCGCGCCGATGGCGAGGTCCGCTACGCCAAGTCGCACGGATCGATCGAAATGGGGCGTAATGATGTGGCTGTCGGTATTTTCGGAACGATCCAGGACGTGACCGAGACGGTCGAAAATGCCCGGATATTGGAAGCGGCGCGCAGCGCGGCCGAGCGGGTTGCGAACACCGACATGCTGACCGGTCTGCCCAATCGACGCCAGACGCTCGCCTTTCTCGAAGAGGCGCTCGCTGCCGCCCGCGAAAATGGCGCGCCGCTGGCGGTCGCCATCTTCGATATCGATCATTTCAAGCGGATCAACGACAGCCACGGCCATGCTGTGGGCGACAATGTAATCCGCCGCGTGGCGCAGCGTGCCAAGGCGCCGCTTCGCGATGAGGATATGGTCGGCCGTTTCGGGGGCGAAGAATTTGTCTGCATCCTGCGCGGCGACAGCGCTCTCTCGTCGGGAATGGTTGCCGAGCGGGTGCGCAAGACGATCGAGACGGAGGATGGCGCTACCAGCGGGTTGCCGAGGGTGACGGTCAGCATCGGCGCCGCCATTTATGCGGGTGAGGCGACGGTAGAAGACCTGCTGCAGCGCGCCGACAAGGCTCTCTATGACGCCAAGCGGGCCGGCCGCAACCGGCTCCGCATGGCGGCGTGATCCGACGGCCCCGATCTGGCGGGCCAAGACGGGTAAGGAAACTGCCTGCGCGTTGCCCGTTTTCGGCGCGCTTGGCGATGTCGATGCATGTATCGGGCTTTGGTGACCGCAATTTTGCTGCTAGCCTGATCTTCGAACGCAGGGCAGCGGAAGACGTGCTATGAAATGGGACGAGGAAATGGTCGGGCGGCGAGCGATATTCGCGGGCGCGGCCGGCATGCTGGCTCTCGCTCATGCGCCATGGGCCGTGGCGAAGCTGCCGAAGAGCGGGGTAAAGGGTCTGATTGCGGGCGCTTCCGATAGCGCGCTCGACAGATTGGCTGAGCCCGGCGCTTTTTATCGCGATACTGCGGTGCGCATCCTGTTGCCGGGTGCAGGCGGTAAGCTGGCCTCGAAGCTTTTCGGCATGGGCGACAGGCTGGGCCTCACGACCAATTTGACCCGGAGCCTGAACGATGCGGGCGGCCACGCCGCGGGCGAAGCCAAGCCGGCGTTTCGCGCCGCGATCGACAATCTGCGCTGGACTGACGCGCCCGCGCTGGTGTCGAAGAACGATGGGGCGACGCGCTATCTTCAATCGAGTGCGGGCAGCGTGCTGTTCGGCAAGGTGTCGCCGCTGATCGGTTCGGCATTGGAAAATGTCGGCGCCTGGCGCCAGCTCGACCAGCTATCGAGGGGCAATCAGCTGATGGCCTCGGCGGGGCTGACCCGCGACGGGTTGACCCGATCTGTGACGGAACAGGCGCTGAAGGGCATCTTCCATTATATGGCGGGCGAAGAGGCAGCGCTTCGCCGGAACCCGGCGGCGTTGCTGAAGGGTGTGTTTTAGGGTTTGCCGGGGGCGACGCCTTGGTCGACGTCCGCTTCCCACCCCAAAGCTGTCGCTTACACGATCACTTCACCGCGCTCCCGTTGACAGCGCGCGCCCCAAATCCTATATCGCCGTCACACCCCATCGTCCGAGATAGAGCCTGACTTTGCGCAGCGGGCTGTACGGATAGGTCGCTGGGATTTCGACAGGCGTTAGAAAGCTGCGGTAAACCGGCGACGGTTGCCTGCGGCTTTTTTCGCGTCGGAGCGCTCGCGATTTTGATTTTTGACAGGCGAGACAATCACTTATGGCGACCAAGGCGAAGTCGGTGGGCAAGGCCCTCGAAGCAACCGCGACCAAGCGAATCCGCAAGCTGTTCGGCAATATCCACGAAGCCGTGGAAATGCCCAACCTCATCGAGGTTCAGCGCGAATCCTATGAGCAGTTCCTGCGGTCCGATCCGTCGATCGGCTATGTCTCGGGCCTTGAAAAGACGCTGCGCAGCGTTTTTCCGATCCGCGATTTCGCCGGCACCGCCGAGCTCGACTTCGTCCACTACGAACTCGAAGCGCCGAAATATGACGTCGACGAGTGCCGCCAGCGCGGCATCACCTATGCGGCACCGATGAAGGTCACGCTGCGTCTGATCGTCTTTGAAGTCGACAGCGAAACCGACACCCGCTCGGTCCTCGATATCAAGGAGCAGGACGTTTACATGGGCGACATGCCGCTCATGACCGGCAACGGCACCTTCTTTGTCAATGGTACCGAGCGCGTTATCGTGTCGCAGATGCACCGTTCGCCTGGTGTGCTCTTCGACCATGACCGCGGCAAGACCCACTCGTCGGGCAAATTCCTGTTCGCCGCGCGCGTGATCCCGTATCGCGGTTCGTGGCTTGATTTCGAATTCGACGCCAAGGATATCGTCAACGTCCGTATCGACCGCAAGCGCAAGCTGCCGGTCACCAGCCTGCTGTACGCGCTGGGCATGTCGGGCGAGGAAATCCTCAACCATTTCTATGACCGTCTGGTCTTCGAGCGCGCCGAAAACGGCTGGCGCGTGCCGTTCATGGTCGAGAACTGGCGCGGCGCGAAGCCCGCGTTCGACGTCGTCGACGCCAAGACCGGCGAAGTCGTCTTCGCTGCCGGCCACAAGATCAGCCCGCGCCTTGCCAACAAGGCCGCGAAGGATGGTCTCGATACGCTGCTGATCCCGACCGAAGAAATCTTCGGCCGCTACAGCGCCTATGACCTGATCAACGAGTCGACCGGCGAGATCTACATCGAAGCCGGTGACGAAGTGTCGGCCGAAAACCTCGAGAAGATCGACGCCGCCGGCATCGAAAAGCTCGAGCTGCTCGACATCGATCACAACAACACGGGTCCGTGGATCCGCAACACGCTGAAGGCCGACAAGGCCGAGGATCGCGATCAGGCGCTTTCGGACATCTACCGCGTCATGCGCCCCGGCGAGCCGCCGACGCGCGAAACCGCAGAAGCCTTGTTCGGCGGTCTGTTCTTTGACGCAGAGCGTTACGACCTGTCGGCTGTCGGCCGCGTCAAGCTCAACATGCGCCTTGGCCTCGACGCCGAGGACACGGTCACCACCCTGCGCAGCGAGGATATTCTCGCCGTGGTCAAGGAACTGGTGAACCTCAAGGACGGCAAGGGCGAAATCGACGATATCGACAACCTCGGTAACCGTCGTGTCCGTTCGGTCGGCGAACTTCTGGAAAACCAGTATCGCGTCGGTCTGCTCCGCATGGAGCGCGCCGTGAAGGAGCGCATGAGCTCGGTCGACGTGTCGACCGTCATGCCGAACGACCTGATCAACGCCAAGCCGGCGGTTGCTGCGGTGCGCGAATTCTTTGGTTCGTCGCAGCTCAGCCAGTTCATGGATCAGACCAACCCGCTGTCGGAAGTCACCCACAAGCGCCGCGTGTCGGCGCTTGGGCCGGGCGGTCTGACGCGCGAGCGTGCGGGCTTCGAAGTCCGCGACGTTCACCCGACGCACTATGGCCGTATCTGCCCGATTGAAACGCCGGAAGGCCCGAACATCGGTCTGATCAACTCGCTCGCAACCTTTGCGCGCGTGAACAAGTACGGCTTCATCGAAACCCCGTATCGCAAGATCATCGACGGCAAGGTGACCAACGACGTCGTCTATCTGTCGGCGATGGAAGAGCAGAAGCACACCGTTGCGCAGGCGAACGCCGATCTCAACGACGACGGCAGCTTCATCGACGAGCTGATCTCGGCACGCGAAGCGGGCGAATTCCTGATGGCGCCGCGCGACCAGATCACCCTGATGGACGTGTCGCCGAAGCAGCTGGTTTCGGTCGCGGCATCGCTCATTCCGTTCCTCGAAAACGATGACGCCAACCGCGCACTCATGGGATCGAACATGCAGCGTCAGGCCGTGCCTTTGCTGCGTGCGGAAGCGCCCGTGGTCGGCACCGGCATGGAAGAAACCGTTGCGCGTGACTCGGGCGCAGCCATCGCGGCGCGCCGCGGCGGCATCATCGATCAGGTCGATGCGACGCGTATCGTTATCCGTGCAACCGACATGATCGAACCCGGCAAGTCGGGCGTCGACATCTACCGTCTGCAAAAGTTCCAGCGTTCCAACCAGAACACCTGCATCAACCAGCGTCCGCTGGTGAAGGTGGGCGAAGTCGTCCGCACCGGCGACATCATCGCCGACGGCCCGTCGACCGAACTGGGCGAACTGGCACTGGGTAAGAACGTCCTCGTCGCGTTCATGCCGTGGAACGGCTATAACTATGAGGATAGTATCCTCATCAGCGAACGCATTGTGAAGGACGACGTCTTCACCTCGATCCACATCGAGGAATTCGAAGTCACTGCACGCGACACGCGCCTCGGGCCGGAAGACATCACGCGCGACATTCCGAACGTCGGCGAGGAAGCGCTGCGCAACCTCGACGAAGCGGGCATCGTCTACATCGGCGCCGAGGTTGGTCCGGGCGACATTCTGGCCGGCAAGATCACCCCCAAGGGTGAATCGCCGATGACGCCGGAAGAAAAGCTGCTGCGCGCGATCTTCGGCGAAAAGGCCAGCGATGTGCGCGACACCTCGCTCCGTCTGCCGCCGGGCGTGTCGGGTACGGTCGTCGAAGTCCGCGTCTTCAACCGTCACGGTATCGACAAGGACGAACGCGCGATTGCGATCGAACGCGAAGAAATCGAGCGTCTGAAGCAGGACGCCGACGATGAGCGCGCAATCCTCAACCGTGCAACCTTCTCCAGCCTCAAGGACCTGCTGATCGGTCAGACGACCAGCGCGGTGCCGAAGGGCCTGAAGAAGGGCGATGTTGTCACCGAAGAGATGCTGGTCGAACTCGACCGCGCCGACTGGTGGAAGCTCGCTGTCGTCGAAGACAATAGCCAGACCGCGCTTGAAGCGATCAAGGCGCAGTATGACGACGCGATCAAGCGCATCAACGCGAAGTACGAAGATCGCGTCGAAAAGCTGCAGCGCGGCGATGAACTCGCGCCGGGCGTGCTCAAGATGGTCAAGGTCTTCGTCGCGGTGAAGCGCAAGCTGCAGCCGGGCGACAAGATGGCCGGCCGTCACGGCAACAAGGGCGTCATTTCGCGCATGCTGCCGGTCGAGGACATGCCGTTCCTCGAAGACGGTACGCATGTCGATATCGTGCTGAACCCGCTGGGCGTGCCTTCGCGCATGAACGTCGGGCAAATCCTTGAAACCCACCTTGGCTGGGCTTCGCGCGGTCTGGGTCAAAAGGTGACGGTGGCACTCGAGGAATGGCGCAACGCCAACCCCGACGCGACCGGCGGCCAGATGCCCGAGCCCGTGCGTGAAGCACTGGAACATGTCTATGGCACCGAATATGTCGACGACATCCAGGCACGCAGCGCCGAAAGCATCGTCGAATTTGCGGAGAATCTGAAGGTCGGTGTGCCGTTCGCAACCCCGGTGTTCGACGGCGCCAAGGAAGCCGATGTGACCAACATGCTGACCCTTGCGGGGCTGCATGAATCGGGTCAGTCGGACCTTTACGACGGCCGCACCGGCGATCGGTTCGACCGCAAGGTGACCGTGGGCTACATCTATATGTTGAAGCTCCATCACCTTGTCGACGACAAGATCCACGCGCGTTCGATCGGGCCCTACTCGCTTGTTACCCAGCAGCCGCTGGGCGGTAAGGCGCAGTTCGGTGGCCAGCGCTTCGGGGAAATGGAGGTCTGGGCGCTCCAGGCCTATGGCGCGGCGTACACGCTCCAGGAAATGCTGACGGTGAAGTCCGATGACGTGATCGGCCGCACCAAGGTTTACGAAGCGATCGTCAAGGGCGACGACACCTTCGAGGCCGGCATTCCCGAAAGCTTCAACGTGCTCGTCAAGGAAATGCGCTCGCTGGGCCTCAACGTCGAACTCTCCTCCTATGCGGAGCAGGATCCCGACGAAGCCCCGGATGCTCTTCCCGAAGCCGCCGAGTAAAAGATATTGCCTCACCCCTCCCGCCGCGCGGGAGGGGCAGTGGAGCTAGATTATGAACCAGCTTACCAACTTCATGAACCCGGTCGCGAAGCCCGAAACCTTCGACATGATCAAGATCGGCATCGCGAGCCCCGAGCGTATCCGTTCGTGGTCGTTCGGCGAGATCAAGAAGCCCGAAACCATCAACTACCGCACGTTCAAGCCCGAGCGTGATGGCTTGTTCTGCGCGCGCATCTTTGGCCCGATCAAGGATTATGAATGCCTGTGCGGCAAGTACAAGCGTATGAAATACAAGGGCATCGTCTGCGAGAAGTGCGGTGTCGAAGTCACGGTGACCAAGGTCCGCCGCGAGCGCATGGGCCATATCGAGCTCGCCGCGCCCGTCGCGCACATCTGGTTCCTGAAGTCGCTGCCTTCGCGCATCGGCCTGCTGCTCGACATGCAGCTGAAGCAGCTCGAGCGCGTCCTCTATTTCGAAGCCTATATCGTTCTCGAACCCGGCCTGACGCCGCTCGAGAAGTTCCAGCTGCTGACCGAAGACGAGCTGCTCGACGCGCAGGATGAGCATGGCGAAGACGCCTTCAGCGCCGGCATCGGTGCAGAAGCGATCCGCGTGCTGCTCGAAAATCTCGATCTCGAACAGGAACGCGTCGATCTTCTCGAAGATCTGGCGACGACCAAGTCGGAACTGAAGCCGAAGAAGATCATCAAGCGCCTGAAGGTCGTCGAGAGCTTCATCGAATCGGGCAACCGTCCCGAATGGATGATCCTCGAAGTCGTCCCCGTGATCCCGCCCGAACTGCGCCCGCTGGTGCCGCTCGACGGTGGTCGCTTCGCTACAAGCGATCTTAACGATCTTTACCGCCGCGTGATCAACCGCAACAACCGCCTCAAGCGATTGATGGAACTGCGCGCGCCGGACATCATCGTCCGCAACGAAAAGCGCATGCTGCAGGAAGCCGTTGACGCCTTGTTCGACAACGGCCGCCGCGGCCGCACGATCACGGGCGCAAACAAGCGTCCGCTGAAGTCGCTGTCCGACATGCTCAAGGGCAAGCAGGGCCGCTTCCGTCAGAACCTGCTCGGCAAGCGCGTCGACTATTCGGGCCGTTCGGTCATCGTGACCGGTCCCGAACTCAAGCTGCACCAGTGCGGCCTGCCGAAGAAGATGGCGCTCGAACTGTTCAAGCCGTTCATCTACGCCCGTCTCGATGCCAAGGGTCTGTCGATGACCCTGAAGCAGGCGAAGAAGTGGGTCGAAAAGGAACGCAAGGAAGTCTGGGACATCCTCGACGAAGTCATTCGCGAGCACCCGGTCATGCTGAACCGCGCGCCGACGCTCCACCGTCTGGGCATCCAGGCGTTCGAGCCGGTGCTGATCGAGGGCAAGGCGATCCAGCTTCACCCGCTGGTCTGCTCGGCCTTCAACGCCGACTTCGACGGTGACCAGATGGCCGTTCACGTTCCGCTGAGCCTCGAGGCGCAGCTGGAATGCCGCGTTCTTATGATGTCGACCAACAACATCCTCAGCCCCGCGAACGGCAAGCCGATCATCGTTCCGTCGCAGGACATGGTGCTTGGTCTCTATTATCTCTCGCTGGAGCGCGACGGCGAACCGGGCGAGGGCATGTTGCTCGCCGACATGGCCGAAGTGCATCAGGCGCTCCACATCGGCGCGGTCACGCTGCACACCAAGGTGATCAGCCGCGTTCCGCAGACCGACGAGAAGGGCAATGAATATTTCAAGCGCTTCGAAACGACCCCGGGACGCATGCTGATCGCCGAATGCCTGCCCAAATCGCACACCGTACCCTTCGACGTCGTCAACCGCGTGTTGACGAAGAAGGAAATCGGCGACGTGATCGATCAGGTCTATCGTCACACCGGCCAGAAAGAGACCGTGCTGTTCGCCGACGCCATCATGGCGTTGGGCTTCCGTCACGCGTTCAAGGCGGGCATCTCGTTCGGCAAGGATGACATGATCATTCCGGCGTCGAAGGAAGGGATGGTCGACGAAACCCGCGCGCTGGTGAAGGATTTCGAGCAGCAGTATCAGGACGGCCTGATCACGCAGCAGGAAAAGTACAACAAGGCCATCGACGCCTGGTCGCAGTGCGGCGACAAGGTTGCGAACGCGATGATGGACGAAATTCGTGCAACGCCGAAGCTGCCCGATGGCCGCATGGCCCCGATCAACTCCATCTATATGATGGCGCACTCGGGTGCTCGTGGTTCGCAGGCGCAGATGAAGCAGCTCGCGGGTATGCGCGGCCTGATGGCCAAGCCGTCGGGCGAGATCATCGAAACGCCGATCATCTCGAACTTCAAGGAAGGCCTCACCGTTCTCGAGTATTTCAACTCGACCCACGGTGCGCGTAAGGGTCTTGCCGATACGGCGCTCAAGACGGCAAACTCGGGTTACCTGACCCGCCGTCTGGTCGACGTGTCGCAGGATTGCGTCGTGATCGAGGAAGATTGCGGCACGACCCGCGGCATGGAAATGCGCGCGATCATCCAGGGCGGTTCGACGATCGCTTCGCTGGGTGAGCGTATCCTGGGCCGCACGACGCTCGAGGACGTCGTCGACAAGGACGGCAATGTCATCGCCCCCGTCGGCACGCTGCTCGACGAACCGACGACGCAACTGATCGAAGACGCCGAGGTTCAGGCGGTCAAGATCCGTTCGCCGCTGGTTTGCGAAGCGGTGCTGGGTGTCTGCGGCAAATGCTATGGCCGTGACCTTGCGCGCGGTACGCCGGTCAACATCGGTGAAGCTGTCGGCGTTATCGCTGCACAGTCGATCGGTGAACCCGGCACGCAGCTGACGATGCGTACCTTCCACATCGGTGGTGCGGCGCAGGTCAACGAACAGTCGAACGCCGAAGCCATTTCGGACGGCACGATCGAATATCGTGACATGCCGACGATCGTCGATCAGCGTGGTCGCCGTCTGGCGCTGGCGCGTTCGGGTGAAATTGCGATCATCGACAGCGAAGGCCGCGAACGCGCGTCGCACAAGCTGCCCTATGGTGCGCACATCATCCACAAGGATGGCGACAAGGTGAAGAAGGGTGACCGGATTGCCGAATGGGATCCGTTCACCATGCCGCTGATCACCGAAAAGCAGGGCGTTGTGAAGTATCAGGATCTGGAAGATACCAAGACCCTGATCGAACAGGTCGATGAAGCAACGGGTATCGCCCAGCGCGTCGTGATCGAATATCGCTCCGCGGGGCGCAGCAAGAAGGAAGATCTTCAGCCGCGCCTCACCCTGCTCGACGATCAGTCGGGTGAAGCGGCACGCTATCTGCTCGCAGTCGGCACGATGTTGTCGGTCGAGGACGGTCAGGAAGTGCAGGCAGGCGACGTTCTGGCGCGTGTCAGCCGCGAAGCGTCGAAGACGCGCGACATCACCGGCGGTCTGCCGCGTGTTGCCGAGCTGTTCGAAGCGCGCATCCCGAAGGACAATGCGGTGATCGCTAAGATCAGCGGCCGCATCGAATTCGTCAAGGATTACAAGGCGAAGCGCAAGATCGCGATCGTTCCCGAAGAAGGCGATTCGATCGAGTATCTCATTCCCAAGTCGAAGGTCCTCGAAGTGCAGGAAGGCGATCAGGTCAAGCGTGGCGACGCGCTGATCAGCGGTTCGCCGAACCCGCACGACATCCTCGACGTCATGGGCGTGGAAGCACTGGCCGAGTATCTGGTCGCGGAAATCCAGGAAGTTTACCGACTGCAGGGCGTGAAGATCAACGACAAGCACATCGAGGTGATCGTTCGCCAGATGCTGCAGAAGGTCGAGATCACCGACGGCGGCGACACCACGTTGCTGCCGGCCGAACAGCTCGATTATCTGGAGATGATGGAATATAACGCCAAGCTGCCGAAGAATGGCCGTCCCGCTGTCGGGCGTCCGGTCCTTCTCGGCATCACCAAGGCGAGCCTGCAGACGCGCAGCTTCGTTTCGGCGGCGTCCTTCCAGGAGACGACCCGTGTGCTCACCGAGGCTTCGGTGCAGGGCAAGATCGACTCGCTGCAGGGCCTCAAGGAAAACGTCATCGTCGGCCGCCTCATTCCGGCGGGTACCGGCGCTGCGATGAACCGCGTTCGCGTTACCGCCTCGTCGAAGGATGCTGCTCTTCGTGCCGCCATGCGCGCCGCGAACCAGGAGCATCTGATCGCACCGAAGACCGCTGCCGAAGAGCATGCCGCCGAACTGGCGCAGGGCCCCGAAGCCGCGATTGGCGACGATCCGCTGGGCAAGGTCCAGGGCGAAGACTTCACCACCGACGATGTGATGGTGGAAGATCGTCCGGAAGCCGACGGCGAGGAATAAGCTCCTCGGCCTGATGGCTGACAGAAATAAGCCCCGCCGGAGCGATCCGGCGGGGCTTTTTCTTTATGATGCTGCGGTTGCTTCGGCCCAGGGAGCGGCGCGCTCGTTTCCGTCGGTTTCGGTTGGATGACGGGTGACGGTAATGGTAATGTGGGCGCATGATCGACCTCCCGCTGTTCCTCGCCTTTCTGGCTGCTGCCACCATCCTGACGGTGACGCCCGGTGTCGACACGGCGATGGTGCTCCGGGCCGCGACTGTCGATGGCCGCCGCGCGGGTGCTGCCGCCTCCGCCGGCATTGTTCTCGGTTGCCTTATCTGGGGCGCTGCCGTGTCTCTGGGTCTTGGCGTCGTGCTGCGCGCATCGGAGCTGGCCTACGCGGTTCTCATATTCGCGGGAGCTGCCTATCTTGTCTGGCTGGGCGCGAAACTTCTGCTTTCCCCGCGGGAGGCATTGAACTCGGTAGCGGAAGTGCCCGGCGCCAACAGTCGTCGCGATGCTTTCGGAAAGGGTTTCCTGACGAACATGCTGAACCCGAAAATCGGCGTGTTCTACATAACCTTCCTGCCTCAGTTCGTACCGGCAGGGGCGGACGTGGCCGGATATTCCTTCTTCCTTGCGGGGGTGCACATATTGCTGACCCTCATCTGGTTCGCGGTTCTGATCGCTGCGACGGTGCCGCTTGGGAGGTTTCTGCGAAAGCCGAAGGCGATCAAGGCGCTGGATCGAATGACCGGCGGCGTTTTTGTCGCATTCGGCCTGAAGCTGGCGACGTCCTCGGCTCGCTGAGCGGAATTCTCAGGGAGCCCCGAAGCCTGAGAAGCGGGGCAAATGGAAAAGGGCCCACCGGGGTGGCCGGTGAGCCCTTGTTTCTGGGGATATGCGGGCCGGTGCGACCGCTGGCTTGCGTCCGGCCCGGGCTGTCCTAGGGGGCGAGGATCGCGACGGCGAGGTACAGCAGCAGCGGCAGGCCGAAGCCCAGGAGCGTCAAAGCCACGAAGGCGACGCGCGTCCACAAGACGTCGAAGCCGAACTGGTCTGCCATCCCGGCGCATACGCCGAAGATTACGCCATCGCGACGATTCTTGCGAAAACCCTGTTTCATTTCTTTCCTTTCTGTCCCGGCGGGTGCCGGCGTTTTTTGGGGGTGGGAAGGTTGCTGGTCAGATGACCAGCGAACCAACCTGCGCGCCATTCTGACCGGCAACGGCAAGAAGCATGACCGAGCAATAGACCGAAGCAATGGCGGCGACGGCGTAGCTGCGGAGCGAGTCGATGTTGAAATATGGCATGATATTATCCTTCCTGTATCCTTTCCGCCGGAGCATCCGGGGATGCCAAAGGTAATGCAGGAGGCGTGCCAGTTTCATTCATTGGCGGTTAAGCGCGATTTTTCTGCCACAGGCATTTCTGTTCTGCGTGAAAATTACTTCATCATGGTGTAATTTCCCAATTACGGGAAATTTATCAGATGATCGTGAGCGGCGCGCCAACCCCAAGCGGGAGGGGGAAACTGTTCTTTCCTTCAAGCCGCGAAATCCCCTAGGACGACGGCGACATGACGCTCATCCGCCTTTCGCTGACCGATT
This sequence comes from Sphingopyxis selenitireducens, assembly GCF_051550705.1. Taxonomy (NCBI): domain Bacteria; kingdom Pseudomonadati; phylum Pseudomonadota; class Alphaproteobacteria; order Sphingomonadales; family Sphingopyxidaceae; genus Sphingopyxis; species Sphingopyxis selenitireducens. The sequence goes on from NZ_JBPULG010000003.1 coordinate 300,001, forward strand.
TTCGCAATCATGCCGGCGCGGACCTGGCGGCGGATGCCGGGCTGGTTGCGCTTCACGGAGACAATGGCGCGGGCAAGACCAATATATTGGAGGCGATCTCGCTGCTGACGCAGGGGCGCGGACTGCGCCGTGCTGCGTTGTCGGACATGGTGCGCGACGGCGCGAGCGGCGGCTTTGCGATCTTTGCCGAAGTGCAGGCGGGCGCCGACCTGTCGCCGGTCGCGCTTGGGACGGGAATCGAGCCCGCGCATCCCGGACGCCGGATCGTGCGGATCAATGGTGCGTCGGCCGCTGCCGCGTCGCTCGGGGAGTGGGTCGCGGTGCTGTGGCTGACGCCCGCCATGGACCGTCTGTTCGTCGAGACTGCGGGGAACCGGCGACGCTTTCTCGACCGGCTGGTGCTCGCACTCGATCCCAAACATGCGCAGCACAGCAATCGTTATGAAGCAGCCTTGCGCGCGCGCGGAAAATTACTCGCCGATGCGTCGTCCGCCGACTCGCAATGGCTGGCCAGCCTCGAGGCGCAACTCGCCGAACATGGCGCGGCGATGGATGCGGCGCGGCAGTCGATGCTGGGCGCGCTGTCGGCTGAACTGGCGGGGCAGCCCGACGCGCCCTTCGCGCGCCCGCTGTTGACGCTGATGGACAGCGAAGGCGCCGCGCGGGAAGCGCCGCATGAGATTGAGGCATTGAAGGCATTATTCGCCAGCCGACGGCGGATCGATGCGGCGGCGGGACGCGCAACTGCTGGGCCGCACCGCGACGACTTGTCTGCCGTCCACGCGTCGACGGGCCGCGGCGCCGCCCGCTGCTCAACGGGCGAGCAAAAGGCGATGCTGTTATCGCTCATCCTCGCGCACAGCGATTGCGTCGCGCGGGCGCGGGACAGGCGCCCGCTGTTGCTGCTCGACGAAGTTGCGGCGCATCTCGACCCGCTGCGGCGGGGCGCTCTTTACGAGCGACTGGCGGGGCAGGGTGGGCAGGCGTGGCTCACCGGAACCGAGGCGGCGCTTTTCGCCAACATGCCGGGGCCGGTGACGCGGTTTCGCATTACCGGCGGACGGATCGCAGCCGGATAGGGCGCGACTGGAAGCCGCCAAAGGACTTTATCCCGACGCCGGCTATCTCTAGGGCGTTACGAATGCCCATATATTCAACGATCCGATTGGTGTGCGCCGCAGGGCTCTCCCTGATGCTCTCGGCCTGCGCAGGGAGTGGCGGTTTTAGAGCGGTGAGCGATACGCCGGTTCGGATCGGGCCGGCTTATACGGTTCGCGGTGCAACTTTTGTACCTGCAGCGGCGCCGGCCTATGACCGGACGGGCTATGCGAGCTGGTACGGGAATGAGTCGGGCAACCGCACCGCCAATGGCGAGAAATTCCGTCCCGCCTGGATCACCGCCGCGCACACGACCTTGCCCTTGCCGACCTATGTGGAGGTGACAGCGCTCGATACCGGGCGGCGGATCATCGTGCGGGTCAATGATCGCGGACCGTTCGCGGCGGGGCGGATCATCGATCTGTCGCGCGGCGCGGCGGAAGAATTGGGCATCAAGGCGCAGGGCCATGCGATGGTCCGCGTGCGCCGCGTCGAACCGTCGGAAAAGGATCGCAAGCGGCTGCGCGAGGGCAAGTCCGCCGCTGCGCTGGCGCCTGTTGAGAGCCGCGAGCTCGAGCGGCTGCGAGGGCAGGCTTCGACTGGCGAGCGGTAGATATGGACATGAATGTCAATAAGGGAGCTTGACGTTTCCGCGCACCGCATGCCACTTGCAAACTAACTGGTCCGCTTGCGGACGACGTCAATTATCGAGGAATTTCCGTATGATGAAATGGGTAGTAGCGACGGCTCTGGCCGGTGCAGCGACGATCGCCCCGGCAGCGGCGAAGGATGGCTTCGACGCAACGATCGTGCGGACAACCTATGGCATTCCGCATATCAAAGCCAGGGATTGGCGCGGACTGGGCTATGGCGTCGGCTATGCCTATGCGCAGGATAATCTGTGCATGATTGCAGAGGAATTTGCGACGGTGGCGGGCGAGCGGTCGCTGTATTTCGGTGCAGCGAACAAGGCGGTGCTGGGGTTCAGTGAAATCGACAATCTGTCGTCCGACGTGTTTTTCCGCGCGACGATCGACCTGCCGCGCCTGCGCGCGGGCGCGGTGGCGCAGGGGCCCGAGATGGCGTCGATGGTCGACGGCTATGTCGCCGGATATAATCGCTGGCTGCGCGAGATTGGCCCCAACGGCGTTCCCGAAGGGTGCCGCGGCAAGGCGTGGGTGCGACCGATCAGCAGCGACGATCTGCTGCGGCTCAATGAAAAGACGATGCTGCTGGCAGGGTCGCTGGCGCTGGCGAACGGAATTGCCAACGCCGCACCGCCGGGCAAGGCGGTTGCGAGCCTGCCGGACAGGTTGCCTGGCCCCGATGATGCGCGCTTCGGCAGCAACGGCTGGGCGTTCGGTGCCGATACGACGGCGGACGGCCGCGGATTGCTGATCGGCAATCCCCATTTCCCTTGGAACGGCCCCAACCGTTTCTGGCAGATGCATGTGACGATCCCGGGGCAGGTCGATACGATGGGGGTCGGTCTGGCGGGGACGCCGCTGCCGATACTCGGTTTCAATCGCGACATTGCATGGACGCATACCGTGACCGCGGCGCGCCATTTCACGCTGTTTCAGCTGAAGCTCGATCCCGCCGATCCCACCGCCTATCTGGTCGACGGCAAGCCCGAAAAAATGGGCACGCGAACGATCAGCGTGCCGGTGGGCGAGGGCGCTGCGCCGGTCGTCCGCACGCTCTATACGACGCGTTTCGGGGCGCTCGTCGCACTGCCGTCCTCCGGGCTGACGTGGAACGGAACGACCGCCTTTGCGATGCGCGACGTCAATAGCGGCAACCAGCGTGCACTGGGGACGTGGGTTCGTATCGCACGGGCGAAGAGCGTCGGCGAAGTGCGCGCCGCGGTCGAAGAAACATTGGGTATCCCATGGGTCAACACGATCGTTGCCGATCGCAACGGCGATGTGCTGCACGCCGACGTGACGGCCGTTCCCAATTTGTCCGGCGACAAGATCGAGGTCTGCGCGACGCCCTTTTCGGCGCTCGCCGCCAGTCTCGCGACCCTGCTCGACGGATCGCGTGCCGAATGCGATTGGGACGTCGCTGCGGGCACGCCGATTCCGGGGCTGCTGCCCGCGGCTTCGCAGGCGGTCTATGCGCGGCGCGACTATGTGACCAACAGCAACGACAGCTATTGGATGAGCAATGCCAGCGCGCCGCACAAGCCGCTGTCGCCGATATTGGGCGCGGCTGAGAGCACCTTGTCACTGCGTAGCCGCTCGAATTTCATCGAGGTTGGTCATTTGCTGAATGGCGAGGGCGGCAAGCCGGGGGTCAAGATCGACCATGCGGCCGCCAGGGAACTGACGCAGGCGAACAAGAGCCTCGCCGCCGACCTGACGGTCGACCGGCTGCTCGAACTGTGCCGCGGCAAGGCCGAGGTTGCGCGTGGGTGCGCGGCGCTGGAGGGTTGGGATCGCCGTTTCAACCTCGACAGCCGGGGGGCGTATTTGTTCACGGTCTTCTGGAAGAGCGTCCACAAGATGCCCGGCCTGTGGGCGGTGAAGTTCGACGTCGCCGACCCCGTTCACACCCCGCGCGACATGGTGACGACGGGAGAGGTCGGAACGAAGCTGCTCGCGGCGCTCGCGGCGGCAACGGCGCAACTCGACAAGGAAGGGATCGCACTCGACGCGCGCTGGGGCGACGTCCAATATGCGCCGCGCGGCAATGAACGGATTCCGGTGCATGGCGGCGAGGGAATTGCAGGTGTTCTGAACCTTCAGAACGCTGCGGCCGCGCCCGGCGGGGTCATTCCGTTCCACGGGTCGAGCTATATCCAGATCGTCGGATTCGACGCGGCGGGACCGGTGGCCGATGCGGTGCTGTCCTATTCGCAGTCGACCGATCCGGCATCGCCGCATTATGCCGACCAGACCCGCCTCTATTCGGCGAAAAAGTGGCATCGTCTGCCGTTCAGCGCCAAAGAGATTGCGGCAGATGGCGGCAGCAAGCCGGTTCGTATCAGGGAGTGAGGCCTATCTGTCGACGACCAGGCAATCCTGACCACCTTTGCGGACCGTGACGCAGAAACTCTCGGCTTCGCCCTTGTTCGCGAAACCACCGGCCTGCAGTCGCGTGATCTTGCCGCTTTTGACCAGATAGGGCTGACGCCCGGCGAAGGCCGGATTCTTCTTTTCGAGCGACGCCCACAGGTTCCGGGCGTTCCCCTCGACCCCGAAGGCTCCGAGCTGCGCGCGCCAAGGACTGGCGGCCGCGTTCGGTGCTGGAGCGGGTTTTGCGATGACCGCTTTGGGCTGTGGCGGCACCACGGGTTTCGCGGGCGCGGGTTTCGCCTGCGCGGGCGGCGTCGTGCCGCTTTCGGGGGGCGCAGCATAGCTGGTGCCGGGCGCAGTTGATGGCGGTTCCACGGTCTTGGCGGCCGTTGCGGCCGCGGTTGCTTCGGTCGCCGCTTCGGTAGCGCGGATGGCGGCCGGGGTGGGCGCGGGTTTGGGCGCCGTCGCGGCGACAACCGGCGGCGGGGTGTAGCTGGTGCCGGGGACCGAGGGGGGGACGCTCGCAACCTTGATCGGCGAGGGGGCGGCAGCCTTGGTTGGCGGCGGTGCGGCTGCGCCGACTGCGGCCAGACGTGCGCGCTGTTCGGCCTTTTCGATCTCGGGCAGCATTGCGAGACCGCGCTGGCGTTGCTCGAGTGGGATGAGCTGGTCGAGCTGGACGAGGCGTGCCGAGGCGAGGGTCAGGCCGGCATCGCTCGCGCGCTTGGTCAGTGCATAGGCGCGTGGCCAATCTTCCCTGGCGAGGTCGCCGTTGAAATGTGCGGTGCCCAGAACATATTGCGCGCGGGGTTCGCCGCGCTCGGCCGAGCGCAGAATGAAAGGCATCGCCTCGTCGCGGCGATTGGCGGTGAAGAGGATGAGGCCCAGATTATCCTCGGCCTGCAAATGCCCCTGCTTGGCCGCGCGGCGATACCAGCCTTCGGCCTGAACCAGGTCGGCCGGGACGCCGCGGCCAAGCTTATAGGCTTGCCCCAGGTTGAATTGCGCGTCGGCGTCGCCTGCGATCGCGAGCGGACGCCATTCTGAGACGGCCGCCTCGTAATCACCGCTCTGCCACGCATCGACACCGGCCTTGACGTCGGCATGTGCGGGCGCGGCAAATCCAGCGACTGCAGCTAAGGAAAGGGCCAGCGAAACGCCGGTGCGGAAAATGCGCATTATAGTCTCCAATGGCATGCGCCGCCCGGCGGCGGCGGCAGTCCCGACATGCCGTTTAGAAGGAAATGGCTAACATCATGTTAGCGAAACCTAAAAGCGCCAATTTTGCTCCGTTATGGGACAGTGCGGCGTTTCGCCTCTGTTTACCATCACCGCCAACGGATCGTTCACCATCATTTTATCATCGTTAACCCAATTTTAGCTCCCCTCATGGCATTCCACCGCCAATTCGTGGATTTATCAGGGGGACGGCTGTGCGCGTTTTGGCATTGGCTTCACAAAAGGGCGGGTCGGGTAAAACCACTCTGTCGGGGCATCTCGCGGTACAGGCGCAGATCGCGGGCGCGGGGCCGGTCGTCCTGATCGACATCGATCCGCAGGGCTCGCTCGCCGACTGGTGGAACGAGCGCGAGACCGACCTTCCGGCCTTTGCTCAGACCACCGTAGCGCGGCTGGCATCCGACCTCGAAATCCTGCGCCAGCAAGGCTTCAAGCTGGCGGTCATCGACACGCCGCCCGCGATCACCATGGCGATCCAGAGCGTGATTTCGGTCGCCGAACTGATCGTCGTGCCGACCCGGCCGAGCCCGCATGATCTGCGCGCCGTCGGGGCTACCGTCGATCTGTGCGAACGCGCCGGCAAGCCGCTGGTGTTCGTCGTCAATGGCGCAACCCCGAAAGCCAAGATTACGAGTGAGGCCGCCGTCGCACTGTCGCAGCACGGCACCGTCGCCCCGATCACCCTGCATCATCGCACCGACTATGCCGCCTCGATGATCGACGGCCGCACGGTTATGGAGGTCGATCCGAACAGCCGCTCGGCCGAGGAGGTCCGCCAGCTCTGGACCTATATGAACGACCGCCTCGAAAAGAATTTCCGCCGCACCGTGTTCAGCTCGCCGATCCCGGCGCAGGCTGGATATGGCGCAGTCCGCCCGATGGGTGGTGGCTTCGGCCGCCGCATCGCGGGCCAGTGAGAGAGGGAGTGGATATCATGGGCGAACCCAAACCCCTCGCATCGCTGAGCGCCGGATTGCTTGCTCGCAAGGGCGGGGCACGGCCGGCCATGCGCCGCCAGCCGCTGGGCAGCGGCCCCGCGCCGATGAGCAGCACCGGTTATGACGACCTGGGCTGGAACGACATGGGCTATGACGTCGACCCCGACCAGTCGGGCGAACCTGAGCAGATGTTTGATCTGAAGCCGCTGCTGACCGGATCGGTGTTGGCGCACAATCTCGAGGCCGAGCAGGCGGTCGAGGAAGGCGTCGGCGGCGAGCTGACCCAACTGACCGAGCCAACGGGAATCATGGGCGTCGATGCGGATTATTCCGCCGAAGCACCCGAAGTTCCGGAAATTGTTCGTCAGCAGGAATCGTTGATCGACCGCGTCGCTGCCGTGGCGCGCAAGGTCGAGGCGCGGCCCGCACCGAAAGCGCCGAAAGCCAAAGCGCCGCGCGCGCCGCTTGCCCGCGAAAAGGCGGCCTTCACGCTGCGGCTCGACGCCGAACGTCATCTTCGGTTGCGGCTGGCGAGCGCGGTGACGAACCGCTCTTCGCAGCTGATCCTGACCGATTTGCTCGACGAATATCTGGCCTCGCTGCCCGAAATCGACGCGATGGCGAGCCGCCTTCCGGCGGCGCGACCGCCGCGCCGGACGGCGCAGGGTTAGGCCGGCAAGGGGGACTTATCATGAACCGCAACATGCTGATGAAGCTGGCCATATCGGGCCTTGTTCTGGGCGTTACGACCTCGGGTTGCAGCGGCATGGGACAGATGGCGTCTGCCCCGGCGGGCGCCGCGATCAAGCCCGACGCCGCCGCCAAATCGGCGGACAAGGCGCGCGTGGCGATCGAGCAGGACAAGGCCGACAAGGCCGTCGGCTTCGCTGAAGCCGCAGTCGCCGCGAGCCCGCGCGACGCCAGCTATCGTGCGCTGCTGGGCCAAGCCTATCTCAACGATGGCCGGTTCGTCTCCGCCACCGCCGCCTTGACCGAGGCGATGGAGCTGGGTGCGGACGACGCCAATACGATCATCGCGCTGGCGCTGGCGCAGATTGCACAGGGCAAGGCGGTCGATGCGGCCGCGTTGCTGGGTGCGCATCAGGACAAGGTGCCGGCATCGGACACCGGTCTGGCGCTGGCGCTTGCTGGCGACAGTGAATCGGCGATCTATATGCTGAGCGAAGCGGCCCGGGCTCCCGGGGCAAATGCCCGCACGCGGCAGAATCTGGCGCTGGCCTTCGCTATGTCGGGGCGCTGGGCGCAGGCCCGCATCCTCGCGTCGCAGGACCTGTCGCCTGCAAAGCTCGAGGGCCGAATGGCCGAATGGTCGAAGCTGGCCGAACAGCCGAACGCGCAGGTCCGGGTCGCAAGCCTGATTGGCGCCAAGGTGCAGCAGGGCGATGTCGGCATGCCGGTACGCCTGGCGCTGAGCAATTTTGCCGATACCCAAATGGCCGCGGCACCCGCTGCGGTCGAACTGGCCAGCATCGACCCGGCGCCGGTCGCCACTTTTGCACCGCCGCCGCCGGTGATGGCCGATGCATCGAGCGCGATCCGCACGGTCGAGCTGCCGATGCCGCAGCGTACCGCCGATGGCGTGGTGCCGGTGACCGAATTGCCGCAGCCGACGCCGGCGGGCGAAGTGATTCTGGCCGACGCCGCACTCTATCGCACCGCGCCGCGCATTGCCGGTGAAACGGGCGAACGCCTGCGTCCCTATCAGGAACAGGCGCTGGAACTGGTGACGCGCGTTGTCCCCGCGGCGATGGGCTTTGATTCGAAAAAGCCGTCGGGCTGGGCCGTGCAACTCGGCGCCTATGACAGCCTGGGTATCGCCAAGGAAAAATGGAGCGGCCTGAAAAGGCGGAGCGCCATGCTGGCGAATTTCCCGGCATCGAGCCACTCCGCGACGGTGAAGGGTCGCACCTTCTATCGCCTGACGGTCAACGGCCTTGCAACCCGCGCCGATGCGACCAGCCTTTGCAACGAGTTGAAGGCACAGGGCCAGACCTGCTTCATCCGCCAGATGGGCGGCGGCGAAAGCATCCAGTGGGCGGCGAAAGCCAGTCCGCTGCGGATGGCTTCGCGGTAAGTTTTCGACACTCCGGGGGGAGTGAAACGGGAAGGGGCGTGGCCGCGAGGCTGCGCCCCTTCGCTTTTGTCAGAGAATTTCGCGCACCACATCCTGCGGACGGCACAGCCGCACGCCCTTGTCGGTTTCGACGATCGGACGTTCGACATAGGCGGGATTGGCAGCCATTGCCGCGATGATGCTCTCTTCATCGGCATCCTTGAGGCCGCGTTCGTCGGCATCGGTGCCGCGCAGGCGCAGGGCATCGCGCGCGGCTAGGCCGGCGTCGGCGAAGAGCTGCCGCAGCTTGTCCGCCGTATAGGGATTTTTCAGATATTCGACGATGGTGACGTCGACGCCGGGCATCTCCTGAAGAATCGCAAGGGTCTTGCGCGAGGTGCCGCAGGCGGGGTTGTGCCAGATGGTTGCTTTCATGGGCACGTCCTAACGTGGGCTTACCGCAGCGTAAACCCGCTGTTCATGGCATATATGGCACATCTGCCCGCATGAAGAGGCATCACCTGCTTGCCTTTGAAGGCCGGACCCATGATTTGTGAAAAATCGAGGGACCGTAAAGGCGGCCATTGCGGGGTATGGGTTGCACGTGAATGAATTAATGGATCGCAGGGCGATGTTGACCGGGCTGGCGAGCGCAGGCGCGCTGGTCGCGACCTCCGCGCGCGCGCAAATGCCGGGCTGGATTCAGCAGCCGGCCCCGGCCGCACCGCCGGTCGATTATCTGGCCGTCGCGCGGACGCAGCTGGCGCGCCAGGGGCGCAACATCATGCAGACCGACCGCGTCGGGATCGTCGATTTCGGCCTGCCATCGTCACGGCCGCGCTTCGCGCTGGTCGATATGGTGGCGGGAAAGATCGACATGTATCCGGTCACGCACGGCCGCGGGTCGGACCCTCAGCACGACGGCTGGCTCAAGAGCTTTTCGAACCGTGTCGGCAGTCTTGCGACCTCGCGCGGCGCTTACCGCACCAGCGATTATTATATGGGCGGCAACGGGTCGTCGATGCGTCTCGCGGGGCTGGAGCCCGATAACAACAATGCCGATGTGCGCGCGATCGTCGTGCACGGCGCCTGGTATGCCGAACCGTCGCTGATTGCGACGCAGGGCAAGCTGGGCCGCAGCGAGGGTTGTTTCGTCTTTGGCGAGGAACTGCTGCCGCTGATCCTCTATAAACTTGGCCCCGGGCGGCTGCTGTTCGCCGACAAGCTGAGCATCGCGCCGCCGGCGCCCAAGCCGTTCGAACTGCCGCCCGTCGTCGATAATATCCGGCAAGCGGGTTCGGTCAGCGGGACGTTCCCGACCACCGCGGATTAATTAGCCGTCGCCCCCGCGAAGGCGGGGGCCGCTGGCAGCCTTACGCCAAGCGGATAGCGGCCCCCGCCTTCGCGGGGGCGACGTTCATTTTTCTCAATAAATTCCCGAAGTTCCCGGCGTCGTCGCGCGTGCGGTCGTCGCAACGGGGACCGTCGGCACGACCGCCGGCGCCTTGGGCGCGACGATCGTCGCAGTCGGGCGGCCGGGCTTGGCGAAGCTGGCGATCACAGGAGCATCGCGGCCGTAAAGGTCCGCCAGCTTCTTCACGCCGCTTTTGCCGTTGGGAACGACGGTCCAATAGGCGACATAGACGGGGAAGGGATCATCGAAGCCGAAGCGCGTCGTCTTGCCGCTCGCGACCACTTCGCCGAATTCCTCGGGACTGCGGCCCGCGAACATCACCGCCATCAGGCCGGAGAAGTGCAGCGCGCGTTCGGTACGGATGCAGCCGTGGCTGAACGCACGCGCGGCGGCGGCGAACGCGCCCTTCGACGGGGTATCGTGCAGATAGATCGCATGCTCGTTGAGCATTTCGAGCTTCATCACGCCGAGCGCATTGCCGGGGCCGGCCTTTTGCACGACCGACAGATTTTTGCCGCTGCCGGTCCAGGTGTAGCCCTGCGCGCGGGCGCGGGCGGGGTTGTTGGCGATCGTTGCGCCAATCCCCTCGTTGATGATGCTGCGCGGCAGCGTCCAGGTCGGGTTGACGATGACGCCCGTCGCCATCGGATTGAGCTGCGGGGTCGGGGTCGACGCCTTGCCGACCACGGCCTTGTGGGTCGCGATGATCGTACCGCCATGGACCACGCGGGTCACATATTCGGGGACGTTGCTGACGACATAGCGTTCGCCAAGGTCGCGCGGCATCCAGCGCCAGCGTTCCATGTTGACGCGGATGGCATTGGCGTCGGCGGCGGCCTTCGTCGATTTGAGCGACGCCTTGAGCGCGATAAAATCGGGATGCACGGGGTCGAGCCCGGCGAGGCTTTCGGGGACGGAGTTTCCGAGCAGCGCGGTGGTCAGCAGCGGCAGCAGCGGCTCATTCTCGGCATCGCTGTCGACCATGAACCATTGCTTGCGTGCGGCATTGGGCGTGCGGCCGTCGCGCAGGTGCGTCGCGAGCAGCAGAAAACTGTCGGTTGCGACTTTGTCGAGCTGGATATTATTGCCGCTGTCGATCGCCGCCTGCAGTCCGTCGGGGTTATAATCCTTGGCGAACAGGCCCTCTTCGCCGACATTTTTGATGAAAGTCAGCAGCGCCTGGGCATTGGCCCTGGACCAGCCCAGCAGTTCGGCCTCGGCGGCCACGACAGGGGCGTCATCGGCGACCTTGTCGGGCTGGAGGATAACGGAATCCTCCTTGACCTCGGTCTGCGCGAGCGCGGGGGACGCGAGCAGGGTCAGCGGGAGGAGAAATGCCACGGCCGGGCGCGCGAAGGGGGGGGAGGTTTTGACCATGGCGATGCCATAGCCAAAAAAATCCGACAGTTAAAGTGAGGGACCGCACATCGTCATCCCGGTTTGCGCCGGGATGACGATGAAGTTCAGGCGGCGCCGGCGTCGGCCTCGCGGGCCAGCCATTCTTCCAGCCATTTGATGGTATAGTCGCCGTGGATGACATCGGGGTCGGCCAGCAACGCCTGATGGAGCGGAATGTTCGTCTTGACCCCGCCGATCACCATTTCTTCGAGCGCGCGGCGCATCCGCATCATGCAGCTTTCGCGGGTGCGACCGTAAACGATCAGCTTGCCGATCATGCTGTCATAATAGGGCGGGATCGAATAGCCGGCGTAAAGCCCGCTATCGACGCGCACATGCATCCCGCCTGCGGCGTGATAGCTGGTGACCTTGCCCGGCGAGGGCATGAAGGTTCGCGGATCTTCGGCGTTGATGCGGCATTCCATGGCATGGCCGCGGAACTCCAGATCGTCCTGCTTCACCGACAGGCCCGCGCCGCCCGCGACGCGGATCTGTTCGCGGACGAGGTCGAAACCGGTGATCATTTCGGTCACCGGATGTTCGACCTGAATGCGCGTGTTCATCTCGATGAAGAAGAATTCGCCATTTTCCCACAGGAACTCGATCGTGCCGGCGCCGCGATAATGCATGGCCGCCATCGCGTCGGCGCACACCTTGCCCATGCGCGCGCGCTCTTCGGCCGAGATGATCGGCGAGGGCGCTTCTTCGAGCACCTTCTGGTGGCGGCGCTGGAGCGAGCAGTCGCGTTCGCCGAGATGGATGGCATTGCCCTTGCCGTCACCGAACACCTGAAATTCGATGTGGCGCGGGTTGCCCAGATATTTTTCCATGTAAACGGTCGGATCGCCGAAGGCGGCCGCCGCTTCCGATGAGGCCTGACCCATCAGGCTTTCGAGGCTGTCGGCGTCGGGGACGACCTTCATCCCGCGTCCACCGCCGCCCGATGCGGCCTTGATCAGCACCGGATAGCCGATACCTTCGGCGATCTTGCGCGCCTCGTCGCCATAAGTGACCGCGCCGGGTGAGCCCGGAACGACCGGCAGGCCGAGTGCGACAGCGGTGCGCTTCGCCTCGACCTTGTCGCCCATGGTGCGGATATGTTCGGGTTTCGGCCCGACGAAGACCATGTCATGCGCTTCGATGATCTCGGCGAAGCGCTCGTTCTCCGACAGAAAACCATAGCCGGGATGGATCGCGTCGGCGCCGGTGATTTCGGCTGCCGAGATGATCGCCGGAATGTTGAGATAGCTGTCCTTCGCCGCCGGCGGGCCAATGCACACGGCTTCGTCGGCGAGGCGAACGTGCATCGCATCGGTATCGGCGGTCGAATGGACCGCGACCGTCTTGATGCCCATTTCGTGGCATGCGCGGTGGATGCGCAGCGCGATCTCGCCGCGGTTGGCGATCAGAAGCTTTTCAATAGCCATGCGAAGCTCAGCCGATGGTGAACAGCGGCTGGTCGAATTCGACCGGCTGGCTGTTCTCGACATGCACCGCCTTCAGCGTTCCCGACGCCGGCGCGACGATCGGGTTCATGACCTTCATCGCCTCGATGATCAGGACGGTATCGCCGGCCTTCACCGCCGAGCCGACGGCCGCGAAATTGGGCGCGCCGGGTTCGGCCGCGAGATAGACCGTGCCGACCATCGGCGATTTCACGGCGTCGGCGAAATTGTCGGCAGCGGGCGCTGCTGCGGCCGGTGCTGCGGCAGCGGCCGGAGCGGCGGCGGGCGCCGCCAAGGGGGCGGGTGCATAGGCGACGGGCGCCGCGGTCAGCGCGCGCGCGACGCGGACCTTGCGATCGCCGTCCTCGACCTCGATTTCCGAAAGCTGCGTGTCGTCAAGCAGTTCCGCGAGGGCGCGGACATATGCCGGATCGATGTTGATGCCATTGTCTTTATGGTCACCCATGAGAATAATTCCTGTTGTTGCGGCGTCGTTGGTGCGACGCTCGACCCCGATTATGATGGCGCCCTCTTGTCAGAGACGGGCGGCGGCGTCCAGCGCCAGCGTATAGCTTTGCGCGCCATGTCCGGCGAAATGCGCGACCGCTGCCATACCGATGTAGCTGATATGGCGAAAGGATTCGCGTTTCATCGGGTCCGACAAATGAACCTCGATCACCGGCACCTTGATCGATTTGATCGCGTCGTGAAGCGCGACGGAGGTATGCGTATAGCCCCCGGCGTTGAGCAACACCGCTTTCGCGCCCGCGACATAGGCTTCGTGGAGCCAGTCGATCAGCACGCCTTCATGGTTCGTCTGGCGGCATTCGACGCGCAGCCCCAGTTCGGCGGCTTGCGCCTCGAGCCGCGCGTGAATGTCGTTCAGCGTGTCATGGCCATAGATTTCGGGCTCGCGCGTACCGAGCAGGTTGAGATTGGGGCCACTCAGCACATAGACGGTTGGCGTATCGGTCATGGGGTCAGAACCCTCCAATTGCGTGTTCGAGGCACCGAAATGGCGAAGATATCGGCTTCGCTCGGCCGCCGCGGATGGTGGTTCCATCAGCAAGGCCGCGCGGAGGCGAGATCGAAGCCATTTCGGTGTCCCTTGGGGATTTGATCGATTTTGTCCATGGCTGCGTCAGCGCGCCTTGGAATATTTTTATATGCCTGCGTTCCGCTTCCTTGCCCTGAACAAAATCGCTTCAAACCTCGATCACGCAATTGGAGGGTTCTGACCCCTGCAAGGGCTTTCGGTTGCGGCGATGGATGCTCCCCCTATATGGGCTGCATCGTAAAAGGCAAAGAAGGTAGGGTTGCGGTGATTTCGATCATGCTCAATGGCGAGCAAAGGCAGGCGCGCGAGGGCAGCATTGCCGATCTCGTCGCATCGCTGGGGCTTGATGTCAAAAAGGTCGCGGTCGAACGCAACCGCGAAATCGTACCGCGCTCGACCCTGGCCGACGTCGCGCTCGCCGAGGGCGACGAACTGGAAATCGTGCATTTTGTGGGAGGCGGTTGTTGACCGATCAATGGAGTGTGGCCGGACGGACATTCACGTCGCGGCTGATTGTCGGCACCGGCAAATATAAGGATTTTGAGCAGAATGCGGCCGCGGTCGCGGCGTCGGGGGCAGAAATCGTCACCGTCGCGGTGCGCCGCGTCAATGTGTCCGATCCCACCGCGCCGATGCTCACCGACTATATTGACCCCAAGAAGATCACTTACCTGCCGAACACCGCGGGCTGCTTCAACGCCGACGACGCAATCCGCACCTTGCGGCTGGCGCGCGAGGCGGGCGGCTGGGATCTGGTGAAGCTTGAGGTGCTGGGCGAGGCGAAGACGCTGTATCCCAATATGCGCGAGACGCTTGAGGCGACCGAAGTCCTCGCGAAAGAGGGCTTCCTGCCGATGGTCTATTGCGTCGACGATCCGATCGCCGCGAAGCAGCTTGAGGATGCGGGCGCGGTCGCGGTGATGCCTCTCGGTGCGCCGATCGGGTCGGGGCTGGGCATTCAGAACCGCGTCACGATCCGCCTGATCGTCGAGGGCGCTTCGGTGCCGGTGCTGGTCGATGCAGGCGTGGGCACGGCAAGCGACGCCGCAGTGGCGATGGAGCTTGGCTGCGACGGCGTGCTGATGAACACCGCGATCGCCGAGGCGAAAGACCCCATCCGCATGGCGCGGGCGATGAAGCTCGCGGTCGAGGCTGGGCGCGATTCCTGGCTTGCGGGACGGATGGGCGTGCGGCGCTATGCCGATCCGTCGAGCCCGCTGGCAGGATTGATCTGACGCCGACGTCATGAAAGTCCTGCCGCTCCTCGCCGCCGCATTCCTGTTCGTGCCCGAAGTCGCGGGCGCGCAACCGTCCTTCGACAGCCACGTCCATCTGTGGGACGGCGAAAAGTCGATCGGCGAATATGAGGCGCAGGTGAAGGGCGCGGGACTCGATCTCGCCGGTTTCGGCGGGATGTGGTTCGGCGGCCCGAACCAGGCGCTTGCGGGCAATCCCGACGATATTCGCGCGCGCAATGATGCGCTGCTCGCGCTGGCGGCGAAGCATCCGGCGATGGCGCCGATCGCGACGGTCCATCCCTATGACGGGGCGGCCGCGCTGGCCGAATTGCAACGCGTCGCCGGGCTGGGCGTGAAGCTGCTCAAAATCCATCCGCATACGCAAAAATTCGATCCCGCCGACGCGCGGGTCCTGGCGCTGGTCCGGCGGGCGGGCGAACTGGGCGTCACCGTCGTGATGGACAATGCCAATATCGTTCCGGGCGGCGATAGTGAGAAATTATTCAACCTTGCGCTCGCGGCGCCGAAGACGAAATTCATCTTCGCGCATATGGGCGGGCTGAACTTCCGCTTCTGGAATATCCTCAAAATGGCGCGCACCGCCGAGGGATTGTTCGGCGACAATATCTATTTCGACATTTCGGCGATGGTCACGCTCGCCGCCGATGCACCGATCGAGGAAGAGTTTATCTGGACGATCCGCAACGTCGGGGTCGATCATGTCCTGATCGGGTCCGACTATCCGCAATTCTCGCTGGAGCAGACGCTCGCGGCGTTCGAAAAGCTCGATCTCACTGCGGCCGAAAAGGCGAAGATCCGGTCCGCGAATGCGCGCGTGTTGTTCGGGCTGAAACGCTAGAGCGCCTGTTTTCTACGCCGTGATCAAGAGCGATGACGAATGGCAGGAAGCGACCGATTGCAGACATGCCGACTAAAGCTCATAATTCGCGAATGAGGATATGGATTCGCCGTTTCGCCGTTTCGTTCATAATCGCCATACTGCTCGGAGCCTTTGCATGGGTGGTCCTTATTGAGGTAGTCCTCACCTCGTTCTCGCCGAACGTGTTGTTGAATTTGCTGCTTCCAGTGGGCTTTGTCATCTTAGCTTTGGCCGGTTGGCGGATAATCGTTGCGCTCTACAAATGGGCGCCAAACAAGCCACAAACATTAGCGAGCGTCCGCTAGCGACCGTTTGCAGACACGTTTCAATTGCCATAAGTTTTGGAGAACAAAACTTTGGGGTTTCCAAGATTGCATTGGCTTATACGATACCACGATCGTCTCATAACTGAGATGGAGCGCGACCCGCCTTGGAGCGGCTACGGCAAACTGGAATGTCTTTGGCTGATTTTTTTGGGCGGAGGCCTCATGTTTGCATTTGAATATGCAACCGGGCTCGCTGTCCATAATACATTTTGGGTTGTGCCCTTTTTACTGCCCGGCGTGATCTGGTATCTTTACCTCACGAAACGCTACGTTCTCATACTCGCCCGAAGGTTGCGCTCGCCACGAGTATAACTCCCACGTCCGCTTCCCACCCCAAAACTGACGCCCTCTAGACATCTCACCCCATCGAGACATCCAGCCCCATCGCGGCCAGCAAATGCGGCTGCTGATCGGCCGATACGATCATTCCTTCGAGGCTTGCCAGTTCCCTGAGGTTCAAGCCCGCCAGTTCCGCGCCGCGAACGTCTGCGCGCGCAAGCCTGGCGCCGGCGGTCAGCGCAAGGACGAGATCGGAGCCGCGCAGGTCTGCGCCTTCCAGATTGGCGTCGAAAAGCACAGCTTCGCGAAAGCTGGAGCCGGAGAGGTCGCAATCGGGCACCCGCAATCCGTTGAGGTCGGCAAACTCGAGGTTGCAGCTACGCAACGTCGCCGCCGTCTTGACGAGCGTGCGCCCGAAGGTGCGGCTGAAATCGGCCTTGTCGAACGCGGCGCCGCGCAAGTTACACGCTTCGATCTCTACCCCGAACAGCGTCGAACGATCGAATTTCGCAAATGACAGATCGCAGCGGTTAAACCGCGTCTGTTCGATGCGGGAGAAAGCGAATTGCACCCCGACATGGCCTTCGTCGTCGATGAAGGAGCAATTGTCGAAGGTCGCATCGCGCAGGTCGGCGTTGGCAAAGCGGCAGCGAATGAGGCGGCATCGCGTCAACCGCGCATCCTGCAGGCATGTTCCCGTAAACTGTACGTCGCGCATTACGCAGTCGGTCAGTACCGCACCGGCGAGGTCGGCATCGACGAAATCATGGTCGGACAAATCCGCGTCCTTGGCGATGCAATTGGGTTCGAGCTTCACCATCGTCTCCATCTTCTCGGAATTTCGTTACCGATAAGCGCGGGGGTGGAACGTATCAAGAACAATGAAGAATATGAGCAATATGGTCGATCATCCTTCGCCAGCAACGCTTTGTCCCGCGCGCCGGAACATCCGCCCCGGCGCCCCGTTGATCAGGCAAGAGGCTATGCTGCCTCGGAATGAGCCAAGGAGAACCCCCATGGGTGAATTCACCGAAAAGGCGAAAGGCATCGCCAACGAAGCTGCCGGCAACACCAAGCAGGCGATTGGCAAGGCGACCGACAATGAACGCCTGCGCGCCGAAGGCGAAGCGCAGGAACGCAAGGGCGAGGCCCAGAATCTGAAGGGCAAGGTTCAGGGCGCGCTGGGCGACAAAATCTGACGATCTTTACGACCGTCGCGCAAGAAAAGGCCCCGTTCCCCTCGGGGCCTTTTTTTCTGCCTGCGGGGCAGGCTATTTCCCGCCGGAGGCGACCAGATCGACGTCGGTCATCCCGCCGTCGCGGCGCATGAACAGGACATAGGCAAGATCGCCCTTGGTCCCGCCGAGCATATGTTCGTTGCCATTGACCCGGTGGTCGCTCGTGTAGCCATTGTGAACGGCGAGGGTGTGGTAATAATCGAGCACGATTTGCATCGGTGCGGCGGTCTGGAAATTGACGACGCGGATATTGCACTGGCCGCCGTCGATCCCGGCGGCCTCGCGCAGTGTCGCACGCGGATAGACTTTGAACGCGGCGGGCAGGCGTTCGGCCCAGGCGTTTCCATAGGTCAGCTTGGCGTCACAACCGCCCTTAGACTGTTCGCGAGCGAGAGCACCGATGGTGACGGGGCGTTCCTTTGCCTCACAGCCATCGCAGCCCGCCTCGAATGGCAGGGCCTTGGGAGTGGGAAGCAATTTGCCGACCTTCAGCGCGGCGGCGGCTTCGGCAGCGGTTGCGGCCTTGCCGCCCGCGATACCGGGGACCCCGCCGTCGATGGGGCGGTTGCCCGGTCCTGCGGCGTTCCGGTTCGCCTGACCCGTCAGCTTGGGATCGACCATGATCCGGTCTTCCAGTGCGCCCTTGATTGCGGGGTCGGCATCGGTCAGCCCGTCGTCGATCGGCTGGAGTTCCGCCTTCGCGTCGGGATTGTCCCGGCAGCCCGCGAGCGGCGCGGCGAGGATCAGCAAGCCGGTGACCAGCCATTTTCCGCGCGACATCATAGCTAGAACTCCCTCAATCCCAGGCTCCGATCGCCAGTATAAGATGAGGCAAATATGAGCAAATCCCGCGAAAGGGCAGGGGTTTGTCAGTCAAAAACTGTGCCGTGGTGAGACGCTTTGTGCCAGCAGGGCAATGACGCTAGCGGCTCAGGGAAGGAATTCCTTGCGCTTCACACGCCATGCGTCGGCACTTTGCGTCCATGCATCGACGGGCGCGTCTTCGAAAGGCGGGGGCAGGCGGGTCGGGCCGCTGTTCGTTGCGCCCAGCCGTTTGGCGAGGGCCTGAGAGCGTATATTGGCGGGGTCGATGCTGTGCATCAGCTCGGGCCATTTCAGAAATTCGACCGCGAAATCGCAGGCCGCGACACTGCCTTCCAATGCATAGCCCTTGCCCGCGAATTTGGCGCGAACGCCATAGCCGATTTCGGGTGCTGGCCAGCCTTCGGGTTCCCATGGACCGAGCCGTCCGACCCATTCACCGGTTTCGCGTTCGATCACCGAGAACATCGAAAAGCCGCGGATATGCCAGGCTCCCGCGAGCGTGCACCACATGCGCCAGGCCTGCGACCGGGGGCAGGCGCCGCCGATGAAGCGCATCGTATCTTCTTCGGCGCACATGTCGGCGAAGCCGTCGAAATCCTCGGTTGCGGGCGGTCGCAGAATCAGCCGTTCGGTGACGAGCAGGGGGCCGTTCAACATCGTCGGTCCTTTTTCGAAGGGGCGCAATAAAGCACGGCTTCTGCGGCAAGAACCCCGGCGGGGCAAGGCGAAAGGGCCATTTTCAAACGCGTAGAGGGCGCCAACCAAGTTGGCGCCCTCTCCATCACGGGTGCGGGCGGAGGGGTCTCGGACCCGCGCCTGCAATGGGAACTCTGTCGCTTGGCTTAGCGGCAGCGATATTTGTCGCGGTCGATCTCGCGGCCGAGCAGAGCGCCAGCGCCCGCACCGATCACGGTGCCGAGCAGCTTGTCGCCGCGGCCGGCGATTTCATTGCCGGCAAGACCGCCGACAGCGCCGCCGATAAGCAGGCCGGTCGTGCCATTATCCTTTTTGCAATGATAACGGCCGTCATTGCCGCGCCAGACGCGGCTGTTCGCACCCAAGCGCTCGTCGCGCGCATATCGGCGATCGCGATGCTTGCGCTTGTGAAAGTCGCTCGCCTGTTCAAGATTATGATAGCCCGTCGCCTTGGCGGGGGCGACGATGCCGGCATAGGCGGGGGCCGTTGCGATGACGCCGACGGCAACAAAAGCGCCCATCAGGCCTTTGGTGAAGTTAAGCATTTCAAATCCTTTCCTGGTCTTGCGCCTCGATCCCGCAAAGGGGGAGCGGGTGCTTCGGGGGGAGAACGAGTGGAATCTGTCCGACGTTGCATTAACCCTAGGCAACAAGACGAACCGAGTAGTATGGACGACGAACCGAAAGGGCCTTGCCGCGTCGCGGCGGGCATGCGACACGTCTGCACATGCTTAATATCGCCTCGCTCGCCATTGGCGTTATCGCGCTTATTCTCGCGGTGTTCGCTTTCATCCCCTTTCTCGGCGCGGCAAATTGGGTGATCATCCCCTTTGCCGTGGTCGGGCTTGCGCTCGGCGCGATGTCGGACAAGACGAGCGGGCGCAATTTGAACATCGTCGTGGTCGTCATTGGCGTTGTCCGCCTGATGCTGGGCGGCGGTCTTATCTGATCCGCCGGAAACGAGCCGCATCATGACCCAGCCATCGGCGCCCGTCCCCCCGGGAAGCCATCAGGGCGGTTTGCCCTATGCCCTCGCCGCCTATGCGATCTGGGGCATTGTTCCGCTGTTCTTCAAATTGCTGACCAGCGTGCCGCCGATCGAAGTGCTGGCGCAGCGGATCATCTGGTCGCTGCCCTTGTGCTTCCTGATCATGATATGCCGCCGACAGATCGGCGATTATCTGGCGGCGTTCAGGGATTGGCGCGTGCTGCGGATGCTGATCGCCAGCTCGGCGCTGATCGCATTGAACTGGCTGGTCTATATCAACGCCATTTTTACCGACCATGTGCTGGCTGCCAGCCTTGGCTATTATCTCAATCCGCTGGTCAATGTGATGTTGGGGATGATCTTTCTGGGAGAAAGGCTCAGCCGTCTGCAGGCGCTTGCGGTGGCGTTCGCGGCGGTCGGCGTCGCCATCCTGCTCGGAGGGGCGCTCGATACGCTGTGGATCAGCCTGACGCTGGCCTTCACCTTTGCTTTCTATGGCCTGATCCGGAAGGTCATACCCGTCGGCGCGCTGCCCGGCCTCGCGATCGAGACGACATTGCTGATGCCGGTGGCGATCGCTGCGGCGGGATATTATCTCTGGATCGGCGATGGTCGCGGCTTTGGAACGGGTACGGGGATCAGCCTGTTGCTCGCGGCCGGGGGCGTTGTCACCGCGGTGCCGCTGCTCCTGTTCGCGACGGCGGCGCGGCGGATGAGCTTTGCCGCGCTCGGCTTTGTGCAATATCTCGCGCCGAGTATCGTCTTCCTGCTCGGCCTGTTCGTTTTTGATGAGCCGCTGAAGCCGGTGCAGCTTCTCTGTTTCCTGCTGATCTGGGTCAGCATCGCGATCTTCAGTTTCGACATGTGGCGCAAGATGCGCGCCGAGAAGATGGTGGCGGTGGCTTAGGCAGCAACCAGCCGCCAGCCCAGCGTTTCGCCCGCATGGAAAGGCACGACCTCGCCGCAGCGATCCGGAACGACCGTCTCGCCGCGTTCCAGCGTGATCGTGCCGCTGTTCAGC
Source organism: Sphingopyxis selenitireducens (assembly GCF_051550705.1). Taxonomy (NCBI): domain Bacteria; kingdom Pseudomonadati; phylum Pseudomonadota; class Alphaproteobacteria; order Sphingomonadales; family Sphingopyxidaceae; genus Sphingopyxis; species Sphingopyxis selenitireducens. Next base: position 321,175 of record NZ_JBPULG010000003.1, read on the forward strand.
GGCAGGCCATAGAAATTCGGGCCATGCTCGCTGGCGAAACCCTCGAACTTGTCGAGAGCGCCGTCCTGGTCGAAGGCGGTGATGTAGGATTCCAGCGCGAAAGGCGCGTTGAAAATGCCCGCGCAACCGCATGCGGCTTCCTTGGTGTGCACCGCGTGCGGCGCGCTGTCGGTGCCGAGGAAGAATTTGGGTGAGCCCGAAGTCGCTGCGGCGCGGACCGCGACGCGATGCGCTTCGCGCTTGGCGACGGGCAGGCAATAGGCGTGCGGGCGGATGCCGCCGACGAGCATCGCGTTGCGGTTGATGTGCAGATGCTGCGGGGTGATCGTCGCGGCGACATTGGCGGGGGCATCGGCGACGAACTGCGCCGCTTCGGCCGTCGTGATATGTTCGAAGACGATCTTCAGCGTGGGAAGCTGCTTCACCAGCGGCGCCAGCGTGCGGTCGATGAATACGGCTTCGCGGTCAAAGATATCGACGTCATGGTCGGTGACTTCGCCGTGGATCAGCAAAGGCATTCCGATTTCGGCCATGCGTTCGAGCACGGGCATGATCTTCGCGATATCGGTCACGCCATGCGCGCTGCCCGTGGTGGCGTTGGCGGGATAAAGCTTGGCGGCGGTGAACACCCCTTCGGCATGGCCGCGTGCCATCGTGCCGGGATCGCTGTTGTCGGTCAGATAGGCGACGATCAGCGGGGTGAAGTCGACCCCGGCCGGAACCGCGGCGCGAATGCGGTCGCGATAGGCGATCCCCTCGGCGGCCGTCGTCACCGGCGGCGACAGGTTCGGCATCACGATCGCCCGCGCGAACTGGTGCGCGGTATAGGGCACGACATGATCGAGCATCGCCCCGTCGCGCAGGTGGACGTGCCAGTCGTCGGGGCGGCGGATGGTGATGCGGTCGGTCATATGGCTCTCGCGGGTAAAATGGGCGCTTGGTTTTGGCTGCCGCGTCCCTAGATTATCGCCATGACCAATACCACCCTCAACGATCGCGCGCTCATTCGTCTGTCGGGCGAGGATGCCCGCGGTTTCCTGCAGGGGCTGGTGACCAATGACGTATCGGGCAATCTGCCCGTCTGGGCGGCATTGCTCAGCGCGCAGGGCAAGGCGCTGTTCGATTTCCTGATCTGGGGCGACGGCGACGATATCTTGATCGACTGTGAGAAGGACGCGGCGGACGACCTCGCCAAGCGGCTGAAACTCTATCGCCTGCGCCGCGCTATCTCCATCGAACGCGAGCCCGATCTGGCCGTCCATTGGGCGCCGGGGGGCGATCTCGGCGTCGTCGATCCGCGCCTGCCCGGCCTCGGCCAGCGCTGGCTGGCACCGGCCGATGAAGGCGAGGGCGCCGATGCCGCATGGCGCGCGCACCGGCTCGCGCTCGGCGTCACCGAAGGCCGCGCGGAACTTGGCGACGGGACAACCTTGTGGCTCGAATGCAATGCGGTGGAATTGAACGGCGTCAGCTTTTCCAAGGGCTGTTATGTCGGTCAGGAAAATACCGCGCGGATGAACTGGCGGCAAAAGGTCAACCGGCGGCTGGTCGTCGTGCCGCTCGCCGAAGCCGACGAAAAGCGACAGGTCGTTGCCTATCCCGAACTCGGCTGGTCGGTCGAGCATCGCCGGGTCGAAAATATCGATGCGGCGCGCGCGCCGGGATGGATGCGCGAAGGGCTTGCTGCCACCGGTTCATGACAGGTGCAGCCATTGCTGATAATAAACCGTCATGCGCGCTTTCCTGATATCGTCGGCGCTAGCCGCCGCCCTCGTGATACCGCCAGCTGCGGCCCTCGAACCTGTCGAGCCGACGGCCGGGGCAGAGGCCGGGACACCGGCGTCGCTGTTGCCGGTCGAGCCTGAAGCCGCATCGCCGCCGTCCATCCTTGCGCCGCTTGCCGCTGATTCCGCATGGGTGCCGCGTTTCGAAGCCGCGGCCGACGAGCTGGCGGACGCCCTCCGTTCGCGCGACGAGGCGCAGTGGGCGCCGTTGCTCGGCGGGCAGTGGCTGACCGCTGCCGGGCGTGAGCGGGTTGGCGCCTTGTTGCGCGACCGGGCCAGTCCTTTTCTTCCCGCTTTGTTTTCAAAAGGTTTTACGCATCGTGCCGTTTTGGGTTGGCATGCACCGGCATCGCTGAGCGCCGATGAACGCGCGGCGATCGAGGACGGGAAAGAGGCCGAGTCTCTGGTGTGCTGGTCGGCGGGCGGAAAGGGCGACTCATTATGGCCGACGACCGCGCGGGAGGCCGACAATCGGCCGGGGCGTCCCTATGCCTGCGCCCGGATTGCCTATAGCATTCGCGGCGACACGCCGACCTGGCGGGCGTTCATCGACTAAGGCGAGGGCGACCTTGCGGTGGTGGGTGGACGGCCGGATATCTTTACCAATCTCCAACGATAATCCGGGATAACAAGTCCCATGTTGGGGCGTATCCTTGTTATGGCCGCGATGATCGCGGCGGTATCGGTCGGCATGGCGCGCTGTGCCAGCCGGACGACCAGTGGCGACATCGCACAATCGGCCGTGAAATCCGTCGACGACGGCGGCTGGAGCCAGCGCGGCGGAAACGGCTGGTCATCCACGTCGGCCCGAAAAACCGGGGCAGGCGAAGTGCGTCTGGGCCGCTCGGGCGATTCGCATTTCTATGTCGATACGCGCGTCGATGGCGCGAGCGTCAAGATGATGGTCGATACCGGGGCGTCGATCGTCGCGCTGACCCGCCGCGATGCGGAGGCAATCGGGATCGACGTCGACGCTCTGCCGGTCGCCGGAACCGCGCGCACCGCGGGCGGTGAAGTGCCGATGCGGGTCGTCATGCTGGACAGCGTCGCGATCGACGGGCTCGAGGTGCGCGGGGTGCAGGCGGCGGTGATCGACGCCGACATGGGCGTCTCGCTGCTGGGGCAGAGCTTTCTCTCGAAACTCGACGCGGTGAATGTTGCCGGTGACATGATGACGCTGCGCTGAGGCGCCCGGGCTTGCCAAATCCCGTGGCTTTGCCCACATCATCCGGCATGAACGCTCCCAATCCTCCGCTGCGCGCCGCGATCGTGCCCGTCACCGCCTTTCAACAGAATTGCACCCTCCTGTGGTGTACCGAAACCAACAAGGCAGCTTTCGTCGATCCCGGCGGCGACCTCGACAAGCTGAAGGAGGCGGTCAGGCAGACCGGGGTGGAGGTCGAGAAAATCCTCGTCACTCATGGCCATATGGATCATTGCGGACAGGCAGGGATGCTCGCGAAAGAGCTCGGCGTGCCGATCGAAGGGCCGCACGAGGACGACCGTTTCTGGATCGAGCAATTTGCCGAGGATGGCGACCGCTTCGGGATGGTGGGCGAATCGTTCGAGCCCGACCGCTGGCTGGTCGATGGCGACACGGTGACCGTCGGCAATCTCACCATCGACGTCATCCATTGCCCGGGGCATACGCCGGGGCACGTCGTGTTCCATCACGCGCCGTCGAAGCTCGCGATCGTCGGCGATGTCATTTTTCAGGGATCGATCGGCCGCACCGACTTTCCGCGCGGCAATCATCAGCAATTGCTCGATTCGATCACGCAGAAATTATGGCCGCTCGGCGGCGACACGACCTTTCTGCCCGGGCATGGCGCGCACAGCAGTTTCGCGCACGAACGGCGCAGCAATCCCTTTGTCGGCGATATGGTGCTGGGGACGGCGGGTTAATTCCCCTCCCGCCGCCGGGAGGGGGGATGCGTTTACTTCTGTTCCAGAACGACCGTCTCGGTGACGCTGGCGCCGGTGATGCTCGCCGGGCTTTGATACACTGTAATCAGCGCCGTGGCGGCAAGGCCGATCTGGGTCAGCATGGTGATGATCGTGCCGACCAGCCGGGCCCACATCATGCCGTCCATGCCCATCGCATGCAGGATGCGGCCGATCAGATAGAGCGCGCCGGCGCCCCACAGCCAGGTCGAGGACCCCAGACCCAACTCGACAAGTGCGAGCAGGATCAGCACGAAAGCGGTGTTTTCGACATAATTGCTGTGCGCGCGCATGCGCCGCGTCACCAGTTCATTGCCGCCGTCGCCGACGAAAATCTTTTCCTTCGTCCGCACCCGTCCGACGCGGACCGAGAGCCAAAGGTTGAGCAGCGCCGCTCCGGCGGCGATCGTCAGGCTGACAGGCAACAAGATCATAGTTATCCCCCAATGGATCGGCCGGTGCGCCCCTGCAGTCCGGCGAGGCGAGAGATGTGGCATTCCCATAAGGGAAGGGCAAGCGCGTCCGTCCGCAACATCATCGCTCCAAACGCGATCCGGGGCTTGCCTTTGCGGGCAAAAACGCTATAGCCCCGCCCGATCCGGCACCCGACACCATCAGGCGTTGAGGCACCCTCCGGCGGAAGATTTTTCTTGTCATATCCAGACAGGAACGGGCTTCGGCACGGCGGGCGGGCCAGTTATTCCCGGTAACGAGAATGACAAATCCGGGTTTGCCGATTCGTGTAAACATTTAAGAATGCAGGAAATATCATGGCCGTCCCCAAGCGAAAAACCTCGCCCTCGAAGCGTGGCATGCGTCGTAGCCACGACAGCCTGAAGGTTGAAGCCTTTCAGGAATGCCCGAATTGCGGTGAGCTGAAGCGCCCGCACAATCTGTGCAATGCCTGTGGCCATTATAATGGCCGCGAAGTGGTGTCGGTCGGCGCGTAACCATTAGCCGGAGGGCGTCATCATGAGCCTGACACCGCGAATCGCAATCGATGCGATGGGCGGTGACGTCGGCGTGCGCGTGATGTGCGCAGGCGCGGCGATGGCACGCCACAAGCATGACGGCCTCCGCTTCCTCCTCGTCGGCGACGAGGTGCGGATCAAGGCGGCTCTCGAAAATCACCCGAATCTCCGCGCGGCGACCGACATCATCCACACCGATGGTGTCGTCACCGGCGAAGACAAGCCCAGTCAGGCGCTTCGCAAGGCGAAGAGCACCTCGATGGGGCTGGCGATCGACGCGGTAAAACGCGGCGATGCCGGCGGAGCTGTGTCTGCGGGAAATACCGGCGCGTTGATGGCGATGGCCAAGCTCGCGCTGCGTACCATGCCGGGGATCGACCGCCCGGCGCTCGCGGCGCTGCTGCCCTCGCTGGGCGACAATGACGTCGTGATGCTCGATCTTGGCGCCAACACCGACTGCGACGCCAACAACCTCACGCAATTCGCGGTCATGGGCGCGGCTTATGCGCGCACCGCCATGGGCCTCGAGCGCCCGCGCGTGGCGCTGCTCAACATCGGTACGGAGGAGCTTAAGGGCACCGACGAGATTCGCGACGCCGCGGCGATGCTGCGCGCTGCAAAGGGTCTGCCGATGGAGTTCACCGGCTTTATCGAGGGCGACAAATTGTCGCGCGGCGATGTCGACGTGATCGTTCACGACGGTTTCTCGGGCAATATCGCGCTGAAGACGATCGAGGGAACCGCGCGCTTCGTGACCGACCTGTTGCGCCGCGCTTTCACCAGCTCGACCCGTTCGAAGATCGGTTTCCTGATCTCGCGCCCGGCGACCGAGTTGCTGCGCCACCATCTCGATCCCAACAATCACAATGGCGCCGTCTTCCTCGGACTGAACGGCGTCGTATTGAAAAGCCATGGCAGCGCGGATGCCAAGGGGGTCGCCAATTGCGTCCACCTGTGCGCCGAGCTGATCGAAAAGGACATTACGCGGCAGGTGACGCAGGATCTGGCTAATTTCCGCAGCGGCGACGCAGCATGACCCGCCGCGCCATATTGGCCGGGACCGGGTCGGCATTGCCCCGCACCCGCGTATCGAACGCCGAACTAGCGACACGCGTCGACACCAGCGACGAATGGATCGTCGAACGCACCGGCATCCGTTTCCGCTATATTGCCGAACCCGATGAGACGACCGCGACGCTCGGCGCCGCAGCCGCGCAGCAGGCGCTGGCCGCTGCCGGCCTTCAACCGTCGGATATCGGCCTGATCATCGTCGCGACCGCGACCCCCGACAACACATTTCCCGCCAGCGCGACCAAGGTGCAGGCGCTGATCGGCGCGCCCGATTGCATCGCGTTCGACGTCGCGGCGGTCTGTTCGGGCTTTCTCTATGCCGTGTCGGTCGCCGATTCGATGCTGCGCACGGGCGCCGCGAACCATGCGCTGGTGATCGGTTCGGAAACCTTCAGCCGCATCCTCGATTGGGAAGATCGCACGACCTGCGTTCTCTTTGGCGACGGCGCGGGCGCCGTAGTGCTGTCGGCCAAGGATGTCGACGACGATCAGGGCATTCTTGCGACGCGGCTGCACGCCGATGGCCGGCATTCGGGCATGCTCTATGTCGATGGCGGACCGTCGACCACCGGCACCGTCGGCCATGTCCGCATGCACGGGCGCGAAGTCTTCCGTCACGCCGTCACCAATCTTGCCTCGGTGCTGGGCGAAGTGCTCGAAGACACCGACCTTTCGCCGAGCGATGTCGACTGGGTCGTGCCGCATCAGGCGAACCGCCGAATCATCGACGCGACCGCAAAAAAGCTGGGGCTCGACCCCGCGCGCGTCGTGATGACCGTCGATCAGCATGCCAATACGTCCGCGGCGTCGGTGCCGCTGGCGCTCGACCTTGCGGTGCGCGACGGGCGCATCAAGCGCGGCGATCTGGTGGTGCTGGAGGCAATGGGCGGCGGCTTTACCTGGGGCGCTGCGGTTCTGCGGGTCTAGGCCAGCAGCCGGCGCCAGCGGCTTTGCGCCGCTGGATGATCTTGTCGCATCAACTCTTCCGTCCATCCATTTCAGTTTGGCGGATTTATTCGCTTTTGTTACAAGGTGCTTCGGGACTCGCGAAGGTGGGGGCCTTCCTGATCCCGAATATGCATTCGCTTCAGTAGGGGGAAGGGAAGATGATGGCAGCAGGGACACTCACCCGGGCCGATATCGCGGCGCGCATCAACCAGCAAATTGGTCTGTCGCGCAACGAGTCGGCGCATATCGTCGAATCGATTTTGAACCATATGTCCGACGCGCTTGCCGACGGGCAGAATGTGAAGATTTCGGGCTTTGGCACCTTCGTCCTGCGCGACAAGGCGGAGCGCGTCGGCCGCAATCCCAAGACGGGCATCGAAGTGCCGATCCTGCCGCGACGGGTCATGACCTTTCGCGCCAGCCAGACGATGCGCGCCCGCGTCGCGGGTAATTAATATGGGATGCCGCCATGTCTGACGTCGACGATTCGGGCAATGGCGGCCCCAGTGACAGCGGCAAGGCCGTCGGCGCGATGTTGGCGATCGGCGAACTTGCGACGCGCATCGGCGTGCCGACGCATGTGCTCCGCTATTGGGAAACCCGTTTTCCGCAGTTGAAGCCCCTCCAGCGCTCGGGGCGCCGCCGCTATTACCGTGCGGAAGATGTCGCGCTCGCCGAACGCATCTATCATTTGCTTCATGTACAGGGTTTCACCGTCGAAGGCGCGCGCAAGGCGTTGTCGGATACGGGCGCCGTCGAGCCCGCTGCGGCGCCTGACGCTGCCGCCACGCGCTCGCCGCCGGCGGAGAGCGCCGCCCCGGTGCAAAGTGTTTCGGGGGTTCCGGTCGAGGCGCTGATCGCGCTCCGCCGTCGCCTCGCGGCCGCGCTGAGCGCTTAGTCAGCTATTCTCATCGTCATTGCGAGCAGGGTAGCGAGGCGGCAATCTCCCGCTGTCGATTTTGCACAAGGCTGATGGTTGGAGATTGCTTCGCTTCGCTCGCAATGACGATTTAAAGCAATGCGATCACGTTCAGTCGATTGCCGGCGACAGGGCCGGGTCGAGGTCGCGCGGCCGGATGAACTGGGTGAAGCGCGCCATTCCGGCGTCGAGTGCATGCCAGTCGTCGATATCGAACTCGAGCCGTGCCAGCGCCGATGTCGGCAGCTTCTGATCCACCTTGGCGCGCAGTTCGTCGTCTGGCGATTCGGGGACGAGCATCAGGATCAGATCCTCAAGCCCCGGATTATGCCCCGAGATCAGCAGGTGGGTCGCATCGCGGCCGCCTTCGCGAATGACGTCGATCAATGTCGCCGCCGACGCGAGATAGATGCGCCGGTCCCAATGCGGTTCGAGATGGTCGAGGCCGGCGGCGGGCTGGAAGATGTCGAGCGTCTGGGTCACGCGCACCGCAGGTGAGGCAAGAATCTGATCGACCGGCAATTTCTGTCGTTTCAGCCATTGGCCGATCAGTTCGGCGCCGCGTTGGCCGCGTGCATTGATCGGGCGGTCGAAATCGCGCTCTACGGCGGCGTCCCAGCCCGATTTGGCGTGGCGCAATATCGTCAAACTCTTCAAAATCTCTCCCCGCGCCGCGGCGCCATTCCCTTGGTTGGGCTGCCTTGTGCCGCAAACTCATGACGGTGAAAAGGCAGCAAAGGCGCTTTTTCTCCGCTCGACATTGGCCGCCGCGACATGGTTCACGACTTCGTCGAGTGGCAGGCGCCGGATCGGTGTGCCTTCGGGAAAGGCGCTGAGCAATCGCGACGGGAAAGAGGATGACAGCATCACGAACTGCCCGAAATCGTCGGCGCGGCGGATCAGGCGGCCGAACGCCTGACCGATGCGGCCGCGAATGACCATATCGTCATAGGCGCTGCCGCCCTGTGCCGCGCGTCGCGCCGCGTGGAGGATCGTCGGGCGCGGCCAGGGCACGCCCTCCATCACCACCAGCCGTAGCGATTCGCCCGGCACATCGACCCCGTCGCGCAGCGCATCGGTGCCGAGTAGCGAGGCATGCGGATCGGCACGGAAAATATCGACGAGCGTCCCGGTGTCGAGCGGATCGACATGCTGGGCATAAAGCGGCAGCCCGGCGCGCGCGAGCCGGTCGGCGACGCGCGCGTGGACGATGCGCAGCCGCCGGATCGCGCTGAACAATCCCAGCGCGCCGCCGCCCGACGCCTCGATCAACCGGCTGTACGCGCCCGCGAGCGCTGGCAGGTCGCCGCGCGCAATATCGGTGACGATCAGCACCTCCGACTGGCGGGCATAGTCGAATGGGCTCGGGACCGCGAAATGCCGGACGCTGCCGTCGAGGTGGCGCGCCCCGGTGCGGATATCGGCGTCGGCCCAGCCGCCATGGCCGTGGCCACCGTTGCGAAGCGTTGCGGAGGTAACAAGCACGCCTTGCGCGGGGCGATAGACCGCCTCGGCGATCGGGCGCGCGGGGTCGAGCCAGTGGCGGTGGAGCCCACAGTCGAACTCGCGCCCGTCGTATCGATCGACCGCTAGCCAGTCGACGAAATCGGGGTTGGCGGGGCCGCCGACACGCCCGAGCAGCGACAGCCAGCCGCCCAGCGTGTCGATACGGGTATTCAGGCTGTGGCGTGCGCCGTCGATGCGCGCGCGGGCCTGTCCGTCGAGCCAGTCGGGCGGATCGTCGATCAGCGCCTCGAGCCGCTTGCCAAGCGCCAGCAGCGGGCGAAGCAGCGCGTCGAGCGCGTCGCTTGCCTTCGCAGCGGCATCCACCAGTCCGGCATCAGGGTCTGCGAGTTCGGTTTCAAGGCCATAGCCGCTGTCGGCGGTTTTCGTTTCGACCGCGCGGGCGAAGGTCATCGCGCGCACGGCGGCGAGCAGTCGCTCGACCGCACCCCACGGATCATTTTCGGTCAGCCGGCCGAGCCAGCCGTCGCCGGGCAGTTCGGCGGCGGCAGCGATGGCCGCCTGAATCGCGCGGTCGCCCGCCTCATCATAGCTTGCGAGGTCGGCGAGGCGTGCCGCGAGCCCGCGCCGTCGCCCGCGCGACTTGCCCTCGGGGCCCAACACCCAGCGGCGGATTTCGACCGCTTCCTGCCCCGTCAGCGCGGCGGCGAACATCGAATCGGCGGCGTCCCACAGATGATGGCCTTCGTCGAAGATCAGCCGCGTCGCGGGGGCGCCACCGTCGCGCGGGCGCGCCGCTTGCACCATGGTCAGCGCATGGTTGGCGATGACGATCTCGGCCTGCGTCGCGGCACGCGCCGAGCGTTCGATGAAGCATTTCCGAAAATGCGGGCAGCCGGCATAGATGCACTCGCCGCGCCGGTCGGTCAGCGCGGTGGTGCCGTTGCGGCGGAAGAGCGCGGGGAGCCAGCCGGGCAGGTCGCCGCCGATCATGTCGCCGTCGCGGCTATAGGTTGCCCAGCGCGCGACCAGTTGCGCAAGGATCGCGGCGCGGCCCGAAAAGCCGCCCTGCAATGCATCCTCGAGGTTGAGCAGGCAGAGGTAATTTTCGCGGCCCTTGCGCACCACCACCTTCTCGCGGTGGGTCGCAGCGTCGGGATAGAGCTTCTCGGTTTCGCGCGACAGCTGGCGTTGCAGCGCCTTGGTGAAGGTCGAAATGCAGATGCTGCCCGCCGACTGGTCGATCCATTGTTTCGCGGGGGCGAGATAGCCCAAGGTCTTGCCGATCCCGGTTCCCGCCTCGGCGACCAGCATCTGCGGCGCGTCCTTGCGCTCGCGCGGTTCGAAGATGGCGGTGACGACGCGGGCATAATCCTGCTGTCCCGGCCGCCGTTCGGCGCCTTCGCCGGTCAGCCGGTCGAGCCGCGCGGTGACGTCGTCGACGTTGACCGTCACTTGACGAGGCGGCAGGCGCGGCGCGCCTTCCTCCCATTCGGGCAGGCGCGCGAACAACCAGCGGTCGGCCTGATCGGGCGGGGCGAGGCGCGGCTGGACCAGTGATGCCCATGGCCAGCGCTGGCGACCGAGCGCTTGAAGCCCGTGCCAGGCGCCCTCGCGCTCGGGCCAGTCGGGGTCGGCCAGGCTCGCGAGCATCGCAGCGGCGGCCTGCGGCAGAAAGGCGGCGATATCCTCCTCGGCTTTGGGTGGCTCCAGGCCGATTGCTGCGGCGATTCCCGCCGGGGTCGGCACGGCGAAGCGCGCCGGGTAAAGGAAAGCGAACAACTCGAGCAGGTCGAGTCCCGACAATTCGGGATAGCCCAGCCGGTCGCCGGCCAGCGTCGCGCCGAGCAGCAGATGCGGGGTCGCCGCGACCGCGGCGATCGCCTCGCCGCGCCCGACGCGCTGCACACGGCCATCGGCGCTGGCGATCCAGATGCCGACGTGACTCGCATGGATCGCGGGCAGGGGAGGGAGAGCGATGGGGGGCACCGCGCCAAACTAGGGACAAAGCGCGAACGCGGCAACCCGCGCTCGTCCCATAATTCGTCGGTGGGGGTCAGTTCAACCCGCGACGTCCAAAGCTCGCCGGCCGATTGCTCAGGAAAATCCGCGCCGGGTCGATCATCGCCGCGCCGCGCGCGCGTTCGAGGGCATTGAACAGCGGGCCGTGCGTCAGTTCATAGGGAAAACGCACCCCCATGCGGTCGAACTCGGACCACATGACGACGGCGTAAACGACCGCGCCGCCATAATGGATTTCGCAGCGCGATCGTGCGGGCAGGCTGACGCCGTCGACCCGCGCGCCGCCCTCCGACAGGTCGGTGATCCGGCCATCGACATGGTTGAGCACGCCGTTGACGGTGATGTCGATCGAGACGGCGGTGCGCTTGTGGCCACGGGGCTGCGGGGTGCGGTTGGTCATCATGCGGTGATCTTAGGCACAGCATGGTAAATTTCGGGTAACCATGATGCTCTTCTCGTCGTCACGTCGATCGATGCCTGGACGGATTCGGACTATATTTCCGACGGATGAAGTCATTATATGGGGAAATCCCGTATTTAAATCAGTGGATAGAGACTATGCAAATCAGGACATGGGCGATCGCGGCGACGATGCTGGGCCTTGCGCACACCGGAAGTGTGGCTGCGCATGCCGAAGAGGCACCGCGTCCGAATGTCCCCCATCAGGCGGCGCGCGCGCTGGTTGGCAATACGCTCGTCTACGCCAAACCCTCCCGGCCCGGCGAAGAGGCGGCCGCCTTTCTCCGGCTCGACGGCACCGGCCTGATGGCGACGCGCGGGCCGGATGGTGCGAGTGAGCCGCGCCCTGTTCGATGGGCCAATGTTTCGGACGGGACATTCTGTATTACGGATGCCGGGCGCCCGTTATCGGATGGAGATTGCGGAATTCTCTCGGTCGACGGCGCCCGCGCGACGCTGGCCCCAGCGAGCGGGCCGGTCTGGACCGGCAGGGTACTGGAAGGCGATGCGTGGACGCTCGCCCCGGCGGGGCTTTCGGGGGAAAGGCTTTCCGGGAGAGCGGCAATCGACGCGCTGGTGGGGAATACGATCGTCTTCATTCCAGAGGGCGGCGGCCGGGAATATCGGGCGCATTATTTCATGCCCGCCGGAAAAGCCCGGCGGGCGCATAATGAACAGCCCGATTTCGATCATTGGGTGCTTCAGGCCGATGAAAAATGGTCGATCCGTGGAAAGGATGATCAACTGTGCCTGAGCGAAGGTCAGTGGAAGGGAAGTTTCTGCGCCGCCATTTCGATCGCCGGCGATCTTGTGACCTTGCGCGACGACAGGATCGGCCCCCTCCATGCCCGGTTCCTGAAAGGGGATGCACGCCACCTCTCGCCCACGGCGGAGGCTGCGACCCGAAAGACGGCCGATGAATTGATCGGCAACAGCCTGTTGCTGAAGGCCGCCGACCGGGATGCCGAAACCGACAGCGTCGTCTATTTTCTGAACGATGGTTCCGGCTCGGCCAAATGGCGCGACGGGGCGCCGACGGCGATCAAATGGGTGGTGCAGACCGACGGCAAGCTTTGCGTTGCCGAGCAGCGGCTGGAATTTCGCGATCAGGATTGTGCCAGCCTGTCGATCGACGGCGACACGGTGACATTGGCGGCGCCGGATCGCCCCGCCATTCCCGGCCGCCTCCTGAAAGGCAATGCACTGAAACCCTAAGCGCCTCGGGCCCCAATTGCTGGAAGAATGCGGCCTTTCCTACATTGCCGCTTTATGTTTCATTCTGCTCCCGTTGCCGACCGATGCCTTTCGGCGTCGCGAGGCGAATTGCGAATGAAGTTGCGCAGATTTCCGCCCTTCTTTCCATCCTGCTTTCTTGCCGCTATGGGCGCTTTCATGACTGATATGCATCTTGATCCCGCCCTGCGCGCTGCCGCGCAAACCTCCAAGGCCTGGCCGTTCGAGGAAGCGCGCAAGGTGCTGAAACGCTATCCCGACGGCAAGGCCGGCGGCGAGGCCGTGATTTTCGAAACCGGTTATGGCCCGTCGGGGCTGCCACATATCGGTACTTTCAACGAAGTGCTGCGCACGACGATGGTCCGCCGCGCCTATGAGGCGATCACGGCCAATGAATCTGGAGTGGCTGCGCCGACGCGCCTCGTCGCGTTCAGCGACGATATGGACGGGCTGCGCAAGGTTCCCGACAATGTCCCGAACGGCGACATGCTGCGCGAACATCTCGGCAAGCCGCTGACCGCCATTCCCGATCCGTTCGGCAAGTTTGAAAGTTTCGCGCACCATAACAATGCGATGCTGCGCGAGTTTCTCGACCGTTTTGGCTTCGACTATGAATTTGTCAGCTCGACCGAACGCTACAGGTCGGGCGCGTTCGACGATGCGCTGAGGAACGTCCTGCGCCACAATCAGGATATCCTCGACATCATGCTGCCCACGCTGCGCGCCGAGCGCGCCGCGACCTATTCGCCGATCCTGCCAGTCAGCCCCACGTCGGGGATCGTGCTGCAGGTGCCGATCACCGTCGTCGACGCCGACGCGGGCCTCGTGTCGTTCGAGGATGAGGGCGAAACGATCACCCATTCGATCCTCGGCGGCGGTGCGAAGCTGCAGTGGAAAGTCGACTGGGCGATGCGCTGGGTCGCATTGGGCGTCGACTATGAAATGTATGGCAAGGATTTGACCGACAGCGGCGTCCAGTCGGGCAAGATCGCCAAGGCGCTCGGCGGCCGTAAGCCCGAGGGGCTGATCTACGAAATGTTCCTCGACGAAAAGGGCGAGAAGATTTCGAAGTCAAAGGGCAATGGCCTCAGCCTCGAACAGTGGCTCGACTATGGCAGCGAGGAAAGTCTCGCCTTCTTCGCCTATCGTGAGCCCAAAGCGGCGAAGCAGCTTCACATCGGCGTGATCCCGAAGGCGGTCGACGAATATCTTCAGATGCGCGGTAATTATGCCGCGCAGGACGGCGACAAAAAGCTCGGCAACCCGGTGCATCATGTCCATGTCGCGCGTGGAGAGCCGGTTCCGACGAAGGAACTGCCGGTGACCTTCGGCCTGCTGCTGAACCTCGTCGGGGTGATGGGCGCCGATGCGTCGAAGGATCAGATCTGGCGCTACCTCGGCCAATATGTTGAGGGCGCCGATGCGGCGACCTATCCCGAACTCGATGGCCTGATCGACAATGCGATGGCGTATAACCGCGACTATGTCGCGCCGACCTTGCAACGCCGCAAGCCGCAGGGCGGCGAGGGCGCCGCGCTCAAGGAACTCGACAACAAGCTCGCGGCGCTTCCCGCCGATGCGGGTGCCGACGATATCCAGAACATCGTGTACGAGATTGGCAAGAACGAGGCCTATGGGTTCGAAAATCTGCGCGACTGGTTCAAGGCGCTGTACGAAACCCTGCTCGGATCGAGCGCGGGGCCGCGTATGGGCAGCTTCATCGCCTTGTTCGGGATCGACAACACGCGGCGGCTGATTGCCGAGGCTTTGGCCTGAGGGAACGAGATATGGCGACATATGAACTGGTGCAAATCAACATCGGACGCTTTCGCCTGCCGCCGGATCATGTCGCCAACCGCGATTTCATGGATGCGCTCGACCATGTGAACGCCGCCGCCGAAGCCGCCGACGGGTTCATCTGGCGGCTCACGGGCGACGGCAATAATGCGACCGATGTGCCGGTGACCGACGATCCGCACATGATCGCCAATATGTCGGTCTGGCGCGATATCGATGCGCTCGCTGCCTATGTTTATCGCACGCCCGATCATCTGACGATCATGAAGCGGCGCAAGGAGTGGTTCGACCATATGGCCGTGTATCAGGCGCTGTGGTGGGTGCCCGCGGGCCATCGCCCGACGGTCGCCGAGGGCATGGCACGGATTGCGCTGCTCGCGGCGAACGGCCCGACGGCCGATGCTTTCACTTTCAAACGGCCCTTCGACGCGCCCGACGGCACGCCGGCGCTGCCGATCCAGGACGAGTGCGCCTGATGACCGATATGATCGAAATCTTCACCACCGGCGGGACGATCGACAAAGTCTATTTCGACGCGCTTTCCGAATTCCAGATCGGTCCTGCGGCGATCCCGGACATGCTGCGCGAAAATAATGTCCATGTGCCGCACCGCGTCACCCAGTTGATGCGCAAGGACAGCCTTGAGCTCGACGACGCCGACCGTGAGGCGATCCGCAGCGCCGTCGCCGCGAGCGAAGCGACGCGCATCCTCGTGACGCACGGCACCGACACGATGCCGGTCACCGGCCGCGTGCTGGCGGACATTTCGGGCAAAACTATCGTGATGACGGGGGCAATGCAGCCCGCATCGGTCCGCGCGAGCGATGCTGAATTCAACGTCGGTTTCGCGCTCGCGGCGGTGCAGACGCTGCCGCCCGGGGTCTATATCGCGATGAACGGGTTGATCTTTGACCCTGTAAAGACGGTCAAGGACCGTGCCGGACAGCGCTTCGTTCAGCAATAGGGCTCACCCCTTGGCGGTCACCTGCCGCAGCACCGCAGCATAGTTTGGTGCGATCGTCATCGCCTCGTGCCGCCCTGCGCGGCCGAGCGCGGCATGGACTTCTGGCAGTCGATAGCAGGGGACGCCCATGAACAGATGGTGTTCGGAGTGATAATTGACCCAATAGGGCGCGACCGTCGCCCGCGCCAGCCAGCCTGCGCGGGTGGTGCGCGCATGGGTGAAGGGATCGTCGCTCCCCGTCGTCGTGCACGCATGTTCGGCGATATTGCGGACGCGCAGGTAAAGCTGAAAGCTCGTCGCCAACCCGGCCATCCATAGCAACCAAGGCGTCCAGCCATAAAGCGCGAGCGAGGCCGCGAGCAAGATCGCCTGAACGACAAGGAAACGGCCGACCGCGCGGGCGCCCGCCATAGCGCCCGCCACATCGACCGTCGGGGCGGCCGTGGTGTCGTCGGACCGCTTGTTGAACGGCGTACCCGCCTTGGTACTCGCGCCGCCTTTTTCCGGCTGTTCGCCGCGCAGCATCGCTTTCAGGCCGACCAGCGCATATCCGAACTGCGCCGCGCGCTGTTTGAAGAAGGTTTGACCCGTCATGTCGCGAAGCAGCTTGCGCCACAGGCTGGCGCGCGAGGTGGGGAAAGGCTTTGACAGCGACAGATCGGGGTCTTCGGGCTGCTGGGTGAATTTGTGATGCTGCAGATGATAGGTGCGATAGGCGATGAGGTCGGATCCCACCGCCGCGCCCGTCAGCCATTGACCCAGGAAATTGTTGATTTTCCGGTTCGGATGCAGCGCGCCATGCGCCGCGTCATGCATCAATATGGCGAGGCCAAGCTGGCGCCCGCCGACGAAAATCACCGCGAGCAGCCACGCGACGGGGTTCTGCGACCAGGCGGCAAGGCCGACCAGCGCGATGCTGACGATCCACGCATGCGCGACCAGCCAGATGCCGCGCCAGCGCGATGCGGTGGTGATCGCGGACCATTGGGCGCGGTCGAAAAACCGGGTTGGCGGCAAAAGGCGGACGGCAGGCATGGGGCATCATAACAAGTTGCCAGGCGAAACGGAATGATATCCGTTTTGTCCCTACAGCCGCATTTCAATTGTCGCTCATCGTTCCGGCAAATAAAAAGAGGGGCCGGCGAACCGACCCCTCAGTTTGTCTTCGGGTAACCGAAAGGATATTACCAGAAGAAGTCGTGGATGACGTCGACCACCTCGCCCGAATAGGTATCGACCAAAAGCGCGTCGTCATAATAGCGGACCCAGCGATAGCCCCCATAAGCGGGCGGCAGGCGGTAATAGCCCGGATCGTTGATCCAATAGCGCTGGCTGTAAAAGAGCGAGCCGAGCGTGAAGCCGATGCTAAACCGCGTGTAATTATAGCCGCGATACGGGTTATAATAGCGCGGCATGCGGTAATAGCTGCGGTTCCGGTCGCGATAGCTGCGCCAGTCATAGCGGCGATCGTCGCGCCACGAACGGTTCCAGCGGCTTCCCCGGTCGTTGTCGCGATAGCGCCGATCGACATAGCGGTCGCGATTGCGGTCATAGCGCCGGTCTACACGGTTGTCGTTGTTGCGGTCCCAGCGGCGGTCGAGGTCGCCGTTCCGGTTGCGGTCGTACCGGCGATCGACCTGACCATTGCGATTCCGGTCCCACTGGCGATCGACCCGACCGTCGCGGTTGCGGTCCCATTGGCGATCCGTCCGGCCGTCGCGGTTGCGATCATAGGTGCCGCGCTGGCGCTGTTCCGCCTGACGTTGCTGCCACTGCTGGCGCTGGGCCTGCCGTTGCTGATCGTTACCCCGCTGCTGTTGCCACTGCTGGCGCTGGGCCTGCCGTTGCTGATCGTTACCCCGCTGCTGTTGCCACTGCTGGCGCTGGGCCTGCCGTTGCTGATCGTTACCGCGCTGCTGTTGCCATTGCTGTCGCTGGACCTGCCGTTGCTGGTCATTGCCGCGCTGTTGCCGTTGCTGCTGGCGCACTTCGCTGCGTTGCCGGCGTTCGCCTTGCGGCTGCTGGACTTGCGGGCGATCGGGCCGGGCCTGACCGCCCCAATTGCCGCCGCTACGCACTTCGGGACCGCGCGGTCCACGGTCGCTGCGATCTCCGCGGTCGCCGCGCTGCGCAATCTGGACCCGTTCGCCCGATGCCTGTGCGGCCGCCGGGGCAATGGGGGTCAGGATCGTTGCAGCGATCAGCAACCCTCCGAACATCTTCTTCATCTTGCCATTCTCCAACCCATGTCCCGATTGCTGAAGGCACCAGCCGGGATGATGAAGTGATTCTTACGCCTCGCAAGATGATTGATGGCTGACCGTGCCGTTGCCTGCGGTTCAGCTAGATGAACGGCGATGGTCAGTTTTCGGGCGCAGGGCGTAGCGCGGGCACTGCGCGTGCGGCGTCGGCCGGCCGGATGCCCGGCGGCGGCGCGGCGGCGATCCGCTCCTCGCCGCGCATCACGCGCCCGGCGAGCTGGATTGCGGTGCGAATGCGCGGATAGGTTCCGCAGCGGCAGATGTTGGTCATCGCGGCATCGACTTCCGCGTCGGTCGGATTGCTGTTCGTTCGCAGCAATGCCGCCGCAGCCATGATCATCCCGGACTGGCAAAAGCCGCATTGCGGGACCTGTTCGGCGACCCATGCCTGCTGCACCGGATGGCTGCGGTCGCGCGCCAGTCCCTCGATCGTCGTGACGAAACGCCCCTCGCACTCGGCGATCGTCACCATGCAGCTGCGGATCGCCTCACCGTCGATGTCGACGGTGCAGGCGCCGCATTCCCCCGTGCCGCAGCCATATTTGGTTCCGGTCAGGTTCGACGCATCGCGCAGCGCCCACAGCAGGGGCGTTTCGGGTTCCATGCGATATTCGACCGGGCGGTCGTTGACAGAGAATCGCGTCATGCGGGCCGGTTTAGCCGTCTGACCGGATTAGTCACGCCAGCTTGTGTCGATCTTGTCGACCTTGCGCACCATCGCGTCGAATTCGGCCTTGCCCGACTGGCGCCCGGGGATTTGCGCCATGTAAAGGTCGCGCTGGTGAACCTTGACGACATCGTCGCCGATCAGGATCGGCTTGCCCATGCTCATCGTCGCGAGCTGGATTTCGCACGCGCGCTGCAGCGCCCAATATTTGATGAAGGCGTCGGACAGCGACTTGCCCATCACCACGGGGCCATGATTGCGCAGCATCAGGATGCGCTTGTCGCCCAGATGCTCGACCAGCCGCACGCCTTCTTCCTCGCGCACCGTAATGCCCTCGAAGTCATGATAGGCGAGCTGACCCATGAAGTTGCAGGCGTAGAAGTTCGTCGGCTGCAATCCGCCCTCAAGCCCGCACACCGCCATCGTCGCGGTGGTATGGGTGTGGATGATCGCATGCGCATCGGGCAGGACGCGGTGAAACAGGCTGTGCTGGACGAAGCCCGCCTTGTTGACGTGCCAGGGATTGTCCTCGTCCAGCTTGTTGCCGTCGATGTCGATCTTGATCAGGCTGGAGGCGGTAACTTCGCTGAAATGCATGCCATAGGGATTGATCAGAAAGGCGCCTTCCTGATCCTCCAGCTTCACCGTGATATGGTTGAAGATCATCTCGTCCCAGCCCATCATCGCAAAAATGCGATAACAGGCGGCAAGCTCCTGCCGCGCGGTCCATTCGGCTTCGCTATATTTGCTGTTGCGCTGCAATTGAGTCGCCATGGCAGTCCTCTTCCCATATTTCGGTTTTGTCCTGCTACCTATGCCATAGAGGACGGGGGCGGCACAATCCCGTAGCGGGGAAGCGGGCCCATAGCGGAGAACCGGGCTTTGCGGCGGCCCGGGCGCGGCTTACCGCGCGGGGGCTTGCATTTGAGCGCGAATCTCTCTAGTTGGCGCTCCATCGGAACGTCGCTGGATCGCGGCGCTCTTTTTATTGCCCGAATATAGGCGATTCATGATGCACCGGTTTTCCCGGAACCATGGAGCGTCCGACGAACAGGAGACGACACGGCGTATGCAGATCATCGTTCGCGACAATAATGTCGACCAGGCCCTTCGCGCGCTCAAGAAGAAGCTGCAGCGTGAGGGTGTGTATCGCGAAATGAAGCTGCGCCGTCATTACGAGAAGCCCAGCGAAAAGCGCGCGCGCGAGCGTGCCGCTGCTGTCCGCCGCGCCCGCAAGATGGAGCGCAAGCGGATGGAACGCGACGGGATCAAGTAGAACCCGTCGATCCGTTCGGGATCCAGTTCGTGAAAAGGGCGCTGCGGCAACGCGGCGCCCTTTTTCGTTGTGCGCGCGCCGACAATTGCCTCTGGACCGTTCTGCGCCGCTCCGCCTATAGGCTTGCCGTGTTTTCGCCCCGCCAGAAAATTTTTGGGGGGCAGGGGAAGGATCAGCGACGATGAGTGTGACGACGGTTCCATTGCGCCCGGTGGGCAAGGGCGGTTTGTGGCTGCTGTGGATCGGCCTTGTGGCGCTGCTCGCTGCGGGCGCGGCCTTTGCCTGGTACAGCACCCCGCGCATCGGGTTCGAGGTTGTGAAGGCCGGCACCGGCCCCAGCCCGACGATCGCCGACGTGGTGCTGGTCAAATATGAAGGCAAGCTCGATGACGGCACCGTTTTCGACGCCAATGAACAGGCGCCGATGCAGGTCGCGCAGGTCGTCCCCGGCTTTTCCGAGGCGCTGACCCGGATGCAAAAGGGCGGCAAGTACAAGATCAGCATTCCGCCGCAGCTTGGTTATGGCAACCGCGAAGCGGGCCCGATCCCTGCGGGCAGCACACTGCATTTCGACGTCGAATTGCTCGATTTCCGTTCGGAAGCCGAAGTTCGTCAGATGCAGCAGATGATGCAGCAGCAGCAGATGATGCAGGGCGGCGCACCGGGCGCTCCCGCAGGGCCGCCGCCGGGCGCGCCGCAGCCGTAATCGGCGCGATCAGCAATATGCCAAAAACGGCGGCGGGCGGATCAGCCCGCCGCCGTTTTCTTTTGTCCGGGCCGGGTTTCCGCGTTGCGCTCGGCCTCGCGCTCCAGCGCGACCTTGATCATCGCAACGATCGGGTCGGCCAGGAACAGCCCCATGAGTCCCAACAGCGAACCGAATAATATCTGCGCGGCCAGAACCAGTGCGGGCGCCAGATCGACGGTCTGCTTGGCAACCATCGGAACGATCAGATAACCGTCGACCGTCTGGACGATAAAATAGATGGCGATGGCGTACAGGCCTGTATCCATCCCTGCTGAAAAGCCGACGAGGACGAGCAGAACGCCCGACACGATCGCGCCGATATTGGGAATGAAGGCGAGCAGGCCGGTCAACAGCCCCATCAGGGCCGCCATCGGAATCCCGACGGCGAGGCAGGCGAGCCATGTCCCGATGCCTTCGACGAGCATGCCGAGAAGACGCCCCGCCATCAGCCGGCGCAGCGTGAAACCCATCCGCGCGGTGGTGATGTAGAAATTTTCGCGGCTCTTCATCGGCAGCATCCACGCGAAGCCGCGTTCATAGAGCCGCGGTTCGATCGCGATGAACATGCCCAGCACGACGACCATGACGAGGCTGGTCAGCCCGCCTAGGACCGATCCGACCGCTGCGGTTACCCGCCCGACCGTCCCGGCGAGATTTTCGGTGATGGTCTTCGTATCGAACTGGAAATTGCCCATGCCATGCTCGCTGGCCCAGGCGGCGATACGTTCGACCTGGGCCATGATGACCTGCTGCAGCGTCGCGGCCTGATCGGCGATTTGCGACCCCGCGAACATGACCGTCCAGACCAAGAAGGCGACAAGCGACAAACAGACGATCGCCAGCCGCCAGCCGCGCCCGATGGGAAGGATGCGGCCGAGCAGACGGGTTCCGCCGTCGAGCATCGACGCCATGACGATGCCTGCAAAGATCAGCAGGATTGGCTGGACGAGGATGATGCAGATGCCGATCAGCAGCGCAAGGCCCAGCCAGACGCCGGCCTTGAGAAGTTCTGTACGGACCAGATGACTCTGGATTTCAGTGGGGCCGGGGCCTTCGGCGCGGATATCGGCTGTCTTCTTGCTCGGCTGCGCCATGCTGTTCTTCCCTATTTTTCAGCACTGTCACGTTCGGGACGCAGGTCGGTTCCCGCGCGACCCGAACGGAGCGCCTGAAACCAGCTCAGCGGATTGTACCATTGGGCGGTGCCGTCGGTCGAAAAGGTGATGATCTCGGCCCGGCCCGCGATCGCGTCGAAAGGGACGGCGCCGCCAAGGCCCTTCATTTCGGTAGGGGCGCGGCTGTCGGCGCTGCCGTCGCGATTGTCCCCCATCAGGAAGAGATGATTTGCCGGAACTTTATACGGCCCATAATCGTCGAGTGCGCTCGCGCCGAGATCGATGGTGTCGAAGGTTGCGCCGCCGGGGAGGGTTTCGCGGACAATCGGCACTTCCAGCACCGGTCGGCCGCCGGGGCCGGGTGCGATGTTGCTGGAGAGGCTGCCGCCACTCGACGGTGTGTTGGCATCGACCGGGATCGACAGCATCGGCTGCACTTCGCGTTTCACCGGCTTGCCGTTGATCGACAAAGCCCCGGCTTTCACTTCAATCATATCGCCGGGCAGGCCGATGACGCGCTTGATATAGTCCTCGCGGGTGACCGGATGCTCCAGCACGACGATATCGCCGCGTTCGGGTAGCGTTCCGAACAGCCGACCTTCCATTTTGGGAGCGAGGTGAAAGCTGACCGAGGCATAGGACCAGCCATAGGGATATTTGCTGACGATCAGCCGGTCGCCCGACAGCAGTACAGGCATCATCGAATCGGACGGGATATAGAAGGGCTTGGCAATGAAGCTGTGGATGCCCAGCACCAGCAGGAGGATGACTGCGATATCGCGGATCGTCTTGCCCCAGCTTTCGTCCCCGGTCTTATCTTTCGCCGCCTTTTTCGCCATGCTCATTCAGTCCTTGATTGCTTCGATGATGACGAAAGCCTGCGCCCAGGGATGGTCGTCGGTCAGTGTCAGATGGATATGGGCGGTGTGGCCGGGCGGGATCATGGCTTCGAGCCGGGCAGCGGCTCCGCCCGTCAGCGCCAGCGTCGGCGCACCTGAGGGCGCATTGACGACGCCGATGTCTTTCATGAATACGCCGCGCTTGAACCCGGTGCCGACGGCTTTCGAGAATGCTTCCTTCGCGGCAAAGCGCTTGGCGTAGGTTCCGGCGCGGGTGAAGGGGCGGCGGGCCGCCTTTGCGCGCTCGACATCGGTGAACACGCGATTTTCAAACCGCTCGCCGAAGCGGTCGAGCGATGCCTGAATGCGCTCTATATTACAAAGGTCGGAGCCGAGCCCGATGATCACAGCGCGCCCCGTGCCTCATCCATCAGCGCGCGCATCCGCCGCACCGCAGGATCCAGCCCGGTAAAGATGGCCTCGCCGATCAGATAATGGCCGATGTTGAGTTCGGCGAGCTGCGGGATCGCGGCTACCGGGACGACATTCTCATAGGTCAGGCCGTGTCCCGCGTGCGGTTCGATACCGTTTTTCCACGCGAGCGCGGCGGCATCGGCCAGGCGGCGCAGTTCCACCGCGCGCTCTTCGCCGTCGACATGCGCATAACGGCCGGTGTGGAATTCGACGACGGGCGCGCGCAGCCGCATCGCGGCTTCGATCTGCCGTGCATCGGGTTCGATGAACAGGCTGACGCGGATGCCGGCGTCATTCAGGCGCGCGACGATGGGGGCGAGGTGATTATGTTGTCCTGCAGCGTCGAGTCCGCCCTCGGTCGTGCGCTCTTCGCGCTTTTCCGGGACGATGCACGCCGCGTGCGGATTGTGGCGCAGTGCGATCTCGACCATCTCGTCGGTCGCCGCCATTTCGAGGTTGAGCGGCAGGTCGGTCGCGGCCTGGATGCGCGCAAGATCGTCATCGCGGATATGGCGCCGGTCTTCACGCAGATGCGCGGTAATACCGTCGCCGCCGACCGCCGCGACGATTTCGGCCGCACGCACCGGATCGGGATGCTCGCCGCCGCGCGCGTTGCGGATCGTCGCCACATGGTCGATGTTGACGCCAAGCCGCAGGCGGGAGGGGCGGGGCGGGTTCACGCGGCGGGGCTCCGGCTGCCGGGTTTGATCGCCGGGGTCGCGGCGAGTGCCTCGGGCAACTCATCCTCGGCATAGGTCGGGAAATTAATCGCGACGAGCGGGTAGAAGGGAACGCCCAGATCGACGCCGCCCGCCGAACGATCGACCAGCGACGCTTCGGCAAGCACTTCGCCGCCTGCTGCGCGCACGGCTTCCATTGCTTCGCGCGACGACAGGCCGGTGGTGACGACGTCCTCGACCATCAGGACCTTCGTGCCAGGGGTGATCGCAAAGCCGCGGCGCAGTTCGAAGGTGCCGGTTGGGCGTTCGACGAAAATCGCGGGCTTGCCGAGCGCGCGGCCCATTTCATGGCCGATGATGACGCCGCCCATTGCGGGTGAGACAACCACGTCGATCGCCTGCTTCAGATCGCGCGGAAGTTTGGCGGCGAGCGCGACGGCAAGGCGTCCCGCACGCTCCGTGTCCATCAGGACACGCGCGCATTGCAGATAATATTCGCTGTGGCGTCCGGAGGAGAGCAGAAAGTGGCCCTGCAGCAGGGCGTCGGCGGCGCGGAATTCGGCCAGGATTTCATCGTCGGTCATCGGGAGTGCGTTCTTTATATATAGAGCGTCGCTCTTGTTGGGCGACGGGGTTTTGGCGGCGCAGATTTGCTGACCGCAAAATAGTGTTAGAGATGCTTGAGGCAAGCGGCAAGCGGGTCTATAGCGCCCGCGAGTTTCAGCCCCTCTGCCGGCTGCCCCGACCTGTGTCGGTGGTCGGCGCGGACGGGCTGAGCCAACGAAAGAACAACAGGCAACGGGCGGCACTATCCTTATGAAGAGCTTGAAAACCCTTGTAATTGCGGCAGCTTTGTCGCTTGGCGTCGCCGGGGCGGGCCATGCACAGGCACCGGCTACGGCTCCGGCCGAAGCACCTGCCGCAACGGCAACCGCGAATCCGGCGCCAGTCGCGCCCGCAGCGGTCGCGACCGCTGCGACTCCGGCTCAGGCCGATGCGACGGCGCCCGTCGGCGACGCAACTTACGTCCCGATGAAGCCCACTCCGGGCGTCGGTCAGCCGATCGACGCGGGAATTGATTTCCAGCCGCAGGTCAGCCCGATCGGTGAGCAGGCTTACTGGTTCAACCATGTGATCCTGCTTCCCGTGATCACCTTCATCACGCTGCTCGTTCTCGGGCTTCTGCTCTGGGTGGTGTTCCGTTTCCGCGCCAAGGCGAATCCGGTGCCGTCGAAGACGACCCACAACACCTTTATCGAGATCATCTGGACCGCCATTCCGGTTCTGATCCTCGCGGTGGTTGCGGTTCCCTCGATCCGCTTGCTCGCCGCGCAATATGAGCCGCCGTCGAAGGACGCGCTGACGATCAAGGTTACGGGTTATCAGTGGTATTGGGGTTATGCCTATCCCGACCAGGGTATCGGCGAATTCGTCTCGAAGATCCTGCCCGAGGATAAGGCCAAGGCCGCTGGCGAGCCTTATCATCTGGCCGTCGACAATCGCATGGTCGTTCCCGTCGGGCGCCAGGTGAAACTGATCATCACCGGTGCCGACGTAATCCACAGCTTTGCGGTTCCCGCATTCTGGACCAAGATGGACGCCGTTCCCGGCCGTGCCAACGAAACGACGTTCACCGCGACCAAGGTCGGCGTCTATTATGGCCAGTGTTCGGAACTGTGCGGCGTCGATCATGGCTATATGCCGATCGCGGTCGAAGTGCTGCCTGTCGACAAGTGGGAAGCCTGGGTCCGTTCGAAGGGCGGCAACCCTTCGGGTGAAACCGCTCCGGCACCCGCCGCTGCCGCTCCGGCGCCCGCCGTTGCGGCGCCGGCTGCGACGCCCGCTGCCGCCACGACCGAAGCAGCCCCGGCTGCGGCTCCCGCCGCCGCCCCGGCCGCCAAGAATTAATAAGGGGTCCGACAGATGACCGATATTGCAGCGACTGCACCCGCACATGGTCACGACCATGCGCATGACGACCATGATACGCCGAGCTTTTTCGTCCGTTGGTTCATGTCCACGAACCATAAGGACATCGGCACCCTCTATCTGATCTTCGCGATCATCGCCGGTATCGTCGGCGGTGTGATTTCGGGGATGATGCGCCTCGAACTGGCGCATCCCGGCGTTCAGTATCTGACCGGCTGGGCCCAGTTCTTTGATGCGGGCGCGGGCGAAGTCCAGGGCAAGCATTTCTGGAACGTCATGATCACAGCCCACGGCCTGATCATGGTCTTCTTCATGGTCATGCCCGCGATGATCGGTGGCTTCGGCAACTGGTTCGTGCCGCTGATGATCGGCGCGCCCGACATGGCCTTCCCGCGCATGAACAACGTGTCTTTCTGGCTCACCGCGGTTGCGTTCGTGATGCTCGTCGGATCGATGTTCGTTCCGGGCGGCAGCGGTCTTGGCGCCGGCACCGGCTGGACGGTCTATGCTCCGTTGTCGACCAGCGGCTCGGTCGGGCCGGCCGTCGATATGGCGATCTTTGCGCTTCACCTTGCGGGCGCGGCGTCGATCCTCGGTGCGATCAACTTCATCACCACCATCTTCAACATGCGCGCGCCGGGCATGACCCTGCATAAAATGCCGCTGTTCGTGTGGTCGGTGCTGGTCACCGCCTTCCTTCTGCTGCTCGCGCTGCCGGTTCTTGCCGCAGCCATCACCATGCTGCTGACCGACCGTAACTTCGGCACCACCTTCTATGATGCCACGGGCGGCGGCGATCCGGTGCTTTACCAGCATCTCTTCTGGTTCTTCGGTCACCCCGAAGTGTACATCATGATTCTGCCCGGATTTGGCATCGTCAGCCAGATCATCTCGACCTTCAGCCGCAAGCCGGTGTTCGGCTATCTCGGCATGGCCTACGCCATGGTCGCGATCGGCGCCGTTGGCTTCATCGTGTGGGCACACCACATGTTCACGGTCGGCATGAGCGTGAACCTCAAGATGTACTTCACCGCTGCGACGATGGTCATCGCGGTCCCGACGGGCATCAAGATCTTCAGCTGGATCGCCACCATGTGGGGCGGTTCGATGAGCTTCAAGACCCCGATGGTCTGGTCGCTCGGCTTCATCTTCATGTTCACCGTCGGCGGCGTGACCGGCGTGGTGCTCGCCAATGGCGGCGTCGATACCGCGCTGCACGACACCTATTATGTCGTCGCGCACTTCCACTATGTGCTGTCGCTGGGCGCGGTTTTCTCGCTCTTCGCCGGCTTCTATTACTGGTTCCCCAAGATGTCGGGCCGGATGTACAGCGAGTTCCTGGGACAGCTGCACTTCTGGATCTTCTTCATCGGCGTGAACATCCTGTTCTTCCCCCAGCACTTCCTGGGTCAGCAGGGCATGCCGCGCCGTTACCCCGATTATCCGGAAGCCTATGCCTTCTGGCACCTGATCTCGTCCTACGGCTATGTGATCATGGCGGTTGGCGTGCTGATCTTCTTCGTGAACATTCTCTACTCGCTCGTCGCGGGTAAGAAGGCAGCCGACAATCCCTGGGGCGAAGGCGCGACGACGCTCGAATGGACGCTGTCGAGCCCGCCGCCGTTCCACCAGTTCAACGAACTGCCGCGTATCGCCTGACTGGTTTCGCCCCCTGCCCAATCCTGGGCAGGGGGCGTTTCCTACCGGGCTGGAGTTATCATGGCGCAGAGCCTGACCCATGCCGAACCGGCGCTTCCCGCCGACTGGCGCGACCTGTTCGCGCTGACCAAGCCGCGCGTGATGTCGCTGGTGGTATTTACCGCCTTGTGCGGCCTGCTTGCGGCGCCGGGCGACGTCCATCCGATTCTCGCTTTCTCGTCGATCCTCGCGATCGCGTTGGGGGCAGGGGCATCCGGCGCGCTCAATCAATGGTATGAGGCCGGGATCGATTCCAAGATGAAGCGGACGGCGGGCCGGCCGCTGCCCGCCGGGCGACTCGATCCGCAGACGGCGCTGCAATTCGGCGTCGGGCTGGCCGCTTTTTCGGTCTTCCTGATGCTCTTTGCATCGAACTGGCAGGCCGCGCTGCTCCTGGCCGCTTCGATCCTTTTCTATGTCTTCATCTATACGATGTGGCTAAAGCCGCGGACGCCGCAGAATATTGTCATCGGCGGCGCCGCCGGCGCATTCCCGCCGCTGATCGGCTGGGTCGCCGCGACGGGCAGCCTCGCGCCGCTGCCGGTGCTGCTGTTCCTTCTGATCTTTCTGTGGACGCCGCCGCATTTCTGGGCGCTCGCGCTGTTCGTGAAGTCGGACTATGCCGCCGCGGGCATCCCGATGATGCCGGTTGTCGCGGGAGAGAAGTCGACCCGCCGCCAGATTCTTTTTTACGCGGTGATCATGGCCGCGTCGGCGATCGCGCCCTGGCCGCTCGGTTACACCGGGGCGCTCTATGGCTGGACTGCGATCATATTGTCGGCGCTGTTCGTCCTGCTCTCGATCCAGGTCGGTACGCGAACAACGGGTGAGGGCGATCTGATGCGCCCTGAAAAACGGCTTTTCGCTTATTCAATCGCTTATCTTTTCATTTTGTTCGGCGCTGTCGTCGCCGACCATTGGTGGCCGCTATGACCCAGGAATCGAATCAAGAACCGTTTGATGAGGCGGAATATCGCCGTCGCCAGCGCAGTCGAGCCAATATGATGGCGTGGATGCTCGGCGCGCTCGCGATCCTTTTCTTTCTGATCACCATCGCAAAGATGCAGATTTTCCAATGAAGCTTGAACTCTCCCCTAATGCAAAGACGGCGAGCCTCGCTTCGGCGATGGCGCTGGCGATGGTCGGGGTCGGCTTTGCTGCGGTGCCGCTTTACGATCTCTTCTGCCGTGTGACGGGCTTCGGCGGCACGACGCAGCGTTATGACCCCGTCGCGGCTGCTGCAGAGCCCGAGATTTTGAATCAGACGATGTCGGTGCGGTTCGACGCAAATGTCTCGCCGAAGCTGCCGTGGAAATTCTATCCCGAGCATCCGCGCGACACGGTCAGCATCGGCGCGCGCGACATGGCGATCTTCATCGCCGAAAATAATTCGGCGCATCCGGTGGTCGGGACCGCCAGCTTCAATGTCACGCCGACTCAGGCGGGCAAATATTTTACCAAGATCCAATGCTTCTGCTTCACCGAACAGCGGTTGGAGCCGGGGCAGCAAATGCGTATGCCGGTGCTGTTCTTCGTCGATCCCAAGATCATGGACGACCCCGATGCGCGCGACGTTCAGGAAATCACCCTCAGCTACACCTTCCACCCTGTAGACGAGGGTAAAAAGGCGAGCTAAGGCCGCGATCAAGAGTCTAATCAAGGACCGGCGGGCGATGGGGAATCGCGATGCTGGGGCTGCAAAACGGGAATAGTGACATGGCTGGTGCCAAACATCATGATTATCACCTGGTAAATCCCAGCGTCTGGCCGTTGTTCGGATCGGTCGCTGCGCTGGTGATGTTCTTCGGGCTCGTGATGACGATGCACGCGGATTATTTCGGCAGCGCCGGCAAATGGGTGCTCGGCCTCGGCTTCATGGCCGTGATCGGGACCTTCTTCAGCTGGTGGTCGGACGTCATCAACGAAGCGCATGCGGGCGACCATACCCCGGTCGTTCAGTTGCACATGCGTTACGGCATGATCCTGTTCATTGCCTCTGAAGTCATGTTCTTCGTAGGCTGGTTCTGGGCCTGGTTCGATTTCTCGCTGTTCCCGGTGCCGATCGAAGTCGTTGACGGCGCAGTAACGTCGCTGTTCGGTCAGGATGGCGCCGCCGCGATCACGCAATGGCCGCCGAAGGGCATCGAAGTCATCGACGGCTTCACCCTGCCGCTGCTCAACACGCTGATCTTGCTCTGCTCGGGCACCACGATCACCTGGGCGCATCATTCGCTGATCCACGGTGATCGCGAAGGCCTGAAGAAGGGCCTGTGGCTGACGATCATCCTCGGCGTCGTCTTCTCGATGATCCAGGCATATGAATATATGCACGCGCCGTTCCCGTTCGGTCAGAGCAATTATAGCTCGGCCTTCTACATGGCGACGGGTTTCCATGGTTTCCACGTGCTCGTCGGGACGGTCTTCCTGATCGTCTGCCTCGTGCGTACCTATAAGGGTCACTTCACGCCCAAGCAGCATTTCGGTTTCGAAGCGGCTGCCTGGTACTGGCACTTTGTCGACGTGGTGTGGCTGTTCCTCTTCATCATTATCTACATCTGGGGCGGCTGGGGCGCACCTGTCGCCGCGCACTAAGTTGGCGCAAGTCGATCCGACTCCAAAGGGGCGGCCGCCGGTCTGGCGTGCCGCCCTTTTTGGTCTGTGTCCCGAATGCGGGGATGGACCGCTGTTTTCGGGACCCGTGCAATTTCGCGACCGCTGCGAAGCGTGCGGGCTCGATTATGGTCGTTACAATGTCGGGGACGGCCCCGCGGCCTTTCTGACGCTGATCATCGGTGCGCTGCTTATCGCGCTTGCGCTGACGCTCGATTCGATCTTGGCGCCGCCCCTGTGGGTGCATATCCTGTTGTGGGTGCCGTTGACCGCCGCCGCGGTGATCTATGGGCTGCGGATCGCCAAGGCTGCGCTGCTCGCCAGCGAACATCAACGACAGGCCGCCGAAGGGCGCCGCGTGGAGGATGAGCATGACTGAAACCGCCACCACCGTCTTGCGCCGCTGGCCATTGGTCCCGACGATTCTCGTGCTTGCAGCGGTCGCGATCATGATCGCGCTGGGCGTCTGGCAATTGCAGCGCAAGGCCGAGAAAGAGGGGCTGATCGCGCTCTATCAGCGCAATATGGCGATGTCGGCGACCGTTGCCTATCCAGACCTGCCGCCGGTTCCCGATGCGCTGCTCTATCGCAAGAGCAGCGTCGTCTGCCTCGAGCCGGTGCGCTGGGATCCGCGCAGCGGCAGTGACAGCAAGGGGCGGGCGGGCTTTCGCATGATCGCCGATTGCCGGACCGGCGCCGAAGGGCCGGGCGTACTGGTCGATGTCGGTATCACCGATGATTTCACGCCGCCCAAATGGGGCGGCGGAATGGTGGCGGGGACGATCGCTCCGGGCCCCGAACAGCCCACGCTGATCGAACGGATGATGGGGAAGGCCTCGCCAGCCCGCGCGATGCTGATCGCCGAAAATCCGCTTCCCGGACTGCGCGCCAGCGCGGTCCCGTCGGCAGCCGACACGCCGAACAACCACCTCGCTTATGCCGGACAATGGTTCCTGTTCGCGATTGCGGCGCTGGTTATCTACACGCTCGCTGTCCGCCGCCGCTTGCAGCGATGACCTGTCGCCGCTAGGCGCTTTTGCGTCATGGATTATATCAGCACCCGCGGCTCCGCGCCGACCCTCGACTTTCGTGCCGCAACGCTTGCCGGATTGGCGAACGACGGCGGCCTCTATGTGCCGGCGCGCTGGCCGCAAATGACGCAGGACGATATCCGCGCACTGGCGGGACTCGACTATGTCGAAACCGCGGTACGCGTGATGGCGCCCTTCGTCGCGGGCGTGCTGAACGAAGACGAACTGCGCGATCTCTGCAAGGCGGCCTATGGGCGCTTCGGCCACGACGCGGTGACCCCGCTGGTCCAGCTCGACCATCGCCACTGGCTGCTCGAACTGTTCCACGGCCCGACGCTGGCGTTCAAGGATGTCGCGCTGCAATTGCTCGGCCAGTTGTTCGAGAAATTCCTGAGCGGTGGTGAGACTGACATCACGATCGTCGGCGCAACCTCGGGCGACACCGGATCGGCGGCGATCGAGGCGGTTGCAGGCCGCGAGCATATCCGCATCTTCATGCTTCATCCCGAAGGCCGGGTCAGCGACGTCCAGCGCCGTCAGATGACGACTGTGCTCGCCCCCAATGTCTATAATATCGCGATCGACGGCAGCTTCGACGATGCACAGGCGATGGTGAAGCGCCTGTTCGGCGACCAGGAAGCGCGCGACCAGCTCACCCTATCTGCCGTAAACAGCATAAACTGGGCGCGACTGATGGCGCAGGTCGTCTATTATTTCTACGCCGCGGTGCGGCTCGGCGGACCCGACCGCAAGGTAGCCTTTAGCGTTCCCACGGGCAATTTCGGCGATGTGTTCGCGGGCTATGTCGCGGCGCAAATGGGGCTGCCGATCGCGCGGCTGGTCGTCGCGACCAACGTCAACGACATCCTCCACCGCGCGCTGACCAGCGGCGATTACAGCGCAGGTACGGTCACCGCGACCGCGACGCCGAGCATGGATATTCAGGTCAGCAGCAATTTCGAACGGCTGTTGTTCGATCTCGCCGGCCGTGACGGCGCGGCGATCACCGCGATGATGGGCGATTTCGACGCGAATCGCGCGATGACGATCCCCGGCGACATGCTCGCAGGTTCGCGCGGGCTGTTTTCCAGCGCGAGCATCGACGGCGACGCGATGGCGCTCGCGCTCCGCTGGGCGCAGGAACATGGCGGCCAGATCATCGACCCGCACAGCGCGGTCGGCTTGGCTGCAGCGCGCGCCCTCGACATCGATGCCGATGTGCCGATCGTCACGCTGGCGACCGCGCATCCGGCGAAGTTCCGCGAAGCGGTCGAACGCGCGACCGGCGTGCGCCCACCGCTTCCTGCGCGGCTTGGCAATTTGTTCGAGCGCGAAGAGCGCTACGAGCGACTGCCGGGCGACTATGACGCGGTAAAGGCGCATATATTGGCGACCGTCGCCCGTGGCTGAGCTTCAGCCCATCCAGACGCTGATCGGTGAAGCGTGGGACGATTACGGGCTGATCGACAGCGGCGGCGGGCGCAAGCTGGAACGCTACGGCCGTTTTCGTTTCATTCGCCCCGAGCCGCAGGCGATGTGGGCGCCCGCGCTGGCCGCCGCCGATTGGGAGGCCGCCGACGCCGAATTCATTCCCGCCTCCGACGATGATGGCGGCGGCCGCTGGTATTATAACAAGCCGGTGCCGAGCGAGGGCTGGCCGCTCGGCTGGCGTGAGACGCGCTTCACTGCAAGTTGCACGCCCTTTCGCCATCTGGGCTTTTTTCCCGATATGGCGCCGGTGTGGGACTGGCTGCGCGAACGCATCGCCGACAAGCCCGATCCAGCGTTCCTGAACCTGTTCGGCTATACCGGCGTCGGCAGTCAGGCGCTCGCCGCAGCCGGGGCGTCGGTGACCCATGTCGATGCGTCGAAAAAGTCGGTTTCGCAGGCGCGCGAGAATGCTGCGCTGGCGGGGATGGCCGAGAAGCCGGTCCGCTGGATCGTCGATGATGCCGGCAAGTTCACCGCGCGCGAGTTGCGGCGCGAAAAACGCTATGATGCCATCCTGCTCGACCCGCCCAAATTCGGTCGCGGTCCCGATGGTGAGCGCTGGCAGTTGGAGGAGGGGCTTGCGCCCTTGCTCGCCGATTGCCGCAAATTGCTCGATGCCGACAGCCGCGCCCTGTTCCTGACCGTCTATGCGGTACGCATGTCGGCGCTGGCGATCGGGGAGCTGTTGAACCAGTTGTTCGCCGACCTGCCGGGCACGATCGAATGCGGCGAACTGGCGGTGCGCGAAGAGGCGAGGGGGCTGTTGCTGCCAACCGCGATCTTTGCGCGCTGGAGCCGCTGAACGGCGATTCGAGGAGGCACCGTATCAGCCCCCGAAGGGACTGATACGGGCTCTGCGCCCAGAGTTAAAATTTTGCGCGAACGCCGAAGTAGAATTGGCGGCCGTTGTCATAGATGGCGCGCGGGCGCGCCGTCGTTCCCGAATATTGTTCGATCGATTCATTGGTCAGGTTCACCGCATCGGCGGTGAGCGCGATATTGTCGGTCACATTGACGCTGATCGAGGCATCGAGCGATGCGAGCGACGCCTGATTGAGCGGTGCCGACCGGTCGATGTCGATGAAGAATTTCGACCGGTAGTTATATGACAGCCGCGCGCTGACCAGATCATTTTCATAATAGCCCGTCAGGTTGAGCGAGTGCTTCGAATTGCCCGGGATTGGGTCGCCGTTGTTCGCCTGTGCATCCGAGTAGGTGTAGTTGACCACCGCGCCGAAGCCGCCCCAGATCGGGCGCGAAACCTGGAATTCAAAGCCTTGGTTGCGGCCGCCGTCGCCATTGCTGCGGCGATTGATCTGATAGGGGCAGTTGAACAGGTTCGGATTGCCGCCGCCCGCCGCGACGCAGCCCGTGGGCTGCGATCCCGGCACGAACACGCCCGGCAGGATTTCGGTCGAGGTCGTGTTGACGATATACGACTGGATATCCTTATAGAATAGCGCGAGCGCGACGATCGTCTCGCGATCGGGATACCATTCCAGCGACAGGTCATATTGATTGGCGCGATAGGGATCGAGACCTGGATCGCCGCCGCGTCCGGTCAGCAAGGTGCCGTTGAGATCGACGCCCGGCGTGATGTCGACAAAGTCGGGACGCGTCATCGTCTTGCCCGCGGCAAAGCGCAGCACGATCTTGTCCGACAGATCGACCGACAGGTTCGCGCTCGGGAGGATATCGGTATAGGACCTTTTCGCTGTGCTCGGGGTGAAGCCGCCAAAGGGATTGGTGAATTCGGGGTTGGCGCCGCCGATGATAAAGCCTTCGGAGGTCTGGTCGGTGCGGATGACACGCACGCCGACATTGCCGCGCCAGCCATCGCCGCCGAACTTGGCAAGGCCATAGCCACCATAGGCTTTCTCGTTGATCGAATAGCTGTTGCCGGGGACGAGGAAGCGGTCGGTCGCGGGCCCGCTCTGCGCGCCAAAGATCGCACGCAGTTTCGCAGGATCGACACGCCAATAGTCGGTCAGAGTGCCGGGCGCTGCGATATTGTCGAGGAAGTCGCCGGGCATCCCGCCACCCGTTGCGTAGTCGGCGGCGGTGCAGGCGACGGCGCCGCAGCGGATGCTGGGGGTAAACACGCCGCCGTTGGTCGCGAAGCGCTCGGCAACCCGATCATGGTCGGTGTATTTGACACCGAATTTCAGCGCGGTCAGCGGGCCCCATTCGACCTGCTTTTCGACATCGAGATAGAAATATTTCTCTTCATCGTCGTTGGTGACCGACTGGATGCGCGCGAAGTCGGGGCGAATGCCCCCGGCGGGATTGAGCGGGTCGGGGTTGCCAAAGCTGACTTCGGGACGGCCGCTGCGCAGGTCGTAGCTGAACCGGCCCGGGCCCGCGAACTCCATGAAATTCTCGTTGCTCGTGTCGCCGTTCGCCTTGGTCCAGCCTGCCTTGAAATGGACCGACAGGCTGTCGGTGGGGCGGTAAGTCAGGTCGAAATCGGCCGAGACGGTCTTGGCAACCGCCTGACGATCGATCGCGTCATAGACGACCCCGAAACCCGTCGTGCCGCCAGTTGCCGAAGCGATGTCGCCCGCGACCGCGACGCCATCCTGGATCACCGCATTGGTGATCGTGCCACCGCCGCCCAGCGCCTGTTCGCCCCAGGCGATATAATTCTGGTTGAAGTTATCGGCGTTGAAGCGCGAGTAAAGGCCGGTGATGTTGATCTCCAGCTCATCCGACGGACGGAACTGGATTCCGATATTGGCGCCGTAACGCTCGCGGTCCTGTTCGAACATCGTCGAGCCGATCAGCGTCGGGACCAGCGCATTCTGGCCGCCACCGACGGCGAAGGAGCGATAGCCGAAGATTTCGAGGCCGTCGCGGCGCGTGCGGCGCTTTTGATAAATGCCCCCGATCAGGACGCCGAATGTCTCGTCGGCATTTTTCCAGCTGACCAGCCCCGAAATCTGGGGATCGAGTTTACCGGACAGATCGGAATAGGCGGCCTGCACCGATGCCGACACGGTGAGCGGGTCGAGGTCGAGCGGGTTGCGGGTGATGACGTTGATCGTCCCGCCGACGCCGCCTTCCTCCACATCGGCCTGCGGGCTCTTATACACTTCCAGCCGCCCGACGATTTCGGCGGGCAGCGTCAGATAGTTGAAGCTGCGGGTCGAGGCGACCTGATCGAGGATGAACCAGTCAGCCGTGGCGACCGAATGGCCGTTGAGCAGCGTCTTGGTCAGATTGGGCGCGGTGCCGCGCAGCGAGACTCGCTCGCCCTCGCCAAACTCGCGGTTGACGACGATGCCGGGGACGCGCTGAAGCGCTTCGGCGACGTTCTTGTCAGGGAATTTCCCGATATCTTCGGCGGTCACCACATCGGCGATGACGGCGAGGTCGCGCTTGGCGTCGATCGACTGGGCTACCGAAGCGCGAAAGCCGGTGACGACGATTTCGTCGCTGGCAGCGGCTGCGCTATCCTGCGCCATCGCGGGCGACAGGCAGGTCGCGTAAGCGACGAGGCTTGCGGTCGCAAAAAGTCCTTTTGATTTTAGCATATGACCCTCCCAAAGATCGATTTATGTGTGTTGGTCTTTATTGGTTATGCATAAGTCATAACAATATTGCGATGCAAGTCAAAAATGAGGCGTTTTGGCATATCGGCGCCGGATGTTTGGCCTCGGGCAGCGGATAAGTAGAAAATTGGTATTTAATTGGTTTTGTTTTCAGAAGGGGCGAAGACCGGTTTTGCCTTGCGACCCGCTATGCGATCATGCGGGAGCTTGGCGATCCCCCGCCTTGCTGCATACGAATGTCGAAGCCGTCGGCGATAATCTGTCTTGCCCGTCTGCGGGAAAGTGACCAGACCCCATGAAGGGATGGCATTAAGCCGATAGTTGGGGAGGGAAACATGGCACTTGCGCCGGAGATTGCGCCGAGCGGCGATGCGACCGTTGGAGAGGGCGGTGGAGGGCATGTCGACGCGCCCGAACTGCGCCTGTTCGTCATGGGGCTGTTCTTCATCTTCGGTGGCATCACTTCGCTCAACGATGTGATTATCCCCAAGCTGAAGGAGCTGTTCACGCTCAACTATACCCAAGCGATGCTGGTGCAATTCTGCTTTTTCACCGCCTATCTGGTGATCGGCATTCCGGGCGCGAAGCTGGTCAAGAAAATCGGTTATATGCGCGGGGCGGTTGCGGGATTGCTGACCATGATGGTCGGCTGCCTGCTCTTCATTCCGGCCTCGCAATATGCGGTTTATGGCCTGTTCCTGTTCGCGCTGTTTGTATTGGCCAGCGGCGTGGTGGTGGTTCAGGTGGTTTCCAATCCGCTGATCTCGCTGCTCGGAAAGCCTGAGACGGCGCACAGCCGCCTGACCTTTGCGCAGGCGTTCAACTCGCTCGGCACCACCATTTTCCCGATCGTCGGCTCGGTCCTGATCCTCGGCAGCCTTGCGACGCTCAGCGCCGACCAGCTTTCGGGCGCCGAACTCGATGCCTATCGCACCGCCGAAAGCCAGGCGATCATGCACGGCTATCTCGGCATCGCCGTCGCGCTGGCCGTGGTCGCGGCGATCGTCTGGAAGTTCCGCAAGAAGCTGCCGCACGATCCGGCGAGCATGGCGGGAAAGGATCTGGTTCGGCTTCCGCGCTATGCCGTGGGGCTGGCGCTGATCATCGCGGGTGCAATTGTCGCGACGCAGGGGCATGCGATCATCGGCCTGCTGCTCATCCTGCTTGCGCCAGTGATCTGGCTTTATGACAATGACCTGTTGACCCGCCCGCGCTTCAGCTTCGGCGCGCTCTGTATCTTCCTCTATGTCGGCGCGGAGGTCTCCATCGGTTCGCTGGTCGTCAGCTATCTGATGCAGCCCGGCGTGATGGCGCTTCCCGAACAGGCGGCGGGCAAGTTGATCGGTTTCTATTGGGGCGGCGCCATGATCGGGCGTTTCATCGGTTCGGGCCTGATGCGCGTGATCAGCCCAGGCAAGCTGCTCGCTTTCGTCGCCGCCGGCGCGATTGCGCTGATTTTCCTCTCGACCAATACGGCAGGTGCCATTGCGGGCTATAGCCTGCTGGCGATTGGATTGATGAACTCGATCATGTTTCCGACGATCTTCAGCCTCGCTTCGGAAAAGCTCGGCACCCGCGCGGCCGATGGATCGGGCATCATCAATGTCGCCATCTTCGGCGGCGCGGTGGTGCCGTTGGCGACCGGAGTGATCGCCGATTTCACCGGAAGCCTCGGGACGGCGTTGTTACTGCCCGCGCTCTGCTATGCGGTGATCGCCTGTTTCGGCATTTACGCGCGGCGTCCGGCGGTCTGAACGCGCAAAGGGGATAGCCGCAGGCGATCGCTCTGATGTCGAGCCATCGCCTGCGGCCGCCCGCCCCCTCACGGGAAATATGATAATCTAGGCCGGGGTCGCCAGCTCGATACGGTTCCGTCCGCCTTCTTTTGCGCGATAGAGCGCATCGTCGGCGGCCTTCAGTGCGGCGCGCACCTCGCCATAGCCAAAGACGTCGGCGACTCCGCCGGAAAAGGTTATCTGGCCAAAGGGCGCGTCAGTCTTGCGGTTGATCAGCCTTCGCTCGGCGAGGCTGTCGCGCGCCTCATCGAGCCGTTTAGCAGCGTCCGC
The DNA here is from genome assembly GCF_051550705.1 of Sphingopyxis selenitireducens. NCBI lineage: Bacteria > Pseudomonadati > Pseudomonadota > Alphaproteobacteria > Sphingomonadales > Sphingopyxidaceae > Sphingopyxis > Sphingopyxis selenitireducens. The sequence continues at coordinate 359,187 of NZ_JBPULG010000003.1, forward strand.
CGGTGGCAGGCCGCGGAACAGCATGACGAATTCCTCGCCGCCGTGCCGTGCGACATGGCAATGATCATCGGATATTTTCGCCAGCGTGTCGGCGATCAGCTTGATCACCCGGTCGCCGGCTTCGTGACCGTGGAGGTCGTTGATCTTCTTGAACTCGTCGATGTCGCAAAAGGCGACGCTCAGTGCTTCGCACTCCGCTCGCGCTTCTGCATAATGATGCTCTAGCAGCACTTCGAAGGCACGGCGATTGGGCAGGCCGGTCAGATAGTCGATCTCGGCGTCGCGCTTGGCACGGGCGAGGCTGCGGCGCAGCGCCCTTGCCTCGTCCTCGCTCTTGCGCATGTCATTTTCCGCCTTGCGCGTGCGTTCGAGCATCGCGCGGGCGAGGCCGGCGAGGTTGGTGACAAGCTCGCCGGTTTTTTCGACCTGTTCGAGGTCGACGACATGCTGTTCGAGTTCGGATCCGTAATCGTGGGCAACCGTGCGGGCTGCCTTGGTCTGGGTGGAAAATGTTTCGAGGTTGCTTTCAAGGCGTGCGATCAGCCGATCGAGATCGGCCTGATCGGGCATGTTTCCGTCACTGGCGGCAAGGTCGTTCAGCCAGGTCTGGGTGATGGCCTCTCCCGATAGCGCGCGCGCTGCGATCTTCCGCGCGAGCTGGGGGTTGGTACCCGAAAAGGCCGCGTGCGCAAGCGACAGATTGGACGGAGATACCTCCAGATCATGCTCGATCAGAAATGACGCAATCGCCTGCGCCAACGCGTGCCTGGCCTGGCGCGGGTCGGGTGGCGGTCCGTCTGTCGGGGCGTCGCTTCGTGGGTTTCGAAGCCCCAGCCAATCCAGGAGCCGCCCTACCGGCTCGCGAGATGTTGCATTTGTGGTCATGCGCCCATTAACGGACGCCGGGACGCAGGTTTAAGCGGTCCTAACGTGCGACGTCGGCCGCGGTGAATGAAACGCTTTCGACTATATGGCGTGTGAAGGGCGCGAAATCGCCTTGCAGTCCATGCTTGAGCGCCGCCAGCGCCAGCCCGCGCCGCGCCGCTGCACCCAGTGTTTCGGTAGTCAAAAGACCGTCAATCACGCCCGCGGCAAAGGCGTCGCCGGTGCCGATGCGGTCGGTGATGGGCGTAATGTCGGCGGTTTCGGTCTGGGCGTGATCGTCGCGGCGGTCGATGCGCGCGACAATCTGATGCTTTGTCGGTTCGACGATGTGCCGCGCGGTTGACGCGACCGTTTCGAGCGTGGGAAAGGCGTCAAGGAGCGCCAGTGCGGCGTCGCGCCGCCGATCCGGGCCGTCGCCCGAAAAATCGCGGCCGAGCAGCAGCGTCGCGTCGCGGTGATTTCCGAACAGGACATCGGCTTCGGCGACGATCGGGCGGAGGGTCGTTGCCGGGTCGCTGTTCCAGCGGCTCCACAGGCGGCCGCGCCAATTGCCGTCGAACGAAATGCGAATGCCCGCGGCGCGCGCGGCGCGCACTGCTGCAAGCGTCGCTTCGGCGCTTTGCTGCCCGAGCGCGGGGGTCACGCCCGAGACATGCAGCCAATCGACCCCGGCGAGCAGCTCGTCCCAGCGCCAGTCGTCGGTTTTCGCTGCAGCAAAGGCTGAATCGGCGCGATCGTAAACGACTTCGGCCGGGCGCATCGCGCCGCCGGGCAGATGATAATAAAGGCCCATGCGTCCGGCTGGGCGCAGCATATGCGCGGCATCGACACCATGACGACGCAACTCGCTGGCCGCCGCGTCGCCGACCGGCCCCTCTGGAACCGCGCCGAGCATCCGCACCGGATGACCGAGCGCCGAAAGTGCGACCGCGACATTTGTCTCGGCGCCCCCGACATAGGCGTCGAGGCGCGGCGACTGCAGCGGAAATTCGCCGACGGGAACGGCCAGGCGCAAGACAGTTTCGCCGAAGCAGGCGATGGTTTTGGTGAGCGAGGTCATCGTGGATATCCAGGGTCGGGAATGGCGGTGCAGGCGATACGGACGTCGGCGCCGAACTGTGCTGTCGCCGTTTGTCCGGGTGCGATCGGGTGAACCCCGGTGATCGCGCCGGCCGAAATCCACTGACCCGGCTCGAGCGTTATCACGCCGTCGTGATGGAGGTCGACGAGGAAGCGCAGCGATCCCAGCGGGCCATCGAGCACGCCGGAAGGGCGCCCGGTTCCGACAGGAATGCCGTCGATCTCGGTCGAGACCTCGATCTCGTCGAAGTCCGCAAGGTCGATCTGCGGGCCGAGGAGCAGGCCGTTGTTGATGCCGATGTCGGCGATGATGCCAAAGGGGCTATGGTCGAAGACGTCGGGAGCGGGCGAACTGGCGACTTCGAACCCGGCGCGAACCATGTCAATATATGTTCGCGCTTCGTCGTGGCTGTCGATGCGGTGATCGGGGACGCTGCGCATGCGAAGCATCACCTCGATCTCGATTGCGCTCGCACCGCCGACAAAGATGTGCGCATCGCCCGGCGTTTCGCCGTCGAGGTCGGTGCAGTGCAACACGGGGCCCGCGAGCCGCGTGGCGCCGAGCGGGGCGACGAGGGGCGGCGGGACGCGGCCGAGCTTCCATCCCAGCACCGACAGGCCGATTGCGGTGCTAAGCGCGTGCTGGATGGCATAGGCGTCGGCAAGGGTGGCGGGGACGGGGGCGGGGAAGGCCGCCAGCGCCCGGCCGGACAGTCGTGCATCGAGGAGCGCAGTGACGATGTCCTGCGCGCTGGGTGACGCGCTCATGCGAAAAAATCTCCGGGCATCAGGCGAGCTTGGCGCTGAGCAGATAGCGTTCGCGGCTTTCGGCGGCGCGGCGGCGCAGGTCGACGAGCGCGCGTTCTTCGGTTTCGTCGAGCATCGATTCGATCAACCGGTTGAAATGTTTGCGCATCGCCAGCCGTGCGCCCGAAGCGTCACGATTGCGCAGCGCTTCGACGACATCGGCATGTTCGGCCTGGCGCACGCTGCCATCCTTCTGGCACACCATGGCATGGCTGTGTTGTACCTCGGGCAATTCCAGCCGCATCCGCCACAGGCTTTCGATCACATGGATGATCGCCTTGTTGTTCGACGCGGCGGCGATGGTCATATGAAACTCGCGGTCGATGACGTTGATCTCTTCCTCGCTGGCATTGGTGTCCGCCATCGCTTCCAGCAGCGCTTCCAGCTTTTCGAGGGTTTCGGCCGAGATGGTCGGCGCGGCGAGCGCGGCGGCTTCGGCCTCGAACAGCGAGCGTGCCTCGGTGAGTTCGAATGCGCTGACCGAGGGGAGGAGGGCGTTGTCGCCGGGAAGATGGGCCTGGACATAGGCGCCCGCGCCGGTGCGGATATGGATCCAGCCCGTCGCTTGCAACGCGATTTCGGCCTCGCGGATCGTCACGCGGCTGACTTCGAACCGTTCCGACAACTCGCGCTCGCCGGGCAACCGCGTTCCCGGCGGATAGGTTCCGTCGAGAATCAGGCGCCGGATCGTGTCGGCGACATCCTCAAAAAGGCGGCGTTCGGCCATAGTTTAATCGTCTCCCCACATCTGTACTTGGGAGTCCATACAATCAGGTATGACAAGTTTGAAGCCCGTGACGAGGGGGAAATTCATATTCCCTCTGGCGCCGGGCATGTGCTGGAGGAAAGCAGTTTTCGGCCGCACAGAAAGCCGATGGCTCTTTTCATCATTGCGAACCGCTGTTCGGGCGCAAATTTGCCGTGGCCGCCGCCTGCCGCGATGAACAGGTCGGACGGTACCGACAGCGTATCGAGCCGCTGCTTGAGATCGATCGACTGCGTAACCGGCACGACCGGGTCGGCGTCGCCATGGGCGATGAAGATTGGCGGACTGGTGGGCGTGAGCCAGCTGACCGGTGACATTTTGCGCTCCATCGCTCTCGCGTCGGATGCGGCACCGATCCAGTTGGCGATCGTCGGGTGGCGCTTGTCGTTGGCGCCGGCGCGCATGGTCAGGTCGGTGGGGCCGAAAAAGTCGAGGATCGCCGCCGCCTTGGCCGCGCCCCGGCACGGGTCGAGGTCGATGTCATTATCGGCAGGGAGAAGCCCGGCCATCAGTGCCAGATGCCCGCCCGCCGAGGTGCCCGAGACGATGATGCGGCTGGTATCGAAGCCATATTCTGCGGCATTGGCGCCGATCCAATGGAGCGCGCAGCGTGCGTCCTGAACCGCTGCGGGGGCGCTGGCTTCACCTGCCAGGCGGTATTGGACGGTCACCACCGACATTCCGGCGGCGAGATAGGGGCGAAAGCCCGTCCAGCTTTCGGGCCGCGCGCCGCGCGCCCAGCCGCCGCCGTGAAAATGGATCAGGACGGGGGCGGGAGCTTTTGCGGCATCGGCATGGGTATAGACGTCGAGGTGCAGCGCTTTGCCGCCCGTCGTCAGATAGGGAATATCCTTGGCGACCCGCGCCGGCGCCCCCTCGTCCGAGGCAGCGGCTGGCGATGCTGTTGCCAGCAAAGCCGTCGCCGCGATCAGACAAAGGACGGACCCTCGCATCGCGGGCCTAGATCCGGGCCCGGATGCCAATGAAATATTTTGCGCCATAATAATGATATTGGCGGCTGCTTCCGTAGACCGGCATGTAGGTCGACTTGGGCTCGTTGAAGATATTGAGCGCCTCGAAACGGAGCGACACGCCTTTCATCAGGTTGAGCGAAGCGCGGAAATCGACGGTTTCGCTGGGCCCGACATAGCGCAGCAAGCCGCCACCGCCGACGAAGTCCTGAAAATATTTCGAGCGGTAATTGTAGATCGCCTGCAGCGAGACCGGGCCGATGTCATAATAGGCCTGCGCCGAGAGAACATGCTTTGAATAGCCGGAGATGTTGGCGGGCGGGATGATCCCTTCCGACACCGTGTCGTTCACCGGATTATATTGGTCTCCAAGGCGCGAGTCCTCCGTCTTGAAATTGGAGTCCGCGTAGTTGTAGCTGACCTTCGCGCCGAGGCCATCAAGGGGCTTAGGCAGGAAGCTGAAGCGCGTCGCCGCGGTCAGTTCGAGGCCATAGATACGCGACTTGTCAGAACTGTTGCGCGTCTGCGTCACGGGTACGGTGATGTTTTCCCCGTTTATCGTGAAGGTCTCGTCATAGACGACCGGTTCGAAGCCGCCGGTGAACTGCTTGTAATAAACCGTCGCCGATAGCAGGCTGTCCTTGTTCGGATACCATTCGATTGCGGCGTCGGCGTTCCACGACATCAGCGGCTTCAGCCGCGGACTGCCGTTGGACTGAATGTTGCGGACCGCCTCGGCGACCGAGGAGAAATTGCCGTCGATCGTGATCGTGCGGCCCGCCCCGAGCGCGCTCGGGTTAGGACGCGACATGGCGCGATAGCCGGCAAGGCGCAGCTGCGTGTCGGGGGCGACTTCAAAGATCGCGTTGATGCTGGGCAGGATGCGCGTGCTGCTGCTCTTGGAGGTGACGGTTTCGAACTCGCCATTGATGGTCTTGATCTGGAAGGTGCCGTCGCCGTTATCGACGATCTGGAGATCGCTGCGCAGACCGTCGGAGATGACGCGCGTGTTGACGACGCGGACGCCGAAATTGCCTCGTACCGGCATGCTGCCTAGATCGGCGTCATAATCGGCCATCACATAGCCCGCCAGCGTGCGTTCTGTGACGTCGCGGTTGGCGGTTGCGCGCGTGTCGGCGAGGTTGCCGGGGTCTTCGCTGCCCATATATTCGCGGAACAGGCAGTCGACGTCGAAGGTCGCCCAGCTGTTGATGCTGTTGCCCTTCGCCGCCGACAGGAAATTGGTCTGCGGGAAAGCCTGACGGCACAGGTTGTTGATCCGCCGGTCCTCGGCGATCGCCGGGTTGTAGTTATAGTCGCCGTTGCGGATGTCATAGTCCCGGTAGGTCAGCTGCGACCAGCGGCCGCCGGCCGAAATCTTGCTGAAGAAACCATCCAGTTCATAGGCGGCGTCGAACCGGCCCGCAAAGATTTCGTTATGTCGCTTCGCTTCGTCGCGGCGCAAGCGTGCGTCGTCCCAGAAGAGGTCGTGATTGTTGAGATCGAAGCGCGGGTCGATCGTGATCGTCGGTACGAAGCTGCCCGGCTGGATCTCATAGGTGTAGGGAATGCGCATGTTGTTGAACACGGTTCGCACGCCGTTGACGTCCATCGGGTCGGTCCGCAACCGAACATTGCGCTCGATTTCCTTACGGATCGTGCGTGAATAGCTGCCATCGGCCGTCAGCGTCAGGCGATCGTTAGGCTTCCATTCGATCGACAGGCCGCCGCCCAGATATTCTTCCGAGCGCGACAGTTCGGAGCCGTTCGATTCGAGCGCGCTCAAGCCGTTCAGACGCTGGACGATGCCATTTTCATCAAATTCGACGTTGGTCAAGCCATTGCGCGCTTCCGACAGGTTAAGGTCGCGGCGGCTCTCGACGAATGTGCGGTCCGAATATTGGACGTCGAGGTTGATGTTGAACTGGTCCGACGGGCGCCACTGGATCGACCCGAAGACCGCGTCGCGCTTGTCGCTCTCGCTGATCTGGCGAAAGGTATAGGCGTTAGGGACGAGGAAGAAATCGTCCTGCCCGTAGTCATTGCGGTTAAGTTCGGTGCAGTTGCCCGCCGCAACATTGTCGGCGCGGCACGCGGTCCACGTGCTGCTCGCCGCATAGGTTTCTTCGGGATTGTTGCTATCGTTGCGCTGGACGCCGATCGCGATACCGATCGTGTCGTTCGCGAACTGGTCGACATAGCTCAGCGTCCCGCGCCAGCCCACGCCGCCGTCGCGGCCGACGATACGGTCGCCATAGGGGTTGTACTGCGCCTTGATCTCGCCCTGCAGACGGCGCTTGCCGAAGTCGAGCGGGCGCAGTGTGCCGATTTCGATCGTGCCGGCGACCCCGCCTTCGACGAGGCTCGCCTGCTGCGTCTTATAGATTTTGATGTTGTTCACGAGCTCCGACGGGAACTGGTTGAAATTGACCGAGCGATCGCCGCTGCCGTTCGACGCATCGCGGCCGTTGAAGGTCGCGTTCGAAAGGAAGGGCCCAAGGCCGCGCAGTGCGATTTCGGACGCGTCGCCCTTTTCACGGTGGGTCGTCGCACCGGCGATCGTCTGGATCGCCTGACCGACCGAAAGGGCAGGAAGGTCGCCGATATCGTCGGCCGACAGCGCATCGACGATCGCCGTTTCCTGACGCTTGACGTTGATCGAGTCCTGAATCGTCGCGCGGATGCCGCTGACGACGATTTCGTCACCCTCATCACTCGGGGCGGCCACGTCGGCGGCGGCGCTGTCTTGCGCGATGGCGGGCATGGCGACGAGCAGCAGGGTCGATCCCGCGCCGGTCAGGAAGGCGGCGCGCAGTGCGCGGACGCGGATCTGGTTTTGAGAATTCACTTCGGTCTCTCCCTGGTCAAACGAATCCGTTCTAACCAATTCACTTGAGCATCGTAACATAATTGTCAACAATTGTGTCTATCAAATTGGACTAGCCAGTTTGCAGTCCAATTTCTCGACTAGCGAACCAACTGGCTCCGGAGTCCCGGGGCGACGCGCGCAAGGCCCTGCGTCACCAGTCGTGCGGTCACTTCCGCGCCGATGTCCCCGACATGGGTGTAATCGAATTTGCGGGTGACCTGACCGCGCGGGCCATCGCCCTCGATCGGCGGCGGAGAGGGCGGTGCAGGGCGAGCGGTCAGCGTGGTTCCGGCGCGCGCGGCGGCCAGTTCCTCGGCGGTCGGCGCTTCCTGCGCGAGCTTGGTTGCCATTTCGGCGCCCATCTCCTGCACTTGCGCCGCGCTGAGTGCGTTGAGGTCAACAAGCGGCACGTCGAGAGCCTTCGCAACGCCTCGCACCTGATCGGACCAGCTGGCGAGACTGTTCTTGAGCTTGCCGTCCTTGAACTCGCGCCGCGTCAGCGGGGTGAGAAGGACCGGGATCGCGCCCTTGGCACGCACTTCTTCGACGAAGCGGCGCAAATTGGCGGGAAATTCGGTTGTCTCGTCGGTCCTGCGTTCGGGCTTGGTCGACTGGTCATTATGCCCGAACTGGATCAGGACATAGGTTTCGCGGTAGCCGGGGACGGCTGCCTCCGCCAAGACGATGTCCCATCCGCCTTCCTGGCGATAGCTACGGGTACTGCGTCCGCCACGTCCTGTGTTCAGGCACGCGACCGACGATTTGACATGGTTTGCGCAAAAGGCGCCGCCCCAGCCGCTGTGCGGCGCCATCGTCGAATCGCCGACCAGAATGACTTTGTAGGGCAGAAGGGGCGGCGCATCGCTGCGCTCGCCCTCCTGTGCCTGCGCGCCGCTTGCGAGTGCAGCGGCCATGACTCCGATAAGAAGCCTGCGCATAATCCTCTCCCTTATATGCGATCAGGAAAAATACAGTCCGCCATTCACGTCGAGGCAGACCCCGGCGAGGAAGCTGGCGGCTGGCGACGCAAGATAGGCGATGGTCTCAGCTACCTCGTCGGGGTGACCTTCGCGGCGCAGCGGGGTGTTGCCCGCGGTTGCGGCGCGGCCTTCGGGCTTCGAGAAGATGTCGTGGAAGCTGGTGCCGATCAGGCCCGGGCAGACAGCGTTGACGCGGATGCCCTGCGGTCCGAGTTCCTTCGCCAGCGAACGGGTATAGGTCATCAGCGCGCCCTTGGCGGTTGCATAGACCGACGCACCGGGGCCGCCGCCGTCACGGCCGGCCTGCGACGACACGTTGACCACCGACGATCCCTCGCCAAGGAAAGGCTGCGCAGCCTGAAGGACGAGGAAGACCGATTTCAGGTTCAGCGTCATGACATGGTCGAAGAATGCTTCGTCCATTTCGCTGAGCGTCTTGCGCGCGACCATGCCGCCGGCAAGGTTGACCAGAATGTCGAGCCGGCCGCTAAACGCGACGCCGACTTCTTCCAGCATCGTCTTGACTGCGGCGCTGTCGGTGACGTCTGCCTGGATCAGAAAAGCGTCACCGCCGGCGGCCTTGATCGTCGCCAGCGTTTCTTCGGCGGCTTCGCGGCCGCTGTTATAGTTGATCGCGACGCGCGCGCCGGCGCGGGCGAGGGCGATCGAGACCGAACGGCCGATATCGCGTCCGCCGCCGGTGACGAGTGCAGTTTTGCCCTGGAGAGTCATTCTGTTTTTTCCTTATTCTTGGGTGTTGGAGGGTTTGGTGGTGACCGGTTCGACGCGACCGCCGACCAGCCAGAAACAAAGGAACGAGATGGGTACGATCGCCGCGCTCAGCGCAAAGATCGGGGCGTAGCTCGTCTTGGTGAGGACGGGGACGAGCCACGTGGTGATCAGCGTCCCGGCGACCGCGGCGGTGCCGCTGATCCCCGCAAGACTGCCGACCGCGCCGCCGCCGAAATAGTCGCTCGGCAGCGTCTGAATATTGCCGATCGCCATCTGGAAACCGAACAGGATGCACGCGATCAGCAGCACCGCAGCCAGTGGATCACTGGCGCCGATGGTGAACAGCAGCGACGGCAGCATGATCGCGCTGCCGATCGCGATGGTCAGTGTGCGTGCCTTGTGGACGCCGCCGCCCGCCGTGATGATCCGCCCCGACAACCAGCCTCCGAACAGGCTGCCCAGCATCGCGCCGACAAAGGGAACCCAGGCGAACATGCCGATCTGCTTGACGTCGAAGCCAAAGGTTTCGGCGAGATAGATCGGCAGCCACGACACGAACAGCCACCAGACGGGATCGAGGAAAAAGCGCGAGAGGATGACGCCCCAGCTCTGGCGATAGCGCAGCAGCTCGCCCAGCGGGATGCGGCGGCCGTCATCCTGCCCCGCTTCGGTGCGGCCGGTCAGAATATATTCGCGCTCTTCCTCGCTCAGTCCGGGATGATTTTCGGGGTCGGCCTTATAGAACCACAGCCACGGCAGCAGCCACAGAAAGCCAAGGACGCCGATCACCAGAAACGTCCCGCGCCAGCCGAAATAGACGAAGAGCAAGGCGACGAGCGGGGCCGATACGATGCCGCCCAGCGACGCGCCGGCGTTGAAGATCCCCTGCGCCAGTGCGCGCTCGCGCGACGGGAACCACAGCGCGTTGGCTTTGGCTGCACCCGGCCAGTTGCCCGCCTCGCTGACGCCAAGCGTGGCGCGCAGGACGCCGAGCAGCGGGAGCGAGCGGACAAGCGCGTGCGCCGCGATCGACAGCGACCAGAAGATGATCGAAAGGGCAAAGCCCATTCGTGTGCCGATCGCGTCGAAAATTCGCCCGAAAAGCGACTGGCCGAAGGCGTAGAAGATCATGAAGATCGTCACCAACAGCGCATAATCTTCCTTCGTGGCGCCGATGTCCTTCGACACTTCGGGCCACATCACGGCGAGCGCGTTGCGGTCGATATAGTTGATAACGGTCGCCAGGCCGATCAGCCCGATGACGCACCAGCGGAAGCGCCCTTTGATATTGCTCATTTCTTCGCTCCGATTTTGGCGAGGTCGAAGCGGCCCACGGGGCCGGTCCATGCAAATGCGCGGCCGTCGACCGTGACGCTGTGCTTTGTGCCCGCCGCGACATCGTCGGCGACTGCGACCGCGAGGCGCCGTCCGTCGATCAATGTGACGAGGATCAGGCTGGCGCCGGCTTCGCGGCGATGCTCGAGCGCACTGACGCGCGCGCTGCTTGCGACGGTCGTTTCGGCCGATGCGTCATATTCGCCATGCGGTTCGAGCAGGCTGACGAAAGTGGCATCCGAAGCGCCATCGACGCGCTGGATCAGCGCCGGTTCGCGGCGCAGGTTGAACTCGGGATCGTTCGCGCCGCTTTCGACGAGAAGGAAGCGCGTGCCTGCAGGCGGCAGCATGTGATAGGAATAGAAACGGCTGCCCAGCATCCACGTCAGCCGCGCTTTGCCGGCTTTGCTTCCTTCGCCATCGACCCACAGATGCTGATAGCCATTGGCTTTTCCCAGCACCGGCCGTTCGGCAAGATTGCGGTTGAACGCGATGTCGCTGTCGATGATATGCCCGGAAAAATGCAGCGGCAGGTCATAGCGATGCCTGCCGCTGCCAGTTCCGTGGAGGATATCGAGCGTCAGAGGATTGGAGAGGCCGAGGACGTCGAGCAACAGCAGCGCGCGGCGGAAACGCACATCCTTGTAGGCGCTGCCGATTTCGGCGATCGAGTAACGCGTCGGACCGTCAAGCGCGGTAGCGAGTTGCTGCGTCGGATTTTTTTCGCCTGCTTTCCAATCGCCTGCGAAGTGGCTTTGTTCATCGACGACAAGCGTATTGTGCGCGATCGTTGCGCTGGCCCAGCTGTCATTCTCGGGCAGATAGCGTCCGCCGCGCTTCGCCTCGACATTCAGGAAGCGTGCGGCGCCATAATCGGTCACGACCGCACCCGTCTCGTCATAATAGAGCCACCCGAGCCGGTCGAAATGGCCGTGGCCCATGCCCTGAACGCTGTTCTTGGCGACGAGCAGCGGTCCGGTGGGATCGGATTTGGTGCGGAGCAGGACGAGCGCACCCTGCTTGCCGTCGGGGCCGTCGCCCAGCAGGCGCGATGCGAAGGCCCAGGGCTTTTGCTTGCCGGCCGCGAGATCGGTCGCGAGCGCTTCTCCCGCGGGTGTGAGTACTGTGCGGCCCTGCCAGTCGGCGATCGACAGAAAGGCGGGGTCTTTGGTCGCACCATAGGCGATGGCGGCCGCGTGATAGAGTTCCTCGGTGCGCAGGCTCTTGTCGGGCATGGCATCGTTGAGCGGCAGGAAAGTGCCGTCGTGCGTTACGTCGATCGCGGTGCGTATCGCCTTCAGGACGATGCCGTCGCGATATTCGAAGATCTTGCGATCGGGATCATTGGCGGCGATCGCGGCTGCGAACACGACAAAAGGTTGCAACGCATAGCGTTGATAATAGGGGCCTTCGGCATAATATCCGTCGGGCGAAAAGAGCAGGTCCAGCTGGCGCAGGAAACCCGCCTTGCCGCTTTTGTCGAGCCCGAGCAGTGCTTTGTCGACAAGGTCGCGGTCGCCGAGGAGATAGCCTGAAAGGCCGACCCCGGCCGCAGCCCAGGTCGCGTGATTGTGGATGCGGTTGATGACCTCCGGCGAGCCATCGGACAGGAAGCGCGCCATCGGGCGGATCACATTATCGTCGATGCGTGCGCGGTCGGCGGGCGACAGGGCGTCGCGGATCGCGCCATAGCCTTGCGCCGCATTCACCAGAAATACGCTGTCGTTCAGGCTTTGCCAGAACAGGCGGCCGGGTATCTGATTGGCGGCGGCAGGGTGGGGCCCGAGCTTCGGGTAAAGGTCGGCATAGGCGAGCAGCAGATCGCGGACATGGTCGCGGTAACGCACGTCGCCGGTCAGGCGATAAAGCTGACCGCCTTCGAAGATCGTGCGGTAATTGCGCTTATGTTGTTCGTGGGTAACGCCGCCGCCCGGATCCTTGGGAACCGGAACATGCACCCCGGCGCGGATCGAGGCTTCGACTCCCGTCTTCGCTCGTCCGATCTCGGCCGTAAACAGTGGGGCATAGGCCGCCTGCGGCGTGGCGGCGGCGGTCTGCGCGGCGACGGGCAAAGGCAGCGCCGCGGCGCCGGCCATGAGCAAAAGGGCGAGGGTGCGGGTCACGGGCGGGCCTCCACAATATTGTCGGACAGTTTCGCGCGGATCGGCCCCTTATAGGCGAGTTCCTCGATCCGCGGCTCGGGGGTCGCGATGAAGCGATTTTTGGCGATGCGTGTGTCGGGGGCGCCAACCGAATGGATGACCATGATCGGCGCCGAGCGGATGAAGTCATTGCCGGTGATCGCGCTATGCTGGACGCCCGAGAGGCGCAGCGATGCGCCATTGGCGCCGCTGTCGGTGACCTGCGAGCCCGTCATCGCGAACCATGGGCCAAAGGTGCTTTCGTCGCTGCCCTTGCGCAGCAGGTCGGCGACCAGCCCGACGCGCGCGAAATGGCTGTCGGTAATCGTCAGCCGTTCGACCGGATACCAGCCCTTGGGCGCCTGTTCGCCGGTGCCGAGGACGACTGTGCCCGCCATGTCGGTAAAGCTGCTGCCGCTTATGTCGATCGCGTTGGCAAAGGTGCCGGGCGCCATCGCGACGCCATCGAGCCGTGCTTTCGCGCCGGGGCCGCGTACCGTGACGCCTTGCATCGCGACGCTGTAATTGGGCGCGACGCCGGCGGTGACTGCCACCAGTAACGCATCGGCTTGCGCCGCACTGGCATCGAGTTCGACATGCTGGAGGCGCAAGCCTCCGCCCGCCTCGACCCGCGCGAGCCCGCCGGTGGCGAGGCGCAGAACGGCATTGGCGCCCTTTTGCCCCGTGATCGTCAGGCGGTGGCGGACCGCAATCGCTGCCATGACGTCATAGGCGCCAGACGCCAGCGACAGCGTATCGCCGGGCCGTGAGGACCCGACCGCCTCCGCCAGCGACGCGGCCGGGGTGAGGGGGATGGTACGGCCGGCGCCAAAAGCGGCTTCACCGGCGGCCGGGCGATACCAGGATGCGCCGACCTCCTCGCGCTTGACCGGAACCAGATCGCGCGGGGCACCGACATTCGCGAGGGCTGCGTCGATCGGATAGAGCAGGCCGTTGGGCGCGCGGGCGAGCGTGATGTCGCGCTGTTCGACGCCGCTGGTTAGCAGCGGCCTCGCGACTTTCGCCTCGATATTGCCCGCCAGCGCGATACCGGCGATGTCGCCGTCGGCGCGAAACGGGTCGCTGCCGTTCGCACCTGCGATCAGATTGCGCTCGAACCGGCTGTCGACCGGCGGCGCCGATCGTTCGGCGTCGGCGCCCGCGGCAAAGGTGATGCGCGCGCTGTCGACGATCGAATTGCGCTCGATCACCGCGTTGGCGACCTGATGATAGCGGTTGATCACTGAGTCAGGAACGCCGTTCATCACACTGATTGCGCTTTTTAAATCCTTACCTGCGAGGCCTTCGAAATAATTGTCGCGGACGATCTGGTCGCGGTTGATGATGCGGACGCCGCCGCTGTCGGGAACATTGTTTCCGAAGAAGATATTGCGCTCGACGCGATTGCCGTTGCCGTGGCGGAGCACGAAGGCGCCCTGCGACGCCAGCACCAGATTCTCGCGCAAGATATTGCCGCCCGATTTGACCGACACAATCTCGACCTCGCCGCTGGTGCGGTCGAAAATATTGCGCTCGACGATCGTGTTCGATACCGAGAGCGACTCCTCGCTGGTCCCGATACGGATCGTTTCGCCGCCGTTCGATCCGAGCGGCGGGCGCGGGCCGAAATAATTACGGTCGATGCGGTGGCGGTTATCGAGCGGCTGGCCGGCACGGCGGATCACCGCCAGCGTGACGCCCGCGTTGGTCTTGCCCTCGAAATGCGAATGGTCGACGCGGTTGCCGGTGCCATAAAGCGCGACCCACATATCTTCGGCGCGGCGGTCGGTCTTGCTGTAACCGTCGATCACGACTTCGGTGACGCGCACATCCTGCGCGAGCATCTTGGAATCGCGGCGAAAGGAAATCACTTCGCTCGTCGGGCTGAAGCCGTTGCGGAAAACCAGGCCCGATACGACCAGATGGCGTCCGCCAATGCGGAGGTTCGACTGGCCGGTCAGGACGACTTTGCCCCTGGTCTGCGCGGTGAGGGTGATCGGCTTGTCGGCGCGGCCTTCGCCGGTGAAGACGATCTGGAAGTCGCGCCATTCGCCATCGGCAAGAAGGATCGAGTCGCCGGCCTTCGCGGCTTTGACCGCTGCTTTGAACTGGGTCTGGTCGGCAACCAATATGTCGCGGGCCAGCGCCGGGTGGGCTGCCGAAGCCATGATCGCCAATGTAAAACCAGTCCGCAGCAGCATGCCGTCCCTTCCCGAGGAATATCTTATGCGGTATTGGACTATACAAGTGGTATGACGATTTCAAGCATCTTTGACAGGCGATAAGCCGAACCAATTCGGATGAAGGTCAAGCGCCGGGGCAAACCGCGGGCAAGCCCCCGGCGCGGATGTCGTGACCAAAAATGGATTGGGGCCGACCGGCGGGTGCCCGTTCGGCTGTCAGATCAGCAGCTTAGCGCGGCTTCGAACAGACCCTGGAACCGGGCCATGCACTCGTCAGGGTTGGCAACGTCGTTGATGTCGTCAATCAGCATGATCGATCGCAGAACGCCGATACCCATTAATATGGCGAGGAGCATATTGGCGCGGAGCGCGCCGTGCTCGCCGCCGATCAGGTCAGTCAGCGGGCCGAGTACGTCGAGATGGACGAGATCGCGGATAATCTGTCCGGCCTTTGGAGAGGAAGCCGATCGCAGCATGATAATGAACATTTCCATGCGGCGATCACGGTCGTCGCCTCCGTCTTCGGCGACCATCTGGGCGAGGAAGGCGGGGAGGGCGGATATCGTCTTTGGTTCAAGGAACGGATTCGGCCGCCCTTCGTCGGCGACCACCTCGCGGAACAAGCCTTCCTTGCCCCCGAAGTAACGGCTGATCAGCGCGACATCGACTCGGGCATCGCCCGCAATGTCCCGTAACCCGACACTGTCATAACTTTCGCGTAGAAAGCGTTGATGCGCCGCCGTCAAAATGGCTGCGCGGGTTGCGACGGCGTCGCGTTTTTTTATAGTTGTGCTACTCTCCATGGTCTTGCCTTTAGACGCCTGTGGAAATAAATCAACATCTGTTGACTTGCGAAGGAACCGGGACTAATCGCCGCAACCCGGCATCGGGCAGCATCCCCCCCCTCCCAGCTGCCCGGTGTCGGACCGCCCAGAAAGAAAAGATCCAAAACCATGATGAAGCGCCAAGCTCTTGCGCCCCTCCTGTTCCTTTCGCTCGTACTCGCCGGTTGCTCCGGCGGTGATGACGCGCAAGGCGGCCCTCCGGCGCTGCCGGTGACGGTTGCCAAGCCGTTGGTGCGCGAAGTCACCGAATGGGATGATTATGTCGGCCGGTTCGAAGCGGTCGACAGCGTCGAGGTGCGGCCGCGCGCGTCAGGTTACCTTCAGCGCTCGCATTTCACCGACGGCCAATATGTCCGCGCCGGACAATTGCTGTTCACCATCGATGCGCGCCCGTCGCAGGCCGCGCTCGATCAGGCTCGCGCCCAGCTCGCGCGTTCGCAGGCGACGCTCGCCAATGCGCGCACCGAACTTGCGCGTTCCGAAACGCTCGCCAAGTCGCAGGCCGCAAGCCTGGAAGAGGTTGAGTCGCGCCGCGCCGCCGTTCGCACGGGGGAGGCCGATGTCGCCGCCGCCCGCGCTGCAATCCGCGGATCCGAACTCAATGTCGGCTTTACCCGTGTCACCGCGCCGATTTCCGGCCGTGTATCGCAGCGGCTGGTCGATCCGGGCAACTCGGTGACCGCCGACCAGACGGTGCTGACGACGATCGTTTCGACCAATCCGCTGCATTTCACCTTCCAGGGCTCGGAATCGAGTCTGCTCGACTATGAACGTCAGGGCGACGAGCTGGAGGGTTCGCCGGTCCGCATCCGCCTGCAGGGCGAAACCGACTATACGCGCACGGGCCGGATCGATTTCGTCGACAATGCGCTGAGCAGCGGGTCGGGAACGATCGCGGTGCGCGCGGTCGTGCAGAATCCGGACGGCAAACTTCGCCCGGGCCTGTTCGGCCAGCTCCAGCTTGCGGCATCGGCCGCGCGTCCTGCGATGATGTTGCCCGACACCGCGATCGTCACCGATGGCGCGCGCCGCGTCGTCTATGTGATCGGCAAGAAGGACGTCGTGCAGGTTCGGCCGGTTCAGCTCGGCCCCGTTGTCGGCGGTCTTCGCGTCATCCGTTCGGGAATCACCGCACAGGACCGCATCATCGTGAACGGTCTCCAGCGCGCGATGCCCGGCAAGCCTGCAAAGGTCGAGGCCGGCACGATTGCCGCCGACGGCAAGGTGCTGACGCCAAAGGGTGCCGCCCCCGCTGCCAAGCCCAAGGGTGACGCGAAGTGAATTTCAGTCGCTTTTTTGTCGATCGGCCGATTTTCGCGGCCGTCATCGCGATCTTCATCACGCTGATCGGCGCCTTTGCCTATCCGCAGCTTCCGCTCGCCCAATATCCGGACATTGCGCCGCCGACGATCAGCATCACGGCCGCCTATCCCGGCGCCTCGTCCGAAACGATCGCCGAAACGGTCGCCTCGACGCTGGAGCAGGAGATCAACGGCGTCGAGAATATGCTGTATCTGCAGTCGTCGTCGACGCAGGGCGCGGCGCAGATAACCGTTACTTTCCAGCCGGGAACCGACCTCGATGCCGCGCAGGTTCTCGTGCAGAATCGCGTCGCGCTGGCCGAACCCCGCTTGCCCGAACAGGTGCGCCAGATCGGCGTGCAGGTGAACAAGCAGGAGAGCGGCTTCCTGATGATCGTCGCGCTGACGTCGAGCGACCCTGCGGTCGATACCGACTATGTCGGCAATTACGCCAATTCGACGCTGCGTGACCGGCTGCTGCGCCTCGAAGGCGTGGGCGGCGTGCAGATTTTCGGCGGCGGCAATTATTCGATGCGCGTGTGGATCGACCCCGACAAGGCCGCGGCGCGCAACATGACGGCGCCCGAAATCGTCGCGGCGTTGCAAAGCCAGAATGTTCAGGTCGCCGGTGGTTCGGTGGGCGCGCCGCCTTATGGCAAGGGCAATCCGGCCTTTGAACTTCCCGTCGAAGTTCCCGGCCGCCTCGTCACGCCCGAACAATTTTCGAATGTCGTCATCAAGACCGACACCCAAAATGGCGCGATCACCCGTTTGAAGGATGTCGCGCGGGTCGAGCTCGGCAGCCAGGACTATGGTGTGCGCGGCGTGTTCGACGGCAAAGAGGGCGTCGGCATGGCTGTGATCCAGCAGCCCGGCGCGAACTCGCTGAACGCCGCGAATCTGGTGCTTCAGGAAATCGAGAAGGCATCGGAAGACTTCCCTCCGGGGCTTGAATATTCGATCCCGTTCAACCCGACCGAATATGTTCAGGCGTCGGTCACTGCGGTGCAGGAAACGCTGGTCGAGGCCATCTTCCTCGTCGTTCTCGTCGTCCTCGTCTTCCTTCAGACATGGCGCGCGGCGATCATTCCGATCGTGGCGATTCCCGTCGCGCTTGTCGGCACCTTCTTCGTGCAGCTTGCGCTCGGTTATTCGATCAATTCGCTGTCGCTGTTCGCGCTGGTGCTCGCGGTCGGGATCGTCGTCGATGACGCGATCGTCGTCGTCGAGGCAGTCGAAAAGCATATGCGCGAGGGGCTCAGCCCGCGCGAAGCCGCGCACCGGACGATGGGCGAAGTGTCGGGCGCGTTGATCGCGATCAGCCTCGTGCTCGTCGCGGTGTTCGTGCCGACCGCTTTCGTCCCCGGTATCCCCGGCATCTTCTATCAGCAGTTTGCGGTGACCATCGCGGCGGCGACGCTCTTCTCGTTGCTGACGTCGTTGACCTTGTCCCCGGCCATGGCGGCGCTGTTCCTGAAACCGCACGAAACCGGCCATCGCGAGGAACCGAAAAATCCGATTATGCGCTTTGGCCGCCGTGCGGCGGACAAGTTCAACACCGGCTTCGACAATCTGGCCGACCGTTATGGCCGCACCACGGCAACGCTGGTGCGCAAGACGGGCATGATGCTGATCATCTATGCGGTGCTGCTCGCCTTCACCGGCTGGCGTCTGACCGACACGCCGACGGGCTTTATTCCCGATCAGGATCAGGGCGTGCTGATCGGGGTCGTCCAGTTGCCGCCGGGCGCCTCGCTCGACCGGACCAGCGAAGTGCTGAAACGCGCGCAGCAGGTGGTGGCCGGCATCGAAGGCGTCGACAGCATTTCGACCTTTGCGGGCCTTGATGGATCGAGTTTCTCGACCGCATCGAATGCCGGCACGATGTTCATCCGTCTGACCGACTGGGGTGAGCGCGGGAAGGAACGGAGCGCCGTGGCGCTGTCGCAGCAACTGTCGGGTGCCATGGCGGGCGCGCTGCCCGAAGCCAATGCCTTCGTCATTGCACCGCCTGCGGTGCCGGGGCTTGGCACGGGTAACGGCTTTACGATGATGCTCCAGGCAACGGGTGGCGGCAGCTATCGCGAACTGGAACAGGTCACCGGTGCGATGATGGGCGCTGCCCAGCAGGAACCCGACGTGACGCAGGTCTTCTCGTTGTTCAACACCGGGAGCCCGCGCATTTTCGCCGACGTCGATCGTGACAAGGCGCTGATGCTGGGAGTCGATCCCAGCCAGGTCTATGCCGCACTCGGCACCTATCTGGCGTCGACCTATGTCAACGACTTCAACTTCCTCGGCCGCACCTTCCGTGTGACCGCGCAGGCGGAGCCGACGGCGCGCAGCAAGATCGAGGACGTCGCACGGTTGCAGGTCCGCTCGACCTCGGGCGAGATGGTGCCTTTGGGTTCGGTCGCAACCTTCCGCGACGATAGCGGACCGACGCGCGTTGTGCGTTACAACATGTTCCCCGCAGTCGAACTGCAGGGGGCCGCGGCGTCGGGCGTCTCCTCGGGTGCGGCACTGGTCGCGATGGAAGAACTGGCCGCCAATACGCTGCCGTCGGGCTTCACCTATGAGTGGACCGGTCTTGCGTATCAGGAAAAGGCGGCGGGCAGCGGAGCGGTGCTGATCTTCCTCCTCGCGGTGGTGTTCGTCTTCCTCGTGCTCGCGGCGCAATATGAATCGCTGCCGCTGCCGCTCGCGGTGATCCTGATCGTGCCAATGTGTATTTTGGCGGCGATGATCGGGGTCAACTTGCGCGGGATGGACAATAATATCCTGGTGCAGGTCGGTCTGGTGGTGCTCATCGCGCTGGCGGCGAAGAATGCAATCCTGATCGTCGAATTCGCCAAGCAGGCCGAGGAGCAGGACGGGATGAACGTGCTCGACGCGGCGGTCCATGCCGCCCGGTCGCGCCTTCGTCCGATCCTGATGACCAGCTTCGCCTTCATCTTCGGCGTTCTCCCGCTCGCGATCGCGAGCGGGCCGGGACAGGAAATGCGGCAGGCGCTGGGAACATCGGTGACGTTCGGGATGCTCGGCGTGACCGTCTTCGGCCTGATCTTCACGCCCGTCTTCTATGTCGTGTGCCGAGGTCTGGGCGACCGGATCGCGCGCAAGGGCGGGAAAAAAACAAAGAATGCGGACGAAACGCCGCTGGAGGCTCCATAATGACCCGCACATTGTTGCTCACCGCCGTTGGCGCGCTCGCGCTGACCGGCTGTACGGTCGGCCCGGCCTATGTGTCGCCGACCCCTGCGGCGCCGTCACAGGCTCCGTTCCTCGAAACCGGCCAGTCGCCCGCCTTCACCGGCGAGCAGCCGCCGGGCGAATGGTGGAGCCTGTTCGCCGATCCGACGCTCGACGCGCTGGTCGAACAGGCGCTGGTCGCCAATACCGACCTGCGTGTCGCGGCGGCGAATCTTGCGCAAGCGCGAGCGGTGCTGAATGAATCGCGGGCCGGGCGCTTGCCGTCGACGGGCATCACCGCCGGCGGCACCTATGCGCGCCAGCCAAGCCCGCTCGGAACGGGTTCGGTCGAGGGCGAAAGCTACAATGTCGGGCTCGACGTGGGTTATCAGGTCGACCTGTTCGGCCGGGTCGGCAGCGCGATCCGCGCGGCCCGTGCCGATGCCGACGCGGTGCAGGCGGCGTTCGACCTGACGCGCATCACCGTCGCGGCCGAAACGACGCGCGCCTATGCCGATGTCTGTTCGTTCAACCGCCAGATTACGGTGGCCGAAGAGACGCTGCGGATTCAGGAGCGCACCTTCGACCTGACGCGCCGTCTCTATGAGGGCGGCCGTGCGACCCGGCTCGAAACGGGGCAGGCGGGGGCGCTGCTCGAACAGACACGCGCGACGATCCCGACGCTCACCGCCCAGCGCGCGGCGGCGCTCTACCGCCTCGCGGTGCTCACCGGGAAACCCCCGGCAGAAGCGCCGCAAGTGGTGCTGCAATGCCAGACGGCGCCCGAACTGGACCGTCCGGTCCCCGTCGGCGACGGCGGATCGTTGCTCGCGCGGCGTCCCGATATTCGCCGCGCCGAACGCCAGCTCGCTGCCGCTGCGGCGCGGGTCAATGTCGCGACTGCCGACCTCTACCCCAGCATCAGCTTTGGCGGGTCGATCGGATCGGCAGCCGACTCGATCTCAGGGCTCGGCAAGTCGGACGGCTTCCGTTTCTCGATCGGGCCGCTGATTTCGTGGAACTTCCCCAATATGGCGGTCGCCCGCGCGCGGCTGGGTCAGGCAGAGGCAGGCGCCGACGCGGCACTCGCGACCTTCGACGGCACATGGCTGGGGGCGCTAGAGGAAACCGAAAGCGCGCTCGCGCGCTATGCGGGCGAACTCGACCGGCTGGCGGCGCTGCGCCGCGCGGCGGACGAAGCAGGCGAGGCGGCGCGCATCGCCCGCCTGCGCTATGAAGCGGGGCGCGAGAATTTCCAGGTCGTACTCGACGCCGAACGCACCCTCGCGGGCATCCAGGCAAGCATCGCCCAGTCGGAGCAGCAGCGCGGAACCTATCTGGTGTCGCTGTTCCTCGCCCTTGGCGGCGGCTGGCAGGAAGCGCCCGCCGCGGGCTGAGCGGTTATTTCAGACGTAGCGGCAGGCCCGCAGCGACGAAGCTGACTTCACTCGCCGCGGCCGCCACCGCCTGATTGACGCGCCCCGCCTCGTCGCGAAAGCGGCGGGCGAGGGCATTGTCGGGGACGATGCCCAGCCCGACCTCGTTGCTGACGAGGATCACCGGCCCCTGCGCATCGCGCATCGCGGCAATCAGATCGTCGGTCGCGCCCCCTATATCTCGCCCGGCGTGCATCAAATTCGATACCCACAAAGTCAGGCAGTCGATCAGCAGCAGCCTGTCCGGCGCCGCATGCGCGCGGATCGCATCGCCCAGCGCGAGCGGCGCCTCGATCGTATCCCAGCGCGGCCCGCGATCGGCGCGGTGGCGGTCGATCCGCTCGGCCATCTCTTCGTCATACGCCTCGCCCGTGGCGATAAAGATCAGATCGCCGTCAAAGGCTTCGGCGAGCGACTGCGCATGACGGCTCTTGCCCGAACGAGCGCCGCCAAGGATCAGATGCGTCGTCACTGGCCCGCCCCCTGCGCAATATCGAGCATCCGGTCGATATTCGCATGCCGTTCCAGCTCGTCCGCAATGTCGTCGAGCGCGGCATCGACCGCCGCGCCATAATCCGCCCCGCTGGCCGTCTGCCCGAAACGTTCGAGCAGCGCACGCCGCATATCGGCGCTCGCGAACAGCCCGTGCAAATAGCTGCCCATCACCCGCCCGTCGCCGCTGATCGCGCCTTCGCCGCGCCCGCCAATCGCCGCGAACGGTCGCGTGGTGTCGGGCCCCGAAGTTTCGCCCATATGCATCTCATACCCCTCCACCGCCGCGTCAAGCGCCGTGCCCCGTACATGGCGCAGCGTCTTCGCCGGCGACAGGCTTGTAGCCACGTCGAGCAGCCCGAGCCCGTCGGCCATCGTTGTCGCTCCTTCGATTCCATCCGGGTCGGCGACGCTGCGCCCCAGCATCTGATATCCGCCGCACAGCCCGAGGACCAACCCGCCGCGCCGATGATGCGCACGGATATCGATGTCCCATCCTTCGCGGCGCAGGGCCGCCAGATCGGCGATCGTCGCCTTTGATCCGGGCAGGATAATCAGCGCGGCATCGGCCGGAAGCGGCTGACCCGGCGGCACCATCACCAGCCGGACCGCAGGCTCCAGCTTCAGCGGATCGAGGTCGTCAAAGTTCGAAATGCGCGGCAGGATCGGGCAGGCAATGGTTACCCGCCCGTCTTCGGCCTTGGCATGGTGCTCGAGGATCACCGCATCCTCGCTCGGCAGATGCTTCGCGGCGGTCAGCCACGGGATGACGCCGAAACCCTCCCACCCAGCGCGCCGTTCGATCTCGCGATAGCCATCCTCGAACAGGGCCGGATCGCCGCGGAATTTGTTGATCAGGAATCCGCGGATCATCGCCGCATCATCGGCGTCGATCACCGCGCGGGTGCCGACGACCGAAGCGATCACCCCGCCGCGGTCGATATCGCCGATCAGGATGACGGGGACATTCGCGGCTCGCGCAAAGCCCATATTGGCGATATCGCCCGCGCGCAGGTTGATTTCGGCGGGCGACCCCGCGCCCTCGACGACGACAATGTCGCATGCTGCGCGCAGGCGGTCATAGCTTTGCATCACCTCGGCGATCAGCGTACCGCGCGCTTCGCGGAAATTGCCCGAACCCAGCGTGCCGCGCACCTTGCCATGGACGATCAGCTGCGATGTGCGGTCGGCCTGCGGTTTCAGCAGCACGGGGTTCATGTCGCTATGCGCCTCGACGCGGCACGCGATCGCTTGCAACGCCTGCGCGCGCCCGATTTCGCCCCCGTCGCTGGTGACTGCGGCGTTGTTCGACATATTCTGCGGCTTGAAAGGGCGCACGGTCAGGTCGCGATTGGCGAGCGCGCGGCACAGCCCGGCGACGAGCACCGACTTACCGACGTCGGACCCGGTGCCCTGCAGCATCAGCGCAGCCATATCACGCCTCCTGCGATCAGCCACAGCAACAGGCAGGCGCCCAGATAGATGCGCAGCGCGCGGTCGATATCGTCGGCATCGGCCTGCGCGCGGCCATCGCCGATCCATGGCTTGTCGTGCATCGCGCCGTCATAGGCGATCGGGCCTGCGAGGCGAACGCCCAAAGCGCCGGCCATCGCGGCTTCGGGCCAGCCGGCGTTGGGCGATGCATGTTTGCGCGCGTCACGCCACAGCGTCCGCCATCCGCCGCGCCCCGCGAGGCAGATCAGCAGGCCCGACAGCCGCGCGGGAAGCAGGTTCGCAGCATCGTCGATCCGTGCCGCTGCCCAGCCGAAGGCGCGCCAGCGTTCCTCGCGGTGTCCGATCAGGCTGTCGGCGGTGTTGATCGCCTTATACGCCCACACGCCGGGAAGCCCGAGCAGGAGCAGCCAGAACAAGGGTGCGGCAATCCCGTCGCAAAAGCTTTCGGCAAGGCTTTCGATCGCGGCACGCGCGACCCCGGCTTCGTCCAATGCGGCGGTATCGCGCCCGACGATCGCGCCGACGGCGGTGCGCGCAGCGGCAAGGTCGCCGCTATCGAGTGCCTGACCGACGACGCGTACATGGTCATAGAGGCTGCGCTGGGCGAGGGCTGGCCAGGCGAGCATCGCGACGAACAGCCAGCCATAGGGAAGGGTGACGAGCCACGACTGGATCGCCCAGCCACCGCCCGCGACCAGCAGGATGAGCAGGGCTATCGTCAAAATACCCCGCGCGCGGCGGGCCGCAAAGCTGGCTTGGGGCCGGTTCCATCGCGCTTCGCATCCATCGATGATGCGGGCGAACAGCCCGACCGGATGGCCGATTCGGCGATAGATCGACTGCGGCCAGCCGAACGCCGCGTCGATGGCCAGCGCGGCCAGCGCGATGGGTTCAGCCATGGGCGAGTGCTGTCGCGAGACGCGCCGCTGCATCCTCGTCCGAGGGCAGGCCGATACGCAGCCATTGCGGCTGGTCGGCAAAGGGGCGGGTGAGGATCGCGGCCTTCGCCAGATGATCGAACAGCGACCCGGCGTCGTCGACCTCGATCAGGCGAAACAGAGGGCATTCGCCGATGGAGCGATGGCCCGCGCCCGTCAGGATCGCGTCGAGCGCAGCGGCTTGCTCGGGCAGGCGGCGGCGAGCCCCGGCGATCCACGCCGCATCCTGATAAGCCGCGGTCCCGATCGCCACCGCGGCGGCCGACAGCGGCCAGGCGCCGAGCAGGTGGCGCAGCGGATCGAGGATCGAGGGCGGGCCAAGGACGAAGCCGAGCCGAACCCCGGCGAGGCCGAAGAATTTCCCGAACGAGCGAAAAATGACCAGATTGCGCGCGTCGCTGACCAGTCCCGCGAGGCTGATCGTCGGATCGGGGTCGGCAAAGGCTTCGTCGACAAGCAGCCAGCTTTCGGACGAGCGCCGGTCGAGCAGGTCGTGCAGCAGCTCGGGCTCGATCAGGCGGCCGTCGGGGTTGTTGGGATTGGCAAGGATCAGCGTGCCGTCATGATGTTCGGTGGCCACCGGGTCGATCGCGGCCGCATCGGCGATCATCTCGCCATGGGTGCGATAGCTGGGGGCGATATAGCGTGCCTCGCCGCCGACCAGCGAACCCGTCAGGCGCAGGCCGATCTCGGTGCCCGGAACCGCGCAGACATATTCCGGAGCGACGCCAAAGAACAGGGCTGCAATTTCTTCCAAATGGCGAAGCGCGTCCGTGTCGGGCAGGCGCTGCCAGTCGATCGCGGTATCGTCGGTCACAGGCCAGGGATCGGGGTTGATCCCTGTCGACAGGTCGATCCAGTCGGTGCCGCCGAAATGGCGCTTTGCGGCGTCGAGCCCGCCGCCGTGCCAGGTCCATGATCCGGTCATGCCAGATGGATCGCGATCAGTGCGGCTGCCAGCAGCATGCTTTCGCTGACTTCAATCCCCGCGCCATGGCCGTCGCCCGAAATGCCGCCGATCTTGCGCTTCAGCCACCCACCCCAGCCGGCCAGAATGAGCGGGGCCGCGAGCAGCGAAGGCGATGCAAAGGCCGCGGCGATCAGCGCGGCGGTCCAGATCCCAAAGTCGATCGGACGCACGATCCCGCGAAAACGCGACCCCAGCCCCGAATGCAGGTCGGGAAGCCAGCGCGACCAGAGCAGCGGCCCGATCCGCGCGGCAAAGGGAATCAGCGCGATCGCGGCAAAGGCCTGCGCCGCAATGAGTGCATGGAGGAGTATCAGCTTGGCGATCAATTGCAGCGCGATCGTGACGACCGCAAAGCTGCCGACATGCGGGTCGGACATCGCCGCCAGCATGCGTTCGCGATCCTTGTGCGCCGCGCCGCTCGCATCGGCGATGTCGCCCAATCCGTCGAGGTGCAGCGCGCCGGTGACCGCCACCCACAGCAGCAGTGCCATGAGAGCGCCGGTCCACGCGTCGAGATGCGCCCCCGCCCAGCCGCCCGCCGCGACGATGGCGCCGACGATCAGGCCGACGGCGGGGAACCAGCGCATCGACGCCGCGAATTCGGCACCCGAAACGGCCAGGCGCGGCGTCGGCAGCCGGGTCAGGAACTGGATCGCGACGACCAGGCCTTTCATTGCAGCCCTTTCATCCGGCGAGGCCGATAATTTGCGCGCTGGGCTTTTCACTGGGCCAGACCTGAAGCGTCAGCCGCGCGGCATAGGGCAGGTCGAACGCCCATATCTGGCGTTGGTCGAAGCCGCAGAACGCGTGCAGCGCCGCGCGCATGGCGCCACCGTGGGTGACGACCAGCGTGGTTTGCGGCGCCAGCTCGGTGATCGCCGCCGACACGCGGCCGACGAGCGCCGACCAGCGTTCGCCGCCGGGCGGGGGGTTGGCGTCGGGATCGTCCCAAAAGGCGCCGAGCGTATCAGGATCGATCTCGGCGCTGGCCTTGCCGTCCCATTCGCCGAAATCAAGCTCGCGCCAGCGCGGATCGATGGTCAGCGGCCGGCCAAGCGCATCGCCGATCGCCGCGCCTGCCCTCTGCGCGCGCTGGAGGTCGGAGGTGATGAGCCGTTCGATGCGAAGGTCGCTCGTCTGCGCGACGCAGGCCGCGATCCCGGCGGGGGTCGGTGCGCCATCGGTGCGGCCCATCATCAACCCTGGCTGTTCGAGCGCCCCGTGGCGCAGCAGGTGGAGCGCAAAGCCGCTCACAGCGACGCCGAAACCTGGGCTTCGGCAAAGGTCGCCATCTGGTCGTGCGCGGCGAGTGCGGCCCGGATGACGCCGGTCGCCACCGCCGCGCCGCTGCCTTCGCCGAGCCGCATGCCCAGCGCGAGAAGCGGCGACAGGCCCAGCTTTTCCAGCAGTCCGGCGTGGCCGGGTTCGGCCGAGCAATGACCCGCGATGCAATGATCGGTGATCGCGACATTGTCGGCGGCGAGCGGCGCGACGGCAGAGCAGCTGATGAAGCCGTCGAGGACCACTGGCACGCCCAGCTGCCGGGCGCGGACCACCGCACCCGCGATCGCGGCAATCTCACGCCCCCCGACGCGTCGGAGCGTTTCGAATGCAGAATATGGTGCATCGGCGTGGAAGGCGATCGCGCGCGCGACGACCTCGGTCTTGCGCGCAATCCCGTCGCGGTCGACTCCGGTGCCGGGTCCAACCCATGGCGCCGCGCCGCCGCCGAAGCTGCGCGCGCAGAGCGCGGCGGCGGCGGTCGAATTGCCGATCCCCATTTCGCCCACGGCCAGCAGGTCAAGATTATCGACGACCGCGTCGGCTCCGGCGTTGAGCGCATCAAGGCATTCGCTTTCGCTCATCGCCGGTGCGACCGTAAAATCGGCGGTCGGGCGATCGAGGTCGAGCGCGACGATCTTCAGCTCCATGCCGGCGGCGCCCGCCAGCGCGTTGATCGCCGCGCCGCCGGCTTCGAAATTGCCGACCATCTGCGCGGTAACGCTGGCGGGAAAGGCGCTGACGCCGTGGATGGTCACGCCATGATTGCCCGCAAAAATGGCGGCGCGCGCGCTTGCGATGCGCGGCCGCGCCTTGCCCTGCCAGCCTGCAAAGAAGATCGCGATATCCTCCAGCCGTCCCAGCGATCCGGCGGGCTTGGTCAACATCGCTTGCCGCTCACGCGCGGCGTCCTCGGCCTGACGATCGCGCGCGCGCAAATCGGCGAGGGCGGCTTCAAATGCGGCGGCGGAAGCAAAAATCGTCATTCGGCGACAAATCCCGGAGGTGGTGTGCGGGTGATGAAATGGCCTTTGACAGCTTCGGGCCATTGCGAAAAGGGCACGCGGCCATGCTCGCTCGCCGCATAATGGACCGCATAGTCGAGAATGGCGCGCGCGTCGTCGTCATTGCCGTCGAAACGCCCCAAAACATAGCCGACCTTGTCGGGCGCGCGCAGATGGATGGTGCAAAAATCCTGACATGCGAACAGGCAGGCCATTTCCTGCACCGCGACCCCGGCGTAGCGCGGGTCGCTCGCCTTGACGCGCCGCAGGGCGGCGGCGAGGCGCGCGCCGCCGCGAACGCCGTTCGCATCATCGCGTGCCTCTTTGCTATAGCGGCAGGTGTTGCACGCCACCACCGCCGGACCGGGATCGACCGGGGTCAGCATGTCATGCGGCGGCCGTCGCCGGGCGCGGCGGCGTGGGAACGCCGACCGCGACCAGCGCGCGATAGAGGGCGTAAAGCCCGATCAGGATCGCACCGTTGCGCAGGAATTGCTCGACCAGCAGATCGGGTGCCATCGCGGTATGGAGCCCGCCAAGGACGAGCGCCCACAGCAGGATGATCCCCTTGAACGCGGTGAAGCCCGCCGCATATGCGGTCGCCATTCGCGCCGCCACCGACTTATAGTCGAGCGCGCGAAGCACTGCATAGCCCGCGAGCGCCGATCCGACCGCTGCGGTGCCAAGCCCCGCGCCCCAGCCAAGCGTGCTGCCGTCGCGCGGGTAGCCGAGCAGGAGAAACCCCACCGCCTGACTTGCCGCCCATGCGAGCAGAATCAGCGCGATGCCGTCGCGGCGGCGCATATGCACCGCCGCGAGCGCCGCAAGCGCGGGGAAGGGGGTCGCGCAGGCGAGCGCCAGCGTCGTCACGGTGCTCGCCGCGGTCAGCAGCGATACCCACAGCGCTGACGCACCCCGGTTCGACAGCGCGGCCATCAGAAGCGGCCCCGAATGCCGGCATAGATGCTGCGGCCGAGCGAGCCATAGCGATATGTCGTCATATATTCCTCGTCGAAGATATTTTCGGCGCGGGCGAAGAATTTGACGCTGTCGGACAGCGCATATTCGGCGCGGAGGTCGACCAGCGTATAATCGTCGAGCCGGATCGCATTGGTCGCATTGTCGAAGCTCTTCCCTGACCAGCGCACCGCTGCGCCGAGGCCGAGGCCGAAGTCGAAATCATAGCTGGCCGAAGCATTGGCGGTGTCGCGCGGCCGGCGCGGCAGCCATTTGCCGAAGTTGGCGCCGGGCGAGCGATCCTCGGACACGACC
The DNA here is from genome assembly GCF_051550705.1 of Sphingopyxis selenitireducens. Taxonomy (NCBI): domain Bacteria; kingdom Pseudomonadati; phylum Pseudomonadota; class Alphaproteobacteria; order Sphingomonadales; family Sphingopyxidaceae; genus Sphingopyxis; species Sphingopyxis selenitireducens. Next base: position 388,122 of record NZ_JBPULG010000003.1, read on the forward strand.
CAGCTATAATTGCCGTCGAGCTTGAAACCGCCGAGGGTGAGCGCGGCGGCGGCCTCGATCCCGTGCGCAGCGCTGCGCGCGACGTTCGAATAATATCCGCCGCGACGGGTCGTCGGGTCGCCGGGGACGAAGCACATCGGATTGGTCGTGCCCGATGCGCAATTGTTATAGATGATCTGGTTCGTCGTCTTACGATCGAACCAGGTTGCTCCGACGACCAGTTTGCGATCGAAAAGATGCTGCTCGATGCCCGCTTCCCAGCCGTGCGCCTCTTCGGGGTCAAGTGCGACATTCCCATATTCGCTAAACTGCTGAAACAGCGAAGGAGCCTTGAACCCCTCGCCATAGCTCGCGCGCAGTACCGTTCCCGTCGCCAGCTTCCAAACCCCGCCCGCCGCGAACAAAGTCTGGCCGCCAAAACGGTCATGGTCATCATAGCGCACGCCGCCATTAAGCGTCATCCCGTCGATCGGCTCGACGCTGAGCTGGCCATAGACGCTAGTGATTTCGGCCTTGCCGACCGCGAAGGACGGCAAGGGGGTCGCGAGCGAGGCCGCAGGCGAGCGGCTCTTGAAGTCCGATCGTTCATTCTCGGCCCCGAAGGTCGCCGAGATGCTGTCGCTAACCGCGAAGCTGCCCTGATATTCCCAGCGCTTGTTGCGCCCTTCGGCGTCAAAGCTTTGCGGCCGCGCGCGGGTCGGGTTGAAATTGTCGCGGTTGGTGTCGGTATAGGCGTAAGCGAAGCGATTGCGGAAACGTCCGTCGGCGAGGGCGATATTGAGCCCCGCATAGCCGACGAATTCCTTGTTTAGTCCATAATCGGCGCTGTCGGCGTTGAATCCGTCAAATTCGACCCGTCCGCTCGCATAATAGCCGCGCACCTCGGCGCTGATATTTTGTGCGAGTTCCAGTTCGACGCGGCCCGATACGTTGCGGTTGCGATAGCCGTCGCGTTCCTTGCCGCCGAACGACGCCGCATGCGACGAAATGCCGTCGGTGGTGAAGGTCTGGCCGCCGAGGCGCCAGCTCAAGGGACCGGTGCGGCCGCCGACCGCGGCGCGCGCGCTGACCGTGTCGCGCGATCCGGCTTCAATGTCGAAACTGCCTTCGATCGACTTTTGTGGCGTCGCCGTCACGATATTGACGACGCCGCCGATCGCCTGGCTGCCCCACAGGATCGACTGCGGTCCGCGCAGCACTTCGATCCGGTCAATGTCGCCGACGAGCAAGTTGGTGAAATTGAAACCGCCGCTGGTCGACGACGGATCGTTGAGCTTCACTCCGTCGATCACCACAACGGTGTGGTCGGACTCGGCGCCGCGGATTCGCAGCGAAGTCGAGGTGCCATAACCGCCATTGCGGGCAAAGCTGATCCCCGGCGTGCGCAGCAGCAATTCGGTGACGCCAATATCCTGCGACCGGTCGATCGCGGCCTTGTCGAGCGCGGTGATCGACGCGGGAATTTCGTCGAGCGTCAGCGGCGCACGGGTGGCGGTGACGATGATGCTGTCGCCGTCAGCCGCGACGGCATGGGCCGTCGGCACTTGCTGGGCGAAGGACGTGGACGATGCCGCAACGGCGGCAAAGGAGACGGAAAGAAGGCAAATTGACTTGAACATAACAACCCCATCGACAGGGCGTTGTGCACGCGCGGGGGCGATGCGGGTGCCGAAAGGGCGCACGACATCGGCCCGCGTGAACACGCGGCCAGACTTGTCGTCGCTCGGGTTTACCCCCGTCCGCCCGGCACACCCTGTCCGCGCGAAAGACGACGGCGACGGGCAGGTCTCCTGGCTTGCGGGTCGACGCCGGTTCGGACCGCCTTCTCAGAACCTGTTGGTTCCAATGGCATATGGCCCGATGACTCACCGCTCACAGTTGCAGGGGCAGCCGGGGTTTTGTCCCCGTTCCCTTTCAATCCCCTTTCGGGGAACCTGTCGCTGGCGGCGCGTTACATCGAATGATCGGCATCGGTCAATTGCTGCATTGCAATAAGATTTTGGCGTCCGATCAGGCGGCCTTCATCCAGACGACCAAGGCAAAGCGCGCGTCGGTCGTCGCAAGGGTGCGATGCGGGGTAAAGCGATCGAGGAACAAGGCGCTTCCCGCCGGGCATTCAGGCTGGATGCGCGGCAGACCGGCGATCCGCTCTTCGGGGATTTCATAGCCATGGTCGGTTTGTTCGGCCATCGGCATGGCGCGGCGCCCGGGGATGATTTCCAGCCCGCCGCGCTCGGGTCCCGCGTCGCTCAGCGGAATCCACGCCGTGACCCACACTTTGCCGCATGCGGTCCCGTCGTCGCGCGCGACGTCCGAGTGCCAGGCGTGGCGATGCTCGGGAAAGCTCGCGATGCTCGCGCGAACGCGGACCACCGTTCCCGACAGGCTGCGGCCGCCGAGGCGGGTGGCGGCCTCGATCAATCGCGGATCATTGGCGATGTCCTGCAAGCGCGGGCCGCGATGCGCGTCGGTACAGATGCCGACGCGCAGCAGATTGGCCTGGCTGCGATCGGTTTCGAAAATGCGGTCGAGCCGGGTCGCAAGCGGCGCCTCGGGGCAGCTGCGCTCGAAGGGCAGATACATCGCGCACGACAGCCGGTTGATATGCTCGGCAATATCGGCCTGCGCTGCCAAGATCAGTTCGGGATCGAACAGGGGCAGGGCGGCATAGCCCTGTTCGGCGTAAAGCGCTTCGGGGCTCAAGGCCGTGCGCGCCCGAAAGTGGTGACGGTGGGCCAGTCGCCGCCGCTTTCGACGCGTGCATCGATGCCATAAACGGTGCGGAGCAATTCGGGGGTCAGCACCTCGTGCGGGGTGCCGTCGGCGACGATCCGTCCGTCGTCGATCAGCAGCAATCGGTCGCAATAGCGCGCCGCCATCGTCAGGTCGTGGAGCACCGCGATCACCAGCGCCCCCGCATCGGCCTCGGCGCGCATCAAGTCCATCACGTCGATCTGGTGGCCGGGGTCGAGGCTGGCGAGCGGTTCGTCGGCGATCAGCCCGGGGGCTTCGACCGCCAGCGCGCGCGCAAACAGCACACGGGCGCGCTCGCCCCCTGACAATTCGGTCGCGATGCGCGTGCGCAGCCCTTGGACATCGGCGCGGATCATTGCGCGCTCGATCGCCGCAGCGTCGGCGTCCGAAATCTTCGACATCGGCGCAAGATGCGGCAGGCGGCCGAGCCCGACGAGGCGCTCTACGGTCAGCGGCCAGTGCAAAGTCTGCCCCTGCGGCAGATAGGCGATGCGCCGCGCAAGATCGGCGCGCGGCATCGCGGCGACCGCGTCGCCGTCGATCGATATGCGACCGGTCGCGGGGACGAGCGCGAGCATCGCGCGCGCCAGTGTCGACTTGCCCGCGCCATTGGGGCCGACGATGCCGGTTAGCGTGCCGGGCGTGAAGGCGGCATCGACGCCCTGCACGACGCTGCGACGGCCGAGCTGGACGCCGACATTTTCGAGGGTCAGCATTACCACAGCCTTTTCTCCCGCATCAGATGGATCAGGAAGACGGGAACCCCGAGGAAGGCGGTGACGACGCCGAGTTTCAGCTCGTTCGTCGTCGGGATGATCCGCACGCCCAGATCGGCGATTGTGAGCAGTGCTGCACCGCCGATCGCCGAGGGCAGGAGGATCGCAGAGGGACTGCGGTCGGTGAGCGGGCGGATGAGGTGCGGGACGATCAGCCCGATGAAGCCGATCGACCCCGACACCGCGACCGCGCCGCCGACCCCGATCGCGGTGCCGATCAGCAGGCGCAGACGCGTGGCGCGAAGGTTGACCCCCATCGCCTGCGCGGCATCTTCCCCCAAGGTCAGCGCATCGAGCGCGCGGGCATTCCACAGCAACAGCGCACTTCCGAAGGCGATGCAGGGCAGCGCGATCCAGAAATGCTGGAAGGACCGGTTTTCGAGGCTGCCGAGCAGCCAGGTCATAATCTCCATCGCCGCAAAGGGGTTGGGCGACATGTTGAGCGCGAGGCTGGTTCCCGCGACCGCGAGCGTGCCGACCGCGATCCCGGCGAGGATCAGGGTTAGCGGGCTTTCGGACCGTCCCGAGAGTGCGAAGAGCAAGGCGAGCGACAACAGCGCGCCGCCGATCGCAAGCACCGGCAACATCGCCGGATGCAATTCGGCGACCCCGAAATAAATCGCGCCGACAGCGCCGAGCGCCGCCGCGTTCGACGTGCCGAGCACCGACGGTTCGGCGAGCGGGTTGCGGAGGTAGCCCTGCAGGCCCGCGCCAGCAAGACCGAGCATCGCGCCGACGACAAGCGCGAGCAGGGTACGCGGCAGGCGCAGGTCGAAAAGGATGATCGTCGCGACCTCATCGCCGCTGCCCGTCGCGGCGGCGATCAACCGCGCGACCGACAGGTCGACGGCGCCGAACAGCAGCGATGCGATCGCGGCGATCAGCGTCAGCGCCGCGAGCAGCGCGATCAGCGTCCAGCGGGGTGGGGCAAAGCGCGTCATGATGCAGTCCTGTCGATACGGGCGATCTGGGCCGCGATGCTCCGCGCGGCCTGCGTGTAGGCGGGGCTGCCGCAAACGGTCCACGCCTGCGGCACGCTGATACGCGGGATGTCCTTGAGTGCGGGATGGTGCAGCATTTCGCTCCCCTGGTCGGTGACGTCGTCGGTCGCGCTTTCAACAATCAGGAAATCGGGCCGCGCCGCGACCATTTCCTCGAGGCTGAGCTGCGACAGCGGCGGTTTACCGAGTTTGCCCGCCAGATTGACGAGGCCGGCCCGCGTCATCAGTTCGTCGATTAGCGTGCCCGTTCCGGTCATATAGCCGCGCCGCTGATAATAGGCTGCGATCCGGCCGCGCCCGGGGACGGGAAGTCCGGCAAGTTCGCGCTCCATCCGCGCGACGAGCGCTTCGCCGCGCGCGGGGTGGCCGACCGCGTGCGCCGTTCGGCGGATCGAGGCATAAATCTGGTCGAGCCGGTCGGCGGTTTCGAGGTCGAGCAAGGGATAAGTTTTGCGCGGCAGGGCGGCGAGCGCGGCGCTACGGCTCGCGGGCATGCCGACGATGAGGTCGGGCTCGATCGCCAATATCTGTTCGGCGGAATCGCTCATCAACAACAGCCCGCGCGCCGCTGCCGCTTCGCCTGACATCTGCGGGTCGGCGGCATTGTGCGTCAGCCCGGAGATCTGCCGCCGATCGGCGAGGGCGAGCACGAGCTGGTCAGCGCACAGGTTGATCGACACGATGCGTTCCGGAACCGCCGGTGCCTTGGCCGACGGTTGCGAGGTGGCGGCCCATAATGCCCCCGCGCCGCCCAGCAGCAGCGTCGCCGCCAGCAGGCCGGCGCGCATCGTCAAAATTCTATCCCCGCCTGCGCTTTGACATTTTGCTCGCGGAACGGATGCTTGACCTGCGTCATTTCGGTGACGAGGTCAGCGGCGTCGATCAGCGACTGCGGTGCATTGCGGCCGGTGATGATGACATGCGTCATTTCGGGTTTGACGGCGAGCGCTTCCAGCACCTCTTCGGTCGGCAGATAGTCGTAACGCAGCACGATGTTCAGCTCGTCGGCGATGACCATCTGGTATGACGGATCGGCGATCATCCGCTTGACCTCGTCCCATGCGGTACGCGCGACGGCAATATCGCGCGCGCGGTCCTGCGTGTCCCAGGTAAAGCCTTCGCCCATCGGCTTGAACTCGATCAGCTCGGGGAAGCGGTCGAACACGGCCTTTTCGCCGGTCTCCATCGCGCCTTTCACAAATTGCACGACGCCGACCTTCATCCCGTGACCGATCCCGCGCACCGCCATGCCGAGCGCGGCCGAGGTCTTGCCCTTGCCGGGGCCCGTGTGGACGATGATCAGACCTTTTTCGATCGTCTTGGTCGCGACCTTCTTGGCCTGTGCGGCCTGAATTTTTTTCATCTTCGCATTATGTTCGGCGTCGGTACGCGTCTTCATGCGATGTCTCCCGTCCGTGCGGGGCGGCCCGGCGCAAAGGCCGGGACGCCGCGATGCATCAGAAGTTCAGGCGGACGCCGCCATAAGCGGCGCGGCCGGCTGCGACGAAGCTGAAGACTTCCTCATAATCTTCGGCCAGCAGATTCTCGACCCGGCCAAAGAGCGAGAAATTGTCCGAGATCTTATATTCGGCACCCAGGTTGACGAGGACATAGTCCCTCATCGCTACCGTCACCGGCGCATAGGTCGGATCGGTATAGGCGGTGTCGGTCGTCCGGCCGTTGTAACGGATGGTCAGCGTGCCCGCGAAGCGCTGGTCGGCGCTCGACACCGTCGTGTTGAGGCTGGCGATATGCTTGGGACGACGCACTTCAGCGACGCCATTTTCTTTGGACTTGAGCCAGGTATAGGCGAGGTCGAAGCGGAGCTGGGGGATGGGCTGGGCGCTGGCGAACGCCTCGATCCCGTGCTGCTTGCTGTCGGTGGTGCGGTTCGCCGGGGTCGCGACATAATTGGGCGCCGGATAGTCGGTGAAAATCTCGTCGGTCAGCTTCGCATCGAAATAGGTCGCGCCGATCGTCGCCCAGTCATTGGCGCCAACGCTTTGCTCGATTCCGGCTTCCCAGCCCTTCGACTGTTCCGGGTTCAGGTTCGGATTGCCGATATATTTGCCGTCCATATAGCCATAGAGTTCGAAAAAGCCCGGGTTCTTAACCCCGGTGCCATAGGCGGCACGGACGCGGGTGCCGGTCGGCAGGCGATAGCTGCCCTGAACGCGCCAGGTCGTCGCATCGTCGAAACGGTTATTGTCGTCGTGGCGGATCGACGCGCCGAACGACAGATCGCCCGCGGTCAGCTCATATTGGCCGACGAGGCCCAGATTGTCGGCCTGCTTTTCACCCTGAAAAGCACCGGGGGTCAGCGTCCGGAACGTCTCGCGCTCAACATCGACCGCACCGGTCAGTCGGTGCGCGATCGCATCGGTGCCGAAGCTGAAGCTCGAGGTGAAGCTGCCCTTGTAGCGCCGTCCCTTATTGCCATAATCGAAGCCGAAAGGGCTGTAGCCCTTGCGCGTCGTGTCGGCGAATTGTCCCGACAGCGTGTTGATCCAGCGCCCGTCGAGCGCGCTAAATTGCGCCGAGAGCAGGCCGTAGAAACCCTCGCTGGTATAATAGACCCCGGGGCTGTCGACGGTGTAGCCGAACAGCGGGCTGGCGGTATTAAATTCGCTGTTGTTCGTGTCGGCGTTGATATGATTATAGCGCAGGACGGCAGAGAGCTTGAAGGCCTCGCTCGGCGACCAGTTCAGCTTGGCGCTGGCGCCGATGCTGTCGGATCCGACATCGCGGCTGCCGCCGCGTGCGGTGGCATAGCCGTCGGTGCCATAATAGGTACCGGTGACGGCATAATCGAAATTCCCGCTCGCTCCGGCGGCGCGTGCGGCGCCGCTGATCGTGCCGAAGGATCCGCCTTCGATCCGCGCGCTATATCCGGGGGCCTCGCGGCCCGACAGGGTGATATAATTGATCACCCCGCCGATCGCGTCCGAACCATAAAGCGACGATTGCTGACCGCGCAGCACTTCGATGCGCGCGGCGGGGTCGGCGGCCATCGTCGCGAAATCAAATTCGCCCTGATAGGGATCGGCGGCTTCAATGCCGTCGGTCAGGACGAGGACATGGTTGCTCTCGCTGCCGCGTATGCGAACCTGCGTCTGGCCGCCGATCGCGCCGATGCGGGTGATCGCGACGCCGGGGACGTCGCGCAGGACGTCCGAAATGATACGCGTCTGGCGTTGCAACAGCGCGTTGGTGTCGATCACCGTCGCCGAGGCGCCGAGTTCGCTTGCGCGCACGCCTTCGCCCGATCGCGAGGCGGTGACGATGATCTCGTCGCCGGGCCTGGCCGCGTTCGTGCTGTCGGCCGACTGGGCAAAGGCGGGTGTCGCCGCAGTCAGTGCGAGCAAGGAAATGGTGGTCGTCAATTTCAACATGGGAGTCCCCCACACGCCGGCAACGAGGGCGGGAGCCTGTCGATGCACCGGGGGCGATCGACCAGTGCACGGGCTGCGGGCGGGCGCAATGCGCCCACGTCCCCTGCACCGAAGCGGCTCCAGCCGCTTGGTCGTCGCTCGACGGAATACTCCGTGCCGTGGCCTTTCCCTGGGCCCAGGCATTGAGCGACCCACGCCGGCAGGTCTCCTGGCTCGCGGGTCAGGGCTTGATGCACGCCTTCCCAGGTTGCCCCAGTGGCTGTCCCTGACCGTAAAGGCCGGGACGGTGCATCGCGCTCACCGCTTACAGTTGCAGGGACAGCCGCGGAATCGAGGGCTCTCCATTGGATAGCCTTCTCACCGCGTTCCCATATTAAGCCCTTCCGGGCACCGGCGCGATCATGTGGGGGCCGAAACCCTCACGCCGCCGCCCATAGCGCAGCGGCGCATTTGCGCAAGCCCCCGGCCGTTATAGGGCCGGGGGGAGGCGGGGGCGATCAGAGCGCCGAACCGCCCAGCTTGTACGTCAGCTGCATGAAGACGCTGCGGCCGATGCTGTCGAACCAGCTGGTGTTGTAGTAGGGATAGCCCGACCAGGTCGGATCCTTCACCGGATTGGTATCGAACAGATTCCGGATCGTGAGCGACCCGCGCATATGATCGGTGAAATCATATTGCAGCGAAGCGTTGAACAAGGTGCTCGCCTTGATAAAGGCATCCTCGTCATAATTGGGCAGCTTGCCAAGGCGGGTGCCCGATACGGTCAGTTGCAGGCCGTCGGCCGCCCAGCTGATGCTGGCGTTCGACTTATCGCGCGGGAGATAGAAGCCGCTGTCGGCCGCCAGCTTATTCTCGACCGGATCGCCCGTATATTGCAGATAGCTGTGCTTGAGTACGTGGCTGTGCGCGAGTGACAGGGTGAAATCGCCGATGCCGGTGGGCAGCGTGCCGCGGAAAGCGACGTCGATGCCGCTGGTCTTTTCGCGCGCGACGTTGATCGGGTTGATCGCGATCGAGTCGATCTGATTCACCAGCGCCCCGCTGGCGAAACGCTTAACGCGGGCGAGCGCCGCCACACAAGTCGGGGAGGTCGGGTCGAGCGTTATATTTCCATCGCGGTCGGGTCGGCAATCGGCCTCGTCGCGGACGAGGTCGCCCGCGCGCAGGTCGTTGACCTGATTGTCGAGCGACACGCGGAAATAATCGACCGACAGGCTGATCCGGTTGGTCGGCGAAAAGACAAAGCCTGCGGTCAACGTCTTGCCGGTTTCCGCCTTCAGGTCGCGGTTGCCGCTGCGCTGCGCGACGATATCGACGTCATAGGCGTCGCAGTCGCTGAGGCCTGCGGCGGGGTCGTCCTGACGACAGGCATAATAATCGATGACGCTGCTTTCGACATTGCCCGGACCCGTGAACAGGTAGTGGAGGTCGGGTGCGCGGAATGCGGTGCCATAGGCAGCGCGGAACAAGAGGCTGTCGGCAGGCCGTACTTCGAGGCCTCCATTATAGGTGAATTTCCCGACTTTGCGTCCGGCATAGCCGAAACGGTCGTAACGACCGGCGCCGGTCACGGTCACGAAATCGAGAACGGGAACGCGCACCTCGCCGCCAATCGCGCCGTGGCTGCGTTTGCCCGAGCCGTCGCTGTCTTTCCAGCTGTAATAATAGTCCGTGAGCGCGAGCGGATCGGGGCGGAGATCATAGCCCTGCTTGCCATATTCGGCGACCAGCGCGATCCCGACCGGACCGGCGGGCAGGGTGAACAATTCGCCGTTGGTCAGCGTCGCCTGTGCGTTGCTGGTCCAACTATAAGGGCGATAAACGGTATCGGCCGAGATGCTTTCATATTCGGCGCGCGTCAGCTGCCGATAGAGATTCTCCGGATTGGCGTTGAAGGCCGGATAACCCCGATCGCCGGTGCCGTCCTGTTCGCCGAGGAAAAAGGCCTTCGCCTTGCTGTTGATGATCTGCGGCCAGCGCACGACCGACTGGTAACGGCTGTAGTTGAACGACGCTTCGTAATTCCAGGCATTGCCGAAATTGCCGCGGATGCCGGGCGTGATGCTGTATGTCGTCTGCTTGCTGCGCTGCATCTCGAACCCGCCGGTTTCTTCCGGCGTGAACTGGCGTCCCCAATCCTCGATCTGGTCGGTGAATCGGTTGAAGAAATAATTGTCGGCGCTGCTCGACGATTGTTCGAAGGCCCAGCTTGTGACGTCGTACATCAGACGAACCTTGCTGATTCCCAACTGGCCATCGACGAACAGCTTGGCATTGTCCGACAGCTCGAACGAGGCGGTGGCGAAGCTGTTGAAGCCCTTGCGGCCCGAAATGATCGTCCCGTAAGCTACCGATTCCTTGCTACCGCAGTAATCGCCATAGCCCGGCCGGTTGAACAGCCTGACCGACCCGTTGTTGAGGTTCGACAGCGCTTCGCACGTCCCGTCTTCGGGGGTGATATAGTCATCATAAAAGTCGGCGCGATAAAATGTCCGTCGTGCGGCCCTGCTCGATGCTACCGGGCTGTCATCGGTGCTGTCCTGAATGTTGCGCTGAAAGCCCCACAGTGGCCGCTGATCGAGATATTCGACGCCGCCGATGATGTTGAAGCGACCCGACGACCACCCGCCGGTCGCGGTGACGCGGTGCGACATGCCGCCGCCATGCTCGGTACGGCCGTGACGATAGTCGAGCGTGATGCCGTCGAGCTTTTCCTTCATCTTGAAATTGACGACGCCTGCGATCGCGTCGGAACCATAGATGGCCGATGCGGCGCCGCTCAGGATTTCAACCTTCTCGATCAGGCTGACCGGGATGTTGGAAATGTCGGTGAAGTTGCTGCGGCCGATATAGGGCAGCGGGAAATCGGCGATGCGGCGGCCGTTGATCAGCACCAGCGTGTGATTGGGGCCAAGGCCGCGCAGATCGACTTGCTGGGCGCCGGGGGTGAAGTCGGAACTGCTGCCCGATTGCGGGCTTTGCGTTTCGCCGCTGTTCTGGGTCATCGCCGCCAGCAGTTCGGGAACGCTGGTATAGCCATTGGCGCGGATCGTGTCGGCGTCGATCGTGGTGACGGGCGAAGGGCCCTGGTCGCGAATCGTGGGGATGCGCGACCCTGTGACGATGATTTCATCGCTTGCCGCCGCGTCGCTCGCCGCGTCCTGCGCCCAGACCGGCGCGACCATGGCCGGCAGGCAGACGCCCAATCCCAGCACGATGCGCAACGAATGTTGACCCAGACCCTTCATGACATGCCCCTTTTGCTCTTTGCGGCGCGACTCAAGCCGCGCCCACACAATCCCGTTTCATCCCGCCTTCACCAGAAAGCGCCGATAATTTCAATCAATATGACATTATGTGAAATCATATTGTCTTTGACTGTGCATATTATGTAACATCCTGCGTTCAGTCTATCGGGCAGTCTATCGGGGCGGGAGAAGGAAATGTTGCGATTTATGATGCGGGCGATGGTGGTGCCGCTGCTTGCTGCGCTTGGCCTCGCGCTCGCACCGGTTGGGGCGAAGGAGGCCAAGCCGAAGGCATATGAGCATTATGTCTTCGGAAAGCTTGATACCCCCACCCCCGGCCCGGTGTCGGGGGGCCTGCTGTTGATGGGCGGCGGCGATCGCAATATCGACGCGATGAAGTGGTTCTTCGGCAAAGCCGGAAACGGCCATATCGTCGTGATCAGCGCGTCTTATGGCAAAGAGATCGGCCAGGAATTCTACAAGGATATCGGCGGTATCCAGTCGACCGAAATCTTTGTCTTTCACAGCCGCACGCAGGCGACGAACAAGAAAATCCTCGAACGTCTGCGCAAAGCGGACGGCATTTTCATCGCGGGCGGGGATCAGGCGCGTTACGTCCGATACTGGCGCGGGACGCCGGTGGGCGACATTCTCAATGCCCATGTCGCCGCAGGCAAACCGCTCGCCGGAACGAGCGCGGGCCTCGCGGTGCAGGGCGAAAAGCTTTACGGCGCGATGGACGATGGCAGCATCACCAGCGCCGAGGCGCTGGCCGATCCGCTGGGCCCCGCAAACACGATCGAGGGGGATTTCCTGCGTTTCGCGCTGCTCAAGGGCGTCGTCACCGACACGCATTTCAAGGAACGCGACCGGCTCGGCCGTCTCTTTGCCTTTGTCGCCAAGGCGCAGATCGGCCGCGCCGACGATGAACCGGCGATGATCGGACTCGGCGTCGATGAAAGCGCCGCATTGGCGGTCGAACCCGACGGGTCGGGTCGCATCTATGCCACCGAACCCGACGGCTATGCCTGGCTCGTCGACGGGGCCGGGCTGCGCGGCGTAACAGGTCGCGGTCCGCTCGACGCCCCGCGCATCCGTGTCAGCGGGGTGGGGCCGGGATCGGTCATCCATCTGCCATCGGGCCGGATCGACGCGCCGGTGTTCGTCCGCGACTATGCGGTACGTGCGGGCGAGGTGGTGGAGGTTCCGCGATGGTCGCTCGCAATCCATGGCGGGGCGGGGGTGATCGAACGCGGTTCGCTGTCGCCCGCCAAGGAAAAGGCATATCGCGCCGGGCTCGACGAAGCGCTGCGCGCGGGCGCGGCGGTGCTCGACAAGGGCGGCGCGTCGCTCGATGCCGTCGCTGCGGCGGTCCGGGTGCTGGAGGATAATCCGCTGTTCAACGCCGGGCGCGGCGCGGTGTTCACCGCCGAGGGCAAGAATGAACTCGACGCCGCGATCATGGACGGCAAGACACTGAAAGCCGGCGCGGTCGCGGGCATCACCCGCACCCGCCACCCGATCGACCTCGCACGTGCGGTGATGGACAAAAGCCCGCACGTCATGCTCGCCGGTCCGGGCGCCGACCGCTTCTCGGTCGAACGCGGCCTTGAACAGGTGGACCCCAGCTGGTTCCGCACCGAGGAGCGCTGGCAGGGCCTTCTGGGCTGGCGCGAAAAGCAGACGGCGGCGATCGATCCGACCCATTTGTTCGGCACCGTCGGTGCGGTCGCGATCGACGCCGACGGCAATCTGGCCGCAGCGACCTCGACAGGCGGAATGACCGGCAAGCGTTGGGGCCGGATCGGCGATTCACCGATCATCGGTGCGGGCACATACGCCAAGAACGGCCAATGCGCGGTATCGGCGACGGGGTCGGGTGAATATTTCATCCGCGAAAGCGCGGCGCGGCAGGTTTGTGATCGCGTCGCGTGGAAGGGCGAAAGCCTGAAGGATGCGGCGCAGGCGACGATCATGGCGGTTGGCGCGATTGGTGGCGACGGCGGGCTGATCGCCATGGGTCCCGATGGCCGCCCGGCCTTTGCGATCAATGATCTGGGCATGTATCGTGGCCGGATGACCGCCGGAGGGGCCGCCGAAACCGCGATCTTCGCCGATGAAAAATGGCCGGACTGATGCCGCAATCGGGGGTCACGCTCGACGAAGTCGACGAGCGCCTGCTCACCCTGTTGCGCGATGATGCCCGCCAGACGATCGCCCAGCTCGCCAAGGAACTCGGCATTTCGCGCGGGCAGATTTATGCGCGCCTCGCGCGGCTGGAGGAGGCGCATGTCGTCGCGGGCTATACCGTCCGGCTGGGCAGCGCGTTCACGGCGAGCCGGGTCCGTGCGCATATGATGATCAAGACATTGCCGCGCTATCATCGCGAAGTCGAACAGGCGCTGGCACAGCTTCCGCTGGTTCAGGCGATCCATGCGATCAGCGGCGAAAATGATATTATCGCGATGCTGGAGGCCGAGGATGGCGCCCAGCTAAACGAGCTGATCGACGAGATTGGCTTGCTCGACGGGGTCGAGCGCACGACGACGTCGGTCATATTGGCGACCAAGGTCGAACGATGATGCAGCGTCGTTTCAGCGCTTGACCCTGTAGCTGCTACAGCGTGCATAAGCTGGCCCGACTCGAATGCGATCGACGGGGATTTTCGATGCTTGGCCGTTTTGACATGGATGCGGGAAAGGCGATGCGATTGTCGTCGGGCGCCGCGCATGTTAGGTGGCGGCCCATGTCGGCGTTTCTGGTCCGTATTGTCCTCGCATTCTCGCTGTTGTTCGGCAGCGTGGCCGTTCCGGCGCTGGCGCAGGCGGAGCCGGGGCACCATGCGCTGGAAATGATCGACATCGATTGCAGCCTGATCGAGGCGCAAGAGTTGGACGGCGAAACCGTCCCGGACGGTGAGCCTGCGCTCCACATCGATCATCATCATTGCTCGGCCTGTATCGAACTCGACGCGGCTTCGCAGGCGCGCGACAGGCCCGTTCCCGATGGCCTGTTCTTCCGTCAGCGCACGGCGGTTCTCGCATCGCGCGCGACCGCGCCGCCGACCCAGCCTCCTTCAGCCTGATCCTTGCTTCGCGCGGGCCTTCGCCCGCGTCGTCACGCATTGATCAGGAGCATTTATGTTGAAATCATTGGGCCCCCTGCTGCTGGCAGGGGCGCTGACCATGACGGGGAGTCCGGCATTTGCGGAACCCGTCACGCTGGCCGACGCACTCACGCGCGGACAGGATGTGTCGCCGCGGATCGCCAAGGCGCGCGCCGAAGTGAAGGCCGCCGAAGGGCGCGCCTTGCAGGCGGGCGTCCGGCCGAACCCGGAATTGTCCGTCGACGTTGAAAATTTCAGCGGCAGCGGACCCTATCGCAGCTTTGGCCAGACCGAGACCAGTGTCGCGGTGTCGCAGCAGTTTGAACTGGGTGGCAAGCGGCGGGCGCGAAAGGCGGTCGCTGCGGCTGAGCGCGATTTTGCCGAGCTCGCGTTGCGGCGTGCCGAGGCGGATCTTGCCTATGACATCGGGGTTGCGCATGCCGAATTGCGTGCGGCCGATGACCGGGCGGGGTTGGCGCAAAGCGTCTTTGCGCGCGCCACCGAATTGGCACGGATCGCCGAAACGCTCGTCGATGTTGGCCGCGATCCGCCGCTGACCAAATTGCGCGCCGATGCGCTGCTCGCCGAGGCGAACGCCGAACGGCTGCGCGCCGCTGGGCAGCTTTTGTCGACGCGTCAACGGCTGGCCTTGCTGATCGGCAGCGACGATCCGGACCTGTCGGCGGTGGCGCAGGATGTCCCGGCGCCGCCCACGCTGGCGACCGATGCGCAGAGCCTCGACGAACGGCTGGCCTCGGCCGAGCGCGATGCGGCGTCGGCGCGGATCCGTCTGGCGCAGGCGGAGGGTGTTCCGGATGTCACCGCATCGGGCGGGGTGCGCAATTTCCGTGAGGGCGGCGAGACGGCGCTGATGATGGGCGTGTCCATCCCTTTGCCGTTCAGCAATCGCAATCGTGGCAATATCGCGGCGGCGCGGGCGGAGGGTGAGGCGGCCGAAGCGCAGCTCGCCCAGGCGCGCCTCGACACGCGCTTCTCGCGCCGGGATGCCGAACTGATGCTGGCGGCCGCCAGCGAGCGCCTGTCGGCGCTGTCGGGTGCAGGGTTGTGGCAGGCGAGTGAGGCCGCACGGATCGCCGGCATTGGCTATCAGCAAGGCAAATTCACGCTGGTCGAGCTGATCGATGCGCAAGAGGCGCTGACCGGTGCCAACCTCAAACTCATCGAAGCGCAGCTCGACCGCGCCCGCGCGCTCGCCGCGCTGGGCCGTGCCAACGCGCAATAGGGATATTGATCATGAACATCATGGAAAACCGTAATTATCTGCTCGCCGCCGTTGCGGTCGGCGCGCTTGTGCTGGGCGGCGGGGGTGTTTTGCTCGGCCGGTCGATGGCGCCATCGGCACCGGCCTCCGCTGCGGCGCCCGCCGAAGCGGAAGAGGAAGGGCATGTCGAGGGCCAGATATTGATGGATGAAGCCCGCGCCAAGGGCGCCGGCATCCTCACCGAAACCGTTCAGGCGGGCGGGCTAGGATCGGAAATATTGGCGCAGGCGATTGTCGCGGCGACCCCCGATGGCGAGGCGGTGCTGACCGCGCGCGCCGACGGCGCGATCACCCGCATCCATCGCCGTCTCGGCGATGCGGTGCGCGCGGGCGATGTTGTCGCTGTGATCGAAAGCCGTGACGCTGCGGCGATCGCTTCGGAACGCAGCTCCGCCTCGGCGCGGCTGGCGCTTGCGCGGTCGACCTATGCGCGTGAGAAGAAATTGTTCGACGCCCGCATCACCGCGAAACAGGATCTGGAAGGTGCCGCTGCCGCGCTTGCCGAGGCCGAAGCCGAAGCGCGGCGTTCGCAATCGGCGGCGTCGGCGGCGAATCTGTCGGGCGATGGCCGCACGCTGGCAGTGACCAGTTTGATTTCGGGCCGGATCACCAAATCGGACGCGCGGCTGGGGGCTTATGTGCCAGCGGGCGCCGAATTGTTTCGCGTGTCGGACCCGCGGCGCATTCAGGTCGAGGCATCGGTGCCCGCCGTCGATGCGCGCCGGGTCCAGCCCGGCGACACGGCGGTCATCGAGCTGCCCGGCGGTGCGACGGTGGGCGCGGTCGTGCGATCGGCGACGCCTGGGCTTGATCCGGAAAGCCGGACCGTCACGGTCGTGCTGGCGCCGGATAGCGTGGTCGAATTGACCCCGGGGCAGGGACTGCGCGCGCGGATCAAGCCGCGCGGAGGCACGGCCTCCAGCCTGATCGCGCTACCCGATGAGGCGGTGCAGTCGGTCGAGGGACGCGATGTGGTGTTCGTGAAGACCGCCAAGGGATTTCAGGCGGTTCCGGTCGTCACCGGCAATCGCGGCGGCGGACGGATCGAGATTGTCGACGGGGTCAAGCCCGGCGCGGTGATCGCGACGCGCGGTGCCTTCATGCTCAAGGCCGAACTCGGCAAGGGCGAGGCGGAGCATTGAGATGATCGAAAAACTTCTCGATGCGTCGATACGCTTTCGCTGGGCGGTGGTCCTCATCACCCTCATCATTTCGGCTTACGGACTGACGCAGCTTTTGAAGCTGCCGATCGATGCCGTTCCCGACATCACCAACAAACAGGTCCAGATCAACACGGTCGAGCCCAATCTGGGGCCGCTCGACATCGAACGGCTCGTCACCTTTCCGGTCGAAACGGCAATGGCCGGCATTCCCGGCCTGCAAAGCTCGCGCTCGATCTCGCGCAACGGCTTCAGTCAGGTTACGGTGATTTTCGAAGATCATACCGACCTTTATTTCGCGCGGCAGCAGGTCGCCGAACGGCTCGCGCAGGCCAAGGGCACTTTGCCCGAAGGCGCCGAACCGCAGATGGGCCCGGTTTCGACCGGGCTTGGCGAAGTGCTGATGTACACGGTCGATTTCGCGCCGACGGCAGCCAAGGCGAAGACCGCCGGCAAGCCGGGGTTTCAGACCGACGGTTCGTACATGACCCCGTCGGGCGAACTGCTGACCGATGAGGTCGCAAAGCTCGGCTATTTGCGCACCGTGCAGGACTGGGTGATCCGCCCGCAGCTTCGGTCGGTGTCCGGTGTCGCCGGGATCGATTCGATCGGCGGCTATGAGAAGCAGTTTGTCGTTCAGCCCGACGCGACGAAACTGGCGAGCTATGGCATCAGCTTCTCCGAACTCGCCGAAGCGCTGGAACGTGCCAATATCTCGGTTGGCGCCCATTTCGTCGAACGCGGCGGCGAGGCCTTTCTCGTCCGCGCCGATGGCCGCATCCGCACGCTCGACGAGATTGGCCGTGCGACCGTGGCGAGCCGGGGCGGGGTTCCGGTGCTGGTGCGCGATGTCGCGACGGTGGTGATCGGGGGCGATCTGCGAACCGGATCGGCGTCGGAAAATGGCAAGGAACTGGTCATCGGCACCGTACTGATGCTCGCCGATGGCAACAGCCGTCTCGTCGCATCGGCGGCGGCCGAACGGCTGAAAGAGGTCGCGCGATCAATGCCGCCGGGGATTGTGGTGAAGCCTGTCCTCGACCGGTCGGAACTGGTCGATGCGACGATCGGCACGGTCGAGAAAAATCTGGCCGAGGGTGCCTTGCTCGTTGCCGCCGTGCTGTTCTGGCTGCTCGGCAACTTCCGCGCCGCGGTGATCGCGACTTTGGTCATCCCGATCTCCTTCCTTGTCATGGGGACGGGGATGAACGTCACGGGCACGTCGGGCAATTTGATGAGCCTCGGCGCGCTCGATTTCGGGCTGATCGTCGACGGGTCGATCATCATCATCGAAAACTGCCTCAGGCGTCTTTCCGAACGCCAGCATCATGAAGGGCGATTGCTCACGCTGTCGGAGCGGTTGCACGAGGTGTTCGAAGCCTCTCGCGAGATGATCAAGCCGACAATCTATGGTCAGGCGATCATCTTCCTCGTCTTCGTGCCGCTGCTGACCTTTACCGGGGTCGAGGGCAAGACCTTCTCGCCGATGGCGATTACGGTCCTGCTCGCGCTGGGCGCGGCGTTCATCGCCTCGCTGACCTTTGTTCCTGCGATGGTCGCCTTGCTCATTCGCGGCAAGGTCGCCGAAAAGGAAGTGAAGGCGATCAGCTGGGTCAAACGCCGCTATGCGCCGCTGCTCGATCGGGTCATTGCGCGCCCCTGGCCGTGGATCGGTGCGGGCGGCGGCACCTTCGCCGCGGCGGTGCTGGCGTTTGGCATGCTCGGCAGCGAGTTTATCCCGGTGCTGGGGGAGGGCAATCTGGCGATGCAGGCATTGCGCATCCCCTCGACCTCGCTCGCGACGTCGCAGGCGATGCAACTTCAGGTTGAAAAGGCGGTGGCGAAACTGCCCGAGGTCGCCTTCATCTATTCGAAAACCGGGACGGCGGAGGTCGCAAGCGACCCGATGCCGCCCAATGCATCGGATACGTTCATCATCCTGAAACCGCGCGACGCGTGGCCCGACGGGGTGCGGACGAAGGATGATGTGATCGAGCGGGTCGAGAAACAGCTCGATCCACTGGTCGGCAATGCCTTTGAAATCAGCCAGCCGATCCAGCTCCGCTTCAACGAGCTGATCGCCGGGGTGCGCGGCGACATCGCGATCAAGCTTTATGGCGACGATCTCGATGAAATGGGCCGGGCAGCCCAGCAGGTCGCGGCGATCCTCAACACCGTCCCCGGCGCGGCCGACGTCAAGGTCGAACAGACGGCGGGCTTTCCCGTCCTCGATGTCCAGTTCGATCGCGACGCCATCGCGCGTTACGGCCTGACCCTGCAGGACGTCAGCGATACCGTCGCGGCGGCGCTTGGCGGGCGTGAGGCGGGCATCATCTTCGAGGGCGACCGGCGCTATGATATCGTCGTCCGGCTCGACGGCGCAACGCGCGACGATCTCGATGCGGTCGGCGCGCTGCCGGTCCTGCTTCCCGGCGAAGGCGGCACGCGCGCTTCGGTGCCATTGAGCGAACTGGCCAAATTCAGCTTCTCCGAAGGACTGAATCAGGTGAGCCGCGAAAATGGCAAGCGCCGCGTCGTCGTACAGGCGAATGTGCGCGGCAACGACCTCGGCTCATTCGTCGCCGAGGCACAGGAAAAGGTGAAAGAACAGGTGAAATTGCCGTCGGGCAGCTTCATCGAATGGGGCGGGCAGTTTGAAAATCTGCAAGCCGCCTCGGCGCGCCTGTCGGTCGTCATCCCGCTGATCTTCGCCGCAATCTTCGGCATCCTGTTCATGGCATTGGGCGGGGTGCGACAGGCGGTCGCGGTCTATTCGGCGATCCCGCTGGCGCTCGCCGGCGGGGTGTTCGCGCTGCTCCTGACCGGTCTGCCGTTCTCGGTCTCGGCGGCGGTCGGCTTCATCGTGCTATCGGGCGTCACCGTGCTCAACGGGCTCGTCGTGATGACGAGCATCAACCAGCGCATCGACGCCGGCAAAACCGTCGATGTCGCGATTGGCGAGGGGGTGATGGAGCGGGTGCGTGCGGTGCTGATGACGGGGATCGTCCCGGCGATCGGCTTCGTGCCCATGGCGCTCGCCACCGGGACCGGGGCCGAGGTGCAGAAACCGCTGGCGATCGTCGTGATCGGCGGGCTGATCACCTCGACCCTGCTGACGCTGTTCGTCCTCCCCGCGATCAGCCACTTGCTGTTGCGCGGGCGATATCCGAAACATGTCGCTGGCGATTACAGCGATGTCACGGCGTTGGGGGGACCCGCGGTTCCGAACCAGGGCAGTTAGGAGAAGCGATGTGAGCGACCCCCACTCCCATGCGGATCACGCCGGTGGCGGTGGTCATGCCGGTCACAACCATGGCGCGGGGGCGAGCAGCAAAAGGCTCGCTCTCGCGCTGGGGCTGACCTCGACTTTCCTCGTGGCCGAAATGGTCGGGGCCTATGTCTTCGACAGCCTCGCGCTATTGTCTGACGCGGCGCATATGTTCACCGATTCCGCCGCGCTCGCGATTGCGCTGGCGGCGGTAAAGATCGGCCAGCGTCCGCCCGACGATCAGCGTACCTTCGGTTATCGGCGGTTCGAGATATTGGCGGCGGCGTTCAACGCGATCCTGTTGTTCGCGGTCGCGGGCTATGTGACGATCGAAGGCATCGGGCGCTTTTTCGACCCGCGTCCGGTTGAATCGCTGGGGATGCTGGCGGTCGCTTCGCTGGGGCTGATCGTGAACCTGATCGCGATGCGCATCCTCGCCGGGGGACGCGACAGCAGCCTCAATATCAAGGGCGCCTATCTGGAGGTGTGGGCCGACATGCTCGGCTCGCTGGGGGTGATCGGCGCGGCGATCGCCATCTATCTCACCGGCTATAATTGGATCGACCCGATCGTCGCGATTGCGATCGGCCTGTGGGTCTTGCCGCGCACCTGGATATTGCTGCGCGATACCACCCATATTCTGCTTCAGGGCGTCCCGCGCGGTTTCGACCTCAATGCCATCCGGACTGCGATGGGCGAGGTTGCGGGGGTCGACGGCGTCCACGACCTCCACCTGTGGTCGGTCGCCGGCGACGACGCCAGCCTGACCGCGCATGTCGCGCTGGCGGGGGGCGCCGACGCCGAGACGGTTCGCCACGCGGTGATCGACATGCTGGGGTCGCGGTTCCACATCTCGCACGCGACGATCCAGGCCGAAACCATCGCCTGCGGGGAGGGCGATGGCATCATCCACCCCTGAATCCTATGTCGCGGCGGCCATTTCCGTCGTGATATGCGCGCCATTTTCCAGCGTGCGATGCACCGGGCATTTCGCCGCGACATCGAGCAGCCGGGTGCGTTGCTCATCGGTCAGCGCATCGCCACGGAGCGCCACCGTCTTCGTGAAAATATCGACTTTTCCGGCGCGCCCTTCGACCTCGCCCTTCCGGTGCGTGACCTCGGCCGCGACATGGTCGAGCGGCCATTTCTGCTGCCGGGCGAACCAGCGCACCGTCATCGCGGTGCACTCGCCCAGCGCCGATGCCAGCAGTTGATAGGGCGACGGGCCAAGGTCTGCGCCGCCCATATCGGCAGGCTCGTCACCGGTCAGGCTGTGGCGGCCGGTGGTGATGCGCACGGCAAAATCGCTCTCGCCGGTTTCCGTGACGGTGGCGCTGATCAGGTCGGTCATCTGTGTCTCCTCGCGCGGCTTTCAGGCTTTTGTGGGCGGCGGCGGTCCGTCGGGCAGGGGGATAAATTCGTCATGGTCGGCATCGGGCAGCTTCATCCGGCCCGCCTTCCAATCCTCGGCCGCCTGCGCCAGCCGGTCCTGCGACGAGGAAACGAAATTCCAATAAAGATAGCGCTCGCCGATCGGTTCGCCGCCCAGCAGCATGACGGTCGATTGTTCGGCGGCACGCAGTTTCGACGCGCCTTTGCCGAGCACCAGCATCTTGCCGGCCTCATAACGCGCACCGTCAAATTCGACCGCACCGGTCGCGACATAAAGCGCGCGTTCCGAGAAATCGGACGGGATTTCGGCAACCGCGCCGGGCGCCATATCCAGATGGGCATAGAAGAGCGGCGAATGAGTGCGCGCCGCGGCGGTCAGGCCAAAGGCACTTCCCGCGATCAAATGCCCCTCGACCCCGCCATCGCTCCAGTGCGGCAGGTCGGCACCCGCGTGGTGCGAGAAGGAGGGCGTCTCTTCCTCATCGGCAGTCGGCAGCGCGACCCACGCTTGAATCCCGTGCAGATGATCGCCGACCGCGCGCGCCTTTTCGAACCGTTCGCTATGGGTAATCCCGCTCCCGGCGGTCATCCAGTTGACCTCCTGCGGCCGGATCGCCTGTTCGGACCCGACGCTGTCGCGGTGCATGATCTCGCCCGAGAAGAGATAGGTGACGGTCGACAGGCCGATATGCGGATGCGGCCGGACGTCGAGGTCGCTCCCAACGCCTGCCGCGACGTCGAGCGGCCCCATATGATCAAAGAAAACAAAGGGACCGACCATGCGCCGCTTGGCGAAGGGCAAAACCCGGCCGACTTCCAGCCCGCCGCCAAGGCTGCGGCGGCGCTGTTCAATCACCATTTCGATCATATCTCATCTCCTCCGTCGGCGGTCAGCCGTCGACAATATCCGAATATTCGGGATGCGCGGCATAGAAGCGCACCATGAAGCTGCATTTGAGCACGGCCTTGCGCCCGCTGGCCCTGATGGCATCGAACACGCCGCGCGCGAGCCGCGACCCGATCCCCTGGCCTGAAACTTCATAAGGCACTTCGGTATGGGTCAGCACGACCCGGCCGTCCTCGATCCGGTAGTAAGCGGCAGCGATCAAATCGTCATCCAGCGCCAGTTCGAAGCGTCGCTGGTCGGGGTTGTCGATGATCTGGTTATCCATTCAATCGAACCTTTTCTGGCCGTTAGGCGAATCCTGTCCGCATCGGCTGTGGGATGCGGACGATTACTATCATTCGCTCTTGCCGGAATTCCAGCAGTTCCGGCGTAAGATAATAGACAGCCCGGGCACGCGCGTCCAAAGACACGCAATGATCGACCATTTCGAAAGCTACAGATTACTGGTCCAGAGTATCGGAGACCGGACCGGGGCACCCGATTCGCTTCTTCACGTCCACGCCGGGATGGCGGTGATGTTTCTCGCGCGGGTGGTGACCAGACGGTCCCTCGCGACATGGACGCCGTTTCTGGTCGTGCTGGCGGCCGCTTTGGCAAAGGAAGCGGTCGATCGGCTTGCCCATGGCGCCTGGCGGATGCCCGACACGATTTTCGACATTATCAACACGATCTTCTGGCCGCTGGTGTTGATGATCGGCCTGCGCTGGAGGCGTGCCCGTCCTGAACGGGGCGCCCATAAAGGCTGAAGCGGGCGCTATCCGCGTCCCGGCTTTGCCTTCGATAATCCGGCGAACTACACTGGATTGGGGGCGCCGGGGGCTAGGATTCTTCGGGCCAATAGAGGCGCATCGGGTTGGCGACGAGCAGCTTGTGCTGGAGTGCGGCGGTCGGCGCGATCCGCGGGATGACATCGACCAGCCCGCCATCGTCGGGGATGTGATGTTCCATATTGGGGTGCGGCCAGTCGGTGCCCCAGAGTACCCGATCTTGATACGCCTCGACCAGCGGGGCGACCGCTGCGACGAAATCGTCATAGGGCGGACCCTTTGGCGAAAGGCGGTCGGGGCAGGTGACCTTGCTCCAGATATCGTCCCGGCTGTCGAGCAATGTGCGAAAGGCGCGCATGTCGGCGCCGTCGGGGCCCTGCGCGACGTCGGGCCGCCCCATATGGTCGATGACGATCGGCACCGGAATCGCGGCGAGGAAGGGGCGCATCTCCTCCAGAATGTCAGCCTCGAAATAGACGACGACATGCCATCCGTCGGGCAGCCTGTGCGCGAGTTCGAGGAATTGATCCTTGGGTGCGTTATCCACCAGCCGCTTGAGGAAATTGAAGCGCACGCCGCGAATGCCTTGTGCGTGGAGCGCCGTCAGGTCGCCGTCCGCTATCGCGGGATCGACGACCGCGACCCCGCGCGCGTTGCCGTTCGACCTGGCTATTGCATCGAGTGTCGCGCGATTGTCGGTCCCGTGGCAGCTCGCCTGAACGATCACATTGCGTGCAAAGCCCAGATGATCGCGCAGCGCGAACAGCATGTCGGGTTCGGCATCCTGCGGCAGATATTTGGCCTGCGGGCTGAACGGAAATTCAGCGGAGGGGCCGAACACGTGGCAATGCGCGTCAACCGCTCCGGCCGGCGGCACATAGTGCGGCTTCGACGGCTGTTCGGCCCAGCTGCGTATCCGGCCCTGTTCGTCTGCGCTCATGCGAAAATCATCCCGTCCATCAGCTTGCGCGCGGTGCGGAGCAGCGCGGCGCTTGCGACGTCGCCATTTGCGCCGAGTTCCAGCACGCAGCTCATCTCGCCGGTCGGATGCTCGACCGACAGCATCTTGCGGGAACCATCGGGGACGACAGCAACCGCGGCGGCGGGCGATCCGTTGATCAGGCAGGCGGTCGCGACGCTGACGGCGCCCAGAACGCCGATCGTCGCATGGGCGCGATGCGGGATAAAGCTGCGCACCGTCACCGCGCCGCCATGTGCGGGCGGGGCGACGAGCATCATCTTGGGGACCGATTTTTCAGTAACATCGCCGAGGTTCATCATCGCTCCGGCCTGCAACCGGATTGCCTCGATCCGGGCCTTGAGCCCGGTCGCGGCGTCGAGTTCCTCGCGGCCTTCATATCCGGTGGCGCCGACATCGCCCGCCCGCAGGACGACGCACGGCATGCCATTGTCGATCAATGTGCAGGCAATGCCGTCGATCATGTCGGCCGCTCGGCCGGTCGGTAGCAGGGCGCCGCACGACGATCCGGCGGTGTCGCGAAATTCGAGCGGGATCGGCGCCGCGCTTCCCGGCACTCCGTCGATCCGCGCTTCGCCATCATAGGACGGCAGGCCGCTCGGGGTTTGAACCGTCGCCACCGCGGTCTGGCCGGTATTGACCATGAAGATCGCGATGCGCGTTTCATCGCCGGTAGCGGCAACCAACCCGCGCTCGATCGCAAAGGGGCCCACCCCGGCCAGCATATTGCCGCAATTCTGGCTGTCGGAAACAATGGCCTGATCGACGAAGATCTGAAGGAAGAGATAGTCGACATCGACGCCGTCGCGGACCGATTTCGATATAATCGCGACCTTGGAGGTCAGCGGGTCGGCACCGCCCATTCCGTCGATCTGGCGCGGGTCGGGCGATCCCATCGCCCGCAGCAGGAACGCATCGCGTTCGGCGGTGTCGGCGGGCAGGTCATCGGCGACAAAGAAGCCGCCTTTCGATGTCCCGCCGCGCATCCACATGCAGCGGGTGCCGTCATTCATAGACAAGGCCCATCGCTTCCAGCTTGCCGCGCATGGCGTAAATATCGAGCCCGAGTTCACCCGCCGCGAGGCGCTGGCGCTTCACTTCCTCATTCGCCTCGCGCGCCTGTGCCTTTGCCAGCACGTTGGCGGCGTCGGCGCGTTTGACGACGCAGGCGCCATCATCGTCCGCGACGATGACATCGCCGGCCTCGATCGCCGCGCCCGCGCAGACGATCGGCACATTGACCGACCCCAGCGTCGCCTTGACTGTGCCTTGCGCGAAAATCGCCCTGGACCACACGGGAAACCCCATCGCGGTCAGGTCGCGTATATCGCGAACCCCCGCGTCGATCACCAGTCCGCGGCATCCGCGTGCGATCGCCGAAGTCGCGAGCAGGTCGCCGAAATAGCCATCCTCGCAGGGACTTGTCGGTGCGAGGACGAGAATGTCGCCCGGCTGCAACTGCTCGATCGCGACATGGATCATCCAATTGTCGCCGGGCGGCGCCGATATGGTCACCGCCGATCCGGCGACCCGCGCGCCGGGATAAATGGGACGCATCCGGCTGGCGAGCAGGCCGATCCGGCCTTGCGCCTCGTGCACCGTGGCAACTCCGCAGGCGGCGAGCCCGTCGATCACCGCTGTCTCGGCGCGGGCGATGTTGCGGACGACGCGTCCTGCCATGATATTCTCCTGAAGTCGGAAGGAGCATAGGGTGCAGCCGGGCTCGCGCTCAATTCACAACTATGCGCGGCCGATAAGTTTTTGCTATATCTGGGGCGATGATATCGCCCTTTGATCTCAACCTCCGGCATCTGCGCGCGCTCACCGCGATCATGGCGCACGGCACGATGAATGCCGCGGCCCATGCGGTGCATATGTCGCAGCCGGCGCTGACTCAGGGACTGGCAAAGCTGGAGCGGCAGCTGGGCGCGGCGTTGTTCGATCGCCGTCCCGACGGGGTGGTGCCGACGGCGGCGGGAACGCTGATGGCGGCGCGGGCCGCCGCGGCGTTCGAACATCTGGCTGCAGCGATGCGCGGGGCCGCCCGTCGCGGCGGGCGCGGCTTTGCGCGGCCCGAGCAGTTGATGACCGCCAGCCAGCTCCAGGCCTTTCTCGCGCTAGCCGATGCGGGCAGTTTTGTCGGCGCGGCGGGGGTGACGGGAGTGTCGCAGCCCGCGCTCCACCGCGCGACCCGTGAGTTGGAACAGGTTTGCGGCGTTGCGCTGGCCGAGCGGCGTGGCCGCGGAGTTGTGCTGACCGCCGCGGGGCGTGCGCTCGCGCGCGGGGTTCGGCTCGCCGCGCGCGAAATCGGGGCCGGAATCGCCGAGCTTTCGGGCGAAGAGGAAAGCGGGGTGATCGCGGTCGGGGCGATGCCGCTTTCGCGCGCGTTGCTGCTGCCCCGGGCGATCGCGACCTTCGTCGGGGGATCGCCGCGCGCGCTCGTCGATGTGGTCGAAGGATCGTGGCGCGAGCTGGTGGAGCCGCTGCGCGACGGAGTGATCGACCTGATGATCGGCGCGCTGCGCGACGAGACGCCACAGGGATTGGAGCAGCATCCGCTGTTCACCGACCGGCTGGTCGTGATCGGGCGCGCGGGGCACCCACTGGCGTCGATGCCCGACCCCGGCCTCGACGATCTGGCGCGGTTCGGCTGGATCGTCGGCCATGGCAATGCACCGCTGCGCGCGCATTGGGATGGCTTGTTCGCAGGGAGAAGCCCGCCCGAGGCGCCGATCGCATGCGGGTCGGTCATGGTGATCCGCGGGATTCTTGTGGACAGCGACTTGCTCACCCTGTTGTCGCCCGATCAGGTGGCGCTGGAGGTTGAGAGCGGGGTCCTTGCCGCGATCGGTCGGCCGCTGGAAGGCGGCGTGCGGACGATCGGGATTACTACCCGGGCAGGCTGGCGACCGACCGCGGCGCAGCGCCGGTTTATTGGTCTGCTCCAAAGCGCAGCAATAGAAACCAGAATTCCGGAAAATAAATAAGCTGTCAGGCAATTGGATTGGCGGCCGTCCTGCACGCTGCCTATGCCCGGCGGATGACCGCCGCCTTCGTCTTTATCGGTTTTGGAGAAGCGGGCGCTGCCTTTGCCGGCGTTGCGCCCGCGCGCGGCTATGACCTTGCGACCGACGATCCCGCCCGACGTAGCGCGAAGCTCGACGATTTTGCCGGCGCCGGGGTGGCGGCATGCGACACGGCGGCCGAAGCACTGGGCGGCGCGCATGCAATATTGTCGCTGGTGACCGCCGATCAGGCGTTGATCGCGGCGCAGTCCGCCGCACCCCTGCTCGAAAATGGCGCGCTGTGGCTCGACATGAACAGCGTCGCGCCGGACACCAAGCGCGCGGCCGCCGCCGCCGTCGAAGCCGCGGGCGGGCGTTATGTCGATGTGGCGATCATGGCGCCGGTCCATCCGGCGCGGCAAAGCGTTCCCTTGCTCGTCAGCGGCCCGCACGCCGAAGCGGGCGCTGCGCTATTGGCCGAGATCGGCTTCACCAATGTCACGGCGATCGCCGGACCCGTGGGCGCGGCCTCGTCAATCAAGATGATCCGCTCGGTCATGGTCAAGGGACTGGAGGCGCTGACCGCCGAATGCTTTCTCGCGGCGCACGCGGCGGGTGTCACCGAACAGCTTCTCGCGTCGCTCGATGCCGGCGGGGCCGGGGGAGGATGGGCCGGGAAGGCCGACTATAATCTCGAGCGGATGATGGTCCACGGGCTGCGCCGCGCCGCCGAGATGGAAGAGGTGGTGAAGACCCTCGACGCGCTTGGGACGGGCTCGGCGATGACGCGGGGCACCGCCGAGCGCCAACGCGCGATTGGCAAGCTGGGGCTGGCCGCGCCCGAAGGGCTGGCGGCCAAGCTCGAGATGCTCGGAACATATGGAAAGGGTGAGGCCGCGTGACGCTGATTATCGATTGCCACGGCCATTACACAACCGCGCCGCCCGCGCATAATGAATGGCGCGACGCGCAAAAGGCGGCGTTTAAGTCCGGGGAGGCGGCCCCGGCCTATCCCGCGATCGGCGACGATCAGATCCGCGAAACGCTGGAGGCGAACCAGCTTCGTCTGCTGCGCGAGCGCGGCGCCGATATGACGATCTTCTCGCCGCGAGCCTCGGCGATGGCGCCGCATGTCGGCGACGAGAGTGTTTCCAGGGCGTGGGCGCGGGTGAACAATGACCTGATCGCGCGCTGCGCCGCGCTCTATCCCGATATTTTCGCGCCGGTGTGTATGTTGCCGCAATCGCCCGGCGCCGACATGCAGGGCTCGATCGAAGAGCTGGAGCGCTGCGTCGATATGGGTTTCATCGGCTGCAATCTGAATCCCGATCCGGGGGGCGGGCATTTCACCGCCCCGCCGCTGACCGACCGTTTCTGGTATCCCTTCTACGAGAAGATGGTCGAACTCGACGTTCCGGCGATGATCCATGTTTCAGGCAGCTGCAATCCGGGGCTCCACGCGACCGGCGCTTATTATATCGCGGCCGACACCATCGCCTTCATGCAGTTGATCGAGGGCGATTTGTTCGCCGATTTCCCGGCGCTGCGTTTCATTATTCCGCATGGCGGCGGCGCGGTGCCCTATCATTGGGGGCGGTATCGCGGGCTGGCCGACATGCTGAAACAGCCAGACCTCGATGGGCATGTCATGAACAATGTCTTTTTCGATACCTGCGTCTATCACCAGCCGGGCATCAACCTGCTCAATGAAGTGATCGACACGCGGAATATCCTGTTCGGCAGCGAGATGGTCGGCGCGGTGCGCGGCATCGATCCGCAGACTGGCTTTCATTTCGACGACACCAAACGCTATATCGACGCGCTGCCGATCGACGAGGCGCAGCGCCATGCGATCTTCGAGGGCAATGCGCGGCGCGTCTTTCCGCGGCTCGACGCCCGGCTGAAAGCGCGCGGACTATGAGCGGCCCACAGGACATCCACGATTATCTCGCGGCGTTCGACGACATTCCCGGCACGCGCGTCTTCACCGCGAAGCGCGCGCGGCAGGGCTATCACCTCAACCAGTTCGCGATGAGCCTGATCAAGGCCGAGAACCGCGAGCGCTGGAAGGCGGGCGAGCGCGCCTATCTCGACGAATGGCCGATGAGCGAGGATCAGAGGCAGGCCGTGCTCGCGCGCGACTACAACCGGCTGCTGGATCTGGGCGGGAACATCTATTTCATGGCCAAGATTTTTTCGACCGACGGACAGAGCTTTCTTCAGGCGGTGAGCACGATGAGCGGCATGAGCCTTGAGGATTATTCGGCGATGATGATCGCCGGAGGACGCTCGCCCGAGGGGCAGCGATCGATCAGGGACAAACGATAATGGCGCGGATCACCGCAGGCGTGGCGTCGAGCCATATCCCGGCGCTTGGCGTCGCGTCGGATCTGGACAAGACCGCCGAACCCTATTGGGCCCCCGCCTTTGCCGGTTATGAATGGACGAAGCGGTGGGAGGAAGAGCAGAAGCCCGACGTGGTGATCCTCGTCTATAATGATCATGCCACGGCGTTCGACATGAAGATTATCCCGACCTTTGCGATCGGATGTGCCGAGGAATATCAGCCCGCCGACGAGGGTTGGGGACCGCGCCCGGTGCCGGTGGTGAAGGGGCATCCCGACCTGGCCTGGCACATTGCGCAAAGCTGCATCCTCGACGAATTCGACCTGACGATCATCAACGAGATGGAGGTCGATCATGGCCTGACCGTGCCGCTGACGATGATGTTCGGAAAGCCTGCCGCATGGCCGTGCCGGGTGATCCCGGTTGCGGTCAATGTCGTCACCTATCCGCCGCCGTCGGGCAATCGCTGCTGGGCGCTCGGCGAAGCGATCGCCCGCGCGGTGGCGAGCTTTCCCGAGGATCTGAACGTGCAGATATGGGGCACCGGCGGGATGAGCCATCAATTGCAGGGCGAGCGCGCGGGGTTGATCAACCGCGAATGGGATAATCATTTTCTCGACCGTCTCGAGGGCAGCACGCAGGAGCTGCGCCACATCCCGCACATCGAATATCTTCGCGAGACAGGATCGGAGGGGATCGAGATGGTGATGTGGCTGGTCATGCGCGGGGCGCTGGGAGCCACGACGCGCACGCTGCACCGTCATTATCATGTGCCCGCGAGCAATACCGCCGTGGGGCATATCGTCCTTGAACCCGTTGGAGAATGAATGTGAAAATTGCTCTCGCCGGCGCCGGCGCCTTTGGTGAAAAGCATCTGGATGCGCTGAAACGGATCGACGGGGTCGAGGTGGTTTCGGTGGTCGGACGGCGGCTGGAGCCGACGCAGGCGGTCGCGGCGAAATATGGCATCGGCCACGCCTGCACCGATTTGGCCGAAGCGCTGGACCAGCCCGGCCTCGACGCGGTGATCCTCGCGACCCCGACCCAGATGCACGCCAGCCAGACGATCCAGTGCCTGGAGGCCGGCAAGCATGTGCAGGTCGAGATTCCGCTGTGCGACAATCTGGCCGAGGGTGAAGCCGTGCTGGCCAAGGCGCAGGAAACGGGACTGGTCGCGATGGTCGGCCATACGCGGCGCTTCAACCCCAGCCACCAATATCTGCACCGCAGGATCGCCGCGGGCGAACTCGATATCCAGCAGATGGACGTCCAGACCTATTTCTTCCGCCGCAAGAATATGAACGCGAAGGGCGAGGCGCGATCATGGACCGATCATCTGCTCTGGCACCATGCCGCGCACACCGTCGACCTGTTCGCATATCAGGCGGGGCCGATCGTCGCGGCCAATGCGATTCAAGGGCCGATCCATCCCGAACTCGGGATCGCGATGGACATGTCGATCCAGCTCAAGGCGGAAAGCGGCGCGATCTGCACCCTGTCGCTCAGTTTCAACAACGACGGCCCGCTGGGCACCTTCTTCCGCTATATCTGCGACAATGGCACATGGATCGCGCGCTACGACGATCTGGTGTCGGGCAAGGAAGAGCCGGTCGACCTGACGGGGGTCGCGGTTTCGAGCAATGGCATCGAATTGCAGGACCGCGAATTTATCGCGGCGATCCGCGAGGGGCGCGAGCCCAATGCCAGCGTCGCACAGGTGATGCCATGCTATCGCGTGCTCGACGCGCTGCAAACGCAACTCGGACGATGAAGCGAGCGGACGGGCGTCATAAGCGCCATGGGCCGTGCCGATTAGCGGTCGAACGGCTGTGACAAGCGCGTGCTGACGGGATCAATGGAGCGCGACATTCGTTTCTGTTGTTCATCCAAACCCATCGTCAGCACGGAGGATTTCATGTCCAACTTCAGGAAAATTTCGGCGTCGCTCGCTGCTATTGCGCTGGTAGCAGCGCCGGTGGCTGCTTCGGCTGCGCCCAGCGCGCGCGCCACTTCGACGACCAGCGGCGAAAATGATCTGGGTGGCAATGCAAGCTGGATCATCGGGCTGATCGGCCTGATTGGCGGTGTGACGGCCGCGCTCATCATCGACAATAACGATGATGACGAGCCTGTCAGCGCCTGACGGCGTTGGCTGCAGATAATGGCGCGCTGGCTTGCCCGCTTGCGGCGAGATGAACGGCGCGCCGTTTCTGCGACAATTTGCTACAATTTTCTGTCAATCCGGCAATCCGC
This sequence comes from Sphingopyxis selenitireducens, assembly GCF_051550705.1. Taxonomy (NCBI): domain Bacteria; kingdom Pseudomonadati; phylum Pseudomonadota; class Alphaproteobacteria; order Sphingomonadales; family Sphingopyxidaceae; genus Sphingopyxis; species Sphingopyxis selenitireducens. Next base: position 419,758 of record NZ_JBPULG010000003.1, read on the forward strand.
TGGGACAAGTGGCGCCTAGAACGCTGTCATCAGGACGCCCCTTTGGGTCCTTTGACAGGAGTTCGTGACGTGAAAACGAAGATTTCCCTTCTTACGCTGGGTGCCGCGTTGATCGCAGCACCCGTTCTTGCCGCCCCCGGCGACCGGAACATGGGCGACGCCGATGGCAATGGCGTGCTGACCCGCGCCGAGGCGCAGGCTTCGGCGGCACAGATGTTCGCCCGCATGGATGCCAACAAGGATGGCAAGATCGACGCGGCCGATCATGCCGCCCGCCGTACCGAAATGCAGGCAAAGCGCTTTGCCGCGCTCGATGCCAACAAGGACGGCAGCATCAGCAAGGCCGAATGGGATCAGCATAGCGCCGATCGTGCCGCCAAGCGTGCCGAACGAGGCGAAAAGCGCGCGGCTGCGGGTGAAGTCCAGGGCGGCAAGCGCGGTGACGGAATGCGCGGCCATGGCAAGCGAGGCGGCCATCATGGCGGCCGGCATGGCGAGATGGGCGGCGGCTGGATGAAGGCCGATACCAATGGCGACAAGGCGATCAGCCAGGCCGAGTTCACGGCATCGGCGCTCGCTCGCTTCGACCGCATGGATGCGAACAAGGATGGTCAGGTGACCGCCGAGGAACGCCAGGCAGCCCGTCAGGCGATGCGCGGCAAGCGCGGCGCTCCGCCGGCTTCGCCCGCCAGCAACTAAGCCCTTGGCCGGGACCGGCGGCAACGGACAGGCTTTCCCCCTCCGCCATTGCCTTTGCCACCGGTCCCTGCCAGCACGGGTGCGCTCATCGGTCCTTGATCGATGGGCGCACCACTGCCTGAAATAGCGGACACCGAATGACCGATAGCGACACGCCCCGCATCCTCCTGATCGACGACGAACCGTCGATCCGCGAACCGCTGGCCGAATATCTGGCCGCGCAGGGCTTTGCCGTCACCGACGCCGCGAACGCCGCCGAGGCGCGATCGGTGCTGCGCGCGCAAAGCGTCGATCTGGTGGTCAGCGACATCATGATGCCGGGCGAAGACGGGCTGTCGCTGACCCGCCATCTGCGCGAGACGAGCAGCATTCCCGTCATCCTGCTGACTGCAAGGGCCGAGGATACCGAACGGATCGTCGGGCTGGAAATTGGCGCGGACGATTATGTCGTCAAACCCTTCAATCCCCGCGAACTGGTTGCGCGCATCCGCACCGTACTGCGCCGCACGCAGCAAGGCGGCCGCGCAATCGACGCGACCGGCACCAGCTATGCCTTCGGCCGCTGGGTATTGCGTGAGGTCGAGCGCGTGCTCGTCGATGATGCGGGGCAGGAGGTTGCCCTGTCGTCGGGCGAGTTTCACTTGCTTCAGGCGCTCGTCCGCCATCCGCGACAGGTGATGAGCCGCGACCGGCTGCTCGATCTGGTGCGCGGGCGCGAGGCCGATATCTTCGACCGCGCGATCGATAATCTGGTCAGCCGCCTGCGCAAGAAGATCGAGGAGGATCCGGCGCATCCGCAGATCGTCAAGACCGTGTGGGGCGGCGGCTATACGCTGGCCTGCGAGGTCAAGCGGATGGGGCCCGCGGCGTGACACTCCGCCTGTGGCCCAAAAGCCTGATCGGACAGCTGGTCTTTGCCGTCGCGGTGATGCTGTTCATCGCGCAGGCGATCAATTTTACGATGCTGGCGCGCGGCCAGAAGCAACAGATGCTGGCGCACGGCGGCGGCATGGCGGTCGGGCGGATCGTCGATGCGATCGACCGCGACAGGCGCGGCGTCCTCGAGGCCGACCATCGCGATGCGGGCGAACGCGGCCAGCGTTTCCGCGTTCTCGATCATCCTCCGCGCGTTCCGCCGCATGCCGTGGCGCTGCCCGATCTCGCCGATTATGTATCGGGATTGCTGATAGAGGCCGACCTTCGGCCGCGCACCGTCGAAGCATGGGGACTACACCAGCGTCCGCACGCCAAGGGAGGCAAATATCCGGGGCGGACGGTGATGGTGTCGGCGAATGTCGATGGTCGCTATTACATCGTTCGCACTCGCATGCCCTCAGGTGGCGGCGGATTGCAGGGCTTTCTGGTGTGGCAGACGCTGTTGCTTTACCTGATGCTTCTCGTGCCCATCATGCTGATCGCCTGGCGCGCGGCGCGGCCGCTGCGCGATCTGACGCGCGCCGCGCGCATCAATCCCGGGCTGCGTGAAGCGCGGGCGCTGAAGGAGGAAGGGCCGTCGGACGTGCGCGACCTGATCAGCGCCTTCAACACCTATCGCGCGCGGATCGTGACGATGCTGTCCGACAAGGACCGCATGCTCGGTGCTGTCGGTCACGACCTGCGCACCCCGCTTGCGAGCCTGCGCGTGCGGGTCGAACAGGTCGATAATGACGCTCTGCGCGACAAGATGATCGCGAGCATCGAGGAAATGACCGCGATGCTGACCGACATATTGGCGCTCGCGCGGTCGGGCGCGGGGACCGAGGAGCAGGAGCGCATCGGGCTCGGCACGCTGGTCGGTGAACTGGCGGCCGATTACCGCGAGCGCGGCAAGGATGTCGCGATCGCCGACATCGCCGACGTCGAGGTGATGGCGCGGCCGATGCTGCTCAAGCGCGCGCTGCGCAACCTCGCCGACAATGCGATTGCCTATGGCGCGCGCGCGCGCCTGTCGGTGATCGCAACGGGCGGTCAGGTACGGATCATCGTGTCCGATGACGGCCCCGGACTGACCGACGAACAGATCAAAACGCTGATCGAGCCTTTCGCGCGCGGCGAGGAATCGCGCAACCGCGCGACCGGCGGCGCTGGCCTTGGCCTGTCGATCGCGCGCGATATTGCGGAGGGCGAGGGCGGTACGCTGACGCTCGTCAACCGCGACGGCGGCGGGCTCGATGCCGTGATTTCGCTGCCGGTTCAAATATAGCGCCAGCGGAGCCATCGCTGCTGTTCGACGAGGCGCGGGTCGTTTTGGGGTGGGGAGCGGACGCCGTTCTATTGAGGATGCGTTTGAGTTCGCCGCTTCCAAAAAGCATATGCAATCGAAACCGGAAACGCGACGGCGACGTATATGGTTGGTAGAATAAGCCCCAACACCATGATGGCGAGGAAGTCCGTCCGCCCAGTGTTTCCATGAAACTCGAGGTCATAGTCGTAAGGGATTGGCGTCGGAGTGGCCATGACATAGCACGCGAAACAGAGAAAAATCAGCGGAACAAAGCCTAGGCGGACAAGCCACCAGCGCGTCGGAAATCGCGCTTGGAATGCTTTACCGAGCAACAAGCTGGATAGAATGATTAGCGCAGGCGGGATTGCGATAAGCAAGACCATGGCAGCTCTTTATCCTGCATTGGTTCCGTGGACAAACAATGTCCGCCACCTGTCGCTTCCGGTCGTTTGATTCATATCGGCAGCCAACGGCGCAAATGGGGTGGCAAGCCGTCATTTTCCACCTTCGTCATCCCGGGCTTGACCCGGGACCCGCCTTCCTCCCGTTCGACCTTGCAAAGGCAAGGCAGGCCCCGGGTCAAGCCCGGGGCGACGATGATGGATAGGGCAGCTTCCGGTCCTTACCGAACGCTCCCCTGTTCCGCTCGTGTCGAGCGAAGTCGAGACACCCATTGAGATCGCGCTGCCCCGAGGGGCATCTCGACTTCGCTCGATGCAAACGGAATTAGGGAATGACCACCTTCGGTCGCTTCCAGCCGCCCGCCATCCCGGGCTTGATCCGGAATCCAGCGCGGCGCTGAAGCCATGGTCCCGGATCAAGTCCGCGGTGATGAAGAAAGTGAATGACGGGTGCCGGTCGCTACCAGCCGGGCTATTCCGATCAGTAAAAATGGCTGTTCAGGGCGATTCAGGTGTAAATCGCGATTCCCTGGCTGCCGCTGACGATCGGCTCGCCGGCGCGGTTCCAGATCATCATGTCCTGCACCGAAAAACCGCCGCGCGCATAGCCGGTCTTGGCCGACAGCAGCCACCAGCCGTCATCGGTCTGCGGCGTACCGGTCAACATATTGACCGTCCAGTTCATCGAACTGATCGGCCCGAACTGGCTGAACAATGCCATCGCGGCGGGGGGCAGGGCGTCGCCCATCGCCAGCAGCGCGACAGCGGGATGGCATGAGGGTTCCTCGACGAAGCGTACCCAGGTCAGATAATCGCCGACATCGCTCTTCCATGCGAAGCGCGGGCCGGTGGTCGGGCGCATGTCGAAATGGCGCGTGAAGGATGGGCGCGCGTGATGTTCGGGGACGGGGGCCAGCGTTTCGGGATCGGGCGCATCGGGCATGCTCAGGCGATTATGGTCGATATGGCTGCTGCGGTCGCCTGAGAAGGCAAAGACGGCGGCCGTGCCAAAGCCTGCGTCGCTCGACACGCCGGCATCGACGAACAGCGATGATTTCGACTGGCGCAGCACGCGCGTTTCGACGGTGCAATCGCCGCCGACCGGACCGACGAAGCTGATCTGTGCATAGCGCAGCGGCGTTTCGGTCGGGTGCAGCGCCATCGCGCCGGCAAGCGCGACCGCCGAGCTGATCCCGCCATAGGCGGTTCGGCCCTGCATCCATCCTTCGTCGATATGTGCCTTCGCCACGCCCTCTTCGGTGCGCAGCGTCGAAAGCAGCGCGTCGAGCGCGCTGGGGGAGGTCGTCATTCTGGTTTCATTCCTCGATCTGGAAGGTCAGCCCTGCATGTTCGGTCAACCGGGCGATCAACGCATCACCCAGCAACGCGCCGGGGGTCCACACGCCGCCGTCGCCCTTGTTTGCAAGCAAGGCGAGCCCCGTTTCGGCGAGCATCTTCGACGTCGAGCCATAGCCCGGATCGCGGTCGCCTTTGACGCTCGCACGGACGGTGGTGCCGTCGGGATATTCACCGACGAACAGCACGTCATAGAAACCCTTTTCGCGCTCTTCCTTGCTCGGGCCTTCGCCGGGCTGGAGTTTGGATTCGCCGAACGGGTTCGCCTTGGCGATCGCTTCGGCCATTGCCTTGCCGGCGTCGCCGATCGTCGTCACCAGCATCTCGTCATAGACCAGATCCTCGCCCCATGCGTGACCGAGCAGGTAATTGGTGCGGTGGACATTCTTCGTGTTGATCGGGGCCATCACGAAGGGGGCGGTCCAGGCACCCGTCGCGGGATCATATTCGGGAACCAGTCCAGTCGGCTGCGACGGGCCCTCGAAGCCGGGGGTCAGCGCGAAGCTGGATTTCAGCAGCAGCGCGAGCGACGGCTTTTTCGCAATGGCTTTCAGCGTTTCGGTCAGGCTGGCGATCGTGCCGCCAGACGCGCCGCCAGACATTTTGCGGACGCGGCCTTTGACCCGCGGCGCCGGTTTGCCATGGCGCTTGATCGCCTCGGCCTGCAGGAAATGGACGCCGAGGTCGAAGGGGATGGAGTCGAAGCCGCAGCTGAAGGTGATCCGCGCGCCCGATGCCCTGGCGGCGTCCTGATGCTCGTCGATCATCTCGCGCATCCAGCCGGGCTCGCCGCAGAGGTCGGCATAGGCTGTGCCCGCTTTGACGCAGGCGGCGACCAGCGGGGCACCATAGAGCTGATACGGCCCGACAGTGGTGAGGATGACCTTCGCGCGCGCCGCCATCGTGTCGAGGCTCGCGGGATCGCTTGCGTCGGCGACGACCAGCGGGGTGTCTTTCGGTGCCCCGATCAGGTCGCGGATTTCGGCGAGCTTGTCGGCGCTGCGCCCTGCCATCGCCCATTTCGGTGCGTCGGCGCGGTCGCCATAATGCTGGACCAGATATTCGGCGACCAGACGGCCGGTGAAGCCGGTCGCGCCATAGACGATGATGTCGAACTCGCGGGTAGCCATGGCATCCCTCCCATTTACGTAAACGTCAACCTGAGGCTAGCGCAGGTGAAAGGGGATGCCAAGCGGGGAAGCGTCAACGGCGCCAGAAGGGGCGTTTTTTCACCAACACCGTGCCACCTGCGGTCTCGGCCCGCCCTTCGGCGCGCGCGGCGCGCAGTTCTGCTTCGACGGCGCGTTGCTGGGCATCATGTGCGGCCATCTCATCGCGTCGCCGCTGGCGCAGCGCGTCATAGCTCCACCGCGTATGGCCATAGCCGAACAGGCAGAGCAGGCCGCCCGCGATCGCCAGATTCTTCATCGCCGCCATCGCCTGCATGGGGTCGGTAAAATCGCGGTGAAAGAAGAGGATCGTGAGCAGCACAAAGCCCGCGAGCAGCACCGATACCAGTCGCGTCGCGATGCCGAGAGCGATGCAAAGTCCCGCGATCAGTTCGAACAATCCTGTCGGAACGGCCAGCGCGCCGGGCAGTCCGGCGGCGGAAATCATCGCGCTGGTGTCGCTGACATGGATAAGCTTGTTGATCCCCGACACGATGAAGATGACGGCGATGAACAGGCGCCCGATGAAGACGGCAAGCATGGACATGGGTGATCCTCCACTCAATGCCCCCGCGCTTGTCCTTTTACGACGCGCAGGAGGCCGGGAGGTTCCGGATCACAGCTTGGGCAGCGTCACGCCCTGTTGGCCCATATATTTGCCCGCGCGGTCGGCATAGCTGATCTCGCATGGCTCATTGCCCTGCAGGAACAGGAACTGGCACGCGCCCTCATTGGCGTAAATCTTGGCGGGCAGGGGCGTGGTGTTCGAAAATTCCAGCGTCACATGCCCCTCCCAGCCGGGCTCGAGCGGGGTGACGTTCACGATGATGCCGCACCGCGCATAGGTCGATTTGCCAAGGCAGATAACGAGCACGTCGCGTGGAATGCGGAAATATTCGACCGTGCGGGCGAGCGCAAAACTGTTCGGCGGGATGATGCAGACGTCGGTTTCGCGGTCGACGAAATTCTTCGGATCGAAATCCTTGGGATCGACGATCGTGCTGTCGACATTGGTGAAAATCTTGAACTCGGGCGCGACGCGCGCGTCATAACCATAGGAGGAGAGGCCGTAACTGATACAGCCGTCGCGGCGCTGCGCCTCGACAAAGGGTTCAATCATGCCCTGCGTTTGGGCGGCTTCGCGAATCCAGCGGTCGGAAAGAATGGCCATGGCGCTGTTTGTCGGGGCAAGCGCGATTGCGCAAGCGGTCAGTCGCGGATCAGCCCCAGATCCTTTGGGCCGAAGGCGGCGGGGAGCAACTCGCTAAGCTTATAGCTTTTCACCGCCTTGCCATCGCCCGACGCGCAATGGACCAGAATATCGGTTTTCGACCGCTCGGCGGCTTCGTTCAAAATCTGGCGGCAGCGGCCGCACGGGTTGACCGGATCGCTGCCGAGCAGCTGGTCTCCATCGGGCCGTCCGCCGATGATCGCGACTTCGGCAAGCTCGCCAATCCAGCCTTCATTCGCGATCTTCGCGACCGCTGCGGTTTCGGCGCACAGCGTCAGGCCATAGCTTGCGTTCTCGACATTGGCGCCGGTGACGACGTCGCCATTTTTGAGCAGCAGCGCGGCGCCGACGTGGAAACCCGAATAGGGGGCATAGGCCCGGGCCGCGGCGTCGCGCGCGGCGGCGATCAGTTCGTCGCGGTTCATATCATCGGTCATCGCGTCTCTCCTTCGGGGCGCAGCACATTCCAGCCGACGGTGCCATCGGCGCCCGACAGGCGGATATAATTATTCGCCTGCCACATCGCCCAGGGGTGTGCGCCATAATCGGCCTCGAAGAAATCGCGGCGGAGCCAGGTGGTGCGCGCGATGCCGCTCGTCACCTGATATTCGGCCTCGAACGCGGGGCCGGGTGCGATCAGGCTGCGCTTGCCCATATGCGCCTCGATCTGCGCGAGGAAAGTCGCGAGTTCGGACAGGAGCAGCGCGCGCGTCGGCCGGTCGGGGCAACGGTCATCGAAATCAAGCCACACAACCGCAGGCAGCGCATCGGGGCGTCGCGCGATATGGCGGATGAAATTCGCCGCCTGATCGGTCGCGAGCTGGCAAAGATTATAGCGGTGGATCGCGCCCGTCCGCATCCCGACTTCGCGCGCACCGGCGACGTTGCGCGTGTACATCGGATCGATTCCGCGCGTGCCCTGCGTCGCCATCACATAAGCGAAATCGGCGCCGGCAGCCTTGATCGAGCCCCAGCGGACGGCGCCATTGCCGGCGTCGATCGTCACGCCCTGCATGGGATAGGTTTCGCGCGGCGGCGTCCAGCGCGCCGCCCACCAGAGGGCGAGGCCGGCAGCGAGCAGCAACAACACCAGCGCGGCGCCAGCGCGGCGCAGCGCATGCGCCACAGCCTCTTTCCAGCCGCCGCTCCGTTTCGCCGCGCCTTTGTTTTTGATCGCCCCCGTTGCCATTCTCAGCCCTTGATATGAAGGACGCAGATGAGCGTGAACAATCGCCTCGCCGTGTCGAAATCGACCGCGATCTTTCCGTCGAGCCGGTCCATCAGCATCTCTGCCGCCTCATTGTGCAGGCCGCGCCGCGCCATATCGACGGTTTCGATCTGCTGCGCAGTAGATGTCTTGATTGCCTGATAATAGCTGTCGCAAATGGCGAAATAGTCACGGATCGGGCGGCGAAAGCGTCCGAGGCCGAGGATGATTGCCTCCAGCGGTGAGCCATCTTCGCGCGATATTTCAAAGATCAGCCGGCCTTCTTCGACACGCAACATGAGGCGATAGGGGCCTGCATAACCATCGGGGTGCCCGCGCTGCGGAACGAATTTATTATCCTCGATCAAATCGAAGATCGCGACGCGGCGTTCCTGCTCGACATCGGGATTGCGCCAGACGATCGAACCCTCGTCCAGTTCGACCGAAATGATCCGTTGTTTCGAGGGGTCTGCGTCAGCCATGCTGCCAGTGCTTCTACTTGGCCCGTCGCGAAGGGCAAGGGGGCTTCCGTTTGCATTTGGATAGTGATGCGAGCCGCCATCTGCGTCCCATCAAAAAACTATCCACAGGATGCTCCACAGTGATGACGCGCCCGTCGACCGCACAGGACATCATATGCCACCACCCGGTTGCGCCCGCCGCGGCTTCGGCGCATGAAGACGCATGCTTGATGTTGTTCGACTTCCCGCATCCCCCGCCGGGGATGACCGCCAATTGCCGCGCAATATCGAGGCCGAAGCCGCCTTTCTGGGGGCGATTCTGATCGACAACCGAGTCGTCGAGGATCTGCCCGTCGCGCTTCATCCTGATCATTTTTTCGAGCCGCTGCACGGCCGTATCTTTCAGCACACCATGGGGCTGATCGAGCGCAACAGCGTGGCCACCCCGGTGACGCTCAAACCCTATTTCGACGCCGACGAGGCGATGAAGGCGGTTGGCGGGGTTGGTTATCTGGCGCAGCTGACGGGCAGCGGCGCCGGCCTGATCGGCGCGCGCGATTTCGCGCGGCAGATTTTCGACCTTGCCTTGCTTCGCGAACTGGCGGGGGTCGGGCGGACGCTCGTCGAGAATGCGCTCGACACCAGCGAGCGCGTCGATCCGCAGGCGCAGATCGAAGAGGCCGAAACCGCGCTGTACCGCGTCGCGGGGGGCGAGGCCGAAATGGGATCGGTCAAAAGCTTCAGTCAGGCCAGCCTGACCGCGCTGCAGGCCGCCGAACGCGCGCTCAATTCGGGCGGTCACCTGTCGGGTGTCACCACCGGCATCGGGAGCCTGAATGCCAAGATCGGTGGTATGCACAATTCCGATTTGATGATCCTCGCCGGACGTCCCGGCATGGGCAAAACCTCGCTCGCGACCAATATTGCCTACAACGCCGCCGAACGCTGGCGCCGCGATGAGGATGACGGCATCCCGCCCGAAAAAAATATGGGCGCGAAGGTCGCCTTCTTCAGCCTCGAAATGTCGGCCGATCAGCTCGCGACGCGCGTGCTCGCCGAACAATCGGGGGTGTCGGGCGAAGCCTTGCGAATGGGCAAGATCAGCAAGGAGCAGTTCCAGCAGCTGTCGCGCGCGGCGCAGCAGCTTCAGACCTTGCCCTTGTTCATCGACGACACGCCCGGTCTGACGATCGCGGGTCTGCGCACCCGTGCTCGGCGTCTGCAACGACGCCATGGCATCGGCTTCATCGTAATCGATTATCTCCAGCTGTTGCAGGGTTCGTCGAAGAGCGGCGACAACCGCGTGCAGGAAATTTCGGAAATTTCGCGTGGTTTAAAGACGCTGGCGAAGGAACTTCATGTGCCCGTGATGGCGCTGTCGCAGCTCAGCCGTGCGGTCGAACAGCGCGAAGACAAAAGGCCGATGCTGTCCGACCTTCGTGAATCGGGCTCGATCGAACAGGACGCCGATATGGTGATCTTCGTGTTTCGCGAGGATTATTATGTCGGCTCGCGCGAGCCGAAACGTCCGGTCGAAGGCGACGATGTCAAGATTCACGCCCAGCATGAAGAATGGGCCGCCGAAATGGAGCGCGTCTTCGGCCTTGCCGAAGTGATTATCGCCAAGTCCCGACACGGCTCGATCGGCAAGGTCCGCCTCCACTTCGAGGCGAAGACGACCAAGTTCAGCGATCTCGCCGACGACAGCCAGGCGTTTGAGGATTACGAGTAACGAAACTCCGTCATTGCTTCGCTACGCTCGGAATGACGGAGGGTGGTGTCAGAACGCCGGGTCGTTCGCGGGATCGTCGCCGATCGGCGTCACGACTTCTTCGTGAATGCCGCATTCGGTCTTGTCCCATCCGCGCCACCGGCCCGAGCGCGGGTCTTCGCCCGGCTTGACCTTTGACGTGCACGGCGAGCAACCGATCGACGGATAGCCTTCGGCTTCGAGCGGATGGCGCGGCAGATCATGCTCTTCGAAATAGGCATCGAGCTGTTCACGCGTCCAGTTGGCGAGCGGGTTGAATTTCAACCGGCCGCTGCTGCCATCCAGTTCGAAGCGCGCCAGACCCTGACGCGTCGACGACTGAAACCCCTTGCGCCCGGTGATCGACGTGTCGAAATCGGCAAGCGCCTTTTCGAGCGGTTTAACCTTGCGGATCTCGCAGCAACCGTCGGGGTCGTAAGACCAGCGCAGCTCGGTCGCGTCCTTCGCCGCCAAATCTTGCGCGTCGGGGGTCAGGTTGACGATATTGAGCCCCAGCTTTGCCGCCAGTTCGTCGCGATAGGCCAGCGTTTCGGGGAAATGCTTGCCGGTGTCGAGAAACAGCACCGGCATATCGGGCGCGGCGCGGGTGACGAGGTGGAGCAGCACCGCGCTTTCGGCGCCAAAGCTCGAAACGATCCCGGTTTCGCCGAGCAGCCCTGCGCCGATGACGCTCGCGACCACCTCCGCCGCATCCTGACCGCGGAAGAGGTTGTTAAGGCGAATGACGTCAGCCTGCGTGAAACGCGGGGCCACGTCGATGGTGTCGCGAGTGCGGTCTTCAGGCGCGGATTTGCTAGCCATGACGCAATTTCCATATCGGCACGGCGCCATCGGCGGCGCCCTGATAATGTTCGGGCCAGCGCGTCAGCGCGGCTTCGACATCGGCGGGATTGAGCGACTTTTCGGGCGCGAACGTATCGAATCCGCAGCGCTTCATATGGGAAATCTGGTCGACAAGAACGTCGCCCTGCGCGCGCAGTTCGCCCGCATAACCCGCCTCGCGAAGGATGCGCGCCGACGAATAGCCGCGGCCATCGCGAAACTTCGGAAAGGCGACTTCGATCAGCGCCAGCCGGTCGAGATGCGGGATCAGCGCGCGGGCATCCTCGTCGGGCTCAAGCCGTACTGCGGTCGCGTTCGATTGCGACAGGAAGGCGTCGAGGGTGACGGCGGGTTCTTCGCCGTCCGAATGGATATGCTCAACCATAAATCGCTTCCTTGAACGGGGCCATGCCGACGCGGCGGAAGGTGTCGACGAAGCGCTCGCCCTCGGTGCGTGTCTCCAGATATTTGTCGGTGACGCGCTCGATTGCGTCGACCACGCCGTCCTCGTCAAAGCCGGGGCCGGTGATCGTGCCGAGGCTGACGTCTTCCGCGCCCGACCCGCCGAGCGAAAGCTGGTAGTTTTCGGTGCCTTTGCGGTCGACGCCCAGGATGCCGATGTGGCCCGCATGATGGTGGCCGCAGGCGTTGATGCAGCCCGAAATCTTGAGCTTCAATTCGCCCAGATCGCGCTGGCGCACCGGATCGGCAAAGCGCTTTGCGATCTTCTGCGCGACCGGGATCGAGCGCGCATTGGCGAGGCTGCAATAGTCGAGCCCGGGGCAGGCGATGATATCGCTGATCAGGTCGAGGTTTGGCGTCGCGAGCCCGGCGGCGTCGAGCGCCTGCCAGATGGCGTAAAGATCGGCCTTGCGGACGTGCGGCAAGACGATGTTCTGCGCATGGGTGACGCGCAGTTCGTCGTGACTGTATTTTTCCGCGAGGTCGGCCATCAGGTCGATTTGCGCCGAGGTGGCGTCGCCGGGGATGCCGCCGACGGGCTTCAGGCTGATGTTGACGATCGCGTGGCCTGCAGCGCGGTGCTTTGCGACATTCTGATCGACCCAGACCGCGAAATCGGGATCGCTGCGATCGATCGCGTCGGGGGCCGAGGCGTCGAGCGGCGGCGGGGCGAATTGCGCGGCGATGCGGTCGAATTCGGCGCGCGGCGGATCGATGCCCAGCGATTTGACATGCGCGAATTCGTCCTCGACCTGGCGGCGATATTCGTCGGCGCCCAGTTCGTGGATCAAGATCTTGATGCGTGCCTTGTAGATATTGTCGCGGCGGCCATAGCGGTTGTAGACGCGCAGGCACGCTTCGGCATAGCTCAGCATATCTTCGAGCGGCACGAAATCCTTGATCAGCGGCGCGATCATAGGGGTACGGCCCATGCCGCCGCCAACATAGAAAGCGGCGCCATGAACGCTGTCGCGCTCGACGATCTGGATGCCGATGTCGTGGAGTCGCATCGCCGCACGATCTTCCTCGGCAGCGATCACCGCGATTTTAAACTTGCGCGGCAAATAGCTGAATTCGGGGTGGAAGCTCGACCATTGGCGGAGCAGTTCTGCCCAGGGGCGCGGATCGGTGATCTCATCGGCGGCAGCGCCCGCCCACTGGTCGGAACTGATGTTACGAATGCAATTGCCGCTGGTCTGGATCGCATGCATTTCGACCGAAGCCAGATCCTGAAGGATCGCGGGCGCATCTTCCAGCTTGATCCAGTTATACTGGATATTCTGACGCGTGGTGAAATGGCCGTAATCGCGGTCATATTTGCGCGCGATATGCGCGAGCATGTGCATCTGGCGGCTGTCGAGCGTGCCATAGGGCACTGCGACGCGCAGCATATAGGCGTGAAGCTGGAGGTACAGGCCGTTCATCAGCCGCAGCGGCTTGAACTGATCCTCGGTGATTTCGCCGGCGAGACGGCGGCGCACCTGGTCGCTGAACTCTGCAACGCGGGCATCGACCATCGCATGGTCATATTCGTCATATTTATACATGTCAGATCACCCAGTCGCCGGCCGCGGGATCGGCGGGTTTCAATGTGAGGTCGGGGCGCACGGTCGGGCCGAGCGCGCGAATACGGTCCTTGATATGCGCGGGTCGCGGCCCTTCGGGGGTTGCTTCGCCGGCGATAATATAGGGTGCGTTGACCCGGCGCGCGCCTTCTTCGGCGGCTAGGATGGCTTCACCTTGCTCGCCAACATCGGCGGCGTCCTCGATATGCAGCGACCAGTCGGCGCCGGTCCACCAGGTGACAAATCCTGTTTTCAGGTCGTTGCCCGTCAGCAGTTTCATGAAAAATCCTTTATGAGTTCGGCAACGCCCGGCGTTCCCAGGCAGTCGAGGGCATCGGCGCGCGCTGCGACCTTGCCGACGATGATGAGCGACGGGCTGGCGACCTTTTCACGCAGGACTAGGTCGCCCAGATCGGTGAGCAGCGAGCGCATGACGCGGGCATCGGCGGTGGTGCCACGCTCGATCACCGCGACGGGCAGGTCCGGCGACACGCCGTCGGCGATCAGCTTGTCGGCGATCGCCGATGCGGTCGCGAGGCCCATATAGATGACGAGGGTGCGGCCATGCCCCGCAAGGCCCGACCAGTCCTGATCGGTCAGATTCTTGCACTGGCCCGCAACAAAGCTGACCGCGCTGGCGTCTTCGCGGTGGGTGAGGGGGAGGCCGGCCTGTGCGGCGCAGCCCGCGGCGGCGGTGATGCCGGGGACAACCTCGCACGCAACGCCGGCTTCGCGCGCGGCATCGAGTTCTTCGCCCCCGCGACCGAAAATAAACGGATCTCCGCCCTTCAGGCGCACGACCTGCTTGCCCGCAAGCGTTTCGCGGACGAGCAGTTCGTTGATCAATTCCTGCTTCATCGTGTGACGGCTGCGCTGCTTGGCGACCGATATCCGCTCGACATGCGGCGGGATCAGCGCGAGCACGCCTTCGCCGACCAGCCCGTCATGAACGACGATATCGGCGCTTTCGAGCAGGCGCGCGGCGCGCAGTGTCAGCAGGTCGGGGTCGCCGGGACCGGCGCCGACGAGCCAGAGCTTGCCTGAAGGGAGGGGATGCTTGTCCATGAGGCGGAAATGGCGTGCCGACGTCCAGATAGCAAAGCAGGCTTTTTTGCCCCCGATGAAGGCAAACTTGGGTGCCCTGCAATGGGTGGTTAGAGAAAGCCTTTGCGCACCAGCTTCGGCGCGTCGCGTTCGTCGTCGCGCAGGCCGACGCCGATCGATGCGCGCATCGTGTCGCTTTCCGAACTTGCGACCGGATAGGCGCAATAATCGGCGGCGTAAAAGGCGCTGGGGCGGTGGTTTCCCGACAGGCCGACGCCGCCGAAAGGCGCCGCTGACGATGCGCCATTGGTCGGGCGGTTCCAGTTGATCACCCCGGCGCGGGCGTTGGCCCAAAACTGGTCGTAAAGTTGGGGCGTGCCGCCGATCAGCGCCGCCGACAGGCCGAATGCGGTGTTGTTCGCCTCGGCAATCGCGGCCTCGAAACTGTCGACGCGAATAACCTGCAAAAGCGGGCCGAACAGTTCGATATCGGGGCGCTCTGGCATGGCAGTAACGTCGATGATGCCCGGGGTCAGAAACGGTCGGTCGGCGACCGGCCGCGTCATGTGGCGGATCACCTGACCGCCGTTCGACATCAGGATCAGAAAACTCTCGGTCAGCCCGTCGGCGGCCTCATTGTCGATCACCGGCCCCATATAGGGCACGGGGTCGGCGTGGGGATGGTCGACGATCAGGCGATTGGTGAGGTCGCGGACCTCTTCGACCAGCCGGTCGGCCATGCTGTCGCGGACGATCAGGCGCCGTGCGTTGCTGCACCGCTGTCCGGCGCTGAGGAAGGCCGACTGGACGACGATGGTGGCGGCGGTACGCAGGTCGGGGGTGTCCCAGACCACAATCGGATTATTGCCGCCCATTTCGAGCGCCAGGATCTTGTCGGGGCGGTTTGCGAACTGACGGTTAAGCGCGAGCCCCGTGCGCGCCGATCCGGTGAAGAGCAGTCCGTCGAGGCCGGGATGACCGGCGAGCGCCTTGCCCGTTTCGGGGCCGCCGACGACGAGGCGGAGCACCTCCGGGGGAACCCCTGCGGCATGGAACAGATCGACCAGCATGGCGCCGGTCGCCGGGGTTTTCTCGGACGGCTTGAACAATACCGAATTGCCCGCGATCAGCGCCGGGACGATATGGCCGTTCGGCAGGTGCGCGGGGAAATTATAGGGGCCGAGGACGGCGAGGGTGCCATGCGGTTTGTGCCGCACCGCGTTGCGCAGCCCCATCGCGCCCTCGATCCGGCGGTTGGGGGTGCGTTCGGCATAGGATTTGACCGAAATATCGACCTTGTTCGCAACGGATTCGACTTCGGTGCGGGCCTCCCAAAGGGGCTTGCCCGTTTCGCGCGCGATCAGGTCGGCCAGCTTTTCGCCCTCCGCCTTCACCTGATTGGCGAAGCGGCGCAGCGTTTCGGTGCGAAAAGCGACGGATTTCGACGCCCATTCGGGCCAGGCATGGCGCGCGACCTCCACCTCCGCATCGACATCGCTGGACGGGCGGCGCCACAGCTCTTCGCCGGTCGCGGGTGCGTGGGAAACCAGTATTTCGGTCATGGTCGCAAGCCTCTTATCGGTGAAAGCGGACGGCGGCAACCTGTGAGGCCGAACCGCATGAGGGATGGGTTGCACCGCCTATGGGGTTGGCGATAGACGCCGGGAGGACGAGCGAAGAAGGGAACGCGCGATTTCGGTCAAACAGGAAGTCCAACGCGACAATCGCCGTGAGTGGTCCGACCATTATTGGTGGTCGGGCGACGGCGTGCGTCTGCATGCGCGTATCTATGCCGGGCCGCAGGGCGCGGAGGCCATGCCGCCGATCCTGTGCATGCCAGGTCTCGCCCGTAACGCCCGCGATTTCGAGGACCTTGCGCCGTTTCTTGGACAGTATCGGCGCGTGATCGTCGTTGAATTTCGCGGCCGGGGCGAAAGCGCCTTCGCCAAGGATCCGATGACCTACGTCCCGCTGACCTATGTTCAGGACGTGGTTGCGCTGCTCGACGAACTGTCGGTCGATCGCTTTGCGACGGTTGGCACTTCGCTCGGCGGGATCGTGTCGATGCTGATGGCGGCGAGCATGCCCGGGCGGCTGGTTGGCGCTCTGCTCAACGATGTCGGACCCGAACTCGAAAAGGCCGGGCTCGACCGCATTCGCGACTATATCGGCGTCGGCGGCGGCCAGCCCACGTGGATGCACGCGGCGCGCGCTTATGCCGAGGTCAATGCCGCCATTTATCCCGCTTTTGGCCTGCACGATTGGCTTCGCATCACCAAACGCACCCACCGTCTGACCGCCGAGGGGCGCATCGTTGCCGATTATGACAAGCAGATCGCAGCGCCGCTGCGCCTTGCGGGCAGCGAGGCCGGTTTCGATCTGTGGCCTGCCTGGCAAAGCTTTGGTGAAATTCCGGTGCTGATCCTGCGCGGCGCCCTGTCGGACATATTGGCGAAGCCGGCGGCGCAAAAAATGGCGAAGGCCTTGCCCAAGGCACGGCTTGTCGAGGTTCCCGGCGTCGGCCATGCTCCGACGATGGACGAAGCCAGAGCCCGCACCGCTATCGGTCAATGGGTTGCGGAGTTGCCCGCAGCGTGAGCGATGCCATCCCAATCGACGTGGAGCAGCCGGTTCGCATCATCCATCTCCACTCGAGTTTTTCGCTTGGCGGCAAGGAAGCGCGCGCCGTGCGTCTGATGAATCTGATGGGGGATCGGGCGCAGCACACAATCCTGTCGGCGGTCCCCGATGCGCTCGGCGCGCGCGACGCGATCGATCGCGGCATCAAGGTCGATTTTCCGGGCGAGGCCGCGCCGCCGCTGCATGGAAAACCCTCGCTGTCCCGCTATCGCACTCTCGCCGACTATCTGTTCCGCTTCGACCTTATCCTCAGTTATAATTGGGGCTCGATGGACGGCGTGATGACGCACCGGCTGTTCAAAAACCGGCGTTGGTACGACATGCCGCCGCATCTGGTGCATCATGAGGATGGCTTTAACGAGGACGAAAGTGTCCGGCGGAACTGGAAACGCAATTTGTTTCGCCGCCACGCGCTGCGCTCGGCGGGCGCGGTCGTCGTGCCCTCGAGGTTGCTTCAGCGGATCGCGGCGGACGAATGGGGGGTAGGCAATCGCACCGAACTGATCCGCAATGGCATCGATGTGGCGAGCTATGCGAGTGCGCCATCTGTGGCCATCCCCGGTCTAGAACGCCGCGCGGGCGAGGTGGTGATCGGCACCGTCGCGGGGCTGCGCAAGGTCAAGGATCTGCCGCGCCTCGTTCGCGCCGTCGCGACGCTGCCCCCACACGTCCGGCTCGTCATCGTCGGCGAAGGACCTGAGCGGGGAGCTGTCGCCGCCGAGGCCGCGGCGTGCGGGATGGCCGACCGGCTTGTGATGCCGGGGTTCATGGCCGAACCCGCGCACTGGATCGGTCATTTCGACCTGCTCGCGCTGTCGTCGCTCAGCGAACAGGCGCCGATCGCGGTGATCGAGGCGATGGCAGCGGGCTTGCCCGTCGTCAGCCCCGATGTTGGCGATGTCGCGGCGATGGTCGCGGCCGACAATCGCCATCTCATCGTCGCGGACGAACGCGGTTTTCGCGTCGCGCTGGAGGAACTCGCGGCCGACGCTGGTTTGCGTGCACAGATCGGCGCTGCGAACCGGCGCGTCGCCGCCGAACGCTTCGACGAATCTACCATGGTCGCCGCCTATGAAAATCTCTATGGTCGGGCGCTAAGTGGACGCCGCCTGTTCACGGGGAATTAGGCGGGGCGCCCATTGACTTTCATGGCCGGCTTCCGCTTACGGAAACGGTACTGGGGACCGGTTTGCGGCAAGCGGCCGGTGGAGAGAAAGAGGTTTACACGTGTTCAAAGGTTTGAAGCCCATCCTTTACGGCGGACGCGAAGTCTGGCCGCTGGTCGAGGGCGGGAAGGGCGTTTCGGCGACCAACCATATGTCGAGCGGCGCCTGGGCTGCGGCGGGCGGCATCGGCACCGTGTCCGCGGTCAATGCCGACAGCTATGACGCCGAAGGCAAGATCGTTCCGCAAATCTATAACGCGTTGACGCGCAAGGAACGCCACGAAGAGCTGATCGAATATGCGATCGCCGGCGCGGTCGAACAGGTCAAGCGCGCGCACGCGATTGCGGGCGGCAAGGGCGCGATCAACATCAACGTGCTCTGGGAAATGGGCGGCGCGCAACAGATCCTCGAAGGTGTGCTCGCGCAGACCAAAGGGATGGTCGCGGGCGTTACCTGCGGTGCGGGCATGCCCTATAAGCTCAGCGAAATTGCCGAGCGGCACAATGTTCTCTATCTTCCGATCGTCAGCTCGGGACGGGCATTCCGTGCGCTGTGGAAGCGCGCCTATCACAAGGTTCCGCAGCTTCTGGGCGCCGTGGTCTATGAAGACCCCTGGCTTGCCGGTGGCCACAACGGCCTGTCGAACGCCGAAGATCCGCTGGTCCCGCAGGATCCCTATCCGCGCGTCAAGGCGCTGCGCGACGTCATGCGGGCCGAAAATATTGCCGACAGCGTTCCGATCGTGATGGCCGGCGGCGTCTGGTATCTGCGCGACTGGGACAATTGGATCGACAATCCCGAACTCGGTCAGATCGTCTTCCAGTTCGGCACCCGCCCGCTGCTCACCGAAGAAAGCCCGATCCCGCAGGCGTGGAAGGATCGCCTCCGTACCCTCGACGACGGCGACGTGCTGCTTCACCGCTTCTCGCCCACCGGCTTTTACTCGAGCGCGGTGCGTACCCCCTTCCTGCGCGACCTTGAAGCGCGCTCGGAACGACAGATTCCTTATTCCAAGCAGGAAGCGGGTGATCATATCGTCCAACTCGACGTCGGGGTGAAGGGCAAGAATTTCTGGGTCACACCGCATGACCGTGCAAGGGCGCGCGACTGGGCGGCCGAAGGCTATACAGAAGCGCTGAAGACCCCCGATAACACGGTCGTTTTCGTTACCGAGGAATCGAAGGCGGAGATTCGCAAGGATCAGACCGATTGCATGGGCTGTCTGTCGCATTGTGGTTTCTCGTCGTGGAAGGACCATGACGATTACACCACCGGCTATCTCGCCGACCCGCGCAGCTTCTGCATCCAGAAGACGCTTCAGGACATCGCCCATGATGGCGATCCGGAGCAGAATCTGATGTTTGCGGGCCATGCCGCATTTAATTTCAAGACCGATCCCTTTTACTCGAACAATTTCACCCCGACAGTGAAAGAACTCGTCGACCGGATTTTGACGGGAGATTGAGTGCGGGCGGCGCCCGCGCCGTTTTATCTTACTGCTCGAACCTAGATCAGCGCGAAGCCCAACGCGCCGTTGACGATATCGCTCACGGCGCCGAGGGCTGCGTTGATCGCTTCCTCCACTGCGATCATGCCCATACCTTGCACCGCGAGGAGAACGGCGCGTGACGCATTTCTCTGCATTTCGAACAGAACATGCGCCTCAGCTTCGGTTATCTTGCCCTGCTGTTTGAGCGTTTCGATCTGGGCAAAGGTCAGCGCGATCTTTTTCGCCTCGCCCGTCATATATTCTTTCACTTTCGGCCAGTTGTTTTGAAGCGAAGCTTTGCTGGCAGCCAGCATGGTTGCCGCGACCGTTTCGATGTCGATACCGCTCATTTCTTGTCTCCTTCTCCACGCTTTTTGGCCAGTTCCAGCGCAATGACGGCGCCGAACGTCTGGTCGAATATGCTGCTGACCGAAGGGAGGAGGGCTGCGTTCAGGACTTGGCCGCCCCTGTTTGACTGGTCGGTGCTCGCGCCATATTGGACGCGACAGTCGAGCGACGCGTCGACGCCTCGCGTGCGCACCGCGTTACGCTGGATGTCGCTGAGATTGCCCGTGATGCAGGCTTTGTGAAGCAAGGCCAGATAGGCAAGATTATCTTCGGCAAGTTGCAGTTGAGCCATCGTCAGGCTGTTCTTGTAAATGCCCCCCGCGCGAACCTGCAGCGCGTTCAGCGATGCCGAAACATCCTGATAAAATGGCTGGCTTCTGGCGAAGGATCGTTCCGCATCGGTCGATGCAGCCTGTTGTCTGACGAAGAACTCGGACAATTTCTTCTGTATTGCCGAGGCTTCCTTGTCGGTCGTTTCGTCATATTTCGAAACGAGTTGAATCGACGTGCAGCCGCTGAATAATGCAAGAAACGCGCACGAAATAATGGCTCGACGCATGGCACCCTCCCCCCAAGGAATGAATGCCGCTATTTATTATGCGCAAGTTTCTCGCTGGAAACAGCAGATAGGTTCAGTTCGGTTGAAGTGGACCGGTCGGTCGCGGCCTGGGGAGGGGCTTAGGCCCAACCCTCCAGCACCTGATCCGGCGGACGGTGCCCGTCGCACCAGGCGCGGATGTTGGCGATGACCTTTTCGCCCGATGCTTCGCGTCCCTCGATCGTCGCCGAGCCGAGGTGCGGGAGCAGCACGACATTGTCGAGCGCGAGCAGCGCGGGGTCGACCGCGGGCTCGTGGGTGTAAACGTCGAGCCCGGCGCCGGCGATGCGGCCGGCTTTCAGCGCCGCGACCAGCGCCTTTTCATCGACGATGTCGCCGCGCGCGGTGTTGATCAGATAAGCTGTCGGCTTCATCGCGCCGATGCGCGCGGCGTTGACCATCTCGTGCGTCTCGCTGGTGTGCGGGCAATGGACCGAGACGATGTCGCTGATCCTTAGCAGCGTGTCGACGCTGGCATGATAGCTCGCGCCTAATTCCTCCTCGATCGCGGCGGGCAGGCGGCGGCGGTTGTGATAATGGATCGACAGTCCGAAGGCGCGGGCGCGGCGGGCGACCGCAAGGCCGATGCGTCCCATGCCGATGATGCCCAGAAACTTGCCGCCGACGCGGTGGCCCAGCATCGTGCTGGGCGCCCAGCCGGCCCACTGGCCTGACCGCATCAGCTTCTCACCCTCGGCCAAACGGCGCGGGACCGACAGGATCAGCGCCATCGTCATGTCGGCGGTGTCTTCGGTGAAGACGCCCGGCGTGTTCGATACCATGATGCCCTTGGCGCGCGCCGCCGAAAGGTCGATATGGTCGACCCCGGCGCCGAAATTGGCGATCAGCTTCAGCCGCTCGCCCGCCGCGTTGATGACGTCGGCGTCGATGCGGTCGGTCACGGTGGGAACAAACACGTCGCAGTCGGCGACCGCAGCCTTCAACTCGTCTTCGGTAAAGGCGTGATCGTGCGCCGACAGCGCGACATCGAACAATTCGGCCATGCGGCCTTCGACATGCGGCATCAGCTGGCGGGTGACGATGACGCGCGGGCGTTTCGGACGGGATGAATCGGGCATGGCCGCCGATAGAGCGCGTGTGCGGCGAGAGGTCAAGGGGGAGGGGGCGGCGAGGGGGGGAATGGGGGGCAGGGCAAACGCGGCTGTGGACAGAAGGCGAAGAGCGCGGTGTGACCGGTTGATAAATGGCGCCGATTTTGACAAGGCTAAGTCATGAAAATCCGTCCCGCCATTGGCGTGCTTGCCCTGTTTGCCGCGATCGGCCCCGCCGCCGCCCAATCCGACCCCGAACTTCCCTATTGGGCGTCGATCAGCGTCGACGAGGCGCGGATGCGCAAGGGGCCGTCGCCCGACGTGCCGGTGACCTGGGAGTATCGCCGCAAGGATTTGCCGGTAAAGGTCGTTGCGCGTCACGAAACCTGGCGCAAGATCGAGGATCCCGACGGCACACAGGGATGGATGGCGGCACGCCTGCTCAGCCGGACCCGCACCGCGATCGTCACCGGCGGCATCCGCCCGCTGCGTGCGTCAGCGAGCGGATCGGCCGCCATTGCCTATCGCGCCGAGGCGGGGGTTGTCGGCCGCATCACCGACTGCAAGAATGGCTGGTGCCTGATCGACGTGAAGGGCCGCAAGGGCTGGATCGAAACCGGCCATATCTGGGGCGATTGATCGATCGCCCATCGAAAAAGGGCCGAGCGGTTTCCCGCCCGGCCCCGTCTTTCCTTATCGGCTAGCGCTTTCCTTATCGGTTAACGGCGCCAGTTGAAGTGGTTGCGATACACCTTGACCACCCGGCCGTTGCGCTCGTTGACGAGCAGCAGGTCGTTGTAGTGACGCACATAGGTCAGGTTGCGACCTGCCCGCGGCACGCCCCAGCGGCTGTCCCAGCTCGGACGATAGGATGAGCTGTAATAGTTGGGACGAAGCTGCGACCCGACGCGGAACTGCTGATATTTGAACGGCGCGCGATAGTTGGAATAGCGCTTGTCCTGACGCCAGTCGCGGCGGTCTTCGCGATATTCCTGACGGGCATCGCGCACATCGCGCTGTGCCTTGCGAACATCGTTGCGGTCGCCATAGCGCTGGGCGTTTCGCAGGTCGCGCTGTTCTTCGCGAAGATCCTGACGGCTTTCGCGCATTTCGCGCTGCGACTGCGCCGAGGCGACGCCGGGAACCATCAGGGCCGCGATCAGGCCGACGGTGAGGAATTTGGTTTTCATTTTTCTATCCTTTCAATCCGTCAGGGGGAGGGGAATGCCCGATGACAATCAAAGGATTAGGCGAGTCGATTTGAACGGAGCCCGAATGCGCCGTTTATTTTCAGGACATGAGTGTCGCAAAATGTCGCGACAAACGATGGGATGAGGCGCGCGTGGGGTGAACGCGCGGAACCGTTCCGCAAAAGTCGTCGCCCCCGCGAAGGCGGGGCCGCTATCGGCCTTGCTCAAGGTGGCCAGCGGCCCCCGCCTTCGCGGGGGCGACGATATTGATCAGACCAGTTCGATCGCAACTGCGGTCGCTTCACCGCCGCCGATGCAGAGGCTCGCGATGCCGCGCGTCTTGCCGTGGCGCTGGAGCGCCGCGATCAGCGTGGTGATGATGCGCGTGCCGCTGGCGCCGATCGGATGGCCCAGCGCGGTTGCACCGCCATGGACATTGATCTTGTCGTGCGGAATGCCGAGGTCGTGCATCGCGAACATCGCCACACATGCGAACGCCTCATTGACCTCGAACAGGTCGACGTCGCCGATCGCCCAGCCGGTCTTGGCGAGCAGCTTGTTGATCGCGCCGACGGGAGCGACGGTGAAATCCTTGGGCTCCTGCGCGTGCGCGGCGTGCGCGACGAGCTTTGCGATCGGCTTGGCGCCCTTGGCTTCGGCGATCGACTGGCGCGTCAGCACGACGGCGGCGGCGCCATCCGAAATCGACGAGCTGGTCGCCGCGGTGATCGTGCCATCCTTGGCAAAGGCGGGCTTCAGCGTCGGGATCTTGTCGGGCATCGCCTTGCCGGGGGCTTCGTCGGTGTCGATGGTGACTTCGCCCTTGCGCGTCGCGATGGTCACCGGCGCGATTTCATTGGTGAAGGCGCCGTCGGCGATCGCGGCCTTGGCGCGGCTCAGCGATTCGAGCGTATATTCGTCCTGCGACTGGCGGCTGAGCTGATAGGCGTCGGCGGTGTCCTGAGCAAAGGTGCCCATCGCGCGGCCGGCTTCATAGGCATCTTCGAGCCCGTCGAGGAACATATGGTCATAGGCGGTGTCGTGGCCGATGCGCGCGCCCGAGCGATGCTTCTTGAGCAGATAGGGGGCGTTGGTCATCGATTCCATGCCGCCCGCGACGACCAGATCGATGCTGCCCGCGGCGAGCGCTTCGGCGCCCATGATCACAGTCTGCATGCCCGAACCGCAGACCTTGTTCACGGTTGTCGCCTGCACCGACTTGGGCAGGCCGGCCTTGATCGCGGCCTGACGTGCGGGGGCCTGACCGAGGCCCGCGGGAAGCACGCAGCCCATATAGATGCGTTCGATATCGTCGCCCGAGACGCCCGCGCGCTCGACCGCCGCCTTGACCGCAGTCGCGCCCAGATCGGTCGCGCTCACGTCCGACAGGCTGCCCTGCATGCTGCCCATCGGGGTGCGTGCATAGGAGAGGAAAACGACGGGATCGGTGGCGGTCATGGCAAAAGACTCCGGTGGGGAAAGATGTTTCGGCGGTCCGGTTAGCGGAAATGCTGCACTTGCGAAAGGGGTGCGTCATGCCCCGGCTTTGCTTTGCTGGCGGGCCTTCGTCCGCGCAATAATATTCCAAAGTATCGGAAGTACAGCCCGCGTCCCCCCTGTGTTTCGTCCCTCCGCCATCTGGGCCCACGCGCGACTGCGACTTTCGCGCCCCGACGGTCGGGTCCGGTGATGCGAGCGTCTGCGGAGCAGTGCCGCGCGCCCTTATGGTGGGGAAATGTTCGTTCATCCGGCAATATGGACCATGGCGGAATCTAATAGGAAAGCGCCTTTTCGCGGGCGGCGGACGAAATAGGATCGGCGGCGGCCATGTGTCATGAAGAGGAATAGCGGCGGCAATATATTTGCCCCCTGAATTTGACTAATATGACACCATAGACTGCGTTGCTTGCTTCGCCGCGAGCGGAGTTTCTTTGACTTCCGAAAATCGCGCGCCGCGTTTGTACCGGGTTTCATCTTGCAACCGGACCGCGCTCATGTTCAAACGGCACAACGAATGGGGAGATAGAAAATGACCATGGTCGCAAATCACATCGACAGCGAAACGCAGCGTATGAGCCAGGTGCTGGCGGCGCAGAAGGCGAGCTTTACGGCCGCCATGCCCGAAAGCCTTGATGTGCGCCGCGACCGCATCGACCGCGCGATCGCGCTGCTCGTCGATCATGCCGAAGATTTCGCCAAAGCGGTGAGCGAGGATTTTGGCCATCGCAGCCGCGACCAGACGCTGATGACCGATATCATGCCGTCGGTCAGCGCGTTGAAGCATGCCAAAAAACATATGGCGAGCTGGTCGAAGGGCGAGAAGCGCAAACCGACTTTTCCGCTCGGGCTGCTCGGCGCCAAGGCCGAGGTCGTGTTTCAGCCGAAGGGCGTCGTCGGCGTCGTCGCCCCGTGGAATTTCCCGATCGGGATGGTGTTCGTGCCGATGGCGGGCATTCTCGCCGCAGGCAATCGCGCGATGATCAAGCCCAGCGAGTTTACCGAAAATGTCTCCGCGCTGATGGCGCGGCTGGTGCCCGAATATTTCGATGAGAGCGAGATGGCGGTGTTCACCGGCGACGCGGACATCGGGGTCGCGTTCTCGAAACTCGCCTTCGATCATATGATCTTCACCGGCGCGACGAGCGTCGGCAAGCATATCATGCGCGCCGCCGCCGATAATCTCGTTCCCGTGACGCTGGAGCTTGGCGGCAAGTCGCCGACCTTCATCGGGCGCAGCGCGAACAAGGATCTGGTCGGCCAGCGTGTCGCGCTGGGCAAGATGATGAACGCCGGGCAAATCTGCCTCGCCCCCGACTATCTGCTGGTTGCCGAGGATGAGGAAGGCGCGGTGATCGACAGCGTCACCAAGGGCGCGGCTGCGCTTTATCCGACCCTGCTCGCCAATGACGACTACACCTCGGTCGTCAACACGCGCAATTACGACCGGCTGCAGAGCTATTTGACCGACGCGCGCGAAAAGGGCGCCGAGGTGATCGAGGTGAATCCGGGCGGTGAGGATTTCGCCAGCTCGAACGGGCATAAGATGCCGCTTCACATTGTGCGCAACCCGACCGACGATATGAAGGTGATGCAGGAGGAAATCTTCGGCCCGATCCTGCCGGTCAAGACGTACAAGAGCATCGACGACGCGATCGACTATGTGAACGCCAATGACCGCCCGCTCGGCCTTTATTATTTCGGGCAGGACAAGAGCGAGGAAGACCGTGTGCTGACGCGGACGATCTCGGGCGGGGTCACGGTCAACGACGTGTTGTTCCACAATGCGATGGAAGACCTGCCGTTCGGCGGGGTCGGCCCGTCGGGAATGGGCAATTATCACGGCCTCGACGGCTTCCGCACCTTCAGCCACGCGCGCGCGGTCTATCGCCAGCCCAAGCTCGACGTTGCGGGGCTTGCGGGCTTTAAACCACCCTATGGCAAGGCGACCGCGAAAACTCTCGCGAAAGAGCTCAAGAAATAGCTTGGCAAAATGGGGCGTTCCGGCTTATCGGGACGCCCTTCCTGTTCATGGGCTTTGACCATGATCCGGATCCATCTCGCGCCCGATACCGTCGGGCGAGGGGCCCCTGTGGTGAAATTGGTAGACGCGCCGCACTCAAAATGCGGTTCCGCAAGGAGTGCTGGTTCGAGTCCGGCCAGGGGCACCATTTACGATCAAAACCGGGCACTACCCGTCGGTGCGATCACCCCCAACCTTGATACCTCAGGCGGCGAGTTCAGTGGCATCGCTTCGGCAAAGGCTTCGAGCGCATATTTGGTCGGCACATAGGTGCCCCATTCGCCGGGTGAGCGGCCCGCTTGGCGGATGGCATAGGGGGCGGTCAGGCCGAGGCGTTCGGCGCGGATTTCGTCGGAAAGGTTCAGCACCGCGAGTTCCTTGCGCCTCGGTCGCCCAAAAGCGGTCTGTCTGAAATTGGTCAGTTCGGTCTTGCGAATGACTCGCAATATGATTAGGCCCGCTCGATGCTTTCGCTCGCGCCTGTCAACCTGGATAGCTTGTACCGGGATCACAGCGGGTGGCTGGTTGCATGGCTGTCGAGCCGCGCTCATTCGGTATCACGCGCGAGCGATCTTGCGCAGGAGACATTCTGCCGTCTTGCGGAGCAGCCGGGGCTCCGCCTGCACTCCCACCCGCGCCGCTATCTGGCGACCGTCGCGCGCCGATTGCTGATTGACGACAGTCGGCGCGAGAATTCCGAGCGATCTTTTCTTTGTGCCTTGCGGGTCCATGCCGGGGACAGCTTTCAACCGGGACCCGACCGGATTGCAGAAGCGGTCGACCAGCTTTCGGCGATGATCGAACTGCTCGGCGCCCTCCCGGGGAATGTGCAGCGGGCGTTCCTGATGAGCCGTGTCGATGGGTTCACTTACGCGGAAATATCCGCCGAGCTTGGCGTTTCCTCCAGCATGGTGAAGCAATATGTCGCGCGGGCGTTCGCCCATTGTTACATGATCGCCCATGGCTGTCCCGACTGACCCGAACGAACCGACGCGCGAAACAATCGAGGCGGCCGCCGCCTGGCAGGCGCAAATGGGCGACGAGAATCGCAGCGACGATGACCGCGTCGCCTTTCGGGAGTGGATATCGGCCCATCCGTCGCATCGACTGGCTTACGACCGGATGACGGTCCTCGCCGGGGGCGCAGTTCATGATCCGGCGCAGAACGGGGAGGCGCGGCGGCGTGCGCGACGCCGGATCGCCATTCCTGTGGCGCTGTTGCTTGGCTCGCTGGTCGCATCGGCATGGTGGGCGGTGGACCGGCCCGATATTCGCAGCCGTCTGGCGGAAGACCGGACGGCGATCGGTCAGCAGGAACGGATTGCGTTCGGGGCAGGCGATCGGGTCACGCTGGACAGCGAAAGCGCCGCGGATATCGACGAAGCCTTGCGCGAAGTCCGGCTTTGGCGCGGCGCCGTGATGGCGGAGGTCAAGCCCGGCGCGGCCGCGCACTTCACGGTCCGCACGCCGCAGGGCACGGCGCGCGCGCTGGGAACACGCTATAGTGTGCGGGTGGACGGTGACGTCACGACTGTCCGCGTCATCGAGTCGCGGGTCGAGGCATGCGCCGCGCTCGGAGACCGGGCTTGCGTGACGCTGGGGCCCGGCCAGTCGGCGACGCTTGACGGCGCCGGCGCGCATCGCGGGGCGAATGTCGATCCGGTCGGTGAAAGCGCCTGGGCGGCAGGATTGCTCATCGCCGATGACCGGCCGCTGACCTCGGTCATCGACGAGCTGAATCGATACCGGCAGAGCAAGATCCGCTATTCTCCGGCCGATATTGTGGGGCTCAGGATCTCGGGAACTTTCCCGCTTACCGACACCGACAGGGCGCTGAAGAGTATTTCGGCGGCGCTTCCCGTGACGGTCAACAAGTCGGAAGGCGGCCCGATCATCATCCGGCGGTGATCGCGTTCTGCTTTTTTTGGGAAAGCCACTGTCCCTTCTGCCCCGCTGATCCGTCCGGAAGGCGAGACCAATTTGGGGGTATGAATGAAAAATCTGATTCTCCGCGGCGCAAGCGCGTTGCTCTGCTGCTCGGCGGCGGTCGTTGCCGCGCCCATCGCCGCGCAAGAGGCCGATATGCGTCAGCTTGACCTGCCGGCCGAACCGCTCGGACGCGCGCTGGCACGATATACGCAGGCGACCGGGGTGCTCGTCGCAGCCGATGCGGCGTTGACGCGGGGACGGACCAGCTCTGCGGTACGGGGGCGGCTCGCGGCGCGCGCAGCGCTCGATGCGCTGCTTCGCGGTACCGGTTTGCGCGCGGCGCCTGACGGAGCGGGCGGCTATGTTCTGACGGCATCGGGCCCGGCGGGTGCGGCCACGCCGCTGTCTTCCGAAGACGCATCAGGCGTGCCCGATCGGGAGATCGTCGTTACAGGCTATCGCGCTGCCGAACAGCGCAGCGCTACGAAGACATCGCTTGCGATCAAGGATACGCCGCAATCGATCTCGGTCGCGACCGCCGATGTGATTGCGGACCGCGGCGCCCAGTCGCTTTCCGAAGCCATGTATTTCATCCCCAACGTCGTCGCGTTCAACGAAGGCGCGACGGGCGGGGCCGGGGGCGGCAACAACAGCCTGGGCGTCGAATATAATATCCGCGGCATCTATGAGAGCGGCCAGCTCAATTACCGCCGGGTCAATGGTTTGCGCACGCACAACCGGGCTACCGTCGATCTTTCGGCGCTCGAGCGCGTCGAAGTCGTGCGCGGCCCCGCCTCGATGTTCGGCGGTGCCGTGCCGCCGGGCGGGATCATCAACCTCATTCCCAAGCGCGCGCCGGCGACGCTGCGCGGCGCGGTGACGGCGCGCATCGGCAGCTATGATGCAATCGTCCTCGAGGGCGACGTCGGCGGGACGCTGACGCAGAGCGGCGCGCTACGCGGCCGCATCAGCGCCAAATATGTCGATGAAGGGTCATGGATCGATTTTCGCGACAGCAATTTGTGGGTGGGAACCGCTGCGTTCGGGATCGATCTCTCGCCGAGCACCACGTTCGACGTGACCGGGAGCTTCCAGCGCCGAAAGTTCGTCGAGGGCGGCTCCTTTGCCGTCGGAGCCGACGGATGGGTGCCCGATATTCCGCGTTCGCGCTTCGTCGGTATTCCGGCACCCAAGTCCGAAGGCGAGCTGGGCTGGATCGATGCCGAGTTCAGGCAGGGGCTCGCGCCCGACTGGTCGCTGACCGTTCGCGGCCGCTACGAGGACGGGTTCAATGCGCAGCGGACCACCGAATTCGGCAGCTATGCCGACCGCGACGCGGGGATTGTCAGGCTGAACAAGCTCAACCGCCGCTATGATTTCGACATGGTGGCGCTCGACACCTTTGTCTCGGGCAGCGTGCCGCTTTTCGGGCTGTCGAGCGACCTGCTCCTTGGCGCCGACTATTTCGACAATGAGGAGACGGTTCGGGGCGGGCGGGTCAGCAATGTCGCGATGATCGACATTTTCGACCCCGACTATAGCACCGACATCGGTGCCTTTCCGACCGACCTTCCGACCACTTACGCCAGCGGCCGGTCGGGCTGGGGCATTTATAGCCAGGCGATCATCCGTCCCGCCGACCGCTTCGCGATCCACCTGGGCGGGCGATATGACTGGTCGCGAACCGTCGCGGGCCTGAACGCGGCAACGCAGAAGGCCGAAGCCTTCACCGGACGTGCATCGCTCACCTATCAGATCACCGACGCGCTTACCGCCTACGCGACATATAATGAGAGCTTCATTCCGTCGTCGGGCCGGACGATCGAAGGCGATCTGGTCGATCCCGAAACGGGTTATCAGGTCGAGGCCGGGCTCAAGGCGTCGCTGTTCGAGGACAAGCTCAACGCATCGATCGCCGCCTATCGCATGCTGAGGCGCAATATCGCGACCTTTGATCCGCGCAGCGGGACCGGCGAATATTTCGTCATTCCGGTCGGCGAACAGGTCCATAAGGGCGTCGAGATCGAGGTCGTCGGTTCGCCCGTTCCGGGGCTCCAGCTGGTGGCATCGGCGGCGGTGCAGGATGCCGAGGTGACAAGGAGCAATGACGGCCTCGCAGGGACGGTCCCCTATGATGCGCAGAAATTCACAGGCGCCTTCCTTGCGACATATGAACTCCAGTCAGGTCCGCTCAAAGGGCTGGGTTTTGGGGGTAGCGTCCGGGATTTGGGCAAATATTATCCCTTTACCTTCCCGCAGAACCAGCTTGCCTATAATCCGCCGCCGGTCGTCGATGCACAGCTTTTCTATCGCGGCATCCCCGGTTGGGATATCCGGCTGAACGTCTTCAACCTCTTCGACGAGCGCTATCTGAGCGCGGTCAGCATCTATGGCGCGAGTACCTTTGGTCGCCCCCGCTCGGCGATGCTGTCGGTCGCGCGCCGGTTCTGACATGGCGCCGCGCGCAGGCTTGCGGATGGCTGCGCGGGTGCTGGCCGCGGTCGTCGGTTCCTATGCGGTCTCCGCCGGGGCGTCGGCGCTGATCGGTGTATTGCTTGTCGTGGTCGCGAGACTGGGACGATCGGATGCGCTGATTATCGGTAGTGTGCTCGGCTATCTGCTCTTTGTCTTCCTGATGCTGTGGTGTTTTGCCGAACGGCGGTTGCTGCGCGTGTGGGCGGTCGTGGTTGCCGCCGCGGTGGTCACGCATCTTGCGGCCTGGCTTGTCGCGCCCGCCATGTCGGCGTCCGGGGGCGTATCATGAGCGCGCCGGCAAGCCCGGACGATCCCGGCGGCCTTCGCCTCGCGCTCAACTGGTTTCATACCTGGTTCGGGCTTGTCGTCGGCGCATTGCTTTTCATCATTTTCTGGACCGGGACGCTGGCCGTTTTTGATCGCGAGATCGATCGCTGGACAATGCCGGCGACCCGGTTGCCGATCGTCAGCTCCGTATCCGCCGATGCGCTGATGCCGGTGGTGCGCGATCTGGTCGAGGGATCGCGCGGCTGGCGGATGATCCTTCCCGACGATCGCGTGCCCGTAGCCGAGGTGCAGGCGAGCTTTGCCGACGGCTCTTACGTCCGCCGCTTCATCGATCCGGTATCGATGCAGATCCTCCCCGACGAGGGGACAGCAGGCGCCTCCGACTTCTTCTATCCCTATCATTATAATCTTCATTCGGGCGCAATCGGGCTGTTTCTCTGTGCGCTGGCCGCCGTGATCATGGTTGCATTGTGCGTGTCGGGGGTGATTATTCATCGCAAGATCTTCGCCGACTTCTTCACGCTACGCATCGTCAGGAAGGCCCAGCGAACCACGCTCGATCTTCACAATCTGTCGGGCGTGCTGTTTCTCCCATTTCTGTTGATGATCTCGTTCACCGGCGTCGCGATCTTCACTTACACCTATTTGCCGTCAGCGCAGGCGATCATGTTCAGCGGCGACCCGCAGGCCATGACAGCCGGCTATTTCTCCCGCGACGCGGCCGGGAGGCCCGGCGGCGCGATCGTCTCGCTTGAGGCGCTTCGCGACCGGGCCAAAGATCATTGGGGCGCGCGGCCCGATTATGTCCAGATTGTCCACCCGGGCGATGCGGGCAGCTATGTCGAACTTCGCCCACCGAATGGCAGCAAAATATCCTTCAGCACCGAGGCGATGTGGTTTGACGCCGCGACCGGTGCGCGCCTCGGTGCGTCGCCATCCACGGGCACACGGCGTGCCTATGATTTCCTCTACGGCATCCATCTCGTCCAGTTCCACCATTGGCCGCTGCGCTGGCTCTATTTCGTCTCGGGGCTCGCCGGCTGCCTGTTGATAGCGACGGGGATGCTGTTCTGGGTTCAGTCCCGGCGCAAGCGGCACCAGAGAGACGGCCGTCGGGGTGTGCGGATCGTGGAGGCCTTTGTGATCGCGGCGACGATCGGGCCTTTGCTCGCAACGCTCGGGTTCCTGATTGCCAATCGAACGCTGCCGATCACAACGCTCGACCGGGCATCGACCGAAATGTGGATATTCCACCTCGTCTGGATCGCTTCCGCCGTTCATGCCTTTGCGCGAGGCCGGGCGGCATGGCGCGACCAAGCGTGGATGGTTGCCGCAGGATGCCTCCTTGCCGTGGTTCTCAACGCCTGGACTACAGACACTGGGCTTTTTGACGCTATTTCTGCGGGTCTTTGGCACAGCGCCGGCGTGGACCTGTCATTGCTGGCCACCTCGGCCATAGCGGCCTGGAGTGCGGTCAAGCTGCGCCGCGCGGAGAGGATCGCGAGCGCAAGCGCACGGAGCGTGACCGAATGATGATCCTCTCCATCGCCGGTGGGCTTCTCGTCGCGCTACTCGGATTTGCCGCCCTGGGTTTGAGCCAGATCCAGCATTGGCGCGTGATCGGGCGGCAGCGAACGACGATGCCGCCGGCGTGGCTCCGTCCGACAGGATGGGTGCTGGTTGGGGTGTCTTGCCTTCCGCCATTGCTATTCGAAGGCGTCGCCTTTGGCGCTCTTCTTTGGATCGGATTGTTGAGCATGGCGGCGATCTGCGTCGTGACCATTTTCTGTCGTCAGCCAAATAGCCCGTGAGCTCAGCCCGGTTATGGTCCGCTATCCGGGATTTTCATCCTTAAGCTGCCCATCCGCAACCGGCCAATCCCCACGGTACAGGGCCCATGCGCGTTGCCGGCGCGAGGCAAAAGCAGGTTCAGATACCATCTGAAGGCGGATGGGGCGGCGCGCCTTCGCGTCGTATTCGGAAGCGATGATTGACTGACCGAGGTTCTTGATTATCGTTGCCGGGCTATGGTGACGAAGCCCATGAACATAGGCGGGTTAATTTTAGCGCTGTTTGTGCTGCCCGGGTGCCAAGGGGATCGCCTCGAAGGCGTTTACCATGCGGATGACGGCGAAGGCAGTCGTGCCACCATGGCCCTTGAGGGTGGGACGGTGCGGTTCTGGCAGAATGGTACCAGCCTTCCGGAAGTGACCGGGCATTACCGACAGGATTCCGATCGCATCATCATGTCGCTGGGTGGTAAAACGCTCCTCCTTTCGCTCGAAGGCGAATGCCTTCATCCCATCGACGATCCTTCCCAGAAGATTTGTAGAGAGAAATAAGATATGCGCGGGATCATATTATTCTTTCTGTTTGTCTTGCTGCCTGTCCCGGCTGCCGCAAGCTGCTCGCCCCCTTGGGAGACCCACTTTGCATGCGACATCGAGCATAAGCATGCGCGGGCCGAGTTTTGCCGGATCGCCGACACGGAAGCCCATCCTTCGAAGAAGGAGGCCTATTACTCATATGTCATCGGCGACGAACCGGCCGAGCTGTATTTCGAAACAGATAAGGTCCTGTTTTCCACCAAAGACTTCATCCTCGAACACCAGTCAGACACGTCTTCCGGTATGGGCTATCAGCTTGGGAAGATCGTATATTCCTTCTTCGTGACCCAAGACGAGCGTCTTGGAAATCGGGTTCGCGAAGCCGAAGTGAGGGTCTATAAATCGGCTGATGATTTCTTCAGCCGTGACAAGAATGTGGAGATCGCACGCCTGACCTGTGATCCCGCTTCGATAGTGGCCAACACCGCGATGATCGCCCCATAGCGGCCATCCTGCCAAGCCCGTTGTGAAAAGCGGGCAGGGCGGAAACCTCTCTTCTAGTCACAGGACACAGAGTAGAAGCTCACAAAATCGTCCGGGCTTTCGCCGACTGTGGTTACGCCGAGCGTCCTCGACCCTTGCGCATATTGGAAGCTGCAAAAACCATAGCCGGTGCCCGAGCAGCTTTCGACTTCGACGACGCCTTGCTTATGGAAATCATTTTCGCGGCCAAATCCGCCTTCGGGCAGTTCCTGCGCCACCGGCTTCCACCCCGTTGCCGCCAGCGTCTTGCGTGCCGCGAGGATCGGTTTGCCATAGATGTTGGGCACCTTGACCGCGCCATCGCACAATTGTTCCTCGGCAGGCAATTTCGCAAGAACCGGGACGCCCCCCTCTTCCTTCAGTATCGCAATCGGCGCGACCGGACCTTCGCCCGATCCGATCAGAAGCGTCGCATTGCCGCGATCTTCGAGTTGCCCGATCGACGGTTGTTCGGCGCCCTTTCTCGCATAGCCCAACGCAACCATTTGGCCGCCGTCGAACAGCGCGACATTGCCGTCGTGGACCATGCAGACCCCGCTGGTGGCGGTTTCCAGCTGTCCGACGAAGCTGATCGCGTCGTAGCGACCCAGCTTTTCCTCCGATGTGACGAACCAGCCCCGTTTTTCGGCTATCTTGCCGCCCGCGCTCTTCGGTCCGCCTGCGGGCCGATAGTGACTGCATGACTCGTTGAATGGATCGCTGGCGCTATTGGCTGGAAGCTCGGACAGGGCGGTGAACGTCAGGCCTTCGACTTCCGAACGCGGCTGGGGGGACGCTTTGGGGCCAGCCGTGCCGGTGATGGCACGCGTTTCCCCCGCTGCCGATTTCCCGGACGTGTCGGCTGTTTCCGAACAGCCCCACAATGCCAAGGCTAATATGGGGACACTCATCATGGCTCGGCGTGCAGCAATCATATCGATGTCTCCCAATTGTCTTTGCAAAATGGCACAAGCCAAGATGGCATCTCGCGTATACGGCCTGCTGCGCACGGTTCAAAATTCCGCGGCTGCCTCAACCCGGCTTTTTCTCGCTCATTTTTGGTCGGAACGACGGAAAAGCGAAAGCCAGTTTAGCAAGCATATCAATGCCAAGCCGGTCGCAAGAAGCAGGCCGAGCGCGAAAAATCCGCTTAAGGCCCAAAATATGACGGGGCTGTCGCTCATATAGACGTCCGGTCCCCGTCGATTGACGATGCGACCGTCTTGTATCACGCCTGCAAGCGCGTGCACGCCAGCCCAAACCAGCCAGCAAAGGAAAGCCGCGACGAGGCCTGTGCCAATTTTCTGGCCCATTTGCGATTTCTGTTTCCTGCTCATGCGTTCGGCCTGTGGTGTCTTGAGGGGCAATCGAGTTGGGTCCATGCGTTACCTGAGCGACCGCGAAATGAGAACGCACATGGCCAGTCGAGGATGGTCACTGGTTTCAGGTCGCTCGCTGGCGCTCGGGCTGCGATGACGGTATCGACCCGCAGCGCTATGATCGGCCCGTTCGAAAAGCCGGGAAGGAATTTTGTTTTGACCATTATGCGCACGTCGCGAGGCCTGAGATTCGAACCCTATGTCGAATAGGATCGGTGTCCGTCCCATCAGCTGGATGACCGCATTTTTGTCATGCTCGCCGATTGCGCCGGTCCTCTGCTGGACGCTTGCCAATATCTTGCCGGTTCCGGTGAATTCGCGATCGGAGCTGTCGGACGTGTCGTTTGGCTGGCCGTTTGCATGGATCGTGCAGGACCAAACGCGATTTGATCCCATCGCTTACCCCATGTTTGCCAAGCTATATCTGAACAAAATCGACCCCGTTTCGACCGAATATCATTGGACCTGTTTTATGGTCAATTCGGTCCTGATCGCCTTGGGGCTGGCCACGATCCTGTGGGGTCTGCTTCGCCTGTGGGCCGCGAGGCAAAACAAGTGACGCCGCCATTCAGCTTCACTCCGGCTTGCGGCCGGAGTGACCCAGTCTGCTGGTTTCTGTGACTTGCCGGCCTTCTTGCCGTGCGAATCTTGAAGTGACGCCTGCGCGGCGGTAAGTGGTTTTGGCGCAGGGCGGTGCCAAATCGGTTTAAGGGGAAGGGCATGTCCTGGGAGATTGTTGCGCTGATGGCGGGGCTGTTGGCTCCGATGAATCCGGCTGCGCCCGAATCTGTTCAGGCTCAGTCCGGGGACCAGTTTGCACCGGGCGCTGGAGGGACGCCGAACGCGCCCGACCTTCCGCCGAATGGCGAGAATAAGCAGCCATTCGTTCATCCGGACGGGAAAGCCGTTTTCACCATAATCCCTGGGACGCGGCGTCAAGTGGACGTCGATATTCAGGAAATCGGCTTCAGGATCGAAAGCGGACCAAACGATTCCACGTCGTCGGCCGCGACGATGGGACGCGCTCAAATCAACTGCCGAACGCGAAAACGTCGGACGGTTTCGCATGATCCGGCACCGGCGTCGCAAAAGCCCGGCGAACAGGTTCGGGCGGATGATCCGTGGATCGATTTGAGCGAAGACGCTGAGGATCGCCTTTTATTTGCATCCGCTTGCGGTGAGGGGGCCGGCCCGCCGCCACGCAGAGAGCCTTTGCCGGACTATCCCGTGCTGGCCTTGGTCGAAGGACGTGAGGGGCGGGCAGAGTTCCGCATAACGGTCGCGCCATCGGGGGCTGTCACGGACTGCAGGATCGTTACTTCGAGCGGCCATTCCGATCTGGATGCGGCGACTTGCGATTACGCGCGCAAGCTGAAGAAAGCCGAGGGCGTCTATCAAGGTGTCGTGAGCTGGCATGTGTCCGATTGATGCCCTTTCTTCCTGACTCCACCCGCGCATTGGGGCGGTAGCGTGCCCTTAAACAGAGTAAGACAGTCGCACGCGGACGTGCGAGCTCCGATCCGGATGTCCTCTTCAGCGCGCGCCAACGCCTGGCAATGCGTCTTCTCGATGCGTCTCCTGACCACCCAAAGCCTGTCACCGAACTGTCCCGATTGCGGATTATTGGTATAGTCCAATTTCAAATGGAGGCAGCTGTGTTGGTGATGACGGATAGAGCGGACAAAGGCACCGGTCGGGGGCGTTGGGTCGGGGGCTCGCTCTCCGCGATTGTGCTGCTGCTGAGTCCGGTCTTTCCTGCCGGCATCGCTCAGGCCCAGGGGCAGATCGCTGCATCTTCGGAAGCGCACCAGCCCGCAGTCGAATGGATGCCGGAGCTGGAGAACGCCCTGCCGAGGCGGGCCGGACCGGCGTCAGAGGCTGAAACGACCAGTGTCCCCACGATCTCGTCGGTGCCTGCGCCGCGTATCCTTTCCGACATGCGGGCGACCGATCGCCGCATACTCGATGCGGGGCAGAGCGGCGACTCGTTCACAGTGGAACTCTGGCTGCTCGATCATGTGAACCAGCGAATCGGCGCCCTGATCGACAGCGGTCAGGCGTCGCGCCCGGACTGGGCTTTGGGTTATGTGACGGGTGAAGCGCTGTTCGGTCCGGTCGGCGCGGATGGCCTGCCGATGTTGAAGGTGAAGACCGGGGATGGATACAAAGGGCGGTGGCATCATCTCGTCGGCGTCCGTGACGGTGCGCGATGGACGCTTTATCTGGATGGCGTGGTTCAGGGGCAGGCCGAATCGCGTTCCCCCATTGCTTCCTCACCCTCCTTGCAACTGAGCGGCTTTTTTGAAGCAGAGCGCTTCATGCGCCTTCCGAACCTGGTCAAGGCGGCGGCTGTCCATCATCGCGCGCTGAGCCCCGCAGAGGTCAAGGCGGCATTCGACCGCCGTGCGCGATTGGTCGACGACGGAAAGCTGACCGACAAGGCGCTCCACTTCACGCAGCCGCCCTACCTGAACGCGCCGACCACTTCTGGTATCCAGCTTTCCTGGGAGACGGATCGCCCGGTCGCCGCAACCGTTGAGTGGGGGGAGACGACCAGCGCGCTGCAATCGCGGGAAATCCCGCGCAGCGCGAAACGTATTGGCGGGATTCAGCTGGAGGGTCTGAAGGCCGATACGCCCTATTTCTATCGTGTGAGCGGCACCGATGCGGACGGCAATGAAGTCCGGTCGGGCATCCTGTCCTTTCGCACCGCGCCGCCCCCCGGCGCGCCGTTTACGATGGCGATCAGCGCAGATACCGAGGCGCGCACGCATATCAACGGGCGGATGAGTTCATTGATCTGGGAGCAGCGGCCCAATGTCCTGTTGCTCGCGGGTGACCTTACGGATGGCGGCTCAATCGACAATCGCTTTGAATGGACGCATGAATATTTCGCCGGCATGGGGCCGCTGTTCGGCCGCGTGCCGGTGATCGCCGCTCCGGGAAATGGCGAAAGCGAATTGCACTGGTTCCGCCACTATCACCGCCAACCCGGCGATGGAGCTTATTTCAATCTGCGTTACGGCGACGCGGAAATCTTTGTGATCGACAGCAATCTGGAAGACCGTGAACAGCGCGAACCCGGCTTTCGCGAGAGGCAGAAGGCCTGGTTGAAGCAGGCTCTCGCTTCGTCGACCGCGAAATGGAAGATCGCCATGCACCACCACGCCCTGATGTCGACCGACGACGATGATTACGGCGACAGCTGGACTGGCGTATCGCGCGGCGGCGACGCTGTTCCGGCAGCGGAGCTGCAACCGCTCTACGAGCAATATTCGGTCGATCTCGTCATCGTCGGTCACCTTCATACCTATGAACGAAGCTGGCCGATTAAGGGCGGGAAAGTCGATCTGGTGAAGGGCGTTACCTATCTTCAGGTAGGCGGGATGGGCGGCAATCTGGAAGATTTTCAGCCCACCAAGCCGTGGTTCAACCGAAAGGCGTTCCGCGACCATCATTTTGTGATGCTGCGCGGCGCGGGAGACAGGCTGGAGGCCGAAGCGATCGACGCCGAAGGCCGGGTTCGCGACACCTTTACCCTCGTCAAATAGCGATCCGTTGCAACGCCGCCGCTAGCGACTTATTTGCATTTTTGGTATAGTCCAATAATCTGAAGCTCACTTCGGTTCGCCGCCGATCGGCTTCCTGCATTCATCCGATGGAAATGACACCAGATGATCGACGTAATATTCAATATAATCAATAAATTCGGTCGACTCACCTATGGCGAGGACATCACCCAGATCGAGCATGCGTTGCAATGTGCCCAAATTGCCCGCGAGGACGGGGCCGGCGATACGCTGATTGCGGCAGCGCTGCTGCACGACATCGGGCAGTTCATCGACGACGCGGGAAATGCTGCAGAGCAACGCGGGATCGACGCCCGGCATGAAGTCATCGGTGCGACCTTTCTCGCACGAAGCTTTCCCGAGAGCGTAACGGAGCCCGTGAGAATGCATGTCGAGGCCAAGCGCTATCTTTGTGCGGTGGAGCCCGACTATCGTGCCGCGCTCAGCCGCGCATCGGAACTCAGCCTTCAACTGCAGGGTGGCCCGATGAGCGCCGACGAGGCGGACGTCTTCGCGCAAAGCCCCTATTTCGACGATGCGATCAAGCTGCGGAGATACGATGACACCGGGAAG
The DNA here is from genome assembly GCF_051550705.1 of Sphingopyxis selenitireducens. NCBI lineage: Bacteria > Pseudomonadati > Pseudomonadota > Alphaproteobacteria > Sphingomonadales > Sphingopyxidaceae > Sphingopyxis > Sphingopyxis selenitireducens. Next base: position 459,235 of record NZ_JBPULG010000003.1, read on the forward strand.
CAAAGGGATTGGGCCGTTGCCGATCTCGAATTTTATCGCCCGCTGCTCGAGAAGCTCATGACGAACCACGGTGCTGACGCGCCGAAGGGACAGCAGGACTAAGGATTATCGGCCGGGGTTTTACCGTCCGGTTCGAACCGCATCGCGGGGGTGGTGGTGACGCTATTCTGTCGCGACATCTGGCGATCAGCAGCCATGCTGTCGGGAACGGTCACGCCTGCCTGGCGCATCCGTGTCTCCCCGTTGGCAAGATCAGTTTTTTATCGTTCGCAGAGCCCGGCAATGTAATCGGCCTGTCACGACTTTCTGGCCTATACCAGTTGACCGCGGAGGGGGGTGATTCGGATGCGATGCGATCCGTCGAACCCGACTGATCGGTCAAACGTGAAATCATCCAGGGAAACCGATCATGCAATCCTTCTGTCAGCGGACCGCTCGTTCAGCCTTTCGCCTATCTGCCTCCTGCTTTGCACTTGCGGCCACATGCGCGTCTGCCGCGGCATATACCGAGGGCGACGAAGCCGGCGAGGCCATCGTCGTAACCGGCCAGCGGCTCAGCACCGAGACGTCGATCGGAGCCAAGCGCGCTGCCGAAAATGTCGTGGACGTCATCGCGGCCGACGATCTGGGCAAGCTTCCCGATGCCAATGTCGCGGATTCGCTGGCGCGCATTCCGGGTATCTCGGTGATCGTCAATCAGGACACGGGCGAGGGCGAATTTGTTACGGTGCGCGGTCTTGCGGGGACCTATAATGCCGTGTCGATCAACGGTGTTCGCGTCGCGCAGACCAATCCGGACAGCCGCGACGTATCGCTGACCGTTCTTCCGCCCAACGGCCTTGCAGAGGTTCGCGTGACGAAGACGCTGACGCCCGATCAGGACGGGGACGCGATAGGCGGCACGATCAATTTCCGGACTCCCACGGCTTTTGATTTCAAGGATCGCACGATAATCCGCCTTTATGGGGCCGCAGGTATCAACCAGCAGGCGGACAAGGCCGGAGAGAAGGCGGCCAGCTATCAGCTGCAGGGCGATTTTGGCACCCGGTTCGCCGACGATCGGTTCGGCATCTTCGCGTCAGCCAATTACGGCGTGTCCCACGGCAACGGTCAGGAAACCGAGAATAATGGCGAGTGGGAACCCTATAATTGGCGAAAGGACAGCGAGGAGGTCATTGACGAGAGCAATATGCATCTTCCGGGCATCAACCTCGACTATCGACGCCTGAAACAGACACGCTACGGCGGGAATATCTCGTTCGACTATCGCGGCGATGCCACCCAGCTTTATTTGCGGGGTCAGTATTCGCGGCAGGAGCAGCGCGGGACCAACGATGTCACCGATTATCGCAACCGGCCGACCCCCCGCCTGACACAGGTGAATGTGGAAGACCGGAACCTGGCGCAACCCGACGCGATGATCGTCGGAGAAGATCCGGTTAAGGGGAAGGTATACGGCTATACGACGGCGCAGATTATCGATCGCGACGGCGACGGGATTATCACCGATGCCGACGGCAGCAGCAATGGCTATTGGTCGTTGAATGGCCGTTCGGGCGTGTGGGATCCAAAGCAGTTCCAGTTCGCCCGCAGTTTCGGAACGATCAATCTCGACCAGACGCTGTACACGATCAATGGTGGCGGCAGCAGCCAGTTGGGCAAGCTGACCCTGGACTATGAACTCAGCTACTCCGGCGGTGAGCGCAGCAACCCCGACAGCTATTCGATCGGTTATAATTGCGACAAATGTGCCTGGCCGCTCAATGCCACGGGCATCGATTGGGTGTCGAGCGATCCTCGCTTTCCAAAAGCCGGTCTGCCCGCCTTTGCTCGCTTCGTCGAGATGGATTCCTCACTGCTTCCCTTCGATGGCGCCTCGCACGAGCGCAGCAAGCAGACCGACAACCGCATCGCATTCAGGATGGACGCGCGGTATGACGTCGGCGGCGTGCTCGATCATGTGAAGACGGGCGTCAAATTCATGCAGTCGAAGCGGAAATATGACAGCATCCGCCTGTTCGATGGCGATTTTGCGGGAACCCCGCTCGACGGACTGAACCTCGAACAATCGGGGCTGGTCGACAAGGAGGTCACCAGCATGCTGGGCGGCCAATATTATTATGGCGATGTGTTCAGCCGGGATGCGGTGATCGCCGCGATCAGAGCGGCCGAACAGGTCAATCCTTTCGATCCTGACGATATGGATCAACTGGCGGACGACAAGAGATCGACCGAGAAAGTCTATGCGGCCCATGCACTGGCCAATTTCGATTTCGACGCGCTGAGGGTCATCGCCGGTGCCCGTATGGAGCGCCGGGAGACGCACAATGTGTTCTGGTCGGAAGATGGTGCCAACAGCGGGTTCGATACGACCGATCGTGGCTATAATGTCCTTCTTCCCAGCGTAAACGCCATCTGGCGCCCTTCGCCGAAAGCCACGGTGCGAGCCGCGATCTGGACGGGCTATTCGCCGCCTGAATATGGCTATATCTCCGCCGGCCAGAGCGTGACGCGCGAGCCGGGGACGGGCGAGATCATCGCTATCAGCCGCGGTAATCCCGACCTCAAGGCGGCGAGAGCCGTCAACTTCGACCTCTCGGCGGAATATTATCCGGACTCGTCGAGCATCATCTCGGCGACCGCCTATTACAAGCATATCCGCAATTTCATCTTTACCAACGGCAGCGAGGTTCCCGCGACCACGTCAAACGGCACGATCGAGATCACCCAGCCGCAAAATGGTGAGGTCGCCAAAGTCTATGGCATGGAACTGAACTTCATAAAGTCCTTGCAGGGGCTGCCGGAGCCGTTCGACGGTTTCGGGGTCGAGGCCAATGTGACCGTGCAGCACAGCGAAGCGGAAACGGGCCTCGCCTATCGAAGGGGCCGCCCGATCCGCCTCGTGAACACGCCGCATCTTATGTACAACGCAGCTGTTACGTTCCAGAAATACGGGATCGAAGCGAAGCTTTCCTACAATTATCGTGGTAAGTTTATCGAGGATATGCGCGACAATGCCGTCGACAAATGGGTCCGGCCCAACAAGAGCCTCGATTTCCACTCGCGCTTTCATTTGACGGACCAGTTCGCTGTCGATTTCGATGTCGCCAATATTCTGGGCGGCTGGAAATACTGGACGACCAAAGGCGACAATCCGTCGTACATGAAGGATTATATGGAGCCGGGCCGCACCTTCCTGGCGCGCGCCAGCTACGTTTTCTGATCAGCCATTTTTTCTGACAGAGGCTCGGCCGCTATCCGTTTCAATCGGATAGCGGCCGAGCATCGCAGCTTGACCGCGTCCCATAGCCTCGGCAAATCTTCCCCATGCGCCAAAGCACAGACATGATCGCCATGGAAAGCAAGCCAGGAGAGCCGGCCGGGCCGCAATATCTTGCGCTGCGCGATCAGATCGCATTCAATATCGAGATTGGCAAACTGCCGCCTGGCGCGCGCCTGCCATCGGAGCGGCAACTTCAGACCAGTGCCGGCTTTGCGCGTGGCACCATCCGCCAGGCGCTGGCGCAGCTGGAAGCCGAAGGGCTGATCTATCGCCGTGACCGATCGGGCTGGTATGTCTCTCCGCCCGCGATCACTTATGATCCTACCCGCTGGGCGGGTTTTATGGCCTATGTCGCCGAGCAGGGCCGGACGCCGTCCACCATCACGATCGCGAAGCGGACGGTGAATGCGAGCGCCATGCTGGCCGATATTTTTCGGGTCGCGCCGGGGACTCCGCTCTACGTGATCGAACGCATGCGGACGATCGATGGCCGCCCCGTTCTGGTCGAGCGTATCACGGTCGACCCCAGCCTGGCACCAGGCCTGTCAGATCACAACCTCGACGGCTCGCTGACGCAGATTCTCAAGCAGGAATATGGCGTGGTGGTCGCACGTAACCGCGTCGATATGCGACCGTGCGCGCTGGAGAAAGAAGCGGCCGAAGCGCTGGGAACCAAGCCGGGCGCGCCGAGCCTGATCGTCGTCCGAACGAGCTTCGACGATAATGGGCGTGTGGTGGAATATGATCAGGAATTCTGGCGCCACGACGCCATCCGCGTCCATGTCGACCTGTCGGTGCGCAGTGAGTCAGACGTCTGATCTCCACGCTCCAGCGGTGTCGGCTCGCGGCGCTGCGGCGCGCCAATCCCGGACCAATCCACTTTGTTAATGGGTGTCCGTAACGACCGCATATGGCGGACGGATGCGCTGTTCACCTGTTTTCCGGACGATCACGCCGAGATCAGGCGACCGATCGGCGGAGATGGAGTTTCTCGACATGGAAGCAGAACCACGCCGCGGAGCAGACAGCCAGCACCGACACCGCAGCGGCGGTGAAATAGGCGCAATGGATGTAGAAGGTCAGCCAGTCCAGCGATGGCGCGGCGAGGCTGCGATACAGCAGCAGGGCCACGCTTCCCACATAGCCTGAACTGTCGGCGATATAGATGAGGAAGCCGGCGTTGCCCGCATGTCCGAGGGTCGCGATCATTCGATCGAACAGCATCGCATTGAAGGGCGTGTAGGCAAAGTAAAGCCCCGCGCCCGTCAGGATCATGTAGGGAAGCGGGCCGACCCAACCCTGCTGGAAGGCGAAGGTCGACAGCCCCAGGATCAGAGCGCCCAGCAAAATGATGCCGTGCATCGCCAGCAAAGCGCGCATGTTGTTTCGGATCAGCATCAGCGCGCCCAGCGCCGCCAGAGCGACGATCGCGACCGGCAATTCGGAGGCGAAAAAGACCGAAGCGACACCGGCCTGACCCATCGCTGCCCAAAGCTCGGCCGCGAAATTGTCTCGAAAATCGCGGATGGCCGTCAACATGACATAGCCGGCGACAAGCAGCAGCATCGCGACACCATGGTCGCGAAGGAATCTCGACCGGTCCGCCGCGCGCATCGGGACGCGGGCCGTGCGCTCGGCGATGTCGCGGGCGTCGGGCGGCGGCATCCGTTCGAGCAGCCAAAGCGACAGCAACAAGAGCGGCGAGAACAGCGCTCCCGTGACGGCGGGCATCCAGAACTCGTTGACGCCCCATCCCATGACGAGAATCGCGACCGATTTGACGACGCCCGACGACAGGATGAAGCTGGCGCACAGGAGCGCGCCCATCGCTTCGGAGGCGCGGCGCCCCTCGACATAGCTGAAAACCAGTCCCCAGATCATGCCCAGCGGGAGACCGTTGAGGAAAAGGAAGACGATATTCCACGGCGATGGCACCAGCCCGAACAGGAGCAGCGCAATCCACGAGATGCCGATCAAGGTCAGAATGGCACTGGCCCGCCCGGTGCGCCCGAACTCGGCGATCACCCGAATGCCGATCAGCTTCGACAAGGCGTAGCCAATCACCTGAGCGATCAGCAATGTTGTCTTGTAATCCAGATCGAAGAAGAGATCGGGTTGATCCGCGAATGTCGCCGCCGCGAAAGGTTTGCGGAACGCGTACATCGAAAAGTACGCGCAGAAAGCTGCGACGGCGCCCGCGCCGAGCGAGATCGCTGTGGATCGGGGCGCTTTTGAGAGGAGTTGCTGCACATGGTTTTCCAGATCGAGTGTTTGATCTGGTATGGACCAGTATTGGGTCAATATGGTGACATGGTGCAGCGTTTGAAGAGGCCATGCCGGACCATGGCCGCTTGAACGTCGCTGTTCGTGCCGATTCCTCTACGCGATATCTGTCGCCGCTATCGGCCATCGCCCCGATCTGAAAGCAGATCGGGTTCGTACCGCAGCCTCGCCAGAATGGCGGGGGCCAAAATGACGGGACAAGGCCTCAGTCGATGGTGCGCGCCAGTTCGCGGTTGAGCCAGAGCGCGACGAGCGTACCGATTGCGCCGGACAGCAGATAGGCGCCGGCGGCGATCAAGCCGAACTGGCTGGACAGCCAGAGCGCGACGAGGGGGGCAAAGCCGGCGCCGAAGAGCCATGCGAGGTCGGAGGTGAGGGCCGAGCCCGTATAGCGATGACGCGGCTGGAAGTTCGATGACAGCGCGCCCGACGACTGGCCGAAGGAGAGGCCGAGCAAGGCAAAGCCCAGAATCATGAACGTGGCTTCGCCAACCTCGCCGGCATCGAGCAATTGCGGAGCGAAGCCGCTGAAGGCCGCGATGGCGGCGGCGGTGACGCCCAGAACGGTCCGTCGTCCGACCCGATCGGCGAGATAGCCCGAGGCGATGATCGAGAAGACGCCGACGACCGCGGCAACCGCCTCGATCATCAGGAAGCGGACGGGGGTCTCTTCAGTGAAGAGGAACACCCATGACAGCGGATAGACCGTCACCATGTGGAACATCGCGAAGCTGGCGAGCGGGGCGAAGGTGCCGATGACGATCGTCTTCCACTCCGAGCGCACCGTTTCGAGCAGAGGCGCAGGTTGAAGGTCCCGATTCTCGAAGAGTTCGGCATATTCGGGCGTCACGACGATGCGGAGCCGGGCGAAGAGCGCGACGACGTTGATCGCAAAGGCGACGAAGAAGGGGTAGCGCCAGCCCCATTCGAGGAAGTCCTGTGCGGGCAGCGCCGAGATCAGGAACATGAAAAGCAGGCTGGCGACGATCAGGCCCAGCGGCGCCCCCAGTTGCGGGATCATCGCGTACCAGCCGCGCTTCTTTTCGGGGACGTTGAGGGCGAGCAGCGAGGCCAGCCCGTCCCATGATCCGCCCAGTGCGACGCCCTGACCCATGCGGAAAAGCGCGAGAAGCAGCGCCGAGCCGATGCCGATCGAGGCATAGCCGGGCAGGAAGGCGATGGCGGCGGTCGATCCGCCGAGCAGGAAAAGCGCGATCGTCAGCTTGGCGCCGCGCCCGTAGGCGCGGTCGATCGCGGTGAAGATGATGGTGCCGACGGGACGTGCGGCAAAGGCGAGGGCGAAGATGGCGAAAGACCAGAGCGTGCCTTCGAGCGGCTCCATATAGGGGAAAACCAGCTTCGGGAACACGAGCACCGATGCGATGGCATAAACGAAAAAGTCGAAAAATTCCGACGTGCGGCCGATGATGACGCCGATTGCGATTTCGGCCGGCGCGATCGGATGACCGTCGTCGTTGAGCGCGCGCGCGTCGCGTTCGGCCTGGGTGGTGGGCACGGTATCGGCAGACATGGTGTCGCGGTCCTGCATCGGGCGCTGTCCCAAATGTCCGAAGAGACAGCGCGAGTCGGTTTATAGGGCAAAGGCCCGATTCATGGAAAGGCCCCTGCGTCATTGATGACGATCAAGGGATTGGACAAAATGTCCTATGTGCGGTGCAGCAAAGCGGGCCTAGGCGCGCCGGATGGCCATAAAGCTCTCCCGCTCCGCCGGTCGATTCCGGCTTTTGTCCCTGATTGCGACCCTGCCGCTGCTCTCCGGCTGCGGCATGGTGGTGCTCGACCCCGCGGGCGATGTCGCGCGCCAGCAAGGCGATCTGATCGTCCTCTCGACCGTCCTGATGTTGCTGATCATCGTGCCGGTGATGGCGCTGACCGTCTTTTTCGCGTGGCGCTATCGCGCTGCGAACAAGGAGGCGACCTATAAACCCGACTGGGATCATTCGACCCAGCTGGAACTCGTCATCTGGGCCGCGCCGCTGTTGATCATCATCTGTCTGGGCGCGGTGACGTGGGTCGCGACGCACCTGCTCGACCCCTATCGCCCGCTCGCGCGTACCGCGCCGGGGAAGCCGGTCGCGGCGGATGTGAAACCGCTCGACGTTCAGGTCGTCGCGCTCGACTGGAAATGGCTGTTTATCTATCCCGAACAGGGCGTCGCGACGGTGAACGAGCTGGCCCTGCCGGTGGACCGGCCGGTCCGGTTCCGCATCTCTTCCTCTTCGGTCATGAACAGTTTTTATGTGCCTGCGCTGGCGGGACAGATTTACGCGATGCCCGGCATGGAAACCAAGCTGCACGGCGTCTTCGACAAGACGGGAGAGTTTGAAGGTTTCTCGGCCAATTATTCGGGCTGGGGCTTTTCGAATATGCGTTTCGCGGTGAAGAGCCTGCCCGCGGGCGAGTTCGACAAATGGGTCGCGACCACCAAGGCATCGGCCGAGGGCGATTTGAGCCGCGATGCCTATCTGACGCTGGAAAAGCCGACGCAGAAGGAACCCGTCCGCCGCTTTGCCGCGAGCGATCCGCAGCTGTTCGACGCGGTCGTGAACATGTGCGTCGAGCCCGGCAAGATGTGCATGCACGACATGATGTCGCTCGACGCCGCAGGCGGGGCAGGGATCGCGGGCATCCAGAATATCCGGCAGGTCACTTACGACAAGTTCGCCGCGCGCGGCACCGCCGAGACCGCACGCTGGAGCATGCGCTATGTCGCCGCCTATTGCAGCGCGCCGGTGATGTCGAACGACCGCCCCGAGGCGAAGCCGGTCGCCCCCGAAAAGCTGAAGGGCGAGGGGCTGCCGGTCCCGGCGAAGCCCGAGCGCACGGCGCAGAATGCCGCCGCCGCCCGCCCGATGTCCTGAACCGAGCCGAGATCATCATGACCATTCCGCATCCCTCACCCGAAACCGGCCCGTTCCTTGGCAAGCTGTCGCTGGAGGCGCTGCCTCTGCACGAGCCGATCCTTGTCGCGACCTTCATCGCGGTGGTGATCGGCGGCATGACCGTCATGGCCCTGATCACCAAATATGGCCTTTGGAGCTATTTGTGGAAGGAATGGTTCACCACCGTCGATCACAAGCGGATCGGGATCATGTACATGATCCTCGGCCTTATCATGTTCCTGCGCGGCTTTGCCGATGCGATCATGATGCGCATCCAGCAGGCGATGGCGTTCGGCGGGTCCGAGGGATATCTGAATTCCCATCACTATGACCAGATCTTCACCGCCCACGGCGTGATCATGATCTTCTTTGTCGCGATGCCGTTCATCACCGGGCTGATGAACTATATCGTTCCGCTCCAGATCGGCGCGCGCGACGTCAGCTTTCCCTTCCTCAACAATTTCAGTTTCTGGATGACCACCGCGGGCGCGGTGCTGACGATGGTTTCGCTGTTCGTCGGCGAGTTCGCGCAAACGGGGTGGCTAGCCTATCCGCCCTTGTCGGGCATCTCATACAGTCCCAATGTCGGGGTCGATTATTATATCTGGGCGCTCCAGATAGCCGGCGTCGGGACGACATTATCGGGCATCAACCTGATCGTCACGATCCTGAAGCTGCGCGCCCCCGGCATGGGGCTGATGAAGATGCCCGTCTTCACCTGGACCAGCCTGTGCGCGAACATCCTGATCGTCGCATCCTTCCCGGTGCTGACCGCCGTCCTCGCGCTGCTCGGGCTCGACCGCTATGCCGGGACCAATTTCTTCACCAACGACCTCGGCGGATCGCCGATGATGTATGTGAACCTGATCTGGATCTGGGGGCATCCCGAGGTCTATATTCTGATCCTGCCGCTGTTCGGCGTTTTCTCCGAGGTCACGTCGACCTTCTCGGGCAAGAAGCTCTTCGGCTATACGTCGATGGTCTATGCGACGGTGTGCATCACCATCCTGTCGTACCTCGTCTGGCTGCACCATTTCTTCACCATGGGGTCGGGGGCGAGCGTCAACAGCTTCTTCGGCATCACGACGATGGTGATATCGATCCCGACGGGGGCCAAGCTCTTTAACTGGCTTTTCACCATGTATCGCGGACGCATCCGCTTTGACCTGCCGATGATGTGGACGGTCGCCTTCATGCTGACCTTTGTCGTCGGCGGGATGACCGGCGTGCTGCTTGCGGTGCCGCCTGCCGACTTTGTGCTGCACAACTCGCTGTTCCTGATCGCGCATTTCCACAACGTGATCATCGGCGGCGTGCTGTTCGGGCTGTTTGCGGCGATCAATTACTGGTGGCCCAAAGCCTTTGGCTTCAAGCTCGACGTGTTCTGGGGCAAGATCAGCTTCTGGTGCTGGGTGGTCGGTTTCTGGCTTGCCTTCATGCCGCTCTATATTCTGGGCCTGATGGGGGTTACCCGCCGGATGCGCGTGTTCGACGATCCGAGCCTGCAGATCTGGTTCGTCATCGCCGGCATCGGCGCGGCCGTGATTGCCGTGGGTATCGCCGCCATGCTGATCCAGTTCGCGGTCAGCATCTGGCGCCGCGACGAGCTTCGCGACGAAAGCGGCGATCCGTGGAACGGCCGCACGCTCGAATGGGCGACCAGTTCGCCGCCGCCCGACTATAATTTCGCCTTCACCCCGGTGATCCACGATCTGGATGCCTGGCACGACATGAAGCGGCGCGGGCACGACCGGCCGGTTGCGGGCTTCCGCGACATCCACATGCCGAGCAACACCGGCGCGGGGATCATCCTGTCGGGCATCAGCCTGGTCATGGGTTTCGCGCTTGTCTGGCATATCTGGTGGCTGGTCGGCGCGAGCTTTGTCGCCCTGATCGCCGGTGCGATCATCCATACCTTCAACTATAAGCGCGATTTCCACATTCCCGCCGCGACCGTTGCGGCGGTCGAGGATGCGCGCACCCGCCAGCTGGCGGCCGGAGCCTGATGTCATGAGCACGACAACGCTGCCCGCAACCGCCGAACCCGTCTCCTTCTATGAACTGAACGAGCATCCGCATCCCGAAGGACACAGCACGATGCTGGGGTTCTGGATCTATCTGATGAGCGATTGCCTTATCTTTGCGATCCTCTTTGCCTGCTATGCGGTGCTCGGCGGCAGCTATGCCGCGGGCCCGGCGCCGAAGGATCTGTTCGACCTCAAGCTCATCGCCCTCAACACCGCGATGCTGCTTTTCTCGTCGATCACTTACGGTTTCGCGGTGCTGGCGATGCAGCAGGGCAAGCTGCGCCTGACCCAGATCTGGCTGGGCGTCACCGGCCTGTTCGGCGCCGCCTTTCTGGGGATCGAGCTGTATGAATTTCATCACCTGATCGAGATGGGCGCGACGCCGCAGCGCAGCGCCTTTCTGTCGGCCTTCTTCACGCTGGTCGGCACCCACGGGCTGCACGTCACCTTTGGCCTCATCTGGCTGATCACCCTGACGGTTCAGCTGTCGAAGCACGGGCTGATCGCCGCGAACCGCCGCCGCGTCATGTGCCTGTCGATGTTCTGGCACTTCCTCGACGTCATCTGGATCGGCGTCTTTACCTTTGTCTACCTCATGGGAATGCTGCGATGAGCCCTGACCATCACTCCGCCGACGACGGGCATCACGAAATCGAGATGCCGCATGCGTCGATGCGCGACTATGCGATCGGTTTCGTGCTGTCGGTGATCCTGACCGCCATTCCATTCTGGCTGGTCATGACGCGCCCGATGGAGGCCGGGGCGACGGCCGCGATCATCATGGCGTTCGCGGTGGTTCAGATTGTCGTCCATATGGTCTATTTCCTGCACATGACGCCGAAGGCGGAGGGCGGGTGGTCGATGACCTCGCTCGTCTTCACGATCATCGTCGTCGTGATCATGCTCGCGGGATCCTTATGGGTGATGCACCATCTCAACACCAACATGATGCCGATGCCGCACGACGTCAGCCAGCTGCCGTGACGCGCGCCCGCCGCGCAGCGTTTGCCGCGGCGGCACTGGTTCTGACAGCCTGCCTCGTCGCGCTGGGCGTGTGGCAGCTTGAGCGGCGTGCGTGGAAGCATGATCTGGTCGCGGCGGTCGAAACGCGCAGCCATGCCGAACCTGCAGCGGCGCCGGGACCGGCGGAATGGCAGACCGTCAGCGCCGCCAGCCATGCCTATCGCCGCATCCGCGCGACCGGACGCTTCGACCATAGCCGCGAGACGCTCGTCCAGGCGGTGACCGATCGCGGCGGCGGATATTGGGTGCTGACGCCGCTCGAGACGCCGGGTTTCACGCTGATCGTCAACCGGGGTTTCGTTCCGCCGGAGCGGCGCGATCCGGCTACACGCGCCGAGGGCAATCCCTCCGGCGCGGTGACCGTCACCGGCTTGCTGCGCGTCACAGAGCCGGGCGGGGCCTTTTTGCGATCCAACGACCCTGCGGCCGGACGATGGTATTCGCGCGACATCGCCGCCATCGCGAAGGCGAGGGGACTGGACCATATAGCGCCCTATTTCATCGATGCCGACGCCCGGCCCAACGCCGGCGGCTATCCCGTCGGCGGGCTGACCGTCGTGCGCTTTTCCGACAATCATATGGTCTATGCGCTGACCTGGTTCGCCCTCGCCCTGCTCGGCCTCTTTTTTGCATGGCGCCTGTGGCGTCCGGCGCCGCGCGGGTCCAATATGGCGGACGAATGAGCAAGGTCGTCACCCCATCTGTCGCGCTTCCCGAGGCCGACGCCGGACGCCGCAACATGTCGCTGCTGATCCAGCTGCGCTGGCTTGCGGTTGGCGGCCAGTTGCTGACGATCCTGTTGGTGAGCATGGCGATGGATATCCGGCCGCCGCTGGCCCCGCTGCTGGGCGCGATTGCCATTCTCATCGCGATCAATCTGGCCAGCCAGTTGCTGTTGCAGCGCGGCCGCGCGGTGACCAATATCGAACTGACCGCGGTGCTGCTGTTCGATGTGGCGGTGCTTGGATGGCAGCTTCATCACAGCGGCGGCCTCGCCAATCCTTTCGCCTCGCTCTTCCTTCTGCAAATCGTGATCGGTGCGATCCTGCTGACGCCGCGTTCATCGTGGATGATCGTTGCGGCGACGCTGGTGACGCTCGCTGCGCTGCGCATCGACCCGACGCCGCTGGTCCTGCCGCCCGCCTATGTCGACGATCCGATGGGCCTGTACCTTGCGGGCAGCCTTGTTTGCTTCGTGCTGATCGCGGTGCTGCTGGTCGCTTTCGTCACGCGGATCAGCCGGAACCTCCGCGAGCGTGACGCCGCGCTGGCCGCCAGCCGTCAGCGCGCGGCGGAAGAGGATCATATCGTGCGCATGGGCCTGCTGGCTTCGGGCGCGGCGCATGAACTGGGGACGCCGCTTTCGACGCTGTCGGTCCTGATCGGCGACTGGAAGGCGGTGCCGCGCCTGGCCGATGACCGCGAGGTGCAGGAAGATCTTGTCGAGATGGATGTGGCGGTCCGGCGCTGCAAGGCGATCGTCAGCGGCATTTTGATGTCGGCGGGCGAGGCGCGGGGCGAGGCGCCCCAGCTGACGACGATGCGTGCTTTTCTGGGCGAAATGGTTGCGCACACCAGTGCGGTGCGCCGGCCCGGCACCATCGTGTTCAACGATCGCTTCGGCGCCGATGTCGCCATCGTGTCGGACCCCGCCCTGCGGCAGGTGATCGGCAATGTTCTGGACAATGCCGCCGAAGTGTCGCCCGACTGGACCAGCATCTCGGCATCGCGCGATGGCGATATGGTGGTGATGGAGATCGCCGACCGGGGGCCGGGATTCAGCGAAGACATGCTCGAAAGCTTTGGCCAGCCCTATCGTTCGACCAAGGGGCGGCCGGGGGGCGGGCTGGGGCTGTTCCTGTTGGTCAATGTGCTGCGCAAGCTGGGCGGTAATGCCAGCGTATCCAATCGCGATGCGGGGGGCGCTCTGGTACGAATTTTCCTGCCGATTTCGTCGCTGGCACGGCCGGATGGAGAAGCGTCATGAGTGACAGAAGGCAGCTGTTGATCGTCGAGGACGACGAGGCCTTTGCGCGGACGCTCAAACGCTCGTTCGAACGGCGGGGCTATGATGTGCGCGTGGCGCACAGTCCCGAAGAACTGGCGCATGTGCTGGAAGATTATCGTCCGGGCTATGCGGTCGTCGACCTCAAGCTTGGTGCCGCATCGGGGCTGGCCTGCGTCCAGACGTTGCGGGCCGTCGACGCCGCGATGCGGATCGTCGTGCTGACGGGTTTCGCCAGTATCGCCACGGCGGTCGAGGCGATCAAGCTGGGCGCATCCTATTATCTGGCCAAGCCGTCGAACACCGACGATATCGAAGCGGCTTTCGACCGCGCCGAGGGCAATCCCGAAGCCCCGCTCGATGGCCGCCAATCGTCGATCAAGACCGTCGAGTGGGAACATATCCATCAGACACTGGTGGAAACGGATTTCAATATTTCCGAAACCGCCCGCCGCCTCGGCATGCACCGCCGCACGCTGGCGCGCAAACTGGAGAAGCGGCAGGTACGGTGATCCGCGGGTAGGTACGGCGGCGGGGTTGGTTTATCCTTCGCCGACACATGCGACAAAGGCGGCCGGAGCCGCCTTTGTGCGTTTCGCCTTTGGCTGGTCAGGCCGGCGCGGTCCGGCGGCGGGCGGCCTTGACCGCGGCGTAGCCGAACAGCGCGGCGACGATCAGCAGCGCGCCCTGTGCTGCCACGAACGGCCCTTCGGTTCCCGTCGGCGCCAGCGCATTGAGCGCGGGCACTTTGAGGAAGGACTGCACAACCAGCACGAACAGGTTGAGATAGAGCGCGAGGGTGGCGGTGATCGCATAGGTGGTCGCGGCTGCACCGGCGAGCTTGCGGCCATAATAGGCCGCGAAGGCGATGATCAGGATCAGGGTCGAGAGGATGCCCACTCCAAGCGCTGGGGTGAAGGCGACGATCGGGAAGAGGAAGCCGGTCAGGCTGGTGAGCAATGTCGTCCACAGGAATATGCCGGTAGTGCGGGGGAGGAGGCGCCCGCGCGCGAAGGCGGGGAGGGCGACAAGGCCCGTTCCGATGCCGATCAGACTGATCGCGACATGGAGCGTGGTGAACTGCGGGATGGTCAAACCGAATATCATCTTACGTCTCCTTTGATGAGGAGGCGCAGTCCGGGGACCGCGCCTCGCATATTGTCAGCTGTTGATGAAATCGAGAAGGTCGGCGTTGAACCGGTCCTGATGGGTGACGGTCAGGCCATGGTCGGCGCCTTCATAGACTTTGAGCACCGCATGTTTGACGATCTTCACGGTGGACAGCGCCGCGGCGCCGATCGGCACGATCTGGTCGTCGTCGCCGTGGAGGACGAGGGTAGGCACGTCGAATTTCTTCAGATCGTCGGTGAAGTCGCTCTCTGAAAAGGCGCGGATGCTATCGAGAAGACCCTTGAGGCCGCCGTTCATCCCCTGACGGACGAAGTCGTCGCGAACCGCCTCGGACACCAGTGCGCCGTCGCGGTTATAGCCGTAGAAGGGGAGCGTCAGTTCCTTGAAAAACTGCGGCCGGTTGTCGAAGGTGCCCTTGCGGATGCCGTCGAAGACGTCGATCGGCAGCCCGCCCGGATTGGCTTCGGTCTTGAGCATCAGCGGGGGAACCGCGCCGATCAGTGCGACCCTGGCGACGCGGTTCGTGCCATGGCGGCCGATGTAGCGGGTGACTTCGCCGCCGCCGGTCGAGTGGCCGACGAGGATGACGTCCTTCAGATCCAGTTGTTCGATCAGTTCGGCCAGATCGTCGGCATACTGGTCCATATTGTTGTTTTCCCAGACCTGATCCGAACGGCCGTGGCTGCGGCGGTCATGGGCGATGGTGCGGAAACCCTGGTTGGCGAAAAACACCATCTGGGCATCCCATGCGTCGGCGCTGAGGGGCCATCCGTGCGAAAAGACGATCGGCTGGCCGTCCTTCGGGCCCCAGTCCTTGAAGAAGATGTTGGTGCCGTCTTTGGTGGTGATCGTGGTCATGATGTCGGTCCTTCCGTCGTGTGCGAGGCGGCTTCGTCTGCCGGTGAGACAAGAGATAGGCCGGTGTGGACTTGATCGGGATTGGCGTAAGCGACATTATGCGGTTCGATTCCGACAAAGGAGGCGACATGGCCAAGGTAAAAGTGCCGGACGCGAAGGTCGCGCTCGTCGAGGTCGGGATGATGCTCTATCCCGACTGCCAGATGGGAATGGTCCTCGGGATTACCGATTTGTTCCATATCGCCGGACGTTTCGCGGTCGACCATGGCCGCGCCCCCGTCCGCATCAGCCATTGGCGGTTGCAGGAGGGTGGAGGCTTTGCGCGCTGTTATGATAGCCATCCGGACGAACCGGCCGGCAATTCGCCGACGGTGCTGATCGCGCCCGGAAGCCTGCACAAGCTGCTCGAGGCCGACGAAGTGGCACCTTATGCACGCTGGCTGCTCGATCGCCATGCGCAGGGGACGACACTGGCGTCCAATTGCGGCGGGGCTTTTGCGCTGGCTGCAACGGGCTTGCTCGCCGGACGTCCGGCGACGACGCACTGGTTTTTTGCAGAGCAGTTCCGCGAGCGCTTTCCCGACGTGCGGCTGGAGTCCGACCGGATGGTGATCGACGACGGCGATATCGTGACGGCGGGCGGGCTGATGGCGTGGACAGACCTGGGCCTGCGGATTGTCGAGCGGTTGCTGGGGCCGACGGTGATGATGGAGACCGCGCGCTTCCTGCTGATCGACCCCGGTGGGCGCGAGCAGCGCAATTATGCGAGCTTTGCCCCGCGCCTGACGCATGGCGACGAGGCGGTGCTGAAGGCGCAGCACCTCCTGCAGGCGAAGGAAGGCCGCGTTGGCGGCGTCAGCGAGCTGGCGGCCGAGGCCGGGCTGGAGGAGCGTACTTTCCAGCGTCGTTTCAAGGCCGCGACGGGGATGACGCCGATCGAATATTCGCAGCATTTGCGCGTCGGCAAGTCGCGCGAGCTATTGGAGTTTACCAGGCGGACGGTCGATCAGATCGCATGGAGCGTCGGTTATGAGGATGCCGCGGCATTCCGGAAGCTGTTTCACCGGATCACCGGCCTGTCGCCCAACGAATATCGTCAGCGCTTCTCGACCGAGTCGATCCAGCGCGTGGCATGATCTGACCGGCGACGCGCCGGTCAGATCAGGGACTTCAGCCGGTCGATCCCCGTTGCTTCCCGGACGATCCGGCCCGCAAGCGCATTTCCGTTCGCTGCGTTGGTGAAGATGACGATCGCTCGTCCGCTCCGGGCATCGCCGACGCCCAGCGTTTTGAAGATTCCGTAGTTGCTGCCGCTGTGCTGGAACAGCGGGCCCGCCGGGCCTTGCTCCAGCTCCCAACCCAGTCCGCGCGAAATGTCGCGCCCGCGCACTTCGGTCCGGGGGGTGAGCATCGCCTGCCGGGCTGCTTCGCTGATCTCCCAATCCTTTCGCGCTGGCCGGTCCATCATCAGCAGCACGAACTTCGCATAGTCGGAAGCGGTCGTCAGGAGCCCTCCCGCCGAATTGACCAGAAGGTCGCGTGTCGATGGCGACGCCTTGGAATCGGCTTCGCGCATTGCCTCGATAAAATCTTCGTAGGTCCAGGACGCGATCGGTTTACCCCACCGCGAAGCGACCTGAAGGAGCCGGTCGCCCAGTTCGCGGGTGGGTTGGGGCGGCAGGATTTGCTCGCCTTCCGGAGGTTCGGAATGACCGAATACCACCGATCCTGCAATCTGTGCGTCCCAGCCGAAGCTGCTGCGGGACATCCCGGCCGGGTCGAACAGCTTTGCCTGCATCACGCTGCCGAGGCCCATTCCCATGATCTTCTCGACCACCAGCTGGAGCCACACAAATGCTTCGCCGGAATAGGTGTAGCGCGATCCGGGCGGACTGTTGGTAACGAGCGGTTCGGAAGCCCAGTTGGGCAGGCCGGTCGAATGCCCCAGCACATGCCGCGCCGTGATGAGTTCGAGCTGTGGGTCGCTGCCCAAATTCGCCGGCCGGCGATAGGCGACGAGCGGCGTGTCGAGGTCGAGGCGCTTTTCGTCGACCAGCCGCATCACGACATAGGCGAAGACCGGCTTGGTCATCGAGGCGGCTTCGAACAATGTATTCTCGTCCACCGGGTCGCGGGTGAGAATGTTTTTGACGCCGAAGCCCCGGCTCCACACGAGCGCCCCGCGATCCGCGACCGCGATGGCGGCCCCGGGCACCCCGGCAATCTGCATCAAGCGCGGAAGGTTCCGAACCAGGTCCCCGGACGGGATCCAGTTGGCATTTTCATTGCGGCATTCAGCGCCCGTTCGCGCAACGGCGGAGGTCGCCCCGCCACCGATCAGCGCCGCAGATCCGGCGAGCAAAGCCCGCCGCCCCAACCGGGTTTCCGAATGACTCATTTGTGTCCGCCGCCCGGCCCGGGCGTCATGCTGCGCCTGATCGTCATGGTTTATGGGGCGTCCTTTTTCTTCTTGTCGATCAGAACCGCCTGTTGCCATCGGCTCGGCGCTTTGTCGGTGCGGTGAATGCACCCCGCCCAGCAGCACGGACGTTTTTTCCCTTCGAGCAACTCTTCGCACGTCCGCTCGATACGACGTTGGCGTGTCGCGGCCTGTTTCGCGTCATCGACCCAGCAGATGAATTCATTCCGGCCGAGCGGTGTGAGGCTTTCCCATAGCGACAGGATGCCGGGATCGGATCGCACGGCAGCTTGAAGATCGTCTTTTGCCTGATGGACCGTGCCGTGGAGAAAAGCATTCGTCACAAAACCTCCGGGAAGCGCGCCTGATTTGAGCCGGTTGCATCAATAGGGTGAAATGCGCCTGTATCGCGGATGCTGACCGCCGGACCGGGAAATGTCCACCCTTGAATAGGCCCGCACGCCGCAACGCGCGGGGCGACGAATGGCCGCTTTTTCAGGGGACCAGTCGGGGCGCCTGATCGAACAGCCGCGCGCTGGTGCCTTCTGCGGTGGTTTCGAGTCTGATCCAGCTGTTCGCCGCGATGACCGATGCCAGAATGTGCGAGCGTTGATCGTCGAGCAGTTCCACCGCGTTCGATGACGGCGATCCGGTCCGGGCGCGGAGGAAGAGTGTCGTGCCGTCGCGCGGCGGCGCGGGAGCCGCAATCTGGCGCCCGGTTTCGCGCGGCAGGCCGAGCATGGCTCGGATCGCGGCGAGCACGAAGAAGCGGAAGCCGACCAGCGCCGCGACGGGGTTGCCCGGCAGCCCGAAGAAAGGGCGGCCGTCGGGCAGGATCGCAAACAGCATGGGTTTTCCCGGGCGCATCGCGATTCCGTGAAAGATGATCTGTGCGCCGATGCGGTCGAGCGCTTCGCACACCAGATCATGGGCGCCCACCGACACGCCGCCGGTCGATACGAGTGCATCGGCCCGGGGGTCATTTCCGGACGACAGGAGGCGATGGCAAAGCTGTTCGAGGTCGTCGCGTATCGGGCGCGTCACCCGGTATGGGAGCCCGAGCGAGCGGCACATGGCGCCGATCATCGGGCCGTTGCTGTCGATGCGCGCCATCGAATCGCCACCGATATGCGGGGCGAGTTCCGAACCCGTTGCGACGATCTCGATACACGGAGGGCGCCGGGCTTCGACTTGCGATACGCCATAGGAGAGCAACGCCGCGATCAGCTCCGGCGACAGGCGCGCGCCCGCGGACGCGACATGCCCGCCGGCCGGTGCATCCTCGCCGCGCCGGCGGACGTTGCGCCCGGCGGCAGCTGATTCCGTCAGCTCGAGCTTGCCGCCCGTGATCCGGCCATATTCTTTCGCAACCACTACATCGGCGCCTGCGGGGATAGCTGCGCCGGTGCTGATCGGCGCGGCGGCGCGGGGCGGCAGTGCAGCGGGCACGGCTTCGGCCGCGATGTCGGCGGCGAGGTCGAGAAGGACCGGCACCGATGGGGTGGCCGCATGGGTTTCGCGGCTGTTGAGGGCGAAGCCGTCCATCGCCGAACAATCGAAGCGCGGCGTGTCGGCGGCGGCGGTCACAGGGGCGGCGAGGATATGTCCTTCGGCTTCGGCATCGACCGCGATCCATAGCGGGGCAGACGGCGAAACATGTCGCTCGATCCGGTCGAGCGCCTCGGAAACCGGAATTTTTTCAGCCATTTGTGCCGCCCAGATCGGCAAGATCGACGGGGCTGTTTATATTGGGAATGTCGCCGGTCCAGTCGAGCGGCATGATCCCGGCCGCCTGTGTCCAGGCGCGCATCGATCGCGGGCCGCCTGCGGCAAGATGGGTTTCGAGTTCAGCGCCGAGCCGGGTCGGCCAGAAGCCGATGACGGGGCAGCTTGCCGCAAAGCAGCCCTCGGGATGCGTCTGCAGCGCGTCCAGCAGGCCATGCGGGAGGCGGGGCGTATCGCAGGGCAGCGACAGCAAATGGGTGAATTGCCGGTCCTGTGCAGCGACAAGCGCGCCGGCCAGTCCGCCCAGTGGTCCGAGGCCCGCGACGGGACGGTCGGCGACGGTGAGATGGCGCAGGTGAGGGCGGCCCGACACGAGCAGAAG
The DNA here is from genome assembly GCF_051550705.1 of Sphingopyxis selenitireducens. Taxonomy (NCBI): domain Bacteria; kingdom Pseudomonadati; phylum Pseudomonadota; class Alphaproteobacteria; order Sphingomonadales; family Sphingopyxidaceae; genus Sphingopyxis; species Sphingopyxis selenitireducens. Next base: position 479,274 of record NZ_JBPULG010000003.1, read on the forward strand.
CTTGACATGGGGTTCGAGCGCCGCGAGCGACCAGTCGAGAAGCGAGCGGCCCCCGAAATTTTCTTCGGCCTTGTCGGACCCGAAGCGGCGCGACTGTCCGCCCGCCAGAACCACGCCCGCGATGCGCACCCTAGGCATCGCTCGCGAGCAGGGCGTCGGGGCGTGCGAGGACGCGAAGCGCGAGGCCGGCGCTGGCCGCGCGCTCGACGGCGAGCCGCGTTGGCGCCGAAATCGTCACCAGCATCGGGCAATCGGCCAGCGCCGCCTTTTCGACAAGTTCGAAGGAACAGCGCGAGGTGAGCAACGCAAAGCCGCCATCCCAATTGAGCGCCGCGCGGCGCATCGCGCCGATCAGCTTGTCGAATGCATTGTGGCGGCCGACATCTTCGCGGACGAGGCGGATGCTGCCATCCGCCGCGACCAGCGCCGCAGCATGGACCGCCCCGGTGCGCGCATTAAGCCGTTGATGGACGCCGAGCGCGCCCAGCGCATGGAAAATGGCGGCGTCGCTCGCCAGCGTCGCCGACGTCACGCGCGGCAGCGGCCGCATTGCCTGCGCGATATTTTCGATACCGCACATCCCGCACGAGGAGTCCGACGCGCGGTGGCGGACACGGTCGAGCAATCCGCGTGCCTGTTCGGCGGGCAGGCTGGCGCGCGCGACGATCCCGTCCTCGGCTGGGTGGAGCGCGACGGCGACTGTGCTGTCGCTTCGTTGCTGAAGCCGCTCGGCGAGCAGAAATCCTGCGACCAGATCCTCCAGATCGGTCGGGGTCGCCATCAACACCGCATAGCCGATGCCGTTAAATTCGAGCGCGATCGGCACTTCCTCGGCCAGTTCGCGCGCGATGGTCTCGCGGGCGCCGTTGCGTGCGATGCGCTGTAGTGGGGTCCGGTTTGCGGTCAAAATTGTCCGATCCGCGCAATCGCGGCGGCCGCGATCGGCGACAGGGCATCGGGCCGTTCGGCCGCCAGAAGGCTGATCCGGGCGCGCATCGCAGGGTCCCAGAAGCTGCGGATATGATCGGCGACCATCGCCGCCGCCTGATCCGACCCCTCGCTCGCCAGATTGCGGGCGATCTGGTTCGCCATGTAGATGAGCCGGTCGCCCGTCGACATCACGCCGTCCTCGTCATGCGCCATCGTTATCTATTCCGCCGCTTCGACCGGAAGGACGCGTCGGCTCTGTCGCGCGTGATCGGCATAATCCTCCTGCCAGTCCGACGGGCCGTTCGAAAGGCCGACCTGCACCGCAGTCACCTTATACTCGGGACAATTGGTCGCCCAGTCCGAATAATCGGTCGTGATGACATTCGCCTGCGTGTCGGGGTGGTGGAAGGTCGTATAGACGACGCCGGGCGCGACGCGTTCGGTGATTAACGCGCGCAGGGTCGTTTCGCCCGCGCGGCTCCTGAGGCCTACCCAGTCGCCATCCTTGATCCCGCGATTTTCGGCGTCGCTGGGGTGGATTTCCAGCCGGTCCTCGGGGTGCCAGGCGGTGTTCGCGGTGCGCCGCGTCTGCGCGCCGACGTTATAATGGCTGAGGATGCGGCCGGTGGTGAGCAAGAGCGGGAAGCGCGGCCCGGTCTTTTCGTCGGTCGGGACATAGTCGGTGACGACAAACTTGCCCTTGCCGCGCACGAAACCGTCGATGTGCATCGTCGGCGTGCCATCGGGTGCGGCGTCGTTCGCGGGCCATTGCAGCGATCCTTCGGCATCGAGCCGGTCATAATGGACGCCGGCGAAGGTCGGGGTCAGCGCCGCAATCTCGTCCATGATTTCCGAGGGATGCGTATAGTCCCAGCCGAGCCCCAGCGCATTCGCGACGCGCTGGACGATCTCCCAGTCGGCATAGCCGTTCAAGGGCGCCATCACCTTGCGCACCATCTGAATGCGGCGTTCGGCGTTGGTGAAGGTGCCGTCCTTTTCGAGAAAGGTCGACCCGGGCAGGAAGACATGCGCGTAATTGGCGGTTTCGTTGAGGAACAGATCCTGCACGACGACGCATTCCATCGCCGCGAGCCCCGCCGCGACGTGGCGGGTGTTGGGGTCGGACTGGAGGATATCCTCGCCCTGAATAAACAGGCCCTTGAACGTCCCGTCGGTCGCGGCGTCGAGCATGTTGGGAATGCGCAGCCCCGGCTCATGGTCGAGTTTGACGCCCCACGCGCTTTCGAACATCGCGCGGGCATTGTCATCGGAGACATGGCGATAGCCCGAGAATTCGTGCGGAAAGCTGCCCATGTCGCACGCACCCTGAACATTATTCTGGCCGCGCAGCGGGTTCACGCCGACGCCTTCGCGCCCGATATTGCCCGTCGCCATCGCGAGGTTGGCGATCGCCATCACGGTCGATGAGCCCTGACTATGTTCGGTGACGCCGAGGCCATAATAGATGGCGGCATTGCCACCGGTGGCATAGAGGCGCGCGGCGGCGCGCAGATCGGCGGCGGCGACGCCGGTCAGCGGCTCGATCGCTTCGGGCGAGCGCGCGGCTTCCGACACGAAATCGGCCCAATCCTGAAATTCTTCCCAGTCGCAGCGTGCGCGAATGAAGGCTTCGTCATAGAGTTTCTCGGTCACTACGACATGCGCCATCGCGGTCAGGAGGGCGACGTTGGTGCCGGGGCGCAGCGGCAGATGATGTTCGGCCTCGACATGCGGGGACTTCACCAGATCGATCCGGCGCGGGTCGATCACGATCAGCTTCGCGCCCTGCCGCAATCGCTGTTTCATGCGGCTGCCAAAGACCGGGTGCGCGTCGGTCGGGTTGGCGCCGATGACGAGGATGACGTCGCTTTGTTCGACGCTGTCGAAATCCTGTGTTCCCGCCGAGGTGCCGAAGGTGGTCTTCAGTCCATAGCCGGTCGGCGAGTGGCAGACGCGCGCGCAGGTATCGACATTGTTGTTGCCGAAGCCCTGCCGGATCATCTTCTGGACGAGGAAGGTTTCCTCATTGGTGCAGCGGCTGGAGGTGATGCCGCCGACCGAGAGGCGGCCATATTGTTCCTGAATGCGGCGAAATTCGCTGGCGGTGTGGGCGATCGCTTCATCCCAGCTGACTTCGCGCCACGGCTGATCGACGCTGGCGCGGATCATCGGGTTTAATATGCGTTCCTGATGCTGCGCATACCCCCAGGCGAAGCGGCCCTTGACGCAGCTGTGGCCGCGGTTCGCCTTGCCGTCCTTCCACGGCACCATGCGGACGAGTTCCTCGCCCCGCATCTCGGCGCGGAAGGTGCAGCCGACGCCGCAATAGGCGCAGGTGGTGACCACCGCGCGGTCGGGGGTGCCGGTTTCGACGACCTTCTTCTCGATCAGGCTCGCGGTCGGGCACGCTTGCACGCAGGCGCCGCACGAGACGCATTCGGACGCGAGGAAATCATCATCTTGCGACGCGGCGACCTTCGATCCGAAGCCCATGCCCTCGATCGTGAGTGCGAATGTTCCCTGCACCTCGTCGCAGGCGCGGACGCAGCGCGAGCAGGCGATGCATTTCGACGGGTCGAAATCGAAATAGGGGTTCGACTGGTCCTTCGGCTGCCCCATGTTGGTTGCGCCGTCATAGCCGTAGCGGACATCGCGGAGGCCCACCGCGCCCGCCTGATCCTGCAATTCGCAATCGCCGTTGGCGGCGCAGGTCAGGCAGTCGAGCGGGTGGTCGGAGATATAAAGCTCCATCACCCCGCGGCGCAGCTGTTTCAGCCGGTCGGTCTGGGTCCGCACTGCCATGCCTTCGGCAATCGGTGTCGTGCAGCTGGCGGGATAGCCGGCGCGGCCCTCGACCTCGACGAGGCAGAGGCGGCACGAACCGAAGCTTTCCAGATTGTCGCTCGCGCAGAGTTTCGGGATCGCGGTGCCGGTCAATGACGCGGCGCGCATGATCGACGTGCCTTCGGGCAGGGTGACGCTTTCGCCGTCGATCGTCAGCGTAACATGCTTGCCCGTCGCGAGAGCGGGCGGCGTGCCATGGTCGGTTTCGCGGGTGAAGCCCATGTTCCTACTCCGCTGCTTCGGTGACCGATGCGGGGGCACCAAAGTCTTCGGGAAAATAATCCAGCGCGCTCAGTACCGGATAAGGGGTAAAACCGCCGAGCGCGCAGAGCGATCCATATTTCATCGTGTCGCAGAGGTCGCGCAGCAGCGCGGTTTGGGCGCCGAGGCTGACGTCGATGCGGTCGGGCGCGCGCGAATAAAGTGCCTTGCCGAGCGTCCCGTCATTCGCCACAGGGCGCACCGGCTCGTTTGTCCGCGTCGCGATAATCCGGTCGACAATCTCGACCCCGCGCGTCGATCCGATCCGGCATGGTGTGCATTTTCCGCAGCTCTCGACCGCGCAAAATTCCATCGCGAAGCGCGCCATATGCGCCATGTCGACGCTGTCGTCGAAGACGGTGATCCCGGCATGACCGATCAGCCCGCCCGCCGCCGCAAAGGCTTCATAGTCGAAAGGCAGGTCGAACATCGATGGCGGGAAATAGGCGCCCAATGGCCCGCCGACCTGTACCGCGCGTACCGGGCGGCCGCTGGCGGTGCCGCCGCCGATGTCGTTCACCAGTTCGCCGAGCGTGATACCAAATCCGACCTCGAACAATCCGCCATGCTTCACATTGCCGGCAAGCTGGACGGGCATCGTCCCCCGCGAACGGCCGAAACCGACGGTCGCATAGGCTTCCGCACCTTCGGACAGGATGAAGGGGACGGCGGCGAGGCTCAGCACATTGTTGATTACCGTCGGCTTGCCGAACAGGCCCGCGAGCGCGGGAAGCGGCGGCTTGGCGCGGACCTGACCGCGCTTGCCCTCGATGCTGTCGAGTAGTGCGGTTTCCTCGCCGCAGACATAGGCGCCGGCGCCGGCGCGGACTTCGAGCGTGAAGGGTGCGATGCGGCCCGCCGATAGCGCGATCGCGTCGCGCATCGTCCGGATCGCATACGGATATTCGCTGCGGATATAGATATAGCCGTGGCTGGCCCCGACCGCGTGGGCGGCGATCGCCATGCCCTCGATCAGGCAAAAGGGATCGCCCTCCATCAGCATGCGGTCGGCGAAGGTGCCGCTGTCGCCCTCATCGGCGTTGCAGACGATATATTTCGGGCCGCCCTCCTCTTTTTGGCCGGGCGCATCGAGCACCGTCTGCCACTTGATTCCGGTCGGAAAGCCCGCGCCGCCGCGCCCGCGCAGGCCGCTCGCCTTGACGGTGTCGACGACGGCCTGCGGTTCGGCCGAGCGCGCGATGTCGAGGCCGGTCCAGCCGCCGTGCGCAGCATAGTCGGCGAGGCCCAGCGGATCGACGATGCCGCAGCGGGCGAAGGTGAAGCGTTGTTGCGCGGCGAAGAAGGGCAGGGCGGCGACATCGCCGAGGCGGTTCGGGTGGGTGCCGTCGAGGATAGCGCGGACATCGCCGGGGCCAACCGGTCCGTAGCCGATGCGGCCTTCGGCGGTTTCGACTTCGACCAGCGGTTCGATGCTGAACAGCCCGCGCGATCCGGTGCGGACGACCTCGCAGCCGGCATCGGCGAAGGCGCGCGCGAGATCGTCGGCGCCGAGCGCGACCGACGCCATGTCGCGGCTGATGAAGACGCGCGTCATGCCGCGATCTCGATGGCGATGCGGTCGAGCGTCGCCGCGTCGATCCGCGCGACCGGGCGGCCATCGACCAGCGCGTTGGGGCCGATCGCGCACAGGCCGAGGCAATAGACGGGTTCCAGCGTGACCTGCCCGTCGCGGCGCGTCTCCCCCATCGCGACGCCAAGCCGCTCGGCCGCCGCGGCTTCGATCGCTGCGCCGCCGCGCGCCTGACAGCTTTCGGCGCGGCACAGTTTCACGATGTGGCGCCCTGCGGGCTGGCGGCGATAGTCGTGATAGAAGGTGAGGACGCCGTGGACGTCGGCGCGGCTGAGATTCAGCGCCGCCGCGATGGCGGGGACGAGCGTGTCATCGATATATCCTATCTCGTCCTGCACGGCATGCAGTAGCGGCAGCAGCTGGTCGCGCCCGGCGCCTTCGCGCTGCACCCAGTCGTCAACGAACGCCTTTGCTTCTTCCAATCCCATGCACGCCATCCTTTTCAGGAAATTCAGTGGCGCAGAGGCGTACGCAGGTCAAATCGATCTGCGCCATGTTTGATAGATTTTGTCTATCATGCTTCACCTGCCGTGGTGCCAGCGGCGGGCAGGTGTTTAGCCGAGCCGATAACCCTGCGGGAGCCGCAACTCGCGTGCGACGGCGAGGACGCTTTGCGCGAGCGGGCTCATCGGTGTGCGGTCGGAGACGATGACGCCGATCCGGTTGGCTTCGCCCGTTTCGGGTAGCGGCGTGACCTGCGCCCAATCGAGCCCTTGCAGCAACAGCGCATGATTGTCGGGCATGATCGAGCAGAGATGCCCCTGCCGGACGATGGCGAGCAGCGCGATATAGCTGTCGGCGGTGACGATCGGCCGTAGCGCGAGCCCCAGCGCGGCGAGGTGAGCGTCGAGGATGCGGCGGTTCTGCATCCCCTGATGCAGCAGGCAGAGCGGCAGGCGCGCGAGGTCGGGCCAGTCGGGCCGTTCTGGTACCGCGATGCCGTCCTTCGCGCTGACCAGCTGGCTGCGTTCGCTGTAGAGCGGCACGGCGAGCGCATGCGCGGGCGGCTCGAAATCGAGGTAGGTGACCCCGGCGTCGAGTTCGAAGGCCGCCAGTTCGCGTTCGATCTGGCGCGAGGTCAGGGCGCGCACCTGGACATTGAGATCGGGGAAGCGCGCCCGGATCGCCTCGATCAGAAAGCCGGTCGCGGGCATCGATGCCGGAATCGCGCCGAGCCGCAGTTCGCCTTTCAGCGGCCCGTGCGTGGTGCCGGCGATCTGTTCGAGCGCATCGGCGGCGGCGACCAGCTGCCGTGCCCATGGCAGGATCGCCTCACCTTCGGGCGTCAGTCCGGCATATTTGCGGTCGCGGACGATCAGCCGCTTGCCGAGCTGTCCCTCGAGCGTCGCGATCCCTGCCGAAAGGGTCGGTTGCGACACGTTGCAGCTCGCCGCCGCCCGGCCGAAATGCCGTTCGCGGTGGAGGGCAAGGAAATATTCGACAAGGCGGGTCTGCATGGGGGAGCTGCGTCGCACATCGGAAACGTGCGGGCAAGCCGTTGGCGAGGGCTTGATGGCCGGCCGTGTGCTCCGCCCGGCATATGTGCCGGAACGGGCAGAAAAGTGACGGTGTGTGGGGCTCTGCGGCCGGCAATCGCTCGAAAATGGTGCCGCCTATACTGCCAAGAAAAATCTGTTTATTTTCAACATGATGATGCGCGAGTTTATATGGCTCCAAAGTCTACCTCTGGGGCTCTGGAGCCTTGGTTTAAGGGTCTCGCCAATCTTATATTGGCTCACTGATTATCTCGCAATTTCGCAATTTCCGATCGAGCAACTCCGATTCAAATTCTGTGGTCCTGCCGGAAGAATGCCAAAAGGGGTAAGCAAGCTGGAACTCAACCAACAGCGATAGCTCGAAGGCCGGCGGCTAACAGATGCTCGCACCGAAGATATCGATGGCTCGATCGACATGGTTGCTCGAATCATGCGGGAGAGGCTCCGCAATATACGCGCTGATTTCATGAAATGGCGCCATTCCCACCTGTCCGGTCGAATTAATATTCAGATACATATTGTTGTTGCGGATGCCGCGAGGGTAAAGCGAACTGCGATAGCCGGTCGCGCGTCGCCCAGGTTTCGGACATGTGGCGCGCGCTCGCGGATATGGCCGCGCGCAGCGTGTTTTCCAGCAGGCACGCGATGGTCATCGGCCCGACGCCGCCCGGAACGGGAGTGATCGCCGACGCGCGCGCTTTCGCTTCGTCGAAGCAGACGTCGCCGACGATCCGCGATCCGCGGCCGTCTTCGGTCGGCACGCGATTGATCCCGACGTCGATGACGACCGCACCGTGCTTGATCCACGCCCCTTTGATCAACCCCGGCGCGCCCGCAGCGCTCACCAATATGTCGGCATCGGCGACCAACTCGGGCAGGTCTCGCGTATGGATATGGGCGATCGACACGGTGCATCGCGCCTGCAGAAGTAACTGTGCCATCGGGCGGCCGACGATATTGGAGCACCCGACAACGACGGCGTTCAGGCCCTCGAGCGATCCGAGTTCGTCGACCAGCAACATCATGCAGCCCTTTGGCGTGCATGGAACGATGCGGTCGGCGGCGGCGGCGTCGCTGTCGCTTGCGAGCAGGCCGACGTTTATCGGGTGAAATCCGTCAACATCCTTGGCGGGCTCGACGGCGCGCAGCACTGCGGCCTTGTCGATGTGCGGAGGAAGCGGCAGCTGAACCAATATTCCGTGCACGGTCTCGTCGCGATTGAGCGCGTCGATCAGGGATAGCAAATCGGTCTGTGAAATCGTTTCGCACAGCCGGTGGCTTTCGGTCTGCATCCCGACCGCCGCAGCTTGCTCCCCTTTGCGGCGGACGTAGATCGCGCTGGCTGGATCGTCGCCGATCAGCACCGTGACCAGCTTGGGGGTGATTCCGGTTTCGTCCCGGAGATGTTCGACACCGATCGCAATGTCGCGGCGCAGGGCGATTGCCCGCTGTTTTCCGTCGATGATGCGCGCAGCCATAACCCTCTCCTTGCTACGCCCGGCGAAGCATAAGAGCAGCCGGACAAGGCATATATATACATATATGAATTAAATAAAAGTGCATGTCTCCGTTCGGAAATTCCCCGGCCTCCTGAATGCGCTTAAGGGCGTTCGGCAAGATATTTTGTCACTTATTCTCAATTCCTCGCCGATTTCCGCGTGCGGCCCCGATATGATTTTCCGTCAGAATCGCTATTGCGTATTTGCATACATATGTGTATCTAAATGGTGAGAGGAAGGTGAGTCTTGACGAGACGCTACTCAGCGCTGTCGCTTTTGCGTGAGGGATTGAACGGTCAACGCGGCTGGGAGCCGGCGTGGCGCGACCCGACGCCCAAGGCGCATTATGACGCGATCGTTATCGGCGGCGGCGGGCATGGCCTCGCGACCGCCTATTATCTCGCGAAGAACCACGGCCTCACCAATGTGGCGCTGATCGAGCGCGGATGGATTGGCGGCGGCAACACCGGCCGCAATACGACGATCATCCGCTCGAACTATTTCTTCCCGGAATCGGCCGCCTTTTACGAATTTTCGGTTCAGCTTTACGAAAAGCTGACCGACGAGCTGAATTACAACATCATGTTCTCGCAGCGCGGCATGTGGACGCTCGCGCACGACCGGCATGGCGTCGAAATGGCGCGGCGCTCGGCGAATGCGATGCTGCTCAATGGCATCGACGCCGAATATCATGATGGGGCGAGCGTTTACGCGAATATCCCGGGGCTCAACCCCAACCCGCGCTTTCCCGTCCTCGGCGGCGTGAATCAGCCGCGCGGCGGATCGGCGCGGCACGATGCGGTCGCCTGGGGCTATGCCCGCGCGGCGTCGGCGCTCGGCGTCGACATCATCCAGAATTGCGAAGTGCAGGACTTCATCATCGAGGGCGGACAGGTGCGCGGGGTCGAGACCAGCCATGGCACGATCCGCTCGGACCGCATCGGCATGGCGGTCGCGGGGCATAGTTCGGTGCTCGCCGCAAAGGCGGGACTGCGGCTGCCGATCAGTTCCTATGCGCTGCAGGCTTTCGTGTCGGAGCCGGTGAAGCCGTGCCTCGACACGGTGATCCTGTCGCCCGCGACGGGCACTTATCTGAGCCAGTCGGACAAGGGCGAGCTGGTGCTCGGCGCCGGGCTTGATCTCTATCTATCCTATGCGCAGCGCGGCAATCTGCCGTGGATGGAGCGCGCCGCCGCCGGGGTGCTCGAACTCTTCCCGCAATTCTCGCGCATGCGTTTCCTGCGTCAATGGGCGGGGATCGTCGATGTCGTCCATGACTCGACGCCGATCATCGGCCCAACGTCGGTGGGCGGGCTCTACATCAATGGCGGTTGGGGCACCGGCGGGTTCAAGGCGGTGCCGGCGGGCGGTTGGTGCCTCGCGCACGTCATGGCGACGGGCAAGTCGCACCCGCTCGCGAACGCCTTCGGCGTCGAACGATTCGAGAGCGGGGCGATGATCGACGAGGCCTCGGCCTCTGGCATCGCGCACTAGGGGATATCCAGAAATGTTGCTGATCGACTGTCCCTTTTGCGGCCCGCGCGCGGAGATCGAATTCCGCTGTGGCGGCGAAAGCCATATCGAGCGGCCGGGGCCACATGACCGGGTTTCGGATGCCGAATGGGCCGACTATCTCTTCTATCGCGAAAATCCGAAAGGCGAGCATCGTGAACGCTGGTTCCACAGCGCCGGTTGCCGCCGCTGGTTCAATGCCGCGCGCGATACCGTCACGCACCAGTTTCGCGTCACTTACAGGATGGGTGAAGCCTGTCCCGAAGCGGGCGAGAGCGGTGTGAGCGAGGCTCCCGCCGCGACGCAGGGAGGCGTCATATGACCGGCTGGCGCCTGAAGACGGCCGGCCGCGTCGACCGCGGCCAGCGGATCGCATTCCAATGGGCAGGGCGGACGCTGCACGGCCATGTCGGCGATACGCTTGCCTCCGCGCTGATGGCGAACGGCGTTTCGATCATCGGCCGCAGTTTCAAATATCACCGCCCGCGCGGGCTGCTGGCGGCGGGGCTCGAAGAGCCGAATGCGATCATCCAGCTGGAGGCGGGCGCGGTCGCGGTTCCCAACGTCAAGGCGACGCAGATCGAGCTTTACGAAGGGCTGGTCGCGAACCCGGTCAATGCGAAGCCGAGCGCCGAGTTCGACTGGCTCGCGGTGAACAGCCTGTTCAAGCGCTTCATCCCGGCCGCCTTCTATTACAAGACTTTCATGTGGCCGAACTGGCACTGGTTCGAGCCTGCGATCCGTAAGGCGGCGGGCCTTGGCAATGCGCCCGAAGGCGTCGATCCCGACAGCTATCACCATCGTTTCGCACACACCGACATCATGGTCGTTGGATCGGGCGCGGCGGGTCTGTCGGCTGCCATCGCGGCGGCGAAAGGCGGCGAGAAGGTGCTGCTGGTCGAGGCCGACGTCGAACTGGGCGGCGGTTTGCTCTCGGAGCCGTCCGACATCGAAGGTCTGGCTGCCATCGCATGGCGCGACCGGATGTTGGCCGCGCTGTCGGGCATGCCGAATGTGACGGTGATGAACCGGACGATGGCCTTTGGCTTCTACGATCACCAGCTTGTCGGTCTGTGCGAGCGGATAACCGATCATCTGCCCCCGTCGCAGCGCAGCGGTCCGCGCCAGCGCCTTTGGAAAGTGCGGACGAAGCGCGTCATCCTTGCGACGGGAGCTTTCGAGCGGCCCATTGCCTTTTCCGGTAACGACCTTCCCGGCGTGATGCTGGCATCGGCCGCGCAGACCTATGCGCTGCGCTATGGCGTCGCACCGGGGCGCCGCGTTGTTGTCGCGACGAACAACGACAGCGCCTATCATGCCGCCTTCACGCTCCATGATGCGGGCGTCGAAATCGCGGCGATCGTCGATAGTCGCACCAAGGGTGGCGAAGTGACGCAGGGCGCTACGGCGCGCGGTATCCGCACGATCATGGACAGCGCGCCGATCAAGGCGAAGGGCCGTCGCCGCGTCAGCGGTGTGGTCGTTGCGCATATCGCCGATGGAAAGGCGAGCGAGACGATCGCCTGCGACACCATATTGATGTCGAACGGTTGGAATCCCGCTGTGCATCTCCATTCGCAGTCGGGCGGTTCGCTGGCCTTCCATGCCTCGCTGGAGGCGTTCCTGCCGGGCAAGTCGGTGCAGGCGGCGGTCAATGTCGGCGCAGCGGCTGGCATCTTCGATCTCGACATCGCGCTCGCCAGCGGCCGCGCGGCCGGGCAGGGTGATGCGGTAGAGGCGCCGTTCCCGGCAGCGGTCGGGCCGACGCTCCATTTCGCAGATGGCGATGCGCGCGCGGGCACGGCGTGGGTCGATTTCCAGAATGATGTGACCGCGGGCGACGTGCAGATCGCCGCGCGCGAGAATTTCCGCTCGGTCGAACATCTCAAGCGTTACACGACGCTCGGTATGGCGTCGGATCAGGGCAAGACCTCGAACGTCACGGGCATTCACATGCTGTCGAACCTGCTCGGCAAGCCGCCGCAGGCGATCGGCACGACCAAATTCCGTCCGCCCTTCGATCCGGTGACGATCGGCGGTTTCGCCGGGCGCGCGGTCGGCGAGAATCTGATGCCGCTCGCGCATGCCGCGGCGCATGCATCGGCGCTCGCGGTGGGTGCGAAGATGGAAAATTACGGGTCGTGGCTGCGGCCCGCCTATTTTCCGCGCGCCGGCGAGGACGAATATGCCGCGGTCGCGCGCGAAGTGCTCGCGGTGCGCGCACAGGTCGGCCTGTTCGACGCCTCACCGCTCGGCAAGATCGAAGTGAAGGGCCCCGATGCCGCCGAGTTCCTTCAGCGTATCTATGTGAACGGCGTCCGCAATCTCAAGGTCGGGCGCTGCCGCTATGGCCTGATGCTCAGCGAGCATGGCATCATCTATGACGACGGCGTTTTCGCCAAGATCGCCGAGGATCATTTCCTTGTCGGCACGACCAGCGGCCATGCGGCGGCGATCGCCGATATGCTGCAGGAATGGCTGCAGTGCGAATGGACCGACCTCAAGGTGCTCGTCGAGAATGTGACGACCGGTTGGGCGGTGATGAATGTCGCGGGGCCCAAGGCGCGCGCGGTGCTCGAAGCGATCGGCACCGATATTGACCTGTCGCGCGAGGCGTTTCCGCACATGACCTATCGCGAGGGGCAAGTTGGCGGCGTCCCGGCGCGCATCCAGCGCGTCAGCTTTTCGGGCGAACTGTCCTACGAAGTGTCGGTGCCGTGGGGCTTTGGCCGCGCGCTGTGGGATGCGATGATGCAGGCTGGCGCGCCGCACGGGATCACGCCCTTCGGTGTCGAGGCGCTGATGGCGCTGCGCATTGAAAAGGGTTTCCTGCACGTCGGATCGGACACCGACGGCACCACGATGCCGCAAGATGTCGGCTTCGGCGTGGCCGTTGCGAAGAAACCCGACGATTTTGTCGGCCGCCGCTCGACGATGACGCCCGAGGGGCTGCGTGCCGATCGGCGTCAGCTCGTTGGCCTCGAAACGCTTGATGCGGGCGGCATGTTCGAGAGCGGGGCCCATATATTGGCGGCCGATACCAAGGGGATTGGCGCGACGCAGGGCTGGGTCACATCCTCGGTCCAGTCGCCGACCCTCGGTCGTCCGCTCGCAATGGCGCTGATCGAGCGCGGCACCGCGCGGATCGGCGAGACGGTTCAGGTCTGGGATCTTGGCAAAGGGCGCCCGGCGCGCATCGTCGATCCGCGCTTCTATGACCCTGCGGGAGAAAAGCTCGATGGCTGACACAGGCGCAATCATGTTGACGCTCGCCGCTGCCGAGGACTTGTTGATCGAGGGTGCGGGTGTGCGGTTCACGGCCGACCCGAGGCTTGGCATTGCCAAGCTGCAGATTCTGGCCGCCGATCCCGATGCCTGGTTCGAAACCGCGCTCGGCATCGCGCCGCCGCCGGTGCTTGGCGAGATTGAGCCCGGCCCTGTCGCGATCGCCTGGCTGGCGCCCGGCGAATGGCTCGTGACGGGCGGCGAAGCCGATGTCGAACGCGTCCGGACGCACTGCGCCGAGGCGGCGGGCAACCTTGGTCTGATGGTCGACATCACCCACGCTCGCGCGGCCTTCGACCTGAGTGGATCCAAAGCGTCTTCAGCGCTCGCTGCGCATTGCCCACTCGATTTTTCCGATGAAGCGATGCCCGTCGGTGCGGCGAAGCGATCGACCTTTTCCGACACCGGATTTTTCATCAGTCGCCGGCCCGATCAGGACCGCCAGCCGCGTTTCCGGCTGATCTTTGATCAGTCGATGGCGGGTTATGCCGCGCGGCTGCTCGGCGCGACCATCTCAGGAGCCAATTTGTGACGACCTCGAATCTCGTTCTGAAATTCCGTGCGCCCGACAAGCCCGGTATCATGGCGGCCGTCGCGCCGACACTGTCGGCGCGCGGCTGCGACATTCGCGAGGCCGAGGTTTATGGCGATGATGACACGGGCGGCTTTTTCCTGCGCATGGCGCTGACGAGCCCGATCGGGCGCGACGAGCTTGCGAAGGTGGTCGAGCCGGTCGCGACCGAACTGGCGCTCGAATGGGAATTGCACGACCTTGCCCGGCGCACGCCGGTGCTGCTTGCGGTGTCGAAATTCGGCCATTGCCTGATCGACATCATCCACAAGAAGGAGATTGGTCAGCTGCCGATCGAGATCGTCGGCGTGGTGTCGAACCATGAGACGATGCGCAAGACAGCCGAGTGGCACGGCCTCACCTATCACCATTTGCCGATGAGCGAGGGGAAGGAGGCGCAGGAGGCGCGCTTCCTGTCGATCATCGAAGAAAGCGGCGCCGAACTGACCGTACTTGCGCGCTATATGCAGATCCTCTCGGACGATTTTTCGCAGGCGCTCGCGGGGCGCTGCATCAACATTCACCACAGCTTCCTGCCGAGCTTCAAGGGCGCCAAACCCTATCATCAGGCGCATACGCGCGGCGTGAAGATCATCGGGGCGACCGCGCATTTCGTCACCGCCGATCTCGATGAAGGGCCGATCATCGAACAGGATGTGCGCCGCGTCAGCCACCGGACCACCGCCGACGAAATGGTCTCGATCGGCCGCGACATCGAGGCATCGGTGCTGTCGCGCGCCGTCCGCTGGTACGCCGAGCACCGCATCTTCCAGAACGGGAACAAGACCGTCGTGCTCTGAAACGCGCGCCCAAAACATATCATCAAAGGAGAGACTTATGGCCGACCTTTCAGGCTATATCGTGAACCCGGGGCCGAAGACGCCGGTGACGGGATTGAAGGCGGCCGTAACGTCTGACAGTGCGATCGTCACCGAGACGATCATGAAGATACTGAACAGCGGCGGTAATGCCGCCGACGCGGTGATCGCGGGCGCGATGGTGCAGGCGGCGGTTGAGCCGTTCATGACCAACCACGCGGGCCTCGTCACCATGCTCTATTATGAGGCGAAGACGGGCAAGGTTCATCAGCTCGACAGCCTCGGTGGGCACCCCTCGGGTCTGTCGCCGTTCAAGCCCGTACCGCCGGGGCTCGGCAGCTATGCGACCTCGCCGCCGTCGGCGATCATTCCGGGCTTCATGCCGGGGCTGAAGGAAATTCACGCGAAGTTCGCGACCAAGGACTGGGCCGACCTTTGCGCCGACGCGGTGCGGTGGGCCGAGACCGGGCATGAGGTCTCGACCTTCGAATATGGCGTGCACATTTATGGTGAGAAGTTCATCACCTATTTCCCCGAGGGTCGCGATTTCTATCAGCCGAACGGATATTTCCCGAACGTCGGCGACATCTTCACGCCGCCGGGTATGGCCGACACGCTGCGCGGCGTCCGCGACAACGGCCCCGACTATATGATCACCGGCCCCTGGGCCGAGAAGTTCGTCGCCAAGGGCAATGATCTCGGCTGGAAGGTCAAGCTCGAGCATATGACCGAGACGCCGCCGCGCTGGGTCGAGCCGCTGCGCTTTCCTTACAACGAATATGAAATCCTGTTTCTTGGCCCCCCGCAGGCGCAGGGCTTTTTCTCGAGCGTGGCACTCGGCGTGCTCAAGCATCTGGGCATCCGCGACATGGCGCCGGGATCGGCCGAGCATTTCTGGGCGATGGGCCACGCCCTGCGTCAGGGGCAGCGGCACTGGGAATATGCGCGCGACGACCATATTTATGACGTGCCGCGCGCCGAAGTGCTCGACGATGATTATCACAAACATCTCGCCAAGCTGATCCGCGGGTCGCGGCCGAAGGTCGATATGACGGATCATATTCGCCTGTCGGGCGACGGCCCCGGCGGCACAGGCGACATTATGGCAGCGACCGCGGGCCCCTCGGGCAAGCCGCGCCTCGTCCATCATGAGGAAAAGCAGCCGAGCGGCAGCTGCGAGATCGCGGTGGTCGATGCCGAAGGAAACTGGTGCCAGTTCATGGACACGCTGCAGGGCTCGGGCATTCCGGGGCAGGTCATCGGCGGCATTCCGATGGTCGGCAGCCATTCGACCTTCGGCGCGCTGCAAAGCCCGATGGATACGGTGCTGATCAAGGGCGCGAAGGCGCGTTGCATCATCGGCAACACGTTGGTGCTGAAGGACGGCAAGCCGGTCTTTTCGGCGG
This sequence comes from Sphingopyxis selenitireducens, assembly GCF_051550705.1. NCBI lineage: Bacteria > Pseudomonadati > Pseudomonadota > Alphaproteobacteria > Sphingomonadales > Sphingopyxidaceae > Sphingopyxis > Sphingopyxis selenitireducens. Next base: position 495,487 of record NZ_JBPULG010000003.1, read on the forward strand.
GCTCGCCGGGGAACATCCACTGCACGCTGCCGCAGGTTCTTGCCTATCTGCTCGACTTCAAGCTCGATCCTTATGCCGCGGTCGATGCGCCGCGCATGCTGCCGATGACCGACGGGCAGCTCGTCGCGATCGAGGATCGGCTCGCGCCCGGCGTCGTTCAGGACCTGCACAAGCTCGGCGTCCGCGTCGGCGCGCAGCCCGGATACGATTTTCACATGGGCAGTTTCTCGGTGATCGCGCGCGACGAAGCTTCGAACACATTCACTGCGGTCGCCGATCCGCGCCGCTGCGCCGTTGCCGACGGCATCAAGGAGTAAACAGCATGACGTCCCCCAGCCTTGCTCTCGACGCGCTCGCCCAACGCTATTGGGATTTCCGTTGCGACGAATTTCCGACCGAAGCGATCCTTGCCGGACTGACCCCGCGCAGCGACCTGTTGCTGCGCGATGCGCCGGGCGATCATGAGCGCCGCGCCGTCTGGGCGTCGGCCGCGCTCGACGAATTGGGCGCGATCGATTTCGATGCACTGTCGCAGACCGAACGCGCGACCTTCATGCTTCTTCGCGGCGAGCTTGCGCAGACCGTCGATATCGTCGCGCAGCAAGGGCATCTGCGCCCCAGCATCTATCCACTCGGCCCCGAATTCGGGCTCGCGAGCTGGGCGTCGATGACGAGCATCGCGACGCTCGATGAGGCGCGCCGCTATATCGACCGCCTCGCCAAGGTCCCCTCGGCGCTCGAAGGCGTGCAGCAATCGCTGACCCAAGGCCGCGAGCGCGGCATCCGCTATCCGAAGCTGGTCATCGAACGCGCGGTGGGTGTCGTGAAGGGACAGGCGGCCGTTGACGTCGAGGCCAACAGCTTCTTCGGGCCGCTGAAGATACTCGCGACGCGCGGCGCGGCCTTTGCTGACATCGTCGAGGAAGGACGGACCCTGGTCGCGAAAGCCATCGCGCCGGCGCTGATGAATTATGCGCTCTTTCTCGAGAAGGTGCTGCTTCCGGTCGCGCGCGATGCGCTCGATTGTGTCGGCGATGTCGGCGGCGAGGGGCATTATCGTTTCCTGATCCGCCAATATACGACCATCGACCTGCCGCCCGAAGACATCCACGCGATCGGCCTTGCCGAGGTCGAACGCATCACGGGCGAGATGGAGGCGGTTGCAGCCGACGGCGGCTTCGCCGGCGACCTTGCGGGGTTCAAGCGGCAGCTGCAGGGCGACAACAGCCAGCTTCTTGAAAGCGGCGAGGCACTGCGGCAGGAAATCGAGATATTATCGAAGCGCATCGACGCGCGGATTCCCGAATTCTTCGGCCGCATCCCGCGCGCGACCTATGGCGTGAAGAGCATTCCCGAGGCGATCGCCGCCGCGATGCCGCCCGCCTATGCGCAGCCCAATCCCGCCGACAACAGCGCCGCGGGCGTTCACTGGATCACCTCGATCCCGTCGAAGCTGCCCCGCTATATGCACCTGCCGATCGCGCTTCACGAAGCGTGGCCGGGGCATTTGATGCACCTCGCGCTGATCCAGGAACTGACCGATCTGCCCGCGTTCCGTCGCCATGGCGCGATGCATTATTCGGCATGCCTCGAGGGCTGGGCGCTCTACAGTGAGGGGCTGGGCGAGGACATGGGCCTCTATGACACGCCCGAAAAGCGTTACGGGCGGCTCGAAATGGAGATGTGGCGCGCGGTGCGCCTCGTCGTCGATACCGGCCTGCATGCCAAGCGATGGACGCGCTCGCACGCGATCGATTATTTCCGCGAAAATATGGCGATGCCGATCGAAACGATCGAGGCCGAGGTCGACCGCTATGTCGGATTGCCGGGGCAGGCGCTCGGATATCAGCTTGGCAATATGAAGTTCCGCGAATTGCGCGCGCGCGCCGAGGCGGCGCTTGGCCCCCGCTTCGACATTCGCGCCTTCAACGACGCGCTCGCTTCGGCGGGTGCGGTGAGCTTGCCGGTCCTCGAACAGACGATTGATGGCTGGCTGGAAGAAAGAAAGGCAGATGCCAGCATCGCAGCTTAAGCGCTCGGGATGGAGGGCGCCCGCTGATGCGGGCGGCCCGTGAGGGCTGGCGGCGCAGGTTCAGGCCGCCTTGGGCTTGCGGGCCTTCTGAGCTGAGGCGCGCGCGGCGGACAGTGCTTCCTCGCCGCAGAGAATGTCCATGTAGAGCTGCGCATTCTTGCGGCGCTCGGGAATGCTCTGGCGGACGCCGATCGCATAATAGCCGATCTGGTGGTAATAGAAGACGCGTGCCCGGATCGCGGCGTGATCTGCGTCATAGCCGAGCGCCTCGAAGAAGCGCTGCAATACCTCAAGCCGTTCGCGGTCGGCGCGTTCGACCGCCCATTCGGCGCGCTTGTCGGCACGCGCCCATTCGCGCACCGCGAGATCGAAATGATAGTCGTATCCGTCGGACTCGATCAGCCGCGCGATCATGCGGTCGAGCCATTCGACCGCATCGCCTGCTTTCGGCGGGGGTGCCTCTTCGGGCAGGAAGCGGCACGTCGCTTCCCAATGCGCGATAATCTGGTCGAAGAATTCGTCGCGGTCCTTGAAATTATGATAGAAACCGCCGCGCGTCACGCCCAGCCGATTGGCGAGGCGATCGACCTTCAGGCCCGCGATCCCCTCGTCGACCAGGGTGCGCTGCGCGGCCTCGATCCAGTCCTGCACCGTATTCTTTGGCGTGCGTCCAACCATGGGCGTTCGATTTCCTGCTGCCGGGGCGATCGTTAAACTGCCGCCCTCGGCCCGCTCATGTCACATTTTTCGTCGAACCACAAAGCATGCATGCATGAATGCATGTTGACCGGTCCATAGGATCGCAGCCCCGTCTTCTTCGCCGAAGGTGCGACGACGCCGACGCTGACCCTCGGCCACTCGGCCTGACCCTCGCCCGTTTTCGGTGGCTCAGGCCGGCGGTAGTCCGCGGCGGCGAAGTTCGCTGGCGGTCGTCCCGAAACGCCGTTGCACCGCGACCGAAAAGCTCGACGGATGGCCGTAACCGACGGCATAGGCGACCTCGGCGATGGTCGCATCCTGCTGATTGAGCATCGCGAGGGCCTGCTGCATCCGGAGGTCGCCGACATAGTCGAACACCGACTGCCCGACGATCTGCCGGAACGCTGCGCACAGGCCGCTGCGGCTCATGCCCACCTCATGCGCGAGGTCGTCGAGCGACGGCGGGCTAACGAAATTCTCGGCCAGCAATCGCTGCGCCTTCAGCACGCCATTCGACGCGAGCCGGGATGCTTCCGGGACGGCATCGCCATTTTCATCTTGAGCGAGTGCCTCGAACGCGTGGCAGAGAATCTCGATCGCTTTCGACCGAATGACCAGCCGCCGGCTGCGACCTTCCAGCGTGCAGCCGCGCAGATCTTCGAGTGCGCGGAGAAGGTGGGGGCTGAGCGGCAGGCGCCGCGCGACGGTATGCTCCAAATGGCCCGTGATGAAAGCCTGCAGAACCGCCGGCAGTTCATGATCGTCGCGGGCGTAAAGGCGCGCGAGCATGTCGCGATGGACATAGACTTCGACGGCGAGATGATGACCGGCGGAGACGGCCTCGGCCGGTGGCTGGCCCGGCGGCTCGATGATGATCGAAGCGCTTGGGCCTTTCAGGTCGAGCAGTTCGCCCTCTGCCGCCGCATATTCGCCGTCGCCATCGCTGGCGATGCGGACGCGCACCAAATTCTCGGCCACCATCGATATCGCCAGCGGCGCAAGATAGGTGGCGTCGCAGATCACGACGCAGAATCCCTCGTCCAGCCCGCAAAATTCATAATAGCCGAATGCCTGGTTCGCCGATCCTTCGACACGGAAATGGTTACGATCCCCCAGCGAGGTCAGCGTCTCAACGTCGGGATAGGATGTCCGGCTATCCTCTTCATAAGTGAAGTTATGGATCTCGCGATCGAGTACGACCGTCGGCATCTTGTTTGCGACGACTGGAAAGCGCCGCGGCCGCGCTGATGCGACGAGCGCCCGGCGATTCGATCGCCCGCGGCTGGTCGGCAAAACCGGGAGCTGTGCTGCCGGAGCGGCGTCGTTCATCTGATGCATGCATCTCCTCGCGCCGTCATTTGGACGATCACTATACACTATTGTACGTTATCGAATGGAGATCGTCCACCCGCCGCCATAATCTGTTCCCAGCAGCCCCCAACGATGGGGGAGCGGGACAAGCCGGCCAACTAGGCCGGTGCGTCGTCAAAGAGAGGTGAGAATATGGCGGAACCGATTCCGGTCACGATGGTCAATCATGTTGCGATGGACATCGCGGCAGCCCCCGACGTGGTGTGGCGCGCGATCCTCGAAGACTATATCGAGGCAAAGAAGTTTCGCGAGCTGGGAGCGATCGAGGCGATCGACGATCCGGCCGCAGTGTTCGGCGGCTATCGCATGCGCTTCGAACAGAATGGTGTCGTCGACGAACGCATCGTTCATATCACCGAGCGCAACGACGCCGCCCGGCGCCTGAGCGCGGCGGCCGATTACCTCTCGGTCCCCGGCGGTATGCGTGTCTATGCGACCTATCACGCCCAGGAAATGGCTGGCGGCACGCGTTATGCGATCGATTGCCATACGCAGCTTCAGGTCGAAGCGCCCGCCGGCGATGCAAAGGCCGGGGTGGCCGCCACCCTCGCCGAAATGACCGCCGGCGCCGACGCGCATCTCATAGCCTATCTCGAAAGCATCAAGGCACGGGTGGAAGAGGGCGCCTGAGTGCGCGCGTCGGTGTGATCTGTCGGATCGCCGAAGGATTCTATCCGCTTGCGAATGGTGCGGCGTGTCCCGCCCGTTACAGTTTTTGAAATCTTGGAGACCCCTTACATGCTAGCCAAACCTGTTCAGAAAACCATCGGCGGCATCACCTTCGATGATCGCTTCGCGCATCTGCAGGAGGACACGCCCGAAGCGCTGGACTGGCAATGGGAACGCGACCGGATCGCGCGCGCGGCGGCCGAGGCGTCGCCCAATTATGCCCCGGTACACGGCCGGCTGCTGCAACTGGCCGACGCCGGCGGCTATTTTGTACCGCGCAAGCGGGGCGCTTTGTGGTTCGGCTATGTCGCGGATGGTGACGATCAGGTGCTGCGCGCCAGCGCCGAACCGGCGGGTCCGGGACGGACGATCGTGTCGAAACGCCTTCTCTCAGAAGCGAACGGCGGCGGCAATGTCATGCTCGCCTTCATGGAGCCATCGCCGGAGGGTAGTTTCGTTGCGGTCGTATGGGGCGTCGACGGCGACATGATGGGCAAATGGTCGGTCTATGAGACCGCGACCGGGCGGCATCTGCTCGATACCGCGGCGATAATGTATTCGGGCGCGCGGCCCGGCTGGCTTCCCGACGAGAGCGGCTTCTGGATCGACGGCCGGAATGCCGACGGCGTGCATGAACTGCGCTTCGTGCCGGTTGCCGAAGGGGCGCCCGAACGCGCAGCGGTTTTGCTTCCCGACCATCTTGTCTCCGCCAAACATTCGGGCCTGACGCTGCAAATATCGCCCGACGGGAGCCGCGGCGTTGCGGTGACCGAACCGCACGAACATGTGGCCCTGGTCCATGTCGATCTGGAGACATTGGAAGCGACGCCGTTTCTGCCCGACGGGTTCGAAGGCGAATGCGATGGCAGCTGGATCGACGGCGACACCTATGTTGCACGCGTCAATAATGACGTGCCGCGTGGCCGCGTGGTCGCGATCCCGGCCGCCAGCTCGCGCGACATGGAGAGCTGGCGCGAACTGGTGCCGGAGAGCGAGGGCTTTATCGGTTGGGCGGGCGTCGTCGGCGGGCGGCTCTATGTCGGCGATCTGGTCGATGTATCGCTGCGCGTGCGCGTGTTCGATCTGGATGGAAAACTCGTCCAGACGCTCCCGCTCGAAAACCCGGGCTCGTCGCAGTCGATGCTCACCGAGCGCGCGGTGCGTCCGACCGACATATTTGCGCTGACGCACACGACCTTTACCCGCTCGTCGGTCCTGTTCGTCCATGATTCCGAAACGGGCGAACTCCGCCAGATCGGGGAAGCAAAGCATCAACTCGGCGATGCCACCGCCGAACGCCGTTTCGCGACCAGCCGCGACGGCACGCGCATTCCCTATTTCGTGGTGCGCCGGAAGGATGTCGATCCGGGCTCGCCCCAACCGACGCTCGTCTATGCCTATGGCGGTTTCAATCTTTCGCAGCTTCCGTCTTTCCCCGCGACGCATGTTCCGTTCATCGAAGCGGGCGGGGTGTTCGTTCAGGCATCGCTGCGCGGCGGCGCCGAATATGGGAAAGCCTGGCACGACGGCGGCCGGCTGTTCAACAAGCAGAACACGTTCGACGATCTCGAGGCCGTGGCCGAGGCGCTGATCGCCGATGGCGTGTCGGTCCCCGGCAAGATGGTGTTCATGGGCGGCAGCAACGGCGGCTTGCTGGCGGGGGTGGCTATCGTCCAACAGCCGCATCTTTGGCGCGCCGTGGTGCCGACCGTGCCGATCTTCGACATGATGGAGCCGTTGCCCGACACGCCTGCGGTCGCGGGGGTCAGGGCAATTTTCTTCGAAGATTATGGCGATCCCAAAGAGCCCGAACACGCCGCCAGCATCCGCCGCTGGTCGCCGTATCACAATGTCCGCGACGGGGTCGAATATCCCGCCGTCTATCAGGTGTTCGGCGAAAAGGATCTCGGCTGCATGCCGTTCCACGGCCGCAAATTCACCGCGCGGCTCGACGAAGCGAATGCAGGCGATCGTCCGATCCACCTGCGCGTCTGGCGCGACACCGGGCATGGCGCGCACGATCCGGCCGACGCCGCGCGATGGAACGGCGAATGGCTGGCTTTCGTGATGGACCAGATTGGCCTCAAGGCTGCGGAGCCGGGCGCATGACCGTCGATATCGCAGCGCAGGCGGACCTGCGTAATCATCCGCTGTTCAAGCAAACCGAAGAGCTGACGCGCGCGTGGCTCCGGCCCGGATCGGGCGAAGCGGCTTTGCTCAGCCAACTCGCAGTCAGTCCCGACGGGCGCCATGTGGTTGCCGCCGCGTCGATTTGCGACGCGCTGGAGGGCCTGGCGTCGCGCGACGGTGGATCGACGACGCGGCTCGTGCTGGTCGATCTGGTGTCGGGTGAGATAGAGACGCTGACCCACGGCCCGCGATCGGACAGCGCGCCGAAATGGTCGCCCGACGGCCGCACCATCGCGTTTCTGTCCGACCGCGAGCAGGCGCATATCAATCGCCTGCGTCTGTTCGATCTGGAGAGTCGAACCGATCGCGCCGTGCCCGAAGTCGATGGCTTCGTCGAGGCGCTGCAATGGTCGCCCGACGGCAAGACGATCTTGCTGAGTGTGGCCGGCTATGGCTCCGACCTTGCCGGCGCACAGGGCGCAATGGCGATCAGCCTCGATACCGACGGCGCCGGGCAACCCGATTGGGCTCCCGCGATCGAGGGCGCGCCCGAGGCCGCGGCATGGCGCAGCGCGTGGCTTTACGATTTAGCCGCCGATAGCGTGCGCTGCGTAACCCCTGCGGGAATCAACATCTGGCAGGCCGCATGGTGCGGGCAGCATGGTATCGCCGCAATCTGTTCCGACCAGCCCGAGGAGGATGCATGGTACGCCGCAGATGTGCGGCTGATCGGGATCGACGGGGGCATACGCGCGCTGTTCACGCCGGCGGACCAGCTTGGCTGGCTCGCGGTCTCACCGTCGGGCGAAAGTGTTGCGGTGGTCGAGGCGGTGTGCAGCGACCGCAACATCGTTGCCGGCGACCTGCGCCTTATCGATGTCGCCAGCGGCGCGATCGATAGCGGCGCGGCGCTGAATGGCGACGTGGTGCAACTGCATTGGCGCGGTGACGATCAACTGTTGTACGTCGCGGGGCAGGGGCCCAACACGCTCGTCGGCCTTCTCGACACGGTGACCAAAAGCGTCACCACGCTTTGGCAGGGCGGCGAACGCACGCCCTCGGGCACGATGTTTCCCGAAGTCGCACCGCTTGGCATCAGCCCCGCAGATTTCCTGTTTCAGGTGGAATCCTTCTTCGAGCCGCCGACTTTGTTCGCTTTCGAAGGCGGAACCGAGCGTGAGATCCGCCGCTTCGGCTCGCCCGAGACCGATGCCATCGTCCGCCCGCTCGGAACCGCGCGCGATTTTCAGTGGACCGCGCCCGACGGCCTCGAAATCCATGGCTGGCTGATCACCCCGCCCGGGAACGGTCCGCACCCGCTGATCATGCAGGTCCACGGCGGTCCCGTATGGTATACGCGCCCGCTCTACATCGGCCGCTCAGCCTTCGCGCAAATGGCGCTCGCGGCGGGCTATGCGCTGTTCCAGCCCAATCCCCGCGGATCGAGCGGGCGCGGGCAGGCGTTCGCGCGGCACGTGTTCGGCGATATGGGCGGCGCCGATACCTATGATTATCTGTCGGGGCTCGATGCGCTGGAAAAGGCGGGCATCGCCGATCCCAAGCGGATCGGCGTCACCGGCGGCAGCTATGGCGGCTATATCAGCAACTGGCTGATCACGCAGGACCAGCGCTTCGCCGCGTCCGTGCCCGTCGCGCCGATCGGCAATTGGGTCAGCCAGCATTTCACCTGCAATGTCCCGTCCTTCTGTCAGATGTTCCTGGACGATCATGTGAGCAATCCGACGGGCAAATATTTCGCGCATAGCCCTGTCCATCATGCGGGCCGCGTGAAGACCCCGACGCTTAATATCTGCGGCGCACTCGATCATATCACGCCGCCGGGGCAAGCGCTCGAATTCCACCGCGCCTTGCAGGGCCTGGGCATCGAAAGCGTCCTTCTGACCTATCCGACCGAAGGACATGGCGTCCGCACCATGCCCGCGATCTTCGATTTCAACGCCCGGGTGATGGCCTGGTTCTCGAAACATATGCCGGCTGACCGGGGCTGATCGCCGGCAACGCTCAAAACAAAATAAAGATTGGGGAGTTTGACGATGACCAGATTGTTCCTGACGTTGATGGCCAGCACAGCGTTGTTGCCGGTTGCTGCGAACGCGAACGGGTCCGATGCGCCCGAGGCGCAATCGACCGACATTATCGTGACCGCACAGCGTTATGAACAGCGTCTGCAGGACGTTCCGCTGTCGATCAGCGCGATCGGTGCCGAGGAACTGCGCGCGCGCGGGACGACCGACCTCAAGGATCTGCAATATTCGGTACCCGGTCTTTCGACCTTCGAGTACGGCGTCAGCCGCCAGTTCGTTCAGCTGCGCGGGATGGCGACGACCATCGGTTCGTCGACGGTCGGGGTCTACCTCGACGAAACCCCTCTCGGGCTCGATACGCAGGGCGACCCGATGAACGTCCGCCTCTATGATATGGAGCGCGTCGAGGTGCTGCGCGGGCCGCAGGCGACGCTTTATGGGCAGGGATCGATGGGCGGCACGATCCGCTATATTCCCGCGGCGCCGCGGCTCGACGCGATCAGTGGGTCGTTCGAAGGCGAATATTCGTCCACCCGTTATGGTGACAGCAATTACAAGGCGGTCGGCGTGCTCAACCTGCCCATCGCGAGCGACAAGCTCGGGGTGCGCCTGGTGGCGGGCTATGAGCGGATCGGCGGTTTCATCGACAATGCCGCGACGGGCGAGGACGACATTAATTCGGCCGACATCTATACGCTGCGCGGTACGCTGCTGGCGCAGCCCACCGATCGGATCAGCCTGTCGCTGATGGGAGTTTACCAGAAATCGAAGCAAGACAATCAGGATTTCGGCGTCGATTATCAGACCGCGGCACTGGTGCCGCAACCGATCAACGACCTTTATACGCTGATCCAGGGCAAGGCGAGTTACGACCTTGATTTCGCGCAGCTCAGCGCATCGGCAAGCTATATCGATCGCCACAACAGCGGCGCGTCGGACGTGTCGGGGGCCTATGTTCCCTTTCTCGGGCTCCTGGGTTTTCCGCCCGGCTTCATCGACCGAGTCGGCCTTGCGAACGACGCCGATTTCCGCATCTATAACGGCGAAATCCGGCTGGCCTCGCAAAGCGACGGGCCGCTCGGCTGGCAGGTCGGGGCGCTGTATCGCGATTCCAAATCGCATCAGTTTTCGGAGGCGTTCACCGAACCCAATGATGCACCGCTCATACTCTCGTCGGCCGACGTGCTGTACCGCAACAAATCCTATGCCTTTTACGGCGAGCTCAATTACGCCTTCACCCCGCAGCTCAAGGCGATCGTCGGCCTGCGCTATTTCAACGAGCACAAAAAGGCGGACATCGACAGCACGAACTTCGGTGCGTCGAAGGTCGATATCGGCGACGATACCTTTGACTCGCTCAATCCGCGCTTCAACTTGAGCTATGAATTCTCGCCGAACGCGATGGTCTATGCGAATGTCGCCAAGGGCTTCCGCAGCGGCGGCTTCAACGCGACGTCGGCCGGCACCGGCATCCCGCCGACCTATGACTCGGACGAAATCTGGACATATGAGCTTGGCACCAAGCATCAGCTTTTCGAAGGCAAGCTGACCCTCGACGCCAGCGTTTATCGAAACGAATGGTCGAAGGTGCAGTCCTATACCTTCGTGCCGGGGACCGTGCTCGCGGCGGTCACCAATTCGGGTCACGTACAGGGCTGGGGCGTCGATCTGTCGGCGATGGCGCGGCCGACCCGCGACCTGACACTCTCCGCCACCTATGGCTGGAACAACCTCAAGTTCGATAAGGCGACGATCGACAAGGCGGTCGGCGATCCGGTCGACGGCGCCGTGCGCAAATCTTGGTCGGCGTCGCTCGATTACCGCCCCGAACTGACCGCCAGCATGACCGGCATCTTCCGCATCGACTATCAGCACGCCGGCGCATCGCAGATCACCTTGCGTACATTCGCCGTCCCGCCGGTCATCCGGCGGCCCGGCCGGGATCTCGTCAACCTGCGCGTCGGTGTCGAAGTGGGACCGGTCGAGGTCGCGCTGTTCGCGAACAATCTGTTCAATGAAGATGCACCGAACCTGATCGGTCCGCTCGGCACGATAGCTGAGAATATCGAACAGCGCCCGCGCGTGATCGGGATCAGTGCGAACGCGAGGTTCTGAGCGGCGGCCTGGGACGAGCGTCGGGCGGCAGCTTCTTGCAAGAAGGCGCCGCCCGGCGGTTCAGGCCGCGCGGGCCGTCCATGTCGCACGCGCCTCGGCCAAGGCCTGCTCGCCGCAGAGAATGTTGATGTAATGCTCCGCATTCCGGCGGCGCTCGGGAATGCTCTGCCGGACGCCGATCGCATGATAGCCTATCTGATGATAGTAAAAGACGCGGGCGCGCGTTGCGGCCTGCTCGCCGCCATAACCGATCGCTTCGAAAAATATCTGGAGGGTTTCGATCCGCTCGCGATCGGCGCGCTCGATCGCCCATGCGATGCGCGTATCGGCGCGAGCCCATTCGCGCACCGCGAAATCGAAATGATAGTCGTAGCCATCCGACCCGATGAGGCGCGTGATCGCGCCGTCGAACCACGCAATCGCCTCGGCAGGCCGGGTGGGCGGGGGCTCCTCAGGCAGGAAGCGGCATGTCGCCTCCCAATGCCCGACAAGCTGGTCGAGGAATTCGTCGCGGCTGCTGAAATGATGATAAAAGCCGCCGCGCGACACGCCCAGCCGGCTGGCGAGCCGGTCGACCTTCAGCTTGGCGATGCCTTCGTCAACGAGCATCCGCTGCCCGGCGTCGATCCAGTCGCTGGCGGTGTTCTTGGGTGTGCGTCCAGCCATCGGGGTTCACGTCCTGCCTGTCTTCTCGAGCGATTGTCATCCCATCTTTTCGCTCCGTTACAAAGCGCTGGAGGGCGTTTGGGGCGACCGAGAACACACTTCGCGACGATGGCGAAACCTTTTTGTCCGGTGACGAAAGTCGATGAGAGGCCGCCCTAAGGGCGGGCAAGCTCATCGTAGAAAAAAGTCAGCTCCTCGATGTCGCGCTGGATCAGCAGCTCGCTCGTCATCTGGTTGTGACCCGCACCGCCGCGCACCCGGATTCGCGCGCGGCGTCCCGAGCTGCTTGCTGCCTCGACCGCCGCGACCATCTTGCGGCTGTGCCAGGGCGGGCAAAGATTATCGTCGGCGCCCGCATCGCACAGCAGCGCTGGATAGGCCACGCCGGGTTTCACATTGTGATAAGGCGAATAGGCGTGGAGGACGGGCGCATCGACAGGGTCTTCGGGATTGCCATAATCGGCCATCGCGATGCCGAGCGTCGCCGGGTCCTTGCGCATCTGCATCAGGTCGAGGATCGGCACCTGCGCGACCGCAGCGCCGATCAGGTCGGGGCGCTGCGACACCGCCGCACCGACCAGCAGGCCGCCGTTCGAGGTTCCCCAGACGCCGGTACGTTCGGGCACCGCGAAGCCGCGCGCATGCAAATCCTCGATCACCGCATAGAGATCGTCGAACGTCCCCTGCTTGCGGTGCATGCGTCCGGCCTCCCAGAACGCCCGGTCGCGGTCGCCGCCGCCGCGCAGCTGGCTGTGGACCCAAATGCCCCCCAGTTCGGTCCAGGCCGCGGCCATCGCCGTATAATGCGGGATCTCGGGCGCGTTGAACCCGCCATAACCCATCACGATCGTCGGCGCCGATCCGTCGAGCGGGGTCGATGCCTTGCGCATTGCCCACCAGGACACCGTCCCGTTCGGCCCTTCGGCCTCGAAGCGCTGGACGTCGCGGTCGGGCAGCACATGCGCCGGCGCCTCCAGCTCCTCGATCGACAGGTTGGACAGGTCGGCGCGGTAGACGCCGGGGCTGCGGTCGAAGCCGCTATGGACAAATGTGCAGCCGTCGCCGTCGGCGGCGACGATCGGCATCGCGATCCCCATGATATAGCCGAGGCCGAACAGGCCGAAGGCGCCATCGCCGGGCAGTGCGACATTGCCGCGATCGACACCGTCGAGGTCGATAGATTTCATCTGCATGATACCGGACTCGATGATCGAGAGCGCGACATAGTCGCCGCATTGCGAGATCGACAGCAGCTTGTGATCTTCCCGTGCCGGCAGGATTTCGCGCCAGCTTGACCGGTCGCCCGAACCCTCCAGCGGAATGGCGACCAGGCGGCACCAACCCGATACATCGTCGGTGATCGCCCAATATTCGTCGCCAACGATCGTCCCTTTGACCATCGCCGTCTCGTCGGTCAGGAATGGCGTCCATTCGCCGCCGTCCAGCCGGCGAAGCCATCGCGGGCAAGGCGCGACCTGGCTGGTGCGGATCGCGGCCCAGCGGCCATCCTCCGAAATCAGCGGAAAGGCGGAGGGATGATCGAGTTCGATCTGTTGTTGTTCGGCTTCACCTTCCAGCGGCTGCCACCAGACCTGGGTTTGTCCAATGACCTGGCCGTCGGCGTTCGTCGTGATCGCCATGGTGGTGAAGAAGAAGCCCCGATTGTCGGGCGTCCACGCGCAGAAGCCGATGTTGCTGAACTGCCCGAAATCGTCGCGCAGGACGCTGCCGTCGGCGACGTCGATCACCCGGTAGCTGTATATGCCGTTGTTGACGATCCCGACGAACAGAAACGATCCGTCGGGCGAAGGGAAGGTCGACGAAATCATCGCATTGGCGCCGTCGCCGCTGGGATCGACAAGCACACGGCCCTTGCCGGTCGCGCTGTCCGATATTTCGAACATGACCTGCGTGCCGCCCGGCGGCAGAATTTTGCGAAACCATTTGTCGCCGAAACGCTCGGGCGCGGTGCACATGATGATGTCTTCGAAGGTCGCGCGGACTGCGGCCGCAACGGCGGCGGCATTGGGCGAGGAGGCCAGTTCTTCGACCGTCGTCGCATTGGCTTGCTTTTGCCACTCGGCGACCTTCGGGTCCGTATCATCCTCCAGCCAGCGGAACGGATCTTCCACGGTCACGCCGCCGATCACTTCGGTTACCACATTCTGTCTCCTGTCAGCCGCGGATCGCGGCGATCGTCTTGATTAAGGGGCGCCGGGCCATCGACATAAGGATCGCAGCGACGATCCACGCGGGCAGGCCGACGATGACCATCGCGGTAATCAGGCCGCGGTTCGGATCGAGCAGGCCGGACATCGCGCCCACCATCATCGGTGCCAGCCCGCCCGAAATGGCGGCGGCAATGCCCAGCAGCGAAAGCAGGCGCGAACGCAGGTGCGGCGGCGACAATTGCTGCAGGACGCCGGGCATCAGCGCGCCGGTCGCGAGCAGGAGCGCGACCTGCACACCGACGGCGGCATAGATTTGCCACGGCTCCAATGCGAACAGGATGAGGAAGGTCGGCAGGATTGCGACGGTCAGATAGAAGCGCGCCGTCCGCAGCGGCTTGAGGTCCGGATCGCCGCGTAGCAGCTTGATTCCGATCGGCGCCATGATCAGCCCGGTGATCGATCCGATTCCCATCGCGATCCCGAGTTGCACGCCGACCGACGACGCATCGATCCCCTCGAAAGCCCGCGGCATCGCGACGGGCAGCCAGGCGCCCACCGCGCCGAGAGGCAGACTGTACGCAAAGATCGCACCATAAATGCATGCGATTGTGCGCCAATGCTCCCGCAGGAAGGGGACGATCTTGTCGAAAGCGGGCTCGGCGCCTGCGGTAATTTTTCCGCTGTTGCTCGTCATCCGGATCGTCGTCAGCAGCAGGACGAACAGCGGTCCGGGCGCGGCGACGATGATCAGTGCGACGCGCCAGCTTTCCATGCTCGCAAAAAACGCCGGCAACGCATCATGGTTCTTTGCGAGCAGGTCGAGCGTCACGCCGCCCAGCGCCAGGCCGAGTGCCGCGCCCAGCAAGGCGACCGCAAAGAAAATGAAGTTCGCCGTGTTGCGCTGCCGCTCGGGAAACAGGTCGGGCAGCATCGAGAAGATCACCGGCGTCAACGCGGCCTCGCCGATGGCAATCCCGGCGGCGGCGGCGAAGATGCCCGCAAAGCTTGTCTGGAATGCGCAGGCCGCGGTCGAGATCGACCACACCATGATGCAGCAGCCGAGCACAAGGCGCCGGCCATAGCGGTCGGACAACCAGCCGATCGGATAGGCGGCGAGGCTGGCGAAGAAGGCGAAGCCGAGCCCCTGCAACATACCCAGTTGCAAGTCGCTGATGCCCAGATCGCTTTGCAGCGATGGCGCGATCAGATTGATAATCTGTCGATCCACGAAGGCGAACAGCGTCGTGCCGATCAGGATCGCGAGCGCGTACCACGCCGACGCGGGCGCCTTTTCGGCGGCTGTCTTGGCACTGCCGGCCGTATCATTGCCGGGCGGTACGCCGGTGCTGGCCAAACTGGTCATGGCTGTCGCTCGCCTTCCTCAAACAATGTTCATCGCCTCTAGCTTATACGGTTGCAGCGTTCCGGCATGGGGAAAACGCTGCAACCGTTGCGATCTGATTTAGAATCGTCCGCTGGCGCTGATGCCGATCACGCGCGGGCGTTGCTCGACATTTTCGAGGATCAGGCCGAAGGGGCCGACCACGACCGGTGCATTCTCGTTGAACAGATTGTTGGCGAACAGCGTGACCTCGACCGGGCCGAACGCGGCGCCGACGCGCAGGTTGACGAGATCGCGTTCCGGCCGCTCGACGATCAGGGCCGGGCTCAGGTTGCGCAGCGTGAACTGGCCGCGGCTCGCATGCTGGTAGTCGACCCGGACGATGCCGTTGACACCGTCTGCCAGCGCGGGACGCCAGTCGGCCGAGGCCGACCAGCTTTCGCGCACCGCGGCGTCGACCGGATCGCCGACCGCTTTGTCGGCGGTTGCCTCGTCGAACTTCAGATTGTTCCACCCATAGGTCGCGCTCAGTGTCAGATCGCTCGTGGGACGCGCGGCGGCCGACAGGTCCACGCCCCAGCCAGACACATGGCCCGAGTTATTGACGATGGTGATGACATTACCGGGAGCGAAATTGTTCGACTGAACATCCGACCATTCGCTGCGATAGACGCTGGCGTCGAGCGTCAGCTTGTTTCCGGCAAAGGCGTGCTTGGCACCGAGTTCATAGGTCCAGATCGAGTCCGGTTTATAGGTTGGTGGAACCGTAATGACGCCGCCGCCAGCCGAAGTCTGGTTGAAGCCGCCGCTACGGAAACCTTTGGCGACGTTGACATAGACCATCGAGTCCGGCGTGAAGTCATAGCTCAGATTGAAGCGCGGGTTGACCGTTTTATAAGTCTTGTCGCCGGGGTCCACCGACGTCAGGCCGAAGTTCGTGGCCGTAATCAGCCGCTGCTTATTCTCGCTGAACCAACGCACACCGGCGGTCGCGCGCAGTTCCGGCGTGAGGGCGTAGCTTGCTTCGCCGTAGATCGTCCATGCCTTGCTGCGGCGGCGATCCTCGCTCTCGATAATCGCGAAAGGCAGCGTGCCGGGGGCGGTGTCGGTCCCGCCGAACTGATGAACCTTGAGGTCGTTATGCGCGACGCCGAGCTGCCAGGTGAAGGGGCCATCGCCTTGCGACGTCAGGCGAAGCTCGCTGTTCCAAACCTTGAAGTCTGTGGTCGCCTGGGTGGGGACTTCGGTGATCAGGCCGGCCGGCAAGCCCAGGCCGAACGGCGGCGGCAGGGTCAGCAAGGGCACGAACAGCGCCGACAGATCGAACTGCGTGAAGTTGCGGCGATCGATATAGCTGCCCGAAGCGCTGAGTTCCGCAAAGCCCAGATCATAGCCCACCTTGCCCTGGACCAGCGTGTAGCGATCGTTGAGCGGAGAGGGGACGGCCATGACCGTCTGATAATCCGTGCCGATGTCCTGGCTGGCCTGCTTCGATTCCTGATAGAGACCGAGCAGCGAGATCGACAGATTTTCGGTCGGTTCGACGAGCAGGCTGCCCCGAACCGTATAGATGTCGGCGCGATTAATGTCCTTTTCGCCCGTCGCGGCATTGTCGATGAAGCCGCCGGTGCGTTCATAGGCAGCGGCGAGGCGCACGGCGGCCACGTCGGTCACCAGTGGCAGGTTGATGACGCCGACCGCCTTATATCCTGCCTCGCCGTGGCGGGTCTGATTATATTCGATGTTGGCCGACCCGCTTACGGCGTCGAGCCGGGGTGCAGCGGGGATGTAACGGATCGTGCCGCCCATCGAGCCATTGCCGTACAAGGTCGCCTGCGGCCCGCGCAATATTTCGACGCGCTCAAGGTCGATCATGCGGACCATGAAAGAATCGCCCGTGGTATCGAGCGACAGCGGCGTCTCGTCATAATAGATGCCGACGGTCGTCGAGCCGATCGACGTGGAAATGCCGCGGAGCTGGATGCTCTGCTTGCCGGTGCCAACTTCATAGATCGAAAGGCCCGGTACGGAATATTGGAGGTCGGTCAACGCGGTGACGCCCCGGCCTTGAAGCTCTTCCGCTCCGATGACGCTGATCGACAGCGGGACGTCCTGCAGCTTCTGTTCGTAACGCTGCGCCGTGACGATGATGTCGCCCGGCCGGCTGTCCGCGCTTTCGTCGGACGCAACGCGAGCGGCGTCTTGCGCATAGGCTGCCGCCGGAAGCGCGGCGGTGCCGGCCATTAATATCGCGATCCATTTGGTCATACAGAACTCCCCAACATTTTATCATTCTTGATCGATCGACCGGGTTTTCGGTCACAGGCTAATCTTCGGCCGGTCCCGCCGCTTAGCCGAACGTGCAAAACTGTTCGGCGCGCGGCGAAATTGGCGTGTTTCTAGGTCTCGAGTCCAAGCTGTTCGGCAAAGAATGCCAGGTTGTCCGCCGACATGCGGATCTTTTGTGCCTTGCCGACCGCGCCATGGCCGGCGTCGGCGCGCACGCGGAGCAGGATCGGAAGGTCGCCCGTCGACGCCTGCTGCACGCGCGCCGCGAACTTGCGGCCGTGCCACGGCGGGCATCGTGGATCGTTTGCGCCACAGTCGATCAGCAACGCCGGATAAGCCATCGCGTCGCGCACATTCTGATAGGGCGACCAGCTATGGATCGCCACGGCCATTTCCGGATCGGCCGGATCGCCATAATCGAGCGAGGACACCATCGTGACGGGATCGCGAACGCGCGCGAGTACGTCGGTGATCGGCACGACCGGAATGCTCGCGCGATACAGATCCGGGCGCTGCACCGCGACCGCGGACGCCATGACGCCGCCATTCGAGCCGCCGGTCACACCCAGACGGTCGGATGCTGTGATCCCGCGCGCGATCAGATCCTCGGCGATCGCATGCACGTCGTTGAAGCTGTTCTGCTTCAGCTTCATCCGGCCCTGTTCGAACCAGGGCGTGCCATGCTCGCCGCCGCCGCGCAGATGCGCGAGCGCGACGACGCCGCCGGCGGCGATCCACGCTGCCCATTGGGTGCCGAGCCAGCCCGGCGCCACCGTCACGTTGAAGCCGCCATAGCCCGTGATCACCGTCGGTTGCGGCCGCGACAGGTCGAGGTCGGCGCGTGCGACGACATGATAGAGGACGCGCGCGCCGTCGGCGCTGCGGCAGTCGAGGTCGCGAACCTGGACGTCGAGCTTGTATTTGGGTTCGCTCAACCGCGTCGCTTCGCCGGTCGCCAGGTTTGCGCTGTAGAGCGCTGGCGCCCGATCGAAGGCGGAGAAGACGAACAATATTTCGCCATCGGCGCCGCGCGCCATAGGGTCGATCATCGTGGGCAGCACCATGTTCGCGCCAAAGCTGTTCACCATGCCGCGACCGGGAAGGGCGATTTCACCCTCGAAGTTGCCGTCTTTGCCGATCACGCGCAGACGCGAATAAGTGTCGAGCCATTCGAGCAACACCGCGCGCTCGCCCGTTACCAGCACGAACGCGAGTACATTGTCAGAGGGCGGTACGATCTCCTTCCACGTCTCGCGCTGCGTCGGCGTCGCGAGCGGGATCGAAACGAGCCGGCCGCGCGGCGCGCCGTCGTCGGTGATCGCGAGGAAATGATCGCCCAGTATGTCGCCGCGAAAGACGCCCGGAATGCCCTTCAGGAACGGCTGCCAGCCCGCGTCGCCCTCGGTATCGAGGATATAGTCGAGCCGCGGCGCCAGATGATCGAGCGCGAGTATGATATGCCGGCGGTCGGCGGACAGGATCGGCCGCGCGACGGGGTGGTCGACGGCCACGTCTTCGGCGGTCACGGCGGCCGGATCGGCCAGATTGACGCGATAGAGCGAAGGCTCCCCGGCCAGCGCAGCGTCAAGCGCAAGGTAAATGAAGCCGCTGCTGTCGGGGAGCCAGGCGAAATTCTGGGGCTTGCGGTGCGGAACACCGTCGACCAGCACTTCGCCGCTGTCGATATCGAGAATTTGAAGATCGGGTTCTTCGCGTCCGCCCGCGGTCCACGAAAAGATCGCCTTGCGACCGTCGGGCGAGGGCAAAAAGACCCCGAGGCTCAACGGTTCGCCGGCTCGCATCGCGTTGAGGTCGATGAGGCGGCGGCCGGGCGCGGTCGGGCTGTCGCCGACCTCCACCACCGCAAGATCCTGACCATCGGGGACATAGCGTTTGAACCAGCGTCCTCCCGCGAAGGTCGGGATTGTGACATCGTCGGTTTCGCCGATCGCGGCGATCCGCTCGCCAAAGCTTTCGGACGCGGGCAGGGCCGCGAGATAGGCCTGGGCGAGTGTGTCCTGCGCGCGCTGCCATTCGGCGACGGCGGCATCCGCATCTTCTTCGAGCCAGCGAAACGCGTCGTCATAGCGCACGGTGCCGAATTCGACGGCCTCGGGGCGCTGCTCGGTCGCGGGATAGGCCAAAGGGGCGGTGATATCGGTCATGTCATTGGCTTTCATCGAAGGTCGGATCGTCGCTCAGCTGTCGGCCAAGGCCTGCTCGCGCGCCCATTGGTCGAGGCTTTCCTCAAGTACGGGAATGGGCAGGCAACCCTGGTCGAGGATCGCCTCGTGGAAATCGGCGAGGTCGAATTTTGGCCCGAGCTGCGCTTCGGCTTTTGCGCGCAGTTCACGGAATTTCAGACAGCCCCAGCGATAGCATAGCGCCTGTCCCGGCAAATCGGTCGCATAGCGCAGGATGTCGCTCGTCACCTGTTCGGGCTTTTCGAGCGTGTTCGCGCTCATATAGGCGTGCGCTTGATCGAGCGTCCAGCCGAGCGCGTTGAGCCCCGTGTCGACAACAAGCCGCTGCGCGACGAAGCGCTGGTGCGACAGAAATCCGTAATAATCATAGGGATTGTCGAACAGTCCGGCCTCTTCGCCGAGGCCCGAGGCATATTCGGCCCAGCCTTCGTTGAACGCGGTCGAGATAGGCATGTTGCGGCGAATTTCGGGGAGCCTCGCATTTTCCTGCTGGCGCGCGAGATGGACGTGATGACCGGGAACGAGTTCGTGGAAGATCAGCGCCGCGGCATTCATCTGCATCCGGTCGGGGATGCCGTTGCCGCTGTAATAATAGACGCCCTCGGCGCCGACTTCGGCCGGGGCTTGATAATAGCCGAAGGTCATTCCGGCTTCGAGCGGCAGTGGCAGGCGCTTGACTGCGGCGGGCGACTGCGGCGCCTTGCGGAACATGCGGTCGAACACCGGCGCCATCCGGTCGAGATGGCGGGCATAGGTCGCTTCCAGCGCTTCGGCCGACGGTGCCTTCGCCTTCGGATCCTGCCGCAGCCGGTCGTGGAACGAGGCTTCGTCGCCATTGTGGCCGAACTGCTCGGTCCGCACCCGCTCCATTTCGGCGGCGAGCATCGCCACCTCGTCGAGGCCCAGTTGGTGAAGATCGGCCGGATCGATATCGGCGCCGAGATGATAGCGCAGCCATATACGATAGGCTTCGGCGCCGCCGGGTTGATGCACCATGCCGGCCGCGTCGGGCGCGGCGGCTTCATAATCGGGTCCGATCGTATCGAGGAGCCGCGTGAAAGCAGGCTTCAACTTGTCCTCGACGATCTGCGCGATCGCCTCGCGCACATCGTCGCTCGCGGTCCGATCTTCGGCTAGCAGGACCGCCGCGACCGTGATCGACGCATTGCCTTCGAGCGTCTTGCGCGCGTTCGGCAGCGCCGGCTTGGGCAGCCGCCAGCCGCGTTCTGCCTGCGCCAGCACCCGCTCGCGCATCGCGTCGACCGCATCGGTGAGCTGGGCGGCCAGCGTCAGATAGCGCGCCGCCTCTGCTGGGTCGGTCAGGTCGATCGAGGCAAGCAGCATGCGCGGGACCAACGACAGCCACATGCCCGAATAAGGCGCGATCCCGAAGCCGGTCCACCAGCGTTGCGTTTCGTCCATTTCGATGCAGAGCAAGTGGCGTATGAATCCGGCGGTCAGTCGGTCGGTGCGGTCGAGGCCCGTGATGTCGATGCGATCGAGCCGGTCAAGGCGCTCCCCCGCAGCGGCGGCGGTCGCCTCGGCTTCGGCGAGGTCGCCCCGGCCGAATGTCGTGATCTTTCGGCCCACGGCGCTGGCCGTGTAGGGATCGCGTTCCAAAACCGCTTCCCAGACTTCGTCGACCAGTGCGTCCAGCGCCTGCTTCGCGGAATCGATCATCATAGTCTGCCATCTCCCGGTGGATTTGTTGCAGCTTAACTGCGGACTCGACCGGCGGCTTAGCTTAACGTACAAAACTGTTTGGAATGCGTCGGAATCGATGCAAGCGGAGAGATGATGCGATGGAATCCTTGCGGGCTCGCAGCAGTTTGTCGAAGCAATTGGCGCCGCTTTCGGCCACCTTGCCTGCGATTCGCAGGCGCAAGCTCGCGTCAGGCGAGGTGCAGGCGAGTGTCCCAGAATTCCGTCGCTTCACGATAGATGGCGACATACCGGCGCTGGCGCTCGATTATAATGCTTCGGGTTGGGGTTTGCCGGAATATGAGGAATTGCCCCCGGAGATCGATGTCATCGAGCCCATGGGTGACCCGTGCCACTACCGATTTTATACATCAAAGGAATTCGGGAGCGGCCATGTCGAATGTTGCGTGCTTTCCGACGGTTTCCTTGTCCATTTCAACGATGTCACGCACGACCGTCCAAACGCGATGTCGGTGGCGGCGCCCGACATGCTGCGCGTCCGGATCGCGAGCGACGGCGACGGCGAATATGTCACGGCGCGCGGCGATCGGATCGATTTGAAAGGTGCGGGGTCGGCGATCGTGATCGAACCTGCGGGTATGCCCCCGGGCAAGGCGGTATTCATCGGTCATAGCCGGACGGTGACCGTCTATATCCATCGCAGCCGGTTACAGGACCTCTACGCCGATCGCGCGCATGAACTGCCGGGCGCACTACAGGCTTTCATCGCCGGGGGCCTCCGCCACACCGTTGCCCAGCGCCTGCCGCTCAATGCGTCGCTCCTGCGCTGCCTTGAAGATCTTCATGGCTGCGATCTGGACGGCCACAGCCGGCGGCTCTTCATCCGGTCGAAGGCGATCGAGATATTGTGCCACGCCTTCAAGGTCATGGTCCACGACGACGAGCAGGTCATGCTCGATGCATCGGCGCAGATGACCCGCGGCGTGATCAAGGCACAGCAGCGCTTGATGGAGAATTTCGTCGCGCCGCCATCGCTCGACGATCTCGCCCGAGACGTCGGGCTCAGCCGCAGCAGCCTCTGCGCGGGTTTCAGGCAAATCGTCGGGCAGACGGTGTTCGATTATATCGCCGACCTGCGAATGCAGCAGGCGTTATCGATGCTGAACGAACGCGCGGCGTCGATAACGCAGATCGCCTACGCCGTAGGCTACAGCCATCCATCGAGCTTTTCGCTGGCTGTCCAGCGCCGGTTTGGCACGACGCCGAGCGAATTGCGTCGTCGCGGCTTACCCGACGCCTAGCCCATTCGCTTCACCGATCGAAATATCCGGCGATCCGGTCCATCATCCGGCGCCGCGCGTCGGGGTGCGAATAGGCGAGGTGGCCGTGAGAAAAATAGTGAAAGCGCGCATCGGGATTGCGGTCAGCAAGGACGAGCGCGAACGGCGCCTGCGCGTCAAAGGCGCCGCAATAGAAATCGAGCCTGGTGGGAATATTGAAGAAATCGAAGCCCCAGTCCGATGCGGCCCATTTCAGTTCGGCCAAGAGCGCCTGCTTTCCTGCGGGTTGCTCCATGACACGCCACTGATATTCGCCCACATCCTCCTCGATACCCGGCGGCGGGCCGAGCAGATCGAGCGGGCTGAAGCCATCGCTTGGCGGTGCTGCGTCGCGTTTGCGGCGGAGTCGAACCGCCGAACCCTCTGCCGCTTTGACAACCAGCCCGGGGAAATATTTCATCAAGCGGTAGCCGATGGCGGCCAAACGCGGCGAGACGCTCCGTGCCAGCGGATCGAACCAGGGAACGGTCGGATTGACCGGCACGGCCCCGATGACGCGCGGCGCCATCGTCGCCGCCACGGCGAGCGTCACCATGCCGCCATTCGATTCGCCGATGCATGCGAACTGGTCGATTTTCAAGCTGTCGAGCAACTCGTTCAGATCGTTCGAATAGGCGGCGACAGGGCGGCCGGGGCAAAGCGTCGAGCCGCGCGCACCCGGCCGGTTTGTTGCGATCAGGCGGATATTTCGCTGAACGGCCTCGCGATGATATAGCCCAGCCTCCAGACTCACACTGCCGCCGCCGTGAAAATAGAGAACGGGCCGGCCGCCAGGCACGCCGAATTCCTGCCACGTCAATTGCCGGCCATCCGCGAGTTCGAGCGAATGCATCGGCGGATCGATCAGGTCTATTCTATCCATTGCACACCTTTTGGCGGGAGCGATGAGCCTGTCCATCCATTATGCGGCCCGTTTCCCGGTCGCTTAGGATCGCGTGCAAAAAAGTGCGGCAATCGTCGAAAAGAGACGAGACGGCCTCGTTAGTAATGCGATGGACGTCTCCCGGCCAGTCCGGCAATGCCCCTAGCGTCTTCCGCGACAGGCCAGCTTGTCTGCTTCCGGCGGGCTTTGGTTAAAAACCACCAGCTCCGCCATCGTCCTCGCTGCAACCGTTACCTTCTTGCAGCGATCATCAATGAGTCCTGACCCAAATCAGAAAACCTACATGGTTTGAGAGTCACGGGCGGCCACCCAGTAGGCGAAGCATTCTTTCAGCAGCGAGCTTCTCAGGTAGGCGGACTGTTCGTCGACAATGATTTCCAGCACCTCAAACGGCAAGGCGTCACCTCCGTGATCGTGCCATGCCTTTTGCAGGCGAGGGGATCGCGATGCCTGCGGATGCGCTCGCCTAGCGGCCGACGAACCTGGGTTTCTCCTTGTTCTGGAAAGCTTCGAGCGCGATCCGGTGGTCATCGAGAAGCTGGGTCACGTTTTCATAAGCGGCTGCCCGGTCGATGATGGCATTCGCCGTGACCTTCAGGCCTGCGTTGATGGATGCCTTCGTCCATTTAATGGAATGAGTCGCGCCGCTGGAAAGCCTTTTCGCCATCTTCGCCACTGTGGCATCGAGTTCGTCGGCGGGCACCGCCGCAGTGATCAAGCCGATGGCGGCAGCATCGGTCGCGGGAATCGGGTCGCCGGTCAGCAGGTACCGGCGCGCGCGCGCATATCCGATCAGCTGCGGCCACATAACGGCTCCGCCGTCGCCGGCGACAAGGCCGACCGAGACATGCGGATCGGCAAATACCGAATGATCCGAGGCGTAGATGAAATCGCAATAGAGGGCGAGCGAGCAGCCCAGCCCGATCGCCGGGCCATCGACCTTTGCGATGATCGGCTTCTCAAGGTCCAGCATTGCGTTCTGAATCTTGCGGTCCCGCCGGATTCCGACGCTGGTGCCGGCAGCATCACCATGCAGGGACAAAAGCCATTTCAGGTCGCCGCCCGCACAAAAAGACCCACCGGAACCGGCAAGGATGATGACATCGACATTTTCGTCCCGATCGACATCGTCGAAAATATAAGAAAACTCTTCGTGCAAGGCGAGGTTGATCGCATTTTTCGTGTCGGGGCGATTTACGGTTATCGTCAGAATTCTGTCGTTCTGTTCGATCCGAAGTTCCTTGTAGCGATCATAATTCATGTCCGTGAATCCTCTTCGATATTGTTGATAGCGGGCTGGTCCGGGATCAGACCCAGCCGCGTTGCGATGTGTTGTTGCAGGATAAATTTCTGGATCTTACCTGATGGAGTCAGTGGGAATTCGTCGACGAACTCGACATATTCGGGCACTTTCCAGCGCGAGATGCGATCCGCGCACCATTGCCGGATTTCCGGTCCGGTTATGTCGACGCCTTGGTGGACGGAAACGACGGCGCAGGCCACTTCGCCATATTTTGCGTCAGGGACCCCAACGACAGCGACGTCGCGGATCGCTTCATGGTTTTTCATGTAGCTTTCGATTTCGACCGGTGAGAGATTTTCTCCACCGCGAATGATCATCTCCTTTTTCCTGCCGACAATGGCGATAAATCCATCGGCGTTCATCGTCGCCAGATCGCCCGATGCGATCCAGCGCGGTGCGTCCGGACTGTCGGCGGCATGCGGGTCGCTGCCATAACCGAGCATTCCTCCGGGGCCGCAGTAATGAAGTTCACCGATTTCGCCGCGCGGGACCGACTGGCCTCGTTCGTCTCGAATGGCGACGCTCACTCCGGTAAGCGGGGCGCCGCTCGTTTGTGTCTTCGTATCGGCGCTGTCGGTCGGCGTCGTGGTGGTGGTGACCCCGCATGTTTCGGTCTGGCCGTAACAATTGATGACATCCGCGCCCAAAACATCCTGGCAGCGTCGAAGCAGGTTCCTTGTCACAGGCGCACCGCCCAGAATGATGGTCTTCAGATTTTGCAGCGACCGGCCCGAAAGAGAGGGGTCGTCGAGCATCGCGATCAGCATGGTCGGAACGCCGATGAAGGCCGTGCATTCTTCGCGTTCGAGGATGTCGAGTGTCACGGCGGGTTTGAAAATATAGAGAGGGAGCGTCGTCGCGCCGACGAGCCCTGCGCCGGGGATCGAGTTTCCCGAACCGCCGACATGGAACAGGGGGAAGCCCGGGCAGACCCGGCTCTTCTCGCCGAGCCCCCATGTCTGATAGGAGTTGCGCGCCGTGGTTGTGATTGCACGGTGCGAAAGCCGCACTGCTTTCGGGACGCCCGTGGTGCCTGAGGTATACTGGATCATGAACAGGTCGTCGGGATCGATGGCCAGGGGCGTGAGCTGTCCGGTCGCCCCGCGCATCAGTTCGTTCCCGATGCCTGAAAAACATTGGACGTAACGAAGGCCGGGGACGTTCTTGCGCGCTTCGCTGATGATCCCGGCGGGGATAGAGGCGCCGATCCGGTCGGCGTGGAATATGCCCGCGGCGTTCGAATCCCGAAGAGCAAACTCGAGTTCGCTCAGCTTGTAGAGGGGGTTGAGCGCGACGAGGACGAGGCCCGCTTTGGCAATGGCATATTCCAGCAACACCCATTCGGCGTGGTTTGCGCCCCAGACAGCAATTCGTTCGCCGGGGATAAAGCCCCTTTCGATCAATGCGACTGCCAGCCGCGTGGCATCTGCGTCGAGCTCCGCGTAGGTCCAGACGGCGTCTGCGATGGCAGGTTGATGCCGGTAAACGACGGCTTCCCTGTCGCCCCACCGCGATGCGGCTTCTGTCAGGGCATCGCCCAGTAACAGAGGCGCCGCATGCTGCGTCCCGGCGTCGGGACGGGCAATCGATTCTGAGAGGGACGTAGCGATGTTTTCCATTGTTCCTGGCTGCGACCTTGGTGCTGAATCCCGGAGGCGGCGCCTGCGGAATGTCGGCTTAGGGTCGCATGAGGTTCAGCTAAAACTCGTTTTTCCTTGAGGCTCGACGGATGCGCGGCGCCCACTTTCGGCACGGCGATCGCCCGGTCGATCAGTCCTTATGCGAGTTCAAGCTGAACGGCTTCGGATTTAACCCGGCCACGAAATTTGCTCGCTTGTTGAGGAAATGTGCCTCGCCGGTTTGCCGGTGGTGTGTGTTTACGAGGCTGAAATGAATAACTTTTCTGAGTCCGATCATATCCAGATGCTGCGGGAAACGCTCTCGCGCTTCATCGAGAAAGAAATGCCGCTCGATCTGGTCAGGAAATGGGATCGCGAGAATTATTTCCCCCGCGATGTCCATCGGAAGCTGGCTTCGTTGGGCTTGATGGGATTGACTGTACCCGAAGAATATGGCGGCGCGGGCAAAGACATACGCGCCACCATAGTCGCCATTGAATTGCTCTGCGGCCGCAGCATGGCGGTGGGTGGGCCCTATATTCAATCGGCCTGTTATGCCGGGCTGAATATCGCCGAGGTCGGCAGCGAGCGGCAAAAGCAGGAGTTGCTGCCCAAGGTGGCAAGCGAAGGCCTGATCTTCGCCTATGGCATCAGCGAACCCGATGTGGGTGCCGATGTCTCGGCCGTGCGCACGACAGGGAAGGTCGTGGGCGAGAGCTTGATCGTCAACGGATCGAAGCGCTTTTGTTCGGGCGCGAAAATCGCCGACTATATTTACACGCTGGTCCGAACGGGACCGCTGGACGAGAAATACAAGAATCTGTCGCTGGTCCTTATTCCGTCGTGCGCGGACGGTATTACATATGAGGAACAGGACGCGCTGGGCCTGAAGGGCACCGGAACCTTTGATGTCAGTTTTTCCGAGGTTTCTGTTCCGCTGGAAAATATCGTCGGTGAGGATGCCGGGTGGAATCGTGCCTGGCCGATGATGGCCGGACCCGGTCTGGATATCGAAAAAATGGAGGTGGCCGCGATGGCGCTGGGCATCGCTGCGGCCGCCGTCGATGAGGCCTGGATCTACGCGCAGGAGCGTCACCAGTTCGGCAAGCCGATTTCCGCATTCCAGTCTGTCCGGCACATGCTGGCCGACGCCCGGACGAAACTCCATGCCTGCCGCGCGGTGACATATCAGGCCGCCGACGCGCTCGACCGCGACGGGAAGGCACCGCTGGAAACATCGATGGCGAAGCTGTTCGTTTGCCAGACAGCCCAGGAGATTGTGCTCTTGTGCCAACAGATTCTGGGAGCCTATGGATATATCAAGGAATTCGACATGGAACGCCATGTTCGGGATATTCTGGTCATGCCGATCCTTGGCGGATCTTCAGCGATCCAGAGAAACAACATCTGCAATATGTTGAAGCTCGGCAAATAGACGCAAACCGGGCGCCGGACGTGCCCGGTGTCGTCGTCAGCTCCGGGGGGTCAATCGACGGGAGGGAGCCCTTCCACGAGAGCGAGCTGAGTGATGACGTCATGCGCCTCACGCAACTGGATCATCTTCGAATAGGCTGGATCGCGATACCAGCTTTGCGCGGCATCCCGATCTGGAAACTCGATCAACACCATGGCATGTCCCAGCGGTTCGTCGCCCTCAAGCTTCTCGCGCTCGCCGCCTTTGATCAGATAACGGCCGCCATATTGTTCGACGAGCGGCTCGGTGACCGATCGGTATTCCCGGTACCAGTTCCAGTTTTCAACGGTCAGCTTTCCGATAATATACGCTGGCATATCGCACTCCTCTTTCGAGGACTGGCTTATCGAAGCCCGATCTCAGCATGAACTCGCATATGGGACGCGGGGGTCGGGTAGAAGGTCGACAGGCACGTCATTGTTCGCGATATGACGATACCAAAATATAATTACAGAAATTGGGGTGGGGATGTCTTTTCGCAGCGCAGATTCGTCCGGTTCGGAACCCGGGAGCGGCCCGCAGAATGTCGGTGACTCCGATGTCCGTCGCCGTAAAAATCCCAAGCAGCCGCGCGCAGTCGTCACTGCTGAAGCGCTGATGCAGGCAACCGAGCAGATCATCATCCGCGAAGGTTTTAAAAACGCCACGACGAACAGGATTGCCGAAGTCGCCGGAGTAAGCGTCGGCTCGCTTTACCAATATTTCCCGAACAAGCAGGCTATTGTAAAGGCGCTGATCGAGCAAACGGTGGCAAAGGCGGCCGCCAGAATTCGGGAAAATCTGCGCAATCTGATGGATGAGCCACTTGCTCCGGCCTTGCGCCGTATCATGGCAGTGCTGCTGGATATCTACAAGGAACATGAATTCATCCTGTTCAGCATCTGGGATGAAGTTCCCGAATTAAAGCAATATGCCAAGAGCATGGCGCTGGAGGTTCATACGCATTCGACAAATCTGGCATTTCTCGAACAACATCATACCGAACTGGCGGTATCCGATCTGCGAACCGCGCTTCTGTTCGTCGAACAGGCCACGATTCATAATATGCGGCATTTCGTCGTCCATAATCCGACCAATATCACCGAGGAGCAGATGCTCGACGAACTGACGAAAATGGCGGTGAATTATCTGACGAAATAAGTGCTGCGGGTCCGCTCGATTGCGGCCGTGACAGGGTTCAGGACGTGATGTGAAATCCGCCGTCAATGCCGATGTGCTGGCCCGTGATATAGGATGCCGCGTCGGACAGAAAGAAGCAGGTGGCGGGGGCAATCTCTTCGGGAGAAGAAAAGCGGCCGAGCGGGATGCTTTCAAGATAGCGTTCGCGAAACTTGTCCTGACGAATGGTTTCGGTCATTGCCGTTTCCACCAGCCCGTAGCAGACGCTGTTCACGGCGATGTTGAAGCGACCCCATTCGCGAGCCGCGCTCATGGTCAGTCCCAGCACACCGGCCTTGGCCGCTCCGTAATTTATTTGTCCGACCGTGCCTCGCCGTCCGGCGCCGGAGGATATGTTGACGATGGCCCCGGGGCGGGCATCACCATTTCTGGCCTTTTCGATCATGTGCCGGCCCACGGCCTGCAGGCAAAGGAAGGCCCCTGTGAGATTGACATCGATCACTGCCTGCCACTGTCCGGGCGACATGTCTGCGATCATCGATGCGCGCACGATCCCTGCATTGTTGATCAGGCCATTGACGTCGCCGAATGTCCTGACGGTTTCTCCGACGATGTCCGCGACGAAGCCGCTGTCGGTTATGTCGCCAGCGAAACCCCTGATCCGATCCGGGTCGTGCTCAGCGAGGCTGCGTTGCAGCGCGGCCTCGTCTATGTCGATCGCTGCGACCCGTGCTCCCATGCGGAGGGCGTGCGAGGCGAGAGCTTCGCCGATGCCGTGGGCGGCACCGGTAATCACGATGACCTTGTTTTCGAGCGAGGCAGGGTTGTTCATGTCGGGCCTTTATTCGAGAGACAGGAGATAAGTCAGTCGCCCAGCATTCCGAGGATGGAAATGCTGCACACATTGTTGTTGGGAAAACCGCCGAGATTATGGGTCAGCGCCTTTTTGGGCCGCATCAACTGGCGATCCCCCGCGCGATGGAGAAGCTGGAGATAGGCTTCGTAAACCATCCGGAGGCCCGATGCGCCGATCGGGTGACCAAAGCATTTGAGTCCGCCGTCGATATTGCTGGCCACTTCGCCGTCGGCGTCGAACTTGCCGTCCAGCACGTCCCGATATCCCGCACCCGGCCGGGACAGGCCAAGATCCTCCATCGTGACCAGTTCGGTAATGGAAAAGCAGTCATGAACTTCGACAAGGTCGAGTTCGCGGAGCGGATCGGCGATGCCTGCCTCCCGATAAGCTCTTTGCGCCGCGATCCGCGTCGTCTGCGCAAAGCTGCCGTCCCAGCTGTTATGCGACTGTTCCGAACCGTTGCTGAGCGACAGCTGTATGGATTTTATACTGACCAGCGCGCCCGTTCTCCCCAGACGGGTGGCCATTTCCGGAGTGGTGACGATGGCGCAGGCTGACCCGTCGCTGACCCCGCAGCAATCGAAGAGCCCGAGCGGATAGGCGACCATTGGCGCATCGAGGATTGCCTCTTTTGCGATTCTGCGTCGCAAATGGGCCTTGGGGTTTTTCGAGCCATTTTCATGACTTTTCCATGAGATATGAGCCATCGCTTCCTTGAGCGTGGCCATCGGCAAATCGTGTTGTGCCGCATAGGCGCTGGCAAATTGCGCGAACGATCCTGGTGCGGTGGCACCGGGCTGCCAAAGATCGTTGAAGGTCCCTCTGGTCCGTTCCGGCAGGCCGCCGTAACCGGTGTCCTTGAGTTTCTCCACGCCCAGCGCCAGCGCAATATCGGCAGCGCCGGCTGCTACGGCATAAACGGCGCCGCGCAGCGCTTCCGATCCCGTTGCGCACAGATTTTCCACGCGCGTTGCGGGAATATTGGGAAGGCGGAGAGCCTGGGAAAGCGCCAAGGCGGATTTGCCCAGATTCTGCTCGTCCATGGCCAATCCGAACCATGCTGCGTCGATCTGGTCCCGCTCTATGCCTGCATCGGCGAGGGCTTCCTGAAATGCTTCGGCGATGAGGTCTTCGGCGCTGCAATCCCAACGCTCGCCGAAGCGCGAGCATCCCATGCCAAGAATGACGACTTTGTCCCGGATACCTTCGGCCATTTATCGCGCTCCTGTCGGATCAGTGGGGACCGCTTTCCAGAAATAGCGATGAAATTGCCGTTTCCTGTCTTTGTCCTTGATGCGAAAAACAAAGCGAACCGGCGTCCCGACACGCAGTTCGCCGGGATTGAAATCGGTGAACTCCATCATGACCACGCCGCCGTCGTCGAAGGCGATATTGCCGTAGGCGAGGGGCGGATTGGTCGAAACGGCGAGCCAGTCTTCGGTATAGGATTTCACCTTGCCGGTCTTTTGCCGGAAGGGCTCGTCGACCATCGTGTCGAACTTTCGGCATTCCGGGTTGACGCAACACTGTCCTTTGGGAAACTGTTTCGTCTGGCACGCGGTGCACAGACCGCCGATGAAACCGCTCACTGCTTTCCGATGGCGATTGAAGGCCGACAAGGCGGTTCGGTTATCGCGCTCGGCGCGCACGCCCCAGTCGACTTCGATCTGATCGTTGAAGGAAAGAAAGCGGAGGTAATTCCCGTCCTCTACGCCGTCATCCAGCTGTTGTCGCAACGACCGTTCGCTCTGCCAGTCGTTGATGGCTTCGGTGGCCTCGAACAGCATCGCCTGGCAACCCTGGGCGACATTAACCAGCAGGATTTTTTCACCCGGCTTGGCTTTCTCCAGCGCGAGGCAGAGCATGAGCAATGGCTGCGCCGATCCGGCGTCGCCGCATCCGGCCTGCAACATGTCGGTCAGCGCGCTTTCATGTATCGAACATTCGCGCGCGATCTGGCGGGCGGCGGCAGAGCCGACGCCGGCAAGGACGGCGTGATCGATCGTGGCGGTATCCCAATCGGCGGTCCGCAGAAGGCTTCTGATTGTCGGCGGCGCAATCTTCAATTGGCCTTCGTCGCGCACCCAGCGTTCTTCCAGCAGATAGTCGGTTGCGGCGTGGGCGGCGCGATAATGGTCGACGAAATCGATCGCGGTGCAATGTGCGGCCACGAAGCGGGCGATCGGCTTTTCGGCGCCGGTGACAACCGCCGTCGCTGCGTGGCCAAGGGTCATTTCCTGGACCGATGCTATTCTGGCAAGGCGCTTGTCGGAGGCGACGGTCAAGGCGGTCTTGCCGGTCTCGAGCGCCTGAATCAATGCGGTGACGCCGCAGCCCAGATAACCGGTGACGTCGGTGCAGCGGGTGTCAGGGGACAGGGCCAGCGCTTCGGTCAGGATCACTGCATTGGCGCGATCGATGAACGGCGGGGTGGTGCTTGCAAACTGCACGAGCTCGATCGGCACACCGGACACGTACTCCGTACAGGAACGGCTTGCTTCCACCGCCATCGTCAGACTGTCCTCGTCATGTCCGCAAATCGCGCGGTGTCCCTTTGCGATCGACGCCAGCGCGGGATTCGCCCAGCCGTTTGCTTTCGCAATTGCGCTCCGGGCGAGGCGCAGCCGCGGCAGATAGGCCGCGATCGAAACGATGCCGATGTCGTGCAAATTTTCCTCCGTCACTGGTCCGGCACGATCATCATCACTCCGTTCGCAGGGAACCGGATGACTTAATCCGGCTGGGGCCGGGGTTTGATCGGACGTCCTCCTTTTTCTGGAGACGCTGGCACTCAGGTAAAACTCGTTTCGCGATCCTCCCGCGGGGCAGGCGGGAAAGGGAGGGGCATTTGTTGCTGCAGCCTTGTCAGCTGCAGGTCGGGATCGACGGGAAGCGAGCGGAACGCGAGCTGCAATCTGAATTTTCTGGATTTAGCACTGAACTCATGTCCAGACGCATAAGTCCAGGATCAGCGCCAACACGACTGATCCGGTATGAGGGGAGAGCATTGTGAGGTCAGCGAAAATAACACTTCTGCAGTCCGCTGCAGGGGCCGCGATACTGATGTGTGCCACGCCGGCAGCTGCGCAAGTGGAGGAAATTGTGGTCACCGCGCAAAAGCGCGAACAATCCATCCGTGATGTGCCGATTTCGATGGTCGCCATACAGGGACAAGACCTGCAGGATATGCAGCTGTCGGGAGTTGAGGATCTGGCCAAGTCCTTGCCCAATGTTTTCGTGACCAAGGACGCGGTATCCAGCAACATCTATATCCGCGGAGTGGGTTCGGGATCGAACGCAGGCTTCGAGCAGGCGGTCGCGACATTCGTCGATGGCGTCTATCACGGCCGGTCGCGCTATTCGCAGTCGACGATTGTCGACATCGAGCGGATCGAGGTGCTGCGGGGGCCGCAGACCATCTATTTTGGCAACAATGCGATCGGCGGGGCTTTCAGCGTTACAACCGCAAAGCCCGATCTCGACGAGATCCAAGGATATGGGCTTGCATCCTATGAGTTCGTTGGCAACGAGCCCGTGGTCGAGGCGGCGATCAGCGCTCCCGTGGTGGCGGGTACATTGGCGGTCCGTGTGGCGGGGCGGTACTCCGATCTCAACGGATATATCCGGAATCTGGGGACCGGTGAGCGCAACCCGAAGGTCGAAGACAAGTTTGTGCGCTTTTCGGCGCTATGGCAGATGGCGCCCGACTGGTCCGCGCTGTTCAAGGCGGAATATGGAAAGCAGGATTCCACTGGCGCGTTTTCAACCCAGCTGACGAATTGCCCGGCGCCGCCGTTCGATCCCGCGACCACATTTTCCTGCGGTTATGCCTTGGCCACCGGACAGGAAACTGACTTTGATTTCCGGCGTTCTTCGATGGCCGGCGAGCGGGGCGGGATCGAAGCGTCGGAATATGTGCTCAAAATCGAACGCGATAACAGCGACGGCGTCGGCGTCGTCGCATTGGGGTCCTTTTCGAAGCATGACTTCCTCGTAGCAGCGGATACCGACGGCGTGCCCGCCGATTTCTTCAGCTATAATTCGCCGGAGGATCTGAAGCAGTCCACCCTCGAACTCCGTTTCACGTCGCCGGCGAGTTCCAAGCTGCAGTATATTTTTGGTGGATATTACCTGGACTCGAAATCGAGCGTCGGAACAACGCTGAATTTCCCGTTTGCCTCCGCGCTCCTGCAGGGTCCGCTGGCGGTTCTGCAACCCTATGCGCCGCTGTCCGGCGTTACCCAGCTGAACCAGAAGGAAACCGCTCTGTCGGCCTTTGGCGCGGTCACCTATCCCTTTACCGACAGTCTCTCGCTGACGCTTGGTCTGCGCTACACGCATTCCAGAAAGAAAGGGGGCCAGTCGGCGACCAACGCGCGGGCCAATGACGCCTTCGGCCTGTCCACCACGCCGCTACCCGCTGCGTTGCAACCGGTAGCGCAGGCGCTGACCGGATTTGTCGATCACACGACCAGCGCATCTGTCGAGGGTGATGATTTTCTGCCGTCCGTGACGATGCAATATAAACTCGATCGCAACGTGACCTTCTACGGGAAATTCAGCGAAGGCTTCAAGGCCGGCGGCTTCGATGCCGTGGAGCTCACTGGCGTTGCGGATCGCCTGACTTTTGCTCCCGAAACGGTCCGTGCCTATGAAATGGGTTTGAAATCCCTGTTGTTCGATCGGGCAGTGTCCTTCAACCTCGCGCTGTTCCGGAGCGATTATAAGGATTTGCAACAGAGTGTCGCCCAGAGCACGCCGACATCCGCTTTTATCAGCGTGACCAACGTGGGTGGGCTCCGGACGCAGGGTGCCGAGGTCGAACTCAACTGGCGACCGGGTTCCAATTTCGATTTCGGGGTGAATCTGGCCTATCTCGATGCGGCCTATAAAGACTATGCAAATGCCGGTTGTACGGTTGCCCAATCCGCCGCAGCACTGGCAAACGGCGTGGCGGTCTGCGCTCAGGATCTGAGTGGGGAAGCGCCGCCGTTCGCACCGAAATGGGCGGGACATGCCCGTGCCGGCTATACCCATCCGATTGGCGGAAACCTGCAGTTCAAGGGCGATGCTGCGGTTTCCTTCTCCAGTTCCTACAACGTGAATGCGGACAAGGATCCGAACACGGTGCAGGGTGCCTGGCAGCGCTTCGATCTGCGTCTGGGTATCGGCGACATGGACGGAAAATGGGAACTGGCCTTCGTCGGCAAGAATCTGGCGAACGAGAAGGTCATGGGTTCGGCAACCGATGTCGTCGCCTCGCCCGGATCGTTCGCGCGCTCGATCGACCGGGGCCGCACATTTGCAATACAGGCCCGGTTCGCGCTGAACTGAGGTGTCGAAACCGGCAGAAAGAAAAGGGAGTGAGGCTGTCCTCACTCCCTTTTCCTTGCTCGCAATATATCGTCCCGGGAGACGGTGTAGATCAGTCGCCGGGCAATCTCGCGGCGCGCTTCTCGACGAATGCGGCAATCGCCTCTTCATGATCGGCCGTGTGATGAGCGAGGGCCTGATACGCCGCCGACAGTTCGAGCAGCGGCGCGAGTTTCATATTCTGCCCTTCGCGCAGCAGTCGTTTTGCCATGCGCGTCGCGTGCCCCGGGTGGGCGGCGATGTCCGCTGCAAGGCCAAGCGCACGCTCGATCAACCGTTCGGCCGGCATCACTTCGGTGACAAGGCCATGGGCGAGCGCCGTTGCGGCATCGATCGTCTCGCCGGTGAGCGTCATCTGGGTCGCGCGGGGCATGCCGATCACCCGCGGCAGCAACCACGCGCCGCCATCGCCCGGGATCAGGCCGAGCTTTACGAAGCTCTCCGCAAAAATGGCGGTGTCCGCCGCGATACGGATATCGCACATACAGGCGAGGTCGAGGCCGGCGCCGATGGCCGGTCCGTTTATCGCGGCGATCACAGGTACTTCCAGTTCGTAGAGAGCCTCCGGAATGCGCTGAATGCCTGTGCGATAATTATTGCGAAGGGCATAAGGAGAGCCTGCGAACATGCCGCTTTTTTCCTGCATATGCCGGATGTTGCCTCCAGCGCAGAATGCGCTGCCTTTGCCGGTCAGGACGATCGCGCGGACACCGGGATCGCGCGTGACCTCAGCGCAGAAGGCCGCAATCTCTTCGCTGTGGGCGGTCTCGGAAATGGCGTTGCGTTGTTCGGGGCGATCAAGCGTCGCAATGACGACAGCCCCCTCGCGCTCGACGAGAAGAAAGGGTTTCATGGCAGATCCAGTCCGGTTTCGAGGGGAGCCGGAATGTCCGGCGCTACCCTGCGAGCTAGGCTCTTGCGGTCCGGCATGACCAATATCGATTGCCAAGATTTCGATAGGGGCTGACTATCAATGGACCTTCGCCAGCTACGCTATTTCACTGTCGTCGCCGAGACCCTGAATTTTCATCGGGCGGCCGAACGGCTCAATATCTCGCAGCCGCCGCTGACCGTCGCCATCCGCAAACTGGAAGATGATCTCGGTGCACGGCTGTTCGACCGCGAAAGCCGCGGGGTGCAGTTGACCGATGCGGGGCGCGCCGCCCTGCCTGTCGTTCGTGCAACGCTGGAGCAGGCAGGTCGGGTCCGGGAGGCAGTAAAGCGCGGGCGGGTGGGAGAAAGCGGGACATTATCGATCGGCTTTGTCGGATCGGCTACGAGTGCCGCATTGCCGCGTATCATTCCCGCTTTCCGCGAATATTATCCAGACGTCGATCTGCATCTGGACGAAATGACCAGTGTGTCGATCGCCGATGCCCTGACCGAAGGGCGGCTCGACGTCGGGCTGGTGCGCCTGCCGCTGATGCGGGCTTCGGACCTCGACATAACCGTGATTGAGCGCGACCGGCTTGTCGTCGCACTGGACCCCGCGCATCCCCTGGCGCGGCGGTCGACGCTTGCGCTTTCCGACTTGGTCGACGAGCCGCAAGTGCTTCACGGTCCGGTCAGTGTGCTGCGCTCGATCGTGCTGCTCGCCTGTCGATCGGCGGGTTTTTCTCCCCTGATCGTGCAAGAGGCGACGCAGATTCAGACGATCCTGAGCCTCGTGCAGTCCGGACTGGGCATCGCGCTGGTTCCTTCCGAGACAAGACGCGCCGTTCCGGGGGGCGTGCATATGGTCCCGCTCGTCGAGCCGCTGTATGTCGAACTCGGAATTGTAACGCGGCGGAATGCGGGCGTGCTTGCCCGAAACTTCGTTTCGGTCGCGCACGCGGCGATCGATACACAAACGGTATCGGACCGACCCGAGTAAATATTTGATGCGCGACGGGAAGGCACGGCATGGCCTGCCTGTTCGACGATAGACGCCGGACAGGGATGGGAGATGGGCGCTGTTCGATACATTGACACTTGCGGCCTTGCCGCTGGAGGATGAGGCGCTGCGTCCGGCGATCCGCGCGCTTCTCCACGATATGATGGCGGATATTCCCGTTGATGTCCGGGCTCGCTCTTGGCAGGGCTTCGATGCGGCGTTCAGCCGCAAGCTCGGTGCGGCGGGCCTGTTGGGGCTGACCTTGCCGAAACGTTATGGGGGCAGCGAACGCGGGCCTTTCGCACGCTTCGTCGTTGTCGAGGAATTGCTTTCGGCGGGCGCTCCGGTGGCAGCGCACTGGATCACCGATCGGCAAACGGCGCCGCTGATTCTCAACTTTGGAAGTGAAGCCCAGCGGGAAGATTATCTGCCGCGCATCTGCCGCGGCGAAATCTTCTTTTGTATCGGGATGAGCGAACCCGGTTCCGGATCCGATCTGGCAAGCGTACGTACCCGCGCCGAGCGGACCGAAAACGGCTGGTGCGTGAACGGCCAGAAAATCTGGACCACCCATGCGCTCCGCAGCGACTATATGGTCGCTTTGCTCCGGACATCGGGGGCGGCGGACGACCGGCACGTCGGTCTCTCGCAGATGATTATCGACCTGAAAGCGCCCGGTGTGACCATTCGTCCGATTGTCGATCTGACCGGAGATTCGCATTTCTGCGAGGTTTTTTTCGAGGATGTGGAGCTCTCTTCTCATGCCCTGATAGGGCAAGAAGGCGATGGCTGGAGGCAAGTGAACGCCGAGCTTGCGTTCGAACGGAGCGGGCCCGAGCGCATCTATTCGAGTGTCGTGCTGCTCGATGCATGGATCCGTCATCTCCAGAACGTGGGACGAAGCGATCCGGCAACGGCCGCCCTGGTCGGCGATTTCACCGCACGGATCGGGGTGCTGCGGGCAATGTCGATCGCCTGCACAGCGCGGTTGGCGGCGGGTGAGAGCCCCGTCGTCGAGGCGGCGCTGGTCAAGGATCTTGGCACCGGCTTCGAGCAGCATTTGCCTGTAGCGATCGGCGATGATCTTGCCGCTCACCCCGATGAACCGGTGGATGCCGAACTCTATCGAACGCTGACATATCTGACCTGCATTGCGCCGAGCTTCTCGCTGCGCGGGGGCACGCGGGAGGTCATGAGAGGCATCATCGCTCGCGGGATGGGATTGAGATAATGAACGAATTTGTCGACCCTTTCGAACGGATGCTCGAAACCATTGCCGCACCGTCGCAGGTTCGCGCGATCGAGCGCGGCGGTGACACCGCTGCCATGTGGGATATTTTTGCCGCCTCGGGATTTCTCGATGCGCTGGTCGCGCCGGACAGGGGCGGGGGGGGGCTGACACTGGCGGAGGTGCATCCCTTGTGGGAGGCGCTCGGCCGCTATGCCGTGCCTTTGCCGGTCGGCGAGACGATGATCGCGCGTCACTTTCTGACCGCTGCAGGAGCGATCGTTCCCGAAGGCCCGCTGGCGATCGGCACGGTGGAGCGCGACGGCGCGTTTCTTATTCCATCGGGTCTGGTCGCTACCCACATATTGGTGGACGCGGCCGGCACGCTTCATCTCGTCGATGCGAGCCGCGAGCAGGTGGGTGCCACCGGCGTGCCGGGCAGCCTTGCCGCCCGTCCGGGCTGGCGTGGCATCCCGGGAGACAGCATCGGCACGATAGCGGCCGGCGGCCTGCGCGCGATCTGCGCGCTATTGCGCGCGAGCCTGATTTCAGGAGCCGCCGGGCGGTTGATCGAGATGACGGTCGCCTTTGCCAATGAGCGTGTCCAGTTTGGCAAACCGATCGGACGGCAACAGGCAGTTCAGCAGAATCTGGCGATGATGGCGGAAGATGTCGTCGCGGCGCGCATTGCGTCCCAGCTCGGTTGCGCGGGAGGCTTGTCGCCTCCGCTGGCGGCGGCTGCCTCTGCCAAGGCTGTAACGAGCGCTGCCGCTGCGCGCATCGCGGCTACGGCCCATGCGATCCACGGTGCGATCGGGATCAGCGAGGAACATGACCTGCAGTTATATTCACGCCGCTTGCACGAATGGCGCCTCGCCGACGGGTCGGAAACATACTGGAACCGCAAATTGGGCGTAGAGCGGCTGGCCGTGTCTGCGGGCTCGGTCGATTTTGTCCGCAGCAGCCTGGCCGTCGCTTCCGCGACAGGGGGCTAAGGCTGCTCGTCCGGAAGTGCGGGCTCTTTGGTGATCTTCACCATGCGTGCATTATATTTGAACGTTTTTATCGTGATGGCCGTTTCGACATGCCGCACCCCGGGCAGGGACAATATTCGCCCGGAAGCCAGGTCGGAGAGTGCGTCCAGTTCGTTGAACAGGCAGAGGGCGAGGATGTTGAATTCGCCCGTTGTCGCCATGACTCCGTCGATCTCGGGAATCTGCGAAATTTCCTGCATGACGGCACGGACCGATGTGGTTTTGGCCTGAATGTTGATGAAGGCGAGACGCGATTTGCGCGCCATTGCCAGGCCTGTGATGGCGGTAAAGGCGATAAGTCGTTCGCTTTGCAGCCGTTTGATCCGGCCGCGCACGG
Source organism: Sphingopyxis selenitireducens (assembly GCF_051550705.1). Classification (NCBI taxonomy): domain Bacteria; kingdom Pseudomonadati; phylum Pseudomonadota; class Alphaproteobacteria; order Sphingomonadales; family Sphingopyxidaceae; genus Sphingopyxis; species Sphingopyxis selenitireducens. The sequence goes on from NZ_JBPULG010000003.1 coordinate 535,321, forward strand.
TTCCTTCGGTTACGCCGAGCTGACTGGCGATCTGGCCGTTGGGCACGCGGGCGTCGAGCGCAAGCAGATCGATCAGGCGCAAGTCGAGTTCGTCGAGCTGGATGGCACCCATCGTCAATTCTCCGGCATGATCGGTACGGCATCGAACTGGTATTTGACGATGTCGGCAATGATGGCGGGGCTGACCGAACGGATACCTTCGATCCGCCCGATCTTGTCGAGCAGAAATGCTCCGAGCTCGCCGGTGTCACGCATCGCCACGAGCATGTCGATATTGTAGCGACCCGTGACGAGATGGACGGCGAATACTTCGGGGAGTGCTGCCAGCTCCTCCGCCACTTCGGATGCCGCACGGCCCTCGACTTCGATGGTCACACGCAGCAACAGATCATAACCGCGCGCCGCAAAGTCGGACTCCGCAATGATGCGCAGCTGATCGGCTTCCTCCATTCGCCTGATACGTGTGGAAATGGTCGTGGCGGTCAATCCGAGCGCTTTTGCGATCTGTTGATTGGTCGCACGGCCATTTTCGCGCAATTGTTCGACAATGGCGAGATCGGTTGCGTCGAAACTGAAGCTCAATGGCATATCCTCATACGCCGGGTGTCCTCGGCCGTGCCGGTTCTTAGCTCGCCGCAACGGACACCGCCAGTGTCGCCGATGGTTCTCTCGTCCTATGGATCCGCATATGGGCTGCGTCCGCAACCTCTCGCCCCAGGGCAAGTAGGCTCGTTTCGATTTTTGAATCAAGGCAGAGGCCGTCGGGGCCGAAGGGCGGCGGAACGGTATTGATCGCGACGCCGAACGGAGTGTTCCACCCACGCAGGGCATGGACGATACCGCGCAGTGCGGTCAGCGTGGTCACCGCGCCCTGCCAGCCCGCCCCGGTCGTAATGGCGCCGACCGGGCGGCCATGAAAATAGGGAGACGCGTCTCCCGACATGTCTTCGACATAATCGAGCGCGTTTTTTATCAGCCCTGAAATGCTGCCGTGATAGCCGGGGGACCCGATGATGATCCCGTCGGCGCGGCGCAGCGAAGCAATCAGGTGGAGGCTCGCTGTATCGCGGTCCTTGCGTTCCCATGCATAGATAGGAAGCTCAAGCTCGGGTCCTGTAATCATCAGGGTGTCGGCACCCGCTGCCTGCGCCCCGGTCAGGACGATCCGCAACGCTTTTTCGGTCGTACTGTTTGGGGAAGTTGTTCCGCCCAGAGCGACGATGAACGGCCGCCGGTCGGCCGGGGAATTCGGTTCCCTGATTGCCGGGTCAACTATTGTCATCGGGATTCCCTCAACTTTGCGCGCTCAGCATATCGAGCGCGACGTCGACGATCATATCTTCTTGGCCGCCCACCATTTTGCGGCGACCGAGTTCGACAAGGATTTCGCGGGTGTCGAGGCCGTAATCGACGGCGGCTTTCTCGGCGTGGCGGAGGAAGCTGGAGTAGACTCCGGCATAGCCCAATGCGAGCGTTTCGCGGTCGACGCGGACCGGACGGTCCTGCAGCGGACGGACCAGATCCTCGGCAGCGTCCATGAGTGCCATCACGTCGCAGCCATGGTTCCATCCCTTGCGGTCGGCGGCGGCGATGAACACCTCGAGCGGTGCATTGCCCGCGCCGGCACCCATGCCCGCGAGGCTGGCGTCGATACGCACCGCGCCTTCCTGCGCGGCGACGATGCTGTTCGCGACGCCCAGCGACAGATTATGATGCGCGTGCATCCCGCGCTGGGTTTCAGGTTTCAGGACGCGGTCATAGGCCTGAAGTCGCGCACGCACGCCATCCATGTCGAGCGCGCCGCCGCTGTCGGTGACATAGACGCAGTGCGCGCCATAGCTTTCCATGAGCAGGGCTTGCTGTGCGAGCGCCTCGGGCTCGATCATATGGCTCATCATCAGGAAGCCCGCGACGTCCATGCCAAGATCGCGCGCGATACCGATATGCTGTTTCGACACATCGGCCTCGGTGCAATGTGTCGCGACGCGAACCGAACGGACGCCGAGGTCATAGGCGCGGCGCAGATCCTCGACAGTGCCGAGGCCGGGCAGGATCAACGTCGTGAGCACCGATCGGGTCAGCACATCGGCGACCGCCTCGATCCACTCCCAGTCGGTATGCGCACCAAAGCCATAGTTGAAGCTGGTGCCCGAGAGCCCGTCGCCATGCGCGACCTCAATGGCATCGACGCCCGCTTCATCGAGCGCCCTCGCGATCGAACGGACATGATCGACGCCATACATGTGGCGGATCGCGTGCATGCCGTCGCGCAAGGTAACGTCCTGGATGTAGAGCTTGGTGGCGGTGGGGGCGAAGTTCATGCCGCAGCCCTCCGGTCCAGAATCTTTTTCGCCAGCAACTCGCCGGTCGCTTTCGCTGCGGCGGTCATGATGTCGAGATTGCCCGAATAGCTGGGCAGATAGTCGCCCGCGCCCTCGACCTCGAGGAAGATCGAGGTCTTGATGCCGGTGAACTCGCCTTGTCCCGGAATCTTCAGCCTGTTGTTGTCGCCATAACGTTCGAACTGCAGCTTCTGTTTTAGCCGGTATCCGGGCACATATGACTGGACCTCGGCGACCATCGCCTCGACCGACGCTGTGATCGCCGCTTCATCGGCGGTGTCGGAGAGCGTGAAGACGGTATCGCGCATGATCATCGGCGGTTCCGCAGGATTGAGGATGATGATCGCCTTGCCGCGCTTCGCGCCGCCGACATCCTCAATCGCGCGCGCGGTCGTCCGGGTGAACTCATCGATATTGGCGCGGGTGCCGGGGCCTGCCGAACGTGATGAAACCGAGGCAATGATTTCGGCATAATGTACCGGCGCGATGCGACTGACTGCAGCGACCATCGGGATCGTCGCCTGACCGCCGCATGTCACCATATTGACGTTCGGCTGATCGAGATGCGCCTCCATATTGACCGCCGGCACGGTGAACGGGCCGATCGCGGCCGGGGTCAGGTCGACGACCTGCTTGCCGTCTGCGCACAGAGCCGCGTCGTGAAGTTTGTGTGCATAGGCGCTGGTGGCGTCGAAGACGATGCCGATCCCGGGATAGACATCCATCGCCTTTAGTCCGTCGATCCCGTCATGGGTCGTCGCGACGCCGCGTTCGCGCGCCATCGCAAGGCCTTCGGAAGCAGCGTCGATGCCGACGACCGCGACCAGCTCCATATTCTGCGGATATTTGATCATCTTGATCATCAGGTCGGTGCCGATATTGCCCGATCCGATGATCGCCGCCTTCACCCGTGTCATGGTCATTCCTTATACAAAACGCGCGATGCAATGGCCGAGCGTGCGGTGGCCATTGCCGAGGATCATTTCGAAGACATCGCCGCGTGCCACAGGTTCGAGCGGGACAAGGCTGCCCGACAGGATGATGTCGCCGGGGTCGAGCGACACGCCATGCGCGCCGAGCGTATTGGCGAGCCATGCGACCGCCTGTGCGGGATCGCCCTGAACCGCATGGCCATAGCCTTCCGAAAGCGGTGTACCGTTCTTCACTACGGCGACATGCAGATTTGGAAGATCGAGCGCACGGGGATCGAGCCGTTCCTTGCCAATCACGAAAACCCCGCATGATGCATTGTCCGCTACCGTGTCGACAATGCCGATCTTCCAGTCGGTGATGCGGCTGTCGACAATTTCGAAGCAAGGAGCGATGGCTTCGGTGGCATCGAGCACGTCAGCGGCCGTGACACCCGGACCTTGGAGCGGCGCTTTCAGGATGAAGGCGATTTCGGCCTCGGCACGAGGCTGGATCAGCCCATGCGCATCCACGCTGATCTCTTCGCCCCGGATATGCATCGCATCGGTGAGGAAGCCGAAGTCGGGCTGGCGCACGCCGAGCATGTCCTGCACTGCCTTCGACGTCACGCCGATCTTCTTGCCTACGACGCGCTCGCCCTCTTTTCGCCGACGGGACAGAAAGTCGAGGCTGATCGCATAAGCGTCGTCGATCGTCAGTGACGGAACACGGTCGATCAGTGGCGGGAGGGTTCTCCGGTCGCGAAGCGCGCCGAAGAGCTCGTGACCGAATCGTTCAGCGATGGTCATGGAGAAAACCGATCGAATAATTGTTGAACTCGTTTCTGCGTTCAAGCTGCACCCAGTGGCCGGTGCGTGCGAAGCTGATGGTCCGCACGTCTGCGCAACGCTCGAGAAAAAGCCGACTATGTGCTTCCGGGCAGAATTCGTCGTTGTGGCCCCACAGCACCAGGATGGGCATGGTGATCTCGCCAAGACGCGCGCCGAGATCGGGCGTTCGCATCCGGGTGAGCACGTCTTTCGGTTGGATGCGCGCGACGGCAAAGCGTTCAGCGACGAGCTCGTCCGTAATGGCGGGCGCGAAGTCCGGATGCACGAGGTTGGAGATGAGCCGTTTCTGTTCGGCGATATCGAATCCTGCCTCGCCGAAACTCGATCGCATCCGCGAAATTCCCGGCATCGCGATATAGGCTTCGAAGGAAGCGACACATCCCGGCGCCATCAGCACGAGGTTTTCGACAAATTCGGGATGGTCGAGCGCGATCTGGATCGCAACGCCGCCGCCGAGCGAATTGCCGACCAGTGCCGCCTTTTCAAGGCCATGCGCCTGCAGGGCTTCGAACAAGGTGCCGGTAAACAGCGCGAGGCTATAGTCGATACCCTCCGGCTTTGACGAGGCGCCGTAACCGATCATGTCGGGAAGGACGACGCGATATCCGGCGGCAGCGAAGGCGTCGATATTTTCACGAAAGTTGGACAGGCCCGAGGCTCCGGGACCGCTGCCGTGAATGAACACGACTGCGGGCCCGGACCCGGTTTCCTTGATGTGAATGTCGTATCCCCCAGCGACCCTATAGGTCGCACTTTTGAGCTCGTTCATCATTTTCATCCCCGAAGGTTCAAATATAATTGAAGGCTGGTTGCTCCCCGGCCATGGTGCCGAGGACGTCGGCTGCACGGATTCCCGGATCGTTGGCGACGTGGGCGCGGGCAGCTTTCAGGTCGAGCCACGGCTGAAGAATGGGGCTGGACATGTAGATGGCGCGGCCGCCGAGCAGCTTCACGATATTGTCGACCAGATCGGCCATGCGCCGCACGACGGTCGAGGACTGGTAGGCAAAAAGCGTGCGGCGCTCGATAGGGATCGCTACGCCGCGTTCGGCATAGTCCATCATGGTGTCGAAGCTGGCCTGTTGCCTGAGCTCCATCTCGTCCACTTCGGCGATCGCGCGGGCCAGTGCGGACTGGAGAATGGGGTCGCTCTTCGAAGCCTTGCCCGTATTGGTGGAGATGCGATTGTTCGCGATTTCAAGACCGGCTCTGATCGCCGCCCGCGCGCTACCAAAGGCCGCTGTCGACACGGCGCGAACGAAGACCTGGGCCCAAGGCAGGCGATAGAGGGGCGCATCATTTACTTGCTGCCCCGGGTTGGTGCAGGCGAAACCGTCGCTTGACCTGTGGGTACGATGTTCGGGGACAAAGGCGCGGTCGACGACAATATCGAAGCTGCCGGTCCCTTGCAGGCCGAACACATCCCACGTCCCTTTGATCACCTGATAGTCCGAAGCTGGCAGCAGGAATGTGCGCAGATCCGGCGTTCCGTCCTCCGGGAAGTAAAGCGAGCCGAGCAGCACCCAGCCGCAGTGCGAGGAGCCGGAAGAAAATCCCCAGCGGCCGGATAAATAGAAGCCTCCGTCCGCTTTTTCGACTTTTCCGACTGGCTGATAGGTGGACGATACCAGCATGTCCGCATTGTCGCCCCACACCTCGCGCTGGGCTTCGTCGGCGAACAGCGCCAGCTGATAGGGATGGCATCCCAGCACGCCATAGACCCAGCCGGTTGACATACAGCCTTCGGCGAGCAGTTTTTGCACCTCGTAAAAAATGCCGGGTTCCATTTCATAGCCGCCATAGCGTCGTGGCTGGAGGATGCGGAAGAAGCCGGCCGCCCTCAGGTCTTCCATGGTCGCTGCAGAGATGTCGCCGTCCAGCGTCGTCTGCCTTGCGCGTTGATTGAGCGTCGGGATCAGAGCGCGGGCTCGAGCGATCAACTCTTCCGCGGTCGGAATTGCCGGGGAATCCAATCCTTTGGAGTTTGCTTGAGTCATTGCGCTGGCCTCTCTCTCAAGTTGAACGAGAAGATCTCGTTTCATATTTCGTAATCGAATCGATAAATATTACGAAAAAGATGATTTGAAAAGTCTATAAAGTTGTATATTCGTATATAAGCGATGCAAAGGGCGGGGCGCGAGGCCTCCGCTTGCTGGCGATGTCGCAAGGTTAAGAGGGGGCGGGGGCCTGTCGATCGGGCCCGTCCGGCTGCTGCAGGGGGAGTGAGCGCATGGGAATCAAGGCTTTGGGGTATGTTCTGGTCGAGACGGCAAAGCCCGAGGCGTGGGACAGCTATCTGACAGCGGTGGTCGGGGCCATGCGCACGGACAATGCGCCCGATGGTGCCGCCTTCTATCGCATTGACGATAGGCCACTCCGTTTCTGGATTCAGGCGGGGGATGCGGAACGCCTGACGGCGGCGGCCTATGAAGTGAGCGATGCTACCGAACTTGCGGCACTTCGTGATCGGATCAATCGGGCGGGGCGGCCGATTCAGGATGGGACGGTGGAAGAGGCGCGTTTACGTGCGGTAGCTGCCTTTTTCCGGACAACCGATCCCGCCGGAAACGGGTTGGAGTTCTTCCACGGTGGCGCGCGAGCGGACAGCGCCTTCGCTTCGCCCGCCGGGGTGACCGGCTTTGTGACCGGAGAGATGGGAATGGGGCACGTCGTGTTCGCGGCTCCGAATTTCGATGAAACCCACGCTTTTTATGTCGGCATAGGGTTCCGCGACACAGACATCGCACGTTACCGCTTCAGTGAAGATCCGGGCGATCCCGGCATGGGGTTTACGTTCATGCACGCGAACAACGGCCGGCATCATTCGCTTGCGCTGGGCGATATCCCCCAGTCGCCCTTCGGCTGTGTCCATGTGATGCTGGAAATGAAAACACAGGCGGACGTGGGCAAATGCCACGACCGGATGCGGCAGGCGAATATTCCCGAAAGCGCATCGATCGGCCGCCACGTGAACGACCAGACTTTCGGCTTTTACATGCAGACTCCATCGGGGTTCGATCTGGAGGTCGGTTGCGATCCGCTCGTGATCGACCCCGCGACCTGGGTGCCCACCGCGCACGGGACGCCCAGTGAATGGGGGCATGTCTGGGCATGGCAAAACGCCGCCGAAAACGCAGGCTGATGCAAGGCAGGCCGCAGATGCTGCCGCGGGAATTCCATCCAGTTATTCAACACCAAAGATTGCCGAGAGGGAGAATGTCATGGTCACAACAGTTATGAGTTTTCATTCGATGCATTCGTGCCATTGCCGGATAGCGGAAACGGAAGAGGCTATTCCGGCCGGGCGATGCCTGGTTTGCGCGGAGAAAGCGCAATGACCGGCCTTCCTTCGCATCCCGTCAATTCGGCGAACCGTCTGAAGCTGGGCGTCTTCTGCATCAATACCGCGCCGGCGCTCACGACCGTACCCGAACTGTTCAAGCCCGACTGGAACGAGTGTGTTCGTGTAGCCCGAATGGCCGATGATGCGGGGTTCGAGGTGGCCGTGCCGATCGCGCGCTGGAAAGGTTACGTAGATGGCGACTTCGATCATTCGTCGCATGAAGTCATTGACCCGTTCATCTATGCCGCTGCCATCGCTCAGGCGACTCAGCGCATCGGCGTATTCGCCACCACACACGCACCCACCGTTCATCCGTTGATCGTGGCAAAGCAGGCGGCGACGATCGACGCGGTTTCCGGCGGTCGTTTCGGGATGAATGTCGTCGGCGGCTGGAACCGGCGCGAGTTTGAAATGTTCGGGATCGACCTGCTCGGCCACAAAGAGCGCTATGAATATCTGGCCGAATGGCTGACTTTGATCCGCCGGTTGTGGTCGGACCATCAAGAGTTTGATTTCAAGAGCGAATGGTTTTCGATGAAAGCCGCGCTGTCGAGGCCGCAACCGCTGCGCCGTGCTGCGGTCCCGATCATGAACGCAGGTTATTCGGATACGGGAATGCATTTTGCTGCACGCCATTCGGATATCGGCCTGATCGGCCTCTTTGGCGAGAGCCGCGAACAATGGCGCGCGCAGGTGGAAAAATACAAGCAGCTGGCGCGCGATACTTACGGGCGCGACATGCAGGTCTGGACCAATATACAGCTGGTGCTGAAGGATGGTGACGACGAGGCGAGGGATTATGTGCGGCACTATTCCGAGGACAAGGTCGACCGCGTAGCTGTCGATAGTTTCATCTCGACAATGGCGCGCGAAAACGGCGTCGCGGAAGAGTCCGACCAGATGCGCTTCCTTCGCCGGACGGTCGCTGTGGGGGCAGGCATGCCAGTGGTCGGCAACGCCGAAACCGTTTCCCGCATATTGGAGGATATCTCTGCGGCGGGGATCGACGGGGTCATCCTGAGCGCGATCGACTATGTCGACAGTCTGCACAGACTTGTGCGCGACGTATTGCCGCGTATCGAGCAATCCGGTTTGCGCCAGGCACGCGGACCTGGCTGACCGCGTACTTGCTGCCCCGGTCATGCCGTGACGTTAAGCGATCCGCTGACCGGGGCCGGAAATGCGCCGGGCACGGGGAGCGGCTTTGCTTGTTTCTGACGCAGCGAACGCGGCGAAAAACCAGTCGACAAAGCCGGGCGACTGCGATCTTTTGCGCGTTGGGTTTCGGCGGAAGTATTTGATTCTGCGATCCGGCGGCCGCCGCGTCGGGACACGCGGCCTTCTATCTGGGATATAATCATTGCGACGAAAGACACCCATTCAAAGCAGGGCCAAAGTGACGTCCGAAGCGATTCTGGAAGCGGCGGAACTCATTATCCTCAAGGACGGATATGATAAGGCGACCACCAATTATATCGCCGAGAGGGCGGGGGTCAGCATCGGTTCGCTGTACCAGTATTTTCCGAACCGGGACTCGGTCGTATCGGCATTGATCGAACTCAGAGTGTCGAGCCTTGCCAACGGTGTTCGCGCCGTTCTGCGGGAGTCCATGGATGGCCCCCTGCATGTGGCGAGCCGCAGGATATTGACGTACTTGCTGGAAAATTTCCGGGAGCACAAAGTCCTTCTATATTCGCTTTCCAAGCAGACGCCCGAGCTGGTCGAGCTGACGCGGAATCTGTCGGTCGAACGGTTTACCCATGCCACCAGCAAGGCGCTATTCGAGAATCATTTTGACGAGATCACCGTCACGAATCTCGATCGATCGCTCAACATCCTCGAAATAGCAGTCCTGTCGAACATCCGGCGCTATATCCTGGAAAGCCCGGCCGACATGACCGATGAGGAGTTCATCGACGAAATGGTCAGATTGACCCTCGCTTATCTGAAGGCATAAAGAGGGGGCGCCATCGAAGGCGGCACGAGCTCCCTTCCCGCAGGGAATCAGAGGCTGTATCCGCCATCAAGGGTAAGCGTTTGGCCGGTCACGAAACGTGCCCGATGTGATGCGAGGAATACGACCGCGTCGGCGACTTCATCGGCGGTCCCCAGCCGTTTCAGTGCGGAGTTCCGGATGGCCGCATCGATATATTTGTCGTCATAGGCGACGCCGATCAACTTCCGGAAAAGGCCGGCGTCGATCAGGCCGAGCGCCACAGTGTTGGCGCGGATAGCGTGTCGCCCTTCCTCTCTGGCGATCCCCGTCATCAAGGCGTCGATCGCGGCCTTTGGGACGACTGACAGGGCGTCCTTTGCGGGCCACCGTAGCAGGCCGGTTGTGCTGATCGTCACGAAGTTTCCGCCGCTTTCCCGCATGTGGGGCAGCATGGCATGGACCAGATTGAAAAAGCCGTTGGTGTCGGCGTCAAGGACGCGCCGAAATTCTTCGGGGCCGATATCGCCGATGAACTTCATCGCAATATGCGATCCCGCGGCGTTTACGACGGTGTGGATGCGGCGATGTTTCGCAATGATCCCGGCGCAAACGGCCGCGACATCGACGGCATTCTCCATGGCCAGCGGGACACAGGCGGCCTTGCGCCCATATCCGCTTATGGTCTGGGCCGTGTCCTCGGCTGCAGCCGCATTGGTACGATAGGTCAACACGACATCGGAGCCCGACGCAGCGAGCTTTTCGCAGATCGCCCGGCCAATACCGCCGCTGCCTCCGATGACGAGCGCGACGCCCTCCTCGGGAAAATCGGGAGCGGCTGTCATGTCAAAAGCTCCTCGAGATAATCTCTTTCATGATCTCGTTCGTGCCGCCGTAGATCATCTGGGCGCGGGCATCGATCCATGCCCGCGCGACGGGATATTCGAGCATATAGCCATAGCCGCCATGGAGCTGGACGCAGTCGTCGAGCACTCGGTTCTGCAGTTCGGTGCACCACCATTTGGCCATGGCCGATGCCTCGGCACTCAATTGGCCCGCCGAGGCCAGTTCAATGCAGCGATCGACATAGACCCGTGCGATTTGCGTTTTGCTTTTGCACTCGGCCAGCTTGAACTTTGTGTTCTGGAAATCGAGCAACTTCTGCCCGAATGCTTCGCGCGACTTGGTATAGTCGACGGTCGTTTCCAGCGCGATCTCGCAGCCGGCGACGGCGCGGATAGCGATCATCAGCCGTTCCCAAGCGAGCTCCTGCATAAGATAGGATAGGCCTTCGCCCGCAACGCCGAGGAGATTGGCTTTGGGAACCCGGACGCCGTCGAAGAAAAGCTCGGCTGCGTCCTGGGCTTTCTGGCCGATCTTGTCGAGCGGCGGGCTTTTGCTGACACCTTTGCGGTCCGCCTCGACGAGAAATAGGGACAGGCCGCTTTTCCCGTCCTTCTGGTCGGTTTTGGCGGCGACTATAACGAGGTCGGTGATGTAGCCGTTGGTGATGAAGGTTTTTGCGCCGTTGATCAGATAGTCGTCGCCATCGACGACAGCGCGCGTGGAAATGGCCCGCAGATCCGAACCTCCCCGCGGTTCCGTCATCGCGAGCGAGCCGATGATCTCGCCGCGGGCCATCTTTGGCAGCCATGTCTTCTTTTGCAGTTCGTCCCCGAAGCGCTCGATATATCCCGCGACGATTTCGGAGTGCATGACAAAGCCGGGACCCGCAGCGTTGGCGCGCTGCTGCTCCTCGATCAGCACGGCGCTATATTTCCGGTCCGCGCCAGCCCCGCCATATTGCTCCGGCGTTGTAACGCATAGAAACCCGTGCTTTCCGGCTTCGAGCCAGACCTTGCGATCCGGATGGCCCTGCTTGTTCCATTTATCCAGATTGGGGATGACGGAATCCTGCATGAAGCGCCGCACATTGCTTCGAAACATGTCATGCTCTGCGGAGAATATCGTTCGCTCGATGGGCAAAAACTGATTCACAATCACCTGCAATTCTTGTCGGTTCGTTGGAATATTCGTCGCCGAAATTCCTACATCCCGATCTCACTCAATTTGAACTCGTATTCGGGGTGAGAGTGTCGCGAGACCCGCGAGATGCCCGAACGAGCCATATCCCGGCGGCGGCATCTTCAATGCGTCGACGCCGGGTGTTTCGCGAGTGAATGCGAGTTTCAGCTGAGCGAGCTTCGCTGTCTTTTGCTCATAAGGACGAGGCCGCCGGTTTCGAAGATTATCGGCCGTTTCCGGCGCCTGCCGTCCATGAAAGGAGTCGTTCGTGCAGGCGTCATTTCCTGCACCGAGCGTCCGGATATGATGAGTTGCCTGTCAGCTCGATTTCGATGACGAGAGGGAATTGCGATAGTGGCTACGACCAAGGATTATGGACTGGGGGAGTTCGACTTTCCGCGCGGCTGGTTCATGATTGCCGAAGCATCGGAACTTCAAGAGGCACCACTGCCGCTGCGCTTTTTTGGCAAGGATTTTGCGCTCTTTCGGGGCCAGAGTGGCCGCCTTATCCTGCTCGATGCCCATTGCAGCCATATGGGCGCACATCTCGCGGCCTCGACCAGCGCCTCGCTTGTCGCACATGGAGAGCAGATCGTGGGCGATACGATCCGCTGTCCCTATCACGGCTGGCGCTTCAATCACGACGGTCACGTCGACGATATTCCGGGCTTCGACGGCCCGTGTCCGAAGGCTGCGAAGTTGGGCTCCTATCGGGTAACCGAGGTGATGGGCGCAATCATGATGTGGCACGACCCCGAGGGCGGTGAACCGGATTTCGAGCCGCCTAGCCTGACCGAATGGGATCAGCCGAACTGGATCAACGGCGTGTACGACCATCTTGGATCACTGGCGGTTCATCCTCAGGAAATACTCGATAACATGGCCGACGCCAATCACCTCGGACCAACGCATGGCTCCCCATGCGAATATTTCGAGAATGAATTCCAGAATCATCTCTATTACCAAAGGCAGGGCGGGTTCCGTCGGGAATATGATGCGTTTCTGATGACTTATACCTGGTATACCGGCCCGGGGCTTTTGCTTTCGAGGCAGGCGATCGGCGATATCCGCTCCATTGAATTCATCTTTCACACGCCGGTCGAGGACGGCGTGACCAAGGTCTGGCATAATAATCTGCTGATGACGTCTACCGCGACGCCGGGGGACGATGAGCGCGCAAGAGCGAAGGGCGTCCAGAACGAGGTGTTGGCTGCGTTCCAGCAGGATTTCGACATATGGCGGAACAAGAAGCCGGCGGTACGGATCATGGGACTACCAACCGAACGCAATTTCCAGCTCGGTCGCATATGGTATCGGCAATTCTATAACCCGCGGGCGCGCGTCGAAGAATATCACCGGCGGACCAACGGAAAGCATGTGCCGATACACAAGGAGCGTCCGCCGACTGGTTCCCTGGAGCTAGAAGGACCCGTATAGCCAACGCCTTATAGGCTACGCCCATGTGCAGATAGTTCTGCATAATGTCGGCCACGCGGACGGCGGCCGAACAAATCTTGAAATCTTACGGTCAAAGACCATTCGAATGCCGGATTCTGTTTACGCCAAGGTTGCCGTGATCCTTGCGGAGAAATCTGGCGCATTCCCGATGCTGGCCTGATGCGTGTCTCGGCTCGGCCGCTATAGGTAGAGATCGTGCGCATCAGTTCGCCGACTAGGCTCGGCTCTCTGCGAAACTTCGGGGAACTTCCGAAGCAGAGCTTCCGCTGAACGCCGTAGATGCGATATTTGAGACGCCAGAGGATCGAGCCGGTCGGTTGGACCTGAACCTATAGTCCGGGACGGTCTGCAACCTTGTAAGATTTATCGCGGGGCGGAGAGCAAGTATCTCGATATTGGTGAGCGCAAACAACTCATCTGAGTCCCGTCTCAGGCCCTCCCAAATGACGCTAAGCTGTCATGAGCGGCCTTGGTCCGGTACAAGTGCAGTACCAGAACTAGAAGAAAACCGTGCTTTTGCGGGGTAAAAGCGACCGGAAAACGGTCGGGAATGGTGCCGCTTACAGGACTCGAACCTGTGACCCCATCATTACGAATGATGTGCTCTACCAACTGAGCTAAAGCGGCAACGAGGGGCGCCTCTATCAGCGTGTCGATGCGAAAACAAGCATCGTTGCGCAATTTCTCGATTTGGGGTGCGAGGGGCGGTTTGTGTGGGCTTGCAAGCCCCTTTGCGGGCCAGCGCGCATGGCATTTTCATTTGAAAATATGTTTCGGTCTTCCTTCCTGAATCCCGGGGCGACGTGCCGGTTTCGATCTCGTCCGGCGATCCTCAGCGCGGCGCGCGGGAGACCTTCCGAAAGGCGCTGAGGCAATGTGGCAGATGCTGGCCGGGAGATTTCCCTGCTTGTTTTGCGTGTTGAGGAAGAAAGGGCGAAGTGGTAAATTTATTTCAGTTTGTTGTGCGGTAATACCCTGGGGAGTAAGGTCGTGCGCAAAACACTGAAACTCTTTATATTATTCAGCTCTTCTTTTCTGTTTTCCGGTTCTTCGGCGGGGCCCTATTTCTCGTCCGAAGCGCTTGCGATGCTGGATCCGACGCGGCTGGCGTCTTCATTTTGCGGTGGCAGGGCGGCGATGGCGACATTGCGGCAGGAACTTGCGCTGGCGGCGGCGGTCGCGGGTCCGATCGGTGCGGCATCGGCCCCGATGCCGCTCTATCCCGATCTGACCGCGCCGCGCATGCCGGTCACGACAGCCAATGCGCGGGCGCGCGACTATTTCAACCAGGGCTTGCTGCTCACCTATGGCTTTAACCATGCAGGTGCGGTCCGATCGTTCCGCGAAGCGCAGCGTCTCGACCCGAAATGCGCCATGTGCTGGTGGGGTGAGGCACTGGCGTTGGGGCCGAATATCAACGCGCCGATGGACGAGCGCGACCGCGAGGCGGCGCTGGCCGCGATGGACCGCGCGCGCGCGTTGCGCGGCGAAGCGTCGCCAATGGAGCAGGCGCTGATTGACGCGATCGCCCTACGTTATGCGCGCGACCCGAAGGCCGACCGCGTGGCGCTCGATGCTGCTTATGCCGATGCGATGCTGGACGTCGCGCGGCGTTTTCCCAAGGATGATGATGTCGCGGTCCTCACGGCCGAAGCGGTGATGGACACCAGCCCGTGGAATTATTGGGAAGCCGACAAGCGGACGCCGGTGGGCCGCAGCGGCGAGGCGGTCCGGCTGGTCGAAGCGGTGCTGGCGCGCAACCCGGACAATCTTCAGGCCGCACATCTCTATGTCCATCTGATGGAAAATAGCGCCGAGCCGGAGCGCGCCGAAGCCGCCGCCGACCGGCTGGCCCGGCCGCTCGCGCCCAGCGCCGGGCACCTCGTTCATATGCCGGCGCATATCTATCAGGTCCGGGGACGCTATGCCGATTCGATGCGGGTCAATATCGCGGCGGCACGCGCCGACGAGGCCTTCATTCGCGATACCGGCGATCGCAGCCTCGTGCGCTATGGCTATTATCCGCACAACATCCATTTCATCGTGACATCGGCGCAGATGGCGGGCGACATGGGCACCGCCATTCGCGAAGCGAAGCGCCTGCGCACTGTGCTCGATCCCGAAACATCGGCGCGGATCGCATGGATTCAGGCGATCGATGCCGCGCCCTATCTCGCAATGGCGCAGTTCGCCCGGCCTGCGGAGATTTTGGCGCTGCCGCCCGCCGATCCGCGCCTTCCCTATGCCGTGGCGATGCGCCACTACGCCCGCGCGGTGGCGCAGGCCGAGCGGCGCGACCGGGCGGGTTTTGACCGCGAGATGGCGGCGCTGGTGGCGCTGCGCAATTCGGATGCCTTTGCGTCGATGATCGCACAGGGGGTACCTGCGCCCGACCTCCTCTCGCTGGCCGAAGCCGTGGCGCGCGGGCGCTTCGCGCGGGCCGAGGGGCGGTTCGATGCGGCGGTGCGTCACTACCGCGAAGCGATGCGTTTCGAAGGCAAGATTCCGTATCAGGAACCCGCCTATTGGTATTATCCGGTCAGCCAGTCGCTGGGCGCGGCGCTGTTCGAGGCCGGACGCTATGACGAGGCCGGTCAGGCTTTTCGCGCGGCGCTGCTGCAAACGCCCCGAAACGGCTGGGCGCTTTATGGCCTGACCCGCAGCGAAGAGGCACAGAAACACGGGCTTGAGGCCGCGGCGGCGCGGCGGGCATTTGAACGGGAATGGTTGGGCGACCGGAACTGGTTGCGCATGGAACGTCTCTAGGTCCCGCATTTGCGGGTCGGATGGAGGGAAACCGCTTGTTGGGCCGCGCGAAAGATGCTTCTGCAGCCCTATGAAATCCACCGATGAGACCCTCGAAGAGCTGGGCTGGAGGGACTGGTTCAGCGAGCAGGTCACGCCCGACGAAGCGCAGCAGTGCCATCCCGTCCGGGTGATGGCCGTTCATCGCGGCAAGATTGCCGTGGCGGGCGCGGGCGGGCAGGGCTTTATTTCCCCCCATATTCCGGGCGCGGGTCCGTCGGACGATCATCCGACGGTGGGCGACTGGTTGCTTGTCGACCGTCACACCGATCTGCCCGTCCGCGTGCTGGGCCGCATGAACCTGTTCAAGCGACGCTCGCCGGGCGATCCCCGCAAGGATCAGATGATCGCCGCCAATGTTGATACGCTGTTCATCGTCGCGTCGTGCAATCAGGATTTCAGCGTCGCGCGGCTGGAGCGTTATCTGGTTCTGGCGCGCGAGGTGGGGGTGAACCCGGTCGTGGTGCTCACCAAGGCCGACCTGACCGATACGCCCGAGGTGTTCGCAGCGGCGGCGCGCGCGGTCGAGCCGGGGCTGCGCGTCGAAACCGTTAACGGCCGCGACCCCGCCAGTGTCGCGCACCTCGCGTCTTGGTGCGGACCGGGGGAGACCGTGGCGCTTCTGGGCTCGTCCGGCGTCGGGAAATCGACGCTGGTCAACGGATTGCGGAGATCGGACAGCATTGCCACGCAGGCCATTCGTGCCCGCGACGGGACGGGACGTCACACGACCACGGTGCGCGAAATGCACCGGCTCGCGCGCGGTGGCTGGCTGCTCGACACTCCCGGCATGCGCGAATTGCAACTGTCCGACGCGGGTGCTGGAATATCCGAGGTTTTCGACGATTTTATCGAAGCGGCTCGAGACTGCCGCTTCTCCAACTGCGCGCATGGTGTCGAGCCCGGTTGTGCCGTTCGGGCGGCGATTGCCGAAGGCACGCTGTCCATCGAGCGCTTCGATCGCTGGCGCAAGCTGGCGGCCGAAGAAGACGCCAGCGCCGCTCGCTATACGAAACGGAACCGGTAGGCCGCTGTTTCAAAAGGCGACATCGACCACTATCGTGTCGGTATAGAGCCCCGGTGGCGGGGTGATCTGGCCCGGAAGGATGGCCGCGCGATAGACGAAACCCTGCGTCGTGACCGAATCATAGATGCTGGCATTGGTCTCTGCCGCCCCGCTGCTGCGCCGGGCGGTGCCGACGGACCCCCAGCGTTCGGTCGAGCTGGTGCCCTTGTAGATTTCATAGCGCAGATAGTTGGTGCCGCTGCGCATGCGCCGCACGCCATTATCCGGATTGGCACCATCGCCGAGGCCGACGGTGTAGCTCGCCCCCGCGCTACAACGGATCAATATGGTGCGCGTGATCGGATTGAAGCTGCTGACGAGCGGCGCCGGGCCGAAGCCCGCATTAGGGGCGGTGATGATGCAGTCCTTTTCCACGATCAGTTCGACATTGATGCGAACCGCGATGCCGCTGCCCCAGTTGGTCGGCGGAGTCAGCAGCGGGCGGACCAGACCGGGGCTGTTAGAATAGGAGAGGCACGCTAGGACGCCCACCGAACAGACTGAATAATACCAGCGCATGTCGATGAAACCGGAATAGGTTCCTGCCTGCAATCCCGTCGTCGGCGTGGTGCGGATATAGATGGGGATGCTGTTGCTCGTGCCCGAAAAGAGGCTGAGGAGGCTGGTCGAGGACAGATTCTGGAAATTGCCGACCGTCAGCGGTGTGCCGCCTGCGGTGAGCGAGGCGGTGTAGGCAATCGTCTGTCCGGAGGGGCCGGTGAGCAGAAAAGTCGATGCGTCGACGCGAAGGGCAATATAATGCGCGGCGAGCAAGGCGAGCGTTACGTCGCACTGAAGGCCCGCCGATCCGCTTCCCTGTTGCTGCGTCGTGCCGACGGCATAGGAGCTGGCGCTGCCAAGGCTGGTGCTGGAGGTGGCGGTCGTGCACGCCGCCGACGCCTCGCCCGGCGTCAGCGCCGCGATCGCCAGCGCGGACAGGGTGCACAGGAAGCGCATCAGGGTCGGCATGTCAGATTTCCCAATTCGATGAAGTCGTCGGCCTTTGCCTCGGCAGCAAAGGCGGCGCGGCAGGTGCTGCCGTCGGGCAGGGTGACCTCCACCCGATTTTCGGCCGCCACGCGTTCGATGAAGAGCAGGCCGTCCCAGCCGACATAGGTTGCGACCGTCCCGTTGACGTTCGCGGCCGAACCGGCAGGCAGCGGTTCGCCGGCAACCGTGCTGATTGTTGCGCGGGCCGCCGTCATATGTTCGACCGGAAAACGGATGATATGGCCGCTGCCGGCCGCAACGGCGACTTGCTGGCTGACGACCGGCGCCTTGACGTTGGCGGGCAGCGCGAGCGTGTCGATGTCGTAGCGCGCGGGATAATAGGCGCTGGCCGAGGGGATGAGCAGCTGGCCCCTTTCGTTGGTGGTTCCGATCAGCTGATTTTCATAGCGCACCGGAATTCCGGGCTCACCATTCGTGCTGACGACGGCGAAAGCGTCGGCGACGCGATTGGCGGCGAAGACGGCGTCGTCCATGAAGACCAGCGAGCCGCTGGCACCGAACCAGCCGGTGACGTCGCCGCGCCCATAGGCCCCGGCGCGCAGCTGGACCGGCTGCATCCGCCAGGTCGTGTCGCCGCGCCAATAGGGGCTGGCGCCGTCCTCGCTGACCGCGCTCGCATTCCATCCGATGCCGCCCTCAATCGGTGCGGCGCGCGAATAATCGGCGCGCAGCCCGGTCCGCCCGTCGGCGTTTTGCGCGACGCCCGCGGCGAAGGTGCCGCCGCCGAGCGCGACGCTCAACGTCAGCGCGCCCGACCAGCTGCGATCGACGAAGTCGCGCGACAGCGAGGCGTGAAGCCGGCTTTCGCCCCACAGTGGCAGCGCCCAGGCGATGTTCGCGAGGCGGGCGTCGCGTCCCTGTTCCTGCTCAAGGTCGAAATAGCCGATGCCGAGCGTCCCCGCGTGGCCGAGCGACAGGCTGGCCGTTGCCGCGGTCAGGCGCTCCCAGCCGTCATGGTCGCCGCGATCGAGCAAACCGAGGTCGGTATAATCGCTGTCGCGCCGGCTGTGGCGAAGCCCGATAGAAAAGCCGCGCGTCTGAAAATCATAGCCGACCGTCAACTCGCCGCCGTCGGCTTCCTTGCGAAAACTGCGGCTGTAAGATGCGCTGAGAACACCGAAATGGCCGAGCTTGACGACCCCGCCGCCGCCCGCGAGGCGCATGTCGTCGGCGACCTCGGCGCGCACCTCGAGCGTCACGCTGTCGGTCACGCCATGGCGTGCCGAAGCACTGGCCGCGACGCCGCCATAGTCGAAATTGCGGATGCCGTAATTGCGGCGAAAGGCGCCGGCAGCAACGGCATAGTCGGTCAGTCCGGGGCGCAGCAACGCGCTGCTGACATAGAAGGGCATGGTGGTCGCGACGCTGCGGCCGTGCATGTCGGTGACGATCAGATTGGCTTCGCCATAGCCGTTGACCGGGGGCAGCGTGTCGATCGCGAAGGGGCCGGGGTTCACCTCTGCCCCCGATACCCGCTGGCCACCCACGACGAGTTCGACGGCCGAGGGCAGGGCGGCGCTGCCGGCGAATTCGGGAAGCGGATAGGTGACGACGTCGGGACGCACCGAAAAGTCGCGTGAGACCTGAAGCCCGCCGAGGCGGACTGCGGGTGCCCAAGGCAGGCTGCGCGTGATGATGTCGCCGGCTTCGACGGTCGTCATGCTCTGCTCGTCGGACCAGCGCCAATAGGTGTCAAAACGGACATAGTTTCCGGCGCCACCCGACCGCAGCGCGCCGGTCGTCGAGATCGCGCCGACCGGACCGAAAACGCGGATTTCATGCCATAGCGAGGCCTGTGTCGGCGCCTTCTCCCCGCCGCTGACATAGACGTCATAGTTCAGGAGGGCTCCCAGATCATATTTCGCCGGCTCGAATTTTTTCGCCGTGCGGCCGATCCGCTGGTTGGGGAGATATTCGGGCGACACGGTCAGGTGCAGCTGTTGGCGCGGCGCGTCATAATCCGCCCGAATGCCCTCGAGGCTGTCGATGAACAGCGTATCTTCCGTGGTTTGCAGCTGGAGCCCGGCGCGGCGCATATCGTCGGTGCGGAGCCGAAAACGCGCGCCCTGTTTTGCGACGGCCGCGATGATGCCACTGCGCATGCCGTTGACGAACAGTTCGAGCTCGAGCCGCTGGTCGGCGGCGACATCGATGCTTTGCGGGGGCGGCGGCAGCGCGCCATAGCCGTCACGTCCGTCTGCTGCGCGGGCGACGGCGGGCATCATGAGTGCGACCGCCAGCAGCGGTGCCCATCGGAAATAAGCCGGCAGATGAAGCGAGCCGGCCATGCGGCTTCATTCCTGACGACGCGCGATGGATATACCGCCCGCTCCGTTGACCGTCGCGATCAGCTCGCCGGCGGTGTCGGCGTCGTTCGGCAACGGCCAGCGCATCGACGCGCCGGGAAGGACATAGCCGAGCAGCCCCTCTGCGACGGGCGACTTTTTCGGTCCTGCGACAAAGCTGACGTCGGTCAGCCGTGCGTGGTTGGTCCCGGTGTTGCGGATTTCGAGGAAGCGTCCCCCGGCGTCGGCCCCGACATGCCAACCGATTTGCGGCATGGGTGCGGGCGCGGCGGGCCGGGCCTTGGGCTTGTCGGCTAGGGCATAGGAGAAAAGCGGCAGCGAATAGCGCATGCGAAAGCTGACCGACGCGCCGGGTGTCGCCGAAGCAGTTCCGGTGGGAACTTCGTCGACCACGATCCGATAGGGCTTTTCGGCGACATCGGGCGGCGGCGTCGTGCGCGTCAGCCGGATCAACTGCCGCTCACCCGGCGCGATGCTGACGATCGGCGGGGTGCCGACGACGTCATTCTGCGGCGCATAGACATTTTCGCCGTTCTGCTGCGCCCAGGCGAAAATGCGGACCTGCAGCGTGATCGGCGCCTTGCCCGGGTTTTCGAGCCAGAGCGCCGCGGCGCGGGCGTCGCCCTCGATCACCGGATTGACCGGCCAGATCAGGAGCGATCCGGGCTGTTGCGCGCTCGCGGGACGAGGCGTGGCAATGAGTAGAAGTGCGACGAGCCACAGAGCGGCAAAGATACGGGCGTGTTTCATCCTACTCTCCAAAAAGGAGGGGCGGTCACCATGTCAGCGTGACCATCAGCGTGTCGGTGTAGGTTCCCGGCGGGAGTCCGCCCGGAAGACTGAGCGAAGCAAAAAGGGGCAGGCGGACATCTTCGCTGTTGGTGCCCGTGATCAACATCGCGGCCGAACCGCCGATGGCGATCGGCTGGTTGCAGGCAGCATCGCGGCAGAGCGCATAAGCGATCCGTGACGCTGTATCGCCCCCGCGTTGCAAATGGCGCGCGCCTGTTGCGGCATGGCTGCCACCATCGACGCCGATCGTCAGATTGACGCCGGGGGTGCAACGCAGGCGGATCGCCTGTGATGCCGTCGTGGTTGCCGTGTGGGTCGCGGTCGAAAACGTCGAATCGGTGCCGAAGTCGAGTGTCCCGATGGTGCCGGCGTTGCCGCTGCTGCCCAGCCCATCGACAAGGCAACCCGCGGCGATCGTTGCCGAAACCTCGAACTGCGCCGATGTTTCCGCCTGCGCTGCGGGAATGGCGATCCCGCAGACGAGCGGCGTAGCCAGCAAGAGGCGCATGGCCGGTTGGAAGGCGCGGGTCATGGCCGCGGTCCTGCCCTGATCGTGCGCCCTAAAGTTCGAGCACGACAGTGACGACGTCGTTATAGACGCCGGGCGTCAGGCCCGCTTCGCCAAAGGCGCGGGCGTAGATGTTGACGGTTTGCAGGGTGCCGCCGTTCGTAAGGCTGACGTCGCCACCAACCGGAATGACCGCGAGGCGGGTCGAGTCCGAATAGAGGTTATAGGTAACGAACTGACCGGCCTCGGTCGCATGCGCCATCGCGTGGAGACCTGCGCCGCTGCCATCGCCATCATGCTGTCCGGCGTCGAAGGATAAGACGGGGGTGATGCCGTTGCTGCACTGAACAGTGAAGGCGGAGGCACCGCTCAATATCTGGGAGTCGGCTTCAGTGAAAAGCGTGTTGTGCGTGCCGAAGTCGATCACGCCGAAATCGGCACCCGACGTTCCATTATCGAAATTCTGTCCATTGACTATGCAACCCGCCGTCAGCGTTATGGTCGCGTCGACTGTTCCGGTGATGGCGGCATTCGCCGGTGAAACAGTAAGTGCGATAATCGAGAAAAGCGCAGATGAGATTATTGGTTTCATAGTCATCATGAGAACTCCTCAAAAGGGCCAATTCCTTTCAATTCGTCTTCCCCACAAGACTTGATCATATTTAGAAAAAACAGGTTAATAATTTGCTTTTGAGTTAATGCCAAAATATCCATATGGATAAATATGAGTTATGCTCCTTGGCCTGCATGGTTTTGCTAACCCCGTGACTTAAATGGAATTTCAGCGGGATGAGGTGCTTCTGGACGGGACAGGGTTGCGGACGCCGTTGATGCATGATGTGCGATTTTTTCCGGCCATTTTCCCGAGTGGTCAAAAAATGGCGGGCATCGGCCCGCGGATTTGCAGGGGAATGGGGTTTCAGTCGGGCGCGTCCTATGTCTTTGGCGGGTGGACGGTTTTTATCCCGGGTGCTTTCCTGCCGAAGAACGTCTTTTTCTCCGATTCGAATGATACTTGCCAGCAAGTCATCCTCGACATGACTAAGGCAATATTTACCAGTAGCGTTCAAGACGACTATGGGGACCAAGGAGGGATGATATGTTCAGCGTTCTCGAATGTGTGGCCCATCAACATGATCCACGCTTGGTTCTTGTTGCCGCATTTGTCTGTATTCTGGGCAATATATGCCTTTTCGTCGTTCTGAACCGGTCAACCTTCTGCATCGACATCCGCCGGCGCCATTGGCTGGTCGTCGCCGCCGTCGCCGAGGGCGTGGGGGTATGGGCGACTCATTTTGTCGCGATGCTCGCCTATCGGGGATCGATGCCAATTCGGTTCGATGTCGGCCTCACCGCCCTTTCGGTGGCAATCGCGATCGGGTTTTTCTGGTGCGCGCTCCGCTGGTTGGGAAAGGCTCCCGATATGTGG
The DNA here is from genome assembly GCF_051550705.1 of Sphingopyxis selenitireducens. NCBI lineage: Bacteria > Pseudomonadati > Pseudomonadota > Alphaproteobacteria > Sphingomonadales > Sphingopyxidaceae > Sphingopyxis > Sphingopyxis selenitireducens. The sequence goes on from NZ_JBPULG010000003.1 coordinate 558,099, forward strand.
CGCGCCGCAGTCGCGGGAACTGGTGCGGCCATCGGGGTCGCCGCCATGCACTTCACCGGCATGGCTTCGATTATTGCACCCGCCCGGATCACCTATGACCCGGTCCCAATCATCGTATCGATCTTCCTGTCGGGCCTGTGTTTCTGGGCCGCATTTCTGACCTTTGCGAAGACCATGGGCTGGCGCAAGATCGCGCTGCCCGCCACTTTTTCGGTCCTCGCCATCGTGGTGATGCACTTCACCGCGATGTCTGCGACCACGCTGGTTCCCGATCCGACGCGCGCGGTGGCCTTCTCCACCGCAGTCAATCGCGACTGGCTGGTGCCGGCCGTCGTGCTCGCCACGCTGACGCTTGTCGCGCTCGCGCTGATCGGGTCGATCATCGATCGCTGGCTCACCGACGCGCATGGCCTTGCCGATGCGACGCTCGAAGCGCTGGCGATCACCAACGACGACCGGATCGTCGAAGTGAACCACCGGCTTTGCACGCTCCTTGGCGTCAGCAACGGGGCTTTGATCGGCAGCGCACCGTCCGACTGGTTCGTGACGATGGACGGTGGTCCTTTCGGGACGCCCGATGGCGGCTCGGTCGAGGCGCGTGTTCGCAGCAGTTCGGACGACGATCAGGTTCTCGAAATCTCGACGCAGACGATCGAGTATCGGGGCCGCAGTTGTCAGGTCCTCGCCATTCGGGATCTGTCCGATCGCAAGCGGGCGCAGCGCGCGATCGAGCATCTTGCGTCGCATGATGCGCTGACCGACCTTGCGAACCGTACCTCTTTCGGCCGCGCGCTCGATGGCGCTCTTGCGGCCCAGATGCCCTTTGCGCTGCTCGCGCTCGATCTCGACCGGTTCAAGGCGGTCAACGACATCTTCGGCCATAGCGCCGGTGACGATATCCTGTGCCGGGTGGCCAATGTCCTGAGGGCGTCGACGCGCGCCGACGATGTCATCGCCCGCGTCGGTGGCGACGAGTTTCTGATCATTCAGGCGGCGGTTTCGGAACCCGACGAAGCCCGCAAGCTGGCCAGCCGCATTCTGGACAATCTGGCGGTCGAAATGGATGTGTCGCGCGATCCGATGGCGGTGGGTGTGAGCATTGGCGTTTCGCTTTATCCGCAGGACGGCAATGATGCGGAGATGCTCCAGCGCAACGCCGACACCGCGCTATATCGGGCCAAGAACAATGGCCGGGGCAGCGCCGCCTTCTTCGATCAGGAGATGGACGAACATGCGCGCGAACGCCGCGCACTCGAACATGATCTGCGCCATGCCATCGCCCGCGACGAGTTGCACCTGATGTTCCAGCCGCTGGTCGCAACCGCCTTTGGCTCGATCGTCGGCTATGAGGCGCTGCTCCGCTGGGATCACCCTGAAAAGGGTCCGATCGAGCCCGACCAATTCATCCCGATCGCCGAGGAAACCGGGGCGATTGTCGCTATCGGGGAATGGGTCCTTCGCGAAGCCTGCGCTGTCGCCGCGACCTGGCCCGACAATGTCTCGATCGCGGTCAATGTCTCGACCGTCCAGTTTCAGGTGCCGAACCTGCCTGCGGTCGTCCGCGACGCCCTGGCGCATTCGGGGCTCGATCCCCGCCGGCTCGAGCTGGAAATCACCGAGACCGCCTTTTTGCGGAACCGGCAGAGCGCGCTGAAGGCGCTGCATGAGATACGTGCGCTGGGCGTGCGGGTGGCGATGGACGATTTCGGAACGGGCTATTCGTCGCTGAGCAATCTCAAGGCCTTTCCGTTCGACAAGATCAAGATCGACAAGAGCTTCATCGCCGCGATCGCCGATGACGAGGCGGCGCGGTCGATCGTTCGCGCGATCGTCGGATTGGGGCGTAGCTTCAACATGCCGATTGTCGCCGAGGGCGTGGAAACCGAAGAACAGCGCCAGATGTTGCTCGACGAAGGATGCCCGCAGGCACAGGGTTATTTCTTTGGGTATCCGGCCGAAAATCCGTTCATCGAAGATTTGCGGGCTGAAATCCGGGCCGAAAGCTGATCGGTAGAGCCCGGTGCGTGCCCCCGGCATTGGCTCTGTTCGTCTGCCATGCCGCTGCCGGGCAGGGTGGGTGCAATCGCTCTTTCCCGATCGGCACTTATGCGATAAGTGATAGCTATGGCTAGCTTATTACATTTCGTTCCGGTGCAACCACCGCGCCTGGCGGATCGGGTGTCTGGATGGCGCTGCGAGGCAGGCGGCATGCCATTGCCTGTGAGCCCGATTTGACCGGCCGGGCGATCCCGCGCAGCCTGATCGTCTGGGGGACGAGCCTGATCGTCGTGATGGGGGCGTTCCTGTTCTTCGCTTACGGGATCGGCTGGCCGACGACGCCCGATCAATGCGTTGCGCATGGTTGCTATTGCGAGCATTTCGAGCTGGCCGACGTTCTTGGTGGCGCGACCGGGGTGCGCCAGCCGGTCAACACCTGGTCCAACCTTTATGCGATCGGCACCAGCCTGTTCGTCGCCTTGATCATGGCGCGGGACCGCCGCAAAACCGCGGCGGCCAATGTCATCTCGTCGGCCGACCCGATCGCCGATCTCTATGTCTTCGTCGTTCTGTTCCTTGGCCTTGGCAGCATGTGGATGCACGGTTCGATCGCGCGCGAAGTGTCGTGGATCGACGGGCTGTCGATGTACACCTTCACCGTCTATCTGATCTTCTACACGCTGAACCGGGCGTTGGTGCGGACCCATATCAGCGCCGCCGCGCGCCGCCGGATATTCTGGATCGGCTATCCTTTGACGTCGGCCGCCTTCGCCGCCGTTGCGGCGGCGGGCGTGGATTCGGTGATCCTGATCAGCATCACCGTCATCGTCTATTTCGTGCTGGAGTTCGGCTTTGCCGGCCTGATCGCCGATCGTGCGGCGCGGCATTACTGGGTCATCGGCATAGCGGCGATCGCGACTGCGACGTTCTTCTGGACCTTGTCGCAAACGGGCGGGCCCCTCTGCGATCCGCTTAGCTGGTTTCAGCCCCACGGACTATTGTGGCACATCCTGGCCGGCGTCACCGCAGTGATGCTGTATCTTTACTGGCGGCGGGAAAATGCCGGGTCCGGCTGGGCCGCGCCTTGAACGGGATGCTGCTCGCCGGGTCGCTGGTGGCGATCGTCGCGATGACTCTGGCCGCACACTGGCTCGGCCTTGGCGCCGAACCGCGTATCGCCGATGCGGATCATGCGCGGCGCCTCGCCGACGAGGCGCATTGCGGTTTTCAGGCGGTCGATGTGGCGATCGCGAACGACGAAAAGGCGGCATTGCTCCGCGACCGGGCCGGGCGCGTGATGATGCTCCGCCCGCACGGCAATCATTTCGTTGCGCGCCTGCTCGATCCCTCCACCTCCGTCCGTCTTGAGCGGGGCAGGCTTATCCTGTCATTCGCCGAAACCATGTTCGACGAGGTGGCGCTCGATCTGGGCGAAGAGGCCGCCGCATGGGCGAGCAGGATCGAAATATTGGGGGAGAAATGCCATGCCTGACCCGCCCGAACCCATTGCCTATGCCGTCCCGATCTTCATCCTGATGGTGCTGACCGACATGGTGCTGGCGCGGTTTCAGGATCGCGCGCGGTACAACGTCAAGGATAGCTGGATTTCGCTGTTGCTGGGGCTGGGCAGCCTTGTCGCGAGCGGGCTGACGGCGGGGGCGGTGCTGGCGATCGGGCTGTGGGCACGGCAGTTTGCGCCGTTCGATATCCCCTTCAGCCTGTGGGCGTGGGCGCTTGCCTTCATCCTCTATGACCTCGCCTTTTATTTCGCCCATCGCGCCTCGCACCGCATCCGCTGGATGTGGGCAAGCCATGTCATCCACCACAGCAGTCAGCATTATAACCTGTCCACCGCGCTCCGGCAGAGCTGGACCGGGCTGATCAGCCTTGGCTTCATCTTCTTCCTGCCGCTGTTTCTGCTCGGTTTTCCGCCAGCGATGCTGTTCTTTGTCGGCAGCCTGAACACCATCTATCAATTCTGGATCCATACCGAAGCGATCCGGCGCATGCCCGTCTGGTTCGAAAGCGTAATGAACACGCCATCGCATCACCGCGTCCATCACGCGACCAATCCCCGCTATCTCGACAAAAATTATGCGGGCGTGTTCATCGTCTGGGATCGCCTGTTCGGAACATTTGTGAGCGAGCGGGATGACGAGGCGCCGCGCTATGGCATCGTCAGGAATCTGGGCCGTTTCAACCTGCTATGGGCGGCGTTTCACGAATGGGTCGAGATGGCGCGGGATGCGTGGAGGGCCCCCGGGTGGAAAAACAAGCTGGCCTATCTGGTCGCACCGCCGGGCTGGAGCCACGACGGGTCGCGCGACACGAGCGAGGCAATCTTCGCGCGCTGGGCGGCACGTCACGGCACGGTCGATCCGCCGCGCGGGGATCATGCCGGGGACGGCCGCCAGAGCGCTTAGGAAGGTGGCGGTCAGGAAAAAGCCGGGGCAGCCGGGTCAGGATTCGCCTTCGAACAATGTGAACTTCACGACCCGGGCGGCCTTGGCGAACACCTCGTCGCTGGGAATGCGATCTTCTTCGCTCATCATTTCGAGCGCGGCATAGCCGAATTCGATCATCATGCGGATGCGTGCCCACAGCGTTTCGCGCGGGATATGCGGCAGCATATCGGCGAAGACTTCCATCTGCGCGTCGGTCACCAGGCGGTGCGATTCGATGCGGATATGCGCCAGTCGGGGTGAAGCGTGGAGGACGCGGGCGATCCAGGCGCCGCCGGGCTCGGAGATCGTCGCCTCTGCCGTTTCGCGCAGCACTTCCTCGATATTGTCGATCATCGACTGAATGCCGAGCGGCGCCTGGCGTTCGAGCCAGTCAAGCAGCAGCTTGTTCTGACGTTCCATCAGGCGTGTGCCCAGCGCTTCGAGCACGGCGTGCTTGTCCTCGAAATAACGGTATAGCGCGGGCGGGCTGACGCCGGCGCGGGCGCAGATCATGTTCGTCGAAATATCTTCCAGCCCGACTTCGGCAAGAAGTTCCCCGGCGATGTCGAGCAGGCGTTCGCGCGTTTGTATAGCGCGTGCCTGCTTGGGCACCATGATCGACTTTCGCTTGGGGAGGGCAGGTTTTTCTGTTTTTTTGGTCAAGGATTTGGCTTCCCAATATGATGCGGTCGCCCGGCATGATCCGAAGCACCCTCCCATGATCGTGCGGCGCAAGGCGCCTTCCGACCGTGTTTCAACGGACCGTGACCGATCGCCCCGCCGGGCCGTTTGCCGGGGCGCATCGAACCTGGATCCGAAGGGAGAAGGATTCGGGTGACGAGAATATTTTCCGATTGTCGCCGGGATCGCGGGTGGTCAATCCGCCTCGTGCCGACTCCGGACGACAGCTGAACATCTTTTGCGGCAGGGCGTTCGCAGATGCAACAATCGTCATCGCGGCGCGGCCCGAATCACCCGTGGAGCGGCGCTGACGTTCGTGTCAGTAAGGGCAGCGAGTCGTCTCCCGGATGATCCATTTTTCTGCATAATTTATTCGAACCATTCCTGCAGCGATTGTCGGCAACGCCCGCAATTTAGCGGTTCTGGCCCTTTCGTCTACGCATAAAGCTAGTGTTGACTATATAAAATATCCTTCATATGTTGATGCTTACTGGATGCGGCATGATTTGGGGCAACCGAACAGCCGACACCAGGGGGAGCAGGGGAACACGCTATGAATCCGATTTCGAACGTCACCCGACATGCGTCAGCACGCATCGTCAAAAGTCGTGCGCTGAAGAGCAGCGCACTGATCGCTCTGCTGGCTGCGACCGGTACGGCGCAGGCTCAGGAAGCCTCCGATCTCGCACCGCAAAACTCGACCGACATCGTCGTGACCGCACAGCGGATGGAAGAACGCATCATCGACGTGCCGATCTCGGTCTCGGCCTTCACGATGGAGCAGCTGGCGGACCAGAAGATCGAAACCGGCGCGGAACTGCTCCGCGCGATCCCCAACGTCAACTTCTCGAAGGATAACTTCACCAGCTATAACTTCTCGATCCGCGGTATCGGTACCAAGGCGACGTCGGTGAGCGCCGATCCTGCCGTGGCGATCAGCTTCAACAACACCACCTTGCTGCGCAACCGACTGTTCGAGCAGGAATATTTCGATATCGAGCGCTTGGAGGTGCTGCGGGGACCGCAAGGCACGCTTTATGGTCGTAACGCGACTGCGGGCGTCGTCAACATGATCCCGGCCAAGGCGAAGCTTGGTCGGTTTGATGGTGAGCTCCAGGGCGAAGTTGGTAATTTCGGCTCGACCCGCCTGCGCGGGATGATCAACGTCCCGCTTGGCGACAATTTCGCTATCCGCGGTGCGGGGGCCTGGACCAAGCGCGAAGGCTTCGATCGCAACACCGTGACCGGCCGCCGGGTGAATGGGCGCGACCTGTGGTCGACTCGCCTGTCGGCGACATGGGAGCCGTCGGACAATTTCCGCGTCAATGCTGTCTGGGAGCATTTCAACGAAGACGACAATCGTTCGCGCACCGGCAAGCAATTGTGTACGCGCGGCGCAACGCCGGGGAAGTTCCAGTATCCCAGCGGCTTCACCGATACGGATAACCCCAACGACCCCAACAACGATCCGAGCGTCGATCCGGTCAATTTCGACCCCAACAGCGCTCCGTTGTTCGATGTCTGGGCAGCTTCGACGCTTACTCCGGGATGTCAAGCCAAGTCGCTATTCACCGACGAGGCTTTTGGCGTTCCCAATGGCCTTGGTTTCCCGGTCGTCACCGGCATGTTGCTCGTCCGCGCTGGCTTTGGCTCGCCGTCCGATTATCCGTCCAATCTCTATGCCGATCCTGTGCTCGATCCGTTTCGCGTGGCAGGCGACAGGCAATCGCCCGATTTGCGGACGATCTCGACGACCTATGACCCGGTCTTTCGAGCCAAGAACGACATTTTTCAGCTCAACTTGGAATTCGATCCCAGCGACACGCTGCACCTGACCTCGCAGACGCTGTACATGAAAGACAATTACTACGGATCGCAGGATTTCTTTCGCTTTGATGCCGAGCCGATTTTTGCCCGTCGGGAAAGCTTCAATTTCTTCATCAAGCCAAATTATGCCCCCTTCCTTGGCCCTTCGACCGAGCGTGGCGGCGTATTCTGCGATCCTCAGTTGGGATGTTCGGATCGTCCGCTGGCAGTGGATATTTCCCGATCGAAGAGCAAGCAATGGTCGCAGGAAGTGCGGTTGCAAAGCTCGTTCGACGGACCGCTCAACTTCAGCGTTGGTGCCAATTACGTCGATTTCAAAACGCAGGAAGAATATAACGTCTACAGCAACCTGCTGACGCTGATCGCCTTGGGCGTGAATGATTTTGCCGGCGTAAATTGCGATGCCGCAGGGCGGGAGACTGCCGTCGAATGCATCTATATCGACCCCAATCCGATCGGCGAGGGGCCTCAGGACGGGCACAACTATCTGCGCAGCATCAGCATAGCCAAAATCCGTTCGGCGGCGACGTTCGGCGAGGTGTATTGGAAAGCGACCGACAATCTGAAGTTCACCGCAGGATTGCGCTATACCGACGACAAGAAGACGCTAACCCCCATTCCAACCCAGTTGCTGGCTGCGGCGACGCCTTTCGGCGGTGGTACGGTCAATCGTGGCTATCCGGCGGAACCGGACCGGGTTCAGCGGTGGAAGCGTTTCACCGGACGTTTCGCGGTCGATTGGAAGCCCGAGCTTTCCTTTACCGACAACACTTTGGTCTACGCGTCCTATTCGCGCGGCTACAAGGCCGGCGGCGCCAATCCGAGGGGCAATGACGTAAATCCGGATTTTGCCAACTATACGCATTTGGCCGACACTTTCGCTCCCGAAGATGTCAACGCGTTCGAAATCGGCACCAAGAACCAGTTTGCCGGCGGGAAGTTGATGATCAGCGCCGCTGCGTTTCTCAACGACTATAAAAATTATCAGATATCGCAGTTGATCGACCGCAGTTTCCATACGGAAAATGTCGATGCACGGACGATGGGGCTGGAGCTTGAAGCGGCATGGCTTCCCTCGCGGAATTTCCGCATCGGCGGCACGCTGGGCTATCTGAATACCAAAATCGGCAAGGGGCAATATTCGATCGACGTTATGGATCGGCTCCAAGGGAATGATGACTGGGTTGTGCTGCGTCCTTGGGCGCAAAGCCCCAACACCTGCGTCGCCCCAAGAGAGGTGATATCGCGTTTCCTCAACTCGGATTTGTACAAGTCGGGCAATCCCAGCCCCCCGGCAGGATGGAAGCCCGGAGACGCACCGGTTTTCTCTGACGGCGTCGGCCTGTTCATGCGGTTGCTGTGCGAATCTCCCAATTTTATCGAAGGAAGGTTCGATCCGGGAAGTCAGTACAGTCAGGAAGCAAATCTCGTTTATAATCCGACTGCGCCCTATGATCCTACCAAGGCGAGCAGCTATGATCCGGCCAATCCGTTCAACTATGGCGGGCCGAATGGTGGACGCGGATTTTCTGCCAATATCGGCGGAAATGAACTTCCCAATGCGCCTCGGTTCACCTTCAATATTGGCGCGCAATATACCTTTTTCATGAATGACTGGGAGCTGGCATTCCGCGGTGACTATTATCGCCAGTCGAGCAGCTATGCCCGTATTTACAATACGGAATACGACAAGCTCAAAGGCTGGGGGAACGGAAATATAGCGGTCACTCTGTCAAGGCCAAAATCAGATCTGGCGTTTCAGCTATATGTAAAAAATATTCTGAACAGCACTCCAATAACTGATAGCTATACCGGTCCCGACGAACTTGGAAATTTTGCCAACGTTTTCACTCTTGATCCGCGTATATATGGATTTAGTGTTAAGTTCGGATTTTGATCATTCTATTTTGGGCCGCAGAAATAAACAAAACAGGGAGGAGATGCTATTTGACGGAAAACAGAATTATGCAGTGATTTAGACAATGAATTTGAAATCGAATTTTTTAGTTCATAGCCAAAAAGGATATTTATTATGAAAATTTCGAAAAAATCTTCGCTGATCGCTTTGCTTGCTCTTAGCATGGGTGCTACGCCTGCCATGGCCGGAAAGGTCACGGCTCCAGCTGTTGGCGTTCCTGGAAATCTTGTGGTTGTCGATGACAACACCAGCATCGTTTCGGCAACCGTGTTGGGCTTTATCACGGTTAAATGCTATGTTGGCATGGGCAACGGAGACGGAACGGTTCTCACCACCGGAAGCACCTTGCCGACGACGCCGTCTGTCAATGGCACCGGACGCTTCGGAAGCGGCACCGCACGTGACTATCCGGGTTTCACGGGTTGCAACAGCGGTCCTGGCGGCGCTGGTGCGGTGACCTACCCCATCAACGTCGAAGCGGTCTCGCCGACGCAGATCAAGGTCGCGACTCTTCAGATCGTGACGCCGATCGGTACCTGCACGAAGAACAATGTTCTTTTGGGCTGGAACAACACCACCAAGGTGGCGACCCTGCCGACGACAAGCGCGGGCGTTTGCACGAACGTTTCGGGTTCGTTGCACGTTCCCTCGCTCAATATCATTGCGAACTAAATCCACCAAGATTTGGCATGGCGGGAAACCGCCATGCCATTTCCTGACATGATTCCGAAGAATATTGGCCGCCCACGTTATGGAAGCGATGTTTCCTTTTGGTCTCCGTGTCATGGATCGCCGCGCCGGGTTCAGCCGGTAGGGGCATATTTTGGTCCTTGGCCTACGTTGGCGGCTTCGGTTTGCGACAGGATTTGGAGCTCGCGGATATGAAAACGGCGAAGAAGGTCTTCCGGCTAGCAGCGCTGGGCATCGTGCTGACTGCCACCGGTTGCATCCAGGATGGTGTTGCGAAGCGCGAGCCGGGTAACTGGAAACTTGATCGAAAACTTGTGGCGTTTGAAATCGACGGCATGCCGCCCGAAGAGCGCAGTCGCATGGTGAATCTGATGTCAAGCGCCCCCAGTGAAATCCGGTGCCTCACACAAGAGCATATCGATAGTGAGGACCCCTTGGCCGTGTTGCTCGACAGGACGACCGGCGGAGCCTCCAAATGCTCATGGTCGAAAATGTCCATCGTCGGGGCCGCCGTCGATGTCGCCGGCGCATGTATCGTAGGAGATCAGGCGCTGGATATGACGATCAAAGGCACGGCAATAGCCGAGAAGGTCGATGTCGTCGTGACAATGGATGGAAAATTACCGGCTCGAAAAGTCGTTATGTCGATGACCGACGTTCGTACGGGGGGGTGTGCCGCCGACGCCGTCGGTGGCTCGTAAGTCGAGCGACGAAGCTGCCGGAATAATATTCCGTATATTATTGTTTGTATATTTGCCGTTCAGCCTACAGAAAGTTAGTTTAAACTAGCATACTCATATGCGGCGAAGTACGGCAGGAAAAATCAAAATTCTACAAGCTTGGAGTGGATGCATGCGGAAATATAGTTTCGTTCACGGCGTGATCGCCTCATTGGCCTTGCTGGCCGCCACCCCCGGTCTTGCCAAGGATGACAAGCCGAGTTTCAGTATCAAGACGCCGATCGAAAAGATCGCAGCGAACTCCGCCGCGCGGGCGGTAATCGATGCCGAACTGCCCGGCTTCACCAGTCATCCGATGTACGAACAATTCAAGACGATGAGCCTGGATGCGCTCGACGCGATGTTCCCGGGTGCGGTGCCGCGCGAGCGGATCGATGCGGTCGACAAGGCGCTGCGCGCCATTCCGGCCGACGCCGCCGCTGCGGCAGACGCTGCCAAGCCCGCCGACACCGCAGCGGTCGCAGCCCCGGCCGTCGCCGATGCAGCGACACCGGCAACGACTGCGATCGCCGGAGCCAATCCGCAACGCTAGGCGCAGACAGGCGCCTGCGGGCGCGGGTGGGAAACCGACATGGTATTGGACATGAACCGGCGCGAGTTGATCCTGACCGGATCGCTGGGGCTTGCCGCGTTGACGCTCGCCGGCCCAGGCGCCGCTGCGCTGCTCACCGCGACGGGCTTTACCCACAATGTAGCGAGCGGTGAGCCCGGCCCCGATTCCATCCTGCTCTGGACGCGCTATGTGCCGGGCAAACGCGGCGATACGCGGCTGACGGTCGAACTGTCGACCAGCGAGGATTTCATCGCCCCCAAGGCCGGCGGCACCGCCGTCGCAAAGCGCGCCGACGATCACACCGCGCGGGTCGTGGTGAAGGGGCTCGATCCCGGCCGCACCTATTATTACCGCTTCATTGCCCCCGATGGCGCCGTGTCGCCGATCGGGCGCACCCGCACGCTGCCGGTCGGGCCGGTGGCGCGCTTCGGGCTCGGCGTCTTTTCGTGCGCCAACATGCCGTCGGGCTGGTTCAACGCTTATGGTCACGCGTCGATGCGCGACGACATCGACCTGATGGTGCACACCGGCGATTATTTCTATGAATTCAAGCGCGGCTATTATCCCGATGCCGAGAAGGCGGCGGCGGGCCGCCTGATCGAACCCGCGGGCGAGGCGATAACGCTCGCCGATTACCGCCTGCGGCTCGCTTGCTATCGTGCCGACCCGGATCTTCAGCGGCTGCACCAGATGTTCCCGATGATCGCGCAGCGCGACGATCATGAACTGGCCAATGACAGCTGGTCGGGCGGCGCCGAAAATCACTCGCCCGATGAAGGCGATTTCAAGACGCGCAAACGTGCGTCGATCAAAGCCTATAATGAATGGCTGCCGGTGTCGGGACAGGCCTGGTCCAGCTATGACATCGGCGATCTCGCCACGCTTTTCCGCCCCGAAACCCGGCTGACCGCGCGCAGCGAGCCGCTGGACATGCGCGTTATCGTGGCGGGCGAGGGCGATCCGGTCGAGAAGTTGAAGGCGCTGCGTGACGGGCGGCTCGCCGATCCAAAGCGGACCTTGATGGGCAGCGCGCAGGAAAAATGGCTGTACGACGGCTTCGCGCGGTCGAAGAAGCGCGGCGCCATTTGGCAGCTTCTGGCGCAGCAGGTGCTGGTGGGGCAGTGGCGTGCGCCGCCGCTGCCGCCCGAACTGATGAAGAACCTGCGTCTTCCGCCCGAGGGAGTTGCCTATGTGAAGGCAATCGACGCCGCGACCAAGGCGGGACTGCCGCCCGATCTCGACACCTGGGCCGGATTTCCCGCCGCACGCGCGCGGCTGCTCGGCGCGGCGCAGGCGGTCGATGCCGATCTGGTCGTTCTGTCGGGCGACAGCCACAATGCCTGGGCTTTCGATCTGCAGGAAGGCGGCAATCCCGCCGGGGTCGAGTTCAGCGGACAGAGCGTTACCTCGCCGGGGCTCGAAGCCTATCTGTCGCTGCCCCCCGCTGCCACGGCGCAATTCATCAGGGGCGCGAGCCCTGAGCTGAAATGGGCCGATACCAGCCACCGCGGCTATATGGCGGTCGAAGTGACGCCCGAAAAAGTGACCAGCGAATGGGTGTTGCTCGACACCATCGCCACACGTTCGCTCGCGACGAAGCCAAGCCATAAAATGCATGTCGAGCGCGGACGAAAGGCAATCGCATGATACGCAAGACGGGCTGGCCGATGATGGTGAGCGGCGTTCCCGCGCGGCGCAATTTCATGAAGATGGCGGGTGTGCTGAGCGTCGCCACCTTGCTTCCGGCGGTGGCGCTTGCCCGAACCGAGCCTGCTCCGGCAGGGACGGCGCTGGCCGAAATGGACGCGACCGAACTCGCGGCGGCGATCAAGGCGCGCAAAATATCACCGCTCGAGGCCGTCGATGCGGCGATCGCGCGTGCGCAGGCGGTGCAGTCCGAGATTAATTGCATCTCCGAAGAGTTGTTCGATCACGCGCGGCGTCGCGCGGCGTCGGTCGATCTGTCAACGCCCTTTGCCGGCGTTCCCTATCTGATCAAGGACGAAGCCGATATCGTCGGCAAGGCCAAGCATTTCGGGTCGCGGCTCGACAAGGTCATGCCGGTGGCGAAGCGGAACGACGTGCTGGTCGAACGGTGCGAACAGATCGGTCTCAACACCTTTGGCCGCACGACCATGTCCGAGTTCGGCATCCTGCCGACGACCGAGACGCTGGCCTATGGGGTGACGCGCAATCCGTGGAACCTCGATCATGTTCCGGGCGGCTCGTCGGGCGGCGCCGCGGCGGCTGTGGCGGCGGGGATCGTGCCCAAGGCGCATGGCTCCGACGGTGCCGGATCGCTCCGAATTCCGGCCAGCAATTGCGGGTTGGTAGGCCTCAAGACATCGCGTGACCGGATCGTCGGGGGCTCGTTCCTCGGGCAGCCTTTCTGCCTGTCGCGGACGGTGCGCGACACGGCGAACCAGCTGGCGCTCGTCGAAACCCGGGGAGCCGGTGCGGCCTATCCGCCGATCGGGCAGGTGACGGGTCCGGCGAAGCAGCGGCTGCGCATCGGGGTCATCATGAACGGGCTGAGCGGAAACCGTCCGTCGCCCGAGGTTCAGGACAGCATCACATCGACGGTCAAGCTTCTCGAAGCGCTCGATCACAAGGTCGAGGAGGCGCAGTGGCCGTTCAACGGCACGCGGTTCGTCGAGGATTTCATGCTCGCCTATATGGCCAAAGCGAAAAATACGCGCGCCCGGATGACCAAAGGTGCGCCGCCTCCCGACCCCGCGATCCTGAAAGGGTTGATTGAGTCGGTGTCTTTCGACGTCGGCACGCTGGGTTCCGAATTCTCCGACGAACAGGTCGCAGAGGCCTATGTCCGCATGGCGGTCAGTTCGTCGGCCTATTTCCACCTGTTCGACAAAATGGACGTGCTGGTTACGCCGGTGCTGCTCAAGCCGCCCGCGCGGATCGGTGAGATCAACGGTTCGATTCCCTTGCCCGTCCTGCTGATGCGGCTGAACCATTATGCGGACTATACCATGCTGCAAAATGCGGCAGGCGGCCCGGCGATCAGCCTGCCGATGCACTGGACGAAGGATAATCTGCCGGTCGGTGTCCAGTTCGCCAGCGCGATGGGCGGCGAGCGCGTTTTGCTCGAACTCGCCTTTGAACTGGAACAAGCGCAGCCATGGGCGCAGCGGCGTCCCCCGTTGTGGGCGCCTTCGCGTGTCTGAATTTTTATATAAGCAATTGTTTTATAATATTTTTAGGGAGTGTGCGGCCAGATGACTATTTTCTCTTATGATGCGTCCGGACAGGGACGGCGGGGTTTCCTGAAAGCGATGGGAACGGCCAGTGCGGCAGCGTTGATCCCCATCGGCGGTCTGGCCCGCGCCGCAGTGGGCACCGATTTCGCCGATATGGATGCGACGGCGCTTGCCGCCGCGATCCGCGGGCGCAAGCTTTCGCCGCTGGAAGCGGTGAAAGCGGCGATCGCAAGAGCGCAAGCCATCCAGCCCAAGGCCAATTTCCTGAGCGAAGAGCTTTACGAGCGGGCGCTGAAACGCGCCGCCATCATCGACATCAAAACGCCCTTTGGCGGCGTCCCCATGCTGATCAAGGATGAGGCCGAAGTTGCCGGGACCGCAAAGCATTTCGGGTCGAAGCTCGACAAGATGATGCCGCCGGCGGCCAAAAATGATCAGCTTGTCGAGTTGATGGAGCAATCGGGTTTCAACATCTTCGGACGCACGACGATGCCCGAATTCGGGATCCTGCCGACGACCGAGACGCTGGCCTATGGCATCACGCGCAATCCGTGGAACCTTGATCATGTTCCGGGCGGTTCGTCGGGCGGTGCGGCAGTGGCGGTGGCGGCCGGGGTGATCCCCGTGGCGCACGGATCGGACGGCGCCGGATCGCTCCGCATTCCGGCCAGCAATTGCGGGCTCGTCGGGCTGAAGCCTTCGCGCGACCGGATCGTCGGCGATCACGCATTTATCGATGGCAAGCGCAATGTCGGATCCTTCCTGGGCGAATCCTTCGTGCTGTCGCGCACGGTGCGCGACACCGCCAACCTGTTGTCGCTTGTCGAGATCAAGGGGGCGCAAGCCCCCTTCCAGCCGCTGCGCACCGTCACCGGGCCGTCCAAAAAGCGGCTGCGCGTCGGCTATATCATGAACGGCATGGGCGGGCATGTCCCCTCGCCGGAAGTTCAGGAAAGCGTGACCAATACGATCACTACGCTCCAGTCGATGGGCCATCAGGTCAGCGAAGTGCAATGGCCGTTCCCCGGTGAGCGGTTTATCGAGGACTTCACCCTCATCTATGCGGCGCGCGCCAAAGAGGCGAAGAAGATGCTTCCGGCCGGTGCGGAAATTCCGGATTCGGTTCTGAAGGGTTTGGTCGAGCCGGCATCCTTTGCGATGGTCGGGATCAGCGACGACCTGACCGACGAAGATGTCGAAAAGGCTTATGCGCGGATCGAGGAGTGCTCGAAGGCCTATTTCTCGCTCTTCGACAAGATCGACATTCTCGTCACCCCGGTCCTGCTCAAGCCGCCCGTCCGGATCGGTGAGATCCATGGATCGCTGCCGATTTCGGTGCTGATGCAGCGGCTCAATCACTATGGCGACTACACCATGCTCCAGAACGCCAGCGGCGGCCCGGCGATGAGCCTGCCGATGCACTGGACGAAGACCGGCCTGCCGGTCGGCGTGCAGTTCGCCGGGCGCATGGGCGCCGATTATGACCTGCTCGAACTCGCGTTCGAACTGGAGGCCGCACGGCCCTGGGCAGCGCGGCGTCCGCCGCTCTGGGCACCCACACTCGTTTGATCGCACGGCGGCTTCGGCCGCTTGGCGAACGGAAAGGGCCGGTATGGCGAGGTCGGGGGGCCTCGTGTCGATGCCGGCCCTTTTTGCGGGCTCGTCCCCGCGAATCATGGGAGACAAATAGATGCGTCGGTTTTTTGCGCCCATTGGGGGCAGCGTCATTCTGGCGTTGCTTGTCACCACTGCCACTACAGCCACCGCGCGTCAGCAGAGCGGGGCACCTGCGCCGGTTTCCCGGCCGACGTCGGCCGACCCGCTTCCAACGACCTCGGCGCTCTATCAATCCTATGTTGCATCGAAGAAGATGCCCGGCATCGTGGGCGCCTTTGGCATGGCCAACCGGCAGACCATTTTCGTTTCCGAGGGCAAATTATCCTATGATGCGGGCGCGGCGCCCGCGGGCCCGGACAGCCTGTGGCGCGTCTATTCGATGACGAAGCCGATCACCGGCATGGCCGCGATGCTGCTGATCGAGGATGGCAAGTTTCAGCTCGACACGCCGGTCGGCGATATCTTGCCGGCGTTCAGGAATATGACGGTGCAGCTCAATGCGGATACGCTCGAAGCACGCCCTGCGGTGCGGCCGATCACGGTGCGGCATTTGCTCACCCATACCGCGGGCCTCGGCTATAATATCCTGACAATGGGCCCGCTGCTCGAGGAATATAACAAGAAGGGCATTAACCCGGCTCAGATCAATCGCGCGATGGAGGCGGGCGCCCGCAAAGTCCGGGCGCCGTCGCTCCAGGAATTTGCCGATCGCGTCGCCACGCTTCCGCTCACCGCCGATCCGGGGACCAAATGGAGCTATTCGATGGGGCTCGATGTCCTCGGCGCGGTGATCGAGAAGGCAAGCGGGATGTCGTTCGACAGCTTCGTCCAGACGCGCATTTTCAACCCACTGAAGATGCAATCGAGCTGGTGGGCCGTGCCGCCGGGCGAGGTTGGCCGTTTTGCCACCAACTATATGATCATCGGTGAAAATTCGACGCCGTTCGATCCCGCCGCGACATCGGTCTGGCTCGACCCGCCCAGTTTTCCCTATGGCGGTTCGGGCCTTGTCATGTCGGCGCGCGACTATGATCGCTTCCTGCACATGCTGCAAAATTACGGGACACTCGATGGTGCGCGGGTGATGAAGGCCGAAACCGCGAAGCTCGCCATGTCCAACCTGCTGCCCGCCGGGGTTGAATTCACGATGATCCGCAGCGGCGCCGGCGGACCGATGGACGCGAAGATGGGCTTTGGCGCGGGCGGTTTCGTCGTGCTGGAAGACAGGAATAATGCGATGAATGTCGGCGCCTATGGCTGGGGCGGCGCGGCGGGAACGGTCGCATGGGTCAATCCGGGCAAGAAGGTCCGCGGGACGGTCATGGTCAATTATTTCCCGGGCGAGAAATGGCCGGTCCGTGAGGAGACGCTCAAGACCCTGTTCACCGACATGGCTGCCTATGGTTTCAAACCGCAGACCGGGCGCGGTGGCCGGTGACGATGCGCGGGGCTAGATCAGCAGCTCGGTGAATTCGCCGCGCATACAATGGTTGCTGCTCATCGCCGCGCCGTAGCCGCCGGCGTTGAGCAGCGCGATCCGGTCGCCCTCCTCAAGCGGCGGCATGGCGACATCTTCGGCCCACAGGTCGAGCGCCTCGTTGATATTGCCCGCGATGGTGATGCGCGCGCTGTTGCCGCCCCGTGGCACACAGGCGACGGGTTCGCAGGGCAGGTCATAGAAGGCGGGTTCGGGGTGGAGGTTGAATCCGCCATCGACGCTGACGAACAAGGTGTCGCGCTTGCGTTCGACATTGGTGACCTCGAGCACCAGCATCCCGGCATCCTTGACCAGATAGTCGCCGGGCTCGACCGCGATTGTGACATTGCGGTCCGCGAAATGGCGCTTGAGCAGCGCGGCCCAGCGCGCGAGGTCGAGCGGCTTGTCGGACGCGCGGTGCGGCACCCCCAATCCACCTCCAATGTTTACGATGTGTACATCGGGCAGGTCGGCGAGAAAATCGAGCCCGGCCTCCAGCGCCGCCTCCCAGTCGCCGAGCTGCTGGTCGAGGTAGCCGCAGCCGACATGGAAATGGAGGCTGGTGATGCGAAGATCATGCGCACGCGCAGCGGCAATCGCCTCGTCCCATTGCTCGCGATAGACGCCGAATTTGGTCGTGCGCGCGCCGGCATAGGTCAGCCGTTCGCTGTCGCCATAGCCGACACCGCGTACCGGATTGACGCGAATGCCGATCGCGCGGCCGGGCGCGCGTTCGCCGATCCGGCGGATCATGCCGATGGAATCGCAGTTGATCGTGAGTTCGGGATGGGCGAGCAGCCGGTCGAGATCGCGGCGCGACACGCCGGTTCCGGTGAAGCTTATCTGGTCCGCCGCGAAGCCGCAGGCCAGCGCATGATCAAGCTCGGCAGGCGAGCAAATATCGACCCCGCACCGTCCGGTCGCCGCCAGCATTTGCAGCAATGGCGCGTGACGATTGGCCTTGATCGCATAGTAAATACGATGCGTGTGTCCCGTTCCGGCCAGTGCAGCCAGGACGCGATCCAGATTGGCGCGCACCCGATCGGCCGAATAGAGATAGAGCGGACCCTCGGTCTCGGCCGCCCGCGCCGCAACATCATGGCCTGCGAAGATCAGCCGCCCCTCGATATGGGCGAGGTCGCCGCGCTGCCACCAGATATCCCCCGTCATCGCGGCGGCTTCACAGGCCGGCCGGGCAGGGGGCCGTGCGGCCAGATGCCGGCGCCCGTTTTCGTTGACCGGATCGTGCCGGCCTGTAATCCATTCGCGGCAATCGGGTGCGCCGCACGAGCAGGCGAACTGGACGTGCAGCCGGTCTTCGGTCGCGGCATAGTCGATCGTGACACGCTCGTTCGCGGCGATCGGCCGGAGCGCCACCAGCTCGAAACTTTCCATGTCGAGACGGCCATTGGGATCGCAGCCGTGCGACAGATAGCCGATGAACCGGGTGTTCGAAATATGCTGGCCGTCGCGGACCTGCAGGCTGTGCTGCGACACCTGCGGGCCGATATCACCTGCGAAGCAGTCGAGTATCGTCCCGGCCGCGCAATCGCGGAGCGCACGGACGCACAGGCCGACGATCGCATCATGGTCGATCGCGAGCAGTTCCATATCCGCGTCGTCGCAGATCATGGCATTCAGCGATGGCGAAAACACTGTCAACATTACCCCCATAGACCACCGCATTGCCCCACAAGCGGCGAGTCCGGTCCCTCAATGTGTCTTATACAGCAAAATTCTTATGGAATTGTAGCCGGTTCTGTCTGTGACGGCGATCATAGTGCAGCCCGTCCATCATCTTGCGGACCAGATGGATGCCGAGCCCGCCGATCGGCCGGTCCTCGACCGACTGGCTGGTATCGGGTTCATCATTCTGGAGCGGGTCGAAGGCGATGCCGTCATCCTTTATCTGACCCGCGACCGCGCCATCGGCGACGCGTAACTCGACCTGCACGACGGGTTCGCCGTCGCGGACACCATGGCTCAAAATATTGGTGATGATCTCATCAAGCGCGATCATGATCTGGCTGGTGGTTGTGCCCGGCACGTCGCGGCGTTCCAGAAATGCTTCGGCATCGTCCATCAGCGCCTGAAAACCGGCGCGTCCGTTGGACAATGTGCAAGCGAATTCCGTCTCCACGATACCGATCCCTTGAACGGGGCAAAACCTAAGCTTGCGGAAAGCCAACATAATCGAGTGGAAAAAATTCTCAATCTCTACATAATGGCGCCAACTCGGGACGCGCGTGCATCCGCAACAGGAATCGGCAATGGAAATCAGCGAACAACAGCTCGACGGCGCATGGCTTGTCGCCGCCGCGGGGCGGATCGACAGCAACAGCGCAGCGGCGCTGGAGGCCGTGCTGCCTGGCCGCGTTCAGGAGCATGGCGCGACGATCATGGACCTGAGCGAGGTGGCCTATGTCAGTTCGGCAGGGCTGCGCGTATTTCTGAAGGGCATGAAGACCGCGAAGGCGACGGGGCACAAGCTTGCGCTCACCGGCCTGTCACCGTCGGTCCACGAGGTGTTCGACATCAGCGGCTTCACCGCCATCTTCACGATCGAGCCCGACGTCGCGGCGGGTCTCGCCGCCATCCGCTAAGCGGTCAGCCGCGCCGCAAAACGGCAAATAGCCCGTCCGGCTCCAACAATATCGCAATCGCATCCAATATGGCCGAAGGTTCGGCGGCAGGGTCGATCGCGGCATAGGCCTGCGCGCGCAGCGCCATCTCCGGCCCGGCGAGCGCGAGCAGGCGCAGGTCCGGCGGCGGGTTGTTCTCGTCCCAGCTCAGATGCTCGATCCGTGTGATCGCGTAAGCCGCGCGGGCGAGCGCCAGTGCGGCGTCGGCGCCCTCCGTAAATAATTGGCGTTCGAAAAAACTGCGTGCCGCGACCGCCTGTGCCAGCGCATCGGAAGCCGTCGCCGCTTCGCATTCGCCGACCACCAGCGCGGCTTTGCCATCGCCGCGACACAAGGCAAAAAAGCAGCCCGGCGGGGCGTCGCCGAGCAGGCGCACAGCGATGTCGCAGCCCGCGACTGTCGCTGCGATGGGCGCGAAATGCGATTGCTGCCAGGCGCGCCGCGCATTCGACGGCGTGCGCGCCGCATCTTCGTAGCGCAACTGCCGGTCCAACCGGTCGCGCGCGGCGGTGCGGTTGGCGTCGATCAGCCGCAGCGCGGCGGACAAATCCTTCGCTTCGGCGATCGAGAGCGCTTCCGAATTTCCCGGCGCCTCGCCGGTTTCCAGCGCGCCGATCACGCGCGCACTCGCGTCCAGTTCCCGGGTGATCCGCCGCGCGACATACCAGCCGGCGGCCAGACCAACCACGGCGGCGAGCGCGATGCCCAACTCGATCCAGTGGAGCAGCCGGTCGATCCGGGCGAAGACCGGTTCGGCATCGACACGTGCCGCAACGAAGCGACCCGGCGATACGGGGGCCAGCGCGACGACATGGCGCCTCCCGTCGGCGGCGCGCGTGATTGGCAGGATCGCCGGTTCGGTGGCCGCCGTCGGTGCGGGGATCGTCCATGGCGTGACCGACGGAACGAGCGCGATGGGCTTTGCGTCGCCGCCGATCAGATAATAGCCGTCGAGCCCGTCGATATGCCGCGCCGCCGCCGCTATCGCGCGCTGGCGCAGCGGGTCGCGGGCGATCGCGTCGGGTTGCTCCCCGGCGCTGAGGAATTCCGCGCCGGTGATCGCGGCGGCCAGCGCGCGGTCGTTTAGTCCGCTGAGCATTTCAGCCTTGCCCTGAAAATAGAGCAAGGCGCCGTTCACAGCGGCGAGCAGGATCAGCAGCGGGATCGAGACGAAAAGGATGATCGAACGGATGCTCATCGCGCGGGCGCCTCGATATCCATCAGCCCGACGATGAAGTCGGGGCATTCGCGCGCGATGGTGAAGATGTGGGGCTTGGCAAGGCACAGAGCGTGGAGCCCGTCGGGGCCGGCACGATAATCATGGGCGGCGGGCAGGGTGAAAAGCAGCGATGGCGCATCGAACAAGGCATTCGCGCGCTCCGTTCCCGCCATCGCCGATCCGCCGATCACGATATAAAGCATGTCGGCGACATGGCCTTGCTCGATCAGCATGTCCTCGCTGCCGAAATGGCGCGGCCGGACATGCTGCGCGACCATCAGCAATTCGCGTTCGGTCAGCCGGTCGAACGGCGGGATCGCTGCCAGCGCGGTCATGCGGGCGATGACGTCGACGCCGATCATGGAAGCGCCTCGCTTCCCAGCTCGATCGTGACATTGTCATGGCGCAGCCGGGCGACGCCGGCGGGGATGGTCGCTGCTTCATCGGGGGCGAGCGAGATCGCGTTGCCATTCGCTTCGACCGTCAGCGGGCTGTTCGCGATCAGGCGGAGCAGGCGGGTGGCGGGATCGAAAGACAGGCAGGCGCCATGGTCCAGATCGGCGAGCGCCTCGACATGATCGAGCAGATGCGGCTGCGCGGCAAGGCGGTCGCGCAGCCGCAGCATCGCGCGCGCGGCGAGTGCGGATGTCAGATCCGGTCCGTCCGCCGCGATCCAGATAAGCCGCCGCGCCGGGCTGTCCGCCAATAGGACGACGCCACCGGCATCGCCGACTTCGTCCCGCAGCAGCCGTTCGCTTTCTGCGAGCCGGTGCCGGTCGGCCGCGATCATGGCATCATGATGTGCGTTCGCGACATGACCGTTCAACCGGTCGAGGGCATCGCGCAGCGCGCGGGCTTCGCGCGGGCTGCGGATCGCTGTCGGCGGGCTATGCTCGCCCGCGGCGATCCCGAGCGCGTCCTGCGTCAGCCGCTCGATCGGCCGGGCAACGCGCCGCACGATCTGCAGCGTGACGAACAGGCAGGCGAGGATCGACGCGAGCCCGATCATCGCGCTCTGGAACAGCGCGTTCTGCGTCGCGATCTGGATGACGGAGACGTTGACGTCGGCACCCGCGGTGCCGGTGATCCGGCCGTCGGCGCCATAGACCGGAGCGGCAGCGGTTTTCAGCAAGCCCCATTGCTCCTGATATTCGACGGGCGAGATATGAATGCTGCCGCTTTGCTGCACTCTGCGTAGGCCCGCGACGGTTTCGGCGGGCAGGCTGTCGGGCGAGCCGATCAGCGTGTGATCGTCGCCCTGGGTGCCGTCGAGGACATAGAGCACGTCCTCGGGGCCCCCCGCGATCTGAGTGTAGATATAGGTGAGGCCAAGCCGGTCGCGGATGCGCTGCATCGGTTCGACGTTGCGGCGATAGGGCGGTTCCCGCTCGACCTTTTCGGCGTCATTCTTGCTGTCGGTTGCGGCGCGGATCAGCCGGTCGTGGTCGGCGGGATCGATCAGCGCCCCGGTCAGCGCGCTCGCGGCGATCAGGCGGTCGTCGAACCCCTTCAGCGTGATGGCGTAAAGCGCATTATAGACGATCGCGGCGAGCAGGATCGCGACCACGACGACGATCGGCAGGAAGGTTCGCAGCAGTAGCGACTGGATACCGATGGTTTTTTCAGGCGGCATGAGCGCGTCCATCCTGCACGCGCAGCATCACCAGCGCGAGGTCGGGGTGGCGCGACGCGGCGTCCATTATCGCATCGTTGGCGATCCAGAAATCCTGGCCTGCCGCGATACCGTGGGTTGCGGGGCATTCGGGCCGGACGCTGCACGCCGATCCCGCCAGATCGGTCAAAGCGCGCAATGTCGCGGCAGACAGGCGGGGCATGCCCGACAATGCATCGACCAGCGCCACTATGTCCGGACCGGCCCGGCTTTTAAGGTCGAGGAGATGCAGGAGGTGACGGCGCAGCACTGCCGGCATGCCGGCTTGCACCAGCTGGCTGGCCTGTCTGGTGAAGGCGGCGGGGGGCAGGCGATCGTGCAGGATGGACAGCGCTGCGGCGGTTTCGATCCACTGGCCGCTGTCGAGCGCGGCATTGGCCAGCGTGACAAGATCGACCTCGGTTGTCGCGGCGGCTTCGCCGTGCGCGTGCAAAATCGCGTCGATTTTGCGGAACAGGGTGTGGCCGACGCCGCTTTCGATCGCCTCCAGCGCATTGCCGCGCACCTTGGGATTGGACGAGTGAAGCGACACGATCAGCAGGTCGAAATTGGGCAGCAGTCCGCCTAGCGCCAGAAGTTCGAGGACGAAGTCGATCGACGCCTCGGCGCGTTCGCGCCGCGCGCGGAGGAGCAGGGTGAGCGCGGCCGAGCCATCGGGGACGGGGGCGGCGCCCCCGATCAGCGCGCGGGCGTCGGTGAGCTCATGATCGACCAGCCTGCCGAGCTGGGCATCAAACTGGGCATAGGAAAGTTCGGCCAAGGCATGTGCGGCGATCGACCGTTCGGAATAGTCGCGCCGCCGGTCGCGCAGCGCCGCGACGAGGTGCGGAATAGCCGTCTCGCCGAGCCCCGCGAGCATCGCCGCGATGGAGCGGCGATCGCGCGGCGCCACCGTCCGCGCGGCGGTCAATATATCGGGGATCGCCTCGACATCGCCGATCCGTCCGATCAGCGAGATCGCCTTTTGGCGCTGGTCCCGGGGGAAGCTGCCGAGCCGGTCGGCGAGCAGGGGGACGAGGTGAATGTCATCAGCCGTCGCGAGATCGTGCAGCCGGTTCAGCGCATCGTCGTCGCCATCGCGCAGCGCCGCGAACAGATGGTCGACATCGCCTTCTGACGCCGGGGATGTTCTTTGGGCCAGCCCCAACAACGACCGCGCCCGCTGCGCCCGCGCCGCGTCTTCGCCGCGCGCATCGCTCTGCAACTGTGCCGCCGCCTCGGGCGCAAAGCTTGGCATCGCGAGCGCGGGGTCACCGAAATTGAGCCAGCCGCGCCGCATATTGGCGCTCATCGCAGCGGGATAAAGCTGACGAAGCAGGACGACGATCGCTATCAGCGCCGCGCCCAATATGATTCCGATTCCCGATAGTTCGCGCAGGTCGAGCCGTGTTGCCGCATAGAGCAGAAAGGCGCCGGCGATCAGGCTGGCGAGCGGTTCGCACATTCCCTCGATCACCGTTCGCAGCGGGCGCTTGATCGCCGAGGGGACGGCGTTGAACAGCAGATTCTGGTTATTGTATTCGATCGACGTCAGCACCGCATGATAGGCGAAGAAGGCCGCGATTGCTGCCACATAGCCGCCGCTGAGGAAGAACAGACCGAAGGCCGCGAAATAGGTGAGGGGCAGGATGAAGGCAATGTTGCGGACGCCGAAGCGCGAGACCAGCCGGTTGAAGACGAACAGGCAGATAATCAGGTTGAAGATGTTCGACGCGGCATAAAGCGCGCCGAACAGCGCCGCGAGCTCGGCCTCGCTCCGTCCCGCCTGCAGCACCGTCGAATATTGAAATTCGGCGAGGTTGGTCATCAGCAAGGTGACGAACAAGGTCGCGGTCAGTGCGACGGTATAGCGCGAGGTCCGAAAGCTGCTCGCCAGCATCGCCAGCTGCGCGCGCACGCCCTGCGGCGCGTCGCCGGCATCGGCGTCGCTTTCGGCAATCTGCTGCCAGCGCCGCCCCAGCATCCGCGCGAGCGGGATAGTTCCGAGCGCGATGGCGGCCCACAGCGCCATGAAGCCGTGGATCGGCACGATGGCGGCGGAGAGGTTGACGATCATCGCCCCGGCGGCGGTGCCGAGCGCGCAAAAGGCCGCGAACAACGGGAACAACCGTTTGGCGTCCTGAATATCGAAATAGGCGTCGGTATAGTTCCAGAACAGGCTGTAGAGCCCGATATACCACATCGCGAGATAGAGCTTGAGCGCATAGTAGAGCGCCGGATTTCCGCCCGTGCTGCCGAGCAGGGCCCAGAGCGTTACGCCGCCCGCGACGAGGAGCAGCAGCGTCATCGTCACCATCTGGTCGATCGAGAAACGAACCATCAGCACCGAAAAAATGCCGGTGTAGAACAGCATCACCAACGGGGTGAGCATGAAGATGACGGGCAGCTTGTCGGCGCCGACGTGGCTCAGGAACGCGGCATCGCCCGCGCTGAACCCGATCCCCAATCCCATCTGGAGCAGGAATCCGAACAGCCCGAACTGGACGAGCTTGGGCCATTCGCCCCGGTTAACGCGGAACAGGCGATTGAGACTGTCGATCAAATTCTTTCGCCCTCCCGCCTTCGCCCGTTCGCATAGCAACAAATTATTTAAGAAGTTAGCTGCAGAGTTGTCAGGCGCGCACAAAGACGCGATGGTGATCCAAATGTCGGGGCGGAAACGGAAAATCGGGCTGAAGCCCCAATTGCTGCTGCTGTTGTTCGCGCTCAATCTGATCGCGGCGGTGGCCTATTCGGTCGTGCTCTATGGCATCGACCGCGCCGAAATCATGAACGGCATCGACGGCCGGCTGCAGACCGCGGTCAATGCGGCGCAGGAGATCATCCCGGCGGGATATCATGAGCGCATCGCCAATATGGACTCGATCGCGCCCGCCGAATTCGACGCCTTGCAGGATCGTCTGTCGCGCTTCTCGAACGATTCCGGACTTGCCTATGTCTACACCTATATGAAGTTCGGGCCGCAGGTGCGGACCGTGGCGACCAGCGCGACGACGGCCGAAATGCAGGCGGGGTCGCAGACGCGCTATTTTGCCCTTTATGACACCGCGCCAATCCAGCTTCTGCGCAGCTTCGCCGACGGGCGGGTGCGCTATGATGAATATAGCGATGCGTTCGGCCGGTTCCGGTCGATGTATAAACCCGTTCGCGCCGCCGACGGCCGTATCTATATCGTCGGGGCCGACGTCGACCTGGGGCAGCTCGACCGGAAACTCAATCAGGCGCTGATGCAATCGATCGGCGTCGGCATGATCATGTTCGTCCTGTCGCTCGCGGTCGGGTGGCTGGTCGTCGGTCGCATCGTCGAACCGCTGGTGCGCCTGACCGCCTTTACCCGCAGCATGGAGCAGCGCAGCTTTAACCCCGATCATCAGGAGATGGAAGCGATCCAGCGCATCGGCAGCGGGCGCGGTGACGAGGTCGGCAGCCTTGCCGAGGCGATGGCGGCGATGATCGCGCGATTGCAGCGCTATCTGATCGAGGTTGAGGCGGCGACCGCGGCGCGCGAACGCGTCGAGGGTGAATTGTCCGCGGCGCGCGATATTCAGGTCGGGATGCTGCCCAGCAAATTCCCGCCCTTTCCGGGGCGCTCGGACGTCGATGTCTTCGCCATGCTCGAATCGGCGAAGCAGGTCGGTGGCGACCTCTATGATTATTTCCTGATTGACGATCACCGGCTGTTCTTCGTCGTCGGCGACGTGTCGGGGAAGGGGGTTCCGGCGGCGCTGTTCATGGCGATGACGACGACCCTGTTCAAAGCGCAGGCGCTGTCGGCGGCCTCGACCGCGACGATCATGACGCGCGTCAACGCCGAACTGGCGCGCGACAATGTCGCCGAAATGTTCGTCACAGCCTTTGCCGGCATTCTCGACCTGCGCGACGGTAGCGTCGAATATAGCGATGCGGGGCACGAGGCGCCTTACATCGTCCGAAACGGAGGCGCTGTCGAACGGCTGGTCAAGCAGCAGGGCATGGCGATGGGGATTTTCGACGATGTCGAATATCGGTCCGCCCGTTTCACCCTGGCGCCCGGCGATGCGCTGATCCTGTTCACCGATGGCGTTTCGGAAGCGACCGGGCCGGGTGAGGAGCTTTACACGACCGATCGTATCCAGACCGCATTGGAACAGGCGCGCAACGACCCGTCGGCGCGCTATATCGCCGAGGGACTCGCCGACAGCGTGCGCGGCTTTGTCGGCACGGTGCCGCAATCGGATGACATCGCGATTTTGGTGGTCTGCTTCGAAGGTGCGGCGGCGCGCTAAGCGCCAAGTTTCAACGGCTCGCGATCGACGCCGTGCATCTTGCGCAGATAAAGCCGCATGTCGGCAATGGCCTTTAGCAGCGGTTCCGCCGCCGTTGGCGCGGCGCCGGTTGCCGCAGCGACGAGCGGGCAACTCTCCACCTCCCATGGCAGGAAGTCGAAGCCTGTGTCGGCGTCGCACGCCCAGATGACCGGATAGGGCCGCCCGAACATGACGCCTTTGAGCTCCTCATTGCCGAGCAGATGGAGCGAAAGCTGATCGCGATTGGACGCGGTGAGCAGCGCTTCGACGAGGTCGAGCGAGAGGGTGAGGCTGGACGGACGGGCGAATTTCGACAGCCGGAAACCCAGGTCGATGTCGGGCCCGATGAAGTCGATATGATTGCCGCCGTCGCCCGCCAGCTCGGCGATTTCGAGTTCGATATTCTGTTCGCCGAATTCGACCAGCCAGGCGGTGCCCTTCAGCCGCAGCGGCAGCCGCTCGAAATATTTGCCCTCGTACAGCGTCATCGTGCGGAGCAACGCGCGCAGGATGGACGAAAGCTCGGCGGCGCTCGACGGCTGCGCCGTGAAGATCACCTCGTCGCCCATCGCTTTCCACACATCGATCGCGGGGGTCGATTCGTCGTCGAGAAACTCGAACCCGACTTGCCCCGCAAACATCAGCGGAAAATTGGTGAAAAAGACGCGGAATGTTTCCAGCCAGCCCTTGTTGCCCTGACCGGTGAGGCGGGCCTTGAACTCGGTCGAACCGGCCATGTCGACGGACAGGAAAAGACGGATCATATCGGCTCCATGATGGACGGGCGCGGTTCGGGTGCCCATTATTCGATCCGGGCGATGACGGCCGGCCGTTACGGCAATCTATGTTCCTCGTCTTAACAATTGACTGCGTAACCGGCGCCATTCCAACCCGCACCGGGCGGGGATAGCCAGTAAATCGCCGAACGCAAATCCTTTGCGGCTCTTATGTCGCGGCGCAATCTGTTGCTTTTTGGCCACAAATTTTGGAAAATTCCGCGGAGATCGCCGCGCCGCGTTGACGTGGAGGTCCGCCCTATGACAGCACACACTTACCGGTGGGGCATCTCCCTCCTTGGCCAACGTGCCGCGCTTCTACCGGTTTGGAGAGAGAGACATCATGAATTTGCGCAATATTTTGTTGGGCGCCACGATGCTGTGCGCCGCAACCACCCCTGCTTACGCCTTTGCCCAGGATACGGCCCCCGCAGGCGAACCCGCCGCGGCGAGCGATATCGACTATGGAAATGACATCATCGTGACTGCCAGCAAGCGCTCGCAGACGCTGCAGGACACGCCGATCGCCGTGTCGGTGACATCGGCCGCCGACATCCAGAATTCGGCGATCCGCGACCTCATCGATCTCCAGTCGGCGGTGCCCAGCCTGCGCGTGTCGCAGCTCCAGTCGAGCGCCAACACCAACTTCATCATCCGTGGCTTTGGCAATGGCGCCAACAACGCCGGGATCGAGCCTTCGGTCGGCGTGTTCATCGACGGCGTCTATCGCTCGCGTTCGGCCGCCCAGATTGGCGATCTGCCGAACCTCGAGCGCGTCGAAGTGCTGCGCGGTCCGCAATCGACCCTGTTCGGCAAGAACGCGTCGGCGGGCGTCATCAGCATCGTCACGCAAAAGCCGCAATATGAATTCGGCGGCTCGGCCGAAGTCAGCTACGGCAATTATGATGCGATCACGGCCAAGGCCAGCATCACCGGCCCGATCAGCGAAACCATCGCCTTCTCGCTCGCCGGCAATTTCAACCGCCGCGACGGCTATGCGCAGGATCTGAACCTCGACACCGACGTCAACGACCGCAATCGCTGGGGCGTGCGCGGGCAATTGCTGTTCGAACCGACCGATGCGCTGTCGATCCGCCTGATCGGTGACTATGACAAGATCGACGAAAATTGCTGCATCGCGGGCAATGTCATCGCCGGTCCGACCATCGGCATCACCAACGCGCTTGTTGGCGGCCCGAGCGTCGATGCGAACAATCCCTTCTCGTACAATGTCTACAACAACTTCCTGTCGTCGAACGAGATCGAGAATTACGGCGGTTCGGCGCAGATCGACTATGATCTCGGCAACCTCGCGCTGACGTCGATCACGTCGTACCGCAAGGTTCAGGCCGACACCAATCAGGATTCGGACTTCACCAGCGCAGACCTGATCGGTGAAAAAAGCGACAAGGTTGGCATCGACACCTTTACCCAGGAAATCCGCCTGACCTCCGACTTCGACGGTCCGATCAACTTCCTGCTTGGCGGCTATTATTTCCACGAGAAGGTGAAGCAGCAGAGCGCGATCAAGTTCGGCGACGATTTCCGTGCTTATGGCAATGCGCTGATTCAGCAGTCAACCGGCGGGGCGCTCAGCGTTCCGGTGCTTGAGGGCACGTTGGGCGCGTTGGAAGGCAATCCGGCGAAATATGTGGGCAGCTTCTTCCGTGCAGGTGACGGTCTCGACGAAGGCTATCGCATGAAGAACACGGCTTGGTCGGTCTTCGGTACCGTCGATTTCGAAGTGACCGATCGCCTGACCTTGTCTGCGGGGGCGAACTACACGCAGGATCGTAAGCGCTTCTCGACCGACGTGGTGAGCAGCGACACCTTCTCGAAGGTCAATCTCGACGCTGCGGCCTATACGCCGTTCCGTCAGGCTCTGCTGGTCGGCGCCGGCGTAGATCCTGTGACCGCCGCTTTCCTCGCAGCCAACCCGACGGCCACGTTGCCCAATGGGAGCAGTGCGAACCCGCTGGCTCCGCTGAAGGCGTTCCAGTTCCTGCCCGATTTCTTCAATCTTCCGAATGAATTCGAGCCCAACCGGACCCGCGACAATGATCTCGCCTGGAGCTTGCGCGCCGCTTATGAAGTGACCGACACGGTCAATGTCTATGCGACCTATGCGACGGGCTTCAAGGCAAGCTCGGTCAACCTGTCGCGCGACAGCCGTCCGCTGGCGGCGGATCTCGCGGCCATCGTTGCCGCCGGGCAGGCGACGCCGAACCTCACTTCGGGCACCCGCTTCGCGACCCCCGAGGAATCGGAAGTCTATGAAATCGGGCTGAAGGGGCAGTGGTCGGTCGCGGCCTTGAACCTTGCGGTGTTCAAACAGTCCATCAAGGGGTTCCAGTCGAACGTCTTCAACGGCACCGGCTTCGAACTGGTCAATGCAGAGAAGCAGTCGACCTTCGGTATCGAATTCGACGGTTCGGTGCGTCCGGTTCAGGGGCTCAACCTGACGCTGGCGGTCACCTATCTCGATCCGAAATATGACAAGTTCACCAACTCGTCGTTCGGCGACATTTCGGGGACCATGCCCGCGGGCATTCCCGAACTGACGATGGCAGTTGGCGGCACCTACACCCACGAGTTCGCGGGCGGAACGCGCGCGATCTTCCACGCCGACTATCATTATGAAAGCCCGGTCAAGATCGTCGAAGGCCTGAACGGCTTCCCGCCGAGCGTTGCGCAGAGCCTGACGCGCGAAGTGAACCAGCTCAATGCGTCGTTCACCATCGCTCTGACCAACGGGTTGGAATTGGGCGTGTGGGGCCGCAACCTCACCAATGCCAAATATCTGACGACGGTCTTCCCGGCGGTCGCGCAGTCGGGCAGCGTGTCGGGTTATCCCAACCAGCCGCGCACCTATGGCGTGACCGGCCGTTTCAAATTCTGATCGTTTAAGGCCGGGGCTCTCGCTCCGGCCTTCACGAACAGTGGACAAAGAAAAACCCCGGCTTCTCCATCGAGAGGCCGGGGTTTTCTGTTGGCGTAACCGCCGGTCGGTTTAGAATTTCACGCCGGCCGCGAGGCCGTAGCGGCGCGGTTCGACAGTGAAGATGTTGGTGAACAGCCCCGAAGACTGATCGGTCACATACATGCCGGTGGTCGCCCCGCTGTTGGTCAGATTCTGGACGAAGCCGCGGACATAGAAGCGATCGTCGGGGCCATTAACCTGAACTTGCGCATTGACTACGGCATAGCCCTTGATGCGATCGATCGGATTTTTGTTGAAGATCGTTCCCCAACTGCCGCCGGTATAGTTCAGATCGGCGCGAGGTACGATCGACCAGTCGCCGGCGCCGATCGTATATTGCGCGCCGACCGCCCATTTATAGGTCGGGGCGTTGGGCAAGCGGTTGCCCTTGACGTTAACCGGTACGCCGCTGGGGTCGACCACGAAGGGCAACGAGCCGGGCGCGCCGCCGTTGAAGGCAGCCTGAAGTGGGCCCTGCAATGCCGCCAGTGCCGGGTTGAAGCTGGCGACCGAACCCGCCGCCGCTGCGGCCAGTATCGAACAGACCGAGTAGGCGCCCGTCGTGTTGGTGCCGGGCACCGGCGTCGGGGCTTGCAGACCAAGCGCCCCGTTGACTGCGCCGACGAAGGCATTGACCTGCGCCGCCGTCGCGCCCGAGCCGTTGGCAGCGCGGATCGAGCAATTGGATGCGTTGAGCATGTCCTTGATGATTACCGCATCGGAACGACCGCCCGACGGATCGCGCGGGTTCGCCAGGAAGCGATCGTCCGATACCTTCGACTTCAGATAGCTGACGTTGGCGTTGATCACGAACGCGGGGATCGGGCTGATCACCGCTTCCGCCTCGATGCCGTAGATATCGGCATTGATGTTGTCGTTCACCGAGGTGCGGGCGACGATGCGGCTGAGCTGAAGCCCCTTATACTTATAGTAGAAGCCCGTGAGGTTCAGTCGCAATTGTCCGTTGCCGAAGGTGTTCTTCGAACCGATTTCAAAGGCATCGACCTTTTCCGGCGCGAAGCTGGTCGGAACCTGGAAGATCGGCGACAGCGGCGGGTTGATCCCGCCCGATTTGTAACCGCGCGAATAGGAGGCATAGAGCAGATTGTCGTCGGTGATCTTGTAGTCGATCACCGCGCGGCCGGTGACCTTGCCGAAGCTGACCGTGTTGACCGCGAAGGGCTGATTGCCCGCCGCCGACGAGTCGAAATCGAAACCCGCCGCATTCAGGAAGCTCGTCGCATCGGTGGTTCCGAAAGGAACGAGGATATAGGAGCTGGCCCCCGTGGTCGTTACGATCTGGTTGCCTTCGCGATCGAGCAGCGGCGTTCCGCCGCCGCCAAGCAGAACGCGGCTTTTCGTGTCCTGAAGATAGGTCGTGCGCGCCGTGACCGTCTTTTTGTCGTGGTTGTAGCGCATGCCCAAAGTGAGTTTCAGCTTGTCGCTAACCTCGAAATAGGTTTCGCCGAAGATGCCATAGGATTTCAGGCGGAATTCGGGCGTGTTGTTGCGATAAAAGGGCGTCGCTGCAAAGGAGGTTCCGCCGCTTTGCGCACTGCCCAGAAGGGCTGCGGCATAGTCGAGGCCGAAGCTGTTGACGAAATAGTCGTTATCGGTCGTCTTGCTGTCGAAATAGATGCCGCCGAGCAGGAAGTTGAACGGGCCGTCGAACGAGCTGTCGATATGCGCTTCGGCCGAATATTGACGGACATCGGCGCGCGAACGGTCATAATCGAAGCTGGTCGGACCGCAGATGCCTTTGCCGCCAAAAACACCGGAATTGTCCGGATCGGGTCGCGACTGGCAAACCGTTCCGGGACCGTTGGGAATCAATGCCAGACGCATATTGTTCAGCACCGCGAGCGGGCCGCCGGGTATGGCGGCTGCGTTCAGCGTGTTCAGGCCGGGGTTCGTCGCATAGCCATTTCCGACCGCCAGATTGTAATCCGACGTCGAATCGACGCTGTTTTTCATGTAACCGCCGGTCAGGTTGACGCTCACCGGGCCAAAATTATGTTGGATTTTCAGCGTATACTGCTGTTCTTCGGCAAAATAGGTCGGCGTATAATCGACGCGAACGGTCCGGACGTCGGTCGGATTGATGACGCCGGCAAAACTGTCATTGGCCTGATAGACGCTGTTCAGTGCCACGGGGGACAGCGCGCCAAGCCCGGCTATTCCCATGAACTCCCGGCTGGTCAGGATCGTGGCCAGCGTGGAGTTGCCGTTTGACGTTTCAAAGGCGAGCTTGTCGGGCTGGCACCCCAATATGCCGGTGGGGTCGCGGTGGCAGAGCTGCTTCTGAATGCGGCTGCGATTGTCCTTTTCGCGAAAATAATAGCCCATCAGGTCGATGCGCGTGTTGTCGGTCGGTTCCCATGACAGGCTGCCGCGAACGGCATAGAGGTCGCGGTCGTCGATGCGGCCGCCGTTGAAGAGATTCTTCGTATAGCCGTCGCGGTTCAGCCAGGTACCGGCAACGCGGATGCCCAGCGTATCGCCCAGCGGCAGGTTGACCATCGCCTTCATGCGTTTCGAATCATAATTGCCATATTCGACTTCGCCGGATGCGTGAAAGCCTGACAGATCGGGCTTGGCGGTGATGAAATTGACCACGCCTGACGTCGCGTTGCGTCCGAACAATGTGCCTTGCGGTCCGCGCAAGACTTCGATCCGTTCCAGATCGAAAAACTCGCTTTCGAACAATCGGGTGCCGAGAAGCGGCATGTCGTTGACGTGGATCGCCGTTGCGCTGTCGCAGGTGGTGCCGACGCAAAGGTCGCCGATGCCGCGGATGGTAAAGCTGGACGATGTGAAGTTCGTCTTTGTGAAGGTGACGTTCGGAAGCGTCTGTTGCAGCGAGGTCGGGTTGACGATCTGTTGCGCTTCGAGCGCTTCGGCTGAAAAGGCGCTGACCGCGATGGGGACGTCCTGCAGGCGTTCCGACTGGCGCTGGGCCGTGACGACGATTTCGCCGCCGAAGGCATCCCTTTCCGTTTCAGCTGCTTCCTGCGCATAGGTTGGCGTCGCAACCGCCATCGCAAGAATCGACGTTCCGATCAGTGCCTTGAACTTCATTTAGTACCTCCCTTTTTCGAACCCGCGAGGTGCGGGGCCGCCCAACTCAATCTGTGGTAAGGGGAGGGAATATGACCAGATGTGGCACAAGGCGCCCGGCCCAGGCGGCCCGGTTCCATGATGTATCCCACTTGCCAGCGGTGCTGGTCATCGTCCTCTCCCGCTGGCGTCGGGGAAAAACGCCAGCCTCTCCGGAATAAGGTTCGCTTGAGCGAACTCTGTATGACGACAAAGGTGCGCTTAGTTGACGAAAGCGTCAAGTCACTTGTTTGGCGCGGAAACGCGTGGAATTTCGGGCTCGTTTGAAATCTCGAAAACTTCGGTTTCCGCAACGTAAACTTGCCTGCGGGGCATAAAAACTTGTCACCGCGGCCTTGCTTATCGGCCCGAACGGCCCGACATGTGCGGCTTGAAAGCAACAGTGAAAGCGGGGCGATGAGCGAAGTTGAAGTGGGACCGGACGGCAAGATCATCGTTCCCGACCATGTGCTGGACGCCGTCCGCACGCTGATCGAATGGACCGGCGACGATGTGGCGCGCGAAGGGCTGCTCGACACGCCGCGGCGCGTTGCACGTGCGTGGAAGGAATATTGTTCGGGCTATGCCGACGATCCGTCGGTTCATCTGTCGCGGACCTTCGAAGAGGTCGGCGGTTACGACGAGATCGTGCTGCTGCGCGACATTCCGTTCCAGTCGCATTGCGAACATCATATGGCGCCGATCACCGGCAAGGCGTCGATCGCCTATCTGCCCAGGGACCGTGTTGTCGGCATCTCGAAACTTGCGCGCGTCCTCAACGGCTATGCGCGGCGGCTGCAGGTGCAGGAGCGACTGACCGCCGAGGTCGCGAAATGCATCTGGGACAATCTCCAGCCGCATGGGGTCGCGGTCGTCATCGACGCCCAGCATGGGTGCATGACCGGACGCGGCGTGCGCACGCCGGGCGTCGGCATGGTCACCAGCCGCCTGCTCGGCTGCTTCCTCGACGATCAGCGCAGCCGCAAGGAAGTGCTTAGCCTGATGGGTTATTGATATCGGGCTGTTTTCCGATCGCGGGTTGGAGGCTGTATGAATAACTTGCCTGATGGCGGCCGCTTGTTTTCGGGCATCGCCGGAGCGGCCGTGCTGCTGGCGGTCGCTGGCTGTGGTCAGAGTGACGCGCCAAAGGATAAGCAGGCCGCTGTCGCAACGCGCCAATGCCCGCAAATCGCCGACACGCCGGTGCGGCTGGCGGGCGGCAGCTTTCAGATGGGCGAAGACGATGTCTATGCCGAAGAAGGGCCGGTGCGCGAAACGACGGTCGGCGGTTTCTGGATCGACCCGCATGAGGTGACGAACCGCCAGTTCGCCGATTTCGTCAAGGCGACAAACTATGTGACCATCGCCGAAAAGCCCGTAGATCCGAAACAATTTCAGGTGCCGGTGGATCAGATCCGGCCCGATATGCTGAAGCCCGGATCGGCGGTGTTCACCCCGCCCGATTTCCCGTCGAACAATTATAGCGACTGGTGGAAATATGTCCCCGGCGCGAGCTGGAAAAAGCCCTATGGGCCGGGCGGCGCCGACATGGTGGCGAACGAGCCTGCAGTCCATCTCGCATGGGACGATATGGTCGCTTATGCCAAATGGCGGGGCGGGCGCATCCCGACCGAGGCCGAATGGGAATTTGCCGCGAGCGCAGGCAAGCGTTCGAAAAATGTCCAGCCAGCCGAAGCGAATAGCTGGCAGGGCGCGTTTCCCAATTACAATGCCGAAACCGACGGATTCAAGGGTATCGCGCCGGTGGGTTGTTACAAGCCCAACGCGCATGGCTTGTACGACATGGTCGGCAATGTGTGGGAAGTGACCGCCGATTTCTTCCGCCCCGGCCACAATCCCGACGAAACGGATAATCCCAAAGGCCCCACCGAGAAGGCGTCTTACGATCCCTTCAACCCCGGCATGCCGTCGCGCACGGTGAAGGGCGGCAGCTATCTTTGCGCGCCCAATTATTGCCAGCGTTACCGCCCCGCGTCGCGGCAGGGGCGCGACCCCGGCATGGGCACCAGCAATGTCGGCTTCCGTCTCGTTTACGACAAGGCGCCGAAAGCCTGAGACCCCGCTTCGCTGTCACAGCGAAGCGGGGCGTATTTCGCGTCAGGCCAGTGCGGCGGTGACGATCACCTCGACCTTGTAGTCGGGGGTCGCGAGGCGGACTTCGCCGGTCGCGCGGGTCGGGGCGTTGGCGCCGCCGATCCATTCTTCCCACACGACGTTCATCGCGCCGAAATCGGCCATGTCGGCGAGCCAGATCGTCGCGGTCAGCAGGCGCGACTTGTCGGTGCCGGCTTCGGCGAGCAGCGCGTCGATCTGGCCAAGGATGGCGCGGGTCTGCGCGGTCGCATCTTCGCCGGGGGCGGCGACCTGACCGGCGAGATAGACGAGGCCGCCGTGAATGACGGCCTGGCTCATGCGCGAGCCCGAGTGGAGACGTTCGATGGTCATATCATTTTCCTTTTTGTGGTTCATA
This sequence comes from Sphingopyxis selenitireducens, assembly GCF_051550705.1. Taxonomy (NCBI): domain Bacteria; kingdom Pseudomonadati; phylum Pseudomonadota; class Alphaproteobacteria; order Sphingomonadales; family Sphingopyxidaceae; genus Sphingopyxis; species Sphingopyxis selenitireducens. The sequence goes on from NZ_JBPULG010000003.1 coordinate 594,424, forward strand.
TCAGCGTGAATAACGGGCGAGCTCCAGCCCTTCGGGATCGATCGGCGGCGGTGTGCCGCCGATGATGCTGGCGATGAGGCGGCCGGAGCCGCATGCCATCGTCCAGCCCAAAGTGCCGTGACCCGCGTTGAGGAACAGGTTGGAAACCGGCGTCCTGCCGATGATCGGCGTACTGTCGGGCGTCATCGGACGCAAGCCGCTCCAGAAGCCCGACGGCGCATCATTGTCGGCGGCGCCGGGAAACAGATCGTTGAGCGAATGACGCAGCGTCGCCTCGCGGCGCGGCGACAGGCTGCGGTCGTAACCCGATAATTCGGCCATTCCGCCGACGCGAATACGGTCGCCCAGACGGGTGATCGCGATCTTGTAGCTTTCGTCGAGCAGCGTCGAGACCGGTGCGCACGCTGCATCGGCGACGGGCAAAGTGATCGAATATCCCTTCACCGGATAGATGGGCAGGCGAATGCCAAGCGGTGCGAGCAAGGCGGGCGAATAGCTGGCGAGGGCGACCAGATAGGCGTCGCCGCGCACCAAGCCATCGTCGGTGCGGACGCCGATGATCCGGTCGCTGTCCTTCTCGATCGCTTCGATGCTACTGTTGTAACGCAGCTCGACCCCCATCGCGGGCAGGCGTTCGGCCAGCGCACGGGTGAAGATATGACAATCGCCGGTCTCGTCATGCGGCAGGCGCAGTCCGCCGACAAAATGATCCTGCGACGTGGCCAGTCCCGGCTCGGCGCCGACGCAGCCGCTGCGATCAAGCACTTCATAGGGCACGCCATAGCTTTGCAGCACCGCGATATCGTCGGCGCTGCCGTCGAGCTGCTTCTGGGTGCGGAACAATTGCAGCGTCCCTTGCGAACGCTCGTCATATGTGATGCCGAGCGCGCCGCGCAGCGCGATCAGTTCGTCGCGGCTATATTCGGCGAGCCGTACCATCCGGCTTTTGTTGAGCGCATAGCGGCTCGCGGTGCAGTTGCGCAGCATTGCCAGCACCCAGCGCAGCATCGCCATGTCGGGACGCGGCTGGACGATCAGCGGGGGGTGCTTCATCATCAGCCAGCGCACGGCCTTCGCCGGAATGCCGGGTGCCGCCCAGGGCGAGGCATAGCCGGGCGAAATTTCGCCCGCATTGGCGAAGCTGGTCTCCAGCGCCGGGCCGGGCTGACGGTCGAGCAGCACCACTTCGTGCCCCGCTTCGGCCAGATAATATGCCGATGTGACGCCGACGACCCCGGCGCCGAGGATGACAATTCTCATATCCGCTCTCCCGGTGCGGTGAATTCCAACACGCCATCGTCATCGACGATGATGCGCGCGTGGCGCGGCCCAAGCTGCGTCAAAATTTCATAAGCGATCGTGCCTGCATCGCGCGCGACATCGGCGAGCGACTGCGCGGGGCCGATCAGCTCGACGAAATCGCCCTCGGCGAGCGCATCGGTGGGCAGCGCGCTGATATCGACGGTCATGCTGTCCATGGACACCCGCCCGACGATTGGCAGCCGCACACCGCGATGCCACGCCGCGCCGACGCCGCTCAGGCTGCGCGGCCAGCCATCGGCATAGCCGATCGCGATCGTCGCCAAACGGCGCGGGGCTGGTGCTCTGTAAGTCAGGCCATAACCGACCCCGATGCCCGCATTGATGTCGCGGATTTGCACGACGCGCGCTTCGAGCTCGACTACCGGGCGCAACCCGGCAACGTCGGGCGCCGGATCGACGCCATAGAGCGCGACCCCGGGGCGGCCGATGTCGCAATGGAAATCGCCGGGCAGAAAGGTGCCGCCGCTGTTGGCGATCGACGCCGGGACGGTGGGGAAGTGGGCGCGGATCGCATCGAAGGCGTCCAGCTGGGCGGGGTTTGCCGGATGCTCCGGTTCGTCGCTGCACGCCAGATGGGTTATCAGAAGAATGAGGTCGATCTCACGCGGCAGCTCGGGGTCATGCGCCAGCGCGATGGCATCGGCGGGCGGCAGGCCGAGCCGCGACATGCCGCTGTCGATCTGCAGCGCGGCGGGCAGGGGCTTGCCCTTCGTGCGCGCAAGTTCGCGCCAGCGGGTGATTTGCGAATGTGAATTGAGCACGGGGATGAAACCGCGCTCGGCGCAATCGGCTTCGCTGCCGGGATCGAGACCGTTGAGGATGAAGATGGTGGCATCGTCGCCGATCACGCGCGCCAGCAGGGCGGCCTCGTTTAATTGCGCGACGAAAAAGTGACGGCATCCCTCGCGATAGAGCGCCGGAGCGACCCGAACGACGCCGAGGCCATAGGCGTTCGCCTTGACCACCGCGCCCGATCGGGCGGGGGTCACGCGCGCGGCTATCGCTTGATAATTGGCCCGGACCGCGCCGAGGTGGATGCGAAGCCGGCTCGAGCAGGCTTCGGTTATATTCTGATGCTTCATGGCCATCTCCCGCCGGGAGGATAGCGATTATTTTTATCAATTTTTGGCCGGATTGGCGTATGAAGCGCTGATGATCGCGCATTATGCGGCATATTATGCGAAGAAGTGGAATATTCTGCATGCAGGCCCTCGACGACGCGGACCGCCGCATTCTGAACCGGCTGCGCCTCGATGCGCGGATTACCAACAGCGCGCTCGCCGCCGAGGTCGGGCTGTCGCCGTCGGCGTGCCTGCGCCGCGTCCGGCTGCTCGAACAATCGGGCGTCATTCGCGGCTATACCGCGATCGTTTCGGGTGCCGCCCCCGACGAAGGCACGGTCGCGATCGTCCAGATCGAACTCGAACGGCAGACCGAGGAATATCTGGTCCGTTTCGAAACCGCGCTCCGCCGCCATCCCGAGATTCAGGAATGGTATCTGATGACCGGCGACGGCGATTATATATTGCGCGTCCAGATCGCCGGGATCGACGATTATGGCGCCTTCCACCGCGACATATTGTCGCGCCTGCCCGGGGTGTCGCGCATCACTTCCAGCTTCGCGATGCGCAGCCACCGGCGGATGTGAGCGGCGGTCGGCAAGGGGTAGAGTTTGAAGGAAGTTAAAGTGGTGCCGGCTAGAGGATTCGAACCCCTGGCCCCCTGATTACAAATCAGGTGCTCTACCAACTGAGCTAAGCCGGCCCGTCTTCAACGCCCTTTGATTCAAATTATGCCAAAAGTCCAGCCTTCGGTGCGGGCGATTGTATCGGTGAGCGGGGCAGGGGCCCAGGGCGCCGCATTGCCCGCGATGTGGCGCAGCCAGGCGGCGGTCAGCAGCGCGTCGCTGGCATGGTCGCTGATCGGGCCGGTGTCGCCGATCGGCGGCGAATCCAGCGCGGCCAGTGCCGTATCGAGCATCGCGCCGTCGCGAATCTTGCTGCGGCCTGCGGGTACGCCCGCGGCGCGCGCGGCGAGGCTGGTGTAGATTTCGACGAGCAGCGGGCCGTTGGCGGGCGGGGGATCGAGCGGCCACAGCGGGATCCGGCCCGACAGGCGGTGGAGCAGGCGCATCCCCGTCAGGCTCGCCTTGCCGACCTGCGCTGCGCCGACGAGGTTGAAATTGCTCACGCTCGCCGCCTGTTTCGTCGCGCGCTGGTGTTGCTCGACGATTCGCAGGCGTCCGGCGCCGGGTTCGAACAGATCGCCGACATAGCCCCGGCCATGACGAAAATGACGCCGTGCCTCGGGATGCGCCAGAAACGCCCCCGCTTCATGGTGCGGATCATCGCGTGCGAGCCGCTCGACCAGCGCCCACAGCGCGCGGATGTCATCGGGACTGTCGGCCCATGAGGGGAAATAGGCGCCATGATCGGCAAAGGCGAAGGCGGCCGAAAAATCGAAGCCGATCAACATATTCTCGCCCGTTGCCGCGATCGTCTGCAGCCAATCGAGTATCTCCGCGCGCGACCATATATGTCCCGGCCGGACCAGCGCGGGCGCGGCGGTGCCGCTCGCAACAGCCAGGGCGATTCCGCGTTGCCGGGGGCCGCGTGCGCCCGACCAGTCGATGGCGGCGAAGTGGGTGAAACGGCGCATTGTCTTCCCTTAGGGCATCTATGTTATCTTGCACAAAGGGCGACGGCGTCCCACATGCACCCCATGCTGATCGAAACCGAATCGACGCCCAATCCCGCGACGCTCAAATTCCTGCCCGGCCGGGTGGTGATGGACGCGGGCACCCGTGACTTTGCGAGCCCGGAGGAAGCCGAGGCTTCGCCGCTGGCGAGCGCGCTCTTTTCGCTCGGTGACGTCACCGGCGTCTTTTTCGGCCGCGATTTCGTATCGGTGTCGATCGCGCCGGGGGCCGAATGGAGCGACGTGAAGCCCGATGTTCTGGGCATCGTCATGGATCATTTCCTTGCCAGGGTGCCGCTGTTCAACGCCGCGGCCGCAGGCTTTTCGGTCCCGTCAGAGGATGACGCCGGCTTCGCCGACGATCCCGCCGACGCCGACATCATCGACCAGATCAAGGAACTGATCGAAACGCGCGTCCGCCCCGCGGTCGCCAATGACGGTGGAGACATCATCTATCGCGGTTTCGACAAGGGCAATGTCTACCTCAAGATGCAGGGCGCGTGCGCCGGTTGTCCGTCATCGACTGCAACGCTGAAAAATGGCATCGAATCGTTGCTCAAACATTATGTTCCCGAAGTGACGGCGGTCCACGCCGTCTGACGATCCCAAACAGGAGAATGCCCATGAGCGAGCCGCTTTCCGATAGCGCCCTCGACCAGTTGTTTCGTGCCGGACGCAGCTATAACGGCTATCTCGACAAGCCGGTTTCGGAAGCGCAGCTCCACGCTATCTGGGATCTCGTAAAGTTCGCGCCGACCAGCGCAAACAGCTTGCCGGCGCGGATCATCTGGTGCGTGTCGGACGAAGCGAAGCAAAAGCTTGCCGCGCTCGCGCTGCCGGCCAATGCCGAAAAAATCCTGAAGGCTCCGGTCACTGCGATTATCGGCATGGACAATGAATTCTACGAAAACCTGCCCGACCTTTTTCCCCACGCCGATGCGCGGGCATGGTTCGTCGGCAATGACGCGTTGGCGCAGGCAACGGCGTTCCGCAATTCCAGCATGCAAGGCGGTTATTTCATCCTCGCCGCGCGTGCGCTCGGGCTCGATACCGGGCCGATGTCGGGCTTTGACAATGCGGGAGTCGACGCGGCTTTCTTTGCCGATCAGCCGAATGTGAAGAGCAACTTCATCACGACCCTTGGCTATGGCGATCCGGCGAGCATCTTTGGTCGCAGCCCGCGCCCGGACTTCGGCCGCTTCAACCACATCGTCTGACCGGGGCGGGCGAGTATCTCCATGCGGTATCTGGTCATCGATTCGGCAAGTGAAGCCTGCTCGGTGGCGCTGCTGGAGGCCGGCGCTGTACACGACTTTCGCCACGAAGTGATCGGCCGCGGTCATGCTGAACGGCTGGTGCCGCTGATCGCCGACCTGGCGGACGGCGGCCGCGCGGATGTCATCGTCGTTGGCTGCGGTCCCGGCAGTTTCGCGGGGGTACGCATCGGCGTTGCGGCCGCGCGCGGTCTGGCGCTCGGCTGGCAGGTGCCGGTGCAGGGGTTTTCGACCCTGTCGCTCGTCGCGGCCAGCGCGGCCGACGCCATTGTGGCGGCGGGCGGTGCCCTGGTGGTGATGGAGGGCGGCCATGGCCAATGGTTCGTTCAGCCTTTTGCGGCCGACCTGACGCCGCGCGGAGCGGTGCGTTCGCTGCTTCCCGATGATGCGATTCGTGCCGATGATGCGCTGGTGGTCGGCAATCGCGCTTTGCCATTTGTCGAATTGCGCGGGACCGGCGATGCGCTGTCCGTGCTGCCCGATGCGCGCGCGTTCCCGCGCCTGCCGGCCGCTGAGTTGTTCGCCGACCCCAGTCCCATCTATGGCCGCGAACCCGATGCCAAACCGATGAGCATTGCGTGAGCGACGACATCCGCCTTGCCCTCGCCCGCGTCGGCGATCTTGCCGCGGTGATGCGCGTGATGGATGCGGCCTTCGACCCTGCCTATGGCGAAGCGTGGAGCGGGGCGCAGTTGTTCACGCTGTTCGCGCTGCCTTCGGCGCGGGTCGCGATCGCGTGGGACGGCGAGCGGCCATGCGGTTTTTACGCAGCGCGTATAGCGGGGCCGGAGAGTGAGTTGCTGTTGCTCGCGGTCGATCCGGCCGATCGCGGGCGGGGTGTCGGGGCGCGGCTGATCGGCGATTGGCAAAGCTGGGCGGAAGCGCAGGGCGTCGACGATTATTTCCTTGAAATGCGCGCCGATAATGATGCCGTTCATCTTTATACGCGTGCGGGATTTTCGGAATGCGGCCGTCGCCCGGATTACTATCGCGGCGGTGATGGTGTTGTGCGCGATGCGATTACCATGCGGCGATCATCCACGCGAATATAGGCTAATGATCAGCCATTGCGGAATTGTCCCCAAAGTGGCAGTAATGGGCTCCGTGGAAGTAGAATACCAATATTCGCTTCCCACTCTTTTGGGTGAATCTAGCAAGGAATAGCCTTATGTCGGACCATGCCGATACCAACGAAATGCTCGTCACACTGACGGCTGACATCGTCGCAGCACATGTCAGCAACAATAGCGTCGCGATTTCAGACCTCGCAATCCTGATCGGTAATGTCCATGCGGCATTGTCGGGTCTGGGCGAACAAGTTGTTGAAGAAGAAGAACTGGTGCCTGCGGTTTCGATCCGTTCATCGGTAAAGCCCGACTTCATTGTCTGCCTCGAAGATGGCAAAAAGCTGAAAATGCTGCGCCGTCACCTGATGACGCATTATGGTATGACGCCCGACGACTATCGCGCCAAGTGGGGCCTGCCGGCCGACTATCCGATGGTCGCGCCCAACTATGCTGAAAAGCGCCGCGCGCTGGCGAAGGAAATTGGCCTCGGCACCAAGGGCCGTGGTGGCGGACGCAAGCCCAAAAAGGCCTAACGCCTTTACAAAAGGGCCGAAACGGAAAATGGGGGCGGTGCCGCAGGGCGCCGCCCTTGTTCTATTCGTGGCGCCACCCTATACAGTTGGCAGAACAAAGATACGACTGCATGACGCAGGAAAGGCCCGCATGTCCGGTTCCATCGACCTTGAAGCTCTCTGCCACGAAAAGGGGCTTCGCATTACCGAGCAGCGCCGCATCATCGCGCGTGTGATTTCGGATTCTGAAGATCATCCCGACGTCGAGACGCTCTATGAGCGCGCCTCGAAAGTCGACAGCGGTATTTCGATCGCCACTGTTTACCGTACCGTCCGGCTGTTCGAAGAGGCGGGCATTCTCGACCGCCATGATTTCGGCGACGGCCGCTCGCGCTACGAAGCCGCGCCCGAGGCGCATCACGACCATCTGATCGACGTCGAAACGGGCAAGGTGATCGAATTCGTCGATCCCGAGCTGGAGGCGTTGCAAAAGGTGATCGCCGAACGGCTGGGCTTCCGCCTCGTCGACCATCGCATGGAGCTTTATGGTGTCGCCATCGATCGCAAGCGCGACTGATCGCGCATCGATCACCTGGCGTTCGGTCGCACGCCTCACCTTGATGGTGCTGGCGCTGCTGTTTCTGATCGTTCCCCACCTTTGCTACCGCGCCGCCGGGCGCCCGTCACCGATGGTCATGGCGTTTCTCAATGCGGCCGGCTGGATCGCCGGGCTGCGTATCCGCACCACGGGTACGCGGCTGCGGCGCGATGTTCTTTTTGCGTCGAATCATGTCAGCTGGCTGGACATATTGGCGCTTGGGGGGGCTGCACGCTCGGCCTTTGTTTCGAAGGCGGAGGTCAAGGGCACGCCGCTCGTCGGCTGGCTCGCCGATCAGAACCACACCATCTATGTCCAGCGCGATGCGAAGCGCGAGATCCATGCGCAGGCGGACAATCTGCGTGACGCACTGGCGCGCGGCCGGCCGGTGACACTCTTTCCCGAAGGAACGACGGGCCCCGGCGACGGGCTGCTTCCGTTCCGCGCGTCGCTGTTCCAGGCCGTGGTGCCGCCGCCGCCCAATTTGCGAATCCAGCCGGTGTTCCTCGATTATGGTGCAGAGGCGAATGACATTGCCTGGCTCGACCCCGAATCGGGACTCGACAATTTCAAGCGGCTGCTCGCGCGTAAACGGCCGATCGCGCTCACGATCCATTATCTCGATCCGCTGCCCGCCGAAGTTACCCATGATCGCAAGGCGATCAGCGAGGCGGCGCGCGTCGCGATAGCGCGTGAAATCGCCGCGACGGCGGTCCCTTCCGCCGCCGCTCTGCATCGCCTATAGCGAGCCGATGAAGTCCGACTCCCCCAAAACATTTCACGTCAAATCCTTCGGCTGCCAAATGAACGTCTATGACGGCGAGCGCATGGTTGAGATGCTCGGCGCCGAAGGCTATGTCGCCGCCGATGAGGGCGCCGACGCCGACCTCGTCGTGCTCAACACCTGTCACATCCGCGAGCGTGCGGCCGAGAAAGTCTATTCGGATATCGGCCGCCTGAAGCGCGCCGACGGCAGCCGCCCGACGATCGCCGTCGCCGGCTGCGTCGCGCAGGCCGAGGGCGCCGAAATTGCGCGCCGCGCGCCGACCGTCGATGTCGTTGTTGGCCCGCAGGCCTATCACCGCTTGCCCGATCTGATCGCCCGCGCCGAACGCGGCGAGAAAGCGGTCGATCTCGACATGCCGGCCGAATCGAAATTCGGCGCCCTGCCCAAGCGCGCGAGCGGCCAGCGCCCGACTGCCTTCCTGACCGTCCAGGAAGGCTGCGACAAATTCTGCACCTATTGCGTCGTACCCTATACGCGCGGCGCCGAGATCAGCCGGCCCTTTGCCGATCTGATCGCCGAGGCGCGCGCGCTGGTCGCGGGCGGTGCGCGCGAAATCACCTTGCTTGGTCAGAACGTCAATGCATGGGACGGCGAGGATGAGCGCGGCCGCGCCATCGGCCTCGACGGACTGATCCGCGAACTCGCGCGCGAGGATGGGCTGGAGCGCATCCGCTATATGACCAGTCACCCCAACGACATGACCGATGGGCTGATCGCGGCACATGGCGAGATCGACAAGCTGATGCCCTATCTCCACCTGCCCGTGCAGGCGGGCAGCGACCGCATCCTGACCGCAATGAACCGCAGCCACAGCGCGGACAGCTATCTTCGTATCATCGAGCGCGTCCGCGCGGTGCGCCCCGACATTGCCATTTCGGGCGACTTCATCGTGGGCTTTCCGGGCGAGAGCGAAGCGGATTTCCAGGCGACGCTCGATCTGATCGGCGAGACGCGTTACGCGATGGCGTACAGTTTCAAATATTCGCGCCGTCCCGGCACCCCCGCCGCGACGATGGGCGACCAGATCCCCGACGAGGTGATGCACGAGCGATTGCTGCGCATGCAGGCGCTGCTCAACGAGCAACAGCGGGCGTTCAACGCGGCGACGGTCGGCAAGGCGACGCGCCTGCTGATGGAACGCAAGGGCAAGCTCGACGGTCAGCTGATCGGCAAGTCGCCGTGGCTCCAGTCGGTGCATGTCATCGTCCCGGGCCTCGCGATCGGCGATATGGTCGATGTCCGCGTGACGTCGGGTGGCTCTAACAGCCTTGGCGCCGAGCCGCTGACGACCGAGGTCGTCTGATGCGACGCGGCACGCCCGGCACCCACAGATTTTCACGGTCGATTTTCAGCTAGGAGCATTGCCCACGTGTCCAAACGCCCACTCGCCGCAACCCCCGCCGAACCCGGCGACCGCGTCCGATTGACGGCCGAATTTGAACGGACACAATTATTGGGAATCCTGTTCGGCGAGTTCGACCGCAACCTCGTCGCGATCGAAAATCGCCTTGGCGTCTATATTTCGGCGCGCGGCAACCGCGTCCAGATCGAAGGCGAGGCGGAGGCCGCGGCGCGGGCGCGGGATGTACTCGCGAATCTCTATAATCGCATCGAACAGGGGCAGGAGGTCGATGGCGGCATGGTTGACGGCGTGATCGCGATGTCGGCGCAGCCGACGCTCGACGGCATCATCCGTCACGAAAAAGACGAAGCGCCGGCGGTGATGATCCGCACGCGCAAGAAGACGATCGTCCCGCGCGCGCCGTCGCAAGTGCCCTATATGCAGGCACTGGCGCGCGACGAGATCATCTTTGCGCTTGGGCCGGCAGGGACGGGCAAAACCTATCTCGCGGTCGCGCAGGCCGTCGCGCAGCTCATCACCGGCAGCGTCCAGCGTCTGATCCTGTCACGTCCCGCGGTCGAGGCGGGCGAAAAGCTTGGCTTCCTTCCCGGCGACATGAAGGAAAAAGTCGATCCCTATCTGCGCCCCCTCTATGATGCGCTCCACGACTGCCTGCCCGCCGAACAGGTCGAACGCCGCATCGCGAGCGGAGAGATCGAGATTGCGCCGCTCGCCTTCATGCGCGGACGTACCCTCGCCGACGCCTTCATCATCCTCGATGAGGCACAGAATACGACGATCCCGCAGATGAAGATGTTTCTGACCCGTTTTGGCATGAACAGCCGCATGGTGATTTGCGGCGACCCGAAACAGGTCGATCTTCCGATTCCGGCCAGTTCAGGCCTAGCCGATGCGGTCGGTCGGCTCGAGGGCGTCGAAGGCATCAACGTCAGCTATTTCACCAGCGCAGACGTCGTCCGCCACCCGATCGTCGGCCGGATCGTCGATGCCTATGAAGGGCCGGGGGCTTAGGTCTTTGACGTCCCTCCATCCCCGTTCGGGTTGAACGGGGTCGAGGCCCCATCGGATAGCGTTTGACCGAGGGGCATCTCGGCGCAGTTTATCCCGAGTGCGTGCAAGGCAGTCGAAGGGCTCGCCAAGGTCGTTTCGAGATTCGCGGTCCCGGTGACCTTCGCTCGGCTCGACCCGGATTCGCGGTCGATAAAATAGCCGGCGCCATAAGGCGCGCATGTCTGCGAACGGCTTGCCGCTTGCCGACTGACTCCCCGCCGTAGCGATGGGGTGTTACGCGGCGGCCCCGAAACGCTTCCGGTGGCCAGCGTTGCGAACATCTCGCCCGAGAGCGATTGATTTTAACGCGAGTGATTCTTAATAGCATAACCCTTGACCCCTGTACTGCGCCTGTCTAGAGCGCGGCTATTGCGAATCAGTCGCAATCAAAAGGGGAAGAATTTTGACGCAAGCCGCTCTGTCGTCCACCGTTTCCACGCGCGCCGCGCGCTTTGCCGCCGGAACGGCGCTTGGCCTCGCGCTTGCTGTGACCGTTCAGCCGGCCGCCGCGCAGGATAATGACGGCGAATATTGGATGGCGCGCAAGAATCAGATCGTCGTCACGGCGACGCGGACCGCGGTGCGGGCGGAGGATCTGCCGGTCACCGTCACGGTCATCGACGAGGAGCGGATCGCCGACGAACTGGTCACCGATATCCGCGACCTCATCCGTTTCGAACCCGGCGTCAGCGTTCAGCGCCAGCCGGCACGCTTTGGCGCCGCGCTCGGCGCGACCGGCCGCGCGGGCAACGACAGCTTCAACATTCGCGGCATCGGCGGCAACCGCGTGCTGATTCAGGTCGATGGCGTCCGCGTTCCCGACGGCTTCAGCTTCGGCGCACAGGCTTCGGGGCGCGGCGACTATGTCGATCTGGGCCTCATCAAGTCGGTCGAAATCCTGCGCGGGCCGTCTTCGGCGCTTTACGGCAGCGACGGGCTGGCCGGTGCGGTCAGCTTCATCACCTCCGATCCGTCGGACTTCCTGCAGGACGGCAAGAATGTCGGCGGTCTGGTTCGCGGCGCCTATAGCAGCGCTGACGAGGAGTTCAGCGAAACCGCGATCCTCGCGGGCCGCAGCGGCGACTGGTCGGCGATGGCGGCCTACACGCGCCGAGACTGGCAGGAACTCGATAACAAGGGGACCCGGGACGGCACCGGTCCCGCACGCACGCTCCCCAATCCGCAGGATGGCCGCTCGAACGCCGCGCTCGCGCGTATCGTCTATGATCCCGCAAACGGTCACAAGCTGCGCCTCACCGGCGAATATCTTGACACGCGCCTCTATACGCAGGGTCTGACCGGGATCACCGCGACCGTCGATCGTCTCGAAGGTATCGACACTGGCGAGCGCAAGCGCGTGTCGCTCGACTGGAGCTGGGAAGGCGAGGGGACGATCGATTTCGCCCGCGTCGCGCTTTACTGGCAGGACAGCGAGGATCGTCAATATACCGAGGAAGATCGCACCCCCGCCGCCCATCGCACGCGCCTCAACACCTTCGAGAACCGTGTGTTTGGCGCCTCGGCCGACGCCCGTGCCGATTTCGCCACTGGCCCGCTCGCCCATCGTCTTGTCTTCGGCGGCGACATCAGCAAGACGCGCCAGCAGGGCCTGCGCGACGGGACGATCCCGCCCGCGGGCGAAGTCTTTCCCGCGCGCGCCTTTCCGAGCACTGATTTCACCCGCGCCGGCCTGTTCGTGGGTGACGAAATCAGCATCGCCGACGGACGCCTGATCCTCTATCCGGCGCTGCGCTTCGACTGGTATGATCTGTCGCCGCAGGACGATCCGCTACTGCCGACCTTCGCCGGCGCCAAGCAGAACGGCTCGCGCCTGTCGCCCAAGTTCGGTGCGCTGTGGAAGGTCACCGACGAGGTGCGTCTGTTCGCCAATTATGCGACGGGCTTCAAGGCGCCCGAACCGGGACAGGTGAACCAGTTCTTCGAAAATCTGGCCTTTGGCTACACGTCGAAGCCGAACCCCGATCTCGGTCCCGAGCGCAGCGAGAGCTTCGAGGGCGGTCTTCGCTTTTCCAGCAATGCCGTCAGCCTCGATCTCACCGCTTTTTCGGCGCGCTACAAGGATTTCATCAGCCAGGAAGTGGTCGGCGGCAGCTTCACGCCCGCCGATCCCGCCATCTATCAATTTGTGAATCTCGACCGCGTTCGCGTCAAAGGCGCCGAGGCGCGGTTCGAGGGGCGAGCGTCGTCCGGCCTGTATACGACGCTCGCCCTATCCTATGCGAAGGGGGATATTATCGATCCCGACGGCACGCGTGCGCCGCTGTCGACGATCGACCCGCTGAAGCTCGTTGCCGGGGTCGGCTATCGCGAGCGCGAAGGACGTTTCGGCGGTCAGATCATCATGACGCACGCCGGCCGCAAGGAATCGTCGCGAACCGCAGGGGTGTGCACCCCCGAATGTTTCCGGCCCGACAGCTTCACCATCCTCGATGCGACGATTTTCGGACGTATCACCGACGGGCTGACGTTGCGCGCCGGTGTCTTCAACATTCTGGACAAGAAATACAGCTGGTGGAGCGACGTGCGCGGCCTCGCGATGCTGCAGGTTCCGCCGCCGGCCGGCTCGCCGGCGGGAACGCCCGGAACGTTCGTCACGCCCGCAAGTGCCGATGCCTATACCCAGCCCGGCCGCAACGCGAGCGTGTCGCTCAGCTACCGCTTCTGAAAAACAAAAGAAGGACTGCACCGATGAAAACATATCGCAAAATCGCCGTCGGCCTGTTGCTGCTTTCCGCCGCATTGCCGACCATTGCGTCCGCGCACCCGCCCATCGCGGCGGAGCAGGCTGCGGCCAATTTCGAGCAGGACCGCGCCGACATTCTCGCGATGGCGGGCAATTATCGTGTCAGCTTCAACATGCAGGAATCGACCCGCTGGGATCCGGATTATGAAGTGCTCGAACCCAAGCGTTCGGGGGGCAATGAGGTCGTCCGCGTGATCGAGGACACCGGCCGCAAAATCTCGCTCCAGCACATGCTCGTCATCACTGGCGACGACGACAAGAGCTTCGTCATCAAGCATTGGCGTCAGGACTGGGAATATGAGCCCGCAAAGGTGCTGGCCTATTCGGATCGCAATGCTTGGACGTGGGAAGATGTCCCCGAAAAGATGCGCACCGGCCGCTGGTCGCAGACGGTGTGGCAGGTCGACGACAGCCCGCGCTATGGCGGTTGGGGCCAGTTTGAAACGCAGGGCGGCGTCCGCCGCTGGCGCTCCAGCTGGACCTGGCGCCCGCTCGCGCGCCGCGACGCCGTGCGTAATCCCGTCTATGATCGCTATCTGTCGATCAACCGTCATCAGCCGAGCCCCGACGGCTGGGTCCATTGGCAGGACAACACCAAAATGGGGACGAAGGACGGCAAACTGGTGCCGATCGTTCAGGAATATGTCCTCAACACCTATATCAAATATGACCAGTATGACGTGAAGGCGGCCGACGATTATTGGGCCGCGACGAAGGATTATTGGGCCGCCATTCGCGCCGAATGGGACCGCGTCGCACAGGCCAAGGGCGGCATCGCGATCGAGGAAAAGGCCGACACCGGAACGGTGATCAGCGGCCGCCTGCTCGAAATCGCCGACGAAATTCAGGAAAAGAAGCTGACCACTGCCAAGGCGATCGCCGAAGCAAAGAAGCTGATTGAAACCAACACCCGCAAACTCTGACCCACTTCACCCTGTGAAGCCCGCAACTGGGGCGGCCTGAAAGGGCCGCCCCTTATTTTGCGTCAGATCATTTCTTTGCCGCACCTTCGACGCTCCAGATCCCGGCGCCGCGTGTCGCGATGAACAGGAAGAGGAAGCAGTAAAGCGCGATCGTCTCGCCTCCGTTGACGATCGGAAAGGGATTTTTGGCGCCATGCGCGACCCAATATCCCACCGCCGACATGCCGCTGGCCAGAAAGGCAGCGGGGCGCGTGAAGAGGCCGAGGACGATCAGGCCGCCCGCGACGATTTCAATTGCACCGGCCGCCATCAGCATCGGATTGAGCGGCATCGGGAACGCTGCCGGGAAATTGAAGAATTTCTGTACGCCATGCGCGAGGAATAACAGGCCTGAGACGATGCGCAGCAGCGCATAAGCCTGTTCGCCGAAACCATCGAGAAATTTCATGAGAACCCCCTCCTTGTCGTTGATCGACGGCCCGGAGGCTAGCCGATTTCCAATGTTTTCATACAAAAATGTCCGAACGCGAATTATTTTCGCGTTCGATGTCACATCCGCAAACCCTGTCTCGTCAACTTGGCACCACCCTTTGAAAAGGAGCTTCGACATGACGAAAGTAACCGACCCCTTCGCCGCCGCCCCGCAACTGATGAAGCAGTGGATGGCGACCTCGCTCGCGGTGCAGGAAAGCCTTGAAAAGAGCCTGATCGAGCTGGTGAAAATCCGCGCTTCGATCCTCAACGGCTGCGCCAACTGCATCAATATGCACACGACCGAAGCGCGCGCGGCGGGCGAAAGCGAACAGCGTATCTATCTGCTTGCGGCGTGGCAGGAAGCGCCGGTCTATACCGACCGCGAACGTGCGGCGCTGGCATGGACCGACGCCTTGACCCGCGTGTCGCAAGGCCACACACAGAAAGAAGCCAAGGGTGCACTCGAAGCGCATTTCACGCCGGAGGAACAGGTGAAGCTTACCCTGATGATCAACATCATCAACGGCTGGAATCGCATCGCGGTCGGCTTTGACCTCTGGTACGAAATGCCCGCGGCCAAGGCGGCCTGATGACGCCCGACGGCCATCGTGATGCGGCGGACGCGGCGGTCAGTTTCGACCCGCTGCGTCCGCTGCTCACGCGCGTCGCCTATCGCATGCTCGGCTCGGTCGCCGATGCCGAGGATGTGGTGCAGGACGCCTTCATCCGCTGGCTTGGGACCGACCGTGCAGAGGTGCGCGAGCCTGCGGCCTTTCTTCGCCGCACGGTGACGCGGCTCTGCCTCGACCAGATCAAGTCGGCGCGCAACCAGCGCGAGACGTATGTGGGGCCCTGGCTCCCCGACCCGCTGGTCGAGGAAGAGGAAGAAGATGATGTCACCCTGCCGCTGATGCTCGCGCTTGAACGCCTGTCGCCGTTAGAGCGCGCCGCTTTCCTGCTCCACGATGTCTTCGGCGTCGGCTTTGACGAGGTGGCGACGACGATCGGCCGCGACGCCGCTGCAACGCGCCAGCTCGCCGCGCGGGCGCGAACGCATGTTCGCGACGCCCGGCCGCGTTACAAGCTGGAGAAGGAGCAGGGGATGGAGATTGCCAACGCCTTCTTCGCTGCTTCGCGCAGTGGCGACATGGGAGCTCTCGGCGCGCTGCTTGCGGCCGATGTCGGCATGTGGTCCGATGGCGGCGGCAAACGCCCCGCGGCGCTGATGCCGGTGCTGGGGTACGACGTCGTGATGAAGCTCCACCGCAGTCTCGCGGTGCTGTTCGGCAAATATGGATCGACGCTGATCCACGCCGGGATGATCAACGGCCTGCCGGGCTTCGTTACCCGCGAAGCCGATGGCGAGTTGCAAACGACGGCGCTGGAGGTGGCGGATGGCAAGATTTCCGCCATCTATGTCATGCGCAACCCCGACAAACTCCGGCACGTTCATTAAGGGGTGGGTCGTGCTGGCTTTGGTCCGGGATCATCCGGTTTTGAGGTAGACTTCATGCCACAGCGTGACCAGTCCATCGGCATCGAAGGTCAAAAGCAGCATCGCCTCGAACCGGTCGACGCTGCCGTCGATGCGGCTGACCGTTGCGGTCATCGCGAGGACGGTGGAGTCCTGCTCGGTGACAGTCCGGTGGATTTCATAGTCGATCGACGCGATCGTCGCGCGAAACCCGTTGAGGAATTCGAGGTAGTTGGCATGGTTCGCGGGGTGAACGCGTCCATTTGCGCAGACGGTGAAGGCCGCGGCGAATTTCTCGCCGATCGCGGCTTCCGTCAGGGGGGCGTCGTGGAGCAGGTGGCGCCGGTTCCAGTCGAGGAGGTCGCGGGCGAGCTGGTCGCTATTCATATGTGATCGAACCTGTTTTCTTGATTGGGGGAGGGGCGCGACTTAGCGGATGCGCTGGCCGCCCTTCCACATCATTGTTGCGCGGCCTTGCACGGGCATGCCGTCGAACGGCGTATTGCCCGCATAAGCCGCCATTTTCTTCGCATCGACCTGCCACGGCGTGTCGGCGTCAACGAGGATGAGGTCAGCCTCCATCCCCACCGCGAGGCGCCCGGCGTCGATGCCGAGCAGGCAGGCGGGGGTGCCCGCCAGCAGCTCGAACAGGCGTCCAGGCGAGACATGGCCGTCGCGGACGAGGCCCAGGCCGAGCGCGAGCAGCGTCTCGGCACCCGCCATGCCGGGCTGTGCTTCGGCGAAAGGCAAGCGTTTGTCCTCTGGACCGCGCGGGTCGTGCCCAGAGGCGAGGATATCGATCGTGCCATCGGCGATGGCGGCAAGACAGGCATGCCGGTCGTCTTCGCTGCGGAGCGGGGGCGACAGACGTGCGAAGGTCCGGAAATCGCCGATCGCCGTGTCCGAGAGGAAGAGGTGCGCGGGGGTGATGCCGCAGAGGACGGGCAGCTCCTTAGCCTTGGCCGCGCGGATCAGATCGAGCCCGCGCGCGGTCGTCACCTGACGGAAATGGACGGGAGCACCGGTTTCCTCGACGAGCATCAGGTCGCGTGCGATCGCTATCGCTTCGGCGACGGCGGGGGCGGAGGCGAGGCCGAGGCGCGTCGCCATTTCGCCATCGGTCGCGACCGCGCCAGCGGTGAGGCCTTCATCCTCTGCATGGATGATCGTGACGAGGCCGAGCGAGGCGGCGTAGCTGAGGACGCGCCGCATCACGCCCGTGTCGGCGATCCGCGCGCGGCCGGTGGCGACGGCGCGGGCGCCCGCCTGTTTCATCAGGCCGATCTCGGCGAGTTCGGCGCCTTCGAGCTTCTTGGTCGCGGCGGCGAGCGGGTGGACCCAGAGGTCGGGCTTGCCGCCCTTGGCCGCGCGTTCGACGAGCCCGGCGCCGTCGAGGCCGCCATTGTCGGGCATCAGCGCGGCGCGGGTGATGCCGCCAAAGTGAAAGGCTGGCTTGTCGGTCGCGAAGACGCCGAGATCGATGATCCCGGGGGCGAGCCACTGGCCGCGCGCGTCGACCGTTTCCGTGCCCTCGGGAAGCTCGGTGGGGTCGATCGCCGCGATGCGGCCCTCGACCGCGAGCAGACTGCCCGGGCGCGGCGCATCGCCGTCGATCAGCAGAGCATTTACGATGTGAAGGGGGGTCACGCCCATCCCGGTATCTTTCGTTTGCGGCGGGTCAAAATATCGAGGCAGGCCATGCGGACCGCGACCCCCATTTCGACCTGTTCGGTGATCGTCGAACGGACGGGATCGTCGGCGACGCTGCTGTCGATTTCGACCCCGCGGTTCATCGGGCCGGGGTGCATGACGATCGCATCGGGCTTCGCCTTTTCGAGCCGTTTCGGCGTGAGGCCGTAGAGCGCATGATATTCGCGCGCGCTGGGAATATAGGCGCCGTCCATGCGTTCATTCTGGACGCGGAGCATCATCACAACGTCCGCGTCCCTGATGCCTTCGTCCATGTCGGTGAAGGTGGTGACGTGCATCCGCTCCATTGCGGGCGGGGTCAGCGTCGGCGGCGCGACGACGCGCACTTCGTTGCCAAGCAGGGTGAGCGCCAGGATGTTCGAGCGCGCGACGCGGCTGTGGAGGACGTCGCCGCAGATCGCGATGGTGAGGCCCTCGACCTTGCCCTTGCGGCGGCGGATGGTGAGCGCGTCGAGCAAGGCCTGCGTCGGATGTTCGTGGCGGCCGTCGCCGGCGTTGAGGACTGGACAGTCGACCTTGTCGGCGATCAGCTGCACCGCGCCCGAGCTTTGGTGGCGGATGACGAGCGCGTCGGCGCGCATCGCGTTGAGCGTCATCGCGGTGTCGATCAGCGTCTCGCCCTTTTTCACGCTCGACTGTGCGGCGTGCATATTGACGACATCGGCGCCCAGGCGTTTTCCGGCGATTTCGAACGACAACAGTGTGCGCGTCGAATTTTCGAAAAAGGCGTTGATGATGGTGAGGCCGGCAAGGGCATCGTCATGCTTGGCGGCGCCCGCGCGGTTCATGTCGACCCACTGTTCGGCGGCGTCGAGAACGTAGGAAATTTCCCACGGGGTGAGCTGGGCGATGCCGATCAGGTGGCGATGGCGAAAGGCATCGCCGCCGGGCGGATAGTCGCTGGCGGGTCGGGTTTTTGCGCTAGTCATTAAAGCCGGGCCTCTATGCCGGATGCGGCAAATAAGCAAGCATTGCGGCGACCAGCGGATCAAGAAATCCGGACGCCCAGAGCGCGAGCAGGATGATTTCGAGAGCGAGGATGACGAGCATCTGCGCCGCGAACGGCTGCTTGCGCGTTTTGTGGCGGACGAGGCGCGAGGCGGCGAAGGTGCCGAAGGCGCCGCCGACAAACGCCCAGCGGAGAAGGGTGCTTTCGGATATCCGGCGCACGCCCGCTTCGGCACGGCGCTTGTCGACGACCATCAGCCCAAAAGCGATGCCGTTCGCGACGCCAAGCCAGATCAGGATATATTCGGTCAAGCGCACACCGTCATGCGCGGGTCAGGGCGTCGATCGCGCCCTGAAGGATGAAGGCGGCAGCGGCGCTGTCTATCCGCTCGGCGCGTTTGGCGCGGCTGACGTCGGCGGCGATCATCGCGCGCTCGACAGCGGCGGTCGACCAGCGCTCGTCCCAAAGCAGCAGCGGCAGGCCCAGCGGCGTAAGGTTGCGGGCGAAGGCGCGGGTGCTTTGGGTGCGCGGGCTGTCGGTGCCGTCCATGTTGAGCGGCAGGCCGACGACGAGGCCGACGACCGATTGCGCCGCGACGAGGCTTTTGAGCGCTTCGAGGTCGGCGGTGAATTTCGTGCGCTTGATCGTCTTGTCGGGGGTAGCGAAGGCCCAGTTCGCGTCGCAGAAGGCGACGCCGATCGTCTTGGTGCCGACGTCGAGGGCGATCAGGCGACCGCCGTTGGGGAAATGGGCGGCGAATTCGGGGGCGACGGTGGTGATCATTGTCGGCCTTTACAATCCAAAGCCCGTCATTGCGAGCGAAGCGAAGCAATCTCCAGCGCGAGGTGCAGAGCCGATGGCTGGAGATTGCCGCGTCGCTACGCTCCTCCGCAATGACGGGTCAGGATTTGGGCGCCGCCGTTGCCGGAAGGGCGGTGGGTGCCAAGGGTGCCGCCGCCGGCGGGACGGGCGACGGTTTGCCCTCGAACGTTGCCAGCCGGCGCAGGACGTCGGCGCGGACGTTCGACCAGAACAGGGTGATGTCATAGACGTGATAGTTGTTGCCCGGCAGGACATAGCCCGCGACGACATAGTCTTTCGCGATCTCGCCGTCGCCGATCATCAGCAGACCGCGCGCGTCGTCGCACTGGGCGCCGATCTTGCCCGCGATCAGCGATCCGCTCTTGAAACCCGTGGTCGGCTTCAGCGTGCCGAGATTGGTGTCAGGAGCTGCCCCGGCGTCGGGGGTGCCGGTGATCGGGTTTGTGCAGAGCATCCGCGTATTCGCGCGGGGCCGTCCGTCGAAGCCGATCGTGCCGTCATAGGCACCCAGCACCATTTCGGGGTCTGCCGGCGCCGCGAAGCTTACCCAGCTGAGGATACAGCCCTTTTGCTCGGGGGTCTGGCATGCGGGAAGGCCGAGGCCCGCCATGTCGGTTTCGACGCTGATCGGCCAGCCGACGGCATAAACCGCGACGATGCGCTTCGCGAGCGGGGTGCCCGCGATCTTGTTCTTGAGCAGGGTGGTGAGGTGGAGCGCGCCCTGGCTGTGGCCGGCGAGGATGATCGGTTTGTTCTTCGGCTGCGCGGCGACGAACGCGTCGAACGCCTGTTCGACATCCTGATAGGCGGCGTCGATCGCCTTGCCCGCGGTGACGCGGTCTTCGGCGAGGAAGGCGCCGAGGGTCGCCTGACGGTAACGCGGGGCCCAGATGTCGCCAGCGTCGGCAAAAGCGCTTGCCATGCCCTGGACGAACAAATTGGCGCGATGGTCCGAATCGCGGTCTGCGAGCGGGGCATTCCAGCTCGACCGGCTGTAATAGCTGGTCGGATGGACGAAAAAGACCGCGGCATCGCCTTTGGGGGCGGGCGTTGCGGCGGCGGCGACAGCTTCGGCAGCGGTGGCGGGCGGGACGAGCGCGTCACTTCGCTGCGCTTCGGCGCTGTCTGGCGATGGTGTGCGAACCTCGGCGGCTTCGGGGCGCCAGTCGGAGGGGTTTTTGTCCATTCCCGGCCGCGCAAACCACATTTTTGGGTCGTCATAAGCGTTGGGCGTCACCGCAGCCTGCGGCTTGAATTCGGTGCTGGGCACGAAGGCGGTGCGCGCGATCCAGCCCGGATAAAGCTGATACACGACCCCGGCAGCGAGGATGAGGATGATGACGGCGGCGATGAGGTAGAGGAATTTGCGGGCCATTGGGGCTCCATAGGGAGAGGGGAGAGATTGCGGCTTCTGTATCTGCTCGTGATGACGGCATCAAATGAAGCGTCATGCTGAACTTGTTTCAATATCCATAGCCTGAACTCGCGCCCTTGGACCATGGATCCTGAAACAAGTTCAGGATGACGGGGTTACGCGATAGGCTGAGGCCATGACTGACACCTCATCACCCATCATCGCCCCCGATTCGTCGCTTCCCGTGTCCGCGCGGCTTAACGACAGCGACCCGCCGTGGTCGTTGCGGCCGTGGATCATGGCGGCGATTTGCGCCGTCGCGGGCCTTGCCTTTCATATGCTCGTCGACCGTCAATATGTCGCCGAACCGGCGCCGTTGCTGGACGGCCTGGCGGCGTTCGTGGCGATTTCGACGATCGTCTTCGTGCTGGGGGTCGAGCTTCGGCGCTGGCACTGGGCGGCGGGCTTCGCTCTCATCTGGGGCGCCATCATGGGGCTGATCGCGTCGCAGGCGTCGGCGTATAATATTCAGGGATCGCCGATCGAATGGCCATTCTGGTCGGGGCTGCTTGCCGTGCTGGTCGCGACGCCGCTGTTTCAGACGCGGCGCGATGTCGCGTCCGACTGGCGGTTCTGGAAGCTGTGGCAGATGCCCTATGAGCGACTCCACAGTCATGCGTGGACCGATGCGGTGATCGGCGCGGCGAGCCTGGCGTTCGTCGGTGTGAGCTTCCTGCTTGTCATCCTGATTTCGGAAATGTTCCACCTTATCGGCATCAATGTGATCCGCGATCTGCTGAACGACGAATGGTTCGGCTGGATGCTCGCGGGCGCGGCGTTCGGCGGAGCGGTGGGCTTGCTGCGCGAACGCGACAAGCTTGTATCCACTTTGCAGCGGCTGGTGATGATCGTGCTCGCGGTACTCGCGCCGGTGCTGGCGGTCGCGCTGGTGATCTTCCTGCTCTCGCTGGCGGGTACGGGTTTGCAGAAGCTTTGGGATTCGGGCTTTTCCACCGCGGCGCTGATGATGGCCGCGGGGGCTTTTGCCGTGCTGCTGGCGAATGCAGTGATCGGCAACGGCGCCGAGGATCGGCCCGGGAACCGGGTGCTTCGCTGGGCGGCGCCGGTGCTAGCGGTTGCGGTGCTGCCGCTGGCGGCGATCGCGCTATATTCGATGCTGCTGCGCGTCGGCCAATATGGCTGGACCCCCGAGCGTATCTGGGGGGTGATCGCGGCCGCAATTGCGGTGGCTTATGGCCTTGTGGGGGTGTGGGCCGTGGTGAAGGGACGCGGCGATTTCGACGATCTGTTGCGGCCGTTACAGCAAAAGCTCGCGATCGGGCTGATGCTGCTCGCTACCTTCCTTGCGCTGCCGATCGTCGATTTCGGGGCGATTTCGACGCGCGATCAAATGACGCGGCTGAAATCGGGCGCGATCTCGACAGAGCAATTCGACTGGGCGGCGATGGCGTTTGATTTCGGACCAGCCGGGCGCGCGGCGCTGAAAGAACTCACCCGATCGCCGCAAAAGGCGCGCGCAGATGCGGCGAAGCTGGCGCTGGAGACGAAGAATCGCTGGGACCTCGGCGGGCCGCGTGGACCTGTGCTGATAAAACCCTTTGCCGAGCGGCTGCGCGTGTTCCCGGCGGAGCGCACGCTGCCTCTCGAGGCGCTCGAACGTGTGTCAGGCAGCTATATGTGCAGCCGCGCGAAGGCCTGTGTCGCGGTGTGGCTGGCCGACGATCGGATCGGTGTGATGGGGCAGAATGAGCCGGGCGAGGCGATGAGTTTTGATTTTGTGACGCAGAATAAGGAAGGGCGCTGGGTGCAGGGCGATTTCGTCCGCGATACACCGACGAAGCGGGCTGAGGTCGACCTTTCGAAAGCGACGATCGAAGTCGAGACGGTGCAGCAGCGGCGCATTCTGGTGAATGGCGTACCGGAATCGGGGACTTTCGAGTAAGTTTTGATCCTCCCTGCGGGGTAGCCGTGGGGAGGTGGCTGCGCGAAGCGCTGAGGGAGGGGCTTTTGGTACTGCCGTCGCAGCCCCTCCATGAAAGGTCGTCCTCCCCATGACTTCGTCACAGCGAGGATCAGGACGGTTGAAGCGCCGGGGCGGGGATGCTAGCGGCGCGGCTTCGTTAAAGTTAGGACGATTATGTCAATCGATCAGGCAACAGTAAGGAAAATCGCGTCGTTGGCGCGCATCGCGATCAGCGATGCAGAGGCCGCCGCGATGGAAGGCGAATTAAACGGTATTCTCGGCTGGGTCGAACAACTCGGCGAAGTCGATGTGACCGGGGTCGAGCCGATGACCGCAGTGATCCCGAACAGCCTGCGGCTGCGCGACGATGTGATCGACGCCGACCCGCTGACCGGCGGCAATCGCCGCGACGATGTGCTGGCGAATGCTCCGGCGGCGCAGCATGGCTTCTTTGGCGTGCCCAAGGTGATCGAATAATGACCGACCTGACCAATCTCACCGTAGCGGGAATCCGCGATGGCCATCGCGCGGGCGATTTCAGCGCCGTCGAAGTCGCCGAGGCGTTCAGCGCCAATGTTGCTGGCGCGAAGGCGCTCAACGCATTCATCGTCGAGACTCCCGATCATGCGCTGGCCGCAGCGAAGCAGGCTGACGCCGACCGCGGCGCCGGAACACTCAAGCCCTTGTCGGGCGTGCCGATCGGGATGAAGGATTTGTTCGCGACCAAGGGCGTGCAGACGACCGCCGCGAGCCACATGCTCGAAGGTTTCGTCCCGCCCTATGAATCGACCGTCAGCCAGAAATTGTGGGATGCGGGCGCGGGGATGCTGGGGAAGCTGAACCTCGACCAGTTTGCGATGGGCTCGTCGAACGAGACGAGCTATTTCGGCAATGTCATTTCGCCGTGGCGCCGCAACGACGGCGGCCCAAATCTTAAAGACCGGGCCGCGCTCGCGCCGGGCGGTTCGTCGGGCGGTTCGTCTTCGGCAATCGCGGCGCGGCTGTGCCCCGCGGCGACGGGCACCGACACCGGCGGCTCGATCCGCCAGCCCGCGGCGTTCACGGGCATTTCAGGCATCAAGCCGACCTACGGCCGCTGCTCGCGCTGGGGCATCGTGGCGTTTGCAAGCTCGCTCGATCAGGCGGGGCCGATGGCGCGCGATGTGCGCGATTGCGCGATCATGCTCGAGAATATGGCGGGCTTCGATCCGAAGGACGCGACGAGCCTGAACATGGCGGTGCCCAATTGGGAAGCGGCTTTGTCGAGCGATCTCAAGGGCAAGAAGGTCGGTATTCCCAAGGAGTATCGATTGGACGGTATCGATCCCGACATCGACGCGATGTGGGATGCGGGTATCGCGATGCTGAAGGATGCGGGGGCCGAGGTCGTCGAGATCAGCCTGCCGCACACCAAATATGCGCTGCCGGCCTATTATATCATCGCGCCCGCCGAGGCGTCGTCGAACCTCGCGCGCTATGACGGCGTGCGTTATGGTTTGCGCGACCTGCCCGAAAAGGCGGGATTGCAGGACATGTACGCCGCGACGCGTGCCGACGGCTTCGGGCCCGAGGTCAAGCGCCGCATCATGATCGGCACCTATGTGCTGTCGGCGGGCTTTTACGACGCCTATTATACGCAGGCGCAGAAAGTGCGGACGCTGATCGCGCGCGATTTCGAGCAGGCCTTTGGCGTTTGCGACGTGATCCTGGCGCCGACCGCGCCGTCGGCGGCGTTCGGATTGGGCGAAAAGACCGCCGATCCGCTGTCGATGTATTTGAACGATGTGTTCGCGGTTCCCGCGAGCCTTGCGGGATTGCCCGCGATGTCGGTCCCCGCGGCGCTGAACCGCGAAGGACTACCGCTGGGCTTGCAGATCATCGGCAAGGCATTCGACGAGCAGGGCGTGCTGAACGCCGGGCTGGCGATCGAAGAACGCGCAGGGTTCACGGCGCGCGCCGAGAAATGGTGGTGACATACCGCGCCGTCGCAGCGATCTTGCTCGGCGGAGCTTTGCTTTCGCCGTCCATTGCTGTGGCCAAAGATGTAATGCTTACGGTCGACTGCGTCGATCCCGACGATGCGACCATGCGGACGTCGACGTCCGAAATGGAAGGATGGCTCAACAGCTATAGCGGTCGCTGGAATCCCCGGAATGCATTTACTGTCGGCGGGACAGGAGCAATGGGGCGGCTGTTTATAGGCAATGGACGCGCCGTGCATCCCAAGGAGATGGCCGGCATGATCGCCGCCGCGCCGAGCTTTTCCGGAAAGAAGCGAAAGCTGGTTCAGCTTGGTGTCAGCGACAGCGAGTTGGGTGAAGCGTCCTACGCCAAGCAGTTGGGCAGATTGCTAGGGGTCAAAACGAGTGGCTGCCCCGCCGAAGCCTATTTTTTTAGCGGCGGCGCGATGATTTGTGGCGACAAGCCCGTCTATCCGGGCGCAGCCGAGCGGGGGATCGGACGCTCGGGTCCGGCTGGCTTCGCGATGGGCGGCCAGTTGACCATGCTGTTCTGCCCGCGAGAGGGGCAGTCGATAAGCCCCGCCAGCATTTTGTCGGCATCGATTGCGTTCGGCCTGTATGAAGACGAGATCGACACTTTGTTGCAGAGGGCCGAAAGCGATGGCGATGCGGCGTTCCGCCTTTACCAATATTATTGGATTGCGCGGCGCGATCCCGCTCAGGCAATGCAATGGTTGACCAAGGCAGCCGCGCTGAACCACGATGTCGCCCAATATAATCTTGCTTATGAAGATTTTGAATCCGGCGACCCCGCAAAAACCGGACAGGCCCGCGAGATGATGGGTGTGCTCGTTGCAAAAGGCTTCGCCGGACCTGATTTGCGAACATATTATGATGGATGAGAACGTGACGGAATCGACATATCGCATCAAGGGCGAAACCGGCGAGTGGGAGGTCGTGATCGGCCTCGAGGTCCATGCGCAGGTCACCTCCAACGCCAAGCTGTTCTCGGGCGCCGCGACGGCGTTCGGGGCCGAGCCGAACACGCAGGTGTCGCTGGTCGACGCCGCGATGCCCGGCATGTTGCCGGTGCCGAACCGCGAGTGCATCCGTCAGGCGGTGCGCACGGGCATGGCGATCGAGGCCCAGATCAACAAATGGTCGCGGTTCGACCGCAAGAATTATTTCTATGCCGATCTGCCGCAGGGTTACCAGATTTCGCAGCTTTATCATCCGCTTGTCGGCGAAGGTTCGCTGACGATCGAGGCCGATGAAAAGGCCGGTCTGCCCGAAGCGAAGCGCATCGGCATCGAGCGTATCCATGTCGAGCAGGATGCCGGCAAGCTGATGCACGACCAGCATCCGACGATGTCCTACGTCGACCTGAATCGTTCAGGGGTCGCGCTGATGGAGATCGTCTCGCGTCCCGACATGCGCTCGCCCGCCGAGGCAGGGGCCTATGTCCGCAAGCTGCGCTCGATCCTGCGCTATGTCGGGTCGTGCGACGGCAATATGGAAGAGGGCTCGATGCGCGCCGACGTCAACGTCAGCGTGCGCAAGCCCGGCGACGAATTCGGCACGCGGACCGAGACGAAGAACGTCAATTCGGTGCGCTTCGTGATGGCGGTGATCGAGGGCGAGGCGAAGCGCCAGGTCGAGCTGATCGAAAGCGGCGGCACGGTGGTGCAGGAAACGCGCCTCTATGATCCCGACCGCAACGAGACGCGGTCGATGCGGTCGAAGGAAGATGCGCATGATTACCGCTACTTCCCCGATCCCGACCTGTTGCCGCTCGAACTCGACGATGCGTTTCTGGCCGAGTGCCGCGAGAGCCTGCCCGAACTGCCGGATGCCAAGCGCGACCGCTATCTGGCCGAGGGTATCAGCGCCTATAACGCCGACGTGCTGACTGCCGAGGTCGAGGCGGCGCTGTGGTTCGATGCGTTGCTGGAGGCAGGCGCAAAGCCCGTCGCGGCGGCAAACTGGGTGACGAGCGAGCTGTTCGGCGCGCTCAACCGGCTGGGCAAGGATATCTCGGACTCGCCGGTCAGTCCGGCGCAGGCGGCCGAATTGCTTGGCCTTGTCGCCGACGGTACGATTTCGGGGACGATCGCCAAGACGGTGTTCGAGAAGATGCTCGAGACCGGCGACGGTGCTGCGGCGATCGTCGATCGCGAGGGGCTGAAACAGACGAGCGACACCGGTGCGATCGAGGCCGAGATTGCGAAGATTCTCGCCGCCAATGCCGACAAGGTCGAGCAGTATAAGGGCGGCAAGGAAGCGTTGTTCGGCTTCTTCGTCGGTCAGACGATGAAGGCGATGCAGGGCAAGGCGAACCCGCAGGTTGTCAACGAGCTGCTGAAGAAGGCGCTCGGATAAAATCGCAGTCCGCGCGCCCTGCAAGGTCAGGGCGCGCGGTGCTTGCGCTTGTTTACTTGCCGGCCTTGCGCGCCATCGAGGCGCGGGCGTTATTGGCATATTCCTCGAAATTCTTTTTGAAGACGGTGCCGAGCTCGTCGAGCGCCGCGACGGCATCCTCGCCCTCCTTCGGCGGGAAGAGCGACAGGCCGTTGCCGCCCCACGCCTTATATTCCATGTCGATTTTCTGATCGTCGCCGAAGTCGCGGATCATGAACAGCGTCCTGAGCGAACGGCCGTAAATTGCCGCTTTCTGATAGAAAACATCAGCAACGATGAGCTCGCGGTAGCAGGCTGCGGTCGAATCCGACCGGCGCGTCTTGACCTTGTTCATCGTCTTGCGGTCCAGCGGCTCTTCGTGGCGAACGATGACCGTGCCCGGTTGAAGATTGATCAGATTGTGCAGGTCGAGCGATTGCAGCGCGTCAAGTTGCGACGGGCTGTCGAGTGCGCTCGCGAGCTGCGCCTTGTTGCTGGCATCGCGGCCGCTGTGCAGCGCGGCGTCGATCAGGCCGCCGCCGAGCAGGCCCGTGGTGACCGAATTCATCCGCTCGGCCGGCCAGATGTGCAGCTCGCAGGGCGCCGGGCTTTGTGCGGCGGCAGGAATCGCGATCGTCGCGGCCCAGCCAGCGAGCGCAGCTTTCAATATATGCTTCATTTCTTTTCATTCTCCCCGTGAGATGCTTTTGATAGATATTGGGCGAACAGGACGAGATTGGCGCGGAATGCCGAATGCAGGTCGGCGGCCGCTGCGGCCTTGTCGGCATCGGTTTCCGGAGGGAAATGCTCGAGCCTGGTGTTCGCCCATGTGCCAAATCTGCGTTGCGGCTGCTGGCCGGATCCGAAGTCGCGATACCGGAACAATGTCTTGAGATGCCGGGCACCAAAGGCCTCGCGCTGGAAGGCGACGTCGTCGATGACGAGTTCGGCGTAGCAGGGCGACGTTGACGGTGCGATGCGGCCCGGGCTGTTGCGGATGACACGGCTTTCGAGCGCCTGATCATGGACGACCAGTCGATGGCCGGGCAGGCCGATGATATCGGGCACCGCCATGTCGTTCAGCAAAGCAGTCTGGGCGACGACCGACAGAGCGTCGTCCGACGCGTCGGGAATGCGCATCTTCTTGTCGCCATCCGAACGTGCTGCGCCGATCATCAGCCCGATGACGCCGGTGTCGCCACGGCTGAGCATTGTGGAGATGTTGCGGGTAAAGCCGTCGCTGGGCCATACATGCAATTCACATGGAGAGGAAATTTCCGTCGTGGCAACCGCTTCGGCCAGAGCCGCTGCCGGGTCGATGACAGATGGCGATTGGGCGGCCGCGCTCGCGCCGAACAGCATGGCCGAACAAACGGCCGCCGCCGTGCGCCCGGCCCAAGGCCCCATATTCATCCTGTAACCCCCTTGAATTCCGTCCCCCGACGAAATCTTCTCGACTGCTAATTGGCACCTTTGCCTTTGCAAGTTTTTTCGTCACCACAGCGGAACTGTCTTCCCGATTTGAAGGTGATGGCCTGATGTCACGGATATGGCGTCAGCGAGGGGAGTGCACGCGCTGGCAAGGCGGGATGGGCCCCGCCGCGTCTCGTGCCGCCGGTGGCAATGCGCGCGGGGATCTCCGCCAAGTGATTCAGTTCACAGCAAATTCAGTGGTTTCGATGCCAAAGGCAGCTAAATTGAAGCCAAAGCAGCGATGAGGTACGAAATGATGACGAAGCAAGTTTCAGTTTTGGTGGGCGGGGCGCTGGCCCTGATGCTGGCCGGTGCGGCGAGTGCCGCAGGTACGCCGGCGGTGAATGACGGTTATGACTGGACGATGCGGGTCAATGAAGACCGGGCCTCGGATGCGATCCTGGCTTATGAAGTCGATAACACCGACGACCAGCCGCTGAATTTCACCTGCGAAGAGGGCAGCGGCCGCGTCTTTGCGGGGATTTCGGGCGGCGCGCCAGACCTTGCCGCGATCGAGCTTGAATCGGGCGACCAGCGCGTGCGGTTGACCGGGACGACCGATGCCGACGAACTTCCGACCTTCTCCGCGCAGGAAATGCCTGTGACCTCGCCGCTGTTCCGGGCGTTCGCAGCCAATGGATGGCTGCGCATGACCGCTGATGGCGCGGCGATCGACATGGCGGCTACGGCGAACGGCAAGCAGGCGATCCAGCGCTTCGCGCGTTTCTGTGCGGGCTGATGCCGCAGGGGCGGCGGCGCGTCAGAAGCGCCGCTGCCCGGCGCCCCAGTTGCCCATGTCGCACTGGCCCGAGAAATTGGTGATCGCCTGAATGGTGATACGGCCCGAGCGGCGGTCGACGGTCAGCTTGGGCTTGTTCATGCCATTGAGGCGATAGCTGCCGGTTATGCGGTCGGGGGTGACAACCAAATTCTCGATATCCCACCAGCCATTGTCGCCGCCCGAATGGATCGGCGAAACGAGCTTGGGGCCCAGGTGGATGCGGCCATGGTCGCCGTAAAGTTCGATCTGGACGTCCGAATTGAAGCCCTCGGCGCTATTGCCGACCTGATTGCTCCATTCCCACTTATGCTTCCACGGATTCCAGCTGTAGGTCGGTTTGTTCGAGACGGTCGGGCGGGTGCCGGCGCCGTAGCACACGAGGATGAGTGAATTGGCGTCGCGATAGCCAGGCTCGCCGCGCGGGACATCGTGATCGGCGGGCTGGCGCGGGGCATTGCCGTCGTTGCCATTCTGGCAATTTTCGGCCGGGACTGCGGTAATTGCCGAATAGCGCCCCTCCATCGTTGCGACCGAGATGCAGCGGCCGGTGCGTTGGTTCCACCAGAACACATAGCGGGTATCGCCGACGAGGTTCGACATCCGGCTTTCATAGCCACGTGCAAGAAGCTGCGTTTCACCGCCAGCGCCGCGCGCGCCGACCAGGTCGGCGACGTCGGGGGCGGACTGGGCGGCAGCGGCCAACGGAAGCATGGCAGCAGCGACGGCAAGAGACGAGACGATCGAACGCATGGCAAACTGCTCCTGTCGAATGGCAGGTGCGCAGACTAACAGCGAAAGCGGGCCCGCCAAAGTGGGATATTGCCGCTGGAGAATCGCTCGTGTGCTATTCCTTCGGACGCCACGCCGAACGGCCTTCCTTGATCGTTTCCAGAACCTTGATGTTCTTGATGGCATCGACGGGCGTCGTCAGCGGATTCTTGTCGAGGATGACGAAATCGGCGAGCAGGCCCGCTTTGATGCGGCCTTTGCGATCTTCCTCGAAAACCTGCCACGCGGGGGCGGTGGTGAGAGCTTGCAGCGCGGCGTAGGCGTTCAGGCGTTCGGCGGGGCCGCTGACGACTCCGGTGGGTGAGACGCGCGCCATCGAGGTCCAGAGCATGAAGCGTGTGTCGAGTGGGGTCACGCTGTAATCGCTGTGGTTTGAGGGCATCAGCCCGGCAGCACGCGCCGAAGCGAAGGGGCTGATGAAATCGACGACCTCGGCCGGGAAATTGGTGCGGTGGATATCGCCCCAATACCATGTGTGGTTCGAGAAATAGGCGGGACCGACGCCGATGCGGGCATAGTCGGCGAGCTGGTCGCGGCGCTGGAACTGCGAATGGATGACGATCGGGCGGCGATTCTCGGCCGCCTTGATGCCGATCGCGTCGAAACCCTTGATCGCCATGTCGATCGCGGCGTCGCCATTGGCGTGGACGAAAATCTGCCAGCCGCGATCATTGGCCTTGCGCGCGAGCGCGTCAAATTCCTCCTGCTTGATGATCGGCTGGCCGTGCCAGGGGTGTGCGCCGTCCGGGCCGCCACGCGCATAGTCACGGGTAAAAAAGGCCGTGCGTGCCTGCGGGCTGCCGTCGAGGAGGAATTTGATTCCCTGCAGTTTGACGTGGCCGTTGTAGGTGCCGAATTTGAGGTCGGGTTGCGCGAGAAGCGCGTCGAGCCCGGCGTAGAAGGGCAGGAGCGCAAGGTCGATCTTGAGCTTTTCGCGTGCTGCGGGGCTGGTCAAAAAGGCAAGGTCGGCGGGCTGGGTGGCGCCGTCCTGTGCATGGGTATAGCCCTCGGCGAAATAGCGCTGCTGCGCGGCGTCGAGTCCCGCGAGCTTCTGCTCGACGGTCGGTTGCGGCAAGGCGGGCATCATCAGGAACATGGCCTTTTCGAGCAACACGCCGTTGAGCCGTCCGGCGTCGTCGCGGAGCATCAGCCCGCCCGGCGGCGGCTGGCTGGCATCGGTCAGCTTCGCGGCAGCCAGGGCAGGGCTGTTGGCGACGACACCGTGGAAGGAGACGTGGAAGAGGATGATCTTGTGATCGGGCGACACGGCGTCCAGTTCGGCGCGGTCGATGTGGCGCCGTTCGGCAAGCGTCTCCTCATTATATTGCATCACAACGACCCAGCTGCCCTTCGGGATCGCTCGGCGCGCAATATGATCGCGGATCGCGCCCTGCAGTTCGGCGATGGTCTTCGCCTGTGGCAACGTCTTATCGCTGAGGTCGAGCGCGCCCGCCATTTGCAGCGCAAAGCTGAAGTGCGAATGGGCGTCAATGAAACCGGGGAGCATGGTGGCGCCCTGAAGGTCGCGGGTTACAACATCCTTGCCCGCGGCCTCGCGCGCATCTTTCTCTGTCCCGGCAAAGGCGATTCTGTCGCCGCGCGTCACAACCGCCTCGACCGTTTGCGGCACGTCGCCATCCATCGTGACGATCGGGCCACCGCGATAGAGGACGCTGTCCTGCGCGATAGCATTCGTCGCGGTTGTCGTCAGAAACAGTGCGATGGCGCCGGTGATTGTTTTCATTTCTCTCTCCCTTGTTGGCCCACAGTGGCGGGCGGGGAGGGAGAGGGTCAAGTGCCTGACCGGTTAAACTTTCAGCGGTATCAGATCTGGTCCGGCGGCACCTCGTCGGGACCGCGACCGGGCTCATCGATGTCGCCGCCGCCCGGATTACCGGGAATTTCCTGCGGCTGCCCGGCGGGATCTTCCAGCGGCGCCGGTTGGATGGGATGTTCGGGCGGAGCCTTGGGCTCGATGATATCGGGCTTGGGTTTCGGCAACGGATCGGCGGCGCTCGCGGGGGTGTTCATGGCATGTCTCCTTGTCCGATCAACGAACGGACGTGGCACTCGTTCCGCCCCTTGCCCTCGGCTGCGCGTCTGCTATAGCCCCGCGCGGCCCGCACGGGCGTGCGTGGTTTTGCGCGCAGCACCTGTGCACCCGGCCGAAAGCTCCTGCGGGCGTGGCGGAATTGGTAGACGCGCTGGTTTTAGGTACCAGTATCGCAAGATGTGGGGGTTCGAGTCCCTTCGCCCGCACCAATTCGCGAACGCCAATGAGGGCGGGGCCGGGATAGGGAACTCCGCCGTTCTGGCCGGGGTTGTCGATACGAGATTTTGAGCAAGGATAAGATCAAGGCAATGAAGACCGTCGAAACGCTGAACGAAGGCCTGAAGCGCGAATATCGCCTGACCATAGCCGCCAAGGATATCGACGCACGCGTCGATGACGAAGTGAAGAGCATCGCGCCGACCGTGCGCATGCCCGGCTTTCGTCCCGGTAAGGTGCCGCCAAACCTGATCCGCAAGATGCACGGACCGGCACTGGCGGCCGACGCGCTGAACAAGGCGATCGACGCCGGTGTGCGCGACCTGATGGCGCAGGAAAAGCTCCGCCCGGCGCTGCAGCCCGCTGTGACGCTGGCCGACGAATATGAAAACGGCAAGGACGCCGAACTGACCGTCGCGCTGGAAGTGCTGCCTGTGATCGAAACGCCGTCGATCGACGGTCTGAAGCTCGAACGCCTGGCCGTTCCCGCCGACGACGCGGCCGTGATGGCGAAGATCGAAGAATTTGCCGCGCAGATGAAGCGTTTCGAAGAAGCGCCGAAGACCCGCAAGGCCGCAACCGGCGATCAGGTCATCATCGACTTCGCCGGCAGCGTCGATGGCGTCGCCTTTGACGGCGGTACCGGCCAGGACATGGCAGTCGAAATCGGCTCGGGTCAGCTGATCCCCGGCTTTGAAGACCAGCTGGTCGGCGTCAAGGTTGGCGACGACAAGGTCGTAAAGGTGACCTTCCCCGACGAATATCCGGTCGAGACGCTGAAGGGCGCCAACGCCGAATTCGCCGTGACGGTGAAGGAAATCAAGGTTCCGGCCGAAACGAAGATCGACGACGACTTCGCCAAGTCGCTGGGTCTCGAAAGCCTCGACAAGCTCAAGGAGCTGATGAAGGACCAGGTCGAGCAGGAACTGAACGGCCTGACTCGCACCTATATGAAGCGCAAGCTGCTCGATCAGCTCGCCGCGAGCCATGATTTCGAAGTTCCGCCGTCGATGGTGGAAGCCGAATTCAACCAGATCTGGCAGCAGCTGGAACAGGAAGTCGCGCGCGAAGAAGATCCCGAAGCGGCAAAGGCCGAGCTGGAAAAGGATCGCGACGAATATCGCGACATCGCGGTTCGCCGCGTCCGTCTGGGCCTGCTCCTCTCCGAAATCGGTCAGGCACATGGCGTTCAGGTCTCGGGTCAGGAAATGCAGCGCCTCGTCGCTCAGGCTGCACAGCAATATCGTCCCGAAGATCGCCAGCGTTTCGTCGAATATGTCCAGCAGGATGCGCTCGCCGCAGCCCAGCTGCGCGCTCCGCTCTATGAGGACAAGGTGGTCGACTTCCTGTTCGAAAAGGCAGAGATTACCGATCGCGAAGTGACCCGCGAAGAAATCGAAGCGGCGATCGAAGCCGAAGACGATGGCGGCCACGTCCACGGGCCGGGTTGTGGTCACGACCATGATCACGACCACAAGCCCGCCAAGAAGACCGCGGCGAAAAAGCCGGCAGCCAAAAAGGCCGACGTGACCGAGGAAGCTGCCGAAGCTCCCGCGAAAAAGGCGCCGGCCAAGAAGGCTGAAGCCGCTGCCGAGGAAAAGCCGGCTGCGAAGAAGGCTGCTCCGGCGAAGGCTGCCGAGGACAAGCCCGCTGCGAAGAAGGCTCCGGCCAAAAAGGCTGCGGAAAAGAAATAAGCCTCGGCTGACACGATATCAAAAGGCCGGGTGGAGGATGCTCCACCCGGCCTTTTTATTTTCCAACATCGTCCCCCTCGAAGAAAGGGGCGAGACAGCGGCCCCCTCAGATCACCGCCATATTATAGCAGTGCCAGCTGAAGATCGCTGCTGCGCCGCGGTGGGGGCGCCAGGATTCGGCCAGAACCCGCACCTGCTTTTCGCTGGGTCGTGCGTCGAGTTGCAATATGCGGCCAACGGCCTCCTGCACAGCGAGGTCGCCAGCGGGCCAGATGTCGGGGCGTCCCTCGGCAAAGAGCAGATAGATTTCGGCCGACCAGCGCCCGATGCCCTTCACCTTGGTCAGCAGCGCGATCGCTTCCTCATCATCGGAGGGGAGGGCGGTGACGTCGAGTTCGCCGTCGAGGATCAGTTGCGCGAGGCTTTTGGCATAGCCCTGTTTCTGCCCCGACAGCCCGCAGGCGCGCAATGCATCGAACTCGGCAGCCGCCATCACCTCGGCGGGGCAGCCTTCGCCGAACGCCGCTTCCAGCTTGTTCCAGATCGAGGTCGCGGCGGCGACGCTGACCTGCTGGCCGACGATCGTGCGCAGCAGGGTGGTATAGCCGGGTTCGCGGATTCGCGGTTCGGGATAGCCTGCATGGCCGAGCGCGCGCGCGAAGTTCGTATCGATCGCGGCCAGCGCGTCGATTCCGTCGTTCAGCTGCTTCTGGCTCAGGCCCATCCCATATTCTCCTTTTGTTCCTTTGGTTGCTAATAGCAACGCTTGATTTGCGTTGCAACGCGCGACATAGCGACCGCGAGAAACAGATATGGGATTGAGCATGGCCAAGCTTATTGTGGTGACGCGTGATGGTACCGAGCATGAGATCGAGGGCGACACCAGCCTGACCGTGATGGAAAATATCCGCGATGCGGGCTTTGACGAGCTGCTCGCGCTGTGCGGCGGTTGCTGTTCGTGCGCCACTTGCCACGTCCATGTCGAGGCGGGGGCAAAGGATCAGCTGCCCGCGATGAGCGAGGACGAGAATGATCTGCTCGATTCGACGACCGACCGCGACGACAATTCGCGCCTGTCGTGCCAGCTTCCGTTCAGCGAAGCGCTCGACGGTCTGAAGGTACGGATCGCCGCCGAGGATTGATCCTCAGGCATATTTTACGTCATCGCGAACCCAGCGAAGCAATCCAGCGTCTTTTACGCAGCCCTGGATTGCTTCGCTGTGTTCGCGATGCCGATATTGTGTGTCAGCCCTTGCCTGCCATCGCCACCGCATAAAGTGCGATCGCCGCGGCGTTCGAGATATTCAGGCTTTCCATGCGCGGCGAGATGGGCAGCTTTGCCATCACATCGCAATGCTCCATCACATTGTGACGGATGCCGTCGCCTTCAGAGCCGAGAACCAGCGCGACCCTGTTGCCGTCGAGCGTTTCCGCGAGCGTCGTTTCGGTATCGCCCATCAGCCCGATACGCCAATATTGCGCCTCGGCGATTTCTTCCAGCGCGCGCGAAAGGTTGACGACGCGCACCCACGGCACGGTTTCAAGCGCACCCGACGCCGAACGCGCGATCACGCCGCTTTCGGGCGGGCTATGTCGGTCCTGCGTCACGATCGCGGCGGCATCGAAGGCGGCGGCCGAGCGCAGGACGGCGCCGATATTGTGCGGATCGGTGACCTGATCGAGAATCACGAGCGGACGTTTGCTGTTCGCATCGATCTCCGCCTGCAGCACGTCGCCCAGATAGACGCCCTCGAGCGGATCGACCTCGATCACCAGCCCCTGATGCGGCGCGTCCCGGGCGACGAGTCGCGCAAGGTCGGTGACTTCGGCAAAGGATACGGGAAGATTCGTGGGCAGGTCGAGCTGACCCAGTGCCTCGCGGGTGCCCCAGATTCGTTTTACCGTGCGCTCGGGGTTGTCGAGTGCTGCAAAAACGGCGTGACGGCCCCAAAAACGGATGGCCTGACCACGCGGACTTTGGCCCGCAGGGCGGCGATGACGGGAAATTTGTCTCATGAGGGCGCCTTTCCCATGACTGGCATTGACAGGCAAGCCTCGTTTCGCCATTGGACCGCTTCCCAAAGCGGGCCCCAATGGACAGGTGGCCGAGTGGTTAAAGGCAGCAGACTGTAAATCTGCCCGGGTTTCCGTACGCTGGTTCGAATCCAGCCCTGTCCACCAAACTCCAAAATCCGCAGCGCGAGCTCGCGTCGAAAAAGCCAAGTTAAACCGAGGCTTGCGACGTGATTCGCGTCCAAGGGCGTCCACGCCAGTTCACCCGTAGCCAATTTCTCCCGTGGGAGAAAATGTGGGAGAATAGGCGCATGTCGAGCCTCACTGCAGCCCGTGTAAAATCCGAGTGCCAAGAAGGTCGCCACCCCGATGGTGATGGCCTCTATCTGGTGGTCTGGCCTTGCGGTTCCAAGAGCTGGGTATCGCGGGTCCAGAAGGACGGAAGGCGCAGAGACTTCGGTCTGGGCGGAACTGGGAAGGTGAGCCTCGCGCGGGCACGCGAGTTGAACCGGCAAGTTAGAGCTTGGACTGAAGCCGGGCTCGATCCCCGCCACGAGCGCCGAAAGGCTGAAGGCATACCGACCTTTCGCGAGGCTGCAGCATCGGTGTTCGCGACCCACAGCAAGAGCTGGCGAAACGCGAAGCATAATTGGCAGTGGATGCGCACGCTGGAAATGTTTGCCTTTCCTCATATCGGCGACAAACGGGTGAGCGACATCACGGGTCCGATGGTTCACGAGTTGCTCGGCGAGATCTGGCTGACCAAGCCCGAGACCGCTCGCCGGGTACGCCAACGAATCGGGGTGATCCTCGATTGGTCCTTTTCCAAAGGATATCGCGAGCACGAGCTGACGATGCAATCGGTGACGCGCGGCTTGCCGCGGCAGCCGAAGGGAATCGAGCACCACGCGGCAATGCCATATGCAGACGTGCCCGCGTTCTTAAAAAAGCTTCGCGTGACGGAAACTATCGGGCGCCTAGCGCTCGAGTTCGTGATCGCGACCGCAGGGCGGTCGGGTGAGATCCGCGGCGCTACCTGGTCGGAATTCGATCTCGATGCACGGCTCTGGACCATTCCCCCCGAACGGATGAAGGCGGCGCGCGAGCATGTCGTCCCGCTCAGCGACCATGCATGCCGCATTCTCGACCGCTGCGAACTCTACCGGCGAAGCTGTACCGATATCGTGTTCCCAGGCACTGGGCGGGGAGGTCCTCTGTCAGACATGACGATCATCAAGGTGCTGCGCGACATGGCCCTCGACGTCACGCCGCACGGGTTCCGATCATCGTTCCGAGACTGGACGAGCGAGACTACCGACTTTCCCGATCGGGTCGCCGAGGCGGCGCTTGCCCATGCGGTGAAGGAGAAGACGGAGGCCGCCTACCGGCGAGGCCCGCTTCTCGAAAAGCGCCGCGAGCTGATGGCGGCGTGGTCTGCGTACTGCGCAGCGGAAATTTGATCGCCTCTCTTCCCAAAGAATGGAGAACCATCCGTAAAAGGATGCGGGCCGGCTCCAGGCATCACCCTGGAGCGCGTGCTGCGAAGCTTTGGACATCGGCCGGGCTGCGCCCACCCGATCGCTGGAGGGAGAGGAGGGTGACCGCCTTCGTGGCGGTCAGGCAGCCGAGAGAGAGTCTCGCGGCGACCGCCATGGAGAAACATCATGGCAAAACCGGTTCCGAAACTCACCCTCAATCCGTCGCGCGAGATCCCGCTCGACCGGCTTGAGCTCTCCCAGTCCAACGTCAGGCGAGTGAAGGCGGGCGTGTCTATAGACACGCTCGCGGCCGACATCGCCCGGCGGGGGCTGCTGCAGAGCCTCGGCGTTCGGCCCATGCTCGACGGGGCCGGCCAAGAAACCGGCCGCTACGAGGTGCCATTCGGCGGCCGCCGCTACCGAGCGCTCGAACTGCTTGTGAAGCAAAAGCTGCTCGCGAAGGACGCGCCGATTCCCTGCATCGTCCGTCCGGCGATCAGCGACATCCTCGCCGAGGAAGACAGTTACGCCGAAAATGCCTTCCGCGAGAATCTCCACCCGCTCGACGAGTTTCGCGCGATGCAGGCGATGGTCGACAAGGGCAATGGCGCCGAGGCGATCGCGGCGCATTTCCACACGACGCCTGCGGTGGTGCGCCAGCGCCTTAAGCTCGCGACCGTCTCGCCGCGGCTGCTCGATCTCTACGGCGAGGATGAAATGAGCCTCGACGTGCTGATGGCATTCACTGTCTCGGACGATCATCAGCGACAGGGCGAGGTGTGGGACCAGCTCGAGCACAGCTTCAACAAGTCGCCGTCCTATATTCGCCAGCGCCTCACCGAGAATAGCGTGCGGGTGGCGGACAAGCGGGCGCGTTTCGTCGGCGTCGAGGCCTATCTGGCGGCTGGCGGCGGCATCGTCCGCGACTTGTTCGAGGCCGACGCCGGCGGCTGGCTCACCGATCCTGCGCTGCTCGATCGGCTCGTCGACGAGAAGCTGACTGTCGAGGGCGAGCGCATCGCGGGCGAGGGTTGGAAATGGGTCGTGACCGCGATCGATCTTCCGTGGAGCGCCACGTCGGGGCTGCGCCGGCTCGCGAGCGAAGAGGTCGCGATGACCGAGGCCGACGATGCGGCGCTTGCTGCGCTCGAGGCCGAGGCCGACGATCTCAACAAGCGCTGGGCCGAGGAGCGCGACGTACCCGAGGAGGTGCACGACCGGCTCGATACGATCGAAATCGAGATCGGCGCGATCAGCGATCGGCCGCTTGTCTTCGACCCGGCCGAGGTGGCGATCGGCGGCGCCTTCGTGTCGATCGACCTCAATGGCACGACCAACGTCGAACGTGGCTTCGTCCGGCCCGAAGACGAGCCCGCTGCTGACGAGGGCGAGATCGAGCGCTCCGGCGACGATAGTGGGCCGATTGCCGCGACCGGCGCAGCCACAGTCGGCGGGGGTACGGAACCCGGCTCCGCGAGCACTGCGCCGCCGTCCGGAGAGGAGGATGAGGGTGAGGTACTGAAGCCGCTGTCGGACCGACTCGTCTCGGATCTGACGGCGTGGCGAACGCTGGCGCTTCAGAACGCAATCGCGGGCGATCCAGCGCTCGCGTTCCGCTCCGTGCTCCACGCGTTCGTCCTCGACTGCTTCTTCCGCCTCAGCGAAGACAACTGCGTGCAGGTCTCGTCGAATGCGGTCTACTTCAGCAACGAACCGCCGAAGCTGCGCGATTGCGCGCCCGCGCAGGCGATTGCCGAACGTGCTGCGATGTGGCGCGAACGGCTGCCCAAGTCGGACAAGGAGGTCTGGGACTTCTTGCTTGGCCTCGATCCCGACGCGCAGTCGCAGCTTTTCGCGCACTGCGCTTCGGTTGCGGTCAACGCGCAGGCCGAGATCGTCCCCAAATATGACAACGGCCGTATCTCGAAGCGGAAGGTCGAACGGCGCATCGCGCACAGCGATGTGCTCGCGCGGGCGGTCGGGCTCGATGTCGGACAGGCCGGCTGGAAGGCGACCGCTGCCGGCTATTTCGGGGCTGTCACGAAGCCTCGCATTCTCGCCGACGTCGCCGAGGCGCGTGGCGAGAATTTCGCCCAGATGATCGACCATCTGAAAAAGGCGGACATGGCGCGCGAAGCCGAGCGGCTGCTCGAGGAGTGCGACTGGCTCCCCGAACCGCTGCGCACTTCGGTCGTTGAGGGCGAGATGACCGGATATGCCCAGAGCAACGGGACGGAACCCGCCGCTATCGACGCCGAGGTGCCGCCGTTCCTCAACGAGGACGATGAGGGCTTGGCCGTCGCCGCCGAGTGACCGGCGCCTTCCTGCAAAAACGTAACAATCGAACATCGTTCAGCCTCCCGAAGCTCCGCCATCGTGCGGGGCTTCGGCGTTTCAGGAGATTTGAAATGTCAGCCTATCGCATTATCGACGAAGCGCCGCTCGGCGCCGTCATCCGCTTCTCGGACGGCACGCCGCGACCGCCCGGCAGGTTCAAGCGCAAGTTGTCCGCATGGACGACGCGCAACGACAGGGGGAGGCTCGTGCGCAAGGAGCTTCCTACCGAAGCGCCGAGCGGGCCGCGGCCCGGCGGTTTCCTGCTTCATATCGGCGACTTCGGCTCGAACGGGATCATCCTGATCAAGTTCCACCGCTTCTTCCAGGCGACGAGCGGCCTCGAATTCGAGATCGAGGAATTGCCGCCTCCGGGCAGCATTCGCATCCTCCGCCCTTATGGTGACAGCGAAGAGCTCGAATATCTGGCACTCGATGCGGCGGGGGCCGATGTCTGGCTCGCGCGCAATCATCTTGCGAAGGTAAGGCTCGAAACCGTTTCGGGCCTCGCCGGGGAGCTGGCGGCATGATCGGCGAGGCGATCATCGAAGCCGAGTTCGCGGAAACGCGGGCAGGCCTCCAGGCAGGCCGCGTGCAGGATCTCGCCTTTCTCGCGGTTCCGGTGGAGGCCGGGCTGCGCATCCTGACGGGCTGGCGACTTCGCGCCGCGATGGCCGCATGGACCAATGCTGATTTCTCCGGCGCGGACGGCATCGTCGCGGACGAAGCAGAATTCCGCGCGCATGTAGAGGAGACCGCTCAGCATCGGCGAGAACTCCGGGATCTTGGGCGGTGGTCGGAGAAGGGCGACATCGCCACACCGTGGGGCCCTGCGCAATCGAGCGAGAATTATTCGGAAGGCGTGGTCTTTCATTCGACCGCGAGCCACGGCGGCTTCTTTCTCGACCCGGAGCGTAATCGCACGATGCACATGGCGCTTCGCAATGACGATGGCTGGTATGAGGAAGACTGCGAATGGTCGAAAGTTGCCACCGTCTTCATGGAGCTCTTCACTGCCTATGAGCGCCGTCTCGCCGAGAAGACGTTGCGCAACTCGCTGCCCGACGCGTGGGAGGCCTATTATGGCTATATGCTCGATCCCGCGGAATCGTTCGAGAAGGAACGCCGCCAGTTCCTCGCCGATCACGCTGCCGACTGGCTCGTCATATCCGCGGCCCGCTCAAAGGATCATCAGCACATGATCGAAGTCGGTGCGACGCTTGGCGGCGTTCGCGACGTTAGCGCGACGCGAAGTTTCCTCGTTCCTGACGAGGAATATGCGCCGGGCCGCCACGGCTTCGTCATCGACCTCGATCGACACGAGGAGCTTCAACAGAGCTGAACCAGGGGTGCGCTTCAACGAGGGTCGTTGCGCACCCTTTTCTTGCGAACGGCCCATAGCCGCTGCGCGGGAGCGAGAGGTGGCCGGAAGGGGTGCCGGGGCCCGCCGAGAGAGAGGCGGCCGGCACTTTCCCTCAAGCACCGGAGATTGCTCATGACCCTGTTTCCTACTGCGGCACGCTGCGCCGCCACCCCTTCGTTCGACATCAACCCGGCCCAGCGCGCGGCGCGCCTGCTCGGCGCCGCCGAGGCACTCCTCCCTGTCTTCGAAAGCGGCAAGCCCTTCGACACCAGCATATTGCGCCGAGCTATGACGGATGCGTTCGGCGCCAGTGATGCCGAGGGCGGATGGGACTGGAAGGCGGCATATGAGGCCTGCGAGGCGGCGAGCATCATGTTGCTTCGCCGTTACGGGCGCGCGCTTGTGAGCCGCAACCCGGCGCCGCTGAAAATGTTGCTGGCGCTCGAGCGGATCGCGGCGCGCGTCCCGACGCAGACGCGCCGTTCCGAGGCGGGGCAGGCTCTGCAGCAATTCTCGACACCGCTGCCTTACGCCTTCGTTGCCGCCTTCGCCGCCGGGATCGGCAAGGGCGAGCTGCTGCTCGAACCGTCGGCTGGCACGGGCATGCTCGCGGTCCATGCAGAGCTTGGAGGCGCGATGCTGATGCTCAATGAACTCGATCCATGGCGCGCGGCGCTCCTCGATCAGCTGTTTCCGGGCGTACCGGTGAGCCGTCACGACGCGGCGACGATCGACGACCGGCTTGCTGGCGGCAGCGCGCCTAACGTCATCCTGATGAACCCGCCCTTTTCTGCGCTCGCTCATGTCGAGGCGAAAATGAAGGATGCTGCTCTCCGCCATGTATCCTCGGCTCTGGCGCGCCTTGCGCCAGGCGGGCGTCTCGTCGCGATTACCGGCGCGGGCCTATCGCCCGATGCTCCGGCATGGCGCTCGAAGTTCGCACGCCTCCAGGAATCGGCGACTCTGGTGTTTTCAGCAGCGGTCTCCGGCAAGGCCTTCGCGAAGCACGGAACGACGATCGAAACCCGCCTCACGATCTTCGACAAGATCGCGGCGCCCGATCCGCAGACATTGAGAGGATCCGTCGGCCTGGCGCCCGACCTTGCGACGCTGCTGCAATGGGTTCTCGCGCATGTGCCGCCGCGCGGCGCGACGGATATTCCGCCCGTACCGCCGGGATCGCCCCGTGCGGCACTTCCGATCGCGAGCACGCTCCGCACGGCCGCTCGAGCGAGCAGGATCGACGTCGATCCTGCTGTCGTCGATGAACATCGGGATCCTGCACCTTTACTCGACTATGAAACGGCCGACTGGATCCCACCGGCCGGGCTGCTCGAAGAGGCGATTTACGAGCCTTATGTCCTCCAGTCGTTGCGTATTGCCGGGGCCCTTCCGCACCCGACGGCGCTGGTGCAGTCCGCCGCGATGGCGTCGGTGGCGCCTCCGAAACCCTCCTATCGCCCGAATCTGCCCAAGCGGCTTGTGGTGGAAGGTCTCCTGTCGGACGCCCAGCTCGAGTCGGTCATATATGCGGGGGAGGCACATAGCGGCTATCTGAGCGGTGCATGGAGCGTCGACGAAACCGCCGACGTCGTCGCCGCCGCGAGCGACGATGGCGAGGGGTCGCTAACGTTTCGCCGCGGCTGGTTTCTCGGCGACGGGACCGGTGCGGGCAAGGGCCGGCA
This sequence comes from Sphingopyxis selenitireducens, assembly GCF_051550705.1. NCBI lineage: Bacteria > Pseudomonadati > Pseudomonadota > Alphaproteobacteria > Sphingomonadales > Sphingopyxidaceae > Sphingopyxis > Sphingopyxis selenitireducens. The sequence continues at coordinate 637,786 of NZ_JBPULG010000003.1, forward strand.
GGTCGCTGGCATCATCCTCGACAACTGGCTGAAAGGCCGCCGCCGCGCGCTCTGGATATCGAAGTCGGACAAGCTGCTCGAAGATGCGCAGCGCGACTGGTCGGCACTCGGTCAGGAGCGGCTGCTTGTTACCCCGCTGTCGCGCTTCCGGCAGGGCAAGCCGGTAAAGCTCGCCGAGGGCATCATCTTTACCACCTATGCGACGCTCCGCTCGCAAGCGCGCGATGGCAAAGCGAGCCGGATCGACCAGATCGCCGAATGGCTCGGCGCCGACTTCGATGGCGCGATCATCTTCGACGAGGCGCATGCTATGGCGAACGCCGCGGGCGGGAAGGCCGAGCGCGGCGACCAGAAGCCGTCGCAACAGGGCCGCGCGGGACTGAGGCTTCAGCACATGCTGCCCGACGCGCGGGTCGTCTATGTCTCGGCGACAGGCGCGACGACCGTCCAGAACCTCGCCTATGCGCAGCGCCTCGGGCTCTGGGGTGGGACCGACTTCCCCTTCGCGGGGCGAGCCGATTTCGTGGCAGCGATCGAGGAGGGCGGGGTCGCTGCGATGGAGGTGCTCGCGCGCGACCTCAAGGCGCTCGGCCTCTATGCGGCGCGCTCACTCTCGTTCGACGGGGTGGAATATGAGCTGCTCGAACATAGGCTGACCGACGAGCAGCGGCGCATCTACGACAGCTATGCCGGCGCCTTCCAGGTGATCCACAACAATCTCGATGCCGCGATGGAGGCGGCAGGGGTGACGAGCGCCGAACATGGCACCCTCAACGGGCAGGCGAAATCGGCGGCGCGCTCGGCGTTCGAGAGTACGAAGCAGCGCTTCTTCAACCATCTGATCACCGCGATGCAGACCCCGTGCGCGATCGCGAGCATCGCGGCCGATCTCGATGCGGGCCATGCCGCGGTCGTGCAGATCGTCTCCACCGGGGAGGCGCTGCAGGAGAGAAGGCTGGCCGAAATCCCTGCCGAGGAATGGGGCGACGTGTCGGTCGACATCACGCCGCGCGAATATGTCCTCGACTATCTCGCGCACGGTTTCCCGGTCCAGCTATTCGAGCCCTGCACCGACAGCGAGGGCAATCTCTCGTCGCGCCCGGCCTATGACGGGGAGGGCAATCCGATCGTCAGCCGCGAGGCTTTCCGCCGCCGCAACGCGATGATCGAGAAGCTCGCCGCGCTTCCGCCGGTTCCGGGCGCGCTCGACCAGATCGTCCAGCACTTCGGGGCAGACGCGGTGGCTGAGGTGACGGGGCGCTCGCGCCGCATCGTTCCGAAGACCGGCGAGGATGGCGAGCTTCGCTTCGCCGTCCAGAACCGGACCGGAAGTGCGAGCGTCGGCGAAACTCATGCGTTTATGGACGATGCGAAGCGCATCCTCATTTTCTCCGAAGCCGGCGGCACGGGGCGATCCTACCATGCCGACCTCGGGGCGAAGAACCAGCGCCGGCGCATCCACTATCTGCTGGAGGCCGGCTGGAAGGCCGACGCCGCGATCCAGGGTTTCGGGCGCACGAACCGGACGAACCAGAAGCAGCCTCCGATGTTCAGGCCGGTGTCGACCGACGTGAAGGCGCAGAAGCGCTTCATCTCGACGATCGCGCGGCGGCTGGACTCCATGGGCGCCATCACGCGCGGTCAGCGCCAGACTGGCGGTCAGAATATGTTCCGGCCTGAGGACAATCTCGAGAGCTTCTACGCGCGCGATGCGCTGCGGCAGCTCTATTACCTGATCGCGAATGGCAAGGTCGAAGGCTGTTCCCTGCTGACCTTCGAAGGGGCGACCGGGCTCTCGCTGCTCGACAGCGATGGCGGACTTCGCGACGAACTGCCGCCGATCACGACCTTCCTGAACCGCATGCTCGCGCTTGTCATCGAACTCCAGAACATATTGTTCGAGGCGTTCGAGGGCTTGCTTTCGGCGCGTATCGAGGCGGCGATGGCTGCGGGGACTTACGAAGTCGGCCTCGAGACGCTGCGTGCCGAGAGCTTTGTCATCTCGGATCGGCGAACGATCTACACGCACCCGGGCACCGGCGCCGAAACCCAGCTGCTGACGATCGTGCGCAAGGACCGGCTCGCGCCGCTTGCGCTGGGCAAGGCGCTCGATCTCGCCGAAGCCGAAGAGGCGGCGCTGCTCGTGAACGGACGGTCGGGCCGCGCAGCGGTGCGGCTGCGGGCGCGGAGCGTGGTCGACGACGAAGGCGCCGTGCACCGCCGCTTCCGCCTGATCCGCCCGATGGAGACGATCAAGATCTTCACCGATCAGCTCTTCACAAGCCACTGGAACGATGTCGATGCCGAGACCTTCGCCGCCGCTTGGAACGCCGAACTTGCTGAGCTTCCGGAGTTTGAGACGGGCACGCTCCACATGGTGGCGGGGCTGCTCCTGCCGATCTGGAAGAGCCTCCCGAACGAGTCGACGCGCGTCTATCGTCTCCAGACCGATGCGGGGGAGCGCGTGATTGGTCGCAGGGTGTCGCCCGCATGGGTTACGCGGATCGTCGACGATGGTCCGCCGACACTCACTGCCAGCGATGCCTGGTCGCTGCTGACTGCGGGCGACGTCATTCTCCACCTCGCCGAGGGCCAGCGTGTCGCACGGGTCCGCGCGATGAACGACTGGCGTATCGAGCTCTCCGGGTTCACCGACCTCGGGGTCGCGCGGCTGAAGGCGATGGGCTTGATCTCCGAGATCGTTTCGTGGAAATTGAAGCTCTATGTGCCGGCAGGGGCTGCTGGCGCCGATGTGTTCGCGCGGCTGGTGGATCGGTTTCCGATCCAGCGGGTCGCCGACCGCAAGGCCGCCTGAAGGAGCCTCGCATGGAAAGTCCAGCATCAGACATCGCGCGCCGGCTCGGCGAGAATGCCGAGGCCGTGTGCCGTCGCTATCTGTCGAACGGGCGGCGCGAGGGCCATTATTGGCTTGTTGGGGACGTCCGCAACACGCCGGGGCGCAGCCTCTATGTCCGGCTGGAAGGTGGCGACCTCGCACGTGCGTCAGGCAAATGGACCGACGCCGCGAGCGGAGACCATGGCGACCTGCTCGACGTCATCGCCGCCGCGTGCGGCCATGCGAGCTTTCGCGACACGCTCGCCGAGGCGCGCCTCTTCCTGAGCCTGCCTGCGGCCGACGACCTGCCCGCGGCCGGCCATCGGCCGCGGCGAAAGGCGGCGACGGGGTCGATCGCGGCGGCCGAGCGTCTCTGGACCGCCGCGAGCCCGATCCCGTCGACGCGCGCGGCCACCTATCTTGCTGAGCGAGGCATCATGGGTGGTCACGAGTGGGGAGCGCTGCGCTATCATCCGCGCTGCTATTACCGCCCCTCCGCAGACGATGCGCCGGACTGCCGGAAGGCATGGCCGGCGATGATTGCCGCGGTCACCGACGACAACGGCAAGCTGACGGGCGTGCACCGCACCTGGCTCGACGTCGCCGCGCCGAGCAAGGCGCCGATCGCCTATCCGCGCCGCGCGATGGGTTCTCTTCTCGGTCATGGCGTGCGTTTCGGCAGCGCCGCTCCGGTGATGGTGGCGGGGGAAGGCATCGAGACCTTGCTGTCGGTCCGTGAACTCCTGCCGTCCATGTCCGCGATCGCGGGCCTGTCGTCTGCCCATCTCGCTGCCATCGGCTTCCCGCCTTCTTTGTCGCGTCTCTATGTCGCCCGCGACCGCGATCCTGCCGGCGCGCACGCCTTCGACGCGCTCGCCGAGCGCGCCGCCGTCGCCGGTATCGAACTGCTGTCACTCGAGCCGCATCACGAGGATTTCAATCATGATCTCCAGAGCCTCGGCCGCGAGCGGATCGGCGCGTCTTTGCGGACCCAGCTCTCCCGAGGCGACCGGGATCTGCTTCGCAGCTAGGCGGGCGGCCGGAAGGCAGGGGCGAACAGCGGCGGGGCGGGTCGCGCCACGGCTATTTCCCCGGGCACCCGCGCATTCGGCCTTCGTGAGAGGGCGACTGCGCCCGCGCGGTGGCCGCCGCAATGGCTTGGCCTCGACTATTTTCCGCCGGGGCCCCTGGCCCCTTTGCATCGCGAAACAAAATAGCCTCGGCCCGCAATCCTTCGCTGCGCTTCGGCCGCGGCAAGGGCCGCGGTGCAGCGGCCACCGCGCGGGCGCGGGGCGTCGCCACGAAGGCCGCGAAAGGCGCGGCCGGCAGACGGAGAACAATGATGACATGCGATCCCGCCCCCGACCGACCGAGCGATCCCGAACCCGGTTCGACCGCCTATCTTCTCCAGGAAATGCAGCTCTACGGACACCGACCCTTCGAAGACGAGCCCGACCCGCGGCCGCTGCCCGATCCGCATCTCGCCGGCGGAGCCGTCGCCGACATGTTCGATGCCATCGCGGGCTGCCTTGAGGACACGCGGATCGAGCCCGATCTCGAGGACCTGCTCTGGAACCTTGTCCATGTCTTCCACCGCGCCGGCGAACGGATCGAGCGCAGTCTCGACGACAATGAGCAACTTCAACGCAAGCTCCAGCGGGAGCAGGACGGCAGCGAAATCCGCTCGGTCGAACTCGAAGGGGCGACCGCTCAGGGTATTACCCTCATCGAGCGCCGCGACACGATGGAATTCTTCCGTGAGGCCGCAGCTGACCAGTTCCGCCAGCATGTCCGCAAGGCGTGGATGCCGCGCACCGGATCCCGCTCCAGTCACAGGTCGTTGACCGCGGCAGTGATCGACAGCCGCGATTTTCTTGACGCCCGGCTGCGTGCCCGCGCCGCGGCGCTGCTGCCTGCCGGCACGCGAATTGCGCTGACGGGAGGCAATGACTTTGGCGATCATCGTCTCATCTGGGACACGCTCGACAAGGCGCTGGTGCGCCATCCGGACATGGTGCTGCTCCACGGCGCCGGCGCGGCGGGTGCAGAGCGGGCTGCTGCCTGCTGGGCCGAGAGGCGGCAGGTGGCTCAGGTCGCATTTCGGCCCGACTGGACCAAACACGGCAAGGCGGCGCCATTCAAACGCAACGACCGGATACTCGAAGCACTTCCCGTGGGAGTCATCGCTTTTCCCGGAAACGGCATACAGGACAATTTTGCCGATAAGGCGCGCAAGCTCGGCATTTCGGTCTGGGATTTCCGCAAGCGGGAAGCGTAAAATGACCAGCACCCGCGTATCTCGGGAGATATCCTCAATCTGGTGATATCTCCCGAATATATTTGAAAAATATGGATTTGGCCCGCACTTTCACATTTCCACACGATCGCCCCGACCAGCAGCGATCGAGGCGTCGCCATCGGGTGGCCTTGTAAGAGGGCGCGGCCCGTCGGCACAGACGAGGGGCTCGCGGTCCGGACGGTCGGAAACGTCGATCTGCGCGCCATGGGTCGCTATGCCGACGATGGACGCTGCGCATGCTTTTGCGCTCGACCTCACGCGCGTGAAGGACGAAGCCGGGCTTGCTGACCTGCTGGAAGAAGCATGCGCACGCATGGGATGCTCCTGGTTCGCCCTCAGCCATCATGTCGATTTTCTCGCCGCGCCTGACAAGGGCGTTCGTGTCCATAACTATCCCCCGGACTGGGCTCGCTGGTTCGACGAGCAGCGGCTCGGGGTGTCGGATCCGGTTCACCGGGCGAGCCAGCGCAGCATGGCGGGCTTTCTCTGGCACGACATGAAAAATGTCGATCCGCCGCGCGCGGGCGACGATGTCATCCTGGAGGAAGCGAACCGGCACGGCATTGGCGATGGTCTGACGGTGCCGGCGCACATCCCGGGCGAAGCTTTTGGTTCGGTATCCTTCGCAGCAGCGCCGGACCGCACGCCCAGCCCGCTCGCGCTCGAATTCGCCCGCTCGATCGGCGGACCGGCGTTCGAGGCGGCGCGGCGGCTCGGAAACCCCGGTCTGTCGCGCCTCGGCCCGAGGCTCACCGACCGCCAGCGCGATTGCCTCATTCATGCGGCGCGCGGCAACCCGATCTGGCGGATCGGGCGGATTCTCGACCTCAGCCCCGACACCGTGCGCGAGCATCTCAGAAACGCACGGCAGCGCTACGACGCGAATGGGGGGATCGTGCTCACCGTACGCGCGCTCTACGACGGCGATATCAGCTTTGCCGACATCGCGAAGCACTGACCGGGCGCGCCGGGGGCGCTCGAAAAGCAGCCTGACAAGCCGCCTCGGGAAAATCGACCGACACCCCCCGATCATGCTATGGTGGCGGCGCAAAAAGCGGTTCAATTGGAACGCCTCTTTTCCAACGGAGGCGAATCCATGCTGCATATAGTCGATCACCGGAACCGTACGCGCGAGCATCTGATGCTCCGCTCGATGTTCGAGGCGCGCAAGCGTGTCTTCATCGATCTCCTGAAATGGGACCTGCCGGCGCTGGCCGGACGGTTCGAGCTTGATCATTTCGACGATGAAGATGCGACATATCTGATCATCTCCGACCCCGAGGGCAATCATCTGGCATCGGCCCGGCTGCTGCTGACGACCCGTCCGGCGCTTCTCGACACGCTCTTTTCCGAGCTGGTCGACGGCGCAGTGCCGCAAGGGACGGACATATTGGAGATCACGCGCTTCTGCCTTTCGCCGGGCATCGGGGCGCGGCAGCGACGCACCGCACGCGACGCACTGCTGGTAGGCCTTGCCGACTATGCGCTCGCAAATGGCATAGCCGTTTACACAGGGGTCGCCGAACTCTCTTGGTTCCGGCAGGTCGAGACCTTCGGCTGGGATTGCCGGGCGCTCGGTGAGCCAGTGCTTTACCGCGGACAGGCGCTCGTCGCGCTTCGCATCGATATCGACGAGAGCACGCCGCGGAAGCTCGCGGATGCGGGCATCGTCGGCAGCACGGCGGCGGCATCCGCTGCGCGCGCGGCATGAGGAGGCGGACATGATCATCAACCCGCAATTCCCCGGCCCGGCCGCGCACTGCAGCGCTGCTGGTCCTGCCCTCATGGGCAATGGCTACACTGTCTTGCGCGGCGCAGCGCCGCGCGACCTGATCGGCGCGATCGCCGCGGACCTCGCTCCGCGCTACGCCGCAACGCCTTTTTGCGAAGGTGGCTTTTACGGCGAGCGGACCAAGCGGTTCGGGCGTCTCCTGATCCGGTCGCCCAGGATGGCAGATCTCGTGATGAACGCGGCAATTCTCGGGCTCGCAGAGCTCGCGCTCGGCAACTGGTGCGAGCGGATCCAGCTCAATCTCGCGCAGGCGATCGAGCTGCATCCAGGCGCGCTGCCCCAATTTCCTCACAGGGATCAGGATATGTGGCAGGGGGCGCTCGGCGACGTCGAATATCTCGTCAATGTCATGTGGCCGTTGAGCCCATTCACGGCGGAGAATGGCGGAACGATCATCTGGCCACGCAGTCACGGCGTCGAAGCGCTCGTCGAGGAGCCCAAGGAAGCGCCGATTGTCGCCGAGTCCGAGCCCGGCGATGCGATTGTCTTCCTGGGCTCGACGCTCCACGGGGCAGGGCCGAACCTGAGTTCCGGCGTGCGGCGCGGCATCATCGTCAGCTACTGTCTTGGCTGGCTCAAACCTTATGAGAACCAGTGGCTGGCCTATCCACCCGAGGTCGCGCGGGATTTCTCTCCCGAGCTGGCGGCGCTCGCCGGCTATGCGCAACACCGCCCCAATCTCGGGAACTTCGAGGGCCAATGTCCTTCGGTGCTGTTTGACGGCTATCCCGAGGATCCGATCGCTGCGGTCGATGCCCTGCGTCCGGACCAGCAGGCTTTGCTTGCACAGCATGTCGCGGCTCAGCGCCGTGAAGTCGGGGAGGCGGCCGTCGGCGGGCCGCTGGCGGCATGAGTCCGGGCGCGACGATGCAGCGCGTCTATCTCGACCTCAAGGCGCGCATCTTGGCGGGCGCCTATCCGCCTGGCACCCGTCTCGATGCAGCCAATCTCGCGCGAACGCTGGCTGCAAGCGCAACCCCGGTGCGCGACGCGCTCTACCGGCTATCCGGCGAGCGCATCATCGAGAGCTGGCACCTGGAGGGATTCCGGCAGCCGCAGCTGACCGAAGCCGATCTCGTTGCACTCTATCGCTGGGCGGGCGACCTTCTCGCGCTTGCGCTCCGTGGCAGGGTGCCGCGCCCGGACCAGCCGGGCGGGCTCATCGAGATCGAGACTCGCCCCGAATATTCCGACTCGATCGATGCGCTCTTCCGCACGATTGCTTCGGGTCATCCGAACGCCGAATTGCGCTTTGCTATCATCAATGTCGTCGAGCGAAGTGCCATCTTTCGCAAAGTCGAGGTCCGTGTCGACGAGGGGGCCCATGATGCGCTGAAGGCGATGGTCGAGGATTATCGCTTCGGAAGATGGAGCGCTTTGCGCAGCAAAATCACCCGCTTCCACGGCCGGCGAGCCCGGCTTGCTGGGAGGGTCGCGGCCGAGATGACGCGGCGGACGGAGCCGCTCAGATAATGTTCGGAAAATATGGGCCGTATAAAATTCCTATATGAGGGGAGGGGCGTAGCCTTTTCTGTGCCGCAATCCCGCGGCCATTTGAAAAGGATATGATCATGGATCGTCACGACAATGAGCTGATCGAACTCGGCAGCGTCTCGGCCGACACCGCCGGCGGCATCGAATTCGGCGCCGAGCCGGGCGGTAGGGAGCTCGTCACCGGACTCCGCCAGGACTGACACTCCCGGTCGGGGGCCGGCGGTGCCGGCTCCCGGCTGCTGTTCCGATCTCATTCAAAGGAAATGAACCATGGACGTCGAAACCAACAGCTTCGTCGATCTCGGCACCGTCACGGCCGATACCGCTGGCGAACACGGCTTGCCGCTGGAAATGGGTGGCCGGGAAGACTGGGCGGGTCTGACTCAGGACTGATCGACATGTCGGGAGCCGGCCGAGTGGCCAGGCTCCCGATTATACTGGAGCTCTCGAGATGGGCTGGACGCTGGCACCCGGGACGGGCTTTTGCGAGGTGGGACGCGAGCGTGTCTTCCTCGATCTCCGCCGCGACAAATATATCGCGCTTGAGGGCGAGAATCGATCGACTTTCGAGCGGTTGCGCGCTGGCGCGCCAAATGACAGCGAGGCCATGACCCGGCTCATCGCGACCGGACTACTATCGAGTTGCAAAGGTCCGCACCTCCTGTCTCCGGCAGCAGTTCATATTCCTGGCCGCGACCTTGCGGCGACAGGCGGTGGCTTCAGCTTGCCTATGGCGCTCGCTTCGGTGCTGGCGCTGCGGCGGGCGCGGCGCGCCATGGAACCCGATCGGATCGCGCGAACGATCGAGTCTTGTCGTGCCCGCCGCGCCGCGATCGCAGCCGGTCCGGGCGATGGGGCCGCCGAGAAGCTGGCTGCGAGTTATTCTGCCTGCCGGTGGGTTAACCCGGTCCCTCAGCGCTGCCTCATCGACGCCCTCGCTCTCGACCATATTCTCCTGTCGCGCGGTCTTCGCTCGACCCTCGTCTTCGGCGTCAGGCTTGCCCCCTTCAGAGCGCATTGCTGGCTCCAGAACTCATCGTTCGTTCTGACCGGCACGGCAGCAGAGGCACGCAGCTACACGCCGATATTGGTGGTAGCATGAGAGGCGGGTTCCTTGGCTTTTTTGGGGATGTCGAGAGCGCCGGGGATATCGCGGACGCTGCCAGGCAGGGCGGGCTCAGCGCTATCGATCTGTCGCCAGGGCGGATGCTCTTCGCTAGCAAGAACCTCACCGTCCGGCGGCAAGGGGGAGGCGACATCCTTGTCGGTGACTGCTTCCCGATCTCAACGGCGGAGGCCCGATCGGCCGGACATTGGGGGAGTTTTGTGGCGTTCGGGACGCATAGCTCCGGGCCAAATGTTGATCGCGCAGCTCTGACGGGAATGCCTGTCTATTGGAGCAGGCGTGGTGGCGGGGTGGTTGTTGGATCGGAAGCAGGCGCAGTTCAGCGTTTGACGGGGCCGCGGGAAATCGACTGGGACTTCGTCGCGGCATCGCTTGCCTTCGTCAATCTCCGAAGCGCCCGGACGGGGCTGTCAGATGTGCATGAGTTGATGCCGGGGACGCAGTTGGCGTTCGACGGGCGCGAGGTTGTCGTCAGTCCGACATGGACTCCTTGGGACTTTGTTGCAAATCGCTTCGCGGGAAGCTTTGCCGAGGCCGCTGCCGGTCTTTACGGCCGGATCGTCGAGACTGTCGCCGCTTGGAACGCCACGCGGCGCGACATTCTTGTCGAACTCTCGGGCGGTCTCGACAGCTCGATCGTGACGGCAGCGCTGAAGGCAGTCGGCGCCGATTTCACGGCTATTAACTTCGCAACGCGTGATGCCGAGGGCGATGAACGCATCTTCGCGCGGGCGGTCGCATCGCATTGCGCAATCGCGTTGGCTGAAGTCGAGCATGACGATCGCTGTATCGACCTGATCGCTCTTCCGGAGGCAATAACGGCGAGGCCCGGTGCCTATAGCGTACTGAGCGGGCTCGATCGCGCTTTCAACGCAAATGTGACCGATCCGGCTATCCCGATCTTTGGCGGCATCGGCGGAGACAGTGTCTTCCAGTTTGACACCACGGTCGCTCCCATTTTGGAAAGCTATGCGAGATTCGGGCTGTCGCGTCGTACCTTCGCGATAATGCGCGATGTGGCTCGAGCGAGCGGTGCCACGATCTGGGAGGCGGCGCGGCTGAGCCGGCGCGCGCACCGCGCCGGGCCGCGCGTCGGCTGGCGCCGCGACTTGAGCTATATTTGCGAGGCGGCGATGCCCGAAAGGCCGCCTGCCCATCCGTGGGACGCGGGGGCCGAATGTTTCAGCCAGGCAGAACGCAACCATGTTGAATCCATTCGCCGCATTCTCGACTTTCTCGACCGTCCCGGCCGATGGCACGGGAGGGATGTCTTCGCGCCGCTTCTGTCGGCACCCGTCGTGGAATATTGTCTGTCGGTGCCGAGCGACTATTGGTTCGCCGGAGGCCGTAACCGCGCGGTGGCACGCGCCGCTTTCGCAGACCACTTGCCTCCACAAATCGCCTGGCGGCAAGGAAAGGGACGGATGGAGGCGCTCTGCGCCTCAGCCTATCTTCGGCAAAGGTCGGAACTGCGAGACCTGCTCCTCGGTGGCCGGCTCGCCGAGCGAAAGATGCTCGACGCTCCGGCCATAGAGGATTATCTGAAGCGTGATCTCACCGACGGCGAATTCGACTATTTCCGGTTGATCGAGATCGGTGATGTCGAACGCTGGGTCCGGGCAGTCGAGTCTGGAGTGCCGTTCGCGAGTAGCTTTGCCCAGCGCTGATACTGCTCTTCCTTCGCAGGATCCGGGTCGGTCTCGCCCTTGAGCCAGTAACGGAACCAGTCGAGGTTGCGTTCATAGGCCGCGAGCTTTTGTCGCGGCTCGACCTTGATATGCGGGGCATAGGGAAATACGTGCGTCTCTCCCTTGCGCGCGGTTGCGAGCCTGCTGACGAGTTCGATCGACAGCCGCATCTCCTGTTCCGGAAGTTGCATCAGGACCGGCGCGGTGATTGCGTCTGTCCGAAGTGCCGGTGACAAAAGCTTCCATTCGGCTGGCGTTTCGTCGGGCGTCCCGAGATGCCAGGTCTCACGAAGGTTGTCCGTAAACGTCTCGCGGCCGGGGCGTGCGTTGAACCAATAGTAACTCGGTTCGATCTGGACCGAAGCGATCGAGGCCGCCTTCAGCAGATCGCTCCGGGTCGCAGTGACCATGGTGACCTCGCTTCCGAAGCTCAGTCCCCCCATACCAACATGAGATGAGTCGATGATTCCTTGCTCGGACAGCAATTTCGTGACGCTCTCCACTGCTTCGAGACCCTTTGCATATCGCGATGCCCGGTCGTTGGGTCCGGGAACGGCATTGATGCAGAGCGCTGCGATCCCGTTCGCGGCCAAGGCGCGTAGCGGCCATTCATTACCGACGCCGCCACGCAGGTGGCCCGAACAGCTGTAGTAGGTGACGAAGAGCGGCAGCCGCCCGGGGATCTTCGGGCGGAACAAAATGCCCGACGCGCGGCTGCCGCCCGCCTGCCACACGATCCTCTCGGCAAGGAGCCCATCGTGGTCAGGATTGGGGTTCGGGGAATCGATGATCTGCTTGCGGCCGTGGCGGTCGATGCGGACGAGGCGCGGCGGGAGAGCCGCCGCCGCCTCGACGCAGAAGATGGCATAAGCCGCTGCCGTGCACGGAGCGAAGTACCGCTGGTCCGCCGATAACTGCCCCTCGGATGAGGTCAGCTTCGTAAGCGTGCGCGCGTTCTGCGACCAACGCTGCAGAGATTGTCGGTAGTCGGCATCGTGGGTCGCGACGATTGCGTCGTCATCCGGCAATTCGATCCACCAGGAGAGCCGGCGAAGCTCGGCTGCGCAGCCAACCTTTTCCTTGCAGACATTCTGCCCTTCGAGTGCGCTTCGAAGATCGGGCGGCAGATCGCTCGTGAGAAGCCGAACCGGATTTGGCAGCGGTGCGAGCAATCCCCTCTCGCGCTCATCGGCCGGGCGCGGTTCGTCGCCTTCGCGCCGCACCGTGAAGGTCCGGGGGTTCGATGAAAGCAGCGGCCCGCGATCGAACCAGTCGTTCGAGAAGCGCTGGCTGGCGGCTCGACCGTTGATCAGGGCGCCCCGGAACAGGGGCTGGGCGAGGTCGGTTCGGCCATCGACGAGAATGCCGCTTTCGCGTTCGGCTTCCTCGGTGCGGGCGACGAGGTCGCGCGTTGGTCCTTCCCTTGTCACGAGTGAACCGTCTTCTTGAAACGCGAAAGCCTCTATGTCGCCTTGGCTTTCCGCGATCGCGCGAAATCCCGAACCGTTGACCGAGCTAGACCAGAGCGCGACCCGGCCGTCGACGAGCGCGCGGACCACGAGCGCCTTGCTGTCGGGAGACCATTTCGCGTCGCCCGGCTCGACGACCCCGGCGTCGTTCCACATCGCGGTCCCGGTGCGCCCGAGCCCGCGCGGCCGCGATTTGCCATCGGAGGCCACCAGATACCAATCCACATCGATCCGGTTGGTGATCGTCGAGGGGCGCTCGATACGATAGGCGATCCAGCGGCCATCGGGCGACGCCGTGATCCCCGAAATATCCGCAGTCTCGGCGATTTCGCGTGACGTCACCAGGCCGGCTGCGGGCAGCGCCGAGGCCACCAGAGCGGAGAGCAGCGCAGCATGACTTACCACCGGACGACCGCCTGCAGCGAGATCATGCGGCCGAGCGGACTGGCCTTTTCGGGGTCATAGCCGAGGGCGGAGGTCTGGCTCTTGTTGTTCACATAGGGCGGGTCCCGGTCGAAGAGATTCTGGATCGCGAGGCTCAGCTGTAACCCGCGTCCGTCGCCACTATCGGCGCTGGGGCCGATCCGCTGCGACAACGTAAGATCGACCGTTGTGTATGACGTGACGAACTCGTCGGGCACCACGACCTGGTTGCGATATCCGTCGGTGTAATTGACGAAGGCGTTGGCGCTGAAATCGCCCCTTGTCCAGCCGAGGCGGCCGCGAAGACGCCATTTGACCGGGCTCGCATAAAGACCAACGAACTCGCTGCTCGCCGCTCCCGGAGAAAGTTGCTTCCTGATCGAGAAAATGTGCGTGCCGCTAACCCCGAGATCAAGCGTTCCCCCCGCCAGATACGGCGAGTAACCGACGTCGAAGTCGACGCCCTTCTGTTGCTCGCGGGCGAGGTTGCGTGTCTGCCCGTCGAGGATCGCAACGACTTGTCCCGGCGCGATCGCGATCGGGTTGGTGAAGCTCGGATGATTGAAATAGGATTGCACCAGATCGAGCGGCGGATTGTCGATCACGACGCCGCCGAACACGTTCCGGTCCGTGAGAAAGCGCAGATAATCTTCGGTGAGCGTACCTATGCGGTCGCGGTAGTCGACATTATAATAGGTAAGCGACGCCCTGAAGCCCGGAATTGACGCGGGTGCGACGTCGATGCCTGCGGTCCAAGTCGTCGCTTTCTCGGGCTGGATTCCGGGCGCATAGCCAAAGAGACCGAGCACGTTCGAGAACCCGGTCGGCGATGCCGGATCCGGTACCGAAAGCGTCGTGAACAACGATAGATCGACCAGTTCGTCGAACTGGGGTGCCCGAAACGAGGTGCCGTAGGATCCGCGAAAGGCAAGACCGTCGACGGGTTCCCAGCGGATGCTGAACTTCGGGTTCTCGGTTCGGCCGAACTGATTATAGTCCTCGATGCGGCCAGCGAGTGTCAGGTCGAGTTTCCGGAAGCCCGGCGCCGCATTGTCGGGCCCGAAGACGGGAACGAGCAATTCGGCATAGGCGGACTTGACGTGGCGAGGTCCCGGGAAACCCGGATAGGGCGCTGCGACGGGGGCTAGTGTGCTGAGATCCTGGATGCGGTAATAGTTGTAGCGTTCACGTCGGTATTCCGCGCCGGCGGCAAGGCGCACGTTCCCTGCGGGCAAATGGAACAGGGGGCCGTCGGCACGAAGTGCGGCGGACCAATTGCGGAAATCGTCGATCGTCTGGTTGCTACCGCGGATGAAGTCGATCGTCGCGGGGCTGTTTGCCGAACCGTTGCCGAAGACGTTGAACGACGTCTCGGGATCGGTGTCGGCGAGTGCGACGGCAAGCCTCGCACTGTTGACGATGTTGCGCGTGTAAGACTTGCCCTTCTGCATTCCGAAGGCGCCGCCGAACTGAACCCGCCAATCGCCGAAGGTCTGCTCCAGACCTGCCGTGGTCGTGATCGCGCGGACGCGGCCCTCATTGATCTGAGGCCCGACGTCATTCACGAAATCATAGGTGACCTGAACCGGCTGGGTGGTGCCGATGGGGTCGACATAGAAGGGGTTGGTGACGGGCACGCGGGCGGTTCGCAGCGCTGTCACATTGCTGATGCGGTGATATTTCCGCTGCGCCGCGAGCGCTGTCGCACGAAACGTCAGGCTGTCGCTGATCTCGAACTCCGCTGCGGCATAGAAGCTATGTACGCGCTGACGGGGCAGGATGTCGGTGTCGATCCGGTTGTCGCGGCGGTTCTGGACGCCCGGAAGCAGCTGGGCCGAGGTCAACTCACGGCCATCTTGTCCGGCAGGAATGCCGAAGAGCTGACCGTTCGCCGCGCGAATCGTGCCGGGGCTGGCATAGATCGAGCGATAGTCGGGTCCGCCGAACGGCCGGAGGTCTTCGCGCACGAAGCCCCGTTCGCGGGCGGCAAGCGCGCCGCGATCCGAATATTGATAGGCGAGCACAAGATGTCCGCCACTCCACTTTTTGCCGAACAGCTGGCTGAAGAGAATTTCGGTCATATCGCCGTCTGCAGTTCCCGCACGCATGACCGTCTCGGCGCCCTCAAAGTTATTTCGAAGGCGGAGATTCACGACACCCGCAACGGCGTCGGCGCCGTAGATCGCCGACGCTCCGTCGGTCAGGACTTCGATGCGCTCAACGGCCGTCATCGGGATCAACGATATGTCGGCGAATACGCCGCCCGTCCCGCCGAGAGCGGGGCGAGCACCGTCAATGAGTACGAGGGTCGAATTGGTGCCGAGACCCCGCAGGTTGATGCTGGAACCGAGCGTCGGATCGGTGCCGGTGCCATTGCGCGTCGTCGCGCCGGTCGTCGTTTCGTTCGATCCGCCCATGAAAGCCTGCGGCAAAGACTGGAGCATCTGCTGGACCGTGCCATATCCGCTCTTCTCGATCGCTTCACGATCGATGGTGACGACGGGCGAACCCGTCGGTCCGGCACCCCGGATGCGAGAGCCGGTGACGATTATTGCCTCGGGCGAGGTTTCGGCGCCGCCCGTCGATCCCGCTGCTCCGGCATCGCCGCTTTCCTCGCGGAGGACCAACGTGCCCTCTACGAGTTCGGCGACAAGCCCGGTGCCCGAAAGGAGGCGGAAGAGCGCGACATCCGGGTGGAACCTGCCTGTGACGCGGCCGCTGCGCTTCCCGCTGATGAGCGTCCCGGACGCGATCACCTCAAGGCCGGAAATTTCCGAATAGCGCTGCAGTGCGGTGTCGAGATTCTGGGCGGCGACATTGTAATCTTGCTGCCCCGCCTGCGTCTTGGCCTGCGCCGCGGGTGCCTGAATCGCGATGGCTGCGGTGCCCGATGCGAGCATCGCCGCGAATAAACTGGTCTTCATCATATCTCCCCAAGCGGCCGCTGTTGGCCGTCTGGGGGTGCAAAACACCGGCCGGGGGATATCCCCCCTCCTGGTGGGAATTATTTTTTCCTGAGGATGATGTCTTCGCCATTGATCTCGGCGACGAGACCTAGCGCGGCGGCAAGTTTTCGAGCGAGGCTCTCGCCGTCGGACACGTCAAATCGCCCGGCAACCGGGAGAGAGGCGAGCGTCTGGTCTGAGAGGCGGATCGTCCTTCCGCCGGTCTTGTTCGCCGCGTCGAGAACCGCCCCGAGCGGCAGATTATTTGCCGCGAGCATCGCCGCCGGCACGGGGCTTGCCATCTCGGGCAAGAGACGCGGCCCGGTATCGGGGACCTCCGCACGCTCGCCCGGAGCGAGGCGGAGTGCCTTTGCGGTGCCGGTGAGGCGAACCTCGACCGAGCCATGGAACAGCTTCACCTTCGTGCTGGCCTCGCGGGCATCGATCTCGAACACCGTGCCAAGTGCGACGGTCTCCGACCGCCCTGCGACGACGACGAACGGTCGGCCGGTGTCACGGGCGACCTCGAAGCGGGCGCGCCCGCCGTGAAGCCGCACGCGCCGCTCAGTCGTCGTGAACTGAGGTTCGGCCCATGCACCATCCATCAGCGTGACCGTCGAGCCATCGGCGAGGCGGAGCTGGCCGGGCAACATCGGTCCGGCGACAATCTGTTGGACATCGCCGCCCTTATGGACATGCCAGGCAAAGCCGAGGGCAATGCCCACCGCCGCGATTCCGGCGACGGCCCAGCGGAGCCTGCCGGGCGCGCTACGGGGTCCGCGAGACCTGGCGCCGATCCGCTCGCGCGACATTCTGGCTCCCAGCATATAATGTTCCTCTGCCATCGCATAGGCTTCGGCATGTCCCGGCCGCGCATACCACGCGTCGAAGGCCGCACGCTCCTTGTCGGTGGGTGCGCCGTGCATCGTTGCGGCCCAGTCCGCCGCCTCGCTGTCTGCGCGCCTCACGGCCGCGTGTCTCGTGCCCTGCGGATCGCTTTGAGGGCCTTGGCGATATGTTTTTCCACCCGTTTCAGACTCATGCCCTTGATTCGACTAATCTCGGAGTAGCTGAGATCATCGAGCCTGTGCATCAGGAAAACATCCCTTGTGGCTGGATCGAGCGCAGCGATCGCGTCCTCCGCGCGGCGCAGCAGGTCGCGCTGCTCCAGAACGGCGTGTGGATCGGGGCCCGGATGCAGCTGGTCTTCGAAACTCTGATGCGACTGGACGTGACTGCGCACTCCCGAGCGCGACCGGTTTTTGAGGATGCTGCGCGCTGCGGACGCGAGATAGGCGGCGGGCGCCTCGAGAAAGCCCGCCCCATAGCCCTTGGCCGACATCAGCCTCCGGAAGGTCTCCTGGACGAGATCGGGCACTTCCTGCGGCGGCACATTGCGCCGGAAGATTCCTGCGACCCGGGCATGGTGCGAAGCATAGAGATCTTCCATCCGCGCTTCGTGGCCGTGACCGGCCCAGTCCTCGGGGGGAAGCGGAGTGCCTGACGGCAGGCCGCGGCCTGCCGAAGGGGCGTCGTCATAATCCATTCCATCTCGCCTACCGGTCGGACCGGAGGGCGGGGATGCCGGGATGGTAAGAACATATTCGGAAATATGCGCCGCCGCCTTTAGCCCGAAGGCCTGGACATACGCGTCGGCCACCCGGCAACGGATGGGAATATCACAAGGCTCCGATCGAAGTTCTTACGCTCCGGCACCGTGCGCCTTCGTGCCCGATGCAGGGCGAGCATAGCTTGCCGTAGCGTCAGAGCAAGCCTGTGTCGCTGAACTTCGTCCAATATGAATCGATCTCTTCGCCGGCCGCGTACCGACTGCAGGAACGTGCGACGGGCAGCGGCCGCGGAATCGACGCAACCCAGGTTAACTTGCTGCAACCGCCGCGAGACGGGTCGGTTTCAGCAGGATGCTACCGCCAACCGACGACAGTCTCCATCCGCTAGCGCAGCGCTTCCAGGCCTTCATCCGGGCCACGGAGTTTCCCTGTGTCGGAGCGAAATCTGCGCTGGCACGGCGCCAGATTCGCTTCGTTGTAGGCCGCGATATGCGCTCGGCCTGGGACGATCTTCGCATCTACCCCAACCTCCTCGATCTCGCCTGGAGTTATGCGCGTTCGCCCAGCCTCTTCCATTCGCTGGTGGTGATCTTCGAGGAGGATGGCGGGCTCGACGAGGAAGCGTTCGAGACATGCCTGTGGGACCGGCTCGAATCGCTGAGCCGCAAAGACGACTGGGCGGGCCAGCCGCCCGATCCGCGCGTCAGCCACAGCCCCGAGGATCCGCATTTCTCGCTGAGCTTCGGCGGCGAGGCCTTCTTCGTCGTCGGTCTCCACCCCCGGGCGAGCCGACCCGCGCGCCGATTCGAACGCCCCGCACTCGTGTTCAATCTTCACGACCAGTTCGAGAAGCTGCGCGAGTCCAACGTCTACGAGACAATGCGCGGCAAAATCATCGCGCGAGACGTCGCTCTTGCGGGCAGCGCGAACCCGATGCTGGCGCATCACGGCGATGTGTCGGAGGCACGGCAATATTCGGGGCGGGCCGTGGGTCCCGATTGGCGTTGTCCGTTCTCGGGGCGCAGCACGGCGCCCTGAGCCTTCGGCGCAACCTATTTTGCGGGGCGGCGCGAGCGGAGGTCGAAGCAGTCGCCGTTGCCAAGCGCATGAAGCGTCGCGCCGTGAAGCGACAAAATGTCGCCGGGGTTGGCATCCGCCGCGTTGGAATGGCTTGCACGCGAGGCGTCGACGATCGTGACGCCGCCGCTTCCGATCACCCGCGCGCTTCCCGCCTCGATCCGGAGCGCCGTGTCCTCGTCGATCCCGATCCCGAGGCAATCGGGACGACGCCCGACCGCGCCGAGCAGCCGCCCGATGCGCCCGCGCTCGGCGAAATGCTGGTCGATGATGCTGTCGGGGATCAGCCCAAGCCCTGGCGCCAGTTCGATGTCGCCGATGCGCGGTGTCTCTTCGCCGCCGCCGACGACGAGCATCGTCTTGCCTTGCGCGGAGGCACCCGCGGACGTTCCCGCAACAAGCCCGCCGCGTTCGTGGAGCGCGCGAACAGCCCCCTCAAGCGGCGTATCCTCAATGAGGTTCATGAGGCGCGACTGGTCGCCGCCGGTGAAGAAGATGCCGTCGGCCTGATCGATCATCCGAGCACGGGCCGGGTCCCGGGCTTGACCCCGATCGTCAAGATAAAGCTCGACGAGACGGCCTATACCGAGAGGCGCGAAGCCCTCGCAATATGCCTCGAAATATCCTTCGCGCTTCGCGCTCGCGATCGTCGCAATGACGAGCGTGCCTTCGCCGAGTTCTGCAGCGATTGCGCCGAGTATCTCGCGGCTGCCGTCCTTGTCTTCATGGCCGCCGATCACGAAAAGGGGGCCGCGGCTATCGGGCATCATGTTCCTTCCAGACTATATTCGAAACGGGCACCATGCCTTCGCGCATGTAGGCGGCGGCGAAATGCGGACTGTTGTGCGCGATGCCGATCGCGCCTTCGCGGTCGAGGAGGATGACGCCCGCCTCCGCTCCCAGGCGCGCCATAGGGGCGAAAATCGTCGTAGCCGCCGTGCTTGCGCCCGTCGTCTCGAGCGCGCGCATCACACGAGCGGCGAGCAGCGTCCGCGCAATCGCCTCGCCGTCACCCGATAGCGAGACTGCGCCGATGCCGTCCTCGGCGTAAAAGCCACAACCGGGAAGCGGTGCGTCGCCGACGCGGCCGGCAAGCGTGGCTTCCAGCCCCCCGGTCGAAGTAGCCGCGGCGACATGACCCTCGCGGTCGAGCGCCACGCAGCCGACAGTGTCATGATCGCGCGCAGGATGGGCAGTTGGACGGATGCCCTCTCGCGCCTCCGCGATCCCGCGCGATCTTGCGAACGCCTCGGCGCCGGCTCCCACCAGCAAGACGGGCGGCTCTCGAAGCATGGCATGCGCCGCTTCGACGGGATTGAAGAGAAAGCGCACGCACGCGACCGCGCCCACATCGAGCGTGGCACCGTCCATGATCCCGGAGTCCATCTCGACCTTGCCCTCGGCGTTCGCCACCGATCCCCGGCCGGCGTTGAAGACCGGATCGTCCTCGAGGAGGCAGACCGCGATCTTGACCGCATCGAGCGCGCTGCCCCCGCGCTTCAATATCGCACTTCCGGCCTCCGCGGCCGCCGCGCATCCTTCACGTCGCGACGCCTGCAGGTTCAAAGGGATATTGCACGCGCCGCCATGGACGGCGATCGCCCAGCGCCCGTCAGCCATGTGCAATCTGCCATGATTGGGCGTCTTCGGGACAAGGGCGTGCCGCCCAGGCTTCGACGAGCCTCCATATTCCGTCGACGTCGGTCGGAGTGAGCACCACGATGTCGCCGGGGCGCGCGGCCGCGAGACAGGCCGAGGCCGCGTCATACTCGCCGTCGTGCATTCCGATCGCGTCCGCATCGAGCCCCGCCTCGAGGGCGCCGCTGCGCATCAGGGCATTGGCTTGGCCGGGCGGACGCCCGCGCAAGTCAACATTCTCGCGCAGCATCAGGACGTCGAACATCCGGCCCGAGAGGGCACCGATATCGACCAGATCGCAGTCGCGCCGGTCGCCCGGAATGCCGATCATGCCGATCACCCGGGCATCGCTGTCGCCGCGCATCGATGCAAGCAGGGCGGCGAGCGCGGTGAGCGCGGCGCGGTTATGGGCGTAATCGACGACGATCCGCACCCCATGCGCTTCGGTAAGGCTGAGACGCCCCGGCGAATCCTCGAAGCTCGGTCGAAAGGATGTAAGGCCGGCGGCGATCGTGCCGGGAGCAATCCCGTAAGCGGCCGCCATCGCGGCCGCGGCGGCGGCGTTCTCGATATTGAAGAGGGCTGCGCCGTTCAGCGTCGCTGGGATTGCAGCAATCGCGACGATCGGCATGGTTTCGCCGTCCCGGTGGAGCATCAGCGTGCCGCGCTCGCAGCTTACCGCCAGCCCGCCGCCTGCCCGATGCGCGTCGATCGGTGCCAGAGCGTCGGCGGCTGCGCCGCCGGTGAACCAGACGATCCGGCCGCGTGCGCGGCGCGCCATGCGGACGGTGAGCGGGTCGGCGGCGTTGAGGACGCAGGCGCCGCTCTTCTTGACGTTTCGGGCGACGATCGCTTTCACGCGCGCGAGATCGGCGAGCGTGTCGATGCCTTTGAGACCGAGATGGTCGGGCGTGACATTCAGGACCGCGCCCACGTCGCAGGCGTCGAAGGCAAGGCCCTCGCGCAGCATTCCGCCGCGCGCGGTCTCGAGGACCGCCGCTTCGACGCGGGGATGGCGAAGCACCATGCGCGCGCTCTTGGGGCCGCTTGCGTCGCCCGCGGCGCTGCGGGTCTCGCCGACATAGACGCCCGAGGTGCAGGTGAAGCCGGTGGTGAGGCCATGCCGTTCGAGAATCCGCGCGAGCATGCGGACCGTCGTCGTCTTGCCGTTGGTGCCGGTAACCGCGAAGACGGGTATGCGGCTTTTGCGGCCCTTCGGAAAGAGCGAGGCGATGATTGGCTGCGCGACGTCGCGTGCTGCCCCCCATGACGGCGCAAGATGCATGCGAAGCCCGGGCGCCGCGTTGACTTCGACGATGCCGCCTCCCGTCGCACGAACGCTCTTCGCGATATCGGGGACGATCATGTCGATACCGGCGACGTCGAGACCCAGCGCAGCGGCGGCATCGACCGCGATCGCTTCATTGTCGGGGTGGATGACATCAGTCCGGTCGATCGCGCTCCCGCCGGTCGAGAGGTTGGCCGCACCACGGAGCATGACGGTCTCGCCCGCGGATGGCACGCTGGCGAGCGTGAGGTTCACATCGGCGAGGAATGTCTCGAGCGCGGCGTCGATACGGATCCGGGTAAGCACCGCTTCATGGCCTACGCCGCGGCGCGGATCGCTATTCACCGCCTCGATCAGCGCCGCGATGCTGTTCCTGCCGTCGCCGGTCACATGCGCGGCGACGCGCTCGGCGACCGCGACCACCGACCTGCCAACGACAAGAATACGGTGATCGGCGCCGCTGAGCTGGTGCTCGACGATGACACGCGGTGCGATCGCCTGCGCGCGTTCGAAGGCTTCGCGAAGCGCGCCGCCGTCGGCGATGCCGGTGGTGACGCCGCGGCCCTGATTGCCGTCGAGCGGCTTGACGACGACCGGCCAGCCGAGCTTCGCGGCGGCGCGTTCCGCTTCGGACACCGTCCGCACGAGGTCACCCGAAGGCACCGGGATGCCGATGCTCGCGAGCATTTCCTTCGCTGCTTGCTTGTTCGCGGCCAGCTCTGCGCCGATCAGCGAGGTCGCACCGGTCACGCTCGCGCGGATACGGCGCTGGCGGTGGCCCGTGCCGAGCTGAATAAGGCTTGCCTTGTCGAGCCTGAAGGCCGGGATATGACGCCGCCGCGCTTCGGCGACGAGCGCCGAGGTGCTGGGGCCGAGCCCATTCTTGCGCACGAGCGTTCGAAGTGCGCTCAGCCGCGTCTCCATGTCGGTGGCGGAGCCGTCCAGCGCCGGGGCGATACGGTCGAGATCTGCCGCGCCCTGCATGGCGGACGGGAGCAGCGCGTCCACCAGTTCGATCGCGGCGCGCCCGGCGGCAAGGCCGCTCGCCGCATCGGCATAGCAGTAGAGGATGTCATATTGGCCGGGCTTGCCGCGCACCCGGCGCGTTTTTCCCCTGGTAACTGCCGCCCCGGCCCTCGTCTGCAGCTCGATCGCCACATGCTCTATGATATGGCCGAGCCATGTGCCTTCGGCCAGCCGGCGGAGGAAGCCACCGGGTTCGCCATAGCTGCAGCCATGGTTGGCGAGGCCTGGAAGCAGCGATTGCAGGGCTTTGCCGAAGCCCGGGAGGCGATCGCTGGGATAGCGGTCGAGCATCCCGAGATCGGCGCGGATCCGGATCATCGGACGGCGGCTGTAAAGGTTGGGACCCGCATAAACCGAGCGTTCGACAACCCGCAGCACGGCGGAGGTCAATGCCTGGGCCCTGCGTGCGTCGGCCGCACGTCCCGGACAACGGACCCGGATCGCGCGGCGCGCCGGGGCGTGATGGGGCCGGAAGGGGAGAGGCCGGAAGGGAAGAGGAGGGCGCGCGGCATGTTTGTCCTTGGCTCGGGTCCTGCTGTTGCCAACGCGAGTGGCTGGCGCGCGGTTGCCCGGGTTAACCTGGATCATGGCGATTGTTGCCGAGGGGTCGGCAACTGCCGGCGGAGGGACGCGTTGGGTTTGCAGGCGACACGCTTATCCTGCCGGACCGGGCGCGCCCTTCGGGGGCGGCCTTTCCCCTGATCGATCAGTTTCGAGCGGGAGGAAGGCAAGGTCGATGCGCGCGCCTGTTCTTCATTCGGGGGGATCGGACAGAAGGTACGACGATGAAATTTGACAGCGAGACCAGCTTCCTTACCGCATTCGACAATCAAGAGGGCCGCCATGGCGAGGCCATCGCCGGGATCGCCACGCGCGCCCGCCGGCTCGCGCTTATCGGCTGCTTCCGCCCGCGCCAGTGCGGGATCGCGACCTTCACCGCCGACGTATACGATCATCTGAAAGCGGCACGTCCCGATATGGCAATTGACATCTATGCGATGGCAGTGCGGGCAGGCGATGCGAGCGATGCCGCCGCCGTTGCCGGTATCGAGGAACGTGATGCCGACGGCTACCGCGCCGCCGCCGAAGCGATCAATGCGAGCGGGGCGGACGCGGTCTGGCTCCAGCATGAGTTCGGCATCTTCGGCGGGCCCGCGGGCGATATGGTGCTGGGGCTCGTCGACCGCGTGGCGGCGCCTCTGATTGTCACCTTTCACACCATCCTCGCCGAACCCGGCGCCGACCAACGGCGCGTGATGGAGCATCTCGTCGCGAAGGCGGCGAAGCTCGTCGTGATGAGTGCGTTCGGCCGCGAGACGCTGATCGGCGTCTATGGCGCGAAGGCGGAACGCATCGAGCTCATCGAGCATGGAACACCCGACCGGGCCTTTGCGGAAAGTTCGCCGCTTCGCGAGCGGCTACGTCTTGGCGAGCGTCCGATCGTCTCGACATTCGGCCTCTTGGGACCGGGCAAGGGACTTGAAACCGCAATCCGCGCGCTGCCGGCGATCGCCGCGCAATATCCGGACATCCTTTACCGCATCGTCGGCGCGACCCATCCCAATCTCGTCGCCGCCGAGGGCGAGGCCTATCGGCAGAGCCTTGCCGATCTCGCCGAGGAGCTCGGCGTCGCAGACAATATCGCTTGGGAGAACAGTTTCCTCGACCTGCCCGAACTCCTCGAACAGATCGAGCTTTGCGACATCTATCTCGCACCCTATCCCAATCTCGCGCAGATCACCTCGGGCACGCTGGCATATGCCGTGGCGCTCGGCCGCGCGGTCGTCTCGACGCCCTTCGTCCATGCCCGCGAGCTGCTCGCCGAAGAAGTCGGCATCCTGCTCGCCGGCACCGACAGCGACGCCATTGCCGAGGCCGTGCTTCTTCTGCTCGCGCACCCCGCCGAACGGCGCGCCTTGCAGGAGCGCGCTTATGCACGCGGGCGGCTTACCGTCTGGCCGGTGATCGCGGCGCGCTTCGGAATGCTTATCGAAGAGGTGGTGGCCACGCCGGCGCGACGCGAGCCGCGGCGGATGTTTCCCTCCTTTGCCGCGATCCGCGCGCTGTCGGACGATGTCGGGATCTTGCAGCATGGAGCGGGACTGATCCCCGACCGGAACCATGGCTATTGCATCGACGACAATGCGCGCGCGCTAATGCTCGTCAACGTGAGTCCTTCGCTCGGCGAAGAGGAATATGGCCTGCTCTTCGCGCGCTATGCCGGCTTCCTCCACCATGGCTGGAACGCTGATCGCGGACGCTTCCGCAATTTCATGGGCTATGACCGGCGCTGGCTCGAAGAAGAAGGGTCCGAAGACAGCAACGGCCGGACGCTCTGGGCGCTCGGGCACGGCGCGGCGCACGCGCGCTCGCAGGAGCTCCGGGCCTGGTGCGCAAAACTCTTCACGCGCACAGCGCCGCTCGCCATTGAGCTCAAGAGCCCGCGGGCGATCGCCTTCGCGCTGCTCGGGGCTGACGAGCTTCTCGCTCGCGAACCGGATCATTCCGTGGCAGGCGAGATCGTCGAGCGCGGCGGCGCCTTTCTCCATGCGCTCTGGAAGGGCGCGCGGCGGAGCGGCTGGGACTGGTTCGAACCGGTGCTCGCCTATGACAATGCCCGGCTCGCCGAGGCACTCCTGCGCGCGGGCCGCAGGCTCGGCTCCGTGCCGCTCGCGGAAGCCGGCATCGCTGCGCTCGACTGGCTCTGCGACATCCAGACGAGCCAGGAGGGGCATTTTCGCCCGATGGGCTGCGAGGGCTTCGGGGCCGAGGGCGAGCTTTTTCCGTTCGACCAGCAGCCGCTCGAAGCATGGGCGACGGTCGATGCCGCCGCCACCGCTTACCGGCTCACGGGCAAGCTGCGCTGGCATGACCGCGCCGAGCGAGCCTATGGCTGGTTCCTCGGCGCGAACGACCGCGGCGCGGTGATCGCGAACTCGGCGACGGGGCGCTGCTGCGACGGGCTGACCCGTCACGGGGTCAATTCGAATGTGGGAGCCGAGTCCGCGCTGGCTTTTCACCTTGCGCACCGCGCGATGGCCGATACATTCTGGACGCGGGGGACAGCGAAGGACACCAGCGCCACCGATGTTGATCTGCAATCCCAGCCACACGCCGCTCCACATTCTTCATGAGAAGCTCGCTGCCGACCCCGCGCGGGTCGTGCTGCGGCCTTTCCACCTCGCCTGGCAATCCAATGTCTCCGAGCCCTCGCGCGCGGCCCAGCTCGCGGCTGACATATTGGCGATGGACGAGGAGGAAGCCGAGGCGCAGCTCGGCCTCGTCTGGAAGGATTTTTCCGAGCGGCACTGGCAGATCGGACGCATCTTCGACGAACGCTTCGCCGAGGTGTCCGAGGATCTCGCGCTCGACCCTTCGATTGTCTCGCCGGTCAAACGGCGGCTGATCGGCGCCTATTTCTGCCACGAATACAGCTATGCCGCCGCGGCGCTCATGAACCCGAGCGTCGTCCCGCATCCCGACCAGAGCGGGCTCGCACCCGATCAGCAGCGCTTCATCATGTCGATGCGCGCGGTCGGCGAGGGCCATATCAGCTCGGTCGCCTTTCGCGAAGGGATCATCGGCGAAGGCGGCGACTTCACGCTGTGGCCGCAGTCGGGTCCCGCGATGGCGGCGGTCGCCGACGACCGCCACCGGCTCGGCGAGGACGGCCGGGTGAATGTGCACCGGCAGCCCGACAGTGCGATCTCGAACAGCGTTCTCTTTCCTATGACCGAGGCGCAGCGCGGCGGCATCGAGGATTTGCGCCTCGTGCCCTTCGTGCACGATGACGGCCGCACCGAATATATCGGAACCTATACCGCTTATTCGGGGCAGGCGATCCGTTCCGAGCTCCTGCGCACGACCGATTTCTCGGGCTTTTCGCTCGAACCGCTTTCGGGCCGCGCCGCGCGCCACAAGGGAATGGCGCTGTTTCCGCGCAAGGTCGGCGGCCGCTATCTCATGATCGCGCGGCAGGACGGCAAGAATATCACGATCATCGCCTCGGACAGTCTCACCGATTGGGACGATGAGGGTCAGATCCTCATGAGGCCCGCCTTCGCCTGGGAGCTCGTCCAGATGGGCAATTGCGGCAGTCCGATCGAATGCGACGAGGGCTGGATCCTCCTGACCCACGGGGTCGGCGCGATGCGCAAATACAGCCTCGGCGCGGCCTTGCTCGACCGTGAGGATCCGACCAGGCTCATCGCGCGCACCGAATGCCCGATCCTCTCGGCTGCCGAGAGCGACCGTGAGGGCTATGTGCCCAACGTCGTCTACACCTGCGGCGCGATGCGCGCGGGCGACGACCTGTTCATTCCCTATGGCATTTCGGACAGTGCGATCGGTTTTGCGACGACGCCGATCGAGCGTCTGCTGGCGAGCATGAGCTAGAGGGCGGAGCGGTTTACTGCGGAGGCGCGGGACGCTCGATCTTCCGCCGGGCATCGACGGAAGCGATCAGTACAGCGCAACAGAGGCAGCCATCCTCGTCGGTCACTTCGATGCGGAGCGTATCGATATCGTTGATGAGATCGGGATTGTCGCCGAGCAGGTGGCCCGCATAGCGCGCCGCCTCGACCCGTGCTGCGGCCGTATCGGGAAGTTCGACGCCCTCGTCGTCGAGCTCGCGGCGGCCGCTGCTGCTGTGGAAATAATAACGGGGCATCCAACTTCTCCCACCTTCGGCAACTCACAAGTCTGCCTGGGGTTTCGTTCCGGCCCTCGCACCTTCGTCACTGCACCACGACACATGGCGATCCGGCGAGCCTCATACCCGCCTATGGCGCTCGGGCGTCTTCAAATCCAGTCTTGTCATAACCTAGATCAAGTCTTTGCGGAGCCAACCGGACAGTTTCGCGCAAAGGTGCGAGCGTGCGCCACGCCCGGCGGGACCGGTGGAGGCAATATGAAGCTGTGCGCACGGGAAGATCAGCCACGGTCATGGATGATCGAGCCGAGTCTCGACGCGGATCAGGGACACCGCCGTGCGGCGCGGCTGGACGAGCATATAATGTGCGGCGACAGCTATATCCTCGGCGCGCAGCATCTGATGCTTGGCTATCAGCTCCTTCTGCTTTCCGGGCGGGAATTCGGGATATTGGAAATCTGCACCGGTGAAGCCGGGCTCGATCAGGCCGACCTTGATATCCTGCTCGGCCACTTCCTTGCGGAATGACTGGACGAAACCCTGGATACCGGTCTTTGCGGCCACGTAGATCGACCCGCCGGGTCCCCGCGAGACCGCGCTCATCGAGCCGATCATGATGATATCGCTACCCGCCGACATGCGGCGTGCGGCCTCCTGCGCACAGATCAGATAGGCGATAAAGTCGGTCTCCAGCTGATAGCGGGCCTCGGTTTCGCCGGCATCGGCGAGCGCTTCGGCTGGAATGGCAGCATTGATCACCGCGATATCGATTTCGCCGAGATAGTCGGTGGCGGCCTCGAAGAAGCGGTCGATATCTTCCTGAACCGACAGATCGACGTTGAGACCATCGCCTTCGCCGACTTCGCCGATGCGTTGCAGCGCATCGTCGAGATGCTCGGGCGTACGCCCGCAGATGAAGACTTTAACGCCGCAGCTTGCGAGGAGGACGGCAATCGCGCGGCCGATACCCGTCGTGCCGCCGGTCACGATCGCGCGGCGCCCCTTGATGTCGGGGGCCTCGGTATGGGCGTCGGCTTCGTCGATCATGGTTCGTCCTCCGACTTATCGGCCGCGGGCAGCTCCTTCGGAACTGGAGAGGAGGCCCCGACGATCCAGTAGGGAAAGTCTTCGTCGGCCTTCAGCAGGCTGCAGAGGGGCTCGCCATCGACGAACAGCCGCGCGTGGCGACCCGCTGCTTCGCCAGCGGCGACATCGAGCGCGGCGGCGGGGCCAGCCGCTTCGAAAAGGAGGCGCTTCTCGAGACCGAGCGTATCGTCGCCATACTGCAGCATGATCGTAGGCTTGCGCGTGACCGCAAGCGCGTTCGGCCCAAGGTCTTCGGCCGGAGTTGCAGCAAGGCGGTTCGGGAAGATATTCTCCATTGCTTCGGCTCAATAAGCCGGCGGATCGCTGCTCGGAAAAGACTCGTCGGCGGCCTGGTCGACGCGGTCCCAGTCGCGGCGCACCGTATCGCGCATGCCCCCTGGTCCTGCCGATCGCGTCTGGTCGAAATTCTCTGGATGCGTCTCGCCATCGGCGAACGCCGCAGAGTGGCCGTCATCCTTGCTGTCGGTGGGCGACTGCTTGCGCGTGAACCAGAAAAGAGCACCCAGAATGCCGATACCGAGCAGCTTTCCGAAACCCGAGGAGCGGCGATCCGCCGTCATTGTCCGTGCCATAAGCTTAATCCTTTTGGTCGAAGAAACGCGGTGTATGGGAAGGCAACGGGGCGGCGAGCTCAAAGTTGCCCGGCATGGCGGCGGCTTAACAAATGTTGGGCGCTTTATGACGCAGCGGACCAATGCGGATCGGTCACGGGGCGGGGGCAACCCCCTAGTGGTGCCGGAAAATCGGTGGTGCAGATGGTTTCACGCCATGAACAGGGGGCCGGGGGCAACAGGGCCGCTTGCCGTGCCGTGTCAGGTTTCGAAATGCGCTTTGGGAATATGGGTGATCCGGCAGGCGAGATCGGCTTCCCCGGACGCCACGATATAATGATTGCCGGCATGGGCGATGCCGGTCGTGAAGACGACGTCGCGGATATATAGCTTGTCCTCGAGCGGCCGGGTCAGTTCGGGATTGGCTTCGAGGAGCGGCCGGTGATCGGTGCGGAGCACGATGGACGGGTCGTTGGCGTCGAGCAGCGACCAATAGGTGCGGTAGATACCGACGATCTCCTTCGGCTCGACGCCGTGCCAGAGCGTCAGCCAGCCCGCGTCGGTATGGATGGGCGGAGTGCCACCACCGATACGTGCGGTGGCGGCCGTCCGGGCATGGGGACGGATACCGGGCGCTTCATGGGGCTTCCAGTGAAGCGCATCGGGTGAGGTGGCGAGGTTGATCGACGGGCCCGCGCGCCATTCGGAGCCAGGCGGATAGGCGAAATAGAGATCGCCGAGCGGGCGCGTCTGGGCCCAGTAGCGGCCGTCGATGAGTCCTTCGAAAATCAGCATGTCCTTGTTCTGATGATCGAGGACGATGCCCTCGAACATCCAGTCGAGGCCGTTGGGCGAACTATAGAGCGTTGTCGAATGCCGCTCGGGACTGACCGAACAGGTCGTCATGAGCCAACGCTTGCCAACCTTGCTGATGCGGGCATCCTCGACGCCGTAGCATTGGAAGTCCGCGCCCGGATCGACGGCCTTGTCATAATGGATGGCGACGATCTCGAGCCCGTCGGGAGTGAGCTCGACGGGAAGCAGCCAGGACAGCGACGTCAGTGCCATGACGCGCCAGCTGCCGCCGCGCACCATGAACTTTCTCGGATCTGCGGTATCGCAAAGATCGAGCGGCCAGGCGTCGAGCTTGTAGCGCCCCGCTTCCCACCGGATCGAATGGACATGGCCGTTCTTGACGGGATCGCGGAGCGCTTCGG
This sequence comes from Sphingopyxis selenitireducens, assembly GCF_051550705.1. NCBI lineage: Bacteria > Pseudomonadati > Pseudomonadota > Alphaproteobacteria > Sphingomonadales > Sphingopyxidaceae > Sphingopyxis > Sphingopyxis selenitireducens. The sequence goes on from NZ_JBPULG010000003.1 coordinate 667,984, forward strand.
CGACCCGGACCATCATCAGCAGATTGCCATTGGGGAGGCGGAGCAGCCCGGGGTTGAACGCACCGAGCACATAGGTGTCGCGGTCGAGTTGTCCCGCGAGCGGCGAGCGCGACAGGTCGACGTCGTCGGGGCCGAAAACGAGCCGGTCGATCGCAAATTCTGTGTCCGCTTCCTTTTCCGGCATGAGGACTACCGTTGCGCCTTCCGATCCGTTTCTGTCGAGGACGTGTCGCTCCCGGCCTTAGCCTTCGCCGGCCGCTCGTCCGGGTTTTGCTTGGCGTCGTGATCGACCTCGGCCTCGCGTGGCCAGTGACGCAGGGCGGCGCAGGCGTCGAGGAAGGAGGTCACGTCGCCAGCCTTCGCAAGCGGGATGCATGCCTCGTCGAGCTTGTCGGCGATCCCGGCCGCCGCGAAGAGGGGCGCTGCTTCGGCGGTGTAGCCGATGAACTTGCAATGAGCGAAAGCGTCGCTGACGAAATCCTTGGTCGCGGCGTCGCCGGCCAGAAACGCCGCGCCAGCGTTGTCCGGAAGCAGCGCGACCGCATCGAAAAGCACCGACGGGCCGCCATCGATCTTGTGGCGGCCGGCGACGCTCGTTCCGTCGGACAAGGTGATGCCGCCGATCTTCGGGGCCACGAGCTCCCAGACCGCGCCCGCGGCATCGACCTCCTTGGTCAGCGCCTTGAACAGTTTCGCATCACACCCGTCGGTCGCAAGTATCCCCAGCTTGCGGCCGGCGAAACTGGAGCGCCCGTTGAGGACGATGCTGAGCGGCCGGGAAGGGGGGAGATCGGGGAGGGGGTTTTTCGCGGACTTGGCGGGGGCCGGGAGCGGCAGGCCGAGTCCATCCGCGACATTTGCCGCGAGGCCGCGGTCGATGTTGATCAGATGCGATACGGTTCGCGATCGGATGTCGGGGCGCTCGACCTTGGAAAGCTCGAACACCAGCGCGTCGCCGATATGCTTCTGCTCGATCGGGGCCTGGCTGATGTAGAATTGCCGCGCCTGGCTGTAATGATCGGCGAAGCTCTCGGGGCGGATGCGGCGTTTTGCACCGTCGGCCTCTTCGGGGAAACTGGTGAAGCCGAGCGCAGGATCCTCGCGCGGGCCGCCATCGGTCGGACCCCAGCTGTTCGGCTCGTAATTGGCGCGGCCCACGGGATTGCGCATCGCCATGTGCCCGTCCTGCTGGAAATGCGCCATCGGACATTTCGGCGCGTTGATCGGGATATGCGTGAAGTTGGGACCACCGAGCCTTTTGATCTGCGTATCGAGATAGGAGAAGTTGCGGCCCTGGAGCAGCGGGTCGTTCGAGAAATCGATGCCGGGCACGATATTCTGGGTGCAGAAGGCGACCTGCTCGGTCTCGGCGAAGAAATTGTCGACGACGCGGTCGAGGACGAGCCGGCCGATCGTGCGGACCGGCACCTGCTCTTCGGGAATAAGCTTGGTCGCGTCGAGGACGTCAAATTCGAATGCGTCCGCGAAGCGATCGTCGAAAAGCTGGACGCCGAGTTCCCATTCGGGAAAGTCGCCGGAATTGATCGCATCCCAGAGATCGCGGCGATGAAAATCGGGGTCGGCGCCGTTGATCTTGACAGCCTCGTTCCACACCACCGATTGCAGACCCTGCTTGGGCTTCCAGTGGAATTTGACGAAGGTCGACTTGCCCTTGGCATCGATCAGCCGGAACGTGTGAACGCCGAAGCCTTCCATCGTGCGGAACGATCGCGGGATTGCGCGGTCCGACATCGTCCACATGATCATGTGGAAGCTTTCGGGCATCAGGCTGATGAAATCCCAGAAATTATCGTGCGCCGATGCGGCCTGCGGGAAGGCGCGGTCGGGCTCGGGCTTCACCGAATGGACGAGATCGGGGAATTTCATTGCGTCCTGGATGAAGAAGACAGGGATATTGTTCCCGACGATATCCCAATTGCCTTCCTTGGTGTAGAGCTTGACCGCGAAGCCGCGTACGTCGCGCGCGAGATCGAACGAGCCTTTTGACCCCGCGACTGTCGAGAAACGCACGAAGGCGGGTGTACGCTCGCCGACGCGCTGGAAGATGTCGGCACGACTGACGTCGGTGAGGCTGTCGGTCAGTTCGAAATAACCGTGCGCGCCATAGCCCCGCGCATGGACGACGCGCTCGGGTATGCGCTCATGATCGAAATGGAAGATTTTCTCGCGGAAGTGAAAGTCCTCGAGCAATGTCGGGCCGCGCGCGCCCTGCTTCAGGCTGTTCTGGTCATCGGAGACCGGCACCCCGTGCTGGGTGGTGAGCGGCGCATGGCCGGCGCCCGCCTGATGCGTTTCTCCGCCATCGCTGCGGTTCTCGGCGTAGCTTTCGGCGATCGGTGCGTCGGCCGGGAAGAGCGGTGCCTTGCGCGGCGACTCCCCGCCCATGTCCTTGCCCGCAATCGCGGCAGCGCCTTGGCCGGCGCGGGGTTTCGGCTTGGAGGGGGATGTCGGGGCGGGGGCTGCGGGCGCTTTGGCCATGTCGGATCTCGCTTTGTCTGAAGGGCGCGGCAAGGGGGCGGAGGCGGCGGAAGGCGAAGGATGGGAGAGGGAGAGGCGCGTGCGTCCCAACACTCCTCCGAGCATGGTGATGGAACGAGTTCGCGATTTGAAAGTTGCAGCGACGGGTTTGCGATTAACCTCGATCATCACGATTCCGCTTCCCTTGTGGACGTTCGGCGGGCTTTCGGGGTGGCCGCAGTTGGGCAGGCCCGCTCACGCATTTCGGACGAAACAGGGAACGTCAGTGATGTTAACCGATCGCTTTTTGAGAGACCGTCGCGGGGTAAGCCTCGAAGCCGGCGAGCGCGCACGCCTCGAGGCCGCCATCAGCGAAACGAAGACCGTAGACGCGCGCAAGATTATCGCACGTGCCGGCGAATGGCTCGACCAGAGTACTCTCCTCGTCAAGGGTATCATGTCGCGCTACCTCGACGACCGGAACGGCCTTCGCCAGCTCGTCGCCATCCATCTTCCGGGCGATTTCGTTGACCTCCACGCCTATCCGCTCAAGCGCCTCGATCATGACGTCGGCACGATGACCCCGACGACGATCGCGATCGTCCCGCACGTCGAACTCGATGCGATCACCGAGCAAATGCCCGCGCTGACGCGCAAACTCTGGTTCGCCACGCTTCTCGATGCCGCGATCCACCGCGCCTGGCTGTTCCGGCTCGGCCGCCTCGATGCGATCGGGCGCGTCGCGCATTTCTTCTGCGAGACCAACGTCCGGCTTCTCTCGGCAGGGCTCAGCGACGGACGCCAGTTCAATCTCGGGTTGACTCAGGCCGATGTGGCCGAGATTTGCGGGCTGACGACGGTCCATGTGAACCGCGTCGTGCGTCATCTTCGCGAGGAAGGGCTCTGCATCTTCCGCAATGGCAAGGTCGAGATCCTCGATGCGGCGAAGCTCGCACGGCGCGGCCAGTTCGATCCCTCCTATCTCTATATCGACGATCCCGCACCTCCGCCGCTCCCAGACCAAAGGCCCCGCCGATGACCGATGAAATGCCTTCGCCCCCGGCGCCCGAGACCCGGGCCGGCGTCGCCACCGCCGAGGATGGCATGGTTGTTCTCGACGGTCCCGACGGTGTCGCGGTGACGATGACCGCTGCGGCGGCGCGCGGGACCGGCGAAAGCCTGATCGAGGCGGCGGGACGCGCTGAAGAACAGGGCGCCCGCAAGCGGTCCTGAAGGGTCGGCCGCTCAGCTCCGGCGCGCGCAGGGGGTGACGGGGCAGTCGTCGATAGGCCGATAGCAGATGGGGCGGGCAAGGCCGGAGGCTGCACGCGCGTGGCCGGTAAACGCATTGATCGATGTTGTATCGCCGCCGTGCGCGGGAACGCGGCGGCGCGGCGGCGGTTTTCCTTGAACGAGCGCCACGGGGCGCTGCGGATCGAGGAGATAGCCGGACGTGGAAGAGGCCGCCGGATTGATAGCGCCTGCCGCGACGATGATCGCGGCGATGATGACGGCGGCCAATCTCGGGGCGCGCATCACCGGCTGGGGCTTCGTCGTGTTCACGCTGGGCTCGCTCGCCTGGTCGGTCGTCGGGTTCAGTTCGGGCCAGACCAATCTCCTCGCGACGAACCTCTTTCTTACCCTCGTCAATCTCGTCGGCATCTGGCGCTGGCTCGGCCGCCAGCGCGAATATGAGGACGGCGCGCGGCGGGCCGCGAAAGGGAGCCGGACCGCGGCTTCGCCATCGCTCTTTGCAGCGAGCGCCTTCGGCGGTCTTCCGGTGAGCGATATCTGCGGCGAAGCGATCGGCCAGGCAGTCGATGCGATGATCGAATGCGAAAGCGGATGCCTCTCCTATGTCGTCATTGCGAGCGGCGGGCTCGGGGGCATCGACGAGACGCTGCGCGCGGTGCCCGCGGCGATGCTCGACTGTCACGCGGACGGGCTGGTGCTGCTGATGAGCGCAGCCGAATATGAGAAGCGCGATGCGCTCGACGGGGCGGCCTGGCCTGCGCGTCCGCCACGCGAACGGGAGGTCATGGGGGTTTCGGCGGGAGCTTCGGCTGCGGCGGCTGGCGAGCGGCCCCGAGACGTCAATGAGGAGACAGACGATGTCGCGGCTCAGGGATAACGGCCTCACCATCGTACTGCTCCTGCTTTTTGCGGGGTCGATCGTCGGCCATTGGGTGACCGGGTGGCACGTCGCGCTTGAAGACGCGGCGCGGCACCATCAACCCGGCCTGTCGCTCTGGGCTTATAGCGGCAGCCCCCAGTTCCTCTCCTCGGTCTTCGAAAATTGGGAGAGCGAATTTCTCCAGATGTCGGCCTATGTCGTGCTGACGGCGATGCTCGTCCAGCGCGGCTCTTCGGAATCGCGCGATCCGGACGCCCCGCCGCGCGATGCCGATCTTGCAGCGCAAGCGCTCAAACCAGGTGCACCGGCGGTCCTGCGCAGGGGCCGTCTCGCCCGCGCGCTGTACGCCCGCTCGCTGGGTCTGGTGCTCGCGCTCCTCTTTCTTGTGTCCTTCATCCTCCACTGGACGCAAAGCGCCCGCAGCGCCGCGGAGGAGGCGCGCGAACATGGCGAGATTGCCCTTTCCACCTTCGCTTATCTTGGCGAGCCCGGTCTCTGGTTCGAATCATTCCAGAACTGGCAGAGCGAGTTTCTTTCGACTGCCGTGCTCGTGCTCCTGTCGATCTTCCTTCGCCAGAAGGAGTCGCCCGAATCCAAGCCGGTCGCGGCACCGCACGCGGAGACCGGCTCATGATGTTCGGCCTTCCTGTTCCCGATGCATCGCTCGCCTTTGCGGGCGCCGCTGGTCGGCTCGGTCCGTCGATGCGCCGAACTTCTGATTTTATCTGGTCCCGCCGGAACGATCGCAGGAGGTGGGCGTCAGTCGAGTGTCGCCTCGCACGCGGGGCCGCGCTTCCCGAAAAGACGCCGGCTGGGTCGGCGTTCCCCAGATGACGCCCGGGCTGCTCCCGGGCGGGAGATGATCCATGTCCAGACATAAGACCGACTTGACCGATCCCTTGCTGCTCGCCGCCGCCGGCGCCGGCATCGCCGCGCTGGCGACAGGCGCCGCGCTCTGGCAGCGCCGCCGGCAAGCGAGGCAGGCCGGCGAAGGCGAGCCGATCGCGACCGACGCCCCGCACTGGACATTGGACAAGCCTTCGGACCGCGCGCTGTTCGGCAAATCCTTGCTCATCAACCGCCCGCGCGCCGAGCTTTACGCCGCCTGGACACCCGAGCGCTTTCCCGAATTCATGGAGAATGTGGTCGCGGTCGACGATCTTGGCGACGATGTCTCGCAGTGGACGATCAAGGCGCCCGCCGGGCGCGAGGTGACGCTGGTGAACCGCATCACCGAACGCGTCCCGGACCAGTCGATCTACTGGCAAAGCACGCCGGCGTCCGACATTGCGAACAGCGGCGAGGTCCGCTTCACCGACGCACCTGCCGGCCGCGGCACTTATGTGAGCCTGATCCTCGCTTATGATCCGCCTACGGGCAAGGTCGGGCGGCTCGCCACCAAGCTCCTCCAGCGCGAGCCCGAGGTGCAGGCGCGGCGCGACCTTCATCGCTTCAAGCAACTCATGGAAACCGGCGAAGTGACGAGCAATGCCTCGCCGTCTGCACGAAGCTCCGAGAGCGCCGCCGGGCCGCACATCTGAACGTCGACCACGCAGCACAATCATATCTCAAGGAGAAGGCCATGCGCGCCGTTACCTGGCAGGGACGCCACAAGATCAGCGTCGAGACTGTCCCCGACCCCGAAATCGTCAACCCGCGCGATGCGATCATCGCCGTGACCTCGACCGCGATCTGCGGCTCGGACCTCCATCTCTACGATGGCTATATCCCGGGCATGCGCGCCGGCGATATCGTCGGACACGAGTTCATGGGGGAAGTCGTCGAGACGGGCGCTTCCTCGACGCTGAAGCGCGGCCAGCGCGTCGTCATTCCCTTCACGATCAGCTGCGGCCAGTGCTTCTTCTGCGAGAAGCAGCAGTACAGTGCCTGCGACAACAGCAACCCCTCTGAAACGCGCGATGCCTCCGAGCTGATGATGGGTCACGCGATGGGCGCGGCCTTCGGCTACGCGCATCTGACCGGCGGCTATGCCGGAGGGCAGGCCGAATATGTCCGCATTCCTTATTCGGACGTCGGGCCGGTTGTCATTCCGGACGACCTGGCCGACGATGACGTGCTCTTCCTTTCGGACATCCTCCCGACGGGTTGGCAGGCGGCGGTCAACGCGGACATCGAGCCCGGCGATACCGTCGCGGTATGGGGCTGCGGACCCGTGGGCCTGTTCACGATCCAGTCGGCGCTGCTGCTCGGTGCCGGTCGCGTGATCGCGATCGATCATTTCCCGACGCGTCTTGCGCTCGCCAAGAAATATGGCGCCGAGATCCTCGATTACACCCAGGTCGACGTTCGCGAGGCGCTCGCCGAGATGACCGGCGGCATCGGACCCGACGCCTGCATCGACTGCGTCGGCATGGAAAGCCACGGGTTCACAGTCGACAACATCCTCGACCAGGTGAAGGTCAAGATGCTCTCGTCGACCGAGCGTATCCATGCCTTGCGCCAGGCGATCCTTGCGTGCCGCAAGGGTGGCAGGCTCTCGATCCCCGGAGTTTACGGCGGCTTCGCGGATAAATTTCCGCTCGGTCAGCTCATGGAGAAGGGTCTCACCGTCAAGAGCGGCCAGACGCACGTCCAGCGCTATTCGGGCGAGCTTCTCGATATGATCCAGGGCGGCAAGTTCGATACCGTCTCGCTCATCTCGCACCATGCGCCGCTCGAGGACGCCGCCGACATGTACCGGCACTGGCACGACGAGCAGAATCTCTACACCAAGATCGTCCTCAAGCCCGGCCTCGAAAAGGGGGCCATTACTGCCCGGCAGGAGATGGAACATGCCTGAGCGTAAACTTGCCCTCATCACCGGCGCTTCGAGCGGGATCGGCCGCCAGATTGCCATTCTCGCGGCAAAGGATGGCTACGACCTCATCGTCGCGGCCGATGAGCCGCTCGTCGATGCCGCCGCAGGCCTCCTCGCCCAGGGCGTCGAGGTCGAGGCGGTCGAGGCCGATCTGGCGACCCCTGCCGGGGTCGAACGGCTCGTGGCCGCGGCGGGTGGACGGCCGATCGACATTCTCGTTGCGAATGCGGGCCATGGCCTCGGGCACGGTTTTCTTGACCAGCCGGTGGCCGAATGGCGGCACGTCATCGACACCAATATCACCGGCACGCTGCTGCTGATTCAGCCGGTCCTGAAGGCGATGGTTGCGCGCGGCGAAGGCAAGGTGCTGATCACCGGTTCGATCGCCGGTCATCTCGCCGGCTCCTTTCAGGCGGTGTATAATGGCACCAAGGCCTTCGTCGACAGCTTCGCCGCCGCCATAGGCAACGAACTCAAAGACAGCGGCGTCACCATCACGTGCCTCAAGCCGGGCGCGACCGACACCCGGTTCTTCGAGCGCGCCGGCATGCTCGACACCAAGGTGGGCCAGTCGGAGAAGGACGATCCCGCCGATGTCGCGAAAACGGGCTGGGATGCCCTGCTCGCGGGCGAGCATGCTGTCGTCCACGGCCTCAAGAACAAGGCACAGGTTCTGGCGTCGGGCGTTCTCAGCGAAGCGACCACGGCCGAAATGCACCGAAAGCTTGCCGAGCCGGGGTCGGGAAATCAAGACTGATCAGGCCTATGAGGCCCCAAGCCGCGAAGAGGAGACGTTCATGACCGATACCGATGACAGCAAGCGCGGTGCATCCGCCGGCGACGGGTCGCTGCCGCAAGAGCCCGTCGAACGCCGCGAGAATGTCGGGACGACGACGCCCGATCGCTATCCCGCAGCCGAACGCGAGGCAGGCGACGTCTCGGGCGCCGCCAATCGCGGACGGCGCCGCAGCACCGGCAGCGGTCCGGTTAGCGGAAGCGGCGCGGGCGCCGGCGGCAAGGGCAATGCCGAGGATTATGACAGCGATCCGCAGGGCGGCGGCGGGCGCGCCGCCGAGCCCGAGACGCCGCCGCCTGGCAAGGGGGCGGATGCGCCGGTTGGAGGAAGCCGCTAGGCGGTCGCGAAGATCTGGTGCGGTCGGGCTGGCGCGCTGCAATCTCCTGCTGCCGACCGACCGCTCTCTGTTTCATTCGATCCTGTAGTCTATCGGTTTGAAGCTGCCGCCGCAGCTGTCATAGGCCGAACAGGCGGTCAGCCCGATGACGAGGTCGTCGAGCGCGCGAAGACGGATGAAATCGCCGGCTTTCGTCGTCGGCGGGAGGACGCGGATCTTGCCATCGCTGCCGACCGGCACATTCATGAACAGGTTGAAGGCGACGGGGATGGCGTCGGCGGCAATTCCATAGGGTTCGAGCGCTTCGGCGAGATTGCCGAAGCAGCCGCGATGGACGGGCTTGTCGGCATAAAAATGACGGAAGGTCGCCTCGCTGCACGGCGTCAGCAGGAAATCATGCACGCCGCAGCTGTCTTCGACGATCTCGAGCAGCGCGTTCGAGCGGTTCGACCAGAGGCGGTTGCCTTCCGTCAGGCGGATGCTTTCCTCATAGTCGAAGGTCCGCCCGTTCGAGATCGCCTCGCGCGGATCTGCCGCACTGAAGGCCAGCAGATCACTGACCTGACCGCCTTCGGGATCGATCACACAAAGGGTGGCACCTCGCGGAAGCGGGAAAGCGGCGCCGCTGCGGGGGCTGATCCGTTGAGTCATTGGTGATCCTTATCTGGGATGGTATGACGAACGACCGGGCGGATTTCCCGCCCGGTCTTGTCGTCATGATGATGGCGTCGGCGCTCAGGGCGCGAGCTTGCCGAGCTCGGTGCGGTGCGCCTCGACGACGGGAACGATCTCGGCGGCGGCTTGCTTGAGCGCTATCGCCTCGCCCGACGCGGCATAGCCCTGATGCAGCGCAAGCGCGGCATCATGCGCCGTCTTCTGATGGCCGAGATAGATTTTGTCGATCCCCGCCGAATCGGCGGCCTTGATATCCGCGAGCATTTTCTCCTGGTCGGAATCGAGCTTGGGCGCCGGGACCTCGGCGCCGGCGGCCTCGGCCGCCGCCTTCACCTTGGCGGTCGACTTGGCATGATGATCGATCATCATTTCGGCAAAGGTCCTGACCTTCGCATCCTTCGACTTGGCGAGCAGTGCCTTCGAGGATTCGATCTCCCAGAGATCGCCGGCACCGGCCTTGGCGATATAGTCGGCCGTGCTCGCCGCCGGGGAGGCGGCGGGGGGCGCAGCGTCGGGCGCGGACAGGGCCGTGTCCGCCGGAGCGGCCGTCTGGTCCGCTTCGCTGGTGTCGGGGCCGCCGCATCCGGCGACGAGCGCGGCAAGCGCCGCAGCTCCTATCCAATTCTTCATCTTGTCTCTCCTCGATCTGTCCTCGATCTGTCTTGGGGGTCGTCGGACGCGCCACCTTCTGAACCGCGCGAAAGACCGGGTCGCGGCAGCTGCCGCGGCCCGGTCTTTCGCGCGGGGAGGGGACCCGCGTTCAGCGGCTCTGCTTGCCCTGGTCCTTGGCTCCCGACTGCTTGCCGGCGCCCGACTGGCTCTTGCCGCCGTCCTGCTGCTGCTGGCTGCCCTTGCCGGACGAGCCGCCCTGCTGCTTGCCGTCTTTCTTGTCATTCTGTGCCATGACGCATCCTTTCCATGCGGCCCGGAACGGGCCATTTCGGAAACCCCGCGCTCCCCCTGCTTGTTGCGCCCGGAGGCCAAGGGTTGATCGAAGTTATACGCTTTTGGCGGTTCGCCTCCAGCAGTGGACGCGCTCGGGTCCCGCGGCGCGGCTGGCGAAGTCCGCGCTATCGGCCTAGGCTGCCGCTGCGCCGCTGCGGCTCGCTCAGGCGAGGCACGCGGTGATACCCTCGATCACCGCGATCGTTTCCTGCGGATCGCGCACCCGCACGGTGTCGAGCCCGAGCAGCTTTGCTGGATAGTCATTGCCGCCGGGAAAGATGGCATCGCCGATGAAGATCATGTCGCCGAGGGCGATGCCGCTCGCGGCGCTGAGCTTCTTGAGGCCATAGCCCTTGTCGACGCCTTCGCGGGTGATGTCGATCGACGTTGCGCCGCCCATATTGATCGAGAGGCCGGGAAGCCGCGTGCGCAGATCCGCCTGGATCATCCGGCGCTTTGCGAAATCGGGGTCCCAGACTTCCTTGGCCTCGATCGGCGCCCGCTGGCCGAGCGCGGAGAAAGTGATCTGGCTGCCGCGGTCCTCGATACGCTCGCCCCAGACCTCCTCGGGCACGAAACCCGTCGCCTCGAGGGATGCATCGAAGGCCGCGAGGATGCGCGCTTTCTCTTCCTCTTCGAAGAGCTCGGCGTACAGCGGCGTCCAAGCGCCGGCGCGGTGGACGAAAAGCTTCGTGCCCGTCGTCGGCATCAGCCAGAGCCTGTCGCGATCGGCGTCTGCCGGAAGGCGGCTCGCGACCTGCTTGTCGAACTGCGGCCAGTCGCCGCCGGAGATCACGGCGACCTCGGCAACGCTCAGGAGCTTAGCGAGCGCAGCCCCCATCTCGGGGAGGAGCGGCTGTTTGCTTTCCGCAAGGGTTCCGTCGAGATCGAAGGCGACGAGTTTCTTCATGCTTTTGTCCTCTGCGGGCTGTCGCCGGCGGCCGGCAAGCATCAAAATCGCCCGACGGCGGTCGAAGTTCCTTGCCGCGTTTCTCCCGGCTCCCGGTCGCGGACAGGCACGGACGGGCATCGCGGTCCAAGTAGCTTCCGCAGTTGCCGGGAAGGAGGGGCGCCCCGGCGGTCCCGGGGATCGCTCGGCGGACGAGGCGCAAACGCAAGGCAACGAGTTTGGCGCCGGAGGCGTTAGCGTCTCGATGACGAGGAAGGATTTTCGATGACGCCGCGTTGGCCTTCGGTCCTCTGGGTGGTACGCCACGGCCAGAGCGCCGGGAATGTTGCGCGCGATGCTGCCGATGCCGCGGGCGAGCTTCGCATTGCGCTCGACCATCGCGACGTCGACGTCCCGCTATCGAAGCTCGGCGAAGAGCAGTCGCGGGCGCTTGGCTCATGGTTCGCTTCAGGAGAAGAGGATGGCCGTCCCGAGATCATGCTGGCCTCGCCCTATGTTCGCGCCGTGCAGACCGCCGAGATATTTCGCGGCGCTGGCGGATGCGCCCCAGATGAGAAAATCTGCATCGACGAGCGTCTTCGCGAGAAGGAGTTCGGCATTCTCGACGGACTGACCCGGCTCGGCATCGAGGCGGCGCACCCCGAGCAGGCGGAGTTCCGGCTTGCGCTCGGCAAATTCTATCATCGCCCGCCGGGCGGCGAGAGCTGGTGCGACGTGATCCTCCGCCTCCGTTCGCTGCTCGATACCGTGTCGCTCCATTATGGCGGGCGCCGGGTGATGATCGTCGCACATCAAGTCGTCGTGCTTTGCCTCCGCACGATCATCGAGAATCTCGGCGAGGCCGAGATTCTGGCGATCGACAAGCAGGGCGACGTCGCCAACTGCGCGACCACCGAATATCGCTTCGATCCCGAAGCGGGCCGCGACGGCAATCTCGTACTGTCCCGCTATAATGTGACCGCGCCGATGGAGGGCGAGGTTCCGGTGACTAGCGAGCCCGATGCGATGGTGGCCGCGCGTGGCTGACGTGGTGCCGCTCGATAGCGCGTGGCTCAAGGCGAACCCGCTCCCAGATCATCGTGACAATGTCGACAAGAATGGGCGCGGCCGGGTGCTGGTGGTCGGTGGCAGCCGGCGCGTACCCGGCGGCATGCTGCTCACCGCCGAGGCCGCCTTTCGGGCCGGGGCAGGGAAGGTGACCATCGCGACGATCGCCTCGGCCGCGATCCCGATCGGCATCGCTTTTCCCTCCTGCGCGGTCGCCGCGCTTCCCGAAACCCAAGCCGGCGAGATCGCGCCCGAGGCGGCCAAGCTGCTGATCGCCGAAATGGCGCTGCACGATGCGATCGTCTTCGGGCCGGCGATGATCGATGCCGATATCGTCCAGATGCTACTCGAGGCGTTGCTGCCGGAGCTGCCCGGAGACATGTTCCTGCTGCTCGACGCCTTCGCGCTCCGTGCTGCCGCGGCGCATACCGAGGCGATCCGCGCGCGCGCCGGGCACATGGTCCTGACCCCGCACGAGGGCGAGCTCGCTGCGATGCTCGACATCGAGAAGGATCTGGTAGCGGCCGATCCCCTCGCGGCGCTCGCCAAGGCCGCAGACCGGTTCGGCGCCGCGGTGATGGTGAAAGGCGCGACCAGCCATCTCATCGCCGAGGGCAAATGCCTTGCCTATGCTGGCGGCGGTCTCGGGCTTGCGGTCAGCGGGTCGGGTGACGTGCTGGCGGGGCTGATCGCGGGGCTCGGCGCGCAGGGGCTCACGCCTCTCGAAGCCTCGGCATGGGGCATCTGGCTGCACGGCGAGGCCGGGCGCCGCCTCGGCGAAACCATGGGGCCGCTCGGCTATCTCGCGCGCGAACTTTTGCCGCTAATCCCTGGACTGATGCGCGGTGTCTGAGCTGGACCTCCTCGATCCCGACCTGCTCTGGCCGATCCTCGGCGCAGTGATCGCTGGCGCGATCATCGGCGGCGAGCGCGAATATCGCGCAAGCCCCGCCGGGCTACGCACCCATATTCTCGTCGCCTTGTCCTGCTGCCTGCTGATGCTCTCGGCCGTGCACCAGATGGAGTGGCTCACCGATACGCCCACCGAGGTCGTCCGCATCGATCCCGTCCGCATGGCGCACGGCGTGCTCACCGGCATCGGCTTCCTGTGTGGCGGGGTCATATTTCGCGAAGGGCTGAATGTTCGCGGCCTCACCACCGCGGCGTCACTCTGGATGACCGCGACGCTCGGCATATTGTTCGGGGTCGGTTTCTACGAGCTCGCGATCTTCGGGGGCGTCGCGACCTTCTTCGTGCTCGCCGCGGTAACCTGGACCGAGCGCCACGCGCCGCAGCGGCGCATTGCGCATATCACGCTCGAATATGAACCGGGGACGCAAATCGCCGCGAGCGAGGTGGCGGCCTTGCTCGCCGCCGAGGGTCTGAAGGCGATCACGGTCGAACAGCGCCGCAGCGGCGGCGCGCCGGGGTTCACCGCCATCGCTGCGGGCTATGACGAGAATTGTGCCGACGCGCTCGCCGCCGCGCTCACCGCCGACGTGCGCGTCGCCTCTTACGATATCAGGCCGCAGCAGCGATGAAGGCGGGCGGCGACGGCGCGCCGGGAGGCGGCGGAAAAGGCGGGGCAGGGTCGAGGTCGGCGCGCGCGCCGGAGCGCGAGCGCGAGGATGCGCTCGATTGCGATGCAATCGTCGTGGGCGCAGGCCCCGCGGGGCTCACCGCGGCGCTCTATCTGGCGCGCTATCGCCGCCGCGTCCGCGTGCTCCACGACGGCCGCTCGCGGGCGCTCGGCGCCCCCATGGCGTGGAACGTGCCGGGCTTTCCCGAGGGCATATCGGGCGCGGACCTCGTGGCGCGCCTGACCGTTCAGGCCGAGCGCTATGGCGCGGTGATCGAGGTCGGGCGCGTCGAGCGTCTGTCGGGTGCCGGGGACGGCGATAAGTTCACGGCCGAGGTCGAGGACGGTCGCCGCCTCTCGGCGCGCGGCCTGATCCTCGCGACGGGCGTCGTCACAAACGAGGCGGTCGTCGAGGCTGGAGAGCATGACGCGGCGGTGCGCAGCGGGGCGGTCCGCTACTGCCCGATCTGCGACGGGTATGAGCATCGCGGCCGCAGCATCGCGGTGCTGGGATCCGATCTCCACGGTGCCGCCGAGGCGATGTTCCTCCGCCAATATACCGACGACGTCACGCTGATCCCCAAATGGCAGGTCGCCCTGACCGAAGGACAGCGCGCCGAGCTCGAGGCAAGCGACGTCCGGATCGAGGACCGGCAGCTGCTCCGCCTTGTTCACAGCGACGGACGGATCGAGGTGCAGCTCGCGGGCGCGCAGGCGCCGCGCGTCTTCGATACGCTTTATCCCGCGCTTGGGTCGCAGCCGCGGAGCGAACTGCTGGCCAGGCTGGGGCTCGAAGGCGACGCCAATCGCTGCCTTCCCGCCGACGCCTTTGCCGAGCCGCTCATGCCCGGGGTCTATGGTGCCGGCGATGTTCTCGCGGGACTCGACCAGATCAGTACCGCCACGGGACATGGCGCGGCGGCGGCGACGCGGCTGCACAACTGGCTGCGCGCGCGCGAAGGCCATGTAATGGCCGATCAGCATTGACCGGGCGGGAATTCGCATGCCGGCATGGCTGGCGAGGCAGCGTGCACTCCCTCTGCTCCGGTTTGTCGCTTCCGGACCACGGTGAGCGGCCTCGGGTTGATCTCGATCATAGCGATTAACCGGCTTGCACCTGGGGAAATATGCTAATCAAGACTCGGCTGCGGCTCCACCCAGATCGGCTTCTCGTGGTTCCGGCATAATGCCGTAGTCCCATCCGTTGCATACGGCCTGCCGATCGATCCCTTACCGAGAGCCGGGTCGCGCCTGCTCCCGACACGACAGGAGCATCTATGCGTCCTTTTCATCTCCTGTTGTTCACCCACGACAGCACGGCGCCGCGCCGCGTCGATTTCCAGGCCGACGATCCCTATCAGGCGTTCCAGGCGGCGCTGAACGAGCGAAGCTGCTGCGAGGTCGAGCTTTGGGATGGCGACCGCCTGCTCGTGCGGATGAGCAAGACCGAGATTAATCTCTGGAAACTTCACGGCGCTCCCGCCAAGGCTCACGGGCCAGTGGTTTCCCCCGTGCCATCCGGCGCCGCAGCCGCCTGAACCCGGTCCCCGCTGCCTCGTTGAACGCGCGAGGATTGTCATTCGTCGGGCTCGCCGTCCGGTCCTTTCAGGAAGGCGTATGGTTCTGGTCGCCGCAAAGGCCGAGACAGGCATCGACAAGCGCAGTCATGAGGACGGGCTTGGAGAAGAAAAAGCTGCCGTCGACCTGGCGCGTCGTCAGCGGCACATTTGCCGAGGCATAGACGACGCCTCCGGCGGGGTGGCCGCGCCGATATTCCTCGGCAAGCGACCAGCCGTCGAGTGCTCCGGCGAGGCGGATATCCGTCACCAGCACCTGCGGCAGCGCTTCGGCGATCAGCAGCAGCGCATCTTCGGCTGATTCCGCCTCGCGCACCGTAAATCCTGCCGTTTCGAGCGCCTCGACGATGTTGATGCGTACGAGCCATTCATCCTCGGCGACGAGGGCGGTGCAGCGCGCGGGAGCATTTATGTTCGGTCCGGTGATGGCGGTGGCCCTGTGTCATGGATCGGATGGGAGCAGACGCTCGGCAACTGGCAGGGCGCTTGGCAGTGTCGGCGGAACGCATCAAGAGTTCAAGGGTTTCTCGAACAGTCGAAATTCTCGATTCGGGATAGTGGGGCAGGGGCTGTTGTCAATGCAGGATGAAGTCGTGATCGAGCCCGAAAACCCAGATCGCGGCCCGTCCGTGGCAGTGATCGAAACCGGTGCGCATCTCGCCGCGCTTGTCGAAGGATCCGATGATGCGATCATCAGCAAAGGGCTTGATAGCATCATCACCAGCTGGAACCCGGCGGCCGAGAGGATGTTCGGCTACTCGGCCAGCGAGATCGTCGGACAGTCGATCCTGAAACTGATCCCCGAGGACAGGCACGACGAGGAAAGCGCGATCATCGAGCGGGTCAAGGCGGGGGAGCGGGTCAAGCATTTCGAAACCGTGCGCCGCCGCAAGGATGGAAGCCTTGTGGATCTCTCGATCACCGTCTCGCCGGTACGGCGCGCCGACGGCACGATCATCGGG
The DNA here is from genome assembly GCF_051550705.1 of Sphingopyxis selenitireducens. Lineage (NCBI taxonomy): Bacteria > Pseudomonadati > Pseudomonadota > Alphaproteobacteria > Sphingomonadales > Sphingopyxidaceae > Sphingopyxis > Sphingopyxis selenitireducens. Next base: position 684,242 of record NZ_JBPULG010000003.1, read on the forward strand.
GCCTCGAAGATTGCGCGCGACATCACCGAGCGCAAGGCGGTCGAGGCTCAGCTCGCGCGCCAGGCCGAGCACCTCGCCCAGCTCAATCGCGTCGCGCAGATCGTCTCGCAGGATCTCGATCTCGAACGCATCGTCGAAGCGGTGACGGAGATCGCGACCGAACTCAGCGGCGCGCGCTTCGGGGCCTTCTTCTACAATGTTCTCGATAAAACGGGCGAAAGCTATCTGCTCTTTTCGCTCTCGGGTGCGCCGCGCGAAGCGTTCGAGCGCTTCGGCATGCCGCGCAACACCGCGGTCTTCGATCCGACCTTTCGCGGCGAAGGGACCATTCGTTCCGACGATATTCGCCGCGATCCGCGCTATGGCCACAGCGCTCCGCATTTCGGAATGCCCGAGGGGCATCTGCCAGTCGTCAGCTATCTCGCGGTGCCCGTCGTCTCGCGCTCGGGAGCTGTTCATGGCGGCCTCTTCTTCGGCCATGACGAGCCCGGCATCTTCAACGCCGAGGTCGAGGCGCTGGTCGAGGGGGTCGCGGCGCAGGCCGCGGTTGCCATGGACAATGCCCATCTCCACGAGGCAGCGCGCTTCGAGATCGCGGCGCGCGGGAAGGCCGAGGAAGAACTGCGCCTTACGCTTTCCGAGATGCGCCACCGCGTGAAAAACACCCTCGCCATGGTACAGGCGATCGCCTCGCAGACCTTCCGCGAGACGCCGCCCGCCGAATGCCAGTCGTTCGAGGCGCGGGTGCGCGCTCTCTCCGATGCGCACGATCTGCTCACCGAACGCCACTGGGGGACCGTGTCGGCTAGCGAAATGATCGAGCGGGCGCTCCATGCCTTCGACAAGATGAAGCCGGGACGCATCGGCCTCGCGGGAGAAGATACCGAACTTCCGGCGTCGCGCGCACTGCTGCTGGCGATGGTACTCCATGAGCTTGGAACCAATGCCGTCAAATATGGCGCACTCTCGGGCGATGCCGGCTCCGTCGATGTCCGCTGGGACATTACCGAGGAGGAAGGCCGCGACCGGCTGCGCCTCCACTGGTGCGAACAGGGAGGGCCGGCGGTCGCGCCGCCGACCCGCACGGGCTTCGGGACGCGCATGCTCGAACGCGCACTTCGCGCGCAGGGCGGGACTGCGCACATCGAATTCGACCCCAAGGGCGTGCAATGCGCGCTCGATCTGCCGGCCTGACAATATTCCAGGCGAGGTGACCGGGATGGGGTGTGATTGGGGACCTTCGGCGCAGCGCGGTTTCAGCTGGCTGGCCGGGCATCCCGGATTGGGCTAAGGTTTCGCAATGGCGGGCATCGGATCACGTATCGACGAGTCGGGAACCTTGCTTCGCGTGGCAGGGGGCTTCGCCCTTCGCCGCGACCTTGGCGGCCGCTGGCAGCTCGACCTTCGCCGCACTCCGGTCGATCATGTCGAGAAGCGCGTGCGCATAACCGGGGTGCTTGTCGGCGACGATCTGGTCGAGGTTGACGGGGTGGCGCCGGAAATCATCCTCACCCCCGCTGGCTCTGGGATGGACGATGCGGCCCGGCCGCTCGACTGATTGCGATCATCCGGACGCCGACGCAGTGCGTCGATGGCGTGATCGCATTGCAGACCCTCTTGTCGGCCGAGCCCTCTCATTTTTGCCGGGGGCGTGCCGGGAACGAAGCGGCGCGGCGCCGGTTGAAGTGGAATGAGCCACAGCATCGCCACGCCCGCACCCGCCGCCGATCCCTCGCGCGCGCTCGTCCTGCTTTGCGCCCTCGCGCAGATCGCCGCGGCCTCTCTGCCCGCGATCGGGATCGGCACGCCCGTCGGCGACCGGTCCGATGTCGTCCAGACACTGATCACGCCCGCAGGCTGGGCCTTTTCGATATGGGGGGCACTCTATTTTGGATCGCTGGTGTTCGCTGCTCTGCAATTCACCGCCGCCGGACGCGCCAATATGCTTTTCGCGGCGCTTCGCTGGCCCGCTGCTGGCGCCTTTCTCGGCAATGCCCTGTGGGCGACGTGGGTGCAACTGAACGACATCGACATCGTTTCGACGATCATCATCTTCGGTTCGCTGATTTCGAGCCTGATCGCCTATCGCCGGATCGCCGACTGGCCTGCGGGCTTCACCGCGGCCGAACGCTGGGGGGCGGTCCTTCCGCTTTCGGCGCTCGCAGCCTGGTTGACCGCGGCATCGATCGTGAACGTCGCCGCGACCCTGCGTTTCTATGGCGTGAATGCGCAGCCTGACGCTTCGTCAGTGATTTCGGCCGCGGTCGTCGTGGTCGGCGGCATGATTGCGGCGGCGGCACTTGCGCGCGGGAAGGGCAATCCTCCCTTCGCGCTGGTCTTTCTGTGGGCACTCGCCGCCATATATGCCGCCGGCGGCCAGCAGGCTTCCGTGGTCGCCGCGGCAGCCGGCATCGCTGCTGTTCTCGTGCTTCTCGGCCTGTACCTCGGATGGCGCGACGGGGGCGGACACCACTGGTCGGGCGGCGCGGGGGCTTAGCTTTCGACAGCTTCTGACGCTTGCCAAGACGTCCGCACGATCTTCGTTCCTGACCGCGGTCCCGTCCCGCGCTTGAGGCGTCTGCCGGGGCTCGGCCCCGGCGCAACGGGCTGCGCCCGTCCTCCACTGCCGTTGCGGCCCTGCGGGTGCGCCGGCGCCTGACGGCGCCCCGGCTCCCTCCCTGCGCCGCGGGACGGGCTCGCGGGAAAAGGCAGGAGACAGATCATGGGAGCCATCGGCTTCGTCAGCGGCACGATCGAGAAGGGGTTCGTTGGCGAGCTTCGTACCCTGTCGATCCGGGTGCCGATCGAAATCCGCTGCAATCGTGGCAAGGGGAGCGACGTCCAGCCCGACTACCGCGTCTACTCCGACGACATCGAGATCGGTGCGGGGTGGGTCCGCCTCGCCGCTGCGTCCGAGCGGCGCTATGTCTCGCTCGCGCTCGAAGCCCCCGAATTCGGGCAGCGGCGGCTCTATGCGAACCTCGCGCGCGGGGCAGGCCAGGACAATACTGACGCCTATGTCTTGCTCTGGAACCCCGCCGATTGACGGAGGTCGGAGAATATCCCGGCTTATCCCCGCATTGGCTGCAATATGCTGGTGCGCGGATGCTGCCGCCTTGATAGGGTGACGACGATGAAAAGCAGTACCGACCATCTTCCCCCGCACAAGCAGCGCGAACTCGAACGTGTCGTCGAGATCATCTTCGAAGAATTCGAGGATGCGCTGGCGCTCGCGACGCAGGGATGGAAGAAGAAGGGGCGCATTTCGAAGATCATTCTCTACGGCAGCTACGCGCGCGGCGGTTGGGTCGACGAGCCGCATACCGCCAAGGGCTATCAGTCGGATTACGACTTGCTCATCATCGTCAACGACAAGCGGCTGACCGATCGTGCGGACTATTGGTCGAAGCTCGATGACCGGCTCATTCGCGAACTGTCGGTGACCAAGATGCTGCGCACGCCGGTGAACTTCATCGTGCATAGTCTGGAAGAGGTGAATGGCGGGCTGTCGCAGGGTCGCTATTTCTTCATGGACGTCGCACGTGACGGGATCGCGCTGTATGAGGCCGAGGACAGCGAGCTTGCAGAGCCGCAGCCGAAGACGCCGCACGCGGCGCTTGAGATGGCGCGGGAATATTTTGAGGAGTGGTTGCCGAGCGCTCGCGAGTTTAGCGGTTCAGCCGACTACGCTATCCAGCAGGGCTGGCTGAAGAAGGCCGCTTTCGACTTACATCAGGCTACGGAGCGCCTCTATCATTGCGTCCTACTGGTCCGCACTTTCTATACTCCCCACATCCACAATCTCGCATTCCTCCGAACACACGCCGAAAGGGCGGACGATCGCTTGATTGATGCATGGCCCCGCGAGACGAAAGCTGATCGCGCCCACTTCGAGAAGCTGAAGGAAGCCTATATCAAGGCTCGCTATTCGAAGCACTACAGCATTTCCGAGGAGGAGCTCGCGTGGCTTGGCGAACGCGTGTCGGATCTGGCAAGCATCGTTGAGTTGGTTTGCCGCGAGCGTATTGCACTCTTGGAAGCCACCGCGAGAGAAGCAGGCTGACGTTGAAAAGCAAAGGGCATGGCAGAGCCCTCTCTTCTTTCAACGTGGAGGGGTCTCCCGCCGAAAGATGCCCCTTTTGCCTCCAGGGTCGCGTGGAGGCATTAAACCTGCGAACTTAGGCCCCTAGTGATCAGTGGCAATAAACACAGGTTATGTTGGGCGCGTTAGTTTTTGATTGGCCTGCTGATGCGGTAGGGGCCTTCGCGGTGGGTGAGGGGCTGGCCCTTCCAGCTCAATCGCACCATTTTTTCGGTGACCAACCGATCGATCGTTGCGTGGACGGAGGCCATCGCTTCACGCCAGTGAGGCCCGGGATTGATCGCGCGCGCGACCTCGCTTGGACATACCGAACCATCGGGCACGCGCGAGGCCAGCAAGGCGAGTACGGCGTCGCGTGCTTTATCTTCCACGCTTGCCTCCGCGCGATGATCGGCCTTTCGTCATCGGGTCAGGTTTCGGAGGCGGCTTCCACCCCGGAGGCGGGGTCATACGTTGTTGGCTCGTGCCGAGCCCCATAGCCCCAGCCTGTTGCCGCTCGATGCCCGAAAAGTCTGCTGCACCGGCATCATCAGGGGTCGCTCCGCCCCGCAAGAGATTGATCTGGTCTCGGCATCGCCGTGCCTCTTCGAAACCGAGTGCATCGACCGCTGCTTCCATCTTCTTTCGAAGCGTTTCGATGATGTCGGTCATCTTTGGATTGTCAATCGGCGTGCAAACGGGACCCCCTATCGGCGCGCAAAAGGGACCCCCTTACGCGAT
>NZ_JBPULG010000004.1:0-566141 GCF_051550705.1 Sphingopyxis selenitireducens
GGGGGGGCGCGCGGCCCCACGCCCAGGGGCACCGCCCATTTTTGCCCTTGGCGGGGGGGGCGGGCCACCCGCCCCCCCGCGGCAGGGATCAATTCTTTGCGGCTGCAGCAGCCTTGCGCTGGGCTTTCTTGCCATCGGTCGCCTCGGCCTTCGGTTCAGGCAGTTCAACCTTACCACCGACCTTTTCGACTGCTTCGATCGCGCCCTTCGACGCGCCAGCAACGGCGAAGTTCAGCTTCGCAGTGAGTTCGCCCTTGGCGAGGAGACGGACGCCGTCCTTGCCGCCACGGGCAAGGCCAGCAGCCTTCAGCGCGGCGTGATCGATCACAGCCTTCGCGTCGAGCTTCTTCGCGTCGACCAGCTTCTGGATCATTCCCAGATTGACGATCGCGAAATCCTTGCCGAAAATATTGTTGAAGCCGCGCTTCGGGATACGCATGTGGAGCGGCATCTGGCCACCCTCGAACCCGTTGATCGCAACGCCGCTGCGTGCCTTCTGGCCCTTCTGGCCACGGCCGGCGGTCTTGCCCTTGCCCGAACCGATGCCGCGTCCGACGCGCATCCGGCCCTTGCGGGCGCCATTATTGTCACGAAGATCGTTAAGTTTGATAGTCATTGCACTCGCTTTCGCTTTTGTCGCGCTCGGGACTGGCCGCCGTTTGCGGGCTCAGTCCGGTTCGATTTCACTCGACGGCTGAAAGCCGGGATAATCCCCGGCCTTTTCCATCACAATAGCCTGCGCCACATAGGCACGGCCATCGACGTTGCTCATAGCCGGGCTGCCGTGAAGCTGCCACCCCCTGTTGAGCAAACCTTCGACGCGCGCGCAAAAGGCGCTGTCGTCGGGGCCGGTCAACAGGCGATAGAGCTTCACTGACGCCTTAGCCTTCGATCACTTCCACCATGTGCGGCAGCTTGCGAATCATGCCGCGCACTTCGGGGGTGTCGATGAGTTCGACCTCGCGGCGCATCTTGCCCAGGCCGAGGCCGGTCAGGATGGCACGCTGGCTCTTGGGACGACGGATCGGCGAACCGATCTGGCGGATCTTGATTTTCTTGTCAGCCATTGTCTTACTCCGTCACCGCCGCGGCTTCGGCCTCGGCAGCGCGATCGGATGCACCGCCACGCTTGATCAGGTCCGAAACCTTCTTGCCGCGACGCTGTGCCACCGACTTCGGGCTCGTCTGTTCACCAAGCGCCTCGAAGGTCGCACGGATCATGTTGTAGGGGTTCGACGTGCCGTTCGACTTGGTCACCACATCGGCAACGCCCAGGCTTTCGAACACGGCGCGCATCGGGCCACCAGCGATGATACCCGTACCGGCGGGAGCCGAACGAACCGTCACCTTGCCGGCACCGAAATGGCCGAGGCCATCATGGTGCAGCGTGCGGCCATCGCGCAGCGGAACGCGAATCATCGCCTTCTTCGCCGCAGCGGTTGCCTTCGAAATGGCTTCCGGCACTTCGCGTGCCTTGCCATGGCCGAAACCGGCGCGGCCTTTGCCGTCACCAACGACGACGAGCGCGGCGAAACCGAAGCGCTTACCGCCCTTCACCGTTTTCGAAACGCGGTTGATGTGAACCAGCTTTTCGATCAGCTCTTCGCCACCATCTTCGTCGCGCGGACGACGATCGTCGCGGCGGCCACGGCCACCGTCACGACCGCCACGGCCACCATCGCGGCCGCCGCCACGGCCGCGGCGCGGAGCCTGGCCATCGGTGGGGGCAGCTTCGGGAGCGCCTTCGACGTTCTGTACTTCGTCTGCCATAATCAGAACTCCAATCCGCCTTCGCGTGCCGCGTCGGCCAGCGCCTTGATGCGCCCGTGGAACAGGAAACCGCCGCGGTCGAACACGACCTGCGTCACGCCCGCCTTCTTGGCGGCAGCGGCGAGGCGCGTGCCGACATCGGCAGCAGCAGCCGTCGTCGCGCCGGTCTTGCCGCGGACATCCTTGTCGAGCGTCGAGGCAGCGGCCAGCGTCTGGCCGGCGGCGTCATCGATAAGCTGCGCATAGATGTGGCGGCCCGAACGGTGAACCGAAAGGCGCGCGCGCCCACCGGCCCGCTTGCGGAGGGCGGTACGAACGCGCTGACGGCGTTTTTCGAATTGGGTAAGATGTGCCATGGCTTACTTCTTCTTGCCTTCTTTGCGGAAGATGTACTCGCCGCGATATTTGATGCCCTTGCCCTTATAGGGCTCCGGCTTACGCCAGCGACGGATTTCTGCCGCGACCTGACCGACCTGCTGCTTGTTGATGCCGGTGATCTCGATCGTCGTATTGTCCGGCGTCTTGATCTCGATGCCCTCGGGCACCGCGAAATCGACATCATGGCTGTAGCCAAGCTGCAGCTTCAGATTCTTGCCCTGTGCGTTGGCACGATAGCCGACGCCGGTGATTTCGAGGACTTTGGTGAAGCCTTCGGTCACACCCGTGATCAGGTTCTGAACCAGCGTGCGCTGCATGCCCCAGAAAGCGCGAGCTTCGCGGGTGCTGTTCGCGGGCTGAACCGAGATGCTGCCTTCGGCGACTTCATAGTTGATGAGGTCGGAAAGCGGCATCGCGAGCGTGCCCTTGGGGCCCTTGACCGACAGCTGACCGCCGTCGATCGCGGCGGTGACGCCGCTGGGAATGCCCACTGCCTTTTTACCAATGCGCGACATCAGAACACCTCCGCCAGCACTTCGCCGCCGACATTATGTTCGCGTGCTTCGGCGTCCGAGAGAACGCCGCGCGGGGTCGACACGATGGTGATGCCCAGGCCGTTGCGCACGATCGGCAGTTCTTTCGAACCCGAATAGATGCGGCGGCCCGGCTTCGAAACGCGCGCCACATGGCGGATCGCCGGCTGCCCTTCGAAATATTTCAGTTCGATGCGGATGCCCTTGTGCTGGCCCTTGGCACCCAGCGCTTCTTCGCTGTAGCCGCGGATATAGCCTTCGCGCTGGAGAACATCGAGAACGCGGACGCGCAAGGTGGAAGCCGGCGTCAGGACGCTGTCCTTCTTCGCCTGCTGGCCGTTGCGGATGCGGGTGAGCATATCACCCAAAGGATCGGTCATTGCCATCTTGTCAGTCCCTTACCAGCTCGACTTCACAACACCGGGAATCAGGCCCTTGTTGGCCAGATCGCGGAGCTGGATACGGCAAAGCCGGAATTTGCGATAATAAGCGCGCGGGCGGCCCGTCAGCTCGCACCGGTTACGGATGCGGGTCGGGTTACCATTGCGCGGGATTTCCGCCATCTTGAGGCGCGCGATCAGACGCTCGCCATCGTCGAGCGACGTGTCTGCCGCAATCGCCTTCAGCTTCGCGTAACGGCCGGCATATTTCTTCACCAGCTGCTTGCGACGCTCGTTCTTGTTCATCGAACTCAGTTTCGCCATGACTTAAGTTCTCTTTCCTTCTTGAAAGAGCCTGCCTGGTCCCGAAGGAATCAGGCGGCTTCCTTTTCCTGCGCTTCGATCGGGAAGGGGAAGCCGAACAGCTTGAGCAGTTCGCGGGCTTCTTCGTCCGTACGGGCGGTGGTGGTGACGATCACGTCCATGCCGCGCACCTGATCGATGCGGTCATAGTTGATCTCGGGGAAGATGATCTGCTCTTTCAGGCCCATGGCATAATTGCCACGACCGTCGAAGCTCGTCGCCGACACGCCACGGAAATCGCGGATGCGCGGCATTGCGATGGTGATCAGGCGGTCGAGGAATTCGTACATCCGCTCGCGGCGCAGGGTCACCTTGCAACCGATCGGCATGCCTTCGCGCAGCTTGAACTGGGCGATCGACTTCTTTGCCTTGGTCACGACAGGCTTCTGGCCGGCGATCAGCTCCATTTCTGCAGCTGCCGATTCGACCTTCTTCTTGTCCTGCGTGGCTTCGCCGACGCCCATGTTGAGCGTGATCTTTTCGATCTTCGGGACTTCCATCGCATTCTTGTAACCGAATTTCTCGGTCATCGCCTTGACGATCACATCGTCATAGCGGGTCCGCATGCGCGGGGTGTATTTATCAGCCACTGATCGTCTCCCCGGACTTCACGGCGACACGCACCTTCTTGCCGTCCTTGGTTTCAAAGCGCACGCGCGTCGGCTTGCCGCTCTTCGGATCCGCCAGCGCGACCTTGCTCGCGAACAGCGGTGCTTCCTTGCGTTCCAGGCCACCCTGCGGGTTGGTCTGGGTCGGCTTGCGGTGACGCGTGATGATGTTGACGCCCGCGACCACAACCTTGCCGTCTTTCGGCAGGCTCTGGGTCACTTCGCCGGTCTTGCCCTTGTCCTTGCCGGACAGGATGACAACCGTGTCGCCCTTCTTGATCTTGTTCGCCATGGTCAGAGTACCTCCGGCGCCAGGCTGATGATCTTCATATAGCCCTTGCCGCGCAGTTCGCGGACGACGGGGCCGAAGATACGGGTGCCGATCGGCTCCTCGTTCTTGTTGACGAGCACGGCAGCGTTGCTGTCGAAACGGATCACCGAACCATCGGCGCGGCGCACGTCCTTGGCGGTGCGAACGATAACGGCGCGATGCACGTCACCCTTCTTCACCTTGCCACGCGGCTGTGCTTCCTTGATCGACACGACGATCACGTCGCCGACGCCGGCAACGCGACGCTTCGACCCGCCCAGCACCTTGATGCACTGGACGCGCTTTGCACCGCTGTTGTCAGCGACTTCCAATTGTGACTGCATCTGAATCATCGATGCATTTCCTTCTGCTTTGGCCTACCGGGATACCCCGGCGGTTCCGTGAAACTTGGCTTCAGGCGTCAGCAGCCGTTTTGGGCTTGCTGTGGGTGTCGACCTTGTCGAGCACCTTCCACGTCTTCAGCTTCGAAATCGGCCGCGTCTCTTCGATGCGGACGGTTTCGCCAGCCTTGATGCTGTTGTCCTCATCATGGGCGTGGTACTTCTTCGAACGGCGGATGATCTTGCCGTACAGAGGGTGCTTCACCTTCCGCTCGACTTTCACCACGACGGTCTTGTCGCCCTTGTCGGACACCACCGTACCGGTCAATATGCGCTTCGGCATCGATAGTCTCCTTACTTCGCAGCCGAGCGGGTACGCTCGGTCTGCTGCGTCTTGATGCGGGCGATCGAGCGCCGCACTTCCTTGACGCGCGAGGCTTTTTCAAGCTGGCCGGTGGCCGCCTGGAAGCGGAGGTTGAACGCCTCGCGCTTCAGTTCGCCAAGCTGTTCCGCGAGCTGGTCGTCGGTCTTGGCCTTGTAATCTTCGGTCTTGGCCATTGCCTTAACCCTCCAGATGGGTCGTGTCGCCGAGGCGGGCAACGACCTTCGTCTTGATCGGCAGCTTCATCGCCGCACGTTCGAATGCCAGCGCGGCCACGGGGCCGGGAACGCCGTCGAGTTCGAACAGGATGCGGCCCGGCTTCACGCGCGCGGCCCAGAATTCCGGCGAACCCTTGCCCTTACCCATGCGGACTTCGGCAGGCTTCGACGACACGGGAAGGTCGGGGAAGATGCGGATCCACAAACGGCCCTGACGCTTGATCGCACGGCTGATGGCACGACGCGCAGCTTCGATCTGGCGCGCGGTGATCCGCTCGGGTTCCATCGCCTTCAGCCCGTAGGAGCCGAAGTTGAGGCTGGTCCCACCCTTGGCATTGCCATGGATGCGGCCCTTGAAGGCCTTGCGGAACTTGGTTTTTTTCGGTTGCAGCATGTCAGCAGTCCTTAGCGGCGATCATCGCGCGCCGGGCGCACGCCCGACGTCTGCGCGTCGAGCATCAACCGGTCGGTCGCCATCGGGTCATGACCCAGGATTTCGCCCTTGAAGATCCAAACCTTGATCCCGCACACGCCATAGGCGGTGTGGGCGGTCGATTCGGCATAGTCGACATTGGCGCGCAGCGTGTGAAGCGGCACCCGGCCTTCGCGGTACCATTCGGTACGTGCGATTTCCGCGCCGCCGAGACGGCCGGCGCAGTTGATGCGGATGCCTTCGGCGCCCAGACGCATCGCCGATTGAACGGCACGCTTCATGGCACGACGGAATGCGACGCGGCGTTCGAGCTGGTCGGCAATGCCCTGACCGACGAGCTTGGCGTCGACTTCAGGCTTGCGGATTTCGACGATGTTCAGCGACACGTCGCTGCCCGTCAGTTCGCCCAGCTTCTTGCGCAGCTTTTCGATGTCCGCGCCCTTCTTGCCGATGATGACACCCGGGCGGGCGGCATAGATCGACACGCGGCAAAGCTTTGCGGGACGCTCGATAACGACCTTCGAGATCGCTGCCTGCGGCAGGGTCTTGAACACATACTGACGGATCTTCAGATCCTCGACCAGCATGCGGCCATAGTCCTGGCCTTCGGCGAACCAGCGGCTGTCCCAGGTGCGGTTGACCTGCAGGCGCAGGCCGATCGGATTGCTCTTCTGGCCCATCTTACGCCTCTTCTTCCTGTTCGCGGACGACGATGCGGATGCGGCTGAACGGCTTGACGATCCGGGTCGACTTGCCGCGGCCACGTGCGTGCCAGCGCTTCATCGAGATCGACTTGCCGACGCTGGCTTCCTGGACGACCAGGGCATCAACATCGAGGTTGTGGTTGTTTTCCGCGTTGGCGATGGCGCTGGCGAGAACCTTGCGCACGTCGACAGCCATCGCCTTCTTCGAGAAGGTGAGGACGTTCAGCGCGTCTTCGACCTTGCGGCCGCGGATCAGTGCGGCAACGAGGTTGAGCTTCTGAGCCGAACCGCGAATCTGCGTACCGACCGAGAGCGCCTCATTATCCGCAACGCGGCGGGGGGATTTTGCCTTACCCATTAGCGTTTGCCCTTCTTGTCGGCAGCGTGACCGGGGAAGAAGCGCGTCGGCGCAAATTCACCCAGCTTCATGCCGACCATATCTTCGTTGACCGACACCGGCACGAACTTGCGGCCGTTGTAGACGTTGAAGGTCAGCCCCACGAACTGCGGCAGGATGGTGGACCGACGCGACCAGGTTTTGATCGGGGCAGAGCTGCCGCCGTCCTGTGCCGTTTCGGCTTTCTTGAGCAGATGGAGGTCCACGAACGGACCCTTCCAGACCGAGCGAGCCATGGCTTACCTCTTCTTCTTCGCGTGACGCGACCGGATAATCATCTTGTCGGTCGACTTGTTATGGCGCGTACGCGCACCCTTCGTCGGCTTGCCCCACGGGGTAACCGGGTGACGGCCGCCCGAGGTACGGCCTTCGCCGCCGCCATGCGGGTGATCGACCGGGTTCTTCGCAACACCGCGGGTCAGCGGGCGGACGCCCATCCAACGACGACGGCCAGCCTTTGCGAGGGTCTGGTTGGTGTTGTCGGGGTTCGAAACCGCGCCCACCGTGCCCATGCAATCGCCGCGAATATAACGCTGCTCGCCCGAACCGAGACGCACGATGACGAGACCGCGGTCACGACCGACGACCTGTGCATAGGTGCCAGCCGAACGGGCGATCTGGCCACCCTTGCCCGGCTTCATCTCGATGTTGTGAACGATCGTGCCGACCGGCATCTGCGACAATTCCATCGCATTGCCCGGCTTCACGTCGGTCTTCTTGCCTGCGATGATCTTGTCGCCGACGGCCAGACGCTGCGGCGCCAGGATGTAAGCGACGCGGTCCTTGCCGGCTTCGTCCTTGCCATAGTTGATCAGCGCGATGAAGGCGGTGCGGTTGGGGTCATATTCCAGACGCTCGACCGTGCCTTCGACGTCCCAGAGGCGACGCTTGAAATCGACGATGCGATAGCGCTGCTTGTGACCGCCACCGATACCGCGCGAGGTCACATGACCCTTGTTGTTGCGGCCGCCGGTCTTGCTCTTGCCTTCGGTCAGCGCCTTGACGGGCTTGCCCTTCCAGAGCGAGGACCGATCGATAAGGATCAGGCCGCGCTGTGCGGGGCTGGTCGGATTATAGGATTTAAGTGCCATTTTCTCTGCCTCTTCCTACAATCAGACGCCGGTCGTGACGTCGATCGACTGGCCTTCGGCCAGACGAACGATCGCTTTTTTCACGTCGCTGCGGGTGTAGGGCTTGCCCTTCCAACGCTTGGTCTTGCCCTTGGTGACGAGCGTGTTCACGCCGATCACCTTGACATCGAACAGCGCCTCGACGGCGGCCTTGATGGCGGGCTTGGTCGCATCATTTGCGACCTTGAACACCACCGCGTTGTTCTCGCTGAGCATCGTCGACTTTTCGGTGATCACCGGAGCGAGGATCACGTCATAGTGACGCGCGTCGACTGTTTTTGCCTTAGCCATTGAAGCGTGCCTCCAGCTTTTCGAGGCCGGCGCGGGTCAGGACCAGCGTATCGGCGCGCAAAATGTCATAGACGTTGGCACCCATCGCCGGCATCGAGTCGATACCGATGAGGTTGGCCGACGCCATGGCGAAGCTTTCGTGCACTGCATCACCGTCGATGAAGAGTGCGCGATTGCCGAGTTCGAGCTTGCCGAGCTGACCGGCGAGTGCCTTGGTCTTGGCATCCTTGAGCTCGAGCGTGTCGAGAACGAGGATCTTGCCGCCCTTAGCCTTGTCGCTCAGCGCCATTTTCAGGCCGAGCGTGCGGATCTTCTTGTTCAGCGAGTGACCGAAGGTGCGGGCCCGGGGACCGTGCGCCTTGCCGCCGCCGATGAAGATCGGAGCTGCGCGATCGCCGTGACGAGCGGTACCGCCGCCCTTCTGGCGACCGAACTTCTTGCCAGTGCGCGACACATCGCTGCGTTCGCGGGCGGCGCGAGCCGGACCACGGCGCTTTTCGAGCTGCCAGCTGACGACGCGGTGGAGGATGTCGGCACGCGGGTCGACGCCGAACACTTCGTCGTTAAGATCGATGTCCGCGCCGGCCTTGCCGTCGATGGTGTGAACCTTGACCTTCATGATCAGGACTCCTGTGCGCCGTCGGTGGTCGCGGTATCGACGACGACGGTTTCTTCCGTCGCGGTTTCAACCGGTGCATCCGCCGGGACTTCGTGATTGGCGTTCGCCGCGCTCTTGATGCCCGCCGGATAGGGGGCCTCGGGGTGGCGCGGCAGCTTGACCGCATCGCGGACCATCAGCCAGCCGCCCTTCGAACCAGGGACCGAGCCCTTGACGAAGATGAGGCCGCGCTCGACGTCCGTGCGAACGATTTCGAGATTCTGCTGGGTGCGGTTGCGGGCACCCATATGGCCGGCCATCTTCTTGTTCTTGAAGACGCGGCCCGGATCCTGACGGTTACCGGTCGAACCATGCGCACGGTGACTGATCGAAACACCGTGGGTTGCGCGCATACCGCCGAAACCCCAACGCTTCATCGCACCGGCAAAGCCCTTGCCCTGGGTGACGCCCTGGATGTCGACGATCTGGCCGGCAACGAAATGGTCAGCCGACAGTTCGGCACCGACGTCGAGCGTCGCGTCGTCAGCGACGCGGAATTCGACGATCTTTGCCTTGGGCTCCACTTCGGCCTTGCCGAAAGCGCCGCGCTGCGGCTTGGCGACATTCTTCGCCTTTGCCGAGCCTGCACCCAGCTGAACGGCCACATAGCCGTCACGTTCTTGTTCGCGCACAGAAATGACCTGGCAGCCTTCGAGGCTCAGGACGGTGACGGGCACATGGCGGCCATCATCCTGAAACAGGCGGGTCATCCCCATTTTCTTCGCGATCACGCCAGTCCGCATGATCAAACTCCTCAACAGAGGCCGGGCGGACCATTCCGCACGGCGTGTGGGCCCCCATCAAGGCGAACCTTGATGGAAACCCGTCCCAGCCCGAAATTTCGATGTGTCGCCCCGTCCGGGCTGAGGTGCCGCCCTCCCGAAGGAAAGCGGCGAGACGGGGGACGCAGCCCGGTCTGGATGTTTCCGAAGAAACGACCGGCGGTATCCACCCTATCGTCGGCCCGGATCGCTCCGGACATGCAGGCGGCGAACCGCTTGCCGATAGAGACCCCGGACGGATCCGGGGCTGCGTTGGCTCAGGCCAACTTGATTTCGACGTTCACGCCGGCAGCAAGGTCGAGCTTCATCAGCGCATCGACGGTCTGCGGGGTGGGCTGAACGATGTCGAGCAGCCGCTTGTGGGTACGCACCTCGAACTGCTCGCGCGACTTTTTGTCGACATGCGGACCGCGGTTCACGGTGAATTTTTCAATGCGCGTCGGCAGCGGGATAGGACCGCGAATGAGTGCCCCCGTGCGACGTGCCGTATCGGCGATGTCGGTGGTGGCCTGATCGAGCACGCGGTGATCAAAGGCCTTGAGGCGAATGCGAATATTCTGCGTTTCCATGACTGTTCCAGTCGAATCCCGTCTAGCGATGCGAAAGAGCCGAAATGGCCTGGTCCGACCTCCTCAAGGAAGCCGGATCGGCCATCAAAATTCTTTAAGCTACGAGCCGCCCGAATCGTTGCGAATCGGGCGGCTCGAGGCCCTATATTACTTTGTGACCGTCGCCACAACCCCTGCACCGACAGTGCGGCCGCCTTCGCGAATTGCGAAGCGCAGACCCGGGTCCATAGCGATCGGAGCAATCAGCTTGACCGCCAGCTGGACGTTGTCGCCCGGCATGACCATTTCGGTGCCCTCGGGAAGGATCACTTCGCCGGTGACGTCCGTGGTGCGGAAGTAGAACTGCGGACGATAGTTCGCGAAGAACGGCGTGTGACGGCCGCCTTCGTCCTTCGACAGGACGTACACTTCCGAGGTGAACTCGGTGTGCGGCTTGATCGAGCCGGGCTTGCAGAGAACCTGACCACGCTCGACTTCTTCACGGCCGACGCCACGGATCAGCGCACCGACGTTATCGCCAGCCTGGCCCTGGTCGAGCAGCTTGCGGAACATTTCGACGCCGGTCACGACGGTCTTCTTGGTGTCCTTGATGCCGACGATTTCGACTTCTTCACCAACCTTGACGACGCCGGTTTCGATACGGCCGGTGACGACAGTACCGCGACCCGAGATCGAGAACACGTCTTCGATCGGCATCAGGAAGGGCTGATCGATCGGACGATCGGGCTGCGGGATCCAGCTGTCGACAGCTTCCATCAGCTTCAGGATCGATTCCTTGCCGATGTTGTCGTCGCGGTTTTCAAGAGCAGCAAGCGCCGAACCGGCAACGATCGGAATATTGTCGCCGTCGAAGCCACGCTTCGAAAGTTCTTCGCGGATTTCCATTTCGACGAGCTCGAGCAGCTCGGGATCGTCCAGCTGGTCGACCTTGTTGAGGAAGACGACCATGGTGGGAACGCCAACCTGCTTCGCGAGCAGGATGTGCTCCTTGGTCTGCGGCATCGGGCCGTCAGCGGCCGACACGACGAGGATCGCGCCGTCCATCTGGGCGGCACCGGTGATCATGTTCTTCACATAGTCGGCGTGACCCGGGCAATCGACGTGCGCATAGTGGCGCGCTTCGGTTTCATATTCGATGTGCGAGGTCGAAATGGTGATGCCGCGCTCGCGCTCTTCGGGAGCCTTGTCGATGTTCGCGAAATCAACGGCCGCGCCGCCGCCACGTTCCGACAGGATCTTCGAGATCGCTGCGGTCAGCGAGGTCTTGCCATGGTCGACGTGACCGATGGTGCCGATGTTGCAGTGCGGCTTCGTCCGCTCAAATTTAGCCTTGGCCATGATGTAACAACCTTCTTGTTCAATGTTTGCGTTGATCAGTCCTGGACGAGCCTGCTGAATCAGGCGCCGCCCTTAGAGGGTCTTGCCGCGCGGTGCAAGCCCGCGCGGTTTTGACCATCAGGCCATCTTGGCCTTCACTTCTTCGGCGACGTTGGTCGGCACTTCTTCATAATGCGAGAATTGCATCGAGTAGCTGGCGCGACCCTGGCTGAAGCTGCGCAGCTGATTGACGTAGCCGAACATGTTCGCGAGCGGAACAATCGCCTCGACGACCTGGGCAATGCCCCGGCTGTCGGTGCCCTGAATCTGCCCGCGACGGCTGTTCAGATCGCCGATCACGTCACCCATGAATTCCTCAGGGGTAACAACCTCGACCTTCATCACCGGCTCGAGCAGCTTGATGCCTGCCTTTGCCGCGACTTCGCGCATCGCTGCACGGCCCGCGATTTCGAACGCCAGCGCCGACGAGTCGACGTCGTGGTAGGCACCGTCGGTGAGACGGATTTCGAAGTCGATGATCGGGAAGCCGATCATGTGACCGTTTTCAGCCGATTCGCGCATGCCCTTTTCGACCGACGGGATATATTCGCGCGGAATGTTACCGCCCTTGATCTCGTCGATGAAGGTGATGCCCGCGCCGCGCTCACCAGGAGCGACGCTGACCTTCACGCGGCCGAACTGGCCCGAGCCGCCCGACTGCTTCTTGTGGGTGTAGTCGACGTCGACGGCCTTCGCGAGCGATTCGCGGTACGCCACCTGCGGCGCGCCGACGTTCGCTTCGACCTTGAACTCGCGCTTCATACGATCGACGAGGATGTCGAGGTGAAGCTCGCCCATGCCCTTGATGATCGTCTGGCCCGATTCGTGATCGGTCGACACGCGGAACGAGGGATCCTCGGCAGCCAGGCGGTTGAGCGCAATGCCCATACGTTCCTGGTCAGCCTTGGTCTTCGGTTCCACCGACAGCTCGATGACCGGCTCGGGGAATTCCATCCGCTCGAGGATGATCGGCGCGTTGGTGGCGCAGAGCGTGTCCCCGGTGGTGGTTTCCTTGAGGCCGGCGAGCGCAACGATGTCGCCTGCATAAGCTTCTTCGATGTCTTCGCGGCTGTTCGCATGCATGAGCAGCATGCGGCCAACCTTTTCCTTCTTGTCCTTCACCGAGTTCAGGTACGTGCCCTTGTTCAGGGTACCCGAATAGATGCGGGCGAAGGTGAGCGAGCCAACGAACGGGTCGTTCATGATCTTGAACGCGAGCAGCGACAGCGGCGCCGAGTCCGACGTTTCACGCGAATCGGGCTCGTCGTTGTTCGGGTTGATGCCCTGAACATTCTCGATGTCGAGCGGCGAGGGCAGATAGTCGACAACCGCGTCGAGCAGCGCCTGAACGCCCTTGTTCTTGAACGACGAACCGCACAGCACCGGCACGAAAGCCTGCGCCAGCGTACCCTTGCGAATCAGCGCCTTCAGTTCGGGAACGGCGGGGACGGTGCCTTCGAGATAGGCTTCCATCGCGGCGTCATCCTGCTCGACGGCAAGTTCGACCAGCTTTTCACGATATTCGGCGGCCTTGTCGACGAGGTCGGCGGGAATTTCCTCGTAAGAGAATTCCGCGCCCAGGCTTTCATCCTTCCAGATGATCGCGCGTTCGTTGACGAGGTCGACGAGACCGACGAAATCGCTTTCGGCGCCGATGGGCAGATAGAGCACAGCCGGGACCGCACCGAGGCGATCGATGATCGTCTGGACGCAATAATAGAAGTTGGCGCCGGTGCGATCGAGCTTGTTGATGTAGCACATGCGCGGCACGCGATACTTGTCGGCCTGACGCCACACGGTTTCCGACTGCGGCTCAACGCCGGCAACGCCATCGAACGCGGTGATCGCGCCGTCAAGAACGCGAAGCGAGCGTTCGACTTCAATCGTGAAGTCGACGTGTCCGGGGGTGTCGATGATGTTCAGGCGGTGCTCGGGGCCCTGACCTTCATCGGCCTTCCACAGGCAGGTCGTTGCGGCCGACGTGATCGTGATACCGCGTTCCTGTTCCTGCTCCATCCAGTCCATCGTCGCAGCGCCGTCATGGACTTCGCCGATCTTGTAGGACTTGCCGGTGTAGTAAAGGATACGCTCGGTCGTCGTGGTCTTGCCGGCGTCGATGTGCGCCATAATACCGAAATTGCGATAGCGTTCGAGCGGATGGCTGCGTGCCATGGTCTTTTCCTTGGATTTGGGGGGCGGTCAGCGTGACCACCCCCGATATAGGAAGATTTGTTGCGATTGCGAGACGCCGGAGCGTCCGCGCAATTACCAGCGGTAGTGGCTGAAAGCGCGGTTCGCTTCGGCCATGCGGTGCGTGTCTTCGCGCTTCTTCACCGCGTTGCCGCGGTTGTTCGAGGCGTCGAGAAGCTCACCCGACAGGCGCGCGGCCATCGTGGTTTCGCTGCGGTTGCGCGCAGCGGTGATCAGCCAGCGAATCGCAAGCGCCTGTGCACGGTCCGGACGGACTTCGACGGGAACCTGATAGGTCGCACCGCCGACGCGGCGGCTGCGGACTTCGATGTTCGGGCGGATGTTCGCCAGCGCTTCGTGGAACACGCCAATGGGTTCCTTCTTCGCACGGGCTTCGACCGATTCAAGCGCACCGTAAACGATGCTTTCGGCGGTCGACTTCTTCCCGTCCAGCATGACGCTGTTCATGAATTTCGACAGCACCACATCACCGAAACGGGGATCGGGCAGGATTTCGCGGCGTTCTGGACGACGACGACGAGCCATAGGTAATTCCTTTTACAACAGCATCCCGGCGCATGAGCAGCCAGGGATGATCAAATAGCCGAAAAAGCGGTCCTTACTTCGGACGCTTCGCGCCGTACTTCGAACGGCTCTGCTTGCGGTCCTTCACGCCCTGCGTATCGAGCACGCCGCGCAGGACGTGGTAACGCACACCGGGAAGATCGCGGACACGACCGCCGCGGATCAGCACAACGCTGTGTTCCTGGAGGTTGTGGCCTTCGCCGGGGATGTAGGTGATGACTTCGCGCTGGTTGGTCAGGCGGACCTTCGCAACCTTACGGAGCGCCGAGTTCGGCTTTTTCGGGGTCGTCGTGTAGACACGGGTGCAAACGCCGCGCTTTTGCGGGTTTGCGTCCATCGCCGGGACCTTGGACTTCACCTTCTGCGGAGTCCGGCCCTTGCGGACCAGCTGGTTGATCGTGGGCATGAATGCTTCACCTTAAAATGTCCGCCCATTGGAGCGAACGGTTACTGTACCGCGGTGGATGAAGCATCGATCGGTCCCCCAAAAAATGGCGGAAAACGGGCGACCTTGTAACAGCAAAAGACCCCGGCAGATCGAAACTGATCTTCCGGAGGCTCCATCCGCGCCAGCAATGTTCAGCGCTGTTGTAACCGAAAGAGGCAGCAAACCGCCGCTTTCGACCGTGCGCGCCCCTAGCGGTGATTCCCCCGCCGGTCAAGGGGGAAGCAAGATTGTTGCGCCGTTCCGGCCGCGCTATCGGTCCATCATGTCCGACGTCCGCCACGCCAGCTTTGCGCCCCACGGCGCCCCCGATACGCAGTTGCTGATTCTGGGTAGCCTGCCCGGCGCCCGCTCGCTCGCCGAACAGCAATATTATGCGCATCCGACGAATCAGTTCTGGCGGTTGGTGGGAGACGTCATTGACCTACCGCTAGCGAAGCTCGATTACGCAGACCGGCTGGCCGCGCTGCAGGGCGCACGCATAGGCCTGTGGGACGTGATCCGTAGCGCGGAACGCCGGACCAGCAGCGATTCGCTGATCCGCGAGGTCGAAGCGCATGATCTCCCCGCGCTGGTTGCCACGCTTCCCGATCTTCGAATGATCGCGTTCAATGGCGGCACAGCCTCGACGATCGGACGGCGACAGCTGCCCGATCCCGGCGATATGACCCTGATCGATCTGCCTTCGAGCAGCGCAGCGAATACGATCGGGTTCGACGTGAAGGCGGCGCAGTGGCGTGCGCTCCGCGTGGCCCTTGGCAGAACCGGCTGAGCGGCGTTCCTTGCCGCCACGCCCGCCAGGCTTTATGCGCCCCGTCATGACGCCGCCGCTCGACCATATCGATTGCTGGATCTTCGATCTCGACAACACGCTCTATCCGCCGTCGGCGCGGATGTTCGACCTGATCGACGAGCGGATGGGCGGTTTCATCATGCGCCTGCTGAACTGCGACGCGGTCGAGGCGCGGCGGGTGCAGAAGCAATATTTCCACGACCACGGCACGACGATGGCGGGGCTGATGCGCCACCACGGCGTCGATCCCGAAACCTTCCTTGTCGACGTCCATGACGTCGCGATGGAGCGGCTGGTCCCCGACATGCGGCTGCGTGCGGGGCTCGAACGCCTGCCCGGGCGGCGGCTGATCTTTACCAACGCCGATGCCGATTATTCGGCGCGGGTGCTGGCGGCGCGGGGGATCGCCGACCTGTTCGACGGTATCTGCGACATTCGTGCGACGCGCTACACGCCCAAGCCCGACCCGGCCGCCTATACCGCGATGGTCGCGCACCAGAATGTCGATCCGGCGAAGAGCCTGTTTGTCGAGGATATGGCGCGCAACCTGACCCCGGCAAAAGCATTGGGAATGACCACCGTCTGGCTGGACAATGGCAGCGAAAGCGGCCATCGCGACCACCTGCCGGACCATGTCGATTTCCATGTGAACGACATATCGGACTGGCTCGATACATTACCGCAACCATTGGGGATTTTATGACCACCGACCTGCAATCGACGATCGAGGCCGCCTGGGACGCACGCGACACGCTGGGCCTGACCACACAAGGTCCGGTGCGCGACGCCGTGCAGACCGCGCTTGCCGGACTCGACGACGGCAGCTTTCGCGTTGCCGAGCGTGACGCCAGCGGCACGTGGCAGGTCAACCAGTGGCTGAAAAAGGCGGTGCTGCTGTCCTTCCGCCTCAACGACATGGAGATGATCGAAGGCGGTCCCGGCGGATCGCACTGGTGGGACAAGGTTCCGTCGAAATTCGCCGGCTGGGACGCAAACCGTTTTCGCGACGCGGGCTTCCGCGCGGTCCCCGGTTCGATCGTTCGCCGCGGCGCCCATATCAGCAAGGGCGCGGTGCTGATGCCGAGCTTCGTGAACATCGGCGCCTATGTCGGTGAAGGATCGATGGTCGATGCGTGGGCCACCGTCGGCAGCTGCGCGCAGATCGGCGCCAACGTCCATTTGTCGGGCGGCGCCGGAATCGGCGGCGTGCTCGAACCGTTGCAGGCCGGTCCCGTGATCATCGAGGACGGCGCCTTCATCGGCGCCCGCGCCGAGGTTGCCGAGGGCGTGATCGTTCGCGAGGGCGCGGTGTTGTCGATGGGGGTTTACCTCGGCGCATCGACCAAGATCGTCGATCGCGCGACGGGCGAAATCTTCATCGGCGAAGTCCCCGCTTACTCGGTCGTCGTTCCGGGTGCGATGCCGGGCAAGCCGCTGCCCGACGGCAGCCCTGGCCCATCGCTCTACTGCGCGGTGATCGTCAAGCGCGTCGACGCCAAGACCCGCGCGAAGACCGGGATCAACGAATTGCTGCGCGATTGAGGGAAGCATCCTCCCTGTCCATAGCGATGGGGAGGAGCTTTCCTGCCACTCGTCGAACGGCGCCGCCCGTTGGTAGACATCATATAACAAGATAATTATTCCGACCTATTCGCGATTTGGGGAGCTGCCTTCGGTTTCGATAGCGGTCGCGAGGGGAAATTATGTCGGCCGTTTTTCACGGGTCATCGCTGGTCCTATTGGCTTTGCTGTCTGCGGCGCCCGCCGACGCGCAGGACGTGACGGGCGACGCGCCGCCCGCAGTACCTGTGCCGGTCAATGGCGGCGAGCGTTACACCCCCGCAGACTTCGTGCGCTTTGCCCCGCGCACCGCGCTCGACATGGTCGAGAAAGTACCGGGCTTCTTGATCGTCACCGGTACCAATGGCGGCGAACGCGGGTTGGGCGCGGCCACTGAAAATATACTGATCAATGGCGAACGCATCGCCAATAAATCGACGGACGCTCGCACCGCGCTGGCCCGCATCACCGCAAGCGAAGTCGCCTATATCGATATCGTCGATGGCGCCGGGTTGAGCGTCCCGGGGCTGACGGGCCAGGTGGCGAACATCATACTGGTTGCGGGTGCCGGGGGCGGCGGATTCAAGACCACCATGCGCTGGCAACCCGAATGGCGACCACGGCTCGACGACAATTGGCTGAATGGAGAGATTTCGACGACCGGCAAGCTGGGCGGAACCCATGTGACGCTCAGCCTGAAGAATGAAGCGCGGCGTCAGGGCCATTGGGGCCCCGAACAGCGGTTCGACGGCAATGGCGAGCTGTTGTTCATACGCGACGAAATGGGTCGTTATAATGCCGACCAACCGCGGCTGTCGGTTGCGCTCGCGCGAACGGCCGCGAACGGCAACAAATGGAATTTCAACCTTGGCGGCCAGTCGATCAATCTCGACGAGCGGGTGGAGGGCACCTCGATCCAGCCCGGCGACGGGGCCGTCCGCGAGGCTTTTCGATTTACCGAAGAGGAGCGCAATTTCGACATTGGCGGCGACTATGAGCTGGGCTTCGGCAACGGCCGGCTCAAGCTGATCGGCCTCTATCGCTTCGAGCATAGTCCGGCGGTCGACAGCTTCATCGTCGACAAGGAAGTGGGCGGCCGCAGCGGCGAACGATTCAAACAGACCGCCGACGAAGGCGAATCGATCCTGCGCGGCGAATATAGCTGGCGCACCGCGGGCGGCACCGACTGGCAGGTCGCGCTCGAGGGCGCGTATAACAGCCTCGACGTCGACGCCGAATTTGCGCGGCTGCAACCCGATGGCAGTTTTCTGCCGATCGTCTTCGGCGGCGAAAAGACGAGAGTCGAGGAAAAGCGCGGCGAAGCTTCGCTGACCTGGGGCCGTGCGCTGGCCGGCAATCTGACGGCCCAGCTGAACCTTGGCGCCGAATATAGCGAGC
Source organism: Sphingopyxis selenitireducens (assembly GCF_051550705.1). NCBI lineage: Bacteria > Pseudomonadati > Pseudomonadota > Alphaproteobacteria > Sphingomonadales > Sphingopyxidaceae > Sphingopyxis > Sphingopyxis selenitireducens. The sequence continues at coordinate 18,596 of NZ_JBPULG010000004.1, forward strand.
TGACGTCCTCGGGTCCCGGCGGGCTGACGCGGCGCTTTGTCCGGCCGAAAGGCAAGCTGGCGCTGGCGTGGAAGGTCGGACCGAAAACGACGGTCAACTGGCATATCCAGCGCCGCGTCGACCAGCTCGACTTTTTCGATTTCGCGAGTTCGGTCGATGTCGCGAACAACAATGGCAATATCGGCAATGGCCAGCTGGTGCCCCCGATCGTGAACCGCACCGAACTGGAGCTGGTTCAGGATATGGGCCGCTGGGGCAATGCTTCGATCGCTTTTGCCTATGCCTATGCGCAGGATCTGGTCGATCAGATTCCGCTGTCGCCGACGACCGAAGGCCGCGGCAATTTGCCTCCGGCGCATCTTTTTCGCATCAGTTCCAAGGCGACCGTGCTGCTCGACCCGCTGGGCTGGAAGGGCGCGCGGATCAACAGCGACGTCACCTGGCGCCGCAACCGCGTGCGCGATCCGCTGACCGACCTGTGGCGCGACCAGAGCGAAGGACAGGAATATGTCGTGGATATCAACCTGCGCCATGACATTCCCGGCAGCAATCTGGCATGGGGCACGGGCTATTTCGACGAGCGCTATAGTCCGAACGTCAGGCTGAACGCGATCGAGCATGAATATACCGGCGGTGCATTCGTCACCGCCTTCATCGAGCACAAGAATGTCGCGGGCTTCACGGTCAAGGCGTCATACCGCAACCTCGCGAACCAGCGCGAAGGCTTTGACCGTACCGTCTTCGTCGACCGGCGCGACGGCCCGGTCGCGTTCAGCGAAAGCCGCCAGCGCCGTTTTGCCCGGTACTTCCAGCTGACGGTGACCGGGACGATCTAGCCCTCAACGCTCGCTGAGATAATAGCGCTCGCCCGCGGTCAGATCGGCGGCGAGGTCATAGACGATCGGCTGGCCCGTCGGGATTTCGAGCCCGGTGATGTCGGCGTCCGAAATGCCCGAAAGATGCTTGACCAGCGCGCGCAGGCTGTTGCCATGCGCCGAGATCAGCACCGTCTTGCCGGCGGCGAGCTGCGGAACGATCGCGCTCTCATAATAGGGCAGGACGCGCTCGATCGTGTCCTTGAGACTCTCGGCCGACGGAATCGCGATGCCGGCATAGCGGGGGTCGGTCGACAGATCCCACGGCGAACCGGCGTCGAGCGGCGGCGGCGGAATGTCGAAGCTGCGGCGCCAGATCTTGACCTGATCGTCGCCATGCTTCGCCGCGGTCTCGGCCTTGTCGAGCCCTGTGAGGCCACCATAATGACGTTCATTCAGGCGCCAGTCCTTCGTCACCGGCAGCCACAAACGCCCCATCGCCTCGAGCGCGAGGTTGAGCGTCTTGATCGCGCGCGACTGGACCGAGGTGAAGCAGGTATCGGGGGTGATCCCCTTGGCCTTCATGAGTTCGCCCGCCGCCCATGCCTCGGCCGCGCCCTTTTCGGTGACATCGACGTCCCACCAGCCGGTGAAGCGATTTTCGAGGTTCCACTGCGACTGGCCGTGCCGGATGAGGATGAGCTGGGGCATATTTTGTCCTTTTCGCATTGCGCCGCGTGGATGATTCGCCGCCCCATAGCGCGGCAGGGGCGACAGGGCCACTGCCCCCTTGAAAAGCCATGCCCGCTTCCCAGATTCCGGTCATCCGGTCGCCGCCAAGGGGCCGGGTGGAGGCGCGGCCGGCAGGGCCCGTCCCATGTTTCGCTTTGAGAAGGAAGCCATGACCCATGCGTAACAGTTTCGACTGGACCCCCTATCGCCGTTCGACCGTCGGTTTCGACCGCCTGTTCGATTTCCTCGAGACGAGCGGTTCGGGTGCCGAAAATTATCCGCCCTTCGACATCGAAAAGATCGCCGACGATCATTTCCGCATCACTGTCGCGGTCGCCGGATTCAAGAGCGACGAGATCGACATCACCGCGCAGCAGAATATGCTGCTCGTCAGCGGCCGCAAGACGCCGGCGGGCGAAGGTGAGGGGCGCCAATTGCTCTATAGCGGCATCGCGACCCGCGCGTTCGAACGCCGCTTCCAGCTCGCCGATTTCGTGCGGGTGAGCGCCGCCGACCTCGCCGACGGCCTGCTGACCATCGACCTGGTGCGCGAAGTGCCCGAGGCGATGAAGCCGCACAAGATCGCGATCGGCGGCAGCGCTCCGACGCTGGTCGAAAAGGCCGCCTGACGACAAGCTGCGCCCGAAAGGGCCTGACGAGCGGGGTCCGGAGTCCCTTCCGGGCCCCGTTTGTGCGTCTAGAGCGGCCGCGTCATGAATCGGCTGAACGGATCGGGTTCGTAATCCGCAAAGGGCGCGCAATCTTCGAAACCATAGCGCCGGTACAGCGCCAGCGCAGGTTCGAACGCTGCGCCCGATCCGGTTTCGAGGCTGAGCCGTTCGAGACCGCGGCCACGCCCTTCGGCGAGGATATGTTCGAGCATCCGCGCCGCGACACCCTGCCGCAAAAAGCCATCGGCAGTGCGCATCGACTTGATTTCGCCATGCCCGCTGCCAAGCATCTTGAGCGCTCCGCACCCCGCCAGTTCGCCGTCGAGGTGGATCGACCAAAAGGTCACGTCGGGCGCGTTCAATCCCTCGAAATCCAGGAAATGACAGCTTTCCGCCGGCGAGTTCGCCAGCATCCCGGCGAAATGTACCTCGAGCAAAGCGCGGATCGGGGCGCCCGACAGATCATCTTCGACAATCCGCCAATCCGCCCCGGCCGGCATCACAGCATGCGGTCCAGCGTATCGAGGCACGCATGCGCGAGCAGCTTCGACCGCTCGGGCGACCAGCCTTGGGCCGGGTCGGGCAGGTCGCGATTGTCCTTGAACGGCATTTCCAGCGTCATCGCCACCGCACCGAAACGTTCGGCGACCTGCGTCGTCGACATCGTCAGATTGGCCTGCCCCGGCGCCGTTTCAACATAGCCGAGCTCGGTCTGGAAATCGGGGGTGCCCGCGGCCAGCGCAGTTTCAAACGCTTTGTATTTTTCCATCTGCCCGGGCTTCAGCGACGGAATGCCTTCGAAGCCCGCGATGAAGACGGCGGGAATTGCTTCGTCGCCATGGACGTCCATCGCCCAGTCGACTCCGCTTTCGTCCATCGCATTGCGGACGGCGAGCACTTCAGGACTGCGTTCGGGGGTCGGATTGTCCCATTCGCGGTTGAGGTTCACCCCGGCAAAATTGGTGCGCAAATGACCGCGGCAAGAGCCGTCGGGATTCATGTTCGGGACGATGTGAAAACGGCATTTCTGGCGCAGCGAGCGCGCGTGCGGATTGGCGGGGTCGGTGAGCATTTCGAGCGCGCCTTCCATCCACCATTCGGCCATGCTTTCGCCCGGATGCTGGCGGGCATAGAGCCAGACCTGCGTGTCACCGGTGCCCATTTCGAGGCAGTCGATCGGCTGACCCTCGATGCTGGTGCCGAGACGGCGATAGGTCACGCCGTCGCATTCGGCGACCGATGCGACCAGGTCGTGGTGCCGCTCCATCGAATAGGGCGCGAAATAGGCGAGGTAGAGGATCGGGCTTTCAGCGGTGTGGCGGACGGTCAGCGTGCCGCCGTCGGCCTTGGCATCATAGCTGGTGTCGAGCCGGAACCAATATTCGCGGTCATAGCTCGCGCATGCGGCATAATCCGCCCAGCCGCCCGGAAAGGCCGAGGCCTCCAGCCCGTTGATCGACAGCTCCAGCGCGTCGCCGACCGCGCAGGAAACGCGGAAGTGGAACCACTGGAAGAAGTCGGATTCGCGATCCTTGCGGATGGACAGGCGCGCGGATGTGCCGTCGATGCTGTCCACGACGATATTGCCGCTGTCGAAGGCGGCGTTGATGGTGATGGTCATGGGACCGTAATAGTGCGTCCCGATTCGCCGGGGAAGTCCTTGAATAGCGCTTCGGCCAATTTCGCCGCGGCGAGCGACGGCTGCGCAGCGGGCGCCTTGGCGGCTACCGCGGTCAGCGCACGGCCTTCCCACAGCGCCTGACCGGTCGCGGCATCGTCGATCCGCACCGAAAGCTGTAAATCCTGCTTCGGCTTTGGGCCGCCGCCGAGGTTGATCCCGATGCCGAGTCCAACCCCCGAACCATAGCTGCCCGTCGATCCGCCAACGCCGACCGATACCGGCGACCGTTTTCCGGGGGCGGCGCGTTCGGCGCGATCGAAGCCGATGCGGACCTTCAGCGGCGCGCGCGCACCATCGGGTGCGGCGACCAGCCCCTGCAGTTGCAGCTGGCGTTCGACGGCGGTGCGATAGCTGTTCCATTCGAGCGACGGCTGCCAGCCATCGGCTGCCGCAGCCGCATTTCCGAGCGGAGCGACATCGACGGTATAGCGCGTGCCCGAAGCCCAGCCGGCGACGGCATTGGCATGGAAGCGAGTGACTTCGACCGGCGGCACGGCAGTCGCGCAACCGCCGAGGGCGAGCGACGCTGCGACGAGCAGCGTGGCGGGGAAATGACGCATCATCCCCGCATCATGCGCCACAATAAATGGCTTGGCAATGAACGGGACACCGCAAGGCGCCCCGCATCACTCCCGTTCAGCGATAGAAGATATGGTTGTCGATCTGCGCAACGCGCGTCTTGCGCCAACCCGGCGAGACATAGCGTGCGTGGAAGAACAGCGCGCCCGGGGCGTGATTCTTCCAGCTGCCGTCGCGCGCGATCTGGGCGATCGCGATCGCGTTATTCCACTGACCGCCATTTCGCACCGCGGGCATCTTGCCGCCGCGCACGAAGCTGAACTGGCTTTTCTGATGGACCACGCCGCACAGGCTGGTCGGAAAGCGACCCGACTTGGCGCGATTGAGGACGACATGCGCCACCGCAAGTTGGCCGACGAGCGATTCGCCGCGCGATTCGAAATAGACCGCACCGGCGAGGCAACGCAGTTCCGGGTCGAGTTTGGCTGGGCGGACGGTTTCGGCGACGAGTTCGGCGAGCGATTCGGCCGTCAAGGGAGCCGGCTTGGGCTCGACCTCGGTCTCCGTCTCGGCGGCAGGCTTTGTTTCGACCGTGCTTTCGCCGCCGGTCAATTCATCCCCGGTCAGCAAATCCTGATCGGATGCGGCCGGCGCATCCGCGCCCGGCAGGGTGATAAGGGGAATATGGGCGCTGGCACCCAGATCATTGGCGAAACCGGGTTCCGCCAGAAACAGCATGGAGGCGGCAGTCATGCCGACAGCAGCCACGCTGGCTACGTTCAAAATGCGACTCATATTGTCCGTCAAAAGGGCGGCTGATGAACCGAAACCCAAGAACAGGCGGGGGGCTATGGCCCAATTTCGCCTGCGGTCATCATCCGACTGCGTGTCCGAACCGTTTGGCCGGGTCTTTTCGGACAAGCCGATAAACCCGCAGAACGACCTACGCGTGAAATATGGGGCGCACCTATTGTGCACCGCAACAGAGTCAAGTTAACGCGGCCCACTCCGCGACGAGTCGTGGCGCATCTGCGATATCCAGTTCGACGATCCACAGATCAGGATCGGCCGCGCGCCGCCGATTCTGATAGTTAGTGCGTGATTCATCATCATCGGGGTCGTCGGGACCGACAGCTTCCCAGATATGATGCCCGTCGGCCGAAAAGCGGCGTTCGAGCAACGGTCCGGGCCGGCCGCGATCGCTGCACTGGATGAGAATCGTTCCCGAATGTTCATCGCCTTTGGAAAGTACGGCGGCAAAGCCGCCCGCAGCCTGGGTCTGGCGCAGAATCAGGTCGACAAGGAAGCGGCTGGTCAGCCGTGCCATAGCTGCTCGCAGCAGCCGGCCGCGTCAGGCCGCGTCACGTGCCTCGGTATCGACGAGCAGGGCGTAGAGCGCTTCGTCATTCTTCGCACCACGCAGTCGCTCGGCGATCGCTTCGTTGCGCAGCATGCGCGACACGCCAGCCAGTGCCTTCAGATGATCGGCGCCGGCATCGAGCGGTGAGAGCAGGACGAAAAGCAGATCGACCGGAAGTCCATCGACCGCGTTGAAATCGATCGGCCGCGCAAGTTGCAGGAACAGGCCGCGGACGCCAGTCAGGTCGGCCATCTTGGCGTGGGGCAGGGCGATACCGCGACCAAAACCGGTCGAACCCAGCCGCTCGCGTTCGAGCAGCGCTTCGCTGACTTCGCCTGCATCAAGGCCGAGCGAACGGCTGGCAAGATCGCCGACAAAGGGGAAAAGCGCCTTTTTGGAATCGAGCTGAACATGCGCGCGCACGGTCGCCGGATAAAGAAGGGAAGATAGGTTCATCGCTCTGGTCAAATCTGTGTAGCCGCCGAACAACGTGTCCGACTGTTTCAATGGCAGTTGATCGCGGATCGATCGTACCGGGGCCACGCCACCCGGCACAGGGCCGTGTTGGGCGCGGCCCTTATGCCGGTTGGCGGAAAAAATCCAGCCTTATTGCGGTTCGACCCAGCCGATCGTGCCATCGCGGCGGCGATAGACCATATTGTGACTGCCCGTCTTGCTGTTGACGAACAGCAGCGCGTTGGTGTTGCGCAGATCGAGCATCATCACCGCATCGGAGACGCTGCTGCTCGGGATATCGACGCGCGTTTCGGCGATAATCGCCGGCGCATCGCCCGCATCATCTTCCTCATTGCCGCTATCGAACACGATGTAGCTGGCATTGTCCTGGATTTCCTCGACCGACGGAGAAGGCTGTCCGTTGGTGTGACGATCCTTCAATCGTCGCATATAGCGTCGAAGCTGTTTTTCGATTCGCTCCGCCGCGCCTTCGAAGGCGACATGGGCGTCCTGCGCCTGTCCGTGCCCCTTGAGCACCAGCCCCTGCATCACATGCGCCACAATATCGCATTGAAAACTGTCGTGCGGCCCTTTTCCAAATGTCGCATGCGCCCCGATGGCGCGAGAGAAATATTTGCCGGCAATCGCGTTCATCCGGTCCGACACATGCGCCTGAAGCGCTTCGCCGGTTTCGATCTGGTGGCCAGAGACGCGGATTTCCATTATTCTTCTCCTTCAGTGCCTCGAAGACGGCGGCCTAAACCCCCGTCACGGACTATCGTCCCACAATGGTTGATTCAGTGCGGCAACGAATTGCGTGTGACGCGCGATCTCGGCCGGACTCGCAGCGTGCGGTCGCGGTTCCCGAAATGCGCGGGTCTGAACCGCAGGCCGGGCGAGATCGCTTGCAGGCGAAGCCGCGGCCAGACCCGGGGTTGCGGCAAGTCCAAGCCCGATCTGCCGTCCGCCGGTCATTTCAATATAGAGATGCGCGAGCAGTTCGGCATCGAGCAGCGCGCCATGCTTCACACGGTGACTGCGATCGATGCCATAGCGCACGCACAGCGCATCGAGATTATGCTTTGCACCCGGATGCAGCTTGCGCGCCATTTGCACCGTACAGCACATACGCGCCATATCGAGCGCCGGCCGGCCGGCCCGCGCGAGTTCGGCATTCACGAAGCCGAAATCGAACACGGCATTGTGCGCGACCAGCGGCGCGTCGCCGAGGAACTCGATCAGTTCGTCGACGCGAGTCGCGAAAAGCGGCTTGTCCGACAGGAAGTGGATCGACAGCCCGTGCACCGCTTCGGCCGCGGCGGGCATGTCGCGTTCGGGATTGAAATAGGCGTGGAAAGTGACCCCTGTCTCGCGGCGGTCGATCAGCTCGACGCACCCGATTTCGACCAGTCTGTCCCCGGCTTTGGGATCGAAACCCGTGGTTTCGGTATCGAAAATAATCTCACGCATCGAAGCTATAATCTGGACCCTATCGGGCGCGGAAACAAGAGGCGATCGCCCTTATCTGTCGATGCGTCGCGCTTTTCGGTCGCCCCGTTTCGATAATGAAATCAGCGCGAGCGCGCTTCACGCGGTCGGGGACCTGCAGTCGGCGAATCGCCTTGAGCTTCGCCGCCGTCATGCCGGGGCGGCGCATGACGCGCTTGCGCTGCATCCACGCCGGCGCCGAGACGACGGCGATCGCGCCGACCTTTCGCCACCCACCCTTTTCGAACAGCAGCGGGATGTCGAGCACCACAACGTCTCGCGCGCGGTGACGCATCAGGAATCGCCGCTGCGCCTTCGCCACCGCCGGATGCACAATGGCTTCGAGCGCGGCCAGTTCATGGGTGTTGCCGAGCACGAGTGGGCCCAGTTTCTGCCGGTCGACCCCTCCCGGCCCCGTAGTCCCCGGAAAGCGGGCTTCGATCGCAGCGACCAGCGCGCCGCCGGGGCCCTGCAGCCGATGAACTTCGGCGTCGGCATCGAACACCGGTACGCCTTCGCGTTCGAACATCGCGGCCGCGGTCGACTTTCCCATGCCGATCGACCCGGTGAGGCCGATCAGGAACGGCCGGCGCAGTCGCGAACCGGGGCGCGGGCGATGGGTCATGCGGTCAGCAGCGCGCGCAATTCCTCGTCGCGGCCTTCGGGCGGCGCGGCGCCGAAGAAGAGTTCGAAAGCGAGCGCGGCCTGGCCGATCAGCATGTCGAGCCCGTCGACGGTGTCGAGCCCACGCGCCTCGGCAGCGCGCAGCAGCCCCGTTTCGAGCGGAGAGTAGACAAGGTCATAGACGATCGCGTCATCGGGCAGCGGCGACAGGTCGAGTTCGAGCGGGGGCTGGCCCTTCATGCCAAGGCTGCTCGCATTGACGAGCAAAGCGGCAGGCGGAAGCCTGGCCTCAAGCGCGAGCACCTCGCCCTTGAGGCCGAAGGTGGCGAGCAGACCCATCGCCTTCAGCGGGCTGCGATTGAGGATAGTGACCGGACCAACGTTGGCCCGGGCGAGCGCGAACAGCACCGCGCGCGATGCGCCGCCGGCACCGACGACGACGACCGGCGCGCCTTCAAGATCGAGTTCGGCGAGCGGCGAATAAAATCCGGCCGCATCGGTGTTGGTGCCGATCAGCGACCCGTCCTTTTGCCGGACGATGGTATTCATCGCGCCGATCGTGCCGCGAATATCGCCCGGATCGTCGACCAGATCCATCACCGCGGCCTTGTGCGGCATGGTGACATTGCAGCCGCGCCAGTCAGAATCCCCACGGCGCCCTTCGACATAGGTGACAAGATCGTCCGGCTTCACATGACAGCGGCGATAGTCGGCGGCGATGCCGAGCGCGTCGAGCCAGAAACCGTGGATCAGCGGCGATTTCGATTGCGCGATCGGATCGCCGATCACCTCGGCATAGGGGACGCCGGTCATGAGGGTGCCAATCCGGTCGCGCGGAGCCAGTTGAGCAAGGGCAGCATCGGCATGCCGATGATGGTCCAGGGATCGCCCTCGACCCGTTCGAACAATTGCACGCCCGCCCCCTCAATCTCGTAACAGCCGACGGTCCAGCGGATGCTGTCCCAATGGCGCGCCACATAGTCGGCGATAAAGCCATCCGACAAGGGCCGCATCCACAGCCTGGCCTCGCCGATCGCACGCCACACCGGCGCCCCGTCGCGCGCGGCGACCACCGCGCTGAACAGACGGTGGCGCTGCCCCGCCATGCGCGCAAGCTGCGCCGCCGCCTCTTCGGGGGTCTCCGGCTTGGTCAGCATCGCGCCGTCGTCGAGCGCCAGCGTCGAATCGGCACCAAGCACGGTAACGCCGGGCAACCGCGACGAAATCTTGATCGCTTTTGCTTCGGCGAGCGCGTCGGCGATGTTGCGCGCGCTCTGTCCCTCTGCCGCGAGCGACGCGGTGAGCGCCTCTTCATCGACATGCGCCGCGGTGGTTTCGAATTCGAGCCCGGCGGCGCGGAGCATCGCGGCGCGGCCGCTGCTTTGCGAGGCGAGGAGCAGGGTCATCCGGCGCTCCGGTCTTCGACCAGCTTGATCACGGCGGCCGCGGTTTCCTCGATCGAGCGGCGCGTCACGTCGATCACCGGCCAGCTGTTGTCGGCGAACATCCGCCGCGCATAGGCGAGCTCGGCCTTTACCGTTTCATCGTCGACATAGGCGGTTTCAGGCGCCTGATTAAGCGAGAGCAGCCGGTTGCGGCGCACCTGCACCAGCCGGTCGAGCCCGGTCGTGAGCCCGACGACCATCGGGCGCTTCAATGTAAATAATGCGGCCGGTGGCGGTGATTCGGGAACGATCGGGATGTTCGCGGTCTTGAAGCCGCGATTGGCAAGATAGATGCTCGTCGGTGTTTTGGAGGTGCGCGACACGCCCGCGAGGACGATGTCGGCCTGTTCCCAATTTTCCCAGCCAATACCGTCATCGTGCGCGACAGTGAACTGGATTGCCTCGACCCGCGCGAAATAGGCGGCATCGAGTTGGTGCTGGCGCCCGGGCCGCGCCTTGGCTTCCTGCCCGAGCATCCGCGACAGCGCGTCTGTTACAGCATCGAGCGCGGGAACGAGCGGCAGGTCGAGCGCCCCGGCACGGCGTTCGAGGCTGGCGCGCAATTCGCCGCTGACAAGAGTGAACAGGATCATCCCGGGGCTCGCCTGCACCTCAGCCATGATCCGGTCGAGGTGCGATTCCGAACGCACCATGGGCCAGAAATGGCGCACCACTTCGACGTCGTCGAACTGCGCAATCGCCGCCTTGGCGATATTCTCGAGCGTCTCGCCCGTGGAATCGGATATGAGGTGAAGGTGGAGCCGGCCCATGGCCTCACCATGGCGTGGCACAGACGAAAAAGGCAAGCGCCGAAGCGTTTCAAGCCCCTGTGGATAAGTTTTGCATAAGCGCGGGGACGATTCGGGGAGGGACGATTCATCCCCGGCGCTGCCGATTCCGCTCTGTCGGTTATCCACACGGGATTAAACTTATCCACAGGGTGTGGATTAGGGGCAAAAGCATTTGCGACTCTCTGGCGAAGATCGCCGTCGCCAGAGTCAAGCTGTTGGCAAAGACGGCGCCGGTGCCTAAAGCCAAGCTTATCCAACCACCAACAAACCACCACCATCTTAATCAATTTATTATGGATGAAAGAAAGAGAGTCCGCGCGATGACGCGATCGAAGAGTCTGTTAGCGACCTTGCGCGGGGTGAAGCAGGAACGGCCCGCGCTGTGGCTGATGCGCCAGGCGGGACGCTATCTTCCCGAATATCGCGCCCTTCGCGAGACCAAGGGTGGATTCCTCGAGCTTTGCTATGATCCCGAGGCTGCCGCCGAGGTAACGCTTCAGCCGATCCGTCGCTTCGGCTTCGACGGCGCGATCCTGTTTTCGGACATATTGGTCATCCCGCACGCGCTGGGTCAGAATCTGTGGTTCGAGGCGGGCGAAGGGCCGCGGCTTGCGCCCCCGCTCGTCGATAGCGCGCTGACGGCGCTTGAAGCCGCCACCCAGCGGCTCGACCCCATCTATGCGACCGTTGCCCGCGTCGCGGGTGCTCTGCCTCCTGAAACAAGCTTTCTGGGCTTTGCAGGAAGTCCCTGGACGGTCGCGACCTATATGGTTGCGGGGCAGGGGTCTAAGGACCAGGCTGCGACCCGGCGCATGGCGTTCGGCGACCCGGCGGCATTCCAGGCGATCATCGACGCGATCATCGACCTTTCGGTCACCTATTTGTCAGGACAGATCGAAAATGGTGTCGAGGTCGTGCAATTGTTCGACAGCTGGGCCGGGAGCCTGAGTCCGGCACAATTCGAAAAATGGGTGATCGCGCCCAACGCGGAAATCGTTACGCGGCTGAAGGCACTGCATCCCGACACGCCGATCATCGGCTTTCCCAAAGGCGCCGGTGGCAAGCTCCCCGCCTATGCCCGCGAAACCGGGGTCGACGGGCTCGGGCTCGACGAAACGGTCGATCCCGTTTGGGCCGATCAGGTTCTGCCGGCGCATCTGCCCGTGCAGGGCAATCTGGACCCGCTCGCGCTCGTTGCGGGGGGCGAAGCGCTCGACAATGCGATCGACCGTATCCTTGCGGCTTTCCCCACCCGCCCCCATATCTTCAATCTTGGCCATGGAATCGTGCCTGACACGCCGATCGCCCATGTCGAACATCTGATCAAACGCGTGCGCGGCGAATAGGCGGGGCAATGGGCGGATTAGCGGACTGGGCAGGATTTCTGGGGGCCACCATGTTGTGGATCAAAGCGGCGCACATCATCTTCGTCATCTTTCTGATGGCGGGTCTGTTCATGATGCCGCGCTTTTTCATCTACCACAGCCAATGTGCGGTCGGATCCGACGAGGATAAAAAGTGGATCGAGCGCGAAGACCGGCTGCGCCGCATCATCCTCAATCCGTCGCTGATCATCGTCTGGATTTTCGGGCTGCTGCTCGCCTTCAACGGAAATTACTGGGGCGAAGGCTGGTTCATCGCCAAATTCCTGCTCGTTCTCGGCCTGTCGGGCTATCATGGCTGGATGATCGGGCATTTCAAGAAACTGCAGCGCGGCGAGCGTCCGATGACCGAAAAGCGGCTTCGGTTGATCAATGAGGTTCCCGGGATCGCCGCGGCAATCATAGTGATTTTGGTGGTGGTGCGTCCCTGATCCGGCACAGGCCGAAAAAATCCCCGATCGACGCAGCCCGATTGACTTGAAACCGGCCCGGTTCTAGGGGCCGATCAACCCCGTTTCGTGCGGGCGGTGCGTCACGCGCGCCGAATCTATCAAAACGGTCGTCCCCCGACCGGATAGGCACCCCTCGTGGTGCGGCCAAAAGAGACTATTTTCTCCAGAATTTCTTACACTTGGAATCCATCCATGCATCTTAAAGAACTCAAAACCAAATCGCCCGCCCAGCTCGTTGAAATGGCTGAGGAATTGGGGGTCGAAGGCGCCTCGACACTGCGTAAGCAGGATCTGATGTTCTCGATCCTCAAGGTTCTCGCCGAAGAGGGTGAGGAAATCATCGGTTCGGGCACGATCGAAGTGCTTCCCGACTCGTTCGGCTTCCTGCGTTCGTCGGAGGCCAATTATCTGGCCGGTCCCGATGATATCTATGTCTCGCCGAACCAGGTCCGCAAATTCGGTCTGCGCACCGGCGATACGGTCGAGGGCGAGATCCGCGCACCGCGCGACGGCGAACGTTATTTTGCGCTGACCAAGCTGATCAGTGTCAATTTCGATGACCCCGATGTCGTCCGCCACCGCGTCAATTTCGACAACCTTACCCCGCTCTATCCGAACCAGAAGCTGTCGCTCGACACGATCGACCCGACGGTCAAGGACAAGTCGGCACGCGTCATCGATCTCGTCAGCCCGCAGGGCAAGGGCCAGCGTGCGCTGATCGTTGCGCCGCCGCGCACGGGTAAGACGGTGCTGCTGCAGAATATCGCCAAGGCGATCACCGACAATCACCCTGAAGTCTATCTGATCGTCCTCCTCGTCGACGAACGTCCCGAGGAAGTCACCGACATGCAGCGCAGCGTGAAGGGCGAGGTTGTATCCTCGACCTTCGACGAACCCGCAACGCGCCACGTCCAGGTTGCCGAAATGGTAATCGAAAAGGCCAAGCGCCTCGTCGAGCACAAGAAGGATGTCGTCATCCTGCTCGACTCGATCACGCGTCTCGGCCGCGCTTACAACACCGTTGTCCCGTCGTCGGGCAAGGTGCTGACCGGTGGTGTCGACGCCAATGCCCTGCAGCGCCCGAAGCGCTTCTTCGGCGCGGCGCGCAATATCGAGGAAGGCGGTTCGCTGTCGATCATCGCCACCGCGCTGATCGATACGGGCAGCCGTATGGACGAGGTCATCTTCGAAGAATTCAAGGGCACCGGTAACTCGGAAATCGTCCTCGATCGCAAGGTCGCCGACAAGCGTATCTTCCCCAGCCTCGACGTCGGCAAGTCGGGCACCCGTAAGGAAGAATTGCTCGTCGAAAAGGACAAGCTCAGCAAAATGTGGGTGCTGCGCCGCATCCTCATGCAGATGGGAACCATCGACGCGATGGAATTCCTGCTCGACAAGATCAAGGATTCGAAGACCAACGAGGACTTCTTCGATTCCATGAACCAGTAAACCGCTGCCTATGGCCGTGATCGAACATGCGCTGCTTCCTGTCCGTGCGGGCAGTGAAGCGGCGTTCGAGGCGGCGGTGCAGACCGCACGGCCCCTGATCGAGGCATCGCCGGGTTTCCTCTCGCTGGAAATCCGCCGCCCGGTCGAATCCGGTAACCCCTATTTGCTGCTGGCAGCGTGGCGATCGGTCGCAGACCATCGCGACGGTTTCCGCATGTCGGACCGCTATCAGCAGTGGCGGGCGTTGCTCCATCACTTTTATGACCCTATGCCAGAGGTCAGCTATTTCGGAGAGCCGTTGTGATACTCGAATTTTTGACTCAGGCGGCTGTGCACGCCGGTGGATTTGGCGGTCCTGCCGGAATGTGGGATGCGATCGTCAATGATTTCTCGAACATCACCGAGCCTGCGGCTCTGGCGGCGTTCGTTCAGGTGTTGATGATCGACATCGTGCTTGCAGGCGACAATGCGATCGTCGTCGGCGCGCTCGCCGCGGGTCTGCCCGCCGATCAGCGCCGCAAGGTGATCATGATTGGCGTTCTCGCCGCGCTGGTACTGCGCATCGCTTTCGCCCTCGTCGTGACCCAGCTGATGCAGATCGTCGGGCTGATCTTCATCGGCGGTTTGCTGCTGATCTGGGTGGCATGGAAAATGTGGCGCGAGCTGCGTGAAGGCGCGCATTCGGCTGGTTCGCCGGAAGTTGAAGGCGACGAGCATTCGGGCCTGAAGCCCGCGAAAAGCTTTGCCGCTGCCGCCTGGGCGGTCGCCATCGCCGACGTCAGCATGAGCCTCGATAACGTCCTCGCGGTCGCTGGTGCGGCGCGCGACCATCCCGGCATCATGATCGTCGGGCTGGTCTTCGCAGTCGCTCTGATGGGCGTCGCAGCGAATATTATCGCCAAATATATCGAGCGTTATCGCTGGATCGCCTATTTCGGCCTCGCCGTGATCGTCTATGTTGCGGTCAAGATGATCTACGAAGGCTGGATCGACCCCGCCGTCGGGATGGGCACCTTGTTCGGCTGATTGTTCCGCTGCTCGATAATGAAAAGGCCAGTCCCGCGAGGGGCTGGCTTTTTTCTTGCCCGCTCCCCATCTGACAAACATGGCCCAGCTTCACATGACCCGCGTTGCCGTCGGCTGCGCCGACTATCCCGCGTTGGCAGCACGGATCGCCGAACGGAGCGAGGGCGGGGAATTCCGCATTACAACCAGGATGCGGCCAAAGCGCGCCGACGAGCTGATCGGCGGAGGGCTCTATTTCAACGTCCGCCACACGCTCGTCGCGCGGATCAAGATATTGCGCTTCGAAGATCGCGACGACGGCCGGCTCGATATCGTCTGCGTTGGGGTGCTTGAGCGGGTACATCCGCAGCCGAGGCGCGCGCATCAGGGGTGGCGTTATCTGACCGATGCCGACGCGCCGAAAGTCGCGGACGATGCGAGCGGGATCGCGAGCCTGCCTCCCGAGCTCTATCGCGAGCTGGCCGGGTTGATGCTGATCTAACAGGCCGCGCGGAAGCTGTCGGCGCGTGCCATCGCCCAATAGCGCGCGCCGGCGACCGAAGCGGGGTCATCGAGTAGCACCCCGCGTTCATAGAAATTATAAATGCGGTCGATCGAATCCGATCGCGCCGAATTCAGGCGTTCGTGCAGATGATGCGGCCGGATCTGCCACGGATTGTCGAGCCCCATCGCGCAGCTGATGTCCCAGAGCGCCGATACCGTCGCGGCCTGAAAGCGGCGGACGCGTTCGGCTTTATCCTCGACGACGAGGCCACGCTGGCGTCCCGGATCCTGCGTTGCGATTCCCGTCGGGCATTGATCGGTGTGACAGCGTAGCGACTGGACGCAGCCGAGGCTGAACATGAAGGCGCGCGCGGCGTTGGACCAGTCGGCGCCGAGCGCGCAATTGACCGCAAGCCCCGCGCCGGAATGAACTTTGCCCGATGCGGCAAGGCGTATTTCTTCCTTGAGCCCGCAGCCGACGAGCGCGTTGCGTACAAAGATCAGCCCCTCGCGCAGCGGCATGCCGACGCGGTTCGAAAATTCGATCGGCGCAGCCCCTGTGCCGCCTTCGGCGCCATCAACGACGATAAAATCGATACGGACACCCGTCTCGATCATCGCCTTCATGACGGCATAAATTTCGTGCGGCTGGCCAACGCAGAGCTTGATTCCGACGGGTTTTCCACCCGACAATTCGCGCAACCTTGCGGCCCATTGGATCATCTCGATCGGGGTCGAAAAGGCCGAATGAGCAGCGGGCGAGATGCAATCCTGCCCTTGGGGCACACCGCGGGTCGCGGCGATTTCCGCGCTGACCTTTGCCCCGGGAAGGACGCCGCCGTGCCCGGGTTTGGCGCCCTGGCTCAGTTTGATCTCGATCATTTTGACTCGATCATCCCCGGCGCGTTCGCGGAAGCGGTCGGGATCGAAGCGACCGGCGCTATCGCGGCAACCGAAATAGCCGCTCCCAAGCTCCCACACGATGTCGCCGCCATGGACGCCATGATAGGGGCTGAAGCCGCCCTCACCGGTGTCGTGATAGAAATTGCCGAGGCGCGCGCCGAGATTGAGCGCTTCGATCGCATTCGCGCCGAGCGAACCAAAGCTCATCGCTGAAATATTGAGAAGTGCCGCGTCATAGGGGCGCGAGCATTGGTCTGTGCCGACCCTCACTCGCTGGGTCCGGTCGCTTTCGACCGCCGGTGCGATGCTGTGGCTCATCCATTCATATTCGTCCGAATAGACGTCGAGTTCGGTCCCGAACGGGTGGCTGTCGAGTTCACCCTTGGCGCGGGCATAGACGATGTCGCGCTCGGCACGCGCGAAGGGGCGGCCATCGAGCGGGCTTTCGACGACATAGGCATAGAGAAAGGGGCGGAGCGCCTCGAAAAGCCAGCGGATGCGGGCGATGAGCGGGAAGTTGCGGCGCAGGCTGTGGTGCCGCTGTGTGGCGTCATAAATGGCGACCAGGAGCAACGGCATCCACAGCAAGAGGGTCCAGCGCGCGGGAGGCCACCAGCCCGTGAGCGCCATCGCGGCGATCAGAACGGGAAAGGCGATCCAGCCGCGCATCGGGCTAATGATGCATCATCGCGTTTGCGCCGCGAGCATTTCGCCCATCTTCTCCCAGACCTTGTTGATCGCCTTGAGCGGGCGAACCATCACTTTGAAATCGCTTATCTTTCCTTGTTCATTCCAGCGGATGATATCGACGCCATTGATCTGGATACCGTCCAGTTCGGTCTGGAATTCCAGCATCGCCTGGTCGCCGTCGACGATCTCGCGCAAGTAGCGAAAATCGTCACCGCCGAGGACATGGCTCGCTGCGTGGAGATAAGCGAAGACCTTGTCGCGCCCTTCCTGCGGCGTGTGGACGACCGGCGAATGGAAGACCGCATCCTCGGCAAGCAGCGCCTTCAGCGCCTCCGGGTGGTCGCCGCCCGCCATATAGGCATGCCAGGCTGCGACCCCGGAGCGCGCGGTCATGCGAGATGCTCGGCAAAGAAGGCGCGGGTGCGGCCGTCGGCGAGCTGCGCGCCATCTTCATTGCGGCGATTGCCCATCGTCGCGGCGAAACCGTGGTCGAGCCCCTGATAATCGTGGATCGTCACCTTGGGGTGGGCGTCCAGCCCTTCGTGGATCACCTTTTGCGCCGCATGGTCGACCAGATGGTCTTCGGTCGGGATGTGGAGCATCAGCGGATGCGCGATCGCGTGGCTTTCGTTCAGCATCTGGTCGATCATCACGCCATAATAGCCAACTGATGCGTGAACATCGGTGCGCGCTGCGGCCATATAGGCGAGGCGGCCACCGAGGCAGAAGCCGACGCAGCCGACCTTGACCGCGCCTTCAGCATGGAGCCAGCGGATCGCGGCTTCGATGTCCTTCACCCCATAGTCAGCGTCATATTGGCCGAAATAACCAAAGGCTTCCTGCAATTCGGCCTCGACATCGGGGTTGAGTTCGACCCCGGGAGCAAAGCGCCAGAAAATATCGGGCGCGATCGCCAGATAGCCTTCGGCCGCCCAGTCGTCGCATTTCTTGCGGATGCCGGCGTTCACGCCAAAAATTTCGGGAATGACAATAATTGCGCGCGGCGAATCTGCGTCGGGACGCGCGACATAGGCGGGGATGCTGCCTTCGCCGTCGAGCGCGGGGATGGTGGTGTTGGTTGGTGAGGTTTCAGACATGTGGGGAGCTCTCCTGACTCTTGCTTATTGGTGATGAAAGCGCGAAGCTAGCTGGCATGGCGGTGCGGCTCAAGCACGCGCTTCATGGTTTTTTCGGGGTGCGGGAGACAGGCGATGAAATTCAATATCGAAGTGGACTGCACTCCCGAAGAGGCGCGGCGGCTGTTCGGCCTGCCCGACCTCGAACCCCTCCATGATATCTATCTCGACCGCGTCAAGGAATTGATGGCAAAGGGAATTACGCCTGAGATGGTGCAGTCGATGGTCAAGACCTGGATGCCGATGGGCGAAAGCGGGCTGGGCCTTGTCCAGTCGCTGCTCGGCCAGTTCGGCGGAGGTCTGATGGGCGGTGCGGGCAAGCCTGCCGATGGTGATGATGACAAGCCCACGCGGGGAGGCAAAAGCTGAACCAGGACAATGTAAACGACACGATTTTTGCGCTGTCGAGCGGGATGCCGCCGGCGGCGATCGGCGTCGTGCGGATCAGTGGGGCACAGGCGGGCGAGGCTTTGCTTCGGCTTGCCGGACGTTTGCCGGAAGCGCGCCGTGCGGCGTTGGCAGAACTCAAGGATGTGGATGGCGCTGCGCTCGATCGCGCGCTGATATTGTGGTTTCCGGGACCGGCTACCGCGACGGGCGAGGATCTGGCCGAACTGCATTTACATGGCGGCCGAGCGGTAGTCGCGGCGGTCGAAGCGGCGCTCGGTGCGCTTCCGGGACTTCGTCCCGCCGTTGCGGGTGAATTTACCCGGCGGGCGTTCCTCAACGGCCGGATCGATCTGGCCGAAGCCGAAGGGCTTGCCGATCTGCTCGCAGCGGAGACCGAGAGCCAGCGGGTGCAGGCGCTCGGGATGGCCAGCGGGCATGTGTCGCGCGCGGTCGAGGCGTGGCAGGACCGGTTGCTGACGCTGATGGCGGGCGCCGAGGCTGAACTGAATTTCGCCGACGAGGATGATGTCGAGGTCGGTGACGCTGTCGCCCGGCGGCTGATCGCCGGGATGCAGGGTTTGGCGACCGAGCTTGCGACATGGCTTGCCCGGCCCGCGGCGGAAGTGATCGCCGAGGGATTGTCGGTGGTGATTGCGGGACCGCCCAACGCCGGAAAATCGACTTTGATCAACGCGTTGGCGCAGCGCGAACTGGCGATCGTATCGCCTGTTGCGGGCACGACCCGCGACGTGATCGAAACCCCGCTTGCGCTCGACGGGATCGCGATGCGCTTTTCGGATACGGCGGGGCTTCGCGGCGAGGGCGCCGATGCCATCGAGGCGATCGGGATCGATCGCGCGCGTGCCGCCGTTGAAGCGGCCGACATCCTGCTATGGCTCGGCCTGCCGAAGGAAGCGCCCGAGCATCGGTGCTGCATATTGATTGCGGCGCAGGCCGATCGCTGGCGCGGCGATGCGGCGGCGGAAGCTTCGGCGGCGCGGTGCGACCTGATCGTGTCGGCAGCGACAGGGGAGGGGATGGAAAATCTCCATCGCCATATTGTCGAGATGGCACATACCCTTTTGCCGCGCGAAGGCGAAGCGGCGCTGCGCCAACGCCAGCGCGCTGCGCTGCGTGAGGCGCGGGACTGGTTGACCGTGGAAGACGGATCGCGCGAAGCGGGCGATTTAATCCTGCTCGCCGAACGCCTCCGGCTCGCGAGTGGAGCGCTCGACCGGATCACCGGACGCGCCGGTGTCGAGGATATGCTCGACACATTGTTCGGCCGTTTTTGTATCGGGAAATGATGTTCCACGTGGAACATTGCGCATGCTGCTGCGATGTGGATTCGGGGCGGCAGTTCGGCTAAAGGCCGGAGCAATCATGGACAGCAGCAATAAATTCGATGTCATCGTCGTCGGCGGAGGACACGCGGGAACCGAGGCTGCAGCCGCCGCGGCGCGGCTCGGTGCGCGCGTTGCGCTCGTCAGCTTCGATCCCGCGCTGATCGGGACGATGTCGTGCAACCCGGCGATCGGCGGGCTCGGCAAAGGCCATTTGATGCGCGAGGTCGATGCGCTCGGTGGTTGGATGGCGCGGGCTGCGGACAAGGCGGCGATCCATTACCGGATGCTCAACGCGTCGAAAGGCGCTGCGGTGCAGGGGCCGCGTATCCAGGCAGACCGGACGCTCTATCGTAATGCGATCCAGCAAATGCTCGCCGCCGAAGAAGACATCATCGTCGTCGCAGGCGAAGCGGCGGCGCTACGCTTGTCGGCGGACGGAGCGAAGGTCGAAGGGCTGGACCTCAGCGACGGGAGCGCGTTGGCCGCTCCGGCGGTGGTGCTCGCGACGGGAACTTTCCTTGGCGGCCGCATGTTCCGTGGCGAAGAGCGGATGGACGGCGGGCGCATCGGGGAGGCCGGGGCGCACAGGCTCGCCGGGCAGTTGCGCGCTGCGGATTTGCCGATGGCGCGGCTGAAGACCGGAACGCCGCCGCGGCTCGACGGACGAACGATCGACTGGGCGCGGCTTGAGGAACAGCCGTCGGATGGCGACACCTGGACCTGTTCCACGTGGAACAATGAACGGAGCATTCCGCAGATTTTCTGCGCGATTACGCGCACCAACGTCGAAACCCATCGGATCATTGCCGATAATCTCGATCGATCGCCGCTGTTCACCGGTGCGATCGGGGCAGCGGGACCGCGTTATTGCCCCTCGATTGAAGACAAGATCCACCGCTTCGCCGACCGTGACGGGCATCAGATTTTCCTGGAACCCGAAGGGCTCGACACGCACCTCGTCTATCCCAACGGCGTTTCAACCTCGCTGCCCGCCGATGTCCAGCTGGCGATGCTCCGGACAGTCGAGGGGCTCGAGGCGGTCGATATTGTCGTTCCGGGTTATGCCGTCGAATATGATCATATCGACCCGCGGGCGCTCGACCGGAGCTTGCAGGTGCGTGCGATCGGCGGGCTCTGGTGCGCGGGACAGATCAACGGCACAACCGGTTATGAAGAAGCGGCAGCGCAGGGACTGATAGCCGGGGTCAATGCGGCGCTGGCGGTGCAGGGCCGCGATCCGCTAATCCTCGATCGCTCGCTCAGTTACATCGGGGTGATGGTCGACGATCTCGTGTTGCAGGGGGTTACCGAGCCCTATCGCATGCTCACCGCGCGTGCCGAATATCGATTGCGGCTTCGCGCCGACAATGCCGCGACCCGGCTGACGCCGACAGGGATCGAACTGGGGCTGGTTCGTCCGGCGACCGCCGCCTTGTTCGCGGCGCGGCAGGAGGCGCGTGCCGAGGCCGAGGCGTTGCTCGATGCGCCGGTCGCGACCGCTGACTATGCCACATTGGAACTGGCGCTTCCGGGTGATGGTGTGGCGCGCAAGCGGATCGATCTGCTCCGGTTCCCCGGCGTGACGACGGCGATCCTCGCCAAACTTGTCCCGGCATTGGCGATGGTGGACGCGACGATTCTTTCCGAGATCGCCGAGGACGCACATTACGCGCCCTATATCGCGCGCCAGCAGGCTGAACTGCGCGCGCTGGCCGCCAATGAGTCGATCATGCTGGACCCGGCGCTCGATTATACCGCAATCGGCGGATTGTCGCGGGAGATGGTGGAGCGGCTAACGAAGGCAAGGCCCGAGACGCTGGGGCAGGCTGGACGGATCGACGGGGTGACCCCGGCGGCGCTCACCGCAATCATGGTCCACAGCCGCCGCCGTGCGGCGTGAAGCTGGATCGGATTTCGATAGTTGAACTCGCCGGCTTCGTGTCCTTATGCCTTCGCGCGATTGATGAGATAGGGAAAGTCCATGCCGGCGACAGTTGACGGAAGAATGATGCTGGAAAATGAAGAGCAAGCGCGCGACTGGATAGACGCGACCTTTGCGCCGACGCCTGCCCAGTGGGGGCAGTTGAACGGTTATGCCTCGCTGCTCGTGGACGAAAATGATCGGCAGAATTTGATCGCTGCATCGACGATCCCGACGCTGTGGGTTCGGCATATCGCCGATAGCGCCCAGCTTTTGGCGTTCGACGGACGCGATCGCGAGGGCGTGTGGCTCGACCTTGGAAGCGGGGCGGGGCTGCCCGGTCTGGTTATTGCGATCCTCAGCGGCCGGCCCGTGGCGCTTGTGGAATCGCGTAAACTCCGCTGTGAGTTTTTGCGCGGCGTTGCCGATGGGTTGAATTTGCCGCATGTCGAGGTGATCGAAGCCCCGCTCGAGCGGATTGAAACGCGCGCGGCGGCGACAATAAGCGCGCGGGCATTCGCGCCGTTGGGTAAGCTCATCGACTTGTCCACGCGTTTTTCCACCGAATCGACGCGATGGTTGCTACCAAAGGGCCGAAACGCGGTTAAGGAACTGGCGTTGTTGCCCGAGCCATGGCAGAGAATGTTCCACGTGGAACAAAGCCTCACCGACGCCGAGAGCCAGATTTTGGTCGGCACGGGTCAGATTGGCGACAAACAGCGAGGAAAGCGATGATCCGCATTGCCGTGGCGAACCAGAAGGGTGGGGTCGGCAAGACGACGACTGCGATCAACCTGGCGACCGCGCTTGCGGCGACCGGCTGGCGGACGCTGATCATCGACCTCGATCCGCAGGGTAACGCATCCACCGGGCTCGGTATCAAGCAATCGCAGCGCGAATGTTCGAGTTATGAGCTGTTGCGCGGCGACGCGACCTTGGCCGAATGCGCAATTCCGACTGCGGTTCCGCGGCTCGACATTGTTCCCGCGACGGTCGATCTTTCGGGAGCCGAAATCGAACTGATCGAGTTTCAGGATCGTCTTCACCGTATGCAGCAAGCGCTGGCGAGCGCCGAAGCGGGACAGTGGGATATCTGCCTGATCGATTGCCCCCCGTCGCTGGGCATGTTGACGCTCAACGCGTTGATCGCCGCCGAATCACTGATCGTCCCGCTGCAATGCGAATTTTTCGCGCTTGAGGGGCTCAGCCAGTTGCTGACGACGGTCGAGCGTGTGCGCGAGCGCTTCAATCAGAAATTGTCGATTCTCGGCGTCGCCTTGACGATGTTCGATCGCCGTAATCGGCTGACCGATCAGGTGTCGGATGACGTGCGCGAAGTGCTGGGGCCGGTGGTGTTTGAGACCGTCATCCCGCGCAACGTCCGCTTGTCCGAGGCGCCCAGCCACGGTTTGCCCGCCCTGATATATGACCATCGCTGCGCCGGATCGGCCGCCTATATTGCGCTGGCGCGCGAATTGATCGATCGTCTGCCCAACGTCCGCAAGGCTGCATAAATGGCTGATAATAAAGATGAAACAGGAACACCGTCGGCGCGCAAGCGTCCGTCGGGACTGGGGCGCGGGCTGAATGCGCTGTTCGGCGATGTCGCCATCGAAGCACCCGTGCTTGCGAGCCCGGGGGGAGCAATATCAGCCCCTGCGCCGGCGACCGGTGACTCGGTGCAGCATGTCGCGATCGGTTCGATTCGTCCCTTGCCGGGCCAGCCACGGCGCCATTTCGACGAGGCGGCGATCGCCGAGCTGGCCGATTCTATTTCGGCCCGCGGGCTGTTGCAGCCGATCATTCTTCGCCGCTCACCCGATGGAGAGGGGTATCAACTCGTCGCGGGCGAACGACGCTGGCGCGCGGCACAGCGCGCCGGGCTGCACCAGATTCCGGCGCTGGTGCGCGATCTCGACGACGCGGCGACCTATGAGATTGCGCTTGTCGAGAATATCCAGCGGCAGGATCTGAATGCGATCGAAGAAGCGGGCGCGTATCGCCGCCTGATCGACGATTTCGGTCATAGCCAGGAGGCGCTGGCGAGGCTGGTCGGCAAATCGCGCAGCCACGCGGCAAATTTGATGCGCCTGCTCGATCTTCCCGCGAGCGTACAGACACTGGTTGGCGACGGGTCGCTGATGATGGGCCACGCGCGCGCGCTGATCGGCGCCGACGGGGCCGAGGCGATCGCGCGGCGGGTCGTCAAGGAAGGTTTGTCGGTACGCGCGGTCGAGGCGTTGGTTCGTTCCGAAAAGGGCGGGGGGCGTAAGGCGCCGGTGGCCGAATCGTCGGGCCCCAACCGCGATCCTGACATTGTGGCGGTCGAACGGCATTTGTCCGAATTGCTGGGGATCGGTGTCGCAATTCAATATGCGGGCGACGGCAAGGGCGCATTGACGCTGAAATTCGGGTCGCTCGATCAGCTCGACATGATCTGTCAGCGACTGAGCGGCGAATCGATCTGATCGAAAGGGCGGAGGGCGGCGCGAAGTTGCGCCGCGCAACGCATGGCGCTTTCACTGACGGAAAAAGTTGCGCCGAAACTTCTGAAAAACAGCGATTAGCCGGGGCGGAAGGTCAGCGCGGCGCCGTTCATGCAGTAACGCTTGCCGGTCGGCCTGGGTCCGTCATCGAAGACATGACCGAGATGGCCGCCGCAGCGTTTGCAATGCACTTCGGTGCGGGCATAGCCGAGGTCGCGGTCGGTCGAGGTTCCGATCGCGCCCTTGAGCGGAATCCAGAAGCTGGGCCAGCCCGTGCGGCTGTCATATTTGGTTTTGCTCGAATAGAGCGGCAGCGCGCAGCCGGCGCAAAGGAAGGTGCCGGCGCGCTTTTCCTTGTCGAGCGGGCTGGTGAACGCGCGTTCGGTCGCGGCCTCGCGCAACACGCGATATTGCAGCGGAGACAGGCGCTTCTTCCATTCGGCGTCGGAGAGCCGCCAGCCGGGTTCAGCCTGTGGCCGTCCCGATTTTGCGAAGAGCATCGGCGCGCCGATGAAAGCTCCGCCCAGTGCGAGTCCGGCAATCAGGTGGCGGCGGTCGATCATGAGCGGTCCTTGCCCTTTCGATACGCCGCCACCCTGCGCCTGCGACCCGGCAGTCGTCAATATTTCTCGATCGTCGCCGGAATGGTGCGGAAACCGTGGACGAAGCAGGCATGGACGCGTTCGGGGGTGCCGACGACATTCACGCGCATCCGCCGCGCGGCCATTTCTTCCAGCAAGATGCGCAGCTGCAATTCGGCGAGACGCGCGCCGACGCAGCGGTGGACGCCATAGCCGAAGGACAGGTGCCGGCGGGCATTTTCGCGGTCGAGTTTCAGCGCGTCGGCATCATCGAATACGCTCTCGTCGCGGTTCGCCGACAAATACCACAGGATGATCTTGTCGCCCTTGGCGATCTTGTGCCCGAACAATTCGGTATCTTCGAGCGCGGTGCGCCGCATATGCGCCAGCGGGGTCTGCCAGCGGATGATCTCGCTCACCGCATTGGGGATGAGCGCAGGATCAGCCTCCAGCTTTGCGCGCTGTTCGGGGAACAGGTCGAGACCATAGGCGAGCCCCGACATGGTGTTGCGCGTGGTGTCGTTGCCGCCGACGATCAGCAGCACGAGATTGCCGATGAACTCATATTTGTCCATGTGACTCATCGCTTCGCTGTGCAGCATCATCGAGAGCAGGTCGGGGGTCGGGGGCTGGTCGAGCTTTTCCACCCACAGACGCTGGAAATAGACGAAGGCTTCCTCAAGCACCGCGCGGCGCTGTTCGCGAAGCTCGGGCTTTTGCGCGAGTTCGACATCACCCATCCAGTCGGACCATTCGCTGAGCTTGCGGCGGTCTTCCCACGGGAAATCGAACAGGATCGCGAGCATCTGCGTCGTCAATTCCATCGACACGCGGTCGACCCAGTCGAAGGTCTCACCCCATGGCAGACTGTCCAGCACTTCGCCGGTGCGGCGGCGGATGTCTTCGGACAGGCGCGTCATTTCGGCGGGGGTGAAGGCGGGCGCGACGGTGCGGCGCTGATCGGTGTGCTGCGGCCGGTCCATCGCGATGAACATCGGCAAGCGAAATTCCTCGGACTCGTCGCGGTCGAGGATGGTGATTCCGCCATATTCCCACGACGAGCTGTAAATGTCGGGCAGCGCCTCGACATGCTGGATCGCCTGGTGGCTCGATATGTTCCAATAGGGACCGTGGACGCTGTCCTCGACCTTGTAGATGCCCCCCATGGCGCGCAGCTCGGCAAACGGCGCTTGCCAGCGATCCTCCGAATAGATCGCGGCGGGGCTCATATCATAAGGATCGGTGACGGGTTGGGCTTTGGCTGCAGTCGCCATAGGGGGGCATCCTCTCTCTGCCAGAATCGCCGCAGCGTTTGCCGCCGTCGGCTTGATCAGTTGCAGAATGCCACTGTTGACAGCTTTGTCAATGAGGCTGGGACAAACTGGCCTATCGGTCAGCCGCGGCGCGGTCGCGTCGCCAGAATTTCCAGCCGGCGCCGCTGTTCAACACCCCGGCGCGGAACAGCCGCACCGACAGGAAGATGGCGATCGCGACCCAGATCGCCTGCCAGCCGATCGCGAGCAGATGGACCGTGCGGGCTTCGTCGGTCGCGGCGCGCGCTGCCATCGCGAAAGGGGAGGAGAAGGGGAAGATTTGCGCGAAGCGCGCAAGGTTGCTGCCCGGCGCCCCCGCCGCGGCGGCCGACAGGCTGAACATTCCGACCTGAAAAATGGTGATCGGCAGGCTGAGCATCTGAATCTCGCGCACCGTCGCCGCTTGCGCGCCGACGCCGAGGAAAACCGCGCCGAGCAGGAGAAAAGCGAGAATGAAATAGCAAAGCCCGACGCCGAGGAAAAAGGCCCAGCCGGTGGCCGGGGCGGCGGTCAGGGCGATCGCGGGCTTGCTCGCCGCACCGGCGGCCGCGAGCGTTGCGGGGTCGATCTGTGTCGCGGCGACGAAACCGCCTGCGATCGCTATCCCACCCCAAAAGGCGATGAAGAGGATTGCGACACCGAGCATGCCGATCAGTTTGCCGAGAAATACGCTTTCAAGCGGCACTGCGGCAGCAAGGATTTCGATGACCTTATTGCCCTTTTCCTCGGCGAGCGAACCGACGGTCTGTCCGGCGAGGAGAAGGGTGAGGAGAAAGATGGCGAAGACCGCAGCGAAGCCCATCGACTGCTGCGCCGCGATGCTGGTGCCGCCGCTTGCCAGATTCTCGAAGCGTGGGGCGACGGGCGGGGCGGCGCCGCTCGTGCGCGTCCGCAAAATGTCGCTCGCGAGCAATGCGAGATAGCGACCCGCGCTGCTGCCCGGCTCGCGCTCGACGATGCGCGGGGTCGCAAGCGGGCCGCTGAGCACCGCATAGGTGTCGCTGCCCTTTTCGCGTGCGATCGCGATGGGGTCGGGGGCCGTCGCTCCGGCAATGCGCATTTCGAGCGTTACTGGTGGACGGCCGAAGACGGCGCGCAACCGCGCATCAGCGGCGCGTGCGGCTTCGACGTCGGAGGCGTCCAGCACCGCAACGATCCGGCCAGCGCCGCGCGCGCTGTCGGCGAGTTGTGACGCGCCGACGCCGCCGAGCGCGCCGACCGCGAGCATGAACAGGGGCGCGAGGAGGAAGAGGAGAAAGGTCGGGGTGGCGACGATCGCGATCAGATCGCGCCGGGCAATGACGAACATGCTGCGTAAGAAGGGGGTCATGCCAGTGCCTCCTGAACCGCGTCCGAGGTCGCATCGGCGACGAAGCCCGCGTCGACCTGGCGGACGATATGGACGAAGGCGTCGTGGAGTGCAGGGCGGGCGATCGACAGGCCGGTGACGCCATGGCCGCTCGCGGTGATCCGCGACAGCAGCGGTTCGACGTCGCCGTCGCGAATGGTGAAATGCCAGGCGTCACCGCGGCGTTCGGCGCTGGCGGGCAGCATTGCCGCGATCCCGGCGGCGTCGCGGTCGTCGCGCGGGGTGTAGCGCACTTGCATAGGCAACAGCGCGCGGGCTTCGTCCACCGTGCCCTCGAAACGGCGCTGCGACCGCGCGATGATCGCGATCCGGTCGCACAGGCGTTCGGCGTGGGCCATGACATGGGTGGAGAAGAGGATCGTCGCGCCCCGGTCGCGCTCGCGCTTCACCAGCATCTCCAGCCGTTCCTGATTGACCGGGTCGAGCCCCGAAAAAGGCTCGTCGAGGACGATCAGATCGGGGGCGTGGACGATCGATCCGATCAGCTGGACCATCTGCGCCATGCCCTTCGACATTTTGCGGATTTTTTCGTCGATGACGCGTTCGAGCCCGAGTTCGGTCATGAAGATCGCGGCGCGGCGGCGTCCTTCGCCCCAGTCGAGCCCGCGCAGCGCGCCCATGAAGGCAATCGCCTCGCGTGCCTTCATGCCCGGATAAAGCCCGCGCTCCTCGGGCAGATAGCCAATGCGGTGGCGCACCGCCTGCGGCCGCTGATCGCCGAAGATGCGGCTGGTGCCTTCGTCGGGGTCGATGATTCCCAGCATCATCCGTAGGCTGGTCGTCTTGCCCGCGCCATTGGGGCCGAGCACGCCATAGATGCTGCCTGTCGGCACCTGGAGCGACACATGGTCGACCGCCTTGAAACTGCCGAAATATTTGGTGAGGCCCGACGCCTCGACGCTATAATCGCTCAAACCCCGGTCCCCGATCATTGCACGTGCGAACTATGGCACGGACAAGCGCTTGGCGTATAGAGCGCCAATGGTTGCGAACCCCTTGCCCTTGCCGGAAACGTCATCGCCGGAACCGCCATCGCTTGAACAGCGGCTTGCCGAAGTCGCGCGTTCGCATGGCTTTGTCGCGTTCGGCATCGCCGATGCCGACGCGGCGCCGAAGACAGCGGCGCGGCTGGGCGAATGGCTCGCCGACGGGTGTCATGGCGATATGATCTGGATGGAAAGCCGCGCGGCGCAGCGCGGCTCGCCCAAGGGGTTGTGGCCCGAGGTGAGGTCGGTGATCGCCTTGGGCATGAGCTATGCGCCGGCGCATGATCCGCTGGCGCTCGCGGATCATCCCGGGCGTGGGCGGATCTCGGTCTATGCGCAGGGCGCCGATTATCATGACGTCGTCAAAAAAGCGCTGAAGGCGGTGGCGCGCTGGCTGGTCGCTGAAGTGCAGGGTGCAGAGGTCAAGGTGTTCGTCGACACCGCGCCGGTGATGGAAAAACCGTTGTCGGAGGCGGCGGGGCTCGGCTGGCAGGGCAAGCATAGCAATCTCGTCAGCCGCGAGCATGGCAGCTGGCTGTTCCTCGGCGCGATTTACACGACGCTCGATCTTGCGCCCGGCCAGCCGGCGCGCGATCGCTGCGGCAGTTGCACGGCGTGTCAGGATGCGTGCCCGACACAGGCCTTTCCCGCGCCGTATCGCGTCGATGCGCGGCGCTGCATTTCCTATCTCACCATCGAGCATGACGGGCCGATCCCGGTCGAGTTTCGCCGCGCGATCGGGAATCGCATTTATGGCTGCGACGATTGTCTCGCCGTGTGTCCGTGGAACAAATTTGCCGATACCGCGGCGCGGCACCGCGCCTTCCTGCCGCGCGGTGAACTGGTCGCGCCATCGCTTGGCGATTTGCTGGCGCTTGACGACGCCGAATTCCGCACCGTGTTTTCAGGATCCCCGATCAAGCGGATCGGAAGGAACCGGATGGTGCGAAATGCCGCAGTCGCGGCGGGGAACAGCCGCGACAAGCGGTTTCGATCGATACTCGAGCGGCTGGCGGGGGATGAATCGCCGATGGTTGCCGACGCGGCACGATGGGCGCTCGCCGAATTGACGGCGTGACGGGTCTGACAGTTTTACCGCGCTGGCCGCTTTACCGGCCGCTTTGATTCTAACGCCGCAATGCGTTGGCGCAGCCATTGACCTCGGTATCGCGCCCGTCCGGGGTGCGTGCGTCGACGTGGGTCGCGACGGGCGCGGCGCCTGCGCGCGCAGCGTAGAAATAAATGTCGAGGGTGCAGGCGGCGCCGGCGAATTGCAGTTTGCGACCCGCACCCTCGACGACGTCAAGGCGCGGTTTGCCGAACATGCTGCCGACCGCATCGGCGCTGCTGCCGATCAGAGTGTTGTTCTGCACCGGCTTGACGATCGTCGGCGGCGGTGCCGTGGTCTGGGGCGGAATGGCGCGCGGAATGGCGGAGCCGGCGCAGCCGGTGAGCAGCAAGGCAAGCCCGGTGCTCGCGGTCAGGCGCCAGCTTGGCGTCATCGGGTTTCGGATCATCAAAGGCCCCGCTTTTCGTTGTTGCTACCGAGATGGAAGAGGTGGACGGCCATAGCGGCGCTGAGGATAGGCGCCAACAAATTGGCGACAGGAACCAGGAAGCTTGCGGCGGACAGCAGGCCGAGCGACCAGCGTGCCGATCGGTCGAGGCGTGGCCGGGCGGGGTGGCGCGCGCCGATCATCGCTTCGAGGTCGCGGCCGAGCAGGACGGCATTGACCAGCAGCGCGAGCAGAAAGGTGCCGACGCCGGTCACCAGCAACAGGATGTAAAAGGGCATCGCGACGAGATTTCCGACGATGACGCGGGCGAGCGATGCCAGCGCCAGCATGATACTCTGGCGCCAACCGACCGCGACAGCGCTTTGTGCGGCGTCCGGATAATGGCGCTCTTCGATATCGGCGACGATTGCGTCGGCGAACAGGCCGACGACGAGGATTGCAACGGTACGAAACAACAGCCAGCCGCCCGCAATCAATATAAGCGCGATAAGGATACCCGCCATGTCGAGTCCGCCGCCATCCAGCCATCGTCCCTGTTCGAGACCCAGGCGCGCGGCGTAGAAGATCGCGGCGCCGCTGGCGGCGAGAAGGAGCAGGGTGAGCGCGAGGCTGAGCGCGAGGACACGCAACACGCGCGGATGCGGCAAATCCTTGAGAGCGAGGAGGAAAGCGTGGACGACGCGGGCCATGCTTCGGGATGGCGCGGCGAGCGGCCCTTCGTCAAGCGTTGTGCTTGCCTTGCCTTGCTGTCATCCTTAAGGCCCCGCGCAATCTTTCCCCTCACCGACAGGAATTTTCATGGCCTCCACCGCCCGTTTCGACGTTGTTGCCATCGGCAATGCGATCGTCGATGTCATCGCCCGCGCCGAGGATGCGCTCATCACCTCCGAAGGCCTGACCAAAGGCTCGATGCGGCTGATCGATGCGGAAGAGGCCGAGCGGCTCTATGGCGCGATGGGACCGGCGATCGAAATGTCGGGCGGCTCTGCGGCAAATACCCTCGCGGGAATGGCTGTCCTCGGTCAGCGTTGCAGCTTTATCGGGCAGGTCGCCGACGATCAGCTCGGCCATGTGTTCACCCACGATTTGCGCGCGCTGGGCGTCGCCTATGAAACCCCGCCGCTGACCGAAGGCGCGCCGACCGCGCGTTGCCTGATCCTCGTCACGCCCGACGGGCAGCGGACGATGAACACCTTCCTCGGCGCGAGCCATCTGCTCGAACAGGCGATGATCGATGAGGCATGGATCGCCGATTCAGAGATTCTGTATCTGGAGGGCTATTTGTGGGATCCCGAACTGTCGCGGGCGGCGATGCGCCGTGCGATCGACGTGTCGCACGCGGCGGGACGCAAGGTTGCTTTCACCCTCTCCGACGCCTTCATCATCGACCGCCACGGCGCCGATTTCCGTGCGCTGATCGCCGAGGGACTGTTCGACATCCTGTTCGCGAACGAGGTCGAAATTTGTGCCCTCGCCGAAACCGATGATTTCGAAGCCGCCGTGGCGAGCATTGCTGCGCAGGTACCGCTGCTCGTCGTGACGCGCGGTGCGCAAGGCGCGATCGCGCTCACCGGCGGGGTGCGGACCGAGGTTGGCGCCGAACCGATCGACGAGGTCGTGGACACCACCGGCGCCGGCGACCTGTTCGCGGCGGGTTTCCTGTCGGGTCACGCCGAGGGGCGCTCGATGACCGATTGCCTGACGATGGGCGCGGTGTGCGCGCGCGAGATTATCGCGCAGGTCGGCCCCCGGGCGCAGACTGATTTGAAAGCGAAGATCGCCGCGCGTCTGGGGTAAGCTTTCATCGAGATCCTGGCGAAAGCCGGGATCTCGAACCATGATTGCGGCTATTCGGCCGCTGCTTCTTCAGGATGTTTCTTGAACAGCGCGCGGTCGGCGGGTCCGAAGCCGCGGGTCCAGATCAGCCAGGCATAGATGCCCAGGATGACGGGAACGCCGATCAGCAACTCGGCCCATTCGGGAAGCTGCGTTGCGCCCCAGCCAAGTACAGCGGCCCCCGCTGTCGCCCAGACAAGCGCCCAGCGCAGGCTGTTGACCGGGGTGCCGAGCAGGCGGCCGAGCAGCCACGCCTTGGTCACCGAGGCGAAACCCAATGCCAGCATCAGCGCCAGCGCGACCGCCGCGGCATAGCTGATCGGCGGCCAGCCCATCGATTTGGCGATCAGGATCAGTGCGACGCTGAAGATCGCCTGCAGCGCGAGCGTCGCGAGACTGATCAGCAGATTGCGGTGGCGCGCGACATAGACAAGCGCGGCTTCGCTGACGACCGCGGTCGCTGCGACGACCTCGGCGGCGAGAAGGAAGGCGAGCGCGGCGGTGCCGCTGACGAATTCGGGGCCGACAAGGCCCATCACGGCTTCGCCCGGGATGCCGAGCGCGAGGGCGACGCCGGTTTGCGCGGCGATAATCCAGAAGCCGACCTGACTGACCTGGGCAGCGACGGCGCCGAGGCGATTTTCGGCAAGGTTGCGGGTGATAACAGGGCCGAGGATCGGTTCGAAACTGGTCTTGAGCTTCTGCGGCAGCGACGCGACCTGCTGCGCCATATAGTAAATGCCGTAGATCGTCGGGGAGGTGAACTGGCCGAGGATGAAGAGGTCGAGCCGCCGCGTCCCCCATTCGATCGCATCGGCAGCGGCGAGCGGGGCGTTGCGCCGCGCCACCGCGATCAGATGCGCCGGGTGCGGTCGCCACACACCGGGGCCGCCATAATGGCGGATCATCGGCCAGAGGGCAGTCAGGAAGGCGCCGATCATCGCGGCGGCGTAGGAGAGCATCAGCCCGTCGCGGATCGACACGAACCAGAATCCGGCGGCGGCAATGCTGATCACCCACGGCTCGACAATCGCGCGCGCGCGCACCGTCGCACCGATGTCAAAGCGATAGGCGCAGGCGGCGAGGGCGACTTCGGTGCCGGCGATGGCAAAGACGAGGAAGGCCATCCAGCGGTCGGTGCTGTCGATGCCGCCCGCGGGATACATAAGTTGCGGCAGGAAGAAGAGGATCAGCGATCCGGCCGCCGAAGCGAGGAAGGCGACGAACATGCCGTCCCACACGACGATGCGGTGATCGGCGCCGGGAGCACTGAGTTGCTCGGCGAGTCCGCGCTTGAGGCCCAATGTCGCAAGCTGTGCGACCAGTTCGATGACGAGGACGGCAAAGGCGAAACGCCCGACCGCCTCGGGCCCGTACCAGCGGCCGGCAACATAGAGAAAGGGCAGGCGCGCGACGAGGCGAAGAATGAATCCGAAGAAATTGGTGCGTCCGCCCTTGGCCAGCGCTGCGGTGTCGGCGTCGCGCGGCGGGGCTTCGGGCGATGAGGGCGCAGCTGCGCTGTCCGATTGGCTCAAGCCTTGCGCCCCTGCTGCTGCACCCGGAGGCGCAGTCTAGCCCGGTGTGCGGGGGCAGGCAATGGAATGTGCATTGTCTGAAGGGCCATCGTCATCGACCTTCGGGTCGCAGCGGACGGCTGAGCAGCGCCTGAACGGCGTCGGATACACTTGTTTTTCCCGCGACGAGACGCGCGACGGCGTCGGTGATCGGCATGTCGATTCCATCGGCGTGCGCCGCGGCAGCGACGACGGGGGCGCTGAAGGCCCCCTCGGCGACGGTGCGGCGGTCGGCCATCAGGGTTTCGGCAACTTCGCCGCGGCCCAGTCCCTGGCCGAGCGCGAAGTTGCGCGAATTCGACGAGGTGCAAGTGAGGACGAGATCGCCAAGCCCGGCGAGTCCCGCCAGCGTTTCGGCCTGCGCGCCGCGCGACAGGCCGAAACGCGTCATTTCGGCAAAACCCCGGCTGATCAGCGCCGCGCGGGCATTGAGCCCGAGCCCGGCCCCGTCGACGATGCCGCAGGCGATCGCGAGGATATTCTTGACCGCGCCGCCAATCTCGGCGCCGATGACGTCGGTCGAGACATAGGGGCGGAAATGTGGACGCGCGAGCGAACCTGCGATCGCGGCGGCGACATCGGCGTCGGCGGCGGCCAGCGTGATCGCGGTCGGCAGGCCGGCGGCAACCTCATGCGCAAAGGTCGGCCCCGACAAGACGGCGTGCGGCCGCGACGGCGCCAGATCGCGCGCGATGTCGATCGGGAAGGCAAAGCTGCCCGCCTCCATCCCCTTGCTGCAGAAGATCAGCGGCGCGTCGCCCGCGGGAAGCTCGGCGAGCACCGCGCGCAGATAGGGAACGGGGACGACGATCAGCAGCGCGTCGCATGGCGCAAGGTCGGTGAGGTTTCCGGTCGCGGTGAGCGAAGACGACAACGCCGCGTTCGGGAGGAACAGCGGGTTGCGATGGTCGGCGTTGATCGCGGTGACCACCTCCTCTTCGCGCGCCCACAGCCGGACGGGCGCGCCCTCGGCGGCGAGCAGCTGCGCGAGCGCGGTGCCCCAGGCACCGCCGCCGACGATGCCGAAGCGTGAATATCGTGACGTCATGCTTTCACTCCCGCGCCGCGCACCGCTTCGGCATCGGGGTCGAGCGGCCAGCGCGGCCGCGCGGCCACGGACAGCGGATCGGTGAGCCCGGCGGCGAAACGCTCGGCGCCCGCCCATGCGATCATCGCCCCATTGTCGGTGCACAGCCACAAGGGCGGGGCGACGAAGGGCTTGTCGAAGCGCGTCGCAAGTTCGGTGAGCGCGCCGCGAATCGCGCCATTGGCGGCAACCCCGCCAGCGACGACGAAGGCGGTGGCCTCGGGGCAGGCGGTCAGCGCGATGCGGCTGCGATCGACGAGGCAGTCGACGACCGCCTGCTGGAACGAGGCGGCAAGGTCGGGAATGCTGTGCGCGCCCGATGCCGCCGCGCGCGCGACCGCGCTTTTGAGCCCGGCGAAGGAGAAATGCGGCTCGGCGCTGCCGACCAGCGGACGCGGCAGCGGCACGGCGCGCGGGTCGCCCTGCTGTGCGATGCGTTCGACCGCGGGGCCGCCGGGATAGCCAAGCCCGAGCAGCTTTGCGGTCTTGTCGAAGGCTTCGCCTGCGGCATCGTCGATCGTGGTGGCAAGGCGGCGATAATCGCCGACGCCCCTGACGAGCAGCAGCTGGCAATGGCCGCCCGAGACGAGGAGCAGCAGATAGGGAAATTGCAATTCGGGGGCCACGAGCCGCGGCGACAGCGCATGCCCCTCCAGATGATTCACCGCGATCAGCGGCTTGTTCGCGGCGTGCGCAAGGGCCTTGCCGGTGACGAGCCCGACCATGACGCCGCCGATCAGCCCCGGCCCGGCGGTTGCGGCGATCGCATCGACATCGGTCAAAGCGAGGCCGGCGTCGGCCAGCACGCCCTCGACGATCGGCGCCAGACGGTCGACATGCGCGCGGGCGGCAATCTCCGGAACAACGCCGCCATAGGGGCTATGTTCGGCCTCCTGCCCCGCGACGCGGTGCGCGAGGATGCGCCGATTGCTATCGACAAGTGCCGCCGCGGTTTCGTCGCAGCTTGATTCAAGGCCCAGGATGATGGTCATAATGTCGCCGGTTCCTTACGCGCGTAGAGCGTAAGGGGGCAAGCGGCGGTTGAAGGGGAAGATTCGCGGCCCCGACGAATATGTCGGCGGGAGTCCCCTTAAATCCCCCATCTTTCTTTTCGGGCGCGCAAGCCTTAGCAGCGACGCATGACTGACCTTCCCACAGCTCAAAACCCGCTGCGCATCGGCACGCGCGCGTCGCCGCTCGCGCGGGCGCAGGCGAATATGGCCGCTGCGGCATTGATCGCAGCGCATGATCTGGCGCCGGACGCGCTGGAAATCGTGCCGATGACCGCCACCGGCGACCGGATCCAGGATCGCGCGCTGGCCGAGGTTGGTGGCAAGGCGCTTTGGACGCGCGAGCTCGATGCCGCGCTCGATGCAGGTGAAATCGACATTGCGGTCCATTCGCTCAAAGATGTCGAAACGCTTCGCGATCCGCGCTTTGCGCTCGTCGCGATGCTCGAACGCGCCGATCCGCGCGACCGGCTGGTAGTGCGCGAAGGTGTTGCTGCTGCGAGTATCGCCGACCTGCCGCAGGGTGCGCGGCTGGGAACGAGCAGTCCGCGCCGCGCGGCACAGGTGAAAAGATTGCGGCCCGATCTCGTGACCATGTTGTTGCGCGGCAATGTCGCCACACGGCTGGGCAAGCTGGCGGCGGGCGGTGTCGATGCGACGTTGCTCGCCGCTGCCGGGCTCGACCGGCTGGGGATGTTCGACGTCGGCGCCGTGCAGGGCGCGGATCTGTTGCTGCCCGCAGCGTCGCAGGGCGCGATCGGGATCGAATGCCGCTCCGACGACGACCGCGTGCGCGCCCTGATCGCGGCGATCGATCATGCGCCGACCCATAGCGCGGTCGCGGCCGAGCGGGCGTTTCTGGCGGCGCTGGGCGGCGATTGCCGCTCACCGGTTGCGGCCTATGCTCATTTTCGCGAGGATGGATCGCTGCGCCTCGATGCAGAGATTTTTTCGGACGACGGCGCCGAGCACGCCACGGGGCATGCGCTGGTGACCGGCGCGGGCGAGGCGGAAGCGCTGGCGCACCGCCTGCTCGACGAAGCGCCCGAGGCGGTGCGGCGCCTTTTTTCGGCATGAGTTATGGCCTGCCGCTGATCGTCACCCGCCCCGATCCGGGCGGCGCGGCGACGGTCGGCCGGGCAAAGGCACTGGGGCTCGATGCCCGTCATTTGCCGCTGTTCGCGGCGAAACCCATGCTGTGGACGCCGCCAGCGACGCTTGATTTCGATGCTCTGCTGGTGACGAGCGCGCAGGCGGCGCGCCTTGCGGGTTCCGGTCTTGCGCGGCTGGCTTCGCTGCCGGTTTATGCCGTCGGGTCGGCGACCGCCCAAGCGCTGGAGGCCGCGGGATTGCGTGTCGAGATGGCCGGATCGACCGACGGGCAGGACCTTCTTGGCGTGATGACGTCACGAAAAATCCAAAAGATATTATGGCTTTGCGCGCGCGACCGCTCGGCATTCGATACGCTCGGCGCCACGCTGGTGCCGCTTCCCTGCTATGCGGTCGATCCGATCGATCCGCCTCCGGCATGGGCGCGGATGATCGCTGCGCCGGCGGTGCTGCTCGCACATTCGATGCGCGGCGCGGCGCGAATTTCGGAGCTTGTTGGCAGCGCGCGCGCGCATTTGCGGCTCGCCGCGATCAGCCCGAAGGTCGCGGCCGCGGCGGGTTCGGGCTGGAGCGAGGTGGCGGTCGCTGTGCGTCCCGACGACGCTGCATTGTTGGCACAGGCGCATGCTTTGTGCCACAAGGGGCAAAAATAGGGTCGTTCGAAAGAGACACATGGCAATCGATACCATCGACACGTCCTCGCCAGCGGATGGCGTGGCCCCGAAACGGGGGCCCTCATTCCGTGCCATCGCCATCAGCGCCTTTCTTCTGCTGCTGATCGGCATTGCCGGTGGCGGCTGGGCGATGAACCGCTGGCTCACCGATAAAAATGCGGCGACCGTAACAAAAGTGGTCGATGCGCCCGGTGGCGGCGCGGTGATGGCGGCGGGCGAGCCAGCGAGCGGCGGACAGGTCCCGCTGGTTGTCACGCCGGTCGACGGCGCCGACGCGCTCGCGGCGCGGGTGGCCGACCTCGAACAAAGATTGTCGCGCATCACCCTCGAGGCCGCATCGGCGTCGGGCAATGCCTCGCGCGCCGAAGGGCTGCTCGTCGCTTTCGCAGTGCGCCGCGCGATCGATCGCGGACTGTCGCTTGGCTATCTGGAGGCGCAATTGCGCCTGCGCTTCGGCGACGATCAGCCCAATGCAGTCAAGACGATCATCGAAGCATCGCGCGAGCCGGTGACCCTCGACCAGTTGCGCGCCGAACTCGACATGCTCTCGCCCCATCTGGTTGGGCGCAGCGAGGGCGGCGGCAGCCTGTGGACCGGGATGCGCCGTGAATTGTCCGAAATATTCGTCGTGCGGCCGGCAGGAACGCAATCGCCGCGTGCGTCGGAACGGCTCGACCGGGCGCGCCGTGCGCTGGTTGGCGGGCAGGTCGACAAGGCGATCGAAGAGGTTCAGGCGATGCCGGGCGCGGCCGCCGCGAACGACTGGCTGATCGACGCACGCCGCTATCACGAGGCACGCCGCGCGCTTGACCTCATTGAAACCGCAGCGATACTGGAACCGCGCGACAGTCCCGCTGCCGCGATGGCTGGCAAAGCGGCCGACCCGACCCCCTAGCGCGCGTCCCGGCAGGGCCCGCTCGCTGCAAAGAAAGCTCACCCATATGGCCCTCGCCGACCCGCAGCGCATAGAGGCGCTCGATCCGTTCGACCCGTTGCAGCTCGACGCCGAACTCAGCGAAGAAGAGCGGATGGTGCGTGATACCGCGCGCAGCTATGCCGAAGCCGAACTGTTGCCGCGCGTCACCTCGGCCTTTCTCGACGAGCGTTTCGACCGCGAGATCATGCGCGAAATGGGCGCACTGGGCCTGCTCGGCGCAACGATCGACCCAAAATATGGCGGTGCGGGGCTGAGCTATGTCAGCTACGGACTGATCGCGCGCGAAGTCGAGCGCGTCGATTCCGGCTATCGTTCGGCCTGTTCGGTGCAAAGCTCGCTCGTGATGCACCCGATCAACGCCTATGGCAGCGAAGAGCAGAAGCAACGCTTCCTGCCCGGGCTCGCGTCGGGCGAGCTCGTCGGTTGTTTCGGCCTGACCGAACCCGATGCCGGTAGCGACCCCGGCGGGATGCGGACGCGCGCCGAAAAGATTGCGGGCGGCTATCGCCTCAAGGGCGCGAAAATGTGGATCACCAATTCGCCGATCGCCGACGTCTTCGTCGTCTGGGCGAAGTCCGACGCACACGACGGCGCGATCCGCGGCTTCCTGCTCGAAAAGGGCATGAAGGGCCTCTCGGCACCGAAGATCGAGGGCAAGGTGTCGCTCCGCGCGTCGATCACTGGCGAGATTGTGATGGACGGGGTCGAGGTCGGCGAAGATGCGCTGCTTCCCGACGTGTCGGGCCTGAAAGGGCCGTTCGGTTGCCTCAACCGCGCGCGCTATGGGATCGGCTGGGGCGCGATGGGCGCCGCCGAATTCTGTTATGAGGCGTCGCGCCAATATGTGCTGGATCGCAAGCAGTTCGGGCGCCCGCTCGCGGCGAACCAGATCGTCCAGCTCAAGCTCGCCAATATGCTCACCGAAATCGCGCTGGGTTTGCAGACGGCGCTGCGCGTCGGCCGGCTCATCGACGACGGCCGGCTCATTCCCGATGCGATCAGCCTGCTCAAGCGCAACAATTGCGGCAAGGCGCTCGATATCGCTCGCGTCGCGCGCGACATGCATGGCGGCAACGGCATATCGGCCGACTATCATGTCATCCGCCACGCGGTGAATCTGGAAACGGTGAACACCTATGAAGGAACGCACGACGTTCATGCGCTGATCCTCGGCCGTGCCATCACCGGCATTGCCAGTT
The DNA here is from genome assembly GCF_051550705.1 of Sphingopyxis selenitireducens. Classification (NCBI taxonomy): domain Bacteria; kingdom Pseudomonadati; phylum Pseudomonadota; class Alphaproteobacteria; order Sphingomonadales; family Sphingopyxidaceae; genus Sphingopyxis; species Sphingopyxis selenitireducens. The sequence goes on from NZ_JBPULG010000004.1 coordinate 58,035, forward strand.
TTGCCTGAGGTGGCGCCGAAGCCGCTGGCGGGCATTCGCATAGTCGAACTGGCGCGCGTTCTCGCGGGGCCGTGGTGCGGGCAATTGCTCGCCGACCTGGGCGCCGAGGTGATCAAGGTCGAGCGCCCCGGCGTCGGCGACGACACGCGCAGTTGGGGCCCGCCGTTCATCATGGACGACAAGGGCGTAAATCTGGGTGCGGCCTATTATCACAGCACCAACCGCGGCAAGCGGGGGGTCGCGATCGACATTGCGACCGCCGAAGGCCAGGTGGAGGTTCGCGCGCTGATCGCCGACGCCGATGTCGTCATCGAAAATTACAAATTGGGCGGACTTGCCAAATATGGGCTCGACCCGGCGACCCTGCGTACCGCGTTTCCGGGACTGATCGTCTGTTCGATCACCGGTTTCGGCCAGACCGGGCCTTATGCTCATCGCGCGGGCTATGATTTCATCATTCAGGCGATGGGCGGCGCCATGTCGTTGACTGGCGAGCCCGATGGCGCGCCGCAAAAGGCGGGAATCGCCTACGCCGATGTCTTCACCGGCATGTATTCGACCGTCGCGATCCTTGCGGCCCTGCGACGTCGCGACGTCACCGGCAAGGGCGCGCATATCGATATGGCTTTGCTGGATTGTCAGGTCGGGGTGCTCGCCAATCAGGCGGCCAATTATCTCGCGAGCGGCGTCTCGCCCAGCCGCATGGGCAATGGTCACGCCAATGTCGTTCCCTATCAGGCGTTCGCGACGGCCGATGGGCAGCTGGTGATCGCGGTTGGAAATGATCGGCAGTTTCGCAAGCTGTGCACGATCCTGGGGGAGGCTGGCTGGGCCGATGATGCGCGCTTTGCGAACAATGCCGCGCGGCTGGCCAACCGGCGCGAACTGATCCCGATGCTCGCGGCGAGGATCGCGGGCTGGGATGCGCAACCCCTGTCGGACGCGCTGGAGGCTCAGGATGTGCCCGCAGGACCGATCAATGATGTGGCGGGGGTCTTTGCCAATCCGCAGGTTCAGGCGCGCGGAATGCGTTTCCGTCCCGAGGGAGCGTTTGTCGACGGGCTGACGAGCCCGATCGTCATTGATGGCGAACGGATGGTGGCATCGACCGGAGCGCCGCCGCTGGCGAAGTGACCGTCTCGCTCTCGCTGCGAGGCGGTGGCGGAGACTATCCTGTCAATGGATCCGGCATGACGAGGCGTGCGGGCCCCCGATGATGCTCAGGCCGCGAATCGCCGCGCGGCCGGACGGCGAGCGGTTTCATCGAGCCAGGCGCGCGCCTGGCGCTGCGCCTCGGAAATTTCGTCGCGCGACATTTCGTCGGACAGGTCGGCGCGGCACTGCTGGCCTTCGACGTTGCCGCCGAGCGCGGCCAGATTGAACCATTTATGTGCTTGGATCAGGTCGACATCGACCCCCCCGGAGCCGGTGGAAAAAGCGATGCCCAAATCGAAATAGGCGCCTGCATCACCACGGGCCGCGTCGAGCAGCCGGCTTTCGATCAGATATTGGGCAGACTTCAGACTGTTCGCCATGATAACCCCCTGTCGCTTCCCACCCCACAGGGAAGCTTTCCGGGTCAATCCTTGACGTTCATGGTCAATAAAAGGTTAACGACGATATGAATTTGTCGGGATAAGAATCTAAGATATTGAAATAATAAGATTTTTATACTGATCAACCTACGGGGTAATTGTCGATCAGCCGTGTTTTGCCCATTCTTGCCGCCGCCAGCAGGCGCGCGGGGGAGCGAAAACTGGCGAGCTGTTCGAGGCTGTCGGCATCGGCAAGCGCGATATAATCGACGCTGTCGAACCCGCCCGCGATGATCGCCGCTTCGGCCTTCGCCAGCGTTTCATACAGATCGCCGCCGCTTGCCAGTGCGGCGGTCGCGGTCTGGAGCGCTTTGGGGAAACTGGTCGCCGCCTTGCGCTGTTCCGGCGACAGATAAGCGTTTCGCGACGAGAGCGCGAGGCCATCCGCGTCGCGCGCGATCGGCGCGCCCAATATATCGATGTTGAAATCGAGATCGCGCGCCATGCGGCGGATGATCGCGAGCTGCTGCCAGTCCTTTTCGCCGAAAATCGCGATATCGGGGCGTACCTGATTGAACAATTTGGCGACGACGGTCGCGACGCCATCGAAATGGCCGGGCCGCGCCGCGCCGCAATAATCGGCGCCCAGTTCGGCGACCTCGATATGCGTGGCATGGCCGCCCGGATACATGACGCCGACATCGGGTGCCCACAGCAGCGCGACGCCTTCGTCGACCAGCATCCCTGCATCGCGTGCCTCGTCGCGCGGATAGGCGGCAAAATCCTCGTTCGGACCGAATTGGGTCGGGTTGACGAAGATCGACGCGACGACATGGTCCGCGACGCGCCGGCCCATGCGGACAAGCGAGATATGACCTTCGTGGAGTGCGCCCATGGTGGGCACCAAAGCCACGCTTTTGCCGCCCTGCTTCAGCGCCGCGACGGCGCGATGAAGCGTGGCAATATCACGGATGATTTGCACCCTTGCCCGGCCTCCGATATTGGCGGCGCCCATGCACCACCCACGCGGACGCCATGCGCCGCCGACAGGAAAATCGCAACGCCTCATGACGAATTCAGCGACGAAGCCCCCACCGCACCGGATCATCTTCGCCAATGAAAAGGGCGGGACCGGAAAATCGACCTGCGCCGTCCATTTCGCGGTCGCGCTCGCCAGCCAGGGATGGCGCGTCGCAGGGATCGACCTCGACCCGCGTCAGCGCACCTTTCACCGCTATCTCGAGAATCGCAAAAACACCGAACAGCGCCGCGAGATCAAGCTGCCGACCCCGAATTTCGAGGTGTTCGAGGGGACGACGATCGAAGAACTCGACGATCAGGTCGCGCGTTTGAGCGAAGGCGCCGATTATCTGATCGCCGATACCCCGGGCCGCGACGATGTGTTCGCGCGCCACATGGCGACCAGCGCCGACACGCTGGTGACGCCGATCAACGACAGTTTCATCGATTTCGACCTGATCGGACAGGTTGACCCTGAAACTTTTCAGGTCGTGCGCCCCAGCTTTTATTCCGAACTGATCTGGGACACGCGCAAGGCGCGCGCCAAGACCGACGGGCGGACGATCGACTGGATCATCCTGCGCAACCGGCTCCAGCATGTCGACGCGCATAATATGCGCCGTGTGGGCGAAGCGCTGACCCAGCTGTCGCGCCGCGTCGGCTTTCGCGTCATTCCGGGTCTGGGCGAACGCGTCATCTATCGCGAGCTTTTCCCGGCCGGCCTCACCCTGCTCGACAAGGCGCATCTGGGCGGCATGGGGATTGGTCATGTCGTTGCGCGGCAAGAATTGCGTGAAGCAATGGGTGGGCTCAACCTGCCGGCGCGCGAACGGCTGCACCCCGACGGCGATTTGTTCGCCGTCGCCTGATCTTTCCTCTCCCCATCAGCGAGGCCCTTTATGACGCATGTTTTCCACCCGACCATGCTGCGCGAATATGATATTCGCGGCGTCGTCGGCGACACATTGTCGGCCGCCGACGCCTATGCCATCGGGCGCAGCTTTGCGACGATAGTGCGCCGTGGCGGCGGCAAGCGCGTCGCGGTCGGCTATGACGGGCGGCTGTCGTCGCCGATGCTGTGCGACGCGTTGGTCGAGGGCATCAACGCCGCGGGCGTCGATGCGCTGAATGTCGGGCTGGGGCCGACGCCGATGCTCTATTATGCGGCATCAACGGAAGAGGTTGACGGCGGCATACAGATAACCGGCAGCCACAACCCCCCCGACTATAATGGCTTCAAGATGGTGCTTCAGGGGCGTCCGTTCTTCGGCGCCGACATTCAGGCGATCGGTGCGATGGCCGCCGCAGGCGACTGGGAAAGCGTGAGTCCCGGGGATGAGGGATCGTCTGAGAGCATCGACATCGTCGACGCCTATGTCGACCGTCTGGTCGAAGGTTTCGCCGGCGAGGCGCTGCGTATCGGCTGGGACGCCGGCAACGGCGCTGCGGGCACCGTGATCGAGAAGCTGACCGCGAAGCTGCCCGGCGAGCATTTCCTTCTCTACACCGATATCGACGGCCATTTTCCGAACCACCATCCTGATCCCACCGAAGAAAAGAATCTGGCGGATCTCAGAAAGCTCGTCGCCGAGAGGAATCTCGATTTCGGCGTCGCTTTCGACGGAGATGGCGACCGGATCGGCGCGATCGACGGCGAGGGACGGGTGATCTGGGGCGATCAGCTGCTGCAAATCTATGCCGCAGCCTTGCTCGCCGACACGCCGGGGGCGACGATCATCGCCGATGTGAAGGCGAGCCAGGCGCTGTTCGACCGCGTTGCGGAACTCGGCGGGCAACCGTTGATGTGGAAGACCGGCCACAGCCTGATCAAGGCGAAGATGAAGGAAACCGGCAGCCCGCTGGCGGGCGAGATGAGCGGGCATATCTTCTTTGCCGATCGCTATTATGGTTTTGACGATGCGCCCTATGCGGCGGTGCGGCTGATCGAGGCGGCGGCAAAGCTCGGCAAGAGCGTCACCCGATTGCGCGGCGAAATGGCGCCGATGGTCAACACCCCTGAAATGCGTTTCCAGGTTGATGAGGTCCGCAAATTCGCCATTGTGGATGAAGTTCTGGACCGGCTCGCCGCGGCGGGGGCCAAGGTTGACCGCACCGACGGCGCGCGGGTGCTGACGGACGACGGCTGGTGGTTGCTCCGTGCGTCGAACACGCAGGATGTGCTCGTGGCGCGCGCCGAGGCGAAGGACGAGGCGGCTCTCGCGCGCTTGCTCGGCGCGATCGATGAACAGCTTGCGCTGTCGGGGATCGCGCGCGGGCCGCAGGCGGGGCATTAGTCTTTCTCCCCTCCCGGGTGCGGGAGGGGAGGTAAAAGCCGCCCTGCAAATATCTTGCCAGATTGACGTTCGGCGCGCTCCTCGGGTAACGCCCGCACATATTCTCACAGGAAGCGACGCGCTTATGACCGACGAATCCACCCTTGCACCGCCCGCCACCGATCATGGCGTCGCCGGGCATCGGGCGCATGTTCAGCAGGACGCGGCGGCGGGCAACGGCTTGGTGGTGGTGTCGATCGCCAAAAGCTATGACAAGCGCGTCGTCCTCTCCGACGTCTCGCTGTCGGTCGGGAAGGGAGAGGTCGTCGGCCTGCTCGGCCCCAATGGCGCGGGCAAGACCACCTGTTTCTATTCGATCATGGGGCTGGTGAAGCCCGACGCCGGGCGCATCATGCTCGACGGCGACGATATCACCGCGCTGCCCATGTATCGCCGCGCGATTCTGGGGCTCGGCTATCTGCCGCAGGAAACCTCGATCTTTCGCGGCATGACGGTGGAGCAGAATATCGCCGCGGTGCTCGAACTCAGCGAACCCGACAAGGTATCGCGCGAACGGCGGCTCGAGGAACTGCTCGACGAATTCGGCCTCACCCGGCTGCGCGATTCGGCGGCAATGGCGCTGTCGGGCGGCGAGCGGCGCCGCGCCGAAATCGCGCGCGCGCTGGCGGCGAATCCGTCGATCATGCTGCTCGATGAACCCTTTGCCGGGATCGACCCGCTGTCGATCAGCGATATTCGCGACCTTGTCGCCGATCTGAAGACGCGCGGCATCGGCGTCCTCATCACCGATCACAACGTCCGTGAAACGCTCGACCTCGTCGACCGCGCGTGCATTATCTATGACGGCAAGGTGCTTCTCGCCGGTTCGCCGGAAGAGCTTGTCGCCGACCCCGAGGTGCGCCGCCTTTACCTCGGCGAGGGCTTCTCCCTGTGATACGCTGACGCGCTATGGCGTTGGGTCCCCGTCTCGATTTACGCCAGTCGCAATCGCTGGTGATGACGCCGCAGTTGCAGCAGGCGATCAAGCTGCTTGCGCTGTCGAATCTCGAACTCGAAGCCTATCTGGCCGAGGCGCTGGAGGGGAATCCGTTGCTCGACACGGCCTCTGGCGACAATGATGGCAGTGCGGGCGATCCGGAGGGTGGACCCGAAGGCGAAGCGCCCGTGGCCGAAGCGGCGTCGCTCGAGGCCGATCAGGCGCTGGCGGCGGATACCGGCACCGCCAACGATCTCGACGTCGATCTGACTGCCGAGAGTTTTCACCACGACAGCGCGAGCGACAGTGTCGGCCTGTCGGGCGCCGATAGCGAAGGCATCGATTTCGACAGCTTCGCCGGCGCCGACGAAACGCTCCACGGCCATTTGCTGGCGCAGGTCGGCGAACGCTTCGGCGGCATCGAGGCGATGGTCGCCGAACAGCTTGTCGCGCTGATCGACGAGGCGGGATATCTCCGCGCCGACCTCACCGAGCTCGCACAGCGGCTCGGTGTCCCGCTCGCGCTCGTCGAGGCGGTACTCGCGGGGGTCCAATGCTTCGATCCATCGGGGGTCGGCGGCCGCGACCTCGCCGAATGTATCGCGATTCAGGCGCGCGAGGCCGATCGCTACGACCCCGCGATGGCGACGATGATCGCGCATCTCGACCTTGTCGCCAAGGGCGCCTTCCCGCAGTTGAAGCGCATCTGCGGGGTCGATGACGAGGATCTCGCCGACATGATTCGCGAACTGCGCGGTTATGATCCCAAGCCGGGGCTGCGATTCGGCGGCGATGCGGCGCAGGCGGTCGTCCCCGACCTCTATATCCGTCAGACAGCCAAGGGCTGGGCGGTCGAGATCAACAGCGGCACTCTGCCGCGCCTGCTCGTCAATCGGCGCTATTACACCGAACTTGCCAAGGGGACGGCGGCAAAGAGCAAAGCCTGGCTGTCCGAACAGCTCGCGGGCGCCAATTGGCTGGTGCGTGCGCTCGACCAGCGCCAGCGCACGATCGTCAAGGTCGCGAGCGAGATCGTCAAGCAGCAGGAGGGATTCTTCCTCCACGGCGTCGCGCACATGCGTCCCCTGACCCTGCGGCAGATCGCCGAGGAAATCGGCATGCACGAATCGACCGTCAGCCGCGTCACCAGCAACAAATATCTGTCATGTGCGCGCGGCCTGTTCGAACTTAAATATTTCTTCTCGAGCGGAATTTCGGCCACCGGGGGAGGCGACGGTGCGGTGTCGTCCGAATCGATCAAGAGCCGTATCAAGGCGATGATCGAGGCCGAGGATCCAAAGGCGATCCTCTCCGACGAAGTGATCGCGCAAAAGCTGTCGGGCGAAGGCCATGACATCGCGCGGCGCACCGTGGTCAAATATCGCGAGGCGATGGGTTATGGCTCATCGGTCCAGCGGCGGCGGCAAAAGGCGCTGGCGGGGTAGGGCAGCCCCTTTTCCGTTCGTGTCGAGCGAAGTCGAGACACCTGTCGAGATGGCTTGAGGCTGAGGGGCATCTCGACTTCGCTCGATGCGAACGGGAATTTACGGGATTTACGGGCGCAGGCAGTTGACTTTTTACCGCCATCGCCATAGTTGCGCCGCTTCGCGTACAAGCGCCAAGATTATCGGATAGAGACCATGAAGATTCGCAACAGCCTGAAGTCGCTGAAGGACCGCCATCGTGACAACCGCGTGATCCGTCGTCGCGGCCGGACCTATGTGATCAACAAGACCAACCGCCGCTTCAAGGCGCGCCAGGGCTGATGCTCCGGCGCGGGGTGGTTTCACCCCGTTTGCTTTTGATGAACAGCGTTACGCCGTCGGATGCTTCCGGCGGCGCTTTCGCGTGCGTGGAGCCCGTATGATTCGGCAATGCGTGATCTTCGACGTCGGCCGCGTCCTGTTCGACTGGGACCTGCGTCATCTGTTCGGCAAGCTGATCGACGACGGGGACGAACTTGAATCGTTCGTAACGACCGTCGTTACCCCCGAATGGCATTTCCAGCACGACGCCGGGCGCCCGCTCGCCGAGATGCTGCCCGAGCTGAAGGCGGAATTTCCGCAGCACGAAGCGCTGATCGACGCCTATGCGACGCGGTTCAACGAGACGATTCCCGGCGCGGTCCCCGGCAGCCTCGAACTGGTCGAACGCCTCGACGCGGCAGGGATGCCCTTGTTCGCGATCACCAATTTCGGCCATGAATTCTGGGAGGGCTTCCGCCCGACCCAGCCGGTCTTCGACCGCTTTCGCGATATCATCGTCTCGGGCACCGAAAAGATGATAAAGCCCGATCCCGCCATCTATGCCCTTGCGATCGAACGCTTCGGCATCGACCCTGCCGGCGCGCTGTTCGTCGATGATGTCGCGGCCAATGTTGCGGGCGCCGAATCGCTCGGGATTGCCGGCCATCAGTTCCGCGATGCGGCGACGCTGGAGCGCGAGCTGATCGCGCGCGGATATCTGGCGGCGCCATGAGCCGGGCCGATCGCCTTGAGCGCATCGACATGCGCCGCGAAGAGCTGGAAGCCGAATATCGGCTCGCTTTGGTCGAGGCCTTGCGCAAGACGGCCGCGGGATCGTGGGGGCTGTTCGGCCACACGAAGGACCGTGCGATGCAGGCCAAATGGGCGCCCGCCGTGACCGACCTGTGCGACCGGGGTGAAGAAATCGACCAGCTGCGCGATCAACTCGGGCTGGAGCCTTTTGCTTTGCACGCAGAGTTTGAAGCGTCGCGCGGGCCGGTCCGTTCGAACGCGCCCGGCGAACCCAAACAGGCCAAGGCGTGGCTTGAGCGGCTGGGCGAGGATATTTAGGCGCGCGCCTGCCCAGCGCCTGCCCATGCCTAGGCTAGCGAATCGAAATCCTGCATGACCTTCGCCGGGTCGGTCTCATGCGCGAGAATCGGAAGATTGGCGCCATATTCCAATGCCATCAGGGGTTTGTATCGCTCATAACTATAAATGAGCGTTCCGCTGTGCTGCCGGTTGTCGGCGGGCGAGATATATTCGAATGATATCTCCATCTCGCCCTTCACCGTCCGGTCGCGATAGGCTGGATGGCTTGCCTGCAACTTTTCTGCCTTGTCGCAAGGGAGGCTCTCGCTCGTTATCGTCGTTTTGGAAAGCAAGCCGTCCTCTTCTGCGTAGAGGTAGCATTCGGCTTCGACGCTGGTCGCCGCCGCCATCACCGGCGTATAGTTTATCGTCCGATTGAGCTTCGCTATAGAGAGGCTGAGGAGCGGGACAGCCAGAAGGGCGGTCAAAAGCCAGGCTCGAAATGACATGCTAACCCCCGTTCGATAGAACGGAGGCTAGCGGTCAGTGGTTAGATTTTCGTGAATGGAACCGGGGATTTACTTCTCCACCCCCAGCTGCGTCAGCACAAAGGCAAACTCTTCGGCATCCTCGCGCAGCGCGCCCCAGCGGCCCGACTTGCCCGCGTGGCCCGCGCCCATATTGGTGCGCAGCAGCAGCGTCGCGTCGTTGGTCCGCGTCGCGCGGAGCTTGGCAACCCATTTGGCAGGCTCCCAATAGGTGACGCGCGGGTCGTTGAGGCCCGCGGACACCAGCATCGGCGGATAGGCTTTCGCGGTGACATTATCATAGGGGCTGTACGACAGCATATAATCGAACGCCGCCTTGTCGGTGATCGGGTTGCCCCATTCGGGCCATTCGCCGGGGGTCAGCGGCAGCGTTTCGTCGACCATCGTGTTGATCACGTCGACGAAGGGCACCCCCGCGAGCACCGCGCCCCACAGCTCGGGCGCCTCATTATAGACCGCGCCCATCACTTGCCCGCCGGCCGAGCGACCCTCGATCGCAATCTTGCCCGCGCTCGTATATTTCTTCGCGATCAGCCCGCGCGCGATATCGACAAAATCGTTGAAAGTGTTCTTGCGCTCGGTCGTCTTGCCCGCGAGATACCAGGCGCGGCCAAGGTCGTCGCCGCCGCGGACATGCGCGATGGCATAGATCATCCCGCGGTCGACGAGGCTGAGCCGCGTCGTCGAAAAGCCCGGCGGGACGCGATATCCATATGAGCCATAGACATAGAGGTGCATCGGCGCACTGCCGTCGCGCGGCGTGCCCTTTTTATAGACGAGCGAGGTTGGCACCATCACGCCGTCGCGCGCTTCGATATTGACCAGTTCGGTTACATATTGCGAAGCGTCATAACCCGAAGGGATTTCCTGCACCTTCAGCGTTTCGAGCTTTCCGGTCGCGATATCATAGTCATAGACGGTGTCGGGCGTGACCATCGACTCATAGTCGAGCCGCAGCTTGTCCTGATGATATTCGGGGTTGTCGCCAAGCCCCGCCACATAAGTGGCCTCGGGGAACGGGATCCGGCCAGCGGTCAGCGGCGCATCATATCGGCGCAGGTCGACCTGATCGAGGCCGTTCTCGCGCGTTTCGAGGACGAAATAGTCGCGGAAGATCGCGAGGCCGGTGATGTAGGTCGAATCCGACCCGGGGATCAACGTCGTCCATGCGCCGGGTTTCGCAAGGCTGGCGGTCGCGACACGGAAATTGGCGTGATCGTCGTTTGTGTGGATGTAGAGCGTCTTCTCGCGGACATCGACGCTATACTCGCGGCCCTTCTGGCGCGGCGACACCATCAGCGGTTCGGCGAGCGGATTGTCGGCGGGGAGCAGGCGCACCTCGCTCGTTTCATTGTCGCCGGTCGCGATCACGATCCACTTGTCGTCGGCGGTCTTGCCGATCCCGACCCCGAAACCGATGTCGGCTTCCTGATAGAGCAATTTATCGTCGCCGAGCGGGGTGCCGAGGACGTGCAACCGGGCATTGTCGGTGCGCCAGTTCTCGTTGGCGAGGCCATAGAGGATCGCGTCATTGCCCGCGGTCCACACCAGCGACGACAAGGTGCCGGGAATCACGTCGGGGAGCATTTCGCCGCTCTCCAGATTGCGAATACGCACTTCGAAACGTTCGGAACCATTGTCATCGAACGAATAGGCCATCAGCTTGCCGTTCGGGCTGATCGACAGTTCGGACAGGCGGAAATATTCCTTGCCCGCCGCCATCGCGACCTCGTCGAGGATCAGCACGGCATCGCCCCCTGCGGCGGGGCGGCGATACCATTTCTTGTACTCGGCGCCCTCTTCATATTCGACCCAGTAAACCCAGTCGCCGTCCTTCTGCGGCACGGAGGAATCGGCTTCCTTGATCCGGCCCTTCATCTCCTGAAACAGGGTTTCGACCAGCGCGGCGTGCGGCTTCATCGCCGCGTCGAAATACGCATTTTCCGCCTTCACATAATCGAGCACATCCTTGTCATCGATGACCGGATAGCTTTCGTCGCGCAGCCAGTGCCAGGGGTCGGACAATGTCTTGCCGTGCAGGGTGGTCTGGTGCGGGCGCTGCTCCGCCATGGGTGCGGCGGGCAGGGCGGGGGTGGAGCTGGTCAATGCGGCGTCTTTCTCTTGGGCGAGCAGGGCGGGGGCGGACAGGGGAGATGATGCGACAAGCGGGGTGGCAATTGCCGCCAGAAACATCCAAATAGTGCGCATCACAGAAAACTCCCGCAGCGTCGCCCCATATGGGCGGGATTGCCGCGATGTAGGAACAAGGAAGCTCTCATGTCTACCCCCCGGTCCAGCGCCGTCCATGCCGAACGCCTCGCCCGCCTGCGCGCCGAGCTGAAAGCGCAGGGGCTCGACGGTTTCGTCGTACCGATCAGCGATGAGCATATGAGCGAATATGTCGGCGACTATGCGCAGCGCATGGCATGGCTGACCGGCTTTGGCGGGTCGGCGGGGACCGCGGCGGTGCTGCCCGAAAAGGCGGCGGTGTTCATCGACGGGCGCTATACGGTGCAGGTGCGCGATCAGGTCGATGGATCGCTGTTCGACTATGTCGGCGTGCCGCAGTCGAGCGTCGCCCAATGGCTGGGGGCCAACGTCCGTGCCGGGCAGAAGGTCGGTTTCGATCCCTGGCTCCACGGCATCGACTGGGCGCGCGGGCTGGGGCATGCGCTGAAGGCAAAGGGCGCGCAGCTGGTCGCGATCGACGTCAACCCGCTCGATGCGGCGTGGGACGATCAACCGGCGCCGAGCGATGCGCCGGTCGCCGTGCATGACGCGGCGCTCGCGGGACAGGCGGCGACCGACAAGCGATCGGGGATCGCCGACTGGTTGAAGGCACGCGGGCTCGACACCACGGTGATGACCGCGCTCGACTCGGTTGCGTGGACTTTCAATATTCGCGGCTCCGACGTCAGTCATACGCCGGTCGGGCTGGCCTTCGCCCTGCTCCATGCCGATGCCACCGCCGATCTGTTCATCGCGCCCGAAAAGATCACCGACGCGGTACGCGCCCATCTGGGCAACAGCGTCCGCATCCACGACCGCAACGCGTTCGAGGCGGCGCTCGCGGGCCTCAAGGACAAAAAGGTCGCGGTCGATCCCGATCGCGCGGTCGCGGCGATCTTCACCGCCCTCGAAGCCGCGGGGGCGCAGATCGAACGCCACCGCGACCCTGCGGTGCTGCCCAAGGCGATCAAGAATGACACCGAACTCAATGGCACCCGCGCGGCGCATGTTCGCGACGGTGTCGCGGTGTCGCGTTTCCTGCAATGGATGGAAGATGTGGCGCCGCAGGGCGGTCTCGACGAACTCGCGGCAGCGGCGAAGCTGCGCGAATTTCGCGAGGAAGGCGGCGGGCTCGTCGACTTGAGCTTCGACACTATCTCGGCCGCGGGCCCCAATGGCGCATTGCCGCATTACAAGGTCGACGAAATGACCAATCGGGCGATCGAGACCGGCACGCTCTATCTGGTCGACTCGGGCGGGCAATATGCCGACGGTACGACCGACATCACGCGCACGATCGCGATCGGCGCGCCGAGCGCCGAGATGCGCCGCCGCTTCACCCAGGTTTTGAAGGGGCATATCGCGCTGGCGATGGCGCGCTTCCCCAAGGGGACGCGCGGCAGTCAGCTCGACATTCTCGCGCGCCAATATCTGTGGGCCGACGGGGTCGATTACGCCCATGGCACCGGCCACGGTGTCGGCGCCTATCTGGCGGTCCACGAAGGGCCGCAGCGCATTGCCAAGCCCGCCGGCGGACAGGCGGGGACCGAGGAGCCGCTGCATGCCGGGATGATCCTCTCGAACGAGCCCGGCTATTACAAGGCGGGGGCTTTCGGCATCCGGATAGAAAATCTGGTGATCGTGGTACCACAGACGATCGACGGCGCCGAAGAGGATATGCTGGGGTTCGAGACGATCACCTTCGCGCCGATCGCGAGAGATCTGATCGAAGGCGGGATGCTTTCGCCGGCGGAGGCCGACTGGCTCGACGCCTATCATGCCGAGGTGCTCGAAAAACTCGGGGCGGGGATGCCGGAGGCCGACCGCGACTGGCTCGCTGCCGCCTGCGCGCCGGTCGACCGCGCGCCGACCGCGCTCGCAGCCTGAGCGCGCTGCGATGGACCGCGCAAACTGGGATGTGCCGCTTGAGGATTTCCGCGTTCATGAAACGGTGCGGGTGCGCTTCAACGAGATCGACGGGCAGAATATCGTCTTTAACGCGCATTATCTGGCTTACGCCGATATCGGCGTGACCGAATATTTTCGCGCGCTGGGTGAGGGGCAGCCCGGCGCCTATTTTCACCAATATGGTACAGATATTCGCGAAACCCACTGCGAAATTGACTATCATGCCCCCGCACGGCTCGATGAACTGATCACCATCGCGGCACGAATCAGCCGTTTCGAGCGCAGCAGCTTCACGCTGCACTGCGGGATTTTCCGGGGTGCGGAGCGGCTGACCGATATCGAGATCAGCTATGCCCATCTCGATCTCGACAGCGGCGGGGCGACCGCGCTGCCCGGAAGCTTTATTGCCGAAGTACGGCGATTCGAAAAAACACTGCCAATTCAGGCATAAACTGCCCGTTTTCCATGGCGACAGCGGGACGCCCATGCCGTCTGCCGAACGCGAAAAAAAAGGGCCGCCCCGAAGGGCGGCCCGTAAAAGTTTTGGGAGAGGATGCCTAAAAGGCAAGTGTCTTATTGCAGCGCACCATAAATTGTGCAACTGCGAAATAAACATCTGTAGTTGCAAAATTTGCAATCGTTCGGCGAACCGCTATCATCCGCTGCAATCTTCTGCCCCTCGCAAAATGACGCGACATCGCCTAAATTGGCGCGATGAAGATGATGAGCAAAGTCGATGTCACTGGCGGACTGTCCGATTTCTGGGACTATATCCGCCAACCGCGCCCGCATCGCTGGGCGGTCTGGGGCGTTGCGGTGGCGTTGCCGATCTTCATTTTCTACGGCTTTTCCAAATATCTGATCCCGCATGAAGAACCCAAGCGGCAAATCATCTATTTCGAAAACTGGACGCAGAATCGCAGCGCCGAGGAGATTCGCGCCGACTGGATTGCGCGTGCGAAGGCGACGACGCTCCACAATGCCGAGAAGCGCGCCGAATATCAGCGGCTGGCCGACATGATGGGGGTCGAATATGATTCGGCCGAGGCCGACAGGGTGACGCGTGAAACGCTGGGCGAAGAAGCGGCTGCCGCGGCGAAGAAAAAGCCCGAACCGCCGAAGCGTTCGACGATCGCCGAACGCGCCGCGCGCGGGCCGCAAGCCGCGCCGGCGACCAACCGCTAAATCCCGATGCAACGCCCGCCCGCCGACGCCGACTGGATGGCTATCGCCATCGCGCTGTCGGAGCGCGGGCGCCCCGCGTCGGCGCCCAATCCCAATGTCGGTTGCGTGATCGTTGCAGAAGGGCGCGTCGTCGGTCGCGGCTGGACCCAGCCCGGCGGCCGTCCGCACGCGGAGGCGATGGCCCTCGCCGCCGCGGGCGACGCCGCACGCGGGGCGACGGCCTATGTCAGTCTGGAGCCCTGCGCCCACACTAGCCCCCGGGGTCCTTCCTGTACCCATGAACTCATCAAGGCGGGTATCGCCCGCGTCGTGGTCGCGCTTCGCGACCCGGACCCGCGAACCGATGGCACGGGCATCGCGATGCTCACGGTCGCGGGAATCGAAATCGTCGAGGGTGTGCTGGCCGCCGAAGCGCGCGCCGCGATGGCGCCCTGGTGGTCGCGTGTCACGCGCGGTCGCCCCCATGTCACGCTGAAGCTCGCGACCTCGCTCGACGGCTGCATCGCGCTCGCCGACGGGACGAGCCGCTGGATCACCGGCGACCGCGCGCGCGCGCACGGCCATCTGGAGCGCGCGCGGCATCAGGCGATTCTGGTCGGGCGCGGGACGCTCGACGCAGACACGCCGAGGCTCGACGTGCGCTTGCCGGGACTGGAACAGCGCAACCCGCAGCGGTTGCTTCTCACGCGTGGAGAGGCACCGTCCGGCTGGACTGCGATCGGATCCCCCGAATCGCTCGATTCCTTGGCCGGGGTCGATTCGGTGTTGGTCGAGGGCGGCGCCGGCGCGGCGTCGGCATTCCTCGCCGCCGATCGCGTCGACCGCCTGCTCATCTACCGCGCACCGATCCTGATCGGCGGCGGCCGGCCTGCGCTCGGCGACCTCGGCTTGACCGATCTTGCCAGCGCCCACAGCCGCTGGCGCCGCACCGACAGCCGCCCGCTTGGCAGCGACCGGCTCGACGTCTACGAGCGGGTCAGAGAAGGATAAGCACTCCCTATGTTCACCGGCATCATCACCGACATCGGCACCATCCGCAGCCGCGAGGATCGCGGCGATACGCGGCTGATCATCGGCACCGTTTACGATACGGACAGGATCGATCTGGGTGCGTCGATCGCCTGTTCGGGGGCGTGCCTGACCGTCGTCGACAAGGGCGCCGACGATAGCGGCCACTGGTTCGCGATCGATGCCAGCGCCGAGACTTTGGCCTGCACCGCGCCGGGAATGTGGGATGCTGGCCGCCGCCTCAACCTCGAACGCGCGCTCAAGGTCGGCGACGAACTTGGCGGACATATCGTGACCGGTCATGTCGATGCGGTGGGTCAGATCGTGTCGGTCGTGCCGGTTGGCGATAGCGTCACCGTCACCATCGCCGCGCCCGCAACGCTAGCGGCGCATATCGCACCCAAGGGATCGATTACGGTCGACGGCATATCGCTGACGGTCAACGAAGTGACCGACCAGCCAAATGGCGAGGCGCATTTCACCCTCAACATCATTCCGCATACGCAGGCGATGACGACCCTCGACGAAGCTGCGGCCGGGCGCCCGGTGAATCTCGAGATCGATATCCTCGCGCGCTACCTCGCGCGCATGCAGGCGCGGGGATAATCGGCCTTCGAGGCGGGTTGCCGGATTGTCTCACGCAAAGGCGCGAAGGCGCAAAGAGGGAGGTCTGCGGGGCTGGCCTTTCGACAATCTCACACAAAGACACAAAGATGGCAGCTTTCACCAACGCGGCAGCGTGAGAACCCCGCGAAGCGCATTTTCATGGTCGCCTGCGGCGAGGGACGACGGCCGCGCAATGGCGCACCCTCTTTGTGTCTTTGTGTGAAATTTTTCTTCTTTGCGCCTTCGCGCCTTCGCGTGAGACCATTTTCCAACACCGACACCAGCGTCAGCCCTCGACCCAACCTGCCGCCAGCTCGGGATCGGCCGCCAGCATCGATCGCCGCATCGCGACCCTGCCGATGCGCAGCAACTCCGCCTTGCGCCGCGCGGGGGCAAGGTCGCAGCTCGCGGCTTCGCGCACCACCGCCGCGCCGTAACGGTCGGCGATGATCAGGCCCGATGTCTCGGGACGATAGTCGGGGGTTTCTAGGATTGCGGGGTCGAGCCCCGATGCCAGTGCCCAGTAAAAATGGTCGCACCAGTCGCAATAGTCCGGCCATTTGCCGTCGCCGTGCAGGTCGGCGCGGCTGACCTTGATTTCGACGATGGTGATCCGGCCCTTGGCGTCGATTGCGGACAGGTCGGTGCGCCGCCCGTTGGGCAGCGGGACTTCGGGGATCGCGACCAGCCCCTGCTGGGCGAACAACCGGCACACGCCGCGCGCGACATCCGCTGCGGTCATGATACCGGTCGTCATGGCCTCAGGCTAAGCTCAGAACGGAACGTCGTCGTCGAGATCGTCGTCGAAGGGCGGACGGCCGCCGCCGCTCGCGCCGCCACCAAAGCCGCCGCCGCCGCCGCTGCTGGCCCCGCCGCCAAAGCCGCCGCCTGAACCGCCGCCGCCCTGGTTCCAGCCGCCGCCCGAGCTGCCGCCCGACGAACCGCCGCTCCAGTCGTCGCCGCCGCCGCCGCGCGAACCGCCGCCGCCACCGGGCGCGCCGTCGAGCATGGTCAGCGTGCCGCCCATGCCCGCGATCACAATCTCGGTCGTGTAACGGTCGTTACCGTCGCGATCCTGCCATTTGCGGGTGCGAAGCGAGCCCTCGATATAGACTTTGCTGCCCTTTTTCAGGAAGCGTTCGACGACCCCGACCAGCCCTTCGCCGTTGATCACGACCTGATGCCATTCGGTGCGCTCCTTGCGCTCGCCGGTCATCCGGTCTTTCCATTGTTCGGACGTCGCGATGCGGAGATTCGCGATCTTGCCGCCGTTCTGGAACGACTTGATTTCGGGATCGGCGCCGAGATTGCCGATCAAAATTACCTTGTTGACGCTGCCAGCCATCGCCGCTCCGCTCCGCTATTGAGATGGGGGATCAGCCAAGGCCGAAGGCGACGGCTGTCCAGTAAGTGATACCCGCAGCGGCATAGGCCAGCAGGAACAAATAGCCAACCATGAACATCGGCCATTTCCACCCATTGGTCTCCCGCTTGGTGATCGCGATCGTCGAAATGCACTGCGGCGCAAAGACGAACCAGGCGAGGAAAGCGAGCGCGGTGGCAAGGCTCCATTTGCCCTGCAGGCGTTCGCCCAGCGACTGCGCCATTGCTTCTTCATCGTCGCCCGCATCGATCGCATTGGCGGTCGCCATCGCCGACACGGCGACTTCGCGTGCCGCCATCGCGGGGATCAGCGCGAGCGCGATGTCGTGGTTGAAGCCGATCGGCTTGACGACGACTTCCAGCCCCGTCGCGATGCGTCCGGCGATGCTGTATTCAACCTGGCTTTCGCCCTCGGGTGCCTGCGGGAAGGTGAGCAGCAGCCACAGGACGACGGTGGTCATCGCGATGATCGTTCCGGCGCGGCGCAGGAAGATCCATGCGCGCTGCCACAGGCCGATCGCGATGTCGCGCAATCGCGGCATCTGGTATCGCGGCATTTCCATCATGAAGCCCGCCGCGGCGCCCTTCGCCACGGTGCGGCGCAGGACATAGGCGACGACGAGCGCGCCGACGATCCCGGAGAGATAAAGGCCAAAGAGCACCAGCCCCTGCAACCCGACCGGGGTCCCGCCGACGGTCGTATTGGGAATGAAGGCGGCGATGATCAGCGCATAGACCGGAAGCCGCGCCGAACAGGTCATCAGCGGCGCGATCAGGATCGTCGTCAGCCGGTCCTTCTCGTCGGGAATTGCGCGCGTCGCCATGATGCCCGGAACCGCGCAGGCAAAGCTCGACAGCAAGGGGATGAAACCGCGTCCCGACAATCCGACCTTGCCCATCAACCCGTCCATCAGAAATGCGGCGCGGGTCATATAGCCTGACGCCTCGAGCAGCAGAATGAAGAGGAAGAGGATCAAGATCTGGGGCAGAAAGACGACGACCGCGCCGACCCCCGCGAGCAGGCCTTCGACGACCAGCCCGCGCAGGAAATTGTCGGGGAAGGTCGCGACCACCCATTGCTGGACCACACCGATTCCGCCTTCGAGGAATTCCGCGGGGGCTTCGGCGGCGGCATAGACCGCCTGGAACATCACGAACATCAGCGCGAGCAGGATGACGAGGCCCGCGACCGGGTGGAGGACGATATTGTCGACGCGCTGGGTCCAGCGGCGGATCGGCGTTTCGTCGAGGATCGCCGCGCGGGCAATCGCGCGTGCGCGATCGTGCAGCGACGCGTCATTGGCTTCGGCAGGAGCGGAGACTTCGCGCGCGGGATGCGACAGGATCGCGCTATCGACCGCGGCCAGCAACTCGGTCAGGCCGCGCTTGCGCACCGCGACGGTGGGCACGACGGGGACGCCCAGCTCTTTCGACAGGCGCGCGGCGTCGAGCGTCAGCCCGTCGCGCTCGGCGAGGTCGACCATGTTGAGCGCGATGACCGTCGGCAGGTTCAGCGCGAGCAGCTCGAGCGCGAAGCAGAGATGATTGTCGAGGTTCGCGGCGTCGAGCACCACGACCAGCGCATCGGGGCGCTTCTCGCCCTCGCGCTGGCCAAGGATGACGTCGCGCGTCACCGCCTCGTCGAGGCTCGACGGGGTCAGGCTGTATGTGCCGGGCAGGTCGATCAGCGCGATCGGGCGGCCGTCGGCAAAGCTCGCATGCCCCGCCTTCCGCTCGACGGTGACGCCGGGATAATTGGCGATCTTCTGCCGCGCGCCGGTCAGCGCATTGAACAGGCTCGACTTGCCGGCATTGGGATTGCCGACGAGCGCGATCGAGGGGATGGCGCCGGTCATGCTGCCGGCTCCACGGTGATGGCGGCGGCCTGCCGCGCGCGGATGATCACTTTCATGCGTCCGATGGTCAGCGCGAGGGGATCGCGCGAAAAAATGCTGCCGCGATGGAGCGGGGTGATTTCGCACCCTTCGAACAGCCCGAATTCGCGCAGGCGCCGTCCTTCGTCATGCGACATGGCGTCCCAATCAATGCGGGCGATCCGCACCGCGACGCCCAGCGGCGCCCTATCAAGCAAAGCAGTCATTGCGAGCGATTATCAATTACGGCAGGCGAGCGCCACCCCCGCTTCGTATTTTATGATTACCGCCCGGGGTAGCGCAGCCGCCCGACGAAGCGCGCAAGGCTGGGGCGTTCGATGCTGCGCGCGGCGCGGCGGTGCTTCCAGCTTTCAAAACGCATTACCGCGTCGATCCGGCGCGCGAGGAAGGCGCGGGTATCGGTAAAATTCTCGCTCTCGTCGTTCAGGAATACCGCCATCGTTGAGGCGTAGACGGTACCGAGGATCACACGTTTGCTGTAATGATTATAATCGGTTGCGGTGTCACCGGCGAGCCGCCACATCAGGTCTGCGGCGCGCCAGCCGAGCTTTGCGGCGTGCGGCGCATTGGTCGGCAGCGCGAGCAGGGCGAGCGCGCGGCGCAGCGATTCGCGATGATCCGCGAGCAGGTCGATCCGCGTTTCGACGAGGGTCAGGATACGCTGACGAATCTTGAGTTCGGCGAGTTTCTCCGCAGGCCAGCGTTCGGCCATCGCGGCGTCGATGTCGGCGAACCAGGCATCGACCATGTCGCGGCCGCCGCCGGGAAAGGCGAGCCGCGCGACATCGGCGTCGATTCGCAGCCGTCCGGCCGCGTCGTCCAGCGCCGCGGCGCCAAAGCCGTCGAAGGCGGCGCCCGCCGCGATCAGCGGCGCGAGCGCGGCGCGGATTTCGTCGAGGGTCGGGTCGGCGGGAAGGATCGAGGCCATGCGCTTCAGATAGGCTGTGTGCGGCGGCTCGGCAACCTAATCAACACCAGCGCGGCGCCGACCATCATCCCGCCGAAAATGTCGATCGGGCCGAGCAGTTCGCCGAACGCCCACCAGCCCGCCAATGCCGCGACCGCGGGCTGGATGAGCAGGGTCAATCCGACGATCAGCGGCGAAAAGCGCGGCAGCGCCCAGATGAGCAGCCCTTGCCCGATGATCTGGCTGGACAGGGCGAGGAGAATGATCGGGGTCCAGTCGTGCGGCATCACCGCCTCGCCAAGGATGAGCGCGGTTCCGAGCAACGGCGGCACGCAGGCGGCCGACGAAAGGCTGAGCGCGGTCCATGGTCCCAGCGTGCCGCGCACGCGCTGCATCAACAGAACATAGCCGGTGTAGAGGATCCCCGCGAGCAGGCTGAGCATATCGCCGGCGAGATAGGCGGGCGACAATTCATAGCTTTGGCCCATCAGGATGGCCGATCCCGCGAAAGCCAGAATGATGGCGACGGCCTGCCAGCCGCGCGGCCACTGGCGCATCTGGACGATGCCCCACACGACGAGCAGCAGGCTGGTGCAATTGCCGAACAAGGTCGCGTTGGCGACCTTGGTCTGGAGGATGCCGAGGTGCCAGGCCATCAGATCGAGCGCGAAGAAAATGCCCGCCCCGACCGCGATGAGGATGCTGCCGCGCGGTGGTGCACGCCCGCCGCTTTCGCGCCAGGCGAAAAAGGCCAGCACCGGCAGTGCGAGCGCCATGCGCCAGAATGCCGACGCAATCGGTCCGGTATCGGCCAGCCGCACGAAAACCGCGCCCACCGCCAGCGCGATGTTGCCGCCGAGCAAAGCGGCAAAAGCCCAGCGGCTTGCAGCGAACGACGGTGCGCCACCTGCTGCGTCAAAGCCCTGATCCTTGGTCGTCATATAGATTTTCTTTTGCTACCCACTGTTGCCCCGGGGGTGGAGCGTCCATAGCTTCGGGGCACATAGCGGCGACCGGTCGGGACGTCGCGGGGAAAGTCTCCAGTGGAGTTTTTATGACGATATCACTGCTCGATCCGATTTCGCTGGGCGCCATCGAGGCGCCGAGCCGCATCATCATGGCGCCGCTGACGCGTGGCCGTGCCGGGCCGGGGTTCGTCCCCAACGAACTCGCGCGCGACTATTATCGCCAACGTGCCTCGGCGGGGCTGATCATTTCGGAAGCCACCGGCATTTCGCAGGAAGGGCTCGGCTGGCCTTCGGCACCGGGGCTGTGGACCGACGCGCAGGTCGAAGGCTGGAAGCCGGTGACCGAAGCGGTCCACGCAGCTGGCGGGCGTATCGTCGCGCAGCTGTGGCACATGGGGCGCGTCGTTCACTCGGTCTTCAACGATGGCCAGCCACCCGTTTCGGCGTCGGCCACACAGGCGCCGGGCAAGGCGCATACCCCGGTCGGCCGGTTCGAATATGAAGTGGCGCGGCCGCTGCGCCTCGATGAAATCCCGCGCGTGATCGCCGATTATGTCAAGGCCGCCGAAAATGCGAAGCGCGCCGGGTTCGACGGGGTCCAGCTCCACGGTGCCAATGGCTATCTGATCGACCAGTTTCTGCGCGACGGGTCGAACCTGCGCGACGATGATTATGGCGGTCCGGTCGAAAACCGCATCCGCCTGCTGCGCGAAGTCACCGAAGCGCTGATCGGCGTGTGGGGCAAGGATCGCGTGTCGGTTCGCCTGTCGCCCAATGGCGAGACGCAGGGCGTCGACGACAGCGCGCCCGAAAAGCTGTTCCCGGTGGCGGCCGCCGCGCTCGACGCGCTCGGCATCGGCTTCCTCGAATTGCGCGAACCCGGTCCCGACGGCACCTTCGGCAAGACCGACGTACCAAAGCAGTCGCCGGCGATCCGTCAGGCGTTCAAGGGGCCGTTGATCCTCAACAGCGACTATGATGTTGCACAGGCCGAAGCGGCGCTTGCCAGCGGGCTTGCCGACGCAATCGCCTTTGGACGTCCGTTCATCGGCAATCCCGATCTGGTCGAACGGATCAAACATGGGGCGGAGTGGTCGGCCGACAATCCGCAGACCTGGTATTCGCCGGGGCCGGTCGGTTACACCGATTATCCGGCGCTGGTCGAAGCCTGATTTCCGTCATTGCGAGCGTAGCGAAGCAATCTCCAGCCATCGGCGTCGACTATGGTCGGGCGCTGGAGATTGCCGCGTCGCCTTCGGCTCCTCGCAATGACGCAACCATAGCGGTGCCGCCCGGCTAGCCCTTCTCGGCGAGCGCCTTGTCGACGAGGCTTGCGCCGATCGGCGCCAATATCTTGCCGCCGAACTGGAACATCAGGAAGGCGCCGACGAAAAGCAAAATCGGTTCGACAACCAGCGCCACGATTGCGGCGAACAACAGGGCGATGAAGAGCGTCACGAAACCGCTGCTGAGCTTCGCCTGACCTTGCGGCCCCAATTCGATCGTTCGCGGCCCCTTGGCATCCCACCATTTGCCGGTGACGATCGTCTTGCGCGCGCTGCCGGTCTGCGGCGCGGAGCGGGCGGGGCTTCGCGCGGGCGCCGCATCGGACTTCAGGGCCGGCCGGTCGGTCGGCGGCTGGCTCCATGGCTGTTTGCCGGACCGGGCCTTGGGGGTTGTTGGCGCTGCCTTCTGCTGCGCCGGTACAGGTCGCGCGCTTGGTGCCGATTCGGTGCGCGTTGCGGCGGACATGGCGGCGGAGGCGCCCGCCCCCGCGGGCCGGACGGACTCGACGCCCGTTCTGCGATCATGGGCGGCCATGCGTTCGGCCGCAGTCGGCGGCGTCTGGCCGGTCTCTCTGTCGATCACCACCAGCCGTCCGCCGCGCTCGACGACGGAAAACCGGCTGGGGGGTGGGCGATCAACCAATGCCGAATTGTTCCTTCAGGGCCAGCATGGCGATCGCGGCCTTTGCCGCTTCGCCGCCCTTATCCTTGCGCGTCTTGTCGGCGCGCGCAAGCGCCTGTTCTTCATCCTCGACGGTCAGGATGCCGTTGCCGATGGCAAGGCCATCAAGCGTCAGCGCCATGATGCCGCGCGCGCTTTCGTTCGACACGACTTCGAAATGATAGGTTTCGCCGCGGATGACGACACCCAATGCGACATAGGCGTCATAGCGCCCGCTGTCGGCGGCGAGCGAAATGGCGGCAGGAAGCTCGAGCGCGCCGGGAACGGTCACCGTCTCGTGGCTATGCCCCTCGGCCTCCAGCGCGCTGCGCACGCCGTCGAGGATCATGTCGTTGAGGTGCGAATAGAAGCGGGCTTCTGCGATCAATACATGCGCCATTATTCGCTCTCTCCGGGAATGGGACGTTCGCCGACGATCGACAGGCCATAGCCTTCGAGACCGACGATATTGCTGTGGGTGGGGGTGAGCAATTCCATCGCATGGACCCCCAGGTCGGCGAGAATCTGCGCGCCGATGCCATAGGTGCGCAGGTCCATGCCGCCGGTCGGCGCGGGGAGCGCCTCGGCGGCGGCAGAGCCGGGCAGCGGCCGCATCAGCATCACGATGACGCCTGCGCCGGCTTCGCCGACGGCTTCCATCGAACGCTGCAGGCGGCGCTTCTTCGGTCCGGGATGGCCCATGATATCGTCAAAGATCGACACCGGATGCATGCGCACCAGCGTCACGCCTTCGGGATCGACCGCGCCCTTTTGCAGCACCAGATTGACGGTGCCGTCGATCTTGTTGCGATAGGATTTCAGCCGCCATTCGCCGCCATAATCCGATTCGAACGGCTCGTCGGACACGCATTCGACCAGCCGGTCGTTGCGGTGGCGATAGGCGATCAGGTCGGCGATGGTGCCGATCTTCAGGCCGTGGCGCCGTGCGAAGGGGACGAGGTCGTCGAGGCGGGCCATCGTCCCGTCGTCGTTCATGATCTCGCAGATCACGCCCGACGGGTTGAGTCCGGCAAGCCGGCTGATGTCGACCGCCGCCTCGGTGTGGCCGGCGCGGACGAGGACGCCGCCGTCGCGCGCGATCAGCGGAAAAATATGGCCGGGGGTGACGATGTCGTCGCGGGTCTTCCCGCCGTCGATCGCGACCGACACGGTGCGTGCGCGGTCGCCCGCCGAAATGCCGGTGGTGACGCCTTCGCGGGCCTCGATCGACGTGGTGAAGGCGGTTTCGTGCCGCGTGCCATTGTTGCGGCTCATCAATTCGAGCCCCAGTTCCTCGACGCGGTGCCGGGTCAGCGTCAGGCAGACGAGGCCGCGGCCGTGGGTGACCATGAAATTGATCGCGTCGGGGGTCGCCATCTGCGCCGGGATGACCAGATCGCCCTCATTTTCCCGATCCTCGTCATCGACCAGAATGAACATCCGGCCGTTGCGCGCCTCGGCGATAATTTCTTCGGGCGTCGCCATAGGCGACAGGTCGCTGCCATGCGCGAGCCAGTTTTCCAGCTTGCGCAGCGTGTCGGCGGTGGGGTTCCAGCCGGGCGATTCCAGATCGCGCAGGCTATTGGCGTGAAGGCCCGCAGCGCGCGCCAGGCCGGAACGGGACATGGTCCCGTCGTCGACGATGGCGCGGATACGGTCGATGAGCTGTGTGGACATGCAAATGATGTCTCACACTGAAATGTGATTGTCAATCCAGATATCACATTGCGCGATGGGCGCGCCGGTCAATTGGGTCCGAACGTCGGTCCGAACTCGCGCGTCGGCGCCGCATCGGCCTTGGCATCGAGCAGCGCGATCAGCTGTCCGGTGCGGTCGTCGCGCTTGGCATAATCGCGCGCCGACATGCCCGCGATATGATCGGCCTTGTCGGGGTTGGCGCCGGCGCGGACCAGCAGGCGGACCATCGCGACATTTTTCGACTGCACCGCCAGAATCAGCGCGGTTTCGCCGCGCCGGTTGGTCTGATCGACGGGCGGTTTCCGCTCCAGCAATTCCTGGGCCCCATCGGCGAAATTGAGCAGCGCGGCGTGCATCAGCGGCGTGACGCCCTGACGGTCGCCGATCCCCGCGTCGGCGCCCTTGCCGATCAGGAAGCGCACCCAGTTGATGTCGCGGCGCTTGGTGACGATGATCAGCGCGGTTTCGCCATTGTCGGGGTGGCGCGTGTTGACCAGCGCCGCATCCTCCTTCAGCGCGTCGGTCGCCTTGGTCCCGTCACGGCTCTCGACCGCTTGCAAAAAGGCATAGCCGCCGCGGAACTGAGCCTGCGCAGGGACGGCGCTTCCCACACCGGCCGCCATCGCGACGGCGAGAAGGAGGGAGGCGAGACGAATTTCAGCGCGTCGGAACATAGTCGAGCGATCCTGGAGCATGCACGCCGCGATCCGCGACGACAAAGGTTGATTTTCGGCGGCCAGCCGACCAAGGCTGGGCGCATGATGAATATTGCAATTATGGGGCAAAAGCTCGCTCGTTCAAGCCTGCTGCTGATTCTTGGTGCCGCGCTCGCCGGTTGCAACGGACCTTCGGCGACCCAGACCGATGCCCGCCCGCCGCTGGAAGGCGCGCGGATCGGCGGTCCGTTCACGCTCGTCGACCAGAATGGCAAGACCGTCAGCGATGCGGATTTCGCGGGCCAGTATCGCCTCGTCTATTTCGGCTACAGCTTTTGCCCCGACATTTGTCCGGTGGATTTGCAAAAGCTGATGCGCGGCCTTTCGCAGTTCGAAAAGGAAGACGCGGCGCGCGGGGCGAAGATTGCGCCGCTGTTTATCACCGTCGATCCGGCGCGCGACACGCCCGCGGCGCTCAAGCCCTTCGTCGCGCGCTATCACCCGCGCCTCCTCGGCCTGACTGGCACCCCTGAACAGATTGCGGCGGCGGCGAAGGCCTATGTCGTCACCTATCACAAGGTCGAGGGGGCGGCGCCCGATCGCTATCTGATGGCACATAGCCAGCTCGCCTTTTTGATGGGCCCCGACGGCAAGCCGCTCGCGCTGCTGCCGCTCGACGATCCGTCGACCGAAAAGGACGAGGGCGCGCCCGCGGCGGTCGCCGCCGAGTTGGCGAAGTGGGTGAAATGACGCCCGGCCGGGCGAGCGGGCGCCCCTTTTGGGAAGCGCCGCTCGCCAGCCTCGATGCCGGCGAGTGGGAAGCCTTGTGCGACGGCTGCGGCAAATGCTGCCTGCACAAGATTGAGGATGAGGACACGGGCCGCATCTATCCGACCAATGTCGCCTGCCGCCTGCTCGACCTCAAAACAGCGCGCTGTGGCGACTATAAGCATCGCCGCCGTCATGTCCCCGATTGCCTGACGCTGACCAAGGCCAAGGTTTACGACATCGAATGGCTGCCGCAAAGCTGCGCCTATCGCCTGCGCGCCGAGAATCGGCCGCTTCCCGAATGGCATTATCTGGTGTGCGGCGATCGCGACGCGGTGCATCGCGCCGGCGAGTCGATCGTCGGCTGGACGGTCAGCGAGGATATGGCGGGCCCGCTCGAGAATCATCTTGTCGAACGCATCGTCTGACTTCGCGCCCGACGGCCCGCACATCCGGGTTGGCGATGAACCGTGGCCGGTCCGGCTCGTCCATCACGCCCAATCGCGCCGCTATCGGCTGGTCTTCGATTCAGCGCGCGGGGAGCTTCGGCTGACCTTGCCGCGCCGTGCCAATGCCGCACGCGCGCTCAAATGGGCGGCCGAACAGCAGGAATGGCTGGCCGAACAGGTCGGCAAGGCGATGGCGCCGGTGATCGTCGGCCCCGGCGCCGCAGTGCCGCTGTTCGGGATCGACCGCCATATCGACTGGGCTCCGTCGGCGCCGCGCACCGTGCGGCTGAGCGACGATCGCCTGTCGCTTGGTGGGCCCGCCGAAACCATCGGACGGCGGATCGAACGCTGGCTGAAGGCGCAGGCGCTCGAGCTGATGGAGCGCGAGAGCCGCGAGATTGCGGGCGCGGCGGGGCTCGCGGTCGGGCGTGTCGGGATCGGCGATCCGCGCAGCCGCTGGGGAAGTTGCACCGCGACCGGCGATTTGCGCTACAGCTGGCGGCTGGTGATGGCGCCCGACCATGTCCGCCGCGCGACCGTCGCGCACGAAGTCGCGCATCTGCGGCACATGGACCATGGCCCCGATTTTCACGCGCTCGTCGATGAATTGCACGACGGCGATGTCGCTGCAGCGCGCGGCTGGCTGCGCCGCGAAGGGCGCGGCCTCCACCGCTATCGCTTCGCGGCCTGAACCTTAGTTATTGTCGCCCTGCGGCGTCCTTTGGGACGGCGCCTTTACAACTGGCGGTGCAGCCCTCGGCGGCGCGCCGTTCTTGGGCGCCGCGCCATTATTCTCACCGGATGAGCGGCGTCCGGTCTGTTCCTCGATCCATTGCTGGTTCAGCACCGGGCCGTCGTCGGGCGTTTCGGACGGCGGCGGGGCCTCGGGGTCGCTGTTCGGAACCGGCGCGGTCGCGGGCAGCTCGATCGGCATGCCATTTTCATCGACCAGCGCGCCATCCTCGGGCGCCCCGAAATAGGCGTCGCCTTCTTCCTCCAGCTGCCACTCCGGCAATTTCACTTCGGTATCGAACGCCTCGACCGGGCGGCGAGCCACCGCGACCCGCATATAATCGGCAAAGGCTTTCGCCGGCGCGCGGCCGCCCTGCAGCCCGCCGACGGGTTTCGCATCGTCGCGGCCCATCCACACGCCGGTGGTGATGCCGCTCGAAAAGCCGAGGAACCAGCCGTCCTTGTTGCTCGACGTCGTGCCGGTCTTGCCCGCGACGGGGCGACCGATCTGCGCTGCCCTGCCGGTGCCGGTGGCGACGGCGGTCTGGAGCAGGTCGGTAATCCCCGCGGCGACCCAATTGTCGACGAGCACCTGTCCGTTTGTCGCGGGACGCTGATAGAGCAGGCCGCCGTCGGCGGTCGTCACCTTGGTGATGCCATAGGGCTGCACCGACACGCCCTTGCGCGACACGGCGGCAAAGGCGGCGGTCATGTCGATCACGCGCGTTTCGGCGCTGCCCAGCACCATCGACGGCTGGGTGTTGATCGGGGTCGTGATGCCAAACCGGCGCGCCATATTGGCGACCGAGGAAAAGCCGACCTCGTCGCCCAGCTTTGCCGCGACCGTGTTGACCGAATAGGCGAAGGCGGTCCGCAGGCTCATCGGGCCCGAAAAACGTCCCGACGAGTTGCGGGGCGACCAGCCGTTGATCGTCACCGGCTCGTCGACCACCTGATCGTCGACCTTATACCCCGACTCGAGCGCGGCCATATAGACGAACAATTTCCACGCCGATCCGGGCTGGCGCAGCGCCTGCGTCGCGCGGTTGTAGTTGGAGGTGACATAGTCGGTGCCGCCGACCATCGCGCGCACCGCGCCGTCGCGGTCGAGCGAGACGAGCGCGCCCTGCACGCCCTTCGGCGTATTGGCCTGGATCGACGCGGTCGCCGCACGCTGCATGCCAAGGTCGATCGTCGTATAGACGTCAAGCGCTTCGGCGCCCTCGTCGATCAGCATGTCGAGCTGGGGCAGCGCCCAGTCGGTGAAATAACGTGCGCTATTCTGTCCGGTTTCCTTGGCGAGCTGAACATTGGCGGGCTCGGCGCTGTCGGCCTGCGCGCGCGTGATCACTCCGGCGTCGACCATGACGTCCAGCACGACCCCGGCGCGGCCGAGTGCGGCTTGCGCGTCGGCGGTGGGCGAGTAGCGCGAGGGCGCCTTGACCAGCCCGGCGACCACGGCGGCTTCGGACAGCGACATCTGGGTCGCGCTATGACCGAAGAAGCTGTTCGACGCGGCGTCGATGCCATAGCTGCCGCCGCCGAAATAAACCTTGTTCAGATAAAGCTCGAGCAGCTCGTCCTTAGAGAATTTCCATTCGAGCGCCATCGCCAGCACCATTTCGCGCAGCTTGCGGGTGAAGGTGTAGCTGTTCGACAGGAAGATGTTGCGCGCGAGCTGCTGGGTGATCGTCGATGCGCCCTGCATGCGGCGCCCGCTGCCGTAATTTTTGGCGGCGACGGCCGCGGCGCGAACCATCCCGACGGGGTCGACCCCCGGATGATAGCGAAAGCGCCGGTCCTCGACCGCGACCATCGCATCCTGCATCACCTGCGGCGTTTCGCTCAGGCCCAGCCAGCGGCCGTAATTGGGGCCAAGCGACAGGAACACCGTGCCGTCGGCGGCGCGCAGGCGGATCGTCTGTCCGGCGGGCGATTTCTTGAGCTCTTCGAAACTCGGCATGCGCTGGACGGCGATGCCGACCGCAATACCCAGCGCGATCAGGCCGACGACCGCAAAGCCGATGCCCCAGCGGACGAGCCGGCGGAGCCAGACGCGCCAGCGCGGGGGCGTGGGCGAACCCGACGATCCCCGTCCTTTACCCGATGATGGCGATTTTCCCGACGATGCTTGCTGTCGTTCGCGGCGCAAAGCCCGTATTCCTTACCTAAAGGGACTGGCCCCGATTGCGCCCCTGATGCGTCAACCCCGCGAAAACTGTGGTTCAGTCTTCGCCCGTCTTCGCCTCTTCCGGTGCGCGTCCCTCGAAGTCAAGCGCTGCGCTGTTGATGCAATAGCGCAGCCCGGTCGGACCGGGGCCATCGGGGAAGACATGGCCGAGATGACCTTCGCACGATGCACAGCGCACTTCGGTGCGAACCATGCCATGGCTGCTGTCGGTCAGTTCCGTAACCGCCGCGTCGGCGGCGGGTGCGGTGTAGCTTGGCCAGCCCGACCCGCTGTCATATTTGGTGCGGCTGTCGAACAAAGGGGTGCCGCATCCGGCGCAGCGATACATGCCGTCGCCCTTATGATCGGTATATTTGCCCGTGAAGGCGCGCTCGGTGCCGCCTTCGCGCAGCACATGATGGGCCATCGGGTCGAGGGTGCGGTCGTCGGACATGGGGGCAATCTCCTGTGCCAATCATTCAGGTCACTATATCGGACCGGCGCTGCGATGCTGCAAGTCTGCTGACGGTGCTGGGGGGAAGAGAGGATTCGCGCAGAGGCGCAGAGGACGCAGAGATTCAGGTTCGCGCGGAGGAAGAGGATCGGTTGGCTGTGGATCGGTTGGATGTAGTAGGGACGTGGGCGCCCTTGACGTGAATGATCTTCAGGCGGCTTTGCCGCCATTTTCACTCTTCTCTGCGTGCTCTGCGCCTCTGCGCGAATTCCTTTATCCAATGCGCGTCGCGCCCAGGGCAAACCGGACGATGCGCGGGGCATGGTGCGCCATCGCAACCAGCGCCGCCGCCGAGCGCGGCGTTTCGCCGATGCGCCATATCAGGTTGGCGAGGGCAAAGGGGCGCCGCATCTGTGCCGCGAGCCGGTGCTGAAAAGCGGGCGCCGATGCTGATCCTTCATGACGCCATGCCGCCACTGCGGCTTCGGCGCTGGCGAGTGCCAGCCCCATTCCCTCGCCCGCAAGGCTGGGAATGACGCCCGCCTGATCGCCGAGGCGAAACAGGCCGGGCGCGGTATCGCGCGTGCGCCAGCCATAGGGAACATGGCCGATCGCATCGACATGGTGCGTCCAGTCGGCATGGGCGAGCCGCTCGCCGAGCATCGGATGCGCGTCGCCGAGCGCGCGCAGCAGCGCCGCAGGTTGACCGCCGGCCGCATCGAGCCGCGATTTATGGACGGCAAGGCACAGGTTCGCGCGGCCGCCTTCCTGCCGGACGAGCCCGGCATAGCCGCGGTCGAACAGATGAAGCTCGACCGCGTCGCCGATTAACCGGTCGAGTGCGGCGCTTTGCGGCATCGGCAGGCGCAGGCCCATCACCGGGTCGCGCTGTTGCCATGCCGCCGGTTCGCGAGGAAAACCGCGAAATCCATGCTTTCCCGCCGCGAGGAACAGCGACGGCGCGGACAGCATGGCGCCATCGCGCGTCTGCACCGCGCCGTTTTCGATCGCCGTTGCATGCACACCCCGTTCCAGCCCGGCGCCCGCCGCGACGGCGGCCGCCTGCAACGCGCTGTCGAGCCGATGTCGCGAAACCCCCATGGCGGCGTCGGGAAGCGGCGTTTCGCTGTGCCGCCGGCCGGCGAACAGCCGTACTGATCGCACCACCTGCCCGCCCAGCGTTTCAGGCGCGATCCCCAGCGCCTCCAATCGCGCGAGCGATTGCCAGCTCAGAAATCCGCCGCACAGTGCGTCGCCCGTTTCGCGCGCGCGTTCGAGCAAATGTACCTTCGCCCCGGCGTGCGCGAGGCCGACCGCCGCCGCCGCTCCGGCGGGACCGGCGCCGACGACGATCGCATCGGGTTTCACCGGATGCGCTCGACGCACAGCCGATAAGGAAAGCTGCGAAAGATGCGTGCCGCCCCGGCGCACCCCGGCAGCGCGCCGGTCAGCATCGCCTGCCATTCGGCGCGGCGAAAGCTGCGACCGACCGACAGCTGACCGTCGCGGCGCACGATCGGATCGACCAGCGCCAGCGTCGCAAGCAGGGGATAACCCGCGAAGGGCAGGCGCTGGCGATGAAGATCGTTGACCAGCCAGCCGCGCGCCGCTTCTTGCTCCATAAAACGCAGGAAGCTGCTGCGTTCGGCGGCGCTCATATGATGGGTGACGAGGCTGGAGAGGATGATGTCCCATCCCTGCTCCGCCAGATCCCGATAATCGCCCGTGATCAACCGCGCTCGTCCATTCAGGCGGGCGTCGGCGACGGGCGCACTTTTGGGGTTGAGGTCGATACCGGCGAGGTCGAGCGCCACGCCGCGCCGGTCGCCCCAGCGCGCGATCCGCGCCAGCATGTCGCCGCTGCCGAATCCGACATCCAGAATACGCCACGGCCGGTCGCCGACGCCGCGTGCGCGCACCCGGTCCAGAAAGCCCAGGGTCGGCCGCGCCGCCAGCGTCAACGCATTGATCCGCGACAGGTCGTTTAGCACCTTGGCATAACGTGCGGGGGAAAGCTCGGCGGCGTCCATCTCCTCCTCTGCCGCGATCGGCATGCGAAGGCTGGCGAAGGGGGTCATGTTCTATGGTGCCTCGGGCGCGGTGAAGCGGATCGCTTCGGCGGCAAGGCCGGGACCGAACGCGATCGCGACGCCTTCGCCCTTTGCTCCGCGTGCCATCATGTCGGCGAGTACGAACAGGATCGTCGCCGACGACATATTGCCGAAGTGGGCGAGCACCGCGCGGCTGTCGGCGAGAGCGTCTGCGGGAACCTCCAGCGCATGTTCGACCGCATCGAGTACCGATCGCCCGCCGGCATGGACCGCCAGCAAAGGCGGGGGATCGCCCGCACCGAACAATTGCGCGCGGACCGCCGGGACGCTCAGCGCCTCGCGCAGCCGGCCGGGGACTTCACCCGACAGCTGCATCGCAAAGCCGCTGTCGCCAATATCCCAGCGAATGAGGTCGGCGCTGTCCTCAAGCGCGAGGCTGGCGCCTTCGCCGAGCGCTAATCCATGCGCGTCGGCCGATACGATCGCCGCCGCCGCGCCGTCGCTGAATTGCAGCATCATCAACAGCGGCTCGGCCGCATCGGCCTGTGAAAGGTGCAAGGTCGACAGCTCGACGCTCACCACCAGCACGACCGCGCCCGGCTCCGACCGGACGATATGCCGCGCGGTGCGCAGCGCGGTGACCCCGGCGTAACAGCCCATAAAGCCGATCAGCACGCGTTCCACGGTGGGGGAAAGACCCAGCCGCTTGGCGATGATCTGGTCGATCCCGGGGGCGACGAAGCCGGTGCAGCTCGCCGCGACGATATGGGTGATGCGCGCGGGGTCGCATGCGTCGCCAAGCGCCGCGATCGCCTGCATGGCAAGATCGGGGGCGTGTTCGGCATAGGCCGCCATGCGCGCCGAGGTCGGGGGCAGGGCGGGGTCGCCGTAAAACCCGCCCGGTGCGATAAGCGATCCGCCGCCCGGTGCCGGGGGCAGTACCGACCAGCGATGATCGATCCCCGACCGCGCCGCCATGCGGGCAAAGATCGCGCGCATCCGCTCATCGGCGATGCGCGGCGCGGCCCAGTCGATGAAACTTTGGTGGATGTCGTGCCCGGGCACCGCGGAGGCGAGGGCGTTGAGCCAGGCAGCGGGCGGCTTCATGGTCATGCGACACCTTGGCGCAAAAGCGGGGGGCAGGCCAGCCGATAAGCGCCCCGCGGGCTTTACACCGGATTAACCGCGAAGATGCGGGGGAAGGTGCGTGAAACCGTGCCTGCGGCACGGGCGTCAATGTCCGCTTCGGGGTGGGGAGCTGCCATTCCCCTCTCCCGTCGGGAGAGGGGTACGCAGGCTTGGTTGCGTAGCAACCTAGCCGAAGTTGGGTGAGGGGATCACCGGTAGATTGCGGAAATTGCCGGTTGCCAAACCTCACACACCCTCACCCAACCCTCTCCCAAAGGGAGAGGGCTTTTACGTCAACAACCGGTCGTTAGCGACCAATCCTCGCCGTCCCCCGATATGCCACCGGTGGCAGGCGAAATGCCCGGTCGCTACCTTGTCCCGAACAGCGCAGTCCCGACGCGCACATGCGTCGCGCCCAGCGTCACAGCGGTCTCGAAATCGCTGCTCATCCCCATCGAGCGCAGCGGCAGGCCGTGCCGCTCGGCGAGTTCGTCGAGCAAGGCGAAATAGGGTGCGGGTTCGATATCGGCGGGGGGGATCGCCATCAGGCCCGCGATGGTCAGCCCCGCCTCCTCCGCTTCGGTCAGCAGCGCGGGCAGGTCGGCGACCGCACAGCCGCCCTTTTGTTCCTCATCGCCGATATTCACCTGAACGAACAGTTGCGGCTGCTTGCCCGTCTTTTCACAGGCGCGGGCGAGTGCCTGCACCAGCGACGAGCGATCGACCGAGTGGATCGCGTCGAACAGTTCGACCGCCTCTTCGGCTTTGTTCGATTGCAGCTGGCCGATCAGGTGCAGCACGATGTCGGGGGCCCCGGCGCGCAGCGCGGGCCATTTGCCCTGCGCCTCCT
Organism: Sphingopyxis selenitireducens; assembly: GCF_051550705.1. NCBI lineage: Bacteria > Pseudomonadati > Pseudomonadota > Alphaproteobacteria > Sphingomonadales > Sphingopyxidaceae > Sphingopyxis > Sphingopyxis selenitireducens. Next base: position 92,177 of record NZ_JBPULG010000004.1, read on the forward strand.
GAACGCGATTCTCGCCAAAGTGGCGCTGACCGGCGGCGATCAGCGGGCGGATCGCGTCGGCATCGTGGGTTTTCGACACCGCGATCAGGCAGATGTCGCCCGGGCGCCGCTGTGCGCGCTTCGCTGCGTCGGCAATCGCCGCCTGCACCTGTGCCAGACTGTCTGCTGCGTCGCTCATCATCGGTTCCTGTCGTTGCGCCTGTTCGCAGCGCGCCTATAGAAAGGGCGATGCCGCGACGCCACCCCCTGTCCCATACCATCCCGTCCCCCACCATCTCGTTCCCGCACATCTGGTTGTTCAGCGACGAGCGGTCGGCGGTCGATGTCGCCGCGCTTGCGGCAAAGCTGCCGCCGGGCAGCGGCATCGTGGTGCGCCACGACAGCCTTCCGCCCGCTGTGCGCTGGCGCCTTGTGCGGCGGCTGGTCCGCATCGCGCGGGCACGGCGGCTGGTGCTGCTGCTCGCCGACACCCCCGCGCTGGCGCGCCGCTGGGGTGCCGATGGCGTCCATCTGCGCCAACGTCACGCCGGCAAGGCGGCACAGGCGCACAAGCTGGGCCTGAGGCTCACGATGCCGGTGCACGACCGGACCGAAGCGCAGCGCGCCCGCCGCGCCGGCGCGCACGCGGCTTTCATCTCGCCGCTTCATCCGACGCGCTCGCATCCCGGCGCGCCCGGGCTCGGCCGCGCCGCATGGCTGCGTCTGGCCCGATTGGCGGACGCGCAAGCCATCGCTCTCGGCGGCATGTCCCCTGCGCGCGCGCGCGCGTTGCACAAGGCCGCGATGGCAAGCGGGATCACCCCCGGCTGGGCAGCAATCGATGCGTGGGTAGAAAAGGCGACGAAGCGCCGGGCGCGGGCTGTGTCGAGATTTGGCTCAGGGTGAGCCGAAAATGGTGATTTTTCGAGATCCGGAGCGCAGCATATTGTTATATGTGAGCACCGGAAGATCGGTAAATTGCCATTTGCAGGCCGCCCTGAGCCAAATGGCGATACAGCCTAGAAGCGGAACGCGGTTCCGACATAGACCGCCTGGCTGTCGCGGCGCGCATCGGTCAGCGGCTCGACGCGCTCGTCGCTCCGGTAACGGACGCCCGCGGTGACATCGATATTCTTCGTCACGCGATAGCTGCTGACGACATCGACGACCTGATCTTCGCCCGGTGCGGTGACGCGATCGGTCGCGCCGCTCGGCTCGCTGGGCCGCGCGATCATGCGCGTTGCGAAGCGCGACTTTCTTTCTTCCTGTTCGGGCGCCTTCGCGACCGGCAGGTTGCGCAGGTCGACGCCGCGCGGCAGCGACGGCGTCACGAATTTCTCGAACCCGACCGAGGCGCCCAGATTATAGGCGACGGGGGTGATTGCGACCGGTGCCTTGCGGCCCATCGCCATCGCGGCGGTGCGCGACGCGCTCGATGCATCGTCGCGGGCGCGAATCACGACAGTGATCGCCCGGTTCTTGCGGCTTCCGTCGGTCATCGCGGGGGTAAAGCTGAACCCGCTGCGCGCATTGGCCGACATTTTTGCATAGCGTGCGATCAGGCGCGGATCGCCCGATGCCGGGGTGAACTGGCCGAGCAGCGTTTCGGACAGGGCGGTGTCGCGGATGCGGTCGGTGCGGCTCATCGCGGCGAGCGCAGGCGGCAAGGCAAGCGAAATCGCCGCCAAAGCGACGATGCTGCCTTTCCAAAAATGTCGCGATTTGCGCGCCATATGCTCTGCGACTCCAACCCCTAGAGACTCGTCAAATAGGCCCACTGCCGCAAAATTACCAGCGATTCGGGACCAATTAATCTTACCATATTCGCTTTTCATCGAAACTTGTTGCGCGATGACAACAGTCGGGCGTCCGTCTGAGCCGGGCATGAACGGCGGCAAAGCGGAAATTGCCGCGCTTGCGGGGCGGCGACAAGGGCGATAGAGACGCTGAAAATTATCAGCAGTGCGGCCCGGTTCCATGCTCGGCGCGCCCAAAATAAGGTGTTTCGGCATGTCCAAGCTTAACCTTCTTGCCACGCTCGGTCGCCGTCCGGCCGCGCTCGCGCTGCTCGGCGTTGCGGCGCTCGGCCTTTCGGCGTGCGGTGGCAAGGAACGTCCGCGCGCCGACCTCGCCGCCAGCCAGGTGACGACGATCGGCGTGAACAGCTATTTGTGGCGCGCTTCGCTCGACGCCCTGTCGTTCATGCCGCTGCTTCAGGCCGATTCGTCGGGCGGCGTCATCATCACCGACTGGTATGCCAACCCCGGCAACGCCAATGAACGGATGAAGGTGACGGTATCGATCCTCGATCGCGACCTGCGCGCCGACGCACTGCGCGTTGCCGCCTCGCGCCAGATTGCGCAGGGCGGGACCTGGATCGACGCGCCGGTACAGGCCGCCACGGTGCAGAAGCTGGAGGAAGTCATCCTCACCCGCGCCCGCGATCTGCGCCGCGGTGCCTTCAAGGGCTGATCCACGGGCGCGCCTCGCGCCGAACCAGATAGACAACGGGAAGCTTAAGACATGACCCGCGAAACGCGCTTTGGCGCCTTGGCCGCCGATGCCCGCTGGCAAGCGGCGTGGGAGGCGGCGAACAGCTTTGCCACCACCGACAGCAGCGATGCCGAGGGGGGGGAGAAGCCCAAGGCCTATATCCTCGAGATGTTCCCCTATCCCTCGGGGCGCATCCACATGGGCCATGTCCGCAACTATGCGATGGGCGACGTGCTCGCGCGGTTCAAGAAGATGACGGGCCACGACGTGCTCCATCCGATGGGCTGGGACGCGTTCGGCATGCCGGCTGAAAATGCCGCGATGGAAAAGGGCGTCCACCCCGGCGGTTGGACCCGCGACAATATTGCCTCGATGCGCGGCCAGCTCAAACGCCTCGGTCTATCGATCGACTGGAGCCGCGAACTCGCGACGTGCGAGCCCGATTATTACGGCCAGGAACAGGCACTGTTCCTTGACCTGTTCGCCGCCGGCCTCGTCACGCGCAAGGAAAGCTACGTCAACTGGGACCCGGTCGACATGACCGTGCTGGCGAACGAGCAGGTCATCGACGGCCGCGGCTGGCGCTCGGGCGCGCTGGTCGAGAAAAAGAAATTGTCGCAGTGGTTCCTGAAGATCACCGACTTTGCCGAGGAACTGCTCGACGGCCTCGGCGGCCTCGACAGCTGGCCCGACAAGGTGCGGCTGATGCAGGAAAACTGGATCGGCAAGTCGCAGGGGCTGGAATTCAGCTTTAAAATGGCGGGCGGTACGCCGGGTTTCGACGTCTTCACGACGCGCCCCGACACGCTCTATGGCGCGAGCTTCGCGGCCATTTCGCCCGATCATCCGCTCGCCGAGCGGCTGGCAAAGGACGCCCCCGAACTGGCGGCGTTCATCGCCGAATGCCGCCGTCAGGGCACCTCGGCGGAACAGCTCGAAACCGGCGACAAGCTGGGCTTCGACACCGGCCTGTCGGTCGAGCATCCGCTCGATCCGAACTGGCATCTGCCCGTCTGGGTCGTCAATTATGTGCTGATGGATTATGGCACCGGCGCGATCTTCGGCTGCCCGGCGCACGATCAGCGCGATCTCGACTTCGCGCATAAATATGACCTGCCCGTCCACCGCGTGATCGCGGACGGGGACGAAACCGCGCAGCATTTCACAGGCAAGGAGGCTTATACCGGCCCCGGCAAGCTGGTGAACAGCCACTTCCTCGACGGGATGAGCATCGACGAGGCCAAGGCCGCGGTCGTTGCGCGCGCCGAGCATGAAGGCTGGGGCAAGGGCACCACCGTCTGGCGCCTGCGCGACTGGGGCGTCTCGCGCCAGCGTTATTGGGGGACGCCGATTCCCTTCATCCATTGCGCCGCGTGCGGCACCGTGCCGGTGCCCAAGAGCCAGCTTCCGGTCGTGCTGCCCGAGGATGTCGACTTTTCGGTTCCCGGCAATCCGCTGGCGCGCCATCCGTCGTGGAAGCATGTCCATTGCCCCGGCTGCGGCCAGGATGCGGTGCGCGAAACGGACACGCTCGACACCTTTGTCGATTCGTCGTGGTATTTCCTGCGCTTCGCCAGCTCGCCGTCGGACAAGCCCTTTGATGCCGAGGTGATCCGCCGCTGGCTGCCCGTCGATCAATATATCGGCGGCATCGAACATGCGATCCTTCACCTGCTCTACGCGCGCTTCTGGACGCGCGCGCTGCACAAGATGGGGATGATCGACATCGTCGAACCCTTCGCCAGCCTGTTCACGCAGGGCATGGTGACGCATGAAACCTACAGCCGCGAACAGGGCGAAGGTCTGCCGCCGCTCTATTTCACCCCCGACGAGATCGAACGCAGCGGCGATGGCGCGACGCTGACCGCCGATGGTGCGCCGGTCGCGGTCGGCCGCGTGATCAAAATGTCGAAGTCGAAGAAGAATGTCGTCGATCCCGACGCCATCCTCGACCAATATGGCGCCGACGCCGCGCGCTGGTTCATGCTGTCCGACAGCCCGCCCGAACGCGATCTGCCGTGGAGCGAGGCAGGGATCGAGGGCGCATGGCGCTTCGTCCAGCGCCTGTGGCGCCTGTTCGGCGAAACCGAAAACATCGGCGACGGCGGCGAAGACAAAGCCCTCGCGCGCAAGCTGCATCAGGCGATCGCCGGGGTCGCCGCCGATATCGAGGCTTTGGGCTTCAACAAGGCGGTGGCGAAAATTCACGCGCTCGCGAACGAGATTGAAAAGGCCAAGCCTTCGGCGACTCGCGCCGAAGCCTGTGTGACGCTGATCCGGCTCGTCGCGCCGATGATGCCGCACCTTGCCGAAGAGGCATGGGCGGCCTTGCCGCCTGCGCAGCGCACGTCCGCGATGATCGCCGATGCGGCGTGGCCCGTCGCGGATCCGGCGCTCCTCGTCGACGACGAAGCGACGATCGCGATCCAGGTCGCGGGCAAATTGCGCGACACAATGACGCTTCCCAAGGGGCTCGACAAGGATGCGGTCGAGGCCGCGGCGCTCGCGCGCCCACGCATCGCCGAACTGCTCGGCGGCGCCGCGCCAAAGAAGGTGATTGTGGTCCCCGACCGTTTGGTGAATATCGTACCCTAGAAGATGGTTTCAAACGCATCCCGCCTTTTCCGCTCGCATCGAGCGAAGTCGAGATGCCCATCGTTTGTGCGTGACTTCGGGGTGTCTCGACTTCGCTCGACACGAACGGGATAAGGGTCGTCATTGTCCAATATGCGTAAACTGGTCACATCCTCGATTGTCGCCGCTTCGCTGCTTGTCGGTGGCTGCGGCTTGCGTCCGCTTTATGCGAACGGCAGCAAGGGCGCGGTGGCGACGGTGCTGGCCGATGTCGATGTCGCGCCGATCGAGGGGCATAGTGGCTGGCTGGTCCGCAACGCGCTGCGCGACCGGTTCCAGGCGACGCAGGGCGGACAGGGCGCGGGCAAGCGGCTGCGCCTCGACGTCCGGCTCGAGGATTCGATCGCCGCCTTCGGCGTCCGCGCCGACGATGCGGTGACGCGCGAGCGGCGGACGCTCCGCGCGCGTTATCAGCTCGTCGATGCGGCGTCGGGCGAAGTGCTGCTCGACGCGGTCGCGGCGCAGGACGCCGGGATCGACGTCGTCGGCAGCGAATATGCCACGATCGCCGCCGAATCGTCGGCGCTTGAGCGGCTTGCCTCGGGCGTCGCCGATCAGATTGTCGCGCGGCTGGCGGTGTTCGCGAACCGCGGCGGCGGTCAGGTGCAAGCAACCCCGGCACCCGCCCCGGTCCCCTGACCGGCATGAAAACGGTCAAGCCCACCGACCTCGAACGCCAGTCGCGGCTCGACCCCGCGGTGCGTTTCACCCTGCTCACCGGCCCCGACGAAGCGACGATGGGCGCGGTTGCCGCGCGGCTGATCGGTCTTGCCGGCAAGGATGCCGAACGGCTCGACCTGACGGGCGCACAGCTTTCGCAGGATCCTTCGCTGCTCGCGGCCGAGGCGGCGTCGATGTCGCTCTTTGCCACCCAGCGCATCATCCGGCTCGAAATCACCGGCAGCGGCGACGATTGCCTTGCGGCGGTCGAGGCACTGATCAACGCCGACAGCGCGATCAACCCGGTGGTCGCGACCGGCGCGTCGGTCACCGCCAAGTCGAAACTGATCAAGCTGGTCGAGGGCGCGGGCAATGCCATCGCCGCCATTTGTTATCAGCCCGATCGCCGCGCGCTCGTCGGTATCGCGATGGCGGCGGCCGAGGAACAGGGGCTGCGGCTCGGCAATAGCGAGGCGCAATTGCTCGTCGATCTGGTGTCGGGCGATCAGGCGCTGATGCGCCGCGAGATCGAGAAGATGGCGCTCTATCTCGACGCCGGACCCGACCGGCAGCGGCAGGTCGCGGCCGCCGACATCACCGCCCTGGGCGCAGCGACGCACGAGGAAGATGTCAGCGAGTGCATCAATGTCGCGCTCGGCGGCAAGGTGCGCGAAATGCCCGCGATGCTTGCCAAGGCGACCGCCGTCGGGGTCGCCGAAATTCGCATCATCCGCGCGCTCGCGATCCGCGCGATGGCGCTCGCGCGGCTGCGCGCCGAGGTCGACGCCGGCGCGCATCCCGCGACGGTCGTGTCGGCGCGGAGCAGCGGGATTTTCTGGAAAGAACGCGACGCAGTGACGGCGCAGCTTCACATCTGGGATTCGCTGCGCATCGCGCGGCTGATGAGCCGGTTGCTCGATTGCGAGCGCGCGCTCAAGGCATCGGGCACGGCGGGGGCGGTGCTCTTCCGCAAGCTGATGACCGACATCGCACATCAGGCCGCCCGGGCGCGGTAAGGATCGTCGCCCCCGCGAAGGCGGGGGCCGCTGGCGGCCTTATCCTTCGTCGCCGTGTAAAACCTCCGGCGGCCCCGCCTTCGCGGGGGCGATAGCTTCCCAAAAAGAAACCGTCCGCTCACCCAAGGGCAAGCGGACGGTTCCCACTATCGTTTACGTGATCAGAATTTGCCGCGCAGCGTCACGCCATAGGTCCTGGGTTCGGCCAGGAACTGCGAGAAGATCTGGCGGCCGCCCGGATATTGCGGGTCGGCGAAGGCTGTGGTCGTCGAGGTTGCACCCTCCTGGAAGGGCGAGTTGAAGGCGACCTGGGCATATTGCTTGTTGAAGATATTCTGCGCCCACAGCTCGATGCCCCACTTCTCGTCGGGGCCGCGAACGCCCATGCGGGCGTTGAACAGCGCATAGCCGTCCTGCGCCTTTTGCGGGAACAGGTCCGAACCGGTGTTGTAATCGCTGGTCATGCGGCCATCGATATAGAGAAGGCCGGTCAGGCCGCTGCTACCGATTTCGGGGGTCCAGGTCACGCTGCCGGTTGCGACCAGTTCGGGCGCGTTCGACAGATTATTGCCCGGCAGCATACGCAGCGCCTGATCGAGCGGCGCGCCCGACTTGTTGCCGACCAGATTGCTGCGATATTTGGTCCGGGCGTAGGTCAGGCCCGCGGTCATGCGGAAATCGCGCATCGGAACCAGCGAGGCTTCAAGCTCGAAGCCCTCGGTCCGCACGCCATAGCCGACATCGTCCTTTGCGCAGGCGCCGGTCGTTGCCGCCGCCGCATTGTAATTGGGTGCGCCAGTGAATTTGCTCTGGTCGCGGTCGCCGCCAGCCAGATCGCTCGAACAGCCGTTGACCGTCTGGACGATGAACACGCTGCCGTTGAACGTATTGAGCTGGAAGTTTTTGAAATCCGACCGGAAGAAAGTCAGCCCGAGGCCGAACGGCCCGGTCGAATATTTCGCACCCAATTCATAGCTGTTCACCAGTTCGGGATCGAACTGGAGGTTGCCGACCAATGCCTGCGCGCCGCCGGCCGCCGCAAAGGTCGTCGTCGGAACGCCGCCCACGACCTGAATCGGGTTTTTGAGCGCCGAGCGGTCGAGGTTGAAACCACCGGCCTTGTAACCCCGCGCGAAGCTTGCGTAGACCATCAGATCGTCGACCGGTTTGTACGACAGGATCGCCGTGCCGGTCCATTCATCCTCGCTGCGCTTGTCGTTGATCGCCACGCCGTTGAGCTCGGCGGTCGAATTGCCCTGACAACCCAGGCCGATCACGCCGCCCGCAACCGCCCTGATCGTGGCGCTGGGGTTCAGCAGATCGTCGGACAGCAGATTCTGGATCGTCTGGCACGCGGTGTTGTCGTTGGTAAAGCGCGCGCTGAATTTCTTCCGGTCATTGGTGTACCGAACGCCGAAAGTGAAATCGAGCTTGTCGGTGATGTGGAAGATATTGTGGGTGAACAGCGCCCAGTTGCGATCATTCTGGCGATACACGTCGTTGATGCTGCCGCGATCGCTGATTCCGTCGAGCGCGGCGAGACCGGCGACGACGTCGTTGCCGACAGCCGCTCCCAGCGCGCCCACGATCGCCGCCGGACCGACGACGGGGAAAATGCACGACGGGCTGTTCGGCGAATAGAGCGGCGAAAGCGGCCCGACGCCGGTGATGAAGCGGCACGCGGCAAAGCGGCCATAATCGTCACCGAAGCGCAGATTGTCGCGCACCGTCAGCTTTTCATTGGCGTAGAAGCCGCCGACAAGCCAGTCGAGCTTGCCGTCAAAGGCTTCACCCTGCAGGCGCAGTTCCTGCGTGAAAGTGTGGAACTGGCGATAGGCGTCCTTGCTGTCGGCGCGATAGAGGATATCGACCGCGCCATAATCGAGGTCGCCCGCCTGACCCGAACGATATTCGCGGTAACCGGTGATCGAGGTCAGCTTCGCGCCGCCCAGATCCCAGTCGATCTGTCCGGAGAAGCCGTAATCCTTGGTTTGGCCGGCAAAGCTGCGGCCCGCGCTGACCGAGATATCCCGGGCATAGCCCTGACTGAAGGCGCCAATCGGCTGTCCCAGATCGGTGAGGACGCGAATGATATTGTTCGTCGTGCCCGTCGGCGGTGCGTTCGGTGCGCTGGGATTGTTGAGATTGCCGATCGTCGGGTTGACGCTGTTGTCGATATAGGTCGCCGCGCAGCATTTTTCGTCGCGGAAGGTGTAATCGGCGATCAGTCGTACCGACAGCGTATCGCTGGGTTCGAACAAAATCTGCCCGCGCAGGAAATAACGGTCGCGGTTGTTGACGTCGGTGTTGTTGGTGGTGTCCTTATAGAAACCGTCGCGCTTCACCCACACGCCGTCGAGCCGCGCGGCGATGGTGTCGGTGATCGGGCCGGTAACTCCGCCCGCAAGGCGCCAGTAATTATGGTTGCCATATGTCACTTCGCCATTGGCGCCGAACTGGAAATCGGGCTTTTTCGAATAGATGCTGATCAGGCCCGCCGACGAGTTGCGGCCGCCGAGCGTGCCCTGCGGGCCGCGCTGCACTTCGACCCGCTCGATTTCGCCGAGCTCGTTGAGCCCGATGCCCGAACGCGAGCGATAGACGCCGTCGATGAAAACCGGGACCGAGCTTTCGAGCCCGGGATTGTCGCCGACCGTGCCGATGCCGCGAATACGCGCCGAACCATTGGCTTCGGACCCCGTCGAGGAGACGAGCAGCGACGGCGCGACCTGATTGAGCTGACGAATGTCATTGGCGCCGCTGTTCTGCAGCGTTTCGGCGCTGACCGCCGAAATGGCGACCGGCACATCGGACAAAAGCTGCGAACGGCCCTGTGCGGTGACGACGATCTCCGCGCTTCCGCCATCGGCGGTGTCCTGGGCGGCGGTGTCCTGCGCAAAGGCCGGCGTCGATATGGCGGCAATGGCGATCGATACGCCCAATGCGCTGGTGCGCATCAGGCGGGCGGCAAGAAGGGAAGACGGATTCATAGCGGGCACTCCTCTCTCATGTCATTTTTATTGTTAGGCCCCGATCATAACCAAAGCGGATGGCCGATCCAGCGCAAGCCGCGCATTTGCGCGATTCTTTGGGCAGGTGATGCTTTTTCGCCACAGGCGGGCAAGCCGCGATCGGGCCGAGATTTTTCGATCAGCCGGGGGCTGCGCTCTTTTCCGTAGCGTCACATCCTGTCGCGCTGCGACATGGAAAGGACAGAAGTCGTCCCTGCGCGACGAGCATCGCGCAATAATCGTCGGCGAAATTTCGGGCGATCGCCGGGTCGCCGACATCGAGGCCGCCGGTCAGGCTGCCGAACGCGGGAAGGATCAGCCGCCGCGCGTCCCCCGCGAAGCAGGCGCGCGCGACGGCGCGTCCGCGCACCGACAGGCGCAATTTGGGGTGGAAATGCCCGGAGATTTCGGGCCGCCCTTCATCGGCTCGGCATTGATGGCGCAGGACGATGCCATCGATGACCAGTTCGTCGGCGACCTCGCCGCCCCACGCCCCGCCGCTCAGCCCATCGTGATTGCCGGCGATCCACAGCAGCTCGGCCGATGCGGCGAGGCTGTGCAGCCGCTCGGCGATCGCGGGTGCAATGCGGTCGGCCGCGTCGCGGTCGTGAAAACTGTCGCCCAGGCACCAGATCGCGCGCGCGCCGGTTTCGGCCGCCAGCCGCGCCAGCCGGTCGAGCGTGTCGTGGCTGTCATAAGGCGGCAGGGGCTGGCCGTGCGCGGCGTACCAGCTCGCCTTTTCCAGATGCAGGTCGGCGACGATCAGCGCCGCATGGCGCGGCCAGAACAAGGCCCGGTCGGTCAGCGCATGAAAGGCATGACCGGCAAATTGCAGCAAGGAAGCACCCGACATCGCCGCGCTATGCCAAGCCGCATCGCGGCGGGCAAGCGTGGTCAGCTCGACAGGCGGCCGCCCGACGTGCCGCGCATGATGGGCATCGCCCCCGCGCTGGCGGGCGGATCGAACACCACCCGCTTGTTCGGAAAATCAATCTCGATCCGGTCGAACACCGCCAGCCCGTCCATGCCCAGCAGCAGCGCGGGGCGCTCCTGAAGGCCCAGCGCACGAAACGCCTGCGAATCGGCGAAGGAGACGCGCAGGTCGGTGACGTCGAGCCCGTTGATCTGGATCGCCTTGATGGCCGTGCGCAGCGCCGGAACGGCCTCGCCGGAGACCGCGTTCAGGACCGTCGGCATCAGGGGCATGCGGTTCTGGCGCCGCTTCATGACCATCTCTTGCAACGCCAGATTGCCGACGCTGGACTGGGCGCCGGTATCGACGATCACGTCGACGCGGCGGCCGCCGATCCGGGCGTCGGACAGGATCAGCCGCCCCGCGCTGTTACGCGCGCTGACGACGATCGCATCGGCGCTGTGGATGATCGGCCGGGCGCGATAACGCGTTTCCAGTATCTGCATCGATTCGTTGCGAAAATCGATCAGCACGCGCCGTTTTTCCAGCATGTCGACCCCGATCAGCCCCGGCGCGCCGATATGGCGCCCGGCAAAGGCGGGGGCGTCGAACGGCCGCAGCCGCAAATTGGTCATCTCGAGCGATGCGATCTGGAACGAGGGGACGATGGTCGAACTGCCGATCGTCGCCAGCCGCAGCTTCTCGCCCTTCGCCAGACCCAGCTTTCTGGCCAGTTCCTCGGCAATGACGGTCCGTTCGGCGCCCGTATCGACCAGAAAGGAATAGGGGCCCTTTCCTTCGACCATCACCGGCACCGCCATCCGGCGCGTGGCGTCCAGATCAAAGGGCTGGATGATCGGGATAATCTCTTCGCCGCCATGTCCGGGCGGTAGGATCGCGGCATCGGGGGCGACCGGCGCGGGGACGGCGGAGGGCGCCGTAACCGGGGCCGGGCTGGCGCCGATGGCCAGCGGTGCGAGCAGAATGGAGGCCCACTTCAGGCGGGCAGAGAAAACAGCATGCATCATGATCGGCATCCTCTCTCGCCGGCATATTACACCCGGCAGGGGACAGCGGCAAGCAAAGGTCAATCTGGCCGCATCGCCTGCTCCGCCAGCGTATCGGCCAGCTCGCCGAGCAGCGCATCGTCGATGTCGTGGCCCGCGACACTCTCGCGGCCGATCAGGACCAGTACGGGAATCGCAAGCGGGCTGATGTGACGGAGCGGCCGGTGGAGCATCGTTCCTGCAGCGCGATCGAGCAGGTCGCCCAGCCGCGCGACATCGGTCAGCCGCTCGCGCGCATCGGCCCATGCCGCCTCCAGCAACAGATGGTCGGGCTCATATTTGCGCAGCACGTCAAAGATGAGGTCGGTCGAGAATGTCACCTGCTTGCCGGTCTTGCGCTTGCCCGGATGCTGGCGCTCGATCAGCCCCCCGATCACCGCGACCTCGCGAAAGGCGCGCTTCAACAGATGCGATCGTTCGACCCATTCGGTGAATTCGTCTTCCAATATCGCGGGGTCGAACAGCGCGGCGGGATCGGGCACAGGGCGCAGCGACCAGATGGCAAGCGCATAGTCGGATGCGACGAAGCCCAGCGGCTGCAATCCCGCGCGCTCCATCCGCTTGGTGATCAGCATGCCCAGCGACTGGTGCGCGTTCCAGCCCTCGAACGGATAGGCGACCATGAAATGCGCCTCCTCGTGCGGAAACGTCTCGACGAGCAGCTGGTCGACGCGCGGCAACACCGATCGCTCAGCCTGTGCCTCCAGCCAGAAGCGCACATCTTCGGGAAAGCGCGCCCAGCTCGCCGGTTCGGCAAGGAAGGCGCGGACCCGGTCGGCAAGGCGCGTCGTCAGCGCCATGCGCGCGCCCATATAGCTCGGGATGCGCGCGGGCCGCGTCGTCGCGCGCACATAGAGGTCGGAGTCGCGGATCGACTCCACCTCGAGGCTCAATCCCGCGAACGCAAATGTGTCGCCCGGCGTCAGCGTGCTCGCAAAATATTCCTCGACGCTGCCAAGACGGCGGCCGTTTTTGAAACGCACGTCAAAGGTCGGCGCATCGACGATGATCCCGGCGTTGAGCCGGTGCCGCGCAGCCAGTTGCGGATGCGCGATTCGCCAGCCGCCCTGTCCGTCGGGCGCAAGGCGGCGAAAGCGGTCGTAACTTTTGAGCGCATAGCCGCCGTCGCGCACGAAGCTGAGCAGCCGCGCGAATGTTTCGGCATCGATCCATTGGTACGGCGCGGCGCTCTGCACTTCGGCGAGGAGTTCGGCTTCCTGGAAAGGTGCGGCGCAGGCGAGCGCCATCACATGCTGCGCGAGCACGTCGAGCGCGCCGGGGCGGAAACGGTCGGCGTCGCGCTCGCCCGCTTCGACGGCATCCAATGCCGCCTGCGCTTCCAGATATTCGAAACGATTACCGGGAACGATCAGCGCGCGGCTTGGCTCGTCGAGGCGGTGGTTGGCGCGGCCGATGCGCTGGAGCAGCCGCGACGATCCCTTGGGCGCGCCCATCTGGATCACACAATCGACGTCGCCCCAGTCCAGCCCGAGATCGAGGCTGGAGGTCGCGACGAGCGCGCGCAGCCGCCCTTCGGACATCGCCGCCTCGGCGCGCTGGCGCGCCTCGCGGTCGAGGCTGCCGTGGTGGATCGCGATCGGCAACCCCGCGTCATTGACCTTCCACAGCTCCTGAAAGATCAGTTCGGCCAGCCCGCGGGTGTTGCAAAAGATGATCGTGGTGCGGTTCCTCGCAACCTCTTCCATCACCTGATGCACCGCATAGCGCCCCGAATGCCCCGCCCATGGCACCGCGCCTTCGGGCAGCAAGATATCGATATCGGGGTCGGCGCCCGCTTCGCCCTCGACCAGCGTCACCGCATCGCCGCTGCCGCCGGGCGCCAGCCAGCTGCGATAGGCGGTGGTGTCGGCGATCGTCGCCGACAGGCCGACACGGCGGAGGCCGGGCGCGATCGCCTGTAACCGCGCGAGCGCGAGGCTCAGCAAATCGCCGCGCTTGCCCGGTGCAAAGGCGTGGATTTCGTCGATCACCACCGTCTTGAGGTCGGAAAACATCAGGAAGCTGTCGGGGTAGGACAGCAACAGCGAAAGCGATTCGGGGGTGGTCAGCAAGATGTTCGGCGGCCGGCTGCGCTGCCGCGCCTTCTTGTCCGACGATGTGTCGCCGCTCCGGCTTTCGACGCTGATATCCAGCCCCATATCGGCGATCGGCGCGCCCAGATTGCGTTCGACGTCGGCGGCGAGCGCCTTCAACGGCGACACGTACAGCGTGTGCAGCCGGTCGGTCGGATGCTCCGCCAGATCGACCAGCGTCGGCAAAAACCCCGCAAGCGTCTTGCCCGCCCCGGTCGCCGCGACCAGCAACACATGCTCACCCCGCGCCGCCGCCGCCAGCATATCCCCCTGATGCCGCCGCACCCGCCACCCGCGCGCGGCGAACCAGTCGGTAAAGGGGGCGGGGAGGGCCATGGGCGTCAGCTTGGGGCGCGGCAGGGCGGGGGGCAAGAACTTCTCCATATCCTTGCCGTCGCGAAACGATGGGAGAGGTCGTCGCAAAAAAGCAACTCGCCTTTCCCGTCATCCCCACGAAGGCCGGGACACCGAGACTGGTGGCTTCCGGTCGATAGCCGCCCGTCCGCCACGATCTGGATAATATCAAAATCCGGCGATCTGGACCCAAGTGAAATCGTTGTAAAAATCTTTGCAAATACTTTTAAGGCTTTGCTATCTGTCATCAAGTTATTGAGCGGGGACACGATGCGGTTGAATCAATTCGTTCGGGTATTTTCTGTGGCTTCGGTCGTCGCGATAGTTGCCGGCTGCGGTGGGGGCGGGAGTTCGGGCGGAGGGAGTGTCGTCACGGTCCCCCCCACGCCGACACCCACACCTACACCAGTTCCCACACCCACGCCGACGGGTGCCACATTCTCGGTCGGAGCCGGCGCCGCTATCGTCGGCGAAATAATGTTCGACACCAACAAATCGGGCATATTTGGCGACGTCATTTCCTCTGACGGCCGCGTCGTTTGGGACGTCCCTGTGGACGCCGGCCCATCCGGTCAATTTGGTCCGGTGGCGATCAGCCGGCACGATGCCACGGAAGTTACGTTAACTCCGACTGCGGCGATGCGAGCGTTCGGCATCGATATGTTGAGCGGATATTCATTTCTCTATTTTGGTGCGCCAGTCGGAGCCACCAACCTGTCTCCGGTCACGACATTGCTTCGATCCGTGGATGACGATCTGGTCGCGGCGAACACCGGCTTGGGGTTGAGTGCCCGTGAGCTTTCTACCTTTGCCGCCGTGCCCGCAATGTCGAGCAGTGACACCGCCACCGCCGCACTAGGCCGACGAGTTACTGCCTATAATCTCAAACTTGCAGCACTGGCAGCGCTGAGCCAACCAGCGTCCGAGGCGATACTCCCGGATTATGGATTTCGGTTTGATACATTGCAGGCACTCTTGGGCGAAATATTCCGGTTGGGTCGCGTCGACCTGAATAGCGCATCCACGATCCGCGCGCTTATGGAACGGATGCCGTATACATCGCAGCAGGCCTCCTCAGACAGAGGGCGGGCAATCGCGGCGCTCCTCGCGCGATATGGCGCCGCGGTGGACATGTATCTGACAGACCAGCGACGCGCGGCCGACGTTCAGCACGGCTACCGGCTCGTCGTACTTCCAGCGATTTTGGATATCCAAATGCGCGGTAACCCGGTTGCAGATGCCGATACGATTACAACGGATATGCTTGTCGCCGCGTTTCACGAATTTGCGGAAATTCCAGCGCCGAAAATTGAAACGCGGCCCTATGTTCGCAACACAATCATTCACAGCCTCGTCGCTGTCACGGATTTGCGATCAATTGCCCGCGTTTTGGGGAGCGACAGCATCACCCTTCGCGCAGACTGTTCGCTGGGCGGCGGCGATTATTCTTCACCCCTCTGCAACGATGTGGGGGTCGCCAGCGTCGGCTCCATCGGCCTCGACAGAACAGAACTTAGACTAGGCGCGGTCCGCGTACCCGACAAGTTTGCGGGCCGTCTCAGCGTGACTCTTGAGCCAAGCGGTGAAATTGAGATCCGACGGTTGAACGGAGCCGTTGGCCTGGTTTGGTTCGAATATGATGTCGTCCATGCGAATGGCTTGAAGGCCACCGGCCGGACCTACGTCCGGCTAGACCTATCCCGCTAGCGAAAGCGACCATCGACCTAAACCCCCGCCGCCATCGCCTTCAGCAATCCGCGCCAATGCTCGCCCAGCCGCCGCTGGAACAGCATCAGCTCGAATCCGTGCCGCGCGGAGTGGCGTTGCGGGATGCCGTCCCAACCGCGATGCTCGACCGTCACCCGCGTTTCGGCGCCGACCGCTTCGAAGCGTATATCGACCTCGGTCGCCTGATCGGGTTTGAAGCTTGGCAAGCGCCAGCCGAACACCAGCCGTTCGCCGGGAAGCCAGTGGCGCACCGTGCCGATTTCCCACTCCTTGCCATCGTCGAACCGCGTGACGAGCCGTCCGCCAGGCCCTTCGGGGTCGAACCGCAGCATTCCGTCGCCGCGCGGCGACAGCGGGAACAGCGGATGGCTTGTCCACCAGCGGCCGATATCGCGGGTGAAGGCGGTGAAGGCGACGTCGGGCGCAACCGCGACCCGGATCGCGACGATCACCGCGGCGGTCATTCGCCTGTCGCCTCGACATGCGCCTTGAAGCCCGCCAGCTGGTGCGCCCACAGCGCCTCGGTCTCGGCCAGCCAGCGCTTGAGTTCGTCGGTCGCACCGTCCTTCAGGCTATAGATGCGGACGCGCGCGTCGAAGGCCGGATGCGCATCCTCGATCAGTCCGCTTTCCTTCAGCGCGCGCAAATGGCGGCTCATCGCCGGGGCCGCGAGCCCGAGCGCGCCCGCCAGTTCGCCCGCGCTGTGCGGGCGCTGCCCCAGCAATTCGACCGCGCGCCGCCGGTTGGGGTCGGCGAGTGCCGCGAACAGGCGGTCGACCCCAGCGCTCAATCGTCGAGCCGCGTCTTGGTCGTGAAGCCGCCCTCGGCATCCCATTCTTCGGCGCTCTTTGCCTCGACGGTGACGCCAAAGGTCCAGATATGGCCTTCGGGATCCTTCGCGCGATAGCTGCGGTCGCCGTAAAATTGCGTTTCGGGTTCGGCGATGATGATCGCGCCGGCGGCGCGGGCGGTTTCGCAATGCGCGTCGATATCCTCGCCTTGCGCCAGCTGGACATGCACCGATTGCGTATTCTTGCCGCCGATGGAATTCGGGCTCTTGTGATCGTCGGACCATTCATTGCCGACCATCACCACCGAATTGCCAAAACCCATTTCGCTATGCGCCAGATTGCCCTGCTCATCGAGCAGCACGAACAGCGGCTCGAAACCGAAGGCGTCCTCCAGCCAGCGGAACGCCGCCTTGCTGTCCCGATAGCTGATCGCGCTGGAAAAACCTTTGCCTCGCGGATGATCGACCATGACCTCTCTCCCGATTCGTTGCATATGGTTTCACATATATAGAATATTTTCACGAAAATGAAAATACTCGCCGACGTGCGCGAAGATGCTAAAGTTGCGCCATGACCGACAATCTGCGCCTTCATATCGACGAAGCGATGACGCTGGCCGCCACGCACCTCGGAAAAGGGCGCGTCGCCGACTATATTCCCGCGCTTGCCAAGGTCGACCCGAACAAGCTCGGCTTCGCGCTCGCACTCCCCGACGGCACCGTCCACACATCGGGTGACGCCGACGAGGCCTTCTCGATCCAGTCGGTGTCGAAGGTCTTCACGCTGGCACTGGCACTGCGCCGCGTCGGCAGTTCACTGTGGGACAGCGTCGGGCGCGAGCCCTCCGGATCGGCGTTCAATTCGATCGTCCAGCTCGAAAGCGAACATGGCATTCCGCGCAATCCGCTGATCAACGCGGGTGCGATCGCCACAACCGACCGGCTGATCGACGGGCGGAGCGGCGATACGGTGGCCGAAGAGATTGTCGATTTCATGCGCGCGCGGGCGGGTGACGATCGCGTCGGAATCGACCTCGACGTGGCCATGTCCGAATCCGAAACCGGCGCGCGCAACCGCAGTCTTGCGCATTTCATGGATGCGTTCGGGAATTTGCGCCATCCGGTCGAGACGGTCGTTGGCGTCTATTTCCGCCAATGCGGGATCGCGATGTCGTGCCGTCAGCTGGCGAAGGCCGGACTGTTTCTCGCAATGGACGGGCGCGATCCGCTGACGGGCGAGCAGCTCGTCGAACCGCATCGCGCGCGGCGGATCAATGCGATCATGATGCTGTGCGGCCATTACGACAATTCGGGCGAATTTGCTTTCCGCGTCGGCCTGCCCGGCAAGAGCGGCGTCGGCGGTGGCATATTATGCATCGCGCCGGGGCAGGGCTCCATCGCGGTGTGGTCGCCGGCGCTCAACGAAGCGGGAACCTCGCTCGCGGGCGCCGTCGCGCTTGAACATTTCGCCTATGCCGCAGGTTGGTCGGTGTTCGACTAGCGAACCGCTAGCTCAATCGTTGTCGAGCAGCGCCAGTTTCACGCGCGCGGTGCCGCTGCGGTGCATGCCGATTTCGCGCGCTGCGGCATGGCTGACGTCGATCACGCGCCCGTGCGAAAAGGGGCCGCGGTCGTTGATGCGGACGACGACGCTGTCGCCGTTGGAGGTGTTGGTGACGCGCACCATGCTGCCGAACGGAAGCGTGCGATGGGCCGCGGTCAGTTCGCCGGGGTTGAAGCGTTCACCGCTTGCGGTGCGGTTGCCGGCGAGTTCATTGCCGTAATAGCTCGCCATTCCGCTGCCGATCTCGGTTTCTTCATCGATCTGGGCGGCAACGTCGGCACTGTCGCTGGTGACTTCGGCATCCTGCGCCGCGGCCGAGACCGTGAGCAGAAGCGGCATCAGCATCGCTGAAAATACCCGCATGGAACATCCCCTTTTGGTGGACGCGCCAAAAGCAGCGGCGGCCTGCCAAGGCAAGCCGCCGCGCGTTGAATGGAACCCTATTTACGTCGGAATGTGCATTAAACGTCCAGATTGGCGACCGAAAGCGCATTGGTCTGGATGAAATCGCGCCGCGGTTCGACCTCGTCACCCATCAATCGTTCGAAGATTTCATGCGCGATATCGGCCTGTTCGGCTTCGACGCGCAGCAGCGAACGGTTCGACGGATCAAGCGTGGTTTCCCAAAGCTGTTCCGCATTCATCTCGCCCAGCCCCTTGTAGCGGCTGATCGCGAGCCCTTTGCGGCTGTGTGCGAAAATCGCCTCGAGCAATTCGGACGGCCGCGTGATCGGCGTGGTCTTGCCGGACGTTGCGGCGGGCAGGTCGCTGTCGCTCGCTTCGGCATCACCGTCGGCTTCGGCGGCGGCCGCGAGTGCCGCCGCATCGGCGGCTTGCGCGGCGGCGCTGCTGCCCTTCACCAAGCGGCTGGGATGGGCATAGCTTTCGGCCTGCGCACCGGCGAGCGTGTGGAGGCGGCGGGCTTCCTGGCTCGCGAGGAAGGCGGCGTCGATCGCGTGGTGATCGCTCACGCCGCGCCAGCGTTTTTCCAGCGTGTATCCGCCATGTTCGGCGGCGATCGTCCAATTGGCTTCGCGTCCGCCGGTCAGCGCCTGTTCGGCAGCGTTGAGCCATTCGGCAGCGCGCGCTGCGGCGGCGGTACGCCCCGCGCCGTCGAGCGCGGGGTCGAGCGCGCCGGTCAGTGCCAGCGCCTCGACCAGCTCGTAATTATGGCCGCGCGGAACATAGCGCATCAGCGCCCGCAGGCGGCGGCCATGCTCGATCAGGTCGCGCAAATCTGCACCCGACCGGGCGCCGCCGGTGGTTTCGAGCATCAGCGCGTCGATGCCGCCATCGACGAGGTAATTTTCGAGCGCGGTATCGTCCTTCAGATAGACTTCGCTTCGTCCCTTCGCGACTTTGTAGAGCGGCGGCTGAGCGATGTAGAGATGGCCGTTTTCGATGATCTCGGGCATCTGGCGATAGAAGAAGGTCAGCAGCAATGTGCGGATATGCGCGCCGTCGACGTCGGCGTCGGTCATGATCACAATCTTGTGATAGCGCAGTTTTTCGAGGTTGAACTCGTCGCGGATTCCGGTGCCGAGCGCCTGGATCAGCGTGCCAACTTCCTTCGACGAGATGATGCGGTCGAAACGCGCGCGCTCGACGTTCAGGATCTTGCCCTTCAGCGGCAGGATCGCCTGAACATGGCGATCGCGGCCCTGCTTGGCGCTCCCGCCTGCCGAGTCACCCTCGACAAGGAAGAGTTCGCATTTGGCGGGGTCGCGTTCCTGACAGTCGGCGAGCTTGCCGGGGAGCGATGCGATGTCCATCGCCCCCTTGCGCCGCGTCAACTCACGCGCGCGCTTGGCCGCTTCGCGCGCCGCGGCGGCGTCGACGACCTTCTGGATCACCATCTTGGCATGGCCGGGGTTTTCCTCGAGCCATTCGGTCATCCGGTCAGCCATCAGGCTTTCGAGCGGCTGGCGGACCTCGGACGAGACGAGCTTGTCCTTCGTCTGCGACGAGAATTTGGGATCGGGCAGCTTGACCGAGACGATCGCGGTCAGGCCTTCGCGCATATCCTCACCGGTCAGCGAGACCTTCTCTTTCTTGAGCAGCCCCGACTTGTCGCCATAGCCGTTAAGCGTGCGCGTCAGCGCGGCGCGGAAGGCTGCGAGGTGGGTGCCGCCGTCGCGTTGCGGGATATTGTTCGTGAAGCAGAGGACATTTTCATAATAGCTGTCGTTCCACTCCAGCGCGACATCGATGCCGATGCCGTCGCGCTCGCTGCTGATCGCGATTGGATCGGGCAGCAGCGCCGTCTTGTTGCGATCGAGATATTTGACGAACGCGGCGATGCCGCCTTCATAATAAAGGTCATGGCTGACATGTTCGGCATGGCGCGCATCGACCAGCTTGATCCGCACGCCCGAGTTCAGGAAGGCGAGTTCGCGATAGCGATGCTCAAGCTTGTCGAAATCGAATTCGAGGACATTTTTGAACGTGTCGGTCGATGCCTGAAAGGTCACGCGGGTGCCCTTCTTACCCGCGGGTGCGGGGCCGTTGACCTTGAGCGGCGCGACCGAATCTCCATGTTCGAAGCGCATCCAATGCTCTTCGCCGTCGCGCCAGATGGTGAGTTCGAGCCATTCGCTGAGCGCGTTGACGACGCTGACGCCGACGCCGTGAAGGCCGCCTGACACCTTATAGGCATTGTCGTCGCTGGTATTTTCAAATTTCCCGCCGGCGTGGAGCTGGGTCATGATGACCTCGGCCGCCGAAATGCCTTCTTCGGCATGGATGCCGGTCGGAATGCCGCGGCCATTATCCTCGACGCTGACCGATCCGTCGCTGTTGAGCGTGATCAGGACGAGGTCGCAATGCCCCGCAAGGGCTTCGTCGATCGCATTGTCCGAAACCTCGAACACCATGTGGTGCAGGCCCGAGCCATCGTCGGTGTCGCCGATATACATGCCCGGCCGCTTGCGCACGGCATCAAGGCCTTTCAGCACCTTGATCGAATCGGCGCCATAGGCATTGGCATTGGGCTGGTTGGCAGGGGCGCTCGGCGCCGGATTTTCAGGGGTGTCCGTCATATTGATTATATAGGGTCGAAGCACCCAAAACCCAAGCGAAAATGCGGCTCTCGGGGGCCGGGCGAGGAGCGTTGCGTGCACGCGCTGCGGCGGCTAGTTTCGCGGCATGAAACGCTCTCCTTTCGCTCGCCTCGCCCTTCCTTCCGCCACGCTGCTGGCGCTCGCACTTGCGGGCTGTTCCGAAGCCGCGCCGCCGATTGACAATGCGCCTGTCGTTGCCGGCGAACCGCTGGCGACCCGCGCCGTGATGATCGGCACCGAAGGCCCCAGCCTTCCTGCCTGTTCGAGTATTTCGCGCGTGAAGCCGGGCGGCACCGATGTATATTGGGCACCGGGCGAAACGCGCGCCGTAAAGGCAAAGCTTGCGGGCGGCGAGAAAGTGTCGCTGTGCGAGGCGGCCGAGAATGATGCCTGGTTCGGCGTGGTGTTCACCGCTCCCGGTACTGATCCCGACATGTGCGGCATCGGCAAGTCGGTCCCCAATGCCCGCGAATATCAGGGTCCGTGCCGCTGGGGCTGGATCAGGGGCGGCACGGTCCAGCTGGGCGGGTGAGGTTTCTGCGTCGTCCTCGCCTTCGCGGGGGCGACGTTCGCTATCGGCAATCTTCGATCACACGTCCGATTTCGGACTGAACAGGCAGGGTTAGCGCCCCGCCCGGGGTTTCCAGCGCGAAACGGCCGCGGCTGAAGGCGATCTTGTCGAGCCGCGCGTCGCGGTTGCCCAGATTTGCGTTCCCGCCATCGAAGCGAATCTGGTCGGTGCCGGCGCTGGTGCGCAGGCTGACATTGCCCGCGAGCGCCGAGGTCAGCCGAATGGATTCGCCGTTGCAGGCCATCGTCAGCAGCGGGTTTGCGCTGCCCGTGGGGACGAAGGCCGCGGTCCGGTTGCCGGCATCGTAACGCCATGCGCCGCTATCGACGGCCCGATCCTCCCAGCTTTTGGACGGTGTCGGTAGCGGGGCCGGGGTCGGCGCGGGCGTCGGCGCGACAGGCCGGGGCGGGGGAGGCGCGACCGGCTGCGGGATCGCAGTGCAGCCCGCCAGAGCGAGCGCCAACGCCCCCGCGATGGCATGACGAAATCCGGCACTTTTGCTGGTCATTTTAAAATCCCTGCCAATCGATCACTTCATCCAGCGGCGCGCGCGGCACCGGCCACTGGTTCACCGCCGCATCCTCGTCGGCATAGCCGATCGCAAGCCCGGTGAACAAAATCTGTCCATCGTCCAGCGCCAGTGTGCGGCGCACGGTGTTGCCGTACATCGCCCAGCATTCTTGCGGACAGCTGGCGAGACCCGCTTCGACGAGCAACAGCATCACCGATTGCAGCCACATGCCCATGTCCGACCATTGCGGCGGTCCCATGATGCGCGAACAATGGAGAAAAAGCATCACCGGTGCGCCGAAACCCCGGTAATTTTCCATGAACCGAGCGAGCCGCCCGGCTTTGTCCTCGCGCGGAATGTCCAATGCGGCATACAGCCCTTCGCCGACACCGAAACGGCGCGCTTCCCACGGTTCGGTCAGGCCCTTGGGGTAGATATCATATTCGGGCTCATAACCTTCGCGTCCCATCGCGATGCGCGCGGCGACGGCGTCTTTCATCGCCTGCCAGGGTTCGCCGCTCAGCACAATTGCCTGCCAGGGCTGGAGGTTGCCGCCCGATGGCGCGCGCTGTGCCACGGCGAAGATTTCGCGCAGCAGCGCAGGATCGACCGCGCGGTCGGTGAAGGCGCGCACTGAGCGGCGGCGGTTCAGCGTTTCGGTAACCGAAAGGGAAAGCGTGTCAGTCTTGGGCATATTTATCCTCTCGGCGCTTGCCGAACAGCAATTTGCGTTCGAGCCGGGCCTTTAGCTGGCGATAATAGGAAAGCAGAAAGACGTCATCCTCTTCGGCGACCGGGCGGCCGATCTTGGCACGGATCGCGTCGGCGACCTCGCGCATAGCGCGGGGATCGTGGATGCGTAGCACGCGTTCCAGCTCTTGCAGCTCGAAAATGCCATAGACGCCCAGTTCGGCATCGCTGAAGCGGATCGCATTGTCCTGTTCGCTTCCCGCTGCGATGTCAGCGTCAAGTTTGGCACGCTGTGCCATCACCACCCATGTCCCGGCGATCAGGTCGCCCATCCGCATCCGGTCGCGATTGAACAGCAGGAACAGGCTGAGCGTCAGCGACCAGGCAACTCCGGCGAGGATCGTCCAGCCCGAGACCATATCCTCCGCCGCGCCGACGCCCAGCATCATCAGCGGCAGGAAAAGTTCAAGCTCACGGATCAGATTGCGTGCGACCACCGCATCGGCGGTCAGGCGCCCGCCGTCGCGTGCGACGACGCGGATGCCCACCAATCGCTTGCCCGGCGTCGCGGCGCGCTGTCCCAGTTCGAAACCGATGAACCAGAAAGTACGCAGGACAAAGGCGCCGAGCATCCACACGACGACCATGATGTCGGACCCCGACGCCATTCCGGCCCAGATCATCGCCAGCGAGAAGAGGGTCAAAATGATCAGGATCAGCACGATGTCGATCAGCAGCGCGCCCAGCCGAAGCCCCGAACTCGCGATCTTGAGTTCCAGATCGACGCCCTCCGGCGTGATGAATTGCCGGATCTTCCGGCCCTCGGCCGTGCGGCGCCGGGCGTTGGCGAGTGCAGCGGTCATGCGACGTCCTCGCGGCGCGGGATGTAGTAATAGGCCAGCCAGAACAGCAGCATCAGCGTACCGATGCCGTAACGCAGCATCGTGTCGGTGATCAGCTGGCGCCCAAAACCCTCGAGGAGGCCCGCGACGAGCAGCATCAGGATGACGCCGACCATCACCTTGCCCGCGGTTCGCCCCGCGTCCGACGCCGCCTGCAATCGTCCGCGCGCGCCGGGAAAGACGACTGCGGCGCCGATGCGCAGGCCCGCTGCGCCGGACAGGGCGGCGGCGAACAGTTCGGTCGTGCCATGGATGAACAGCCAGCCGCCGAAGTCGAAGCCGAGCCCCTTCGACGAAAACAGCGCCAGCATCGCCCCGAGGCCGATGCCCTGATAAAATTCCAGCATCATCGTCGGCACGCCAAAGGCAAAGCCCAGCGCAAAGGACATGATCGATACCCGGCTGTTATGGGTGAACAAATAGGTCGCAAAAACGTGGAGCCCGTCCTTCTGCTCGCTGGCCGCTGTGCCGTGCCCCAATGTCGATTGAAGATATTCGGCCGTCGCGCGCGGATCGCGTCCGCCCGCCATCTCCTCATCTACGAAATTGAAATACCATTGGGGGTCGCTGGCGACGAGCGAATGGCTGGTCAGCGCGCCGAGCAGGATGATCAGCGCGATGATGATCGTTTCCTTCCACACCGACCGCACCGCGGCCGGCCAGTCATAGAGGAAGAAGCGGCGCAGGCGACTGAGCCGCGTTTCGCGCACGCCATAGACGAGGAAATAGCCGCGGATCGACAAAGCCTCGAGATGGTCGAGCAGCGCTTTGTCGAGGCTGGTCGCGCGCGCGATCGACAGCGACGACAGGGTGGCGCGATAGAGCAGGGGAAGCTGCAACAGCTCGTCGCTGGTCAGCGTCTTGGCGCCGCGTTTTTCAAGCCGGGTCAGCAGCATTTCGAACGCGATCCAGTCGGACTCGCGCTCGGCGCGAAAGCGGCTGGTCGAAAAGCTCGGCGCATCGATCGCGCGCGGGGTGGGGGCGGCGGGAATCACAGGCTGCCCGCCCGCTTGACGCCCAGATAGGCCTCGACCGCGCCCGCGCCCATCGCATCGGCGGGTACTTCGATCACGTCGGCGCCCAAGCGCTGCAGCCGTGCAATCACCAGTTGCCGGTCGCGCAGCATCGCGGCGGCGACATTCGACCGCGTGACGTCGGCGGCGCTTTCGGGGCGGCGGCGCTCTTCGCTTTCGACTTCCTCATCCTTGATCACGACGAACAGCAGGCGATGCTTTTTCACCAGCCGTCCGGCGGCGCGGATCATCAGGTCGGCGCTCGTCGCATCGGTGAACTCGGTGAACAATATGATCAGCGATCGGCGCGTGAGCTGCGCCGACAGCGTCGTCAGCGCGAGGGTGAAATTGCTTTCGACATGGGCATAGTCGATCAGGCTCGCGGCGCGTTGCAGCGCCGGGAAATCCTGCGTGTGCATATAGGCGGGGGTGAGCGCCTGCGGCTTGGCGGCAAAGGAAAACAGGCTGATCCGGTCGCCCAGCTTCAGCCCGACATAGGCGAGCAGCAGCGCCGCCGACACCGCGCGGTCGACGCGCGGCATGCCGCCGACGGGTTCGGCCATCGTCCGGCCGCCGTCGATCGCCAGCACGACGCGATTGTCGCGCTCGACCCGATATTCCTTGGCGAGCAGTTTGACGTGGCGCGCCGAAGCGTTCCAGTCGATCGCGCGCCGGTCCATCCCCGGCTGATATTCGGCGAGTGCTTCAAACTCGCTGCCTTCGCCGCGCAGCTGTTGCTGGCGGAGGCCAAACCAGCTGTTGCGCTGGAACAGGCGGCTGCCTTCCTCGGTTACCGCGCGCAGGCTGGGGACGACGCCGATGGCGCGATCGATCGCGAAGCGCCGCTGTTTCCAGACGAGGCCGAGCGGCCCGGCCCAGCGGACCCAAAGCGCTTCGATCATAGCCTGACCGCGCCGCGATGCCGAAAGCGACAGGGTCCGAACCAGCGTGTCGGCTCCGCCCGCGGCCGTCATGTCGGCTGCCAGCCGCCCCCCCGGCGCGATCCGCTCGTCGAGCGCAAGGGCGATTTCGGCGCGGTACGGGACCGCGCGGCCGGTTGCAGAGAGCGTCATGTCGAACGGGTCGCCGACCCCGACCTGATGCGGAAAGCGCGCATCGATCGCGAGGTGGCGCGGGTTCGCGCCCGCGACCGCGTCGAGCAGCAGGCATGCGAGGATCAGGGCGATCCAGCCGGGCGCGACCAGCCACAACTCGGGCCGGATCAGCCCGAGCGCGAGCGCCACCGGCGCTCCGCCCAGCAGCAGATAGATCGCCCGGCGGGTCGGGTAGATCATCGTGGGACTTCCTCATGTTCGAGCAGCGCTGCGACCACCTGTTCGACATTGCGGCCCTCGATCTCGGCCGCCGCCGACAGGATGACGCGATGGCGCAGCACGCCGGGGGCAAGCCGCTGAACATCGTCGGGAATCACATAATCGCGCCCGTCGAGCGCGGCGGCGGCGCAGGCGGCGCGCGCGAGCAGGGTCGCGGCGCGCGGCGAAGCGCCGCATTCCAGATCGGCGCTTTCGCGCGTCGCACGGACCAGCCGGACGATATAATCGACGATTTCATCGGCGAGCCGGACGGTCGCAATGGTATCGATCGCGGTTTCGATCGTCTTGGCGTTCGCCACCTCGGTGACACCGAAATCGGCGATCGCGGGGCTTTTGAAACGGCCGCCATGGTCGGCGACGATGCGGCGCTCTTCGTCGGCGGCGGGATAATCGACGACCAGTTTGAACAGGAAACGGTCGAGCTGCGCTTCGGGCAGCGGATAGACGCCCTGCTGTTCGATCGGATTTTGCGTCGCGAGCACGGTGAAGCGCGGGCTCATGACATGCGCTTCGCCGTTGATCGTCACACGGCGTTCCTGCATCGCCTCGAGCAGCGCGGCCTGCGTCTTCGGCGGGGTGCGGTTGATTTCGTCGGCGAGCAGCAATTCGGTGAAGATCGGCCCTTTGGTCAGGGTGAAGCTCGACGTCTGGAAGTTGAACAGGTTCGAACCGAGGATATCGCCCGGCATCAGATCGGGGGTGAACTGGATGCGTCCGAAGCCCAGCCCCGTCGCGCGCGCAAAGGCCTGCGCGAGCAGGGTCTTCGCGGTTCCCGGCGGGCCCTCGAGCAGGACATGACCGCCCGCGAGCAGCGCGATCGTCACCATGCGGGTGAGCGGCCCCTGACCGAACACCACCTTGGCGACCTCGCCCTCGATCGCGGCGCCCAGCGCCTGAACGCTCTCGATTGCATTAGCTGTCACGGAGTAAATCCTTCCTGATGGCGTGCAGCGCCTGCGCGTCTGCCAGAAACTCATGGGTGTTGCGCGCGAGCGGCAGGCGCCGTGCGAGCGAAGAGAAAAGGTCGCCGTCCGGCGGCAGATGCTTGTCGATCCATGCATCGGTTGCGGCGGTGTCGAGCCCCGCCGGGGCATGCAGCCGCCGCGCAATGGCGATGCGCTGGCTGTGCACGAAAGCATCGGCGCCATCGAGTTCGCGCCGGGCCTGCCTGATCAGGTCGGCGCTGTTGGCGATCAGCGCCGCCTTCGACACCGGGATCGCGCGCTGCGGTTTCAGCGATGGGCCAAAGCGTATCCACGCCTGCCACAATGCGAGCAGGCCGGCCGCGATCAGGCACAGGGTGATGCCGATGAACGGCGGGACGAAAGCGAAGCGGAGGAGCGAACGCCCGCCGCCGAACCCGTTGAGCGTCAGGTCAAAGGCCAAGCCGTCGGCATCGGCATCCTCGGCAACCGCGTCGATCAGCATTGCGGCGGCGCGCGCTTTGTCGCGCGAGGAAAAGGCGAGGTTGTTGACGAGATCGGGGTCGGAAAGAATATAGAGGTCGCGGTTGCTGGTACGGGCCAGAACCGCTGTATCCCCCGGTCCGGCAATCAGCGTGTCGAGTTCGTCGCCCGCGACGGTGTGAAGCTGGGCGGGCAAAGCCAGCGTCAGCTCGCGCCCCGCCACAAGGCCGCGGGCTGTCCCGCCGCCCTGCGGCGCGCGCGCGATGCGCACCTCGCCGAAATATTCGGACGGAAGCAGCCGCGTGGGGGGCGGGTTGGCGACACCTCCGCTGACCCAGCCGGGCTTGGCGGCTTCGCCCGGGATGCGGCCGGCAATCCATTTGGGCAGAATGATCAGCACCGGAGCGCTGCCTTGCGCTTCGATCAACTCCTTCATCTCTTCGGGCCGCGTGCGCTCGGTCGGAGTCAGGACGATGATCGGCTCATAATCCTCGTATTGCGTGGTCTCGACCTGTCGGCGCAGTTCGACATCGGCCCCCGCGCGCTCGAGCAGATCGACGATGCCGGCATAGCCCGGGGCGGCTTTCGACAGCGCGTGGCCGCCGCCGTCATTGCCGCTCGAAAGCTGCGGGCCGAGCGCGATCAGCGCCCAGAGCGCGATGAAAGCGACGATGCCGATAACCACCACGCCGCCGATCAGGCGCGGGTTGAAACCGGCGTCATGGGCTGCGGAAGCGCTCATGCACGCGCCCAATTTTTTGGCACGGTCAGCTCGGCATAGGCGGCGCGGCATTGCTGCCACGCGGCGGCGTCGATCGACCGTCCGCCGAACAGGCTGATTTCGACCGCGCGCGCGATGCGGCTGAACGCATCACGGGCGACCGTCGGCAGGTCGTGCGTTTCGGCAAGGTCGCGAGAGGTCATCGCTGGCCGCACAAGGCCGGGGCGGCGGCCCTCGATGTCCTCGACGCTGCGGTAGAGGAGCAGGTGAGCGGCCTCGGCAAATCGACCCTCGGCGGCGAGGGCGTCCGCTTCCGCCAGCAGCGCGCGTGCCGCGCCGGCCTCCGCCTGTCCGGCCATGTCTTCCTCGGCCGTCCCCTGTCGGCGGCGAAATCTGATGTCGTCGACCCACTGCGCAAAGGCCGGAACGAAATGATAGAGGATGAAAAGCAGCAGCAGGATCGCGCCGATCCACAGCAGGGGTTTCAGGGCCGGGGCGCTCCACTGGAAAAAATCGCCGATCGCCTGGAGTAGCGATTTCAGCCATTCGGGCGTGGGAGGCGTTGGCGGCGGCGGGGGAAAGCTGGTCTGGATTTCACCGCCCGCCATCGTCTGGCCATAGCCCGGATCGATCAATTCGGGGTCAAGGAGCCAGCCTTCGCCCGGCGGCGCGGAGGCGGCCGACGTCTGCGCGATCCACATCGACATCATATTGAAAAGATGGCCCCGTTCCGCTCCGTCATCGCAACAAGTGGTAGCGCGACGCGGCGCGCCAAGGCAAGAGATGCTTGCGTGTCGCGGTGGCCCGTTCTAGCGCGCAGAAAAATGGGTCCTATGGTTACAAGTGTAACTGGTCGGGGTGAACAGGAGATCGGGCGTGGACGCGGCGCAGGCGGTACATGAAAAATTCCTTGCGGCACTGATGCAGGGGAGACTGCCCGGTCGCGGCGATGCGCCCGATCCGGCAACAGCGGGCCTCTCGCGCGGTGACGCGACCGATATTTTTCTCTCGCAGTTAACCAGCCGCCAGATGGACCGGCTGTCGCGCCATCTTCAGGCGCGCGGCGAGGGTTTCTATACGATCGGCTCGTCGGGGCATGAGGGCAATGCCGCCGTCGCCGCGGCGCTGCGCGTCACCGACATGGCGTTTCTTCATTATCGCTCCAACGCCTTTCAGCTTCACCGCGCGCGGCAAGTACCGGGGCAGACGGCGACGTGGGACATGTTGCTGAGCTTCGCGGCGTCGAGCGAGGATCCGATTTCGGGCGGACGCCACAAGGTGATCGGGTCGAAGC
The DNA here is from genome assembly GCF_051550705.1 of Sphingopyxis selenitireducens. Classification (NCBI taxonomy): domain Bacteria; kingdom Pseudomonadati; phylum Pseudomonadota; class Alphaproteobacteria; order Sphingomonadales; family Sphingopyxidaceae; genus Sphingopyxis; species Sphingopyxis selenitireducens. The sequence continues at coordinate 121,980 of NZ_JBPULG010000004.1, forward strand.
CGCTCAACATCCCGCCGCAAACCTCGACCATCGCTTCGCATCTGCCCAAGGCGGTCGGCGCGGCCTTCTCGATCGGAATCGCGCGGCGGCTGGGCCGGACGGGTTTGCCGCTCCCCGACGATGCGGTAGTCCTCACCAGCTTCGGCGACGCGTCGGCGAACCACTCGACCGCGCAGGGCGCGTTCAACACCGCCGGCTGGGCGGCGTTCCAGGGCTCGCCGATGCCGCTGATCTTCCTGTGCGAAGACAATGGCATCGGCATTTCGACCCGCACCCCGACCGGCTGGATCGAGGCGCAGTTCCGCCACCGTGCGGGCCTCCATTATATCCAGTGCGACGGCACTGACCTTGCGTCGGCCTATGCCGGGGCGTGCGAGGCGGCCGATTATGCGCGCCGCTATCGCAAGCCGGTGTTCCTCCACATGGCAACGGTGCGCCTCTATGGCCACGCCGGGTCGGACGTGCAGGGCGCCTATCTTCCCAAGGCCTTGATCGAGGCCGACGAGGCGCGCGACCCGTTGCTCGCGGGCGCGGCGCTGATGGTCGAACAGGGTTGGATGACCCCGGCTGAAATCGCCGAAGCCTATGAAGATATTGGCACAACGCTCGCCCGGCAGGCCGAAGCGGCGATCCTTCGCCCGAAGATCACGACGCCGGCGCATGTGATGGAGAGCCTGATCCCGCCGAAGCGCGAGGTCGTCCGCGCGAATACGCCCTCGGCCGAGGATCGCAAGGCGATGTTCGGCAGCGACGCCGGCGCGATGGACAAGCCGCAGCATATGGCGCGCCTGCTCAGCTGGGCGCTCGCCGACCTGATGCTTGCCTATCCTGAAATCGTCATCGCGGGCGAGGATGTCGGGCCGAAGGGCGGGGTCTATAATGTCACCGCGAAGCTGCATCAGCGCTTCGGATCGGCGCGCGTCGTCAACACGCTTCTCGACGAACAGGCGATTCTCGGGCTCGCGATCGGCATGGCGCACAATGATTTCCTGCCGATGCCTGAAATCCAGTTCCTCGCCTATGTCCACAATGCCGAGGACCAGATCCGCGGCGAGGCGGCGACGCTCAGCTTTTTCTCCGACGGCCAATATACCAACCCGATGGTGCTCCGCATCGCGGGGCTCGGCTATCAGAAGGGCTTCGGCGGCCATTTTCACAACGACAACAGCCTTGCGGTCTTCCGCGACATTCCGGGGGTCATCCTTGCCGTGCCCTCGAACGGCCGCGATGCGGTGGCGATGCTGCGCGAATGCGTGCGGCTCGCGCGCGAGGAACAGCGCGTCGTCGTCTTCGTCGAACCGATCGCGCTCTATATGACCCGCGACCTTCACGAAGAGGGCGATGGTCTGTGGACCAGCGTCTATGAAGCGCCCGGCTCGGATACGCCGATCCGGCTGGGCGAGGTTGGCGTGCACGGTGACGGGACCGACCTCGCGATCGTCACCTATGGCAATGGCACTTATTATTCGCGCCAAGCCGAAAAATTGCTCGCGGCTGATGGCGTGAAGGCGCGCGTGATCGACCTGCGCTGGCTCGGCCCGGTTGACGAGGAAAAGCTCGTGGCGGCGGTCGGCGACGCCAAGCGCATTCTGATCGTTGACGAATGCCGTATCACCGGATCGCAGAGCGAAGCGCTGATGGCGACCTTCGTCGAGCGCACCCCGGGCAAGAAAATCGCGCGCATCGCCGCCGATGACAGCTTCATTCCGCTCGGCCGCGCGGCGACGCTGACCCTGCCCAGCCGCGATTCCATCTATGCGGCGGCAAAGGAGCTTTTGGCATGAGCGCGCGCAGAACCGCCCTCGTCGTCGCCCCCGGGCGCGGCACCTATGGCAAGGGCGAACTTGGCAGCATCGCCCGGGTGCACGGCGCGCGCTTCGGCGACCTCATTGCGAACTTCGATGCGCAACGCCGCGAGCGGGACCAGCCGACGGTCAGCGAACTCGACGGTGCCGAACGCTTCAGCGTTGCGACCCATATGCGCGGCGACGTCGCGGCGCCGCTGATCTACACCGCAACGGTCCTCGATTTCCTCAGCATCGACCGCGAGGCATTCGACATCGTTGCCGTAGCGGGCAATTCGATGGGCTGGTACAGCGCGCTCGCCTGCGGTGGGGCGGTGTCGGTCGAGGACGGCTTCCGCATCAGCAATGCGATGGGGCTCAACAGCCAGACCCACGGACCCGGTGGGCAAATACTGCTCCAGATCGTCGACGAGGATTGGCGGCCGGTGCCGGGCCTGCGCGAAACCCTGCTCGCGCTCGTCGCCGCTATCGGCGCGCGGTCGGGCCATGCGCTTGCGCTGTCGATCGACCTCGCCGGAATGCTCGTGCTCGCGGGCAATGAAGAGGGCCTTGCGGCGCTGCTTGCCGAAGCGCCGCCGACACCCGGTCGCGATCCACTGCGCCTTGCAGGACACGGCCCGTTCCACATGCCGCTGATGTTCGGCAGCTCGGACAAGGCGAAGGCGGAATTGCCGGCCTCGCTATTCGGACGCCCTGCGCTGCCGCTGGTCGATGGGCGCGGCCATATCTGGCGCCGCCTGTCCAGCGAGCCGGAGGCGCTGTGGAATTACAGCTTCGGCCACCAGATTCTCGCGCCCTATGATTTTGCGCTGTCGGTGCAGGTGGCGGTCAAGGAATATGCCCCCGACGTCATCATCCTGCCCGGCCCCGGCGACACGCTGGGCGGCGCGATCGCGCAATCGCTGATCGGCATCGGCTGGCAGGGCATAGCGGACAAGGCCGATTTCATGGCACGGCAGGCGAAAAATCCCGTCCTGCTCTCGATGGGCCGGCCTGAACAGCGCGAGCGTGTCGTAAAAGGCTGATAGCTCGCAACGGCCCGTATCGTCCCCGCGTTACTCGGCCTCGGTGCTGACGCCCAATGCGGGAATGCCGATCGAGCGTCGGCCGCCGAAATCGGATCGCACGACGATCGCGCCCTGCTTTTCCATATACTCGAGCAGGCGCCGGACGCGGCCCGACGAACTGGTGCCATAGGCGCGCGCGAGCGCGTCATCGTCGGGGCAGGCGCTCCCCTCCATGGCCGCGCGCGCGATCAGGGTGAAGGGCGCGAGCATGTCGTCGGGAAGCTGTCCGGCCGCGCCGATCAGTTCCTGCCACTCGGGCTGGGCCGGTTCAAAGATGCCGCCCTTGGCAAAGGCGAAGCGGCGGCGAAACTGGGTGAGGTCGAGCGGGACGCGCGCCAGCCGCTGCATCCGGCAGCGCACCGAGAAATCCTGATAGAGGAAGGATTCGGGGTGAAAGGCGTTGCCGGGATCGGCGAGCATGTCTTCAAGCACCGTGATGATCGCGGCATCGACGTCGGGCGTGTCGATTTCGGGTGCGCTGCTGCCATCGCTCGCGCTGCCGTCGTCATGGTCCGTTGCAGCCTGTTCGGCGAAACGGCGGATCAGTTCATCGGGCGCGACCGGCGGCGGGGCAGGGGGCGGAGGCGGCTTCACCTGCGTTTCCAGTTCGGCGAACAACATGGTGCGCATATCCTGTGGCTCGGCGGCGGGCATCGGCATCAGGCCGTGGGTTCCCATGCGCGTCGCCGTCCGGGTTGCGCCGATCCTGACCGAGATCGGCCGGCGCGAAATTGCGGGACCAAGGCCAAGGAAGGATCCGCGCTCGAGCTCGCGGATCTGTTCGGCCTGCCGGCGCTCCATCCCGAGCAGGTCGGCGGCGCGCGCCATGTCGATGTCGAGGAAGGTACGCCCCATCAGGAAGTTGCTTGCCTCGGCGGCGACATTCTTCGCGAGCTTGGCGAGCCGCTGGGTGGCGATCACCCCCGCGAGTCCGCGCTTGCGTCCGCGGCACATCAAATTGGTCATCGCGCTCAGGCTGGCGCGGCGGACATTGTCGGCGACGTCGCCCGATGCGCTGGGCGCGAACATCTGTGCCTCGTCGACGACCACCAGCGCGGGGAACCAATATTCGCGCGGGGCATCGAACAGCGCGTTCAGGAAAACTGCGGCGCAGCTCATCTGCGCTTCGATATCCAGCGTGTCGAGGCTGAGGACGACCGAGGCGCGATGCTCGCGGATGCGCGCACCCATCGCTGCAATCTCGCGCTCATTATAGTCGCCGGCATTGACGACGACATGGCTGTACGTGTCGGCGAGGGTGGTGAAATCGCCCTCGGGATCGATCACGACCTGCTGGACCAGCTCGGCGCTTTCTTCGAGCAGGCGGCGCAAAAGATGCGACTTGCCCGACCCCGAATTGCCCTGGACGAGCAGGCGCGTCGCGAGCAGTTCCTGCACGTTGATATGGACGGCCCTGCCCGCTCCTTCGGTTCCGATTTCGATGCTGCTGTCCACGCGCCTGCCCCTACCGGGACGCCGTTGGCTTGACAACGGGCAAGGCCAAAACGGGCGTGCCCCGTCAGGCTGGCGGCAACACCGCGCGCCAGTCGTCGCTATGGCTCACCATGCCTTCGAAGGTGAAGAGGTCGGCATTGCGCCATCGTTTTTCGGGCGCTTCCGTGCCCGCCTCTTTGGCCTGCGCGAGCATGATCTTGCGGAATTCGAAGATCGCGCGGTCGCTCGATCCCAGCTTGTCATGGCTGCGGTCGGCGATCGGCCCCATCGATTCCCACATCGCCATATCCTGCGTCGGAATGCCCTTGATCCCGGTGAAGTCGCCGGCGGCCATCGCCGCACGATCCTGCTGATAATCATTCTCCGCGTTGCGATATTTGCGAAAGGTGACGGGATCGATATCGACCCCGGGGGTCGCGTCGCAGAATTGCCGCCAAGCCTCGGTCGAAATCCCCTTCGTCTCGTGCCAGGCGATCCAGTAAAACATGCAGTTCACATCGTCGATCGGGACCAGCATCTGGATCAGGCGATAGCGGTCGGTCGGCGGGATCATCACGGTGAAGGGCGCGGCGAACAGCGTCGTGCGGACGTAATCCTGCTTGTCGGCGTCGGCGATCGGGGTGCGGATCGCGGCATAGCGAAAGCCATAGGGGGTGCGCTCGACCTGCAGTCGCGGCGACTTGTCGGCCGACGGGCGCAGCCACTGGCTGTCGGTCGCGGTCGATCCCGACACGTCGGTTGCGGTGGGCATGTTCGATGAATGGAGGCTGCTGCTGTGCGCCGAATCGATCGACCCTTCCAGCACCTGAGCCCAATTGCACGCGGCGTGCATCTTGACGATCGCGATCCTGTCGTCGGGCGCCTTGGTCCACACCGGAGGGTCGAAGGGCGCGGGATTTTCGGGGTCGCCCATCCACGCCCAGACGAAGCCGCCGGCCTCGCGCGCCGGATAAGCGCGGGTGCGCATCGATTCGCGCAGCTTGGCCTCGACGGGTTCGGATGACATGTCGACCGCCTGTCCGGTCACGTCGAATTTCCAGCCATGATAGAGGCAGCGCAGTCCGCATTCCTCGTTGCGCCCGAACACCAGCGAGGCGCGGCGGTGCGGACATTGCTCGTCGAGGACGCCGACGCGGCCCTCGGTGTCGCGGAACACGACCATATTCTCACCCAGCAGGCGCGCGCGGCGCGGCGGGCCGTCGCGCTCGGCGACTTCCTCGCTCATGCACACGGGCATCCAGTGGCGGCGCATTACCTTGCCCATCGGGGCATCGCCTTCGACGCGGCAGAGGAGGTCGTTTTGCTGAGGAGTCATGGTCTTTCCCGAATGTGGCGAAGCCGCCCGATGCCTGTGTTGAAAATACTTCTATATAGAAGTAATTTGCTTTTCAAGGGGGCGGGGGTTAGACGGGTGCGCAAGACTTTCGGGAGCGGCGGATGACGGTGCGATTGGCAGTGCTGGGGTTGGGGCGCGGCGCGGTGCTGACTGTGCCCGCGCTGGCGGCGCATCCGCGAATCACGCTCGTCGCCGGATGCGATCCCCATGCCGATGCGCGCACGGGTTTCGGGCTTCCCGCTTATGCCAGCGCCGACGAATTGTTCGCGCATAGCGCCGATTTCGACGCCGTGTACATCGCGTCGCCGCATGAATTTCATGCGCGCCACGCGATCATGGCGGCCGAAGCGGGCAAGCATGTCCTTGTTGAAAAGCCGATGGCGGTGACGCTGGCCGAGGCGGCAGCGATGGTCGCGGCGGCGGACGCGGCAGGAACGATATTGATGGTCGGGCCCAGCCATGGCTATGACCCGCCGGTCGCGCTGGCCGCCGATCTGATCGCATCGTGTGAAGCGGGCGCGGTACGGCTGATCCACGCCGCGAACTTCACCGACTTCCTCTATCGTCCGCGCCGCCCGGCCGAACTCGATACCGCGCAGGGCGGCGGGGTGGTGCTGAGCCAGGCGACGCACCAGATCGACATGATCCGCCGCCTTGCAGGCAGCCGGGTCGCATCGGTGCGGGCATGGACCGGCGGCTGGGACGCGCGCGCGGCCGAGGGGGCGTTCACCGCGCTGCTGAGCTTCGAAAATGGGGTCGCCGCGAACCTCACCTATTCGGGCTACGCGCGCTACGACAGCGACGCGCTGGCGGGCTGGGCGGGCGAGCTGGGCGGGATCAAAGACCCGGCAGCCCATGGTCGTGCGCGCGCGGCGCTGGCGGGTGCCGACGAACAGGCCGCAAAGGCGGCGCGCACTTTTGCTGCGGGCCGTCCCGTGGGCGCACCCCCACAGCATCACGAGCGCTTCGGCACACTCGTCGCGCTATGCGAAAAGGCCGATCTCGAACTGACCCCGCACGGGGTGAATTTTCACGGCGACGACGGAATGCGCAGCATCGAGGCGCCCTTGCCGCCGGTGCAGCGCGCCGATGTCGCCGATGCCTTCGTCCGGGCAATCCTCGATGGCGAACCGCCTGTGTTCGACGGGCGCTGGGGCTTGGGCAGCCTGGCCGTCTGCCACGCCATCCTTCGCTCGGCGCGCGAGGGCCGCGACATTGCGCCCTCCGACCTTCTTCCTTCCTCGCACTGAAAGACAGACATGACCCGCCTCCCGATTTCGCTCGCCTGCTGGAATTATGACCGTACCCAGGCGCTCGCCGACGGCAGCATCCGGCCCGACGGCATCGACCTCAATTTCCAGACGCTCGAGGTCGAGGAGACCTTCTTTCGCATGCTGCGGCACCGCGAATTCGACGCCGCCGAAATGTCGATGTCCTCCTATTGCGTCACCCTGTCGCGCCCCGACCCGGCGTTCATCGCAATCCCGGTCTTTCCATCGCGGCTCTTCCGCCACAGCTGCATCTTCGTCTCGGCGAAAAGCGGGATCGAGACCCCAGCCGATCTGATCGGCAAGCGCATCGGCGTCCCCGAATATCAGATGACCGCACCGGTCTGGATCCGCGGCATTTTGGCCGACGAATATGGCGTCGATCCCGCAAGCGTGACCTATTATACCGGCGGCGAGGAACAGCCGGGCCGCGACGAGAAACTGAAGCTCACCCTGCCCGAGAAATTCAAGCTCCAGCCGATCGGACCCGACCAGACGCTGTCGCAAATGCTGGCGGATGGCGAAATCGACGCGCTGCACACCGCGCGCACGCCCAGCACTTTTTATTCACAGCCCGACAAGGTGCGCCGCCTGTTCACCGATTTCGTTCCGGTCGAGCAGGATTATTACCGCCGCACCGGCATCTTCCCGATCATGCACGTCGTCGCGATCCGCCGCGAAATCTACGAAAAGAACCGCTGGATTGCGCGGTCGCTGCAAAAGGCGTTCGAGGCGGCGCAGGCGAAGGTGTATGAGGAATTGCTCGTCACCGCATCGCTAAAGACGATGCTGCCATGGCAGATCGCGGCGGTCGAACAGGCGGTGAGCTTGCTCGGACGCGACTGGTGGCCCTATGGCTTCGGCCCGAATCGCGCGGTGATTGACACCTTCCTGCGCTATCATCACGAACAGGGCCTATCGTCGCGGCGACTGCAACCCGAAGAGCTTTTTGCCGAGGAATGTTTTGAAGCCTTCAAAATCTGACACCGGCCAGCATAGCTTCGGCTTCGCCGTCCGCCGTGCGCACCGCGCCTTCGACCGCGCGTTGCAGCGGCGGCTCGCGGCGCACGGCATCGCGACGGGTTACTGGTATTATCTGCGCGCACTGTGGGACGAGGACGGGCTGACCCAGAAACAGCTCTCCGACCGTACCGGGGTTGCCGAAAACACGACCGCTGCGATGATCACCGCGATGATGAAGGACGGACTGGTGACGCGCACCCGCGCGGCCGACGACAAGCGCAAGTGGCGAATCGCGCTGACCCCGCATGCCAAGGAACTGCGCGCCGCGCTTTTCCCTTATGTGGCAGAGGTCAACGGCATCGCCGCGACGGGTATCAGCGCGAAGGAACAGGCTCTGTTCCTCGATGTGATCGAGCGCATGACCGCCAATCTGGCGCAGGACAACCTCACCAACTGACATCGTCTGCGTGCCCCGCAGCCGCCATGTCGCAGCACCGCCGTGCTGCGCAATAAAGGCTTGCGTCCGCGTTCGCCCCGACGATATAAGTTAGTATGCTAAGTAATTTGCGGCACGCGCCGCCCGCCCGCACTTTGTACGACAAGATATGGGACGCCCATGCGGTCGCCGAGGATGACGGTGAAACGCTGCTCTATATCGACCTCCACCTGCTGCACGAGGTGACCTCGCCGCAGGCCTTTTCCGCGCTTGCTGCGGCGGGGCGGGCGGTCCGGCGTCCGGCGCGGGCGCTGGCGCTGTGCGATCATAATGTGCCGACCGAGGGGCAGGCGGCCGGCCCGGCGGGGGTCGCCGACGATCAGGCGCGCGCGCAGATCGAGATGCTCGCGACCAATACGGCGCGTTTCGGGATCGAGAATTTCCCGATGGGCGATCCGCGCGGCGGCATCGTCCATGTGGTCGGGCCCGAACAGGGACGCTCGCAGCCGGGAATGACGATCGTTTGCGGCGACAGTCACACCTCGACTCATGGCGCTTTTGGCGCGCTGGCGTTCGGCATCGGCACGTCGGAGGTCGAACATGTGCTTGCGACCCAGACGATCCGCCAACGCCGCTCGCGCAACATGCGGGTGATGGTCGGCGGCGACCTCGCGCCCCATGTTCATGCCAAGGATCTCGCGCTGCACCTGCTGCGCACGCTGGGCGTCGATGGCGCCACGGGACATGTCATCGAATATGCCGGGCCCGCGATTCGTGCGCAGTCGATGGAGGCGCGGATGACCTTGTGCAACCTCAGCATCGAAATGGGCGCGCGCGCCGGGCTGGTGGCGCCCGATGATACCAGCTTTGCCTATCTGAAGGGCCGCCCTTCGGCTCCGGCGGGGGATGATTGGGATGCGGCCGTTGCGCGCTGGCGCGAGTTGGCGAGCGACGAGGGTGCGCATTTCGACCGCGAGATAGCGATCGACGCGGCCGATGTGGTCCCGATGGTCAGCTGGGGCACCAATCCGTCACAGGTCATCGGCATTGACCAGCTTATTCCCGACCCCGCCGCCATGGCCGACGATGACGACCGGGCCACCGCCGGGCGCGCGCTGGCCTATATGGATCTGGCGCCCGGTGCGGCCATCGCCGGTCAGCGGCTCGACCGGGTGTTTATAGGCAGCTGCACCAACAGCCGGATCGAAGATTTGCGCGTCGTCGCCGATATCGTGCGCGGGCGCCACGTCGCGCCGCATATTCGCGCGATGGTCGTGCCGGGGTCGGGGCTGGTCAAGCGGCAGGCCGAGGCGGAGGGGATCGACGTCGTCCTGCGCGATGCCGGGTTCGACTGGCGCGAACCGGGATGCTCGATGTGCGTGGGGATGAACGCCGACCGGCTTTCGCCCGGCGAACGCTGCGCCGCGACCTCGAACCGCAACTTCGAAAATCGTCAGGGACGCGGCGGACGAACCCATTTGATGAGTCCGGCGCTCGCCGCGGCAAGCGCGATCGCGGGATGCATCGCCGACCCTTCCATGCTCGATTAGGCGGCGTCCTCGAATCGCGAAATCGCGGCTTCGTGGCGCAGCGTCCGGGCGATATCGTCGAGCCCCTCGATCAGGATACGCCGGTCGGCGGCATCGACCGCGAAGGCGATCGTCTCCCCCGACGTCAGCGCGATCTGCTGCGCTTCGAGGTCGATGGTGATCGGCGCATGCTGCGACAAGCTGCTTTCGTCGCGAAGCCGTGCGCAAATGTCATCGGGAAGGCGGATCAATAGCAGGCCGTTCTTGCGGGCATTGTTCGAGAAAATGTCACCGAAGCTCGGTGCGATGACGCAGCGAATGCCAAAGTCGACCAGTGCCCACACCGCATGTTCGCGCGACGAGCCGCACCCGAAGTTGCGGTCGGCCACCAGTATCTGCGCGTGTCGGCAGCTGGCGCGGTTCAGAATGAAATCGTCCCGCTCGCGGCCATCGGCGGCAAAGCGCAGCTCCTGAAACACATGGTCGCCCAGCCCGTCGCGGGTCAGCGCCTTCATGAAACGCGCCGGGATGATCATGTCGGTATCGACATTGGCCAGCGGCAGGGGGGCGGCGACTGCGGTCAGCCGGGTGAATTTTTCCATGACTATGCCTCAATAACTTAGCATGCTAACCATAGGCTGCTATCGGTTTTTTGCAACGCCGTTGGTATGCGGGTCGATTGTCCGGTGGGGCGGGCGGCCGATTATGTAGTCCGTGTCGAACTATATTGCCGCCCGAATCGTCGCGGCCTAAGGTTCGATCAGTTGACGGCCAAGTTTGTGGACAGGAACGGCCGAAGGGGAATGATGTTGGCCAAGAAGAACCAAGCCTATCGGCATCCCGCCGAATATTATACCGATCTGGAAAACAGTATCGGCTATCTTGCGCGTATCGTTTTTCGGTCGTTTTCGCGGCTGCTCGAACGCGGTACGTTGACCCAGGATGTGTCGGCGGGCCAGTGGCGGTTTCTGCGCCAGTTGTGGCGTGAGGACGGGATCACCCAGCGCGAACTCAGCGAACGGGTCGGGATGCGCGAACCGACGACGGTTGTTGCGCTGAAAGGGCTGGAAAAGGCTGGGCTGATCACGCGGACAAAGACCGATTCCGACCGGCGCAAGACCTTCATCTATCTGACCCCGCACGCGAAGAAGCTGGAACTGATCCTCGCGCCGATGAATGCCGAGGTCCACGAAATTGCGACCCAGGGCATGACGGACGCAGAGGTCGAGCAATTGCAGATGCTGCTGCGCCGGGTGATCGACAATCTGTCCGATGAAACGCGCAAGCTGTCGGTATTGTCGGACATCAAGGCCTGATTTCACGGCGGCGAGCGTGTGGAGGGGATTGCCGACCGGACGAAAAATAGGTTAGCATGCTAATTATTTTTTGTCCGGGAGGGAAAATGACCAAGATAGCGGTAGTCGTCGGCAGCACGCGCGACGGTTCGTTCAACAAGATGCTGGGTGAACTCGCCGCCCTGAGCCTTGTGGCGCAGGGGGCCGACGTCACCCGGGTCGATCTTTCGACCTTCGATCTGCCGCTCTATTCGGCCGCGCTCGAGGCAGGCGCCTTCCCAGCGGACGCGCTGCGGCTCAAGGATATTCTCGCCGCGCAGGACGGGCATATCTATGTGTCGCCCGAATATAATGGTTCGCTGCCCCCGCTGCTCAAAAATGCGATCGACTGGGCTTCGCGCCCCACCGGGGACGAAGGTCTGGTCGCGCTGACCGCCTATCGGGGCAAGGTCGCCGCGATCATGTCGGCATCGCTCAGCCCGTTCGGCGGTCTGCGGGCGCTCATGCATCTGCGCCAGATATTGTCGACGATCCAGATGCTGGTGATCCCCGAACAGGTTGCCATTCCCGCCGCCTATGCCGCGTTCGACGAACAGGGTGCGCTGAAGGATGCGTTGCCTGCGTCGCTAGTCGATATGACGACGGCGCGGCTGATCGCGGTCGCGAAGGCGCTGGCGGCTTAGGCGCTGCGCCGCCGCGTCATCGGGGCGGCATGTTCGATATTGTCGCCCCAATCGGCGTCGAGCGCCGCCAGCAGCACGTCGAATTGCTCCTGCCCCAGTCGCGCCGCGATCTGCGCGGTCATCGCATCCATCGCGCGCTGGGCATCGCTGCGCATCTGGGTGCCAAGATCGGTCAGCGACACGATCATGTGACGGCGATCGCCGGGATCGGGCTCAAGCCGGACGATCCCCAGCGTCACCATCTGCCCGATCGTGCTGTGGATCGCTTGCCGCGACACGCCGATGTTGCGGGCGATGTCCGACGGGCGCACGATGCCGCTGACTATATTGGTCATCACCATCGACTGCGACCGGCTGACGTCGGGCCATCCATGGTCGTGGAGCCGCGACTGCAGCCCTTCGTCGAGCCAGCAGAAACGTTGAAAAAGGGCAATGATCAGTTGGTTGGTACGCATGAGTGGAAGCGATTTTCCCCATTTGCCGACGAAGCGCCGACGGCATCAGGCTAGAAGAAGGGGGAGGGCGAGGCAAGGCAGAGTGGCGTTGCAAAGATAAAATGCTTAGTATACTACCTTTCTTGGCAGGACATCCGGGGGGAGAGACGGAGCGCATGGACGGGTTGATGCAAAATGTGCCGCTGACGGTCGATCGGATTATCGATCATGCGGCGAATTGGCATGGCGCGCGCGAGATTGTGTCGCGCGACGCCGAGGGGCGCGTCACCCGTTCGACCTGGGCCGACATTCATGCCGATGCGAAGCGCGTGTCGAACGCGCTCGCCGCCGAAGGGATTGCGCCGGGCGACCGCGTCGCGACGATGGGCTGGAACAGCGGCCGCCATCTCGCCGCCTGGTATGGCGCGGCGGGAATGGGCGTGGTTCTCCACACCCTCAACCCGCGGCTGTTCCTCGAACAAATCGCCTATATCGCCAATCATGCCGGCGACCGGCTGCTGATCGCCGACCCGGCGATTGCCGATCTGGTCGAACAATTGCTGCCGCAGGTGCCGTCGATCGAGAAAGTGATCTTCTTTTGCGACCGCGCCTCGCTGCCTGAAACCAGCTTTGCCGCGACGGCGTTCGACGACTGGATCGCGGGGCAGTCCGCCGAATATCTCTGGGGCGGGTTCGACGAGAATAGCGCGTGCGGGCTTTGCTACACGTCGGGGACGACGGGCAATCCCAAGGGCGTGCTCTATTCGCACCGCTCAAACTATATCCACGCACTGATGACGCTTCAGCGCGACGCGCTGGGCCTGTCGGCGCGCGACACGGTGCTGCTGGTGGTGCCAATGTATCACGCCAATGCGTGGGGAGTGGTCTATTCGGCGCCTGCGGTCGGCGCGAAATTAGTCCTGCCCGGCCAGCGGATGGACGGCGAATCCATCTATAATCTGATCGAGCAAGAAGGCGTCACCTACTCGGCCGCGGTGCCGACGGTCTGGCAGATGCTGCTCCAATATATGCAGGACAATGGCAAACGCTTCACGACGCTCGAGCGGGTGACGATCGGCGGCGCGGCATGTCCCGAATCGATTATCCGCACCTTCCGCGAAGATTATGGCGTCGACGTCATTCAGGGCTGGGGCATGACCGAAACCTCGCCGCTCGGTACGGTGTCGGTTCCCAATGCCGCGGTGGCAGCGCTGCCCGATACCGAACAAATGGCGTATAAGCTGAAACAGGGGCGCCTGCTCTGCGGGCTCGAGATGAAGCTCGTCGATGACGCCGGAAATCGCCTGCCGCACGATGGCAAGACCCCCGGGCGTCTGATGGTCAAGGGTCCGACGATCGCGGGCGGCTATTATGGCGGTGACGGCGGCGATGTCCTCGATGCCGAGGGCTTTTTCGACACCGGGGACGTCAGCACGATCGACGCGCAGGGCTATATGCAGATCACCGACCGCGCCAAGGATGTCATCAAATCGGGCGGCGAGTGGATCAGCTCGATCGAGATCGAAAATATCGCGCTCGGCTATGATGCCGTCGCGGTCGCTGCGGTGGTCGGCGTTGCGCATCCCAAATGGGACGAGCGCCCGATCCTGCTCTGTCAGCTCAAACCCGGTGCGACCGCGGTCGCGGCGGACCTCACCGCCTATCTCGACGGCAAGATCGCCAAATGGTGGATGCCCGACGATGTGCTGTTCGTCGACGAAATCCCGCTGGGGCCGACGGGCAAGATCGACAAGCGCGCGATCCGCGCCGGGCTCGACGGATATGCGCTGCCGTTTGAGGTCACCCGCTGAACCAATTATTTCACGACAATCGATAATCAGGAGAGACGATGATGGATCCCAACGGGAACGAAGGACTGGACGCGCAATTTGTGGGCCTCGTATCGCCGACTGCGCCGCGCATTCAGGCGGGCGGGCATCCGTGTCAGGGCATTTACTGGACGAAATCGGGCACGCGGCCAAAGGTTGCGATCATCGCGACCCATTATAATGTCGATTTCTCCGAACATTATATCGCCCCCTATTTCGCGCGGCAGGGCTTTGGCTTCCTCGGCTGGAACACGCGTTATCGCGGCGTCGAGGACCAGTTCCTGCTCGAACATGCCGTGCTCGACATCGGCGTGGGCATGAAATGGCTCAAGGAAGTCGCCGGGGTCGAACAGATCGTCATCCTCGGCAATTCGGGCGGCGGTTCGTTGATGGGCGCCTATCAGGCCGAAGCGATCGCACCGACGCTGACCGACCGGCTGCCGTCGGTAGGACAGGATGCGCTGGCGCAGCTGATCAAGGGCGACCTCTACATCAGCTTCAACGCGCATCAGGGCCGTCCTGAAGTGCTTACCGACTGGATGGATCCGTCGGTGATCGACGAAAATGATCCGACCCTGACCGATCCCGAACTCGACCCGTTCAACCCCGACAATGGCCCGCCCTATTCGGATGCCTTCATCACCAAATATCGCGCGGCACAGCGCGCGCGCAACCAGCGCATCACCGACTGGGCGAAGGCCGAACTGAAGCGTTTGAACGATGCGGGCATTCCCGACCGCATCTTCCCGATGTTCCGTTGCTGGGGCGATATCCGCTGCGTCGACCCCGCAATCGACCCGTCGGACCGCAAACCCAACTGGTGCTATCGGGGCGACCCGGCGATCGCCAACCGCACGCCCAGCATCGGCCGTGCCAACACGATCAAGACCTGGCTCAACATGTGGAGCCTCGAAACCTCGCCGTGTCAGGGGGCGCCGCACCTCGCCAAACAGAACACGCCGGCGCTGGTTGTACAGGGCACCGCCGACACCGGCGTCTTCCCCAGCGACGCGCGCAAGATCTTCGACTTTCTGGGTACGTCGGACAAAAAACTCGAACTCATCCCCGGCGCGCATTATTTCGAGGACTCGATCGAAGAGCGCCAGACCGCCGCCGATCTCGTCGGCAGCTGGATCCGGGAGAAGCTGTAAATGGGTAAGGCCGACGCCGATATCATCGCAGAATTGCGCGGCGCCGGCCTGATCGGCGAGGGCGATGTCGTCCTCGAGCCGCTGACCGGCGGCGTCTCGTGCGACGTGTGGAAGGTCGAGACGCCCTCGGGGCCGATCGTCGTCAAACGGCCGCTGGCGCAACTGCGCGTCGCGGCCGAATGGCTCGCCCCCGTCGAGCGCGGCCAGAGCGAGGTGCGCTGGCTCAAACGCGCGCGCGGCGTCGACACACGGCTCGCGCCGGAGGTGCTCGCCGAACTGCCGACCGGTCACGCCTTTGCGATGCGTTTTCTGCCCGGCTGTCCGGTGTGGAAGGACGAACTGGTCGCGGGGCGCGTCGATGCCGGTTTCGCCGCTGCCGTCGGGCGTGGGATCGCCGCGGTGCACGCCGCGACCGCACATAAGGATGCCGACCGCGACGCCTTTCCCAACGACGACATGTTCCGCGCGCTGCGCATCGATCCCTTTCTGCTTTATGTGGCGGAACATGATGCCGAACTCGCGCTGCACCTCAGCGCGCTGGCGGCCGATCTGGCGGGGCGCAAGATCGCGCTCGTCCATGGTGACGTCAGCCCCAAGAATATTCTCGTCAGCGCCGACGGCCCGGTCATTCTCGACGCCGAATGCGCGGTGTACGGCGACCCGGCGTTCGACCTTGCTTTCTGCACCACCCATCTGCTGCTGAAGGCGGTATGGCTGAATGACGCGCGCCTGACGGAGGCCGCGACCGCGCTCGTTGATGCCTATCGCGCCGGAATCGACTGGGAAGACCCTGCCGACCTGCTGCTCCGCGCGGGGCAACTCACTGCCGCCCTGCTGCTCGCGCGCGTCGAGGGCAAGTCGCCCGCCCCCTATCTCACCGACCCCGAACATAAACGCACCGTGCGCGAACAGGCGCGCGCGCTGATTACTGCGCCGTCGCCGGTCGACGCGCTCGTTACCCATTGGAAAAGGATCATTGCATGACTTCGCGTATCGCCAGCGTCACCGGCCGCCAGCTTTGGGATTCGCGCGGGCGGCCGACGGTCGAGGCCGAGGTTGTTCTCGAATCGGGCGCCATCGGGCGTGCCATCGCCCCTGCCGGGGCCTCGCGCGGCGCGCATGAGGCGATCGACCTCCGCGACGGCGGTCCGGCGTTCGGCGGCTTCGGCGTCAATGGCGCGGTCGCAGGCATCGGTGCCGAGATCGCGCCCGCGCTGACCGGGATGGACGCGCGCGATCAGGCGGCGATCGACGCTGCACTTTGCGCGCTCGACGGGACGCCGAACAAGGCGCGGCTCGGCGCCAATGCCGTCGTTGCCGTATCGATGGCGGTGCTGCACGCCGCCGCAGCACATGCGCGCGAGCCTTTGTGGCGCTATCTCGCGGGCGGCGCGAAAGTGCGCATCCCGCTCCCCGAAATCCAGATTTTCGGCGGCGGCGCGCACGCCGGACGCCGCACCGATGTGCAGGATTTCATGGTCATGTGCCCGAAGGCGGGAAGCTTTCGCCGCGCGCTCGAAATCACCGACGATGTCTATCGCGCCGCGGGCAAGCTGATGGAGGCGAAGGGGCCGCTCACGGGGGTCGCCGACGAAGGCGGCTGGTGGCCGAACTTCGCCTCGAACGAGGATGCGCTCGACACCCTCACCCGCGCGATCGAGGCGAGCGGCCACCGCGCGGGCGACGAAGTCCATATCTCGCTCGACATCGCTGCGAACGAACTGGGCGATGCGTCGGGCTACAGCCTCGCGCTCGACGACGGCCGCCTCACGAGCGAGGAAATGGCCGCGCGGATCGTCGAATGGGCAAAGCGTTATCCGATATTGTCGATCGAGGACCCGGCGGGGCAGGACGACTGGACCGCGATGGCGGCGGTGACCGCGGCGATCGGCGACCGTGTCCAGATCATCGGCGACGACGTGCTCGTCACCAATGCCCGGCGCGTCGCCGATGCGGCCGACGCGGGCGCGTGCAACGCCGCGTTGATCAAGGTCAATCAGGTCGGTACCGTCACCGAGGCGAAGGCCGCGCTCGATGCGGCCGTCGCGCGCGGCTGGGGCGCGATCGTCTCGGCGCGCTCGGGCGAGAGCGAGGATGTCACCATCGCGCATCTCGCGACCGGCTGGAACGCCGGGCAGTTGAAAGTCGGCAGCTTTACGCGCTCCGAACGTATGGCGAAGTGGAACGAGATGTTGCGGATCGAAGAAGCGCTGGGCGCCGACGCCGAATATGCCGGGGCCTCCGCCTTTGCAGCGCCGATTGCGGCGACGCTGGGATGATCGTCCTCCATGCGCGCCCGAGCCCCGGTTTTCGCGCCGCGGTCGATACGATCTTCGGCCCCGGCGTCGTAACCCATGTCGATGAGGCGGCCCCGCTCGATGACGTCGCGGGCGAGATCACCGCTTTGCTCCATGTGCTGACCCCGGTGACGGCGGACTTCATCGCGTCGGCGCCGAAGCTCAAACTGATCCAGAAGCTGGGCGTCGGCGTGAACACCATCGCGCTCGATGCGGCGCGGACGCATGGCGTCGCGGTGTGCAATATGCCCGGCACCAACAGCCAGGCGGTCGCCGAAATGGCGCTGTCGCTGATGATGGCGGTGCTGCGCCGCACCTGTTTTTTCGACGCACGCACCCGCGCAGGCGAAGGCTGGACCGCCGATCCGTCCGAACTCGATCATGTCGGCGAAGTCGCCGGACGCACCGTCGGCCTCGTCGGTTTCGGCCATTCGGCCCAGCTTCTCGCTCCCGTGCTCGCGGCGCTGGGCGCGAGGGTCGTCTACACCGCGCGCAATCCGCGCGACGTGCCTTATGAATATTGGCCGCTCGATCGGCTGGTTGCCGAGGCCGATATCGTCTCGCTGCACATCCCGCTGACCGACGAGACGCGCGGGACCATCGACCCCTTCGCGATGAAGCCCGGCGCGGTGCTGGTGAACACCGCACGCGGCGAGCTGGTCGACGAGGCACGACTGGTCGATGCGCTGGCGTCGGGGCATTTGCGCGGCGCCGGGCTCGACGTCTTCGCCGCAGAACCTTTGCCGCCGGGGCATCCGCTGCTCGCCCAACCCAATGCGGTGCTCGCACCCCATATCGCGTGGCTTACCCCCGAAACGCTCACGCGCAGCCTGACGGTCGCGCAGGAAAATTGTCGCCGTCTCGCCGCGGGCGAGGCGCTTTTGCATCAGGTGGTCTAATGTCGCTTCCCATCGTTCTCATCACCGGCCAGCTTTTGACCGACGCGGTGTGGCAGCCGCTGCTCGATGCTTGGCCCGACCGCGAAGTGATCATTGCCGACAACCGGAGCGACGACACGATTGAGGGTTTCGCGCAGCGCCTGCTCGACAATGCACCGCCGAAGTTCGTGCTGGTCGGCCACGCATTGGGCGGCTTTATCGCCTTCGAAGTGATCCGCCGCGCGCCCGAACGCGTCGCGAAGCTCGCGCTCATCTCGACCCTCGCTTCGGCCGACGGCCCGGCGCAGACCGCACGGCGGCAGGGCTATATCGATCTCGTGACCAGCGGACAGTTCGATCAGGTGGTCGAGGAGCGTATCCCGATCCTCTTCCCCGAGCATAAGCGCAGCGACGCGCGTCTGCTCGGCATCGCGCGCCAGATGGCGGCCGATACCGGCGCCGAAACCTTCCTCGCGCAGCAGCGCGCGATCATGGCGCGGATCGACAGCCGGCCGCGGCTCGGCGAGATTGCGGTGCCGACCCTGCTGATCTGGGGCGAGCAGGACGGCATCACCAGCCGCGCGCATCATGACGAGATTTTGGAAGCGATCCCCGGTGCGCGGCTGGAGGTCGTGCCGGGCGCCGGGCATTTGCCGACGGTCGAGGTGCCCGAGGCGGTGGCGGCGTTGCTGACGGAATTCGTCGATCAATAACACGCGTCATTCCCGCGAAAGCGGGAACCCAAGCTTTGTTCTTCCTTTTCTTTGCGCCTTCGCGCCTTCGCGTGAAATCAGAAAAATCTCACGCAAAGGCGCAAAGGCACGAAGAAGAAATGAGCCGGATTCCCGCCTTCGCGGGAATCACAAAGCTATTTGAGTTCGGCGCGCACCATTGCCGCGCCGTCGACCATCGCCTTCAGCTTGGCCTGCGAATGTTCGCGGCTGTGGTACTTCATCCCGCAGTCGGGGGCGATCCACAGACGTTCGGCGTCGATATAGCGCAACGCCTCGCGGATGCGGCCCGCGACGACTTCGGGGGTTTCGACCTCGGGGATCGACAGGTCGAGCACGCCGTACATGATCGTCTTGGTCGGCAGTTCGGCGAGGATCGCGGGGTCGAGCCCGGGCTGCGCCGCCTCGATCGAGATCACGTCGATCGCCGAGGCTTCGAGTTCGGCAAGGAAGTCATAGGCCTTGGGCTTTGGCTTGGTTGAACCCGCGCCGTGATGAACCATCGCATAGCCGAAGCAGATGTGGAGCGCGGTCGTGCCATCGACGCCGTCGAGCGCGCGATTGATCGCCTCGATGGCATAATATTGGGCTTCGTCGGCGCGTGCCTGCAAATAGGGTTCGTCGAGCTGGACGACATCGACCCCGGCGGCGAACAAATCCTTCACCTCGGCATTCACCGCGTCGGCATAATCCATCGCGAGCGATTTCGCGTCGGTATAATATCCGTTCTCGGCCTGCTGGGTCATCGTAAATGGCCCGGGCAGCGTCAGTTTTACCGGTTTGGTCGAATGACGACGCAGGAAAGCGGCGTCCTGCGCCTCGATCGGCGCGATGCGGCGGATCGGTCCCGATACCAGCGGCACCGGATTCGATTTTCCGGTGCGATCGACCGCGCTGCCATGCTTGTCGGGATCGATCCCCGAAAGCGCGGTCGCAAGGCGGTTCGAATAGCTTTCGCGGCGCATTTCGCCGTCGCCGACGATGTCGATGCCCAGCTCTTCCTGATCGCGGATCGCCATCAGCGTCGCGGCTTCCTGCGCGTCGGCGAGCCATGGCGCGGGGATGCGCCACAATGTCTCGGCGCGCACCCGTGGCGGCAGGCTGGCCTTCAACCGTTCGCGGTCGATCAGCCAGTCGGGTTGGGGGTAGCTTCCGACGATCGTCGTTGGCAGGATCGGATGCTTCAGCAAGGCTTGTCCTCTCGATTTTTGGGCTGGTCAAACATTTGCTTAGTATTCTATCTAATTCAAGTTGAAAACGAAGCTGGGAGAGCGAAATGATCGATCTGGAAGCCATCCGGACGCTGGCCGATATTCCGGCGGCGCAGGCGCGCGCGCGCGGCGATGCCGTTGCGGTGAAGTTCGGAGATCGTGAGACGAGCTTTGCCGAACTCGATGCGCGGTCGAACCGCGTCGCGAATGCGATGATCGCGTCGGGGATCGTGCCGGGCGACCGTGTCTCGGCGCTGACCAAGAACCACGACGGTTGGTATCCGCTCTTTTTCGGCACCGCGCGCGCGCGCACTTGCTTTGCGCCCATCAACTGTCGCCTTGCGCCCGCAGAGATCGGCTTCATCCTCGGTGATGCCGGGCCGAAGCTGTTGTTTGTGGGCGAAGATTTCTTCGACTGCGCGCTTGCCGCAATCGCCGGCCTTGCGTCGCCGCCGCGCCTCATCGCGCTCTATGGCGCGCACCCCGCGTTCGAACCGTTCGACGCATGGCTGGGCGAGGCATCCGACCTGCCGACCGCCGACACGCCGCAGCTCGCCGACGATGTGCTCCAGCTCTATACCAGCGGCACGACCGGCCTGCCCAAGGGCGTCGTGCTCACCAACGCCAATTACCGCACCTTCCTCGAAGCCGCGACCGAGGTCGATGGCTTCGCCTACGGCGAGGACGAGACGGTGATGATCGTGATGCCGCTGTTCCATGTTGCGGGCACGAACGTCAGTTTCTCGGGACTGGCGCAGGGCGGGCGGCTGGTCCTCGTCAAGGATTTCACCGCGGCCGACGCCATCCGCATGATGCGCGAAGAGAATGTCGCGCACGCCTTTCTGGCGCCGGCGATGATCCAGATGATGCTGCTTCAGCCCGCCGCGAACGAAGGCGCTTATCCCGCGCTCAAGTCGATCGCCTATGGCGCGTCGCCGATCGCCGAGGATGTGCTGCGCCGCGCGCGCGCGACGTTCGGCTGCGATTTCGTGCAATTCTATGGCATGACCGAATCCGCTGGCGGCGGCTCCTATCTGTCGCCCGGCGCGCATGATTTGCCGGGCAAGCTGACGTCGTGCGGCAAGCCCTGGCCGGGCACCGACATGGCGATCCTCGATGGCGAGGGGCGTGCGCGTGGCGACGGCGAGATCGGCGAGATCGCGATCCGCGGCGGCATCGTTATGAAGGAATATTGGAACCGCGCGGCGGCAACCGAAGAGGCGCTGGCTGGCGGCTGGCTGCACACCGGCGACGTCGGATATCGCGATGCCGACGGCTTCTATTATGTCCACGACCGCATCAAGGACATGATCGTGTCGGGCGGGGAGAATGTCTATCCGGCCGAGGTCGAAAGCGCGATCATGGGCTGTCCCGGCGTCGCCGACGTCGCGGTGATCGGCGTCCCCGACGACAAATGGGGCGAAGCGGTAAAGGCGCTGGTCGTCGCGGCGCCGGGCGAACAGCCCGATCCCGCCGATGTCATCGCATGGGTCCGCGCGCGGATCGCGGCCTATAAGCTGCCCAAGAGCGTCGAGTTCGTCGACGCGCTGCCGCGCAACCCGTCGGGCAAGGTGTTGCGGCGCGAATTGCGCGCACCCTATTGGGAAGGCCGTGACCGCGCGGTGGGATAGCGGCACGGAACGGCGGGAGCGCTCCCCCGCCGGGAGCAGCCGGTCCGGCGGACAAAAAAAGGGCCCGACGCGAACGCCGGGCCCGAGGAGTGTTCTTGGGGAGAAAACCTATTCGGCGGGGACGGTCGCCCGTCCGGTGATCATGCCTTCGGCCTTGCTGCCGTCGGCGCGTACCGGATCGTGCGCAATATCGTCCTCGTCGAAAACCTTGGTCCATGCCGCAAATTCGAGGCACACGCCGTCGGGGTCGAAGAAATAGACCGAGCGGACATAAACATCGTCATGCATCTCGGCTGACGACTGGGTTTCCGAATTGTCATGATTCAGGATCGGGGTGACCTCGACCCCCTTGTCGATCAGCCGCTGGTAATATTCGTCGAATTTGTCGGCGCGGACATTGATCGCGAGGTGGTTCATCGACCCGTGCGCGGACATGAAATTGCCGCGCGTCGGCAGGGCTTCGGGCGCCGAGACGCCGGGGGCGGCTTCGGGCGCATTCGGGAACCAGAAAAAGGCGAGGCTGTCGCCATTGCCGATGTCGAAGAAGAAATGCTGACCGCGCCCGCCGGGCAGGTCGAGCGTCTTGAGAAGCGGCATGCCGAGGATGTCGCGGTAGAATTCAACCGTCCGCGCCATATCCTTGCACACCAGCGCAAGGTGGTTGACGCCGCAAAATTCAAATTCGGTGTTTGTCGAAGCCATGATCCGTCTCCTGTTCTGGTTCAAGCGGGGTTGGCGCTGGGCCGGCTTTTGATCCGGTCGTACCAGCGGGTAATATGGGAGAGGGCGGGGTCGATCGGCTGGCCGACATTCGCCCCGAAATCGAGGAAGGCAAAAAGCAATATGTCGGCGAGCGTCAGCCGGTCGCCGGCGATAAAGTCGCGCCCGGCGATCTGCGGGTCGAGCCATTGCAGCCCGTCCTGCGCGATTGCCTTCAGCCCCGGTGCGGCATCGGGCAGACAGCGCATCCGCGGCGCGAACAGCGGCAGGCCCTCGGCGTAGCGGAAGCCATTGGTCAGCGGCTCGCAAATCTTGAGGTCGATGCGGCGCGCCCACATGCGGGTATTCGCGCGTTCCTCGGGCGTGGTGCCGATCAGCGATGCTTCGGGATAGACTTCGTCGAGATACTCGCAGATCGCCAGAATCTCGGTCAGCATCGATCCGTCGTCGAGTTCGAGCGCCGGAGTCTGCCCCGCCGGGTTGATGCTCTCATTATAGGGGGCGCGCCGATTCTCACCGCCGCGCAAGTCGATCTCGACCTGCGGCAGGGTGATGCCCTTCTCCGCCATGAACATCGTCACGACGCGAGGGTTAGGGCCGACGCTGGTATAAAGCTTCATGGCCATCCTCTCGCTTTCACTTTTACCATCCCTGAGCATAACCGTCAACTAGATTGACGGTTATGCCGCAGCTCATTCGGGTTTCGGCCGCGGGGCGCTCAGGAAGTCGGCGGCGTTGAAGCCTTCGGGCGCGGCGACCTCGACGATCGGATCTTCGCGTGCATCAAATTCCATCCGCAGCGCGCGGGTCATCACCGCGTGCATGTCGTAAAGGCAGGTGATGTACGTGAATTCGAAAATCTGTTCGTCATCCCAGAAGGTCCTGAGCTTCTCGAAGATTTCCAGCGGCACGCGCCCGCCGCCCTGCGACAGGCAGTCGGCATAGGCCAGCACGGCGCGTTCCTGATCATTATAGCAGTCGGCGACCGTCCAGTGGGCGATGGCGGCGATTTTCTCTTCGCTGACGCCCAGGCCGCGCAGCGACTTGCAATGCTGCGAGAAGACGAACTGGCTGCCCTTGACCCAGCCGGCGCGGGTCTGGCCGAGCTCGCGCAGCACCGGGTCGATCTTGCGCGCCGGGTGGCGATAGACGGCAAAGCCGTCGACGGCATGTTTGAAGATGTCGGGCGCGAGCGCGAAAACCGTCCACCAGTCGCCCGGGGTGCCCGTTGCGGTGCCGGGTTCGGCGACGGGATCGCGCTCGCCGAACAGGCGGTTGTAATAGGCAAGGACGGTTTCGTCGGTGACTTCCGAACGGGGAACCTGACGCAGGACGGGCATGGGTTTCTCCTTAAGTGGCAGCAAATTTGCGGAACTCGGCGACGTGCGCCGAATCGAAATATTCGTCGAGACGGGTGATCTGGCCGCCTTCGACCTTGCAGATGATCGCGCAGGGCAGGCGCACTTCGCCATCGTCATGGACGCGGCGGCCCTTCAGCACGTGCTGCTGGACGAAGCCGCCGGGAAAGGCGGTCAGCCGCCGGTCGGCATATTCGCGGTCCTTGATCCGCGCGACCATGGCGGTCAGCGTCACTGCCGTCTGGTCGCGGGTGCCGATCACTTCGTCGGTGTTATGCCAGATTTCGGCATCGGGGGTGAAGGTGGCGCGCATGGCCTCGATATCGCCCGCCTCGATCGCGTCGAAAAAGCGTGTCGCCATCGCGGCGATCTCCTCTTCGCTGTCCATCATCTTCTCCTCTCGTTTCGCGCTTACCCGGCGAAATCCGTTATTCGGCGAAATCCTTGTCCAGATGTCGCGTCATCGCATATTGGGCGAGACCGGCGACGACGGCGAAGGGGATGATCGCCATCAGCGCCCAGCGCAGGCTTTCATCGCCATATTCGGGCTTCAGCGCGTCGCTGATCATGCCGACGAACAGCGGACCAAGGCCGAGGCCGACGATGTTGAACATCAGCATCAGGACGGCGGAAGCGGTGGCGCGTGAGCGCGGCGCGGTAAGATTCTGGACCAGTGCCAGCGCCGGGGCGACATAGACGATGCACGCCGCCATCGGGATCAGCATCAGCGCGAGCGACAGCTGCCAGCTGTCGACAAGCAGCGCGGCGATGAAAGTCGGGACGAGCACGGCGGCCGCGATGGCCGGGATGGTGCCATAGGCGCGCGGCGATGTGCGCGCCGCGCGGCTGACCAGCCAGCCGCCCCCCAAAATGCCGACGCCAAAGGTGATGCCAGCGGCGGGCGCGAACCAGGTCGACATGGCCGACAGCGGCATCCCCTGCACGCGCATCAAAAAGGCCGGGATCCAGTTGAGCATGCCATAGCTGACGAACGCCGCCATTCCGCTGCCGATCATCACCATGCGCAGCGAGCGGCGCTGCGCAAACATCGCCAGCGTCTGTCCGATCGGTAACGGTGCGTCCTCTTCTGTCCGCTTGTCCATTTGGCCCCGGGCGGGTTCGCGCACCAGCCAGATCAGCAGCGGCGCAACGATGATGCCGACGGCGCCGATCACCAGGAACGCGCCGCGCCAGCCGATATGCGCCGCCGCCCAGGCGCCGAAGGCCGCGCCGACGAAGACGCCGAAGGGACCATTGAGCGTGAACAGGCCGATTACCAGCGGGCGCTGTTCCGCCGGATAATAGTCGGCGAGCACCGACAGCGACGGGGCGGTGCCGCCCGCTTCGCCCGCGCCGACGCCGAACCGCATCGCCGCGAGCTGCCAGAAGTTCGAGACCATCCCGCACGCGGCGGTAAAACCGCTCCACACGATGCAGGCGATTCCGATCAGCTTGATCCGGTTCCAGCGGTCGGCGATCATCGCCATGGGGATTCCCATCGCGGCATAGAAAAGCGCGAAGGCGAGTCCGGTCAGAAGCCCGAACTGGGTGTCGCTGAACTGCATGTCGGCGCGGATCGGTTCGACCAGGATCGACAAAAGCTGGCGATCGACGAAGTTGATCGTGCCGACGACGAAGAGCATGCCGAGCGCAAGATTGCGGCGCAGCGCAAGGCCTCGATCCGACGATGCGGCAGGTCCTGCGAGGACGGTGGCCTCAGTCATAGCACTCCCCAAAATCAACGATTCTTGTTGTTGAAAAAATACTTAGATATTTAAGGGTATCTGTCAATCCGCTTTACGATGATCAAAAAAATCCCCCCTGTCCAGCCGGACAGGAGGGATTGTTTTTCGCCTGTTTTCAGCGCCCGGGCGTTCGACCCGGCGGCCGAAAATCAGAAGCTGGCGCCCAGCGTCAGGCCAAAGGTCCGCGGCGCGCCATAGAAGCGCTGGTTAAAGAATTGCGCGGTCGGGGTGAAGGCCGACACATAGGTTTTGTTGGTCAGATTCTTGCCCCAGAGCATCGCCCGGAAACGCGCATCTTCGCTTTCCCAGCCGATCGAGCCATCGACCAGCACGAAATCGCCCGTGCGTCCGCCAGCCTCGTTGGAAACCGACGAATAAAAGACGCTGCGATAGAGTGCCGACGCGCGGAACGACAGGTTGCCGGCAGTGCCCAGCGGCACCGTATATTCGGCCGACCCCTGCGTTTGCCATTTGGGCGCGCGCACCAGCCTCAGGTCCGTGTGATCCTCATCGACCAGATAAGTGCCATTCGGCAAAGTGGTGACGGCGCCGCAAGTGGAAACCGGCAGGGTCGGCGAAGCCGCGGGGCCATTAAGGTCGGCGCAGAAGTCGGTATATTTCGCGTCGAGATAGCCGATATTGGCCGACAGGCGGAAGTTCTGCGTCGGCTTCAGCGTCGCTTCGAGTTCGATACCCTTGCTCGTTGCCGAACCGATGTTCAGCTGCGCCGTTTCCTGCCCCGATGCGACATTGGGATTGGGATAGAAGACGCCGAATTCCAGCTGCTTGAACTTGGTGACAAAGCCGGTGAGGTTGAGGCGCAGCAGATTGTCGAAGAAATCGCCCTTGAAACCGGCCTCGAACAGCTCCGACGTATTATCCTCGGTCGGGCCCGCGGTCGACGGCGTCGCCGAACGGGCGCCGAAGCCGCCGCCCTTATAGCCTTGGCTGTAACCGGCATAGACCATGACATCGTCGGTCAGGCGATAATCGACCCCGGCCTTGAACGACATGCGATCGCGATCATAACCCAGCTTGAACGCTCTGCCTGCCGCAAGATTGACGTTGGCGATCGCTTCCATCTCGTCCAGCGATTTGACCGCTGCGCGCGTCGTGAAGCGGGCGGGCAACACCGCTCCGACCGGATCGCGGAAATAGTCTTTCGATTCCCAGCTCTGGCGGACGCCGAAGGTGATGTTCAGCCGGTCGGTGATGCCATAGATCGCCTGCCCGAACAGGGCTTTGGCCGTGTTATCCTGCGACACGAAATCCTGGCTGCCGGTGGCGCCGGGAAGCGTCGGGAAGGCCTGCGCCAGTTCGAAACTCTGCTTCAGATAATAGCCACCGAAGACGAGGTTGAGGCGCGCCAGCGCATCGTCGCGGTCCGAAAAATCGGATTGCAGGCGCAATTCCTGGCTGAACTGACGGTGCGACTGGACGCGGAAGGTCGGGAAGAAAAACACTTCCGACTGGTCGTAATCGCTGTCGTTGAAATCATCGGTTTCGATATAGCCGGTGATCGACTTCAACTGCGCCGCACCCAGGTCCAGCCCGATGTTGCTGATGAAGCCCAGCTGGTCGGTGTCGTGATTTGCGGGGAAGTCGCGGCCGATGGTGAAGGCGCCGTCATCGGGTTCCTCAAAGCCGAAAGCCGTCCACAACAGCTTGGTGCGATCGGGGCCCGAATCGCCGCCCGGTGCACTCGACCGGTCGCGGACGAGAAAGGCCTTCAGATTGATGTCGAGATTGTCGGTGGGGGTAAAGACCACGGTGCCGCGCAGCGTCAGCCGGTCCTGCCCGCCGACCTTCTTGCCGTTCAGGCGGTTGGTGAAGAAACCGTCATAGGTTTCCTTGTTCACGACGATCCGCGTTGCCAGCACGTCCTCGATGATCGGCATGTTGACCGCTGCGCGCGCATCCATGCGGCCGTAGTTGCCCACGGTGATTTCGGCCTGCACGCCCCAGTCGCGACCGGGGTTCTTGGTAAAGGCGGCGATGCCGCCCGCGAGCGAATTCTTGCCGAAGGACGTGCCCTGCGGCCCGCGCAGCACTTCGATCCGGTCGAGGTCGAAGGTGTCGAGCATCGTCGCCACCGGGCGCGTGACGAACACACCGTCGATCGAAATGCCGACCGGGCTTTCCTCGGTCGATTCGATGCCCTGCGCGCCGAGGCCGCGGATAAAGATCGCCGCCGAGTTGGAGAAGGTCGCCACCGGCTGGATGCTGATGTTCGGGGTCGAGGGGGCGAGGTCGGTGATGTCGCGCGCCGCAATCTTGGTCAGCGCCTCTTCGCCGAAGGCGGAGATGGCCTGCGGCACATCCTGCAGCGATTCATTCTTGAAACGCGCGGTGACGATAATGTCGTTCGAATCGGTGGTGGCCGCATCGGCCGGCGCGTCGGTCTGCGCCATGGCTGGCGCGGCGCTTGCGATCATCGCGGCACATGCCACGCCGGACAGCAGAATCTGTTCAAGAATCTTCATATTCACCCTCCCAATGGTCCATTGTCGACGGTGATGATCCGTCAATCTGATTGACCCTTAGTATACTAATGGTTTTATACTTGTCCATAGTCTTGCTAGGAGGATTCGCATCATGATCGACGTCGATCAACAACCCGTTCCCGCGGCGCTCGCCAGCCAATATCTGTGTACCGCGGAATTTGAGGTCGGGGGGGGAATCATCGGCATCGGTGCGACTCCGTTCGGCGATCAGCGCATGGGATATGTCACGGGCGGGCGCTTTTATGGTCCGAAAATCAACGGCGTCATCTTGCCGGGGGGCGGCAACTGGTCGCGGTCGGGGCGCCTTGGCGATGCCTCCGTCGGCACCTTCGATGCGCGCGCCGTGTGGCGGACCGATGACGGCGATCTCATCTACCTGACCTACAGCGGCCGCAACCTCATTCCCGACGATGTCCGCGCCGAGTTCGCCGACCCGGCGCAGCCCGATGTCGACCCGGCGCGCTATTATCTGCGAATCGCGCCGGTGTTCGAAACCGCGAGCGAGAAATATGGCTGGCTGAATGGCGTGCTGGCGGTCGGCGTCGGCGAGCGAACGAACTTCGGTGTCCGCCACGCGATGCATGCGATCCTTTGAGATGATCGACCTTCATTATTCGGCGACCCCGAACGGGCAGAAGATTGCGATCATGCTCGAAGAGATTGGGGCGCCCTTTCGCGTCATCCCTTATGACATCTTCAACGGCGATCAGCTGACCGCAGAGTTTGGCCAGATCAACCCGAACCACAAATTGCCGGCGATCGTCGACCATGCTCCGGCGGGTGACGGCGACCCGGTGACCGTGTTCGAATCGGGTGCGATCCTGCAATATCTGGCCGAAAAGAGCGGGCGCTTTCTCAGCGCTTCGGGCGCGGCGCGCGCGGCGACCTTGTCGTGGCTGACCTGGCAGGTCGCGGGACTGGGGCCGATGGGCGGGCAGGCCAGCCACTTCCTTCGCTATGCCCCGGCGGGTCAGGATTATGCCGTCCAGCGCTACACCCGCGAAGTGAAGCGCCTGCAGGCCGTGCTGGAAAAGCAGCTGGAGAAAAGCGCCTATGTCGCCGGCGACGACTATAGCATTGCCGACATGGCGATCTGGCCTGGCCGCGCCTCGGCCTTTGTGATGGGAATGGGGCTGGACGATCATCCGGCGACGCATCGCTGGTTCGAAAGCATCCGCGAACGGCCGGCCGTGGCCCGCGCAATGGGCCGCGAGGATCTTGCGGCGCCCGCCAAATATATCGGGCGGCATCAGAAACTCGACGACACCGAATGGTCGAACATGTTCGGCGACGCCAATCACGCGGCGGTGCGGGGCGACTGAGGGGTCCTAATTACCTCGCGACGTGCTGGCGATCACCCCACAGGATCGCGCGATGCTCGTCGGTAAAGCCGGTCAGGCCGCCCGCGATCGTTTCGGCGCGCGCGACCCCGAACTTCATCCCCTCGGCAACCGCGGGGCGTGCGAACATGGCGGCGGCCCAGCGTTCGACGTTCGCAAAGCGTCCCGCCTTTTCGGCAAGCTGGCGCGGCAGATAGGGCAGCATCGCCATGTCGGCGATGCTGTAATCGCTGCCCGCCAGCCACTCGGCCTCGCCCAGCCGCTTGTCGAGCACCATCATCAGCCGATCGACCTCGCGGCTATAGCGCGCGATCGCATATTCGTGCCGGTCCTTTGCATAATGGGTGAAATGCACCTCCTGCCCGAACATCGGGCCGATCCCCGACACCTGAAACATCAGCCACTGCCAGCAGGTCGCGCGCGCGGCCGGATCAGCGGGGACGAAGCGCCCGCTCTTTTCGGCCAGATAGAGCAGGATCGCGCCCGTCTCCCACAACACAAAGTCCGGCCCGTGCGGCCCCTCGTCATCCACGATGACCGGGGTCTTGTTGTTGGGGTTGAGCGCCAGAAATTCGGGGGTCAGCTGGTCGCCGGCCAGAATGTCGATCGGTTCGACCTGCCATGCGAAATCCATTTCCAAGAGCGCGATCGCGATCTTGCGCGAATTGGGGGTGGGGCCGCCATAGAGGGTGATCATGCGTCCGCTCCATCGCGGCCGAGCCAGCGTTTCAGAACATCGGGTCCATCCTGTCCGATGGTGAGTGGGGCCGGACGGCGGACGCTGCTCGGGGTCGCGGACAGCTTGGGGAAAACCCCCTGCATCCGGATCTCGCCCAATTCTTCGTCGTCGACCGTTACCAGCGCTTCGCGCGCCGCGAAATGCGGATCGGCCAGCATATCCTCGGCATCGAAGATACGCCCTGCGGGGACGCCCGCCGCGATCATCTTCGCTTCGAGTTCGGCGATGGTCATCGTCGCGGTCCATTCGCCGATCAGCGCGTCGAGTTCCTCCTGCCGCGCCCCGCGTGCCAGGTGGGTCGCATAGCGTTCGTCGCTCCCGAGTTCGGGCCGGCCCATCGCTTCGGCGAGGCGCGCGAAGACGCCGTCCTGATTGGCGCCGATCAGATATTCGCCGTCGCTGCACGGATAGACGTTCGACGGCGCGATCGCGGGCAGGGTCGATCCGGTGCGGCGGCGCTTGGTGCCGCTCGCCGAATAGTCGGACACGGTCGATTCCATCACCTGCAGCACGGCCTCATACAGCGCCGAATCGACGATCTGGCCTTCGCCGGTCTTGCTGCGATGGTGGAGCGCGGCGAGCGCCCCCATGCAACCGTAAGTGGCGGCGAGCGTGTCGCCGATCGACACCCCCATGCGCGCGGGGGGAAGGTCGGGATAGCCCACGATCCCGCGCCATCCGCCCATTGCCTCGCCGATCCCGCCGAAACCGGCGCGCGACGAATAGGGGCCGGACTGGCCGTAACCCGACACGCGCACGACGATCAGCCCGGGGTTGGTCTTGCGCAGTTCAGCGGGGTCGAGATTCCATTTCTCAAGCGTTCCGGGGCGGAAGTTCTCGATGAGAATATCGGCCTTGGCGATCAGCGCGCGCGCGAGTTCCTGGCCTTCCCCCGATCGCAGATCGACCGCGACCGAATATTTGTTGCGCGCGATCACGCGCCACCAGCTGGGGGTGTCCCCCTGACCCCAATGGCGCATCGGATCGCCCGTCTCCGGCGGCTCGAGCTTGACGATCTCGGCCCCCATGTCGCCCAGCAATTGCCCGCAAAACGGGCCTGCGATCAGCTGGCCCATCTCGACCACGCGCAGGCCCTCCAGCGCTCCCCCGCTGCCATGTTTCTCTGTCATGTCGCTCCCTTCGGGCGGTAATCTGGCGTATCGGCTTATCCGCATCGACAAAATTTGTCGCCGCCCATGGCGATGATATACTTAGTATGCTATGTAATTTGCAACCGGCTAAATCAGGCACGAAAGCGGAAATGGCGTGATGACGACAGATATGGGTGTGGAAATGGTCGAGGTCGGCCCGCGCGACGGGCTGCAGAATGAGGCGGCGATCGTCTCGACCGCCGACAAGGCCGAACTCATCGCGCGCGCGATCGCTTATGGCGCGCGCCGGATCGAGGTGACGAGCTTCGTCAATCCGCGCCGCGTCCCGCAACTCGCCGATGCCGAAGAATTGGTGGCACTGCTGCCCGACCGCGCCGACGTGACCTATATCGGCCTCGTGCTCAACCAGCGCGGTGCCGAGCGCGCGCTGGCGACCGGCCGGATCGACGAACTGGGCGCGGTGTGCGTGACGAGCGACACCTTCGGGATCAACAATCAGCGTCAGACATCGGATGAATCGCTGGCCGCTGCGATGGAGATCGTCGCGCTGGCGAAGGCGGCGGGGCGCAGCGGTCAGATCACGATTGCGACGGCTTTCGGTTGTCCGTTCGAGGGCGAGGTCGCGATCGATCGCGTCGTCGAAATGGCAAAGCGCGCCGCCGAAGCGAACCCGCGCGAGATCGCGCTCGCCGATACGATCGGCGTCGGCGTGCCGTCGCAGGTCGCCGAAATGGTCGGCCGCGTCCGCGAAGCCGTCGGCGGTCTGCCCGTGCGGGTGCATTTCCACAACACGCGCGGCAGCGGCCTCGCCAATGTCTGGGCGGCGGTGGCGGAGGGCGCGGCGACGGTCGATGCGTCGCTCGGCGGCCTCGGCGGCTGTCCCTTTGCGCCGGGCGCGGCGGGCAATGTGGCGAGCGAGGACGTCGTCTATATGCTCGAACGCGGCGGCATCGCGACCGGGCTGCACCTGCCCGCGATCGTCGACGCGGCGGGGTGGTTCACCGGCGTGATGGGCCGCCCGCTCCCCGCGATGGTCAGCAAGGCGCCGGCCTTCCCGCCCGTCCCCCAAAACTGAAAAACATAAGTAGAGGAGAGAGATTTTGATCGCAGTGATTGCCAGGCTGACCGCCAAACCGGGCCATGATGAGCAATTGGGCGCGGCGCTGACCGAAGGCGCGGCGAAGGTGCTCGCGGGCGAACCGGGGTGCCTGATGTATCGCGTCGCCCGCTCGCGCAGCGAGGCGGGCGTCTACAAGCTCATGGAAGTCTATGCGTCGCAGGCGGCGCTCGATGAGCACCCCAACACCCCGCATTTCGCCGAAATCCGCACCGCACTCGCCGCGCATCTCGGCGCCGCGCCCGAGGTCGAATTTCTCGACGCGCTGAACTGAATCCCCGTCAGGCCGGGGCGGCCTCCGCCTCGGCCGACATGCGCGCAAGGTCGCGGGCAAATCCCTTGAAGCCCCATGTCAGGATGACCGCCGCGACCGGCAGCGCGACGGCCACGACGGTCGCGATCGAATAGCGCAAGGCCGCATCATCCTCGAACAGATTGTCGGTGAGCAGCGCGATCAGCATCGGCCCGAAGCCCAGCCCGATCAGATTGACGACGAAGAAATACAGCGCGGTCATCCGCGCGCGATATTCATTCGGGGTGATGAGTTGCAGCGCGACACCGCCGACGCCGTGCATCGTCATGCAGGGATAGGCGATGGCGAGCATGACAAAGGCGAGGGTCGAATCGGGCATCAGCGCCGCCGCCAGCAGCGGCGGGCCGCCGAGCAGTATCGACAGCCGCATGACGCGCAGATGGGCGTCGGCGACGCCCTTCGCATAGAGGCGATCGGCGAGCGAGCCGCCAGCGAGCAGCCCGATCGTGCCGCCGACCGCCATGATGATCCCGAACCACAGCCCGGCCTCGCCGACGCTCATGTCATAGGTTCGTGCGAAGAAGGTCGGGATCCACGCGATCGCGCCATACATGACGAGCCCGATCAGCGACATGCCCCCGAACAGCGCGCCCAGTGCGACGCGCTGGGTCCGGAGGTGGGCGATCAGGCCCGGCGCCGGAGCGGCCGATGCGCTCGGCACGGGTGCGCGAAGGCCGCGGCGCAGCGGTTCGCGCACGGTCAGCATCAACAGCGCGATCAGCAGTCCCGGCGCGGCGACCCAGACAAAGATCAGCCGCCAGGCGTCCATCGCGCCAAAGAAGGGCACCTCGACCATCGGCGCCGCGAGCACCGCCTGGACGACGAAGGAACCGAGGATGAGCGCGATCCCCGCGCCGAGCGGCACCCCGATCGAATAGACCGCCATCGCGCGCGCCAGCTTGTCGCGCGGGAAATAGTCGCTGAGCAGCGAATAGGCCGCAGGCGACAGCGTCGCCTCGCCGACCCCGACCCCCATGCGCGCGGCAAACAGCGTCGCATAACTCCCGGCAAAGCCGCAGCCTGCGGTCATGAAGCTCCACACCGCGATCCCGATCAGGATCAGGTTGCGCCGGTTGTAACGGTCGGCGATCCACGCCAGCGGCAGCCCTAGCAGCGTATAGAAAAGCGCGAAGGCGAGGCCGATGAGCAGGCTGACCTGCGTGTCCGAAATGTCGAGCGCGGCGCGGATCGGTGCAACGAGCAGGCTCAGGATCATCCGGTCGACGAACGACAATGTATAGGCGAGCAAAAGAACGCCGACGACATACCAGCTATACGCCGGACGCGGCCATGGCGGGCTGGCCGCCGCCGGGCTTTCAATGGACTCCAGGGGCCCGTTGCCCGCGCTTTGCGCTGCCATAACTCTCCCGTTCCTCGCGTTGGCGACCGCCCCTTGCAAGGCGGAGAATGCTGCTATATAGCAGCTTTTATTGCTTAGCTAACTAAGCAATAAAAGCGCTGACAGTCAAGCATGATCGGGCGCGCGCTACGGCGACACATATGGGAGAGAGCAAATGTCCGAACAGAGGTGGAATCCGTCTGCATGGCTGATGACTGGCGTGGCCTTGCTGGCGATGCCGGGCGTCGCCGCGGCACAGGAAGCGGCCGATGACAGCAGCGGCGACATCATCGTCACCGCGCAGCGCCAGGAACAGAAATTGCAGGATGTGCCGGTCTCGGTCACCGCCTTCAGTTCGGACCAGCTACGCGCCAGCAACATCGAAACGGTCGCCGATATCGCGACCCGCACCCCGGGGCTCGCGGTCAGCGCGGTCGATCCGATCAACACCAATTTCGCGATGCGCGGCATCGGCAGCCCTCCCGGCATCAGCCAGAATGCCGGCGGCGACCCGTCGGTCGTCGTCTTCATCGACGGCGTCTATGCCGGGCGCGGCGGCACCCCCGACCTCGACGCGCTCGACCTCGAACGGGTCGAGGTGCTGCGCGGGCCGCAGGGCACTTTGTTTGGCAAAAATGCGATCGGCGGGCTCGTCCAGTTCGTCAGCCGCAAGCCGTCGGCCGACAACAGCTTCTATTTCGAGGGCACCTACGGCAATTACGACAAGGTCGGCGTGGTCGCACGCGGCAATATGGCGCTGACCGACAAGGTCTTCCTGTCGGCGGGTTTCTCGCACAAGCAGCGCAGCGGCTATGAGTTTAACGAGACGACCGGAAACGACGTCAACGATCAGAATCTGACCACGGCGCGCGCCGCGCTGCGTTTCCAGCCCAGCGACACGCTCGACATCATCCTGCGCGCCGATATTTCGCATCAGGATCAGCGCGGCAATCCGCGCCATAACAATTGCGACACCAGCTTCAACGGCGGCGTCCATTGCGTCGGGATCAACCCCGACCCGCGCGTCGTCAACGCCTATACCGACGGGTTTATCAAGCGGACGATCGAGGCTTATTCGGCCGAAATCAACCTCGACCTGCCTTTCGGGACGCTCACCTCGTTGACCGCGCTGCGCAAGGTCGATTTTGAATTCGAAACCGCCTTTTTCAGCAACCCGGTCAATCCGCCCACCCAGATCGAATCGACCGATTTCGGTGAGGAGGACAACAGCCAGTTCAGTCAGGAACTGCGTCTCTCTTTCGAAGCGTTCGACGGGCGCCTCAGCGGTCAGACCGGGGTCTATTACCTCAAGGAAAATAACGATCGCGTGCAGGGGCAGATTCAGCAGTTTCCAACCCCCGCAGGCTCGGGAATCGGTCTCTATCCGCAATCGGTCAATGCGCGCAGCGTCGCCATATTCGGTCAGCTTGATTATGAAATCGTCCCCTCGCTGACCGCGACCATCGGCGCGCGCATGACGTGGGAACGCAAGAGCGGGCGCTTTGCGGGCTTCAAGATCGACGACGGTCCGGGCGTGCCGCCACCGCTGGGATCGGCGGCCGGTTATGACGTGACCGGGGCCAAGAAGTGGAAGGCATTCACCCCGCGTGCGGCGCTGAACTGGAAGGCGAGCGACGATATCCTCGTCTATGCTTCGGTTGCGCGCGGTTACAAGAGCGGCGGTTTTCAGGGCTTGTCGGGAACCGCGGCGGGCGCCTCGACCCCTTATGATCCCGAATTCGCGTGGAGCTATGAGGTCGGCGCAAAGACCGACTGGTTCGACCGCAAGCTGCGGCTGAACGTCGCGGCGTTCCAGACCGACTATTCGGACCTTCAGATTTCGCAGCTCGTCCCGCTATGCTGCGTCGTCGTCAGCAATGCCGCCAAGGCGCGCATTCGCGGCGCCGAGGTCGAGGTCGTGGCCCGGCCGGTGCAGGGGCTGCAGATCGACGGCAGCTATGCGTATCTCGACGCCAAATTCACCGAATATGCGATCCCGGGACAGGCCTATACCGGCAACCGCCTGCCGCGCTCGCCGAAGAACAAGTTCAACATCGGCGGCCAATATGAAACGCCGATCGGCGACCTGACCGCGAAACTCCGCGTCGATTACAGCTGGGTCGACGATGCCTATTTCGAGGCGTCGAACATCCCGCAGCAATTGTGGCCAAGCCACGACAATGTCGATGCGCGGCTGTCGATCACGGGCCCCGGCGACGAATGGGAATTGTCGCTGTGGGGCAAGAATCTGACTAATGAACTGGTGCCGACCTATGTCACCTATTTCGGTCCGTTCCGCCAGATTCTGACCCCCTATGCTCCGCCGCGCACTTACGGCGCGACGCTGGCGTTCAAGATTTGACCGGCGGCGCGGCGGGGAGTCCCTTCCTCGCCGCGCCTTTTTCTTTTACCGACAGGATGAAGACTGATGATCGAGCCGAGTTTCCGCTATCTCTGTTCGTACCGCGCCAGCTTTACCGAGCCGCAGCAGATGGTCGGCAAGGCGCATTTCGGCCGTCGCATGATCGCCGCGCTGACCGGCGGCGAGCTGGAGGGGGAAAGGCTGCGCGGCCGGGTGATGCCCAGCGGCGGCGACTGGGCGACGATCGACGACAACGACACGCTGCGCCTCGACGCGCGCATCACCTTTGAAACCCATGACGGCGCGCTGATCTATGTCTCCTATCGCGGCGTGCTGCGCCCGCTGTCGGTCGCGCACAAACATGCACGTGCCGGCGGGCCGCAGACCGATGCCGACAGGGCCGAAATCTACTTTCGTACCACGCCGATGTTCGAGACCGGCGACGAGCGTTATGCGTGGCTCAACGACATCGTCGCGGTCGGGCTGGGGGCCAGCGTCGGCGGCGCGGTGCGCTACGACGTGTTCGAACTGCTCTAGGGTCAGGACCGCAGGGTCCTGACCCTGGAATCTGCGGCGCCTCAGACGCCGCAGATCAGCTCGCTTTGCCCCCGCGCGCGCGATTCCGCGTTGGTCGCCTGCAGCGACGAGCTCGGAGCGACATCGTCGGGAACGGGGAAATTGCCGTCCTTGTCGATTTCGAAACCGAGCTTGCGGAACACATTCTGGGCCTTGCTCGCCGGATCGGCGAAGGCGACCCCCTGCCACTCATAGCCGATGATCACATTGGTCACGCGCAGGCCCTGAAAGACCTTGTCGACCGGATAAATATATTCCTCGACGTCGTCAGGGAGCCCCTTGGCGAGGCGCTCGTCCGCGGCTTTCTTGAAATAGGCTTCCAGTTCGGGGCCGAATCCGCAATCGCGAAAATCGAACTTGATCAGCGAATTGGCGACCGCGCCCTTCGCCGGCGAGGGGTCGGTTGCGCAGGCGTCGGGCGTCGCCGCATAGCCGACACCGCCACCGGGGAGGCCGAATTCGGTAAAGCCATCGGCGGTCGCACCAATCAGCCGGACCTTCGCGCCGGGTTGCAAGGCGGTCTTGACCGCCGCCCCGGCCGCCGGGGTTTCGAGGACCGAGCATCGCCCGGTGGTGATGCGGTCGCTGCCGTCGAGCGTCGCGAGCGACGGCGGCGCGCTCTTCGACAGATTGACCAGGCTGACATATTGTCCCGTGGTGTCGACCTTCACCCACTGTTTGCCGCGCTCGTCGCCGACGAGCGTGCCGGTGATCTTCTCGCCGCGCTTGAGCGATCCGACGATCTTTGACCCTTCGATCGTCGGCCGGTCGCGCAAATTGGCGTCGGCAGCGGCGAAGTAATCGAGCTTCTCCTGCGCGGCTTCGCCCGGTTCGGCACCCTGTTCAGTCGTCGTTTCGGCACTTTGGTCGGTGCTCGACAGGCCCAGCCAGGCGCCGCCGCCGATCGCCACGGCGAGCAGCGCGGCACCGCCCAGCAAGATCATGTTGTTGCGCGGAGCCGGTGCGGCACCTTCCGCTTCGACGACGTCATGAACCACCGGGGTCGGCGCAACCGGAGCTGGCGCAACCGGGGCCGGTGCAACCTCGGGCGGCGCAACGATTTCGGCCGCGGGCGGCACAGCCTCTCCGGCCGCTGCGGGCACGGCCGTTCCGCATGCCGGACAGAAGCGCGCGCCTTGCGAAAGCGCGGAGCCGCACTCGGAGCAAAATTTCGACATGTCTTGATCTAATCCTTCAAATCTGAACGCCGCCCTCGCCACACTGATAGCGGGGATACGATAATCATTATGTGACCTAGCGCACCGGGTGTCGTGCGCCCCATATCCATGACAGATGGACCGTCAAGCGGGGGCGACGCCGATTGGGCCGAAACGTCTATTGCGCTGATGTTCCACGCTGAATCTGCGCGCGCTCCAATGCTCCGCGATCGACACGGTTCGCTTCGGCCCATTCGCTTCGCGTCATGCAGACCCTGCGCGTTTCCAGGCGGCTGCCCAGAACCTGTTCCTTTCGGCAAACGACCTCGTTCGGATCGCGGCTTTTCGCCTTTCCGCCGCTGGCCGATGCGGTCGTCGCCGGCTTTCCCGGGGGGGCGGCGGGCGTTTCCGCCGCGTGGGCGGGGATGGAGGTCGCAAGTGCGCAGCCGAGCAGCGCGGTCAGGGAGGTGAAGCGTCCATGGGGCATGAGCAAAGCCTTTCCATGCATATGATGGGCCAGCCTAAGCCGACATTGCGGGTCGGCCAAGTATTTTTCGATCCGCTTGCGCGGCGTCGGCATGCGGTTCAGCGCGGCGGCGCCACGTCGAAGGCCACGGTCAGGCGTTCGCCTTCGCCAAAGGGCCGCGTGCCGTGCCAGAGCCATGACGGGAACAGGATCAACCGGCCCGGCGCGGGCTCGACCATCCGGCTTGGCGGCAGTGTCAGCCCCAGCGCGGCCTGAGGCTCGCCGAGGGCAAGCCATCCGGCGTCGGGCGCGTCTTCCGCGCTTTTCGGGGGCAGCGCGACATAGAGCGCCGAACTGATCCAGCCCTGGGGATGGACATGATGGGCGTGATGGCCGCCAGCGCCCAGCCGGACCGACCAGCTCCCGGCAAAGCGGGGGCGCCGGTCGCGCCGCTTGGCCAGCAGCGGGTGGCAGGCATCGCTTGGTGGCAATGCGGCGACATAGGCCTCGACTGCGGTCACCACCGCCGCACGCAGGGCCGCGATGACGGGATCGCTTCGGCAGAATAACGGGCCGTCGGTCTGCGTGCCGCCCCGCACCGACTGGTCGCGATATTCACCCTTGGCGACATGAAGTTCCCTGAGGTGGGCGGCGAGCCTGTCCAGCGGCGGAAGCCGGTCGGAAAGATCCACCTCGGCCACCAGCCGGGGGTCGCCGACCAGCCAGTCGTGGCGGGGGTCGCCCGCCAATCGCCACGCCGTTGCCGCATAGGGCCAGATCGCGGTTACCTGTGCGCCGCCGCCGTCGATGACTCCGTCGATCAGCGACAGCGCCGCCGTCAGCCGGCCCGTCCGCAAAAAATGCCGAATCTGCCACAGGTTCAGTCCCGCCTGCATGGCGGGCGGCGCGGCGGCGAACAGGGCATCGGCGCGGTCCCCTTCGCCTCGCTCGGCAGAGGAAATCGCCAGATGATCGCCAATCTGGGCGGGGGGAAGTCCGGCGGCTTGTGCCCGCTTTGCGACGATCGCCTGCGCTTCATAATCCTCGTGCGCCAGATGCAGGTCGAGCAGTCCGCGCCAAAGCGCGACCGCGTCGGGCTGCTGCGCCAGCGCGCGTTCGAAGGATGCTGTCGCCTGCTCCGGCTTTCCGGTCAGGGCGCGGAGCTGCGCCAGCTGGTTGTGCCCCTGTATCCATAAGGGAACCTGGGCGACGATCGCATCGAGGGCCGCTTCGGCCTCGTCCCCGCGTCCGGCGGCCCAGCGCGCGGCCGCCAGGCCGATCAATATATCGCCATTGGGTGGCCCCAGTCTTTCGGCGGCTTCAAAGAGCGCCACCGCATCGAGCCCCGCCTCCAGCGCAACGCGCGCGCGGCCGTGCGCAACGCCGACGTCGGCAGGCGCCAGCCGGGCCGCCTCGCCAAAGGCGTCCAGCGCGGCCTTATGCGTATCGAGTGCGCGGTGGAGCAGCCCTGTCCATTGCCACAAGCGCGCCGCTTTATATTTCGTCGCAGCGGCGGCCACCCAGGGCAGCGCCGCTTCTTCCTCGCCTTCGTCGAGGGCGTGGCGGGCGAGTTCGCCGAAATCTTCCCCATTCGCCTGACCAGCCCGGACGGCGGCGAGCCGGGCGGCAAAGCTCATCGGCTCTCGGGCAGGCTGCCCGCATCGCTGGCGATCAGCGCGGCCACCGCCTCGCGCTCGACCGGGCTGAGGTCGGGATGCCACAGGTCGAAGATCAAGACGACGCGCAGCATGTCGCTGGGGTTCAGCGCCTCATGCTCGATCGTGTCGTCGAACACGAACGCTTCGCCGCGCCGCCAGTCGCGGGTTTCGGCGCCGACGCGGAACCAGCAACCTGCGGGAACGACCAGCGGCAGGTGACAGACCAGCCGGGCGTTGTTGAAACCGACATGCGGCGGGATCGCCGTGCCGGGCGCGAGCAGAGAGAACATCGCATTGGGGGAAGCCCCGGCGATCACCGGCTGCCCCAGCGCGTCCAGCAGCGCCATCGTCCGCGGGCAATGGCGCGCATTGGCGTCGATCCGCCGGCCGTTCCGCAGCAGGTGGATCGCGGTCCAGTCGGAATTATGGTTCAGCGTGCGCCATTGGTCGAGCGGCTGGTGCGCCGCATATTGGACATAAGGCACCAGTTCGGCGCGCTCGGCGGCCATCACGGCGTCCAGTTCGGCGGCGATCGCTTCGGTCGCCGCCTCGATCTTCGCGATCCAGGGAAACAGGCTGCGCGGATGAAATTCGCGTTCGCGCAGCCCCGGGAAGTGAAAATGGGTGGGCTCGCTATGATAGGGCCGGGTCCGGCGCAGCGCATTGCTGCGGAAGCGAGCGATGCGGCTAGCTTCCTCCGCGTCGGCACGGCTTTCGGCGTCCGCCATTTTTTCGGCCCAGCGCGCCCCGCGTGCATTGAGCCAGGCGGCGTGAACGCGTTCGCCTTCGGCCAGCACGGCGGCGAGATGCGGCGGCAGGGCATCGTCCGGCTTCTGCGCAATCGCATGGCCCCAGGCCTCACCCGCATTCGGGTCGCCCAGTCGTTCGAGCAGGCTGGCGCGCAGCATCAGCGCGGTGAAGTCGAGGGGACTCACGCCCAGCGCGCGGTGTACGGCATCCAGCGCCGCACCCGGCTGCCCGCCGGCCCGATAGGCGCCGGCCAACATCAGCAAAATCGAAACATCGCCGCCGCCGGTCGCGGCCGCCTTTTCGAGCAGGGTGGCGGCATGGGCGAAATCCCGCCCCGCAAGGGCGCGATCGGCTTCGGCGAGCATCGCCGCCCGCCTGTCCGTCACAGCCTATATCCGAATTTGTCAATCCAGGGGCGCAGCACCGGAAGGACCGGCTCCAGATGGCGGCGATAGCCTTCCCATCGCCCCGCCGCGCGCTTGTAAATCGGTTCGACGACCTGCGAATAGCTGGCGGTGGTAATCAGCCCGCGCGCCTTGGCCGTCGCGCGATGGTCGAGCGCCTCGTCGCGCCAGTCGAGCCCCAGAAAATCGAACAAGGGCCGGACCTCGGCCTCCACATCCTCGACCAGCCGTTCATAGACGATGGTATGGACGTTGAGCGGAAAGAGTGCGCGCGCGCGCTCCCAATGCTGAAAGGTCAGGTCGTAAAATTCGGCCGCATCCTCCAGCCGCAGGAAGTTCGACATGGCGTCGTTGAGCCGGAAGTTGCTCATGAAGCAGCTGAGCAGGACGTCGCACGGGTGTCGCAGCGCAAGGATGAAGCGCGCATCGGGAAACAGGCGCTGGATCAGAACGGCCTTGCTCAGGAACAGCGGCGACTTGTCGATCAGCATGCGGGCGGGGTCGAGCGGTTCGGGCGCGACCTTGGCGACCTCGTCGAAGTACAGCCGCCTGGCATCGGCGACCGCGGCCGGATCGAGCCCGGGAATGGCAGGCATGCCGCCGATATGCCTGTCGACATTGTTCAGCGGCGGCTGCTCTTCCAGCACGGTCGTTGCGGGATGGCCCATCAATATCGTGTCGAGCAGCGTCGTTCCGGAGCGCGGAAAGCCGACAAGAAACACCGGATCGGGCCGGCTGGCGGCTTCACGCGTCTCGGCCCAGCTTGCCGCCCATTCGGGTGTCAGCAGGTCGATCTCGCCACGCAGCCTTTTGCGCAGCGCCGCCGACCGTTCGAGCGGCCGCGTCGGCGACGCCATATGCAGACGGGCGGTGGCACTGAACGCGTCGAACGCGTCATCGATGCGGCCCAGCCGATCGAGCAACTGGCCGCGCAGATGCGTCGACCGTTCGGACTCCATGTCGGCGGGCACCCGATCCAGACTCGCGAGCGCCTCTTCGAAACGCTTGGCGCGGCGATGTTCGAACGCGCGCATGAAGGCGAGCGCGCCCTCGTCCAGATCATGCGCTTCGGCCCTCGCGATCAGCGGCGCAAATTCCTCTTCGCGGTTGCTATGCTCATATTGAACCGTCAGCCCCAGATAGGCGTCGGTCATCGACGGATCGGCGGCGATGGCTTGGTGAAACGCCCGCTCGGCCTCTTCGGTACGATTGAGCAGGCCGCATTCGACCCCGAATTTCAGCTGGAGATTGGCATTGCCGGGGTCGAGCGCAACCGCTCCCTCGATCGCCGCCATCGCCTCGTCCTGCCGCCCCTCCTTCTTATACTGGACATAAAGTTCGTGGAGCGCGCGGGCATCGTCCGGAAATTCCTCGACCGTGCGCCTCAGAAGCGCCTCGGCCTCCTCATCGCGCCCAACCGATCGCCACGCCACTGCCAGATTGAGCCGCGTCGGCGGCGCCAGCGGATTGAGCGCCATCGCCCTTTCCAGCGCAACGACGCTGCCCTCCAGATCCCCGGTCGCCGACCGCGCATTGCCGAGGTTGTTCCAGCTTTCGAAATCGTCGGGCGCCCCGGCGACGACTTGCTCATAGGCTTCGACAGCGTCGGGGAATCGTTCCAGCGACTGGGCGATGAAACCGCGATAGCGCGCGACGCGCAACGTGGGGTCCGCACGCGCGATCTCTTGCGTCGCGACATCGAATGCCCGGGCGAGTTCGCCTGTATCTATCAAAACCGCGATCAGGTTGCAGGCGATCGTCGCATCAGACGGCCGCCCCTGATGCGCCGCCGCAAGATGACGCGCCGCGCCCACAAGGTCGCCCGATCGCGCCAGCAGCATGCCGAGGAACGCGTTGAGCGCCACCCCGTCGCCGCCGTTCGCAAGGGCGCCTTCGGCAATCTGCCGGGCCCGTTCGACTTCACCTGCCTGGGCAGCGCCAACGGCCTGCTTCAGCACGTCGGCGGTTCGGGAATCGAGCATATGCACTGGTCCGTCAGGTCAAAGAAAAAGGGGCGGCCGGTCCAAAGGCCCGCCGCCCCTTCTTAAGGATAAAAGCCGAAGCTTAGAAGTCCAGCGACACGCCCGCGAAGATATAGCGGCCGAGGGCGTCGTAGCCCGCCGGATAGGTGTTGCCGTTGCACGGTCCGGTCGGGCACAGGTTCGTGCCGTCGACGTTGGCGTTGCCTGAAGTCACCAGCGGCGGCTGCTTGTCGAGGAGGTTGTTCACGCCCAGGCGGAAGGTATAATTGTCCGACACGGCAAAGGTCGTCGACAGATCGAAATAATTATATGCCTTCAAACGCTCGCCCGGGTTGAAACGAACGTCGCTGTGCAGCGACTGGCTGTCGCTGAGGGTTTCCGCCTTGACCTTGCCGACATGGCGCCATTGCAGCGAGACACCGATGCCGTTCGTCATCTGGAAAGTCGTCCGCAGCTTGTGACGCCATTTCGGCAGCATCGCACCGCCCGCCGTCGTGCCGCCCGACGAACAGACTGGGCCATAGAGGCCGGCGCAGTCATAGGCTTCGGTGATCCCGTTCTCGACGCTATATTCGTCGAGATAGGTTCCGTTGAAGCTGAACGACAGGGTGCCCGCTTCGCCGATCTCGTGATTATAGCCGGCACCGATTTCCAGACCCTTGGTACGGAGGCGCCCAAGGTTCGACGGCGTATTGTCGACATAACCGTCGGGTGTCAGCCACAGCGAGCCGGCCGCATCGCGGTTGATCAGGCTGCATGAGAAGGGCGTGAAGGTTGCGGTGGCGTTCAGCGTACAATCTTTCAGGATCGCATCTTGCGCCGGTGGCTGGATCGCATCTTTCAATTTGATGTCGAACCAGTCGACGGTCAGCGAGAAGCGCGGCAGGAAGCTTGGCTGCAGCACGACGCCAAA
Organism: Sphingopyxis selenitireducens; assembly: GCF_051550705.1. Taxonomy (NCBI): domain Bacteria; kingdom Pseudomonadati; phylum Pseudomonadota; class Alphaproteobacteria; order Sphingomonadales; family Sphingopyxidaceae; genus Sphingopyxis; species Sphingopyxis selenitireducens. The sequence goes on from NZ_JBPULG010000004.1 coordinate 166,534, forward strand.
GGTTTTTGTCGTCGCTGTTTCGGGTTTCAGGTCCGGATTGCCGCCGAGCAGGCCGTTATACTGGCCTGCTGGGTTTTCAGCGGTCCCTTGGTTGACCGTAAAGCCCTGCGCCAGGCAGCCATAGTCGGTCGCGGTGATCGGATCACCGGCGCACGGATCGCTGGCGCCGTTGAGGCCGACGGTCGGGGTTGCGAACAATTCCTGGATGTTCGGTGCACGCACCGCACGGTTGTACGAACCGCGGAAACGGATATCCCGGATCGGCGCCAATTCGAGCTGCAGCTTGAAGGTATCGGTATCATATTTCCGGTCGGCGCTCGTCCGGTAATAGGATTTACGATATCCGCCGCTGAAGGTCAGGTCGTAGATGAAATTATCCTGGACCAGCGGGATCTGCGTTTCGGCGAAGAATTCATAGACCCGGAAGCTGCCCGACAGCGGCAACGTCGCACCGCCCTGGCCGGTCAGATCGCCGGTCTGGAAAGCATTGTCGGTCTGGAGTTCGAGCGATTCCTTCCGCCACTCGAAACCGAAGTTGAGGCCGATTCCGTTGTCGGCCCACGGCGTCTTGAAGCCATATTCCCCGAGCTGGCCGGTGAGCGAGGCGTTAAAGACCTGCTCGGACGTATAGCCCTTCTGGAAGCCCGTTGCTGAGAGATAGGCAACCGATTCGGGGCTCGCGCCACCCGCGCCATTAAAAATATCGTAAGGAACGCAGGTCGGATCGCTGCCATCGACCACCGACCGGCAAACGATATTGCCGTTGGCGATCCCGGTGCGCTCTAGGCCTTCATCAACGACGTTCAGCGCGCGGCCCAGCCGGGCGACCGAAAATTCATTCGAATAGACCTGGCTGTAGTTCGAACGACCATATTGATAATAGGTATCATACGACCAGGCCTTGCCGAGGTCGCCCTTCGTACCGATTACCGCGCGGTAGTTGGTGTGCTGCAAATCGCTGGTGCGCGGCCCACCTTCGACGTTGCGGCGCAGAACCTGCATGAATGCCTGATTATAGGTCTGGCCGAACGGGCCGGTAAAAAGCAGCGGTGGTGCAAGAGGCCCAGGGCCACCATTGTCGGTGGTGTTGTACGGCGCTCCAACGGCAGTCGGGAAGTTCCCGATATAACCATTGATCAGATTATACGGCGCGCAGACAATCGCTCTCTGTGCGGCCGACATCAATGGGTTGTCGCAATTGACCGTCAGCGTGTTGCCGAAGTTGCCAGACGGCGCGATCTGGGCGACCGTGCGATCGTCCATGAACATGAATTCGAGATAGGGCTTGATCGACTCGTTAATCTCATAATTTGCGAACAGACCGGCGGTGTAACGCTCGTCGGGACGCTGAAAATGATTGGTCGGCGCGAAATTATAGCGCGTTGTGTCGGTCGAAAGACCGCGACCCGGTTCGAAGGCGAAGGCGGTCGACGTAAAGCCGGCAATGATGTTGCCGTCATCATCCCGGTTAGGAACGAAGACGAGCGCCGTCCCCTTGGCGTTGGTCAGCGAGCCGCCGCAGTTCGGGGCGCCGCCGCCGGTGTTCTGGATCGTACAGGCGCTATAGTCGCGCCGCGATTGGAGGACCTCGTTTGCCTTGCGATAACCTGCATAGGCGACGATGTGGCCGCGGCCGTCGTCGAACGCGGCGCCAAAGGTCGCCGTGACGTCGATCGTGCCGCCGTCAACGACGCTGCCACGCGGATAACCGAAGCCGCGCGCATCGAGCAGGGGCGGGATGAATTTGTTGCGGTTGTCGTGCTGATAGACGCTGTACTGGCCGTCGAGGCGGAAACCGGTGAAGTCGGTGTCCATGACGAAGTTCACGACGCCCGCGACCGCGTCGGCGCCATAGGTCGCCGACGCGCCGCCGGTCAGGACCTGAACATTCTTCAGCAGCGCGGCCGGGATCATGTTGATGTCCGCGGCCGAACCGCTTCCCGGGCTGGGATCGCCCGGCAGCAGGCGCCGGCCGTTGACGAGGCTGAGGGTGCGGGTGGTACCAAGGCCGCGAAGGTCGACCGAAGCAGTGCCGTCAGCGCCGTTTGCAAGTCCCGAGGCTTGGCTGGCGAAGACCGACGGCAGCGAGTTCAGCATATCCTCGACGCGGGTCGTGCCCTGCAGCTTAAGGTCCTCGCCCGTCACCACGGTGATCGGCGCTGCGCCCTCCAGATTGGCTTGCGGAATACGCGAACCGGTAACCACGATCGTTTCGTCTGCTGTTGTGCTTTCGTCCGCGGGCGCGTCCTGCGCTCTGGCCGGAGAGCCAAGGGCCAGCAGGCTGACCCCTATCAGAAAGGGAGCCCCACTTAGTTTCAGCGTCGATTTCGATGATTGGATTTTACTCACAGCGCCATCCCCTACCATTAGTAGTTGCGTGTCCAGGGCAATCCCGCGAGCAAATCGGATTGCAGTAGAATGCCCCGACAGCATGAGGGTGAGCCCCTATTCATGTGCGGTAAAGGTAATTTCCGGCACGGCTTGGCGTTTCGTCGGCGATTGTGACTTGTTTGCAACAAGGCCGAAACGTGCGGAATGTTCCGCGCACACCTCGTGAAATTTTGTTTCATCCGAAACCAACGGACCCGATTCGCGGCGCGTCGGCGGGCCGATGGAGCCCGTTCTCGTTTGGGATGCCGCGGCTGGTACGGGCAACCGGCCCCGACCGTTCATCGGAGAAGCGAGCGATGCGGAGATGGTGACCCCTACGGGAATCGAACCCGTGTTTCAGCCGTGAGAGGGCCGCGTCCTGACCGCTAGACGAAGGGGCCTTGAAGGTCGGATTTTCGCGGGAGGGGCAGGCCGACCGCCTGCTCCACCGATGGTGACCCCTACGGGACTCGAACCCGTGTTTTCGCCGTGAAAGGGCGACGTCCTAGACCGCTAGACGAAGGGGCCGTCTGATCGGTGAAGCGGCGCATTAGACGGGCATGTCGGTGCGGTCAAGGCTTCTATCGACACTCTTTTTCGGAACTGTGTGAATGACAGGTTTTCCGTCGCTTATTGCCGGCTAAATCGCAGAACATAGCTGCTCCTAATCGGCCCAGGCAGCGTCCTCGAGGTGGAGTTCGGCGGCGGGGCGGCTGCCCCAGTCGTCGCGTTTGGCGCGTCCGGCGAGCCACAATTTGCGATTCCCGCGCGTGTTCAGCAATGTCTGGCCCAATTCGGTTTCGGCGGCGCGAAAGGCGATCGCCTTGAATCGTCCGCCGTCGTCGCCCGATACGATCAGGCGGACATGGTCGGTGCCGACCAGCCCCGATTCGACGATTCGCACCGGGCCGGTCGCGACGCGCGGGGCAGGCCAGCCGGCGCCATAGGGGCCGGCGCTCTCGATCGCTTCGCACCAGAACGGCGAAATTCCGCGTGGCGCGAGGACGGCGTCGATCAGCAAGGCCTTGTCGCCGCTCGCGCGCTCGACATCGGCGGCGAGCCGGTCGTTGAGCCAGGCGCCGAGTGCGTCGATCTTGTCCGCCGCGACGGTTAACCCGGCAGCCATCGCATGGCCGCCGCCCGCGACGAGCAGTCCGCTTTCCTTGGCGCCAAGGATCGCGGCGCCCAGATCGACCCCGCTGATCGAGCGTCCCGATCCCTTGCCGACGCCATCCTCATCGACCGCGATGACGATCGCGGGGCGGTGGAGCCGCTCCTTGAGCCGCCCGGCGACGATGCCGATCACCCCGGGGTGCCAGCCCTGTCCTGATACGATCGCGACGGGCGCGTTGCCGCACGCGGCGCTCGCCTCGATCGCCTGTTCGAGCACCGCTGCTTCGATCGCGCGGCGTTCCTCGTTCAAACGGTTGAGTTCGACCGCGATGTCGGCGGCCTCTTGCGGGTCGGTGGTGGTGAGCAGGCGAACGCCAAGGTCCGATTTTCCGACGCGCCCGCCTGCGTTGATCCGCGGGCCGAGCGCGAAGCCCATGTCGCTGGCACTTGGCGGCTTGGTCAGCCGTGCGGCGTCCATCAGCGCCGCCATCCCGATATTGCCGCGCCGTGCCATCACCTTCAGCCCCTGCGTCACCAGCGCGCGGTTGAAGCCGGTCAGCCGCGCGACGTCGGCGACGGTACCGAGCGCGACGAGGTCGAGCAGGTCGATCAGCGCGGGTTCGGTGCGGTTCGCGAAATGGCCGCGTGTGCGCAACGTGCGGAGCAGCGCCGCGCCGAGCAGGAAGGCGACGCCAACCGCCGCCAGATTGCCGTGCGCAGCGGCGTCAGGTACTTCATCGAGCCGGTTGGGGTTCACCACCGCAAAGGCGGCCGGAAGCGTCGTGGCGCACTGGTGATGGTCGACGATGATCACCTCGACCCCGGCGGCATTCGCCTCGGCGATCGCCTCGAACGCCTGCGCGCCGCAATCGACGGTGACGACCAGTTTCGATCCCGCCTCGCCGATCTTGACCAGCGCCGCGCCCGACGGGCCATAGCCCTCCATCAGGCGGTCGGGAATATAGGCGCCCGCGGGAAGCCCGAGCGCGCGCAGCAGCAGGACGAGCAGCGCCGCCGAGGTCGCACCGTCGACGTCATAATCGCCAAAGATCGTCACCGCCTCGCCGCGCTCGACCGCGTCGGCGAGCCGTGCGGCGGCGGCGTCCATGTCGCGAAACAGCGACGGGTCGGGCATGAAGCCGCGCAAGGTCGGGTTGCGCTGGCGATCGAGATCGTCGCGCGCCACCCCGCGCGCGAGCAGCAATTGGGTGACCAGATCGTCGGGGGCCAGATTCTCGGACGCCATGTCGGCGCTCGCGCGGCGCCAATGCCACGGCTGGCCAAGGATCGATCGCGTGATGCCGAGGGCCGCGCCGCTCATCGCCGGGCTCCCGCCGCCAGGATGCGATCGCGCAGATCCTTCGCGACGCCCAGCGGGATTGCGGGAATCTCGTGCGCCGCCAGCGCGCTGCCGCCGGGAACGCCGAACACCAGAGTACCGAGCCCGAACGGGCGGAGGATGAAGTCGGTCTTGAGGTCGACGCTTTGCACCGACGCATGGGGGAGGAGGGTCATTTTGGGTTTCCAGAAACCGCGGCGGATCGCGACATGATCGCCCAGATCGGTCCAGCGGTGAAAGCGTGCACCGAACAGCGCAGCGACCGCGATCGGTAGCGCGGCGAGGATGGCGAGCCAACCCGCCCGTTCGCCGAGCGACAGCGCGATCAGCCCGCCGGTCGCGGCAAAAGTCGCGCCGATCACTCCGCCGAGCGCGATGATGCCATGGCTGCGCTGCCACGGCTGGTCGTCGCCCGGCCGCACCATCGCGACCTCGGCAAGCACCGGGTCGATCGCGTCCAGCTGCGCGAACGGCACGACCTGATGGTCGCGTTCCTTCCCGCCATCGCTGGCAAGGCTTTGCAGCCGCAGCTCGTGCCAGCCGAAGCGCCGCCGGAACCATCCGGTGACGATGATCGCCGCCTGCACGCGCTTGACTGGCACCGCGACGTCGGTGCGCGTCGTCAGCCCGCGCGTCCGGCGCAGCGCGCGCGGCTCGCGGGTCAGGCGGAAGTTCCAGTTGGCGAAGATCATCAGGATGACGCCGCTCGCAAAGCCGATCATCAGCAGCGAGATCGCTGCGCCGAACCCGGCGACCCAACGATGCGCGAGCACCCATTGATCCAGGCCGTAATCCTCGGCGATGTCGATCCAGTCGGCGGGATTGAAGGCGTTGAACTGGAACGGCAGGAAATTGTCGAACACTTGCATCGCCGCGCCAATGACGGCGAGGGCGGCGAGCGAGAAGTTGAACAGCCCGGCGACAAGCAACTGGCGCGGGGTCATCGCAAAGAGCAGCCGGTCTTCGGCGGGCGTCGCGGGCGTTCCCGTTTCCGCCACCGGGGCGATGGCTTCGCTGCGGTGCGCGCGGATCGTCGTGCGCAGCGCCTGCGCCGCGTCGAGCCCGATGGCGTCGAGGTCGGCTTCATTCTCCTGTCCGCCCGCACCGGTTTCGAACCCGACCTTGGCGATGCCGAGCGCGCGCGCGACCAGCCCCTGCTCGATGCCGACGTCCTGAATGCGGTCGAACGGGATGGTGCGGTGCTGGCGCGACAATATGCCGCTTTCGATCACCACTTCATCGGCGCCGACCGCAAAGCGGAAGCGCAGCCAGTGCAGCCACGCGGCGGCAAGCGAAAGGAGCAGAAAGGCAAGCAGCGCGGGGACGACATAGGCCCACTTGCCAGCGAAGCCGATCGCGGCGAGCGCGGGCACGAAATTGAGCGAGCGCGGACCAAGCTTGACGATCGCCAGCGCCAGCGTCGCGGGGTGCAGCCGCTGCCACTCGGGCGCGGCAACGGGAAGGTCGGCGGTTTCGTTCATGCGAAGTCGGTCTGGATGTGACGGCGGATCGTCTCGCGCATCGCGGCTGCCAGATCGGCGTGGAGGCCGGGCAGCGTGACCATGCTGTTGTGCGTCCCCGACGTGTGGACGATCAGGTGCGACAGCCCGAACCAGCGCTCGATCGGCCCCTGACCGACGTCGATATGCTGGACGCGCACAAAGGGGACGATGGTGTCGGTGCGGAACAGCCAGCCGCGCGCGACGCGCAATTGTCCCTCGCCGATCTTGTAACCCCAACGCTGCATCCGCCGCGCCGGGAAGCTGATAATCGCGAACGCCGCGAACACCCATGCGAGCGCGGTGATCAGCCCATAAGGCCCCTCGATATGGCGGATCAGCAGCCAGTCGAAGACGCTCGCGCCGATCGCCAGCGGCACCATGTTGAGCGCCGTCGCGGCGCGCAGCACATGGGTATAGGCCGGATTGACCGGATCGAGCCCGTCGGCGGCGTTGATCGCGTCATGGGCGAAGGGATCGGTGGGCGCAGCGGCGGTGTCGGTCATGACCCTCTGTTAGTCGGTTGCCCCCCTAGGGGACAACCACATTGAAACGCGGGTCGGCGGGCGGATGAAGCGCGAACCAGGACAGGAAGGCCATCCGGTCGCCGTCGATCTTGATGGCCCCCGACTGCATCAGCGCCGGAAACTGCGCCTGCCCCAGCATCACATCGTCGAGCGTCGCCCGGTTGAGCGTGATCGTCGCGGTCGGTGCGGCGTCCGTCACGCCATATCGCGGCACCTCGACCCCGCCGCCGACGACCACCGCGACACTCTCCTTGCTGTCGGGCAGGATGAACTGGAACGTCCCCGCGACGGCTGCGCCCTTCGCGGCGTCGAAACGCGTCGCCAGCGCGTCGAAAAACACGCCCGTCGGGATCGCGCTGACAAAGCTGCGGCTCTGCCCGTTGCCCGATAAATTCTCGACCGCATTGCCGCGCAGGCTGGCGGCGGCGGCGAGATAATAATTCCGCCACGCTCCCGATTCGGCCTGATAGCCAAGCTGGTCATAGGCCGAGGCGAGCGCGGCGCGCCCTTCCTTGTTGCCGGGGTCGGTGAACACCAGCTTGTTCAGCAGTTCGGCCGCCCAGCGATAATCGCCGCTCGCAATCGCCGACTTGCCCGCCGCAAGCAATTTGTCGGCCCCGCCCGCGAGCGCGACATATTTGGGCGCGCTGGCCTCGGGCGGCAGCGGGTTGAAATTGGCGGGATTGCCGTCCCACCAGCCGAAATAGCGCTGATAGGTCGCCTTCATGTCGTGGTTGACCGTGCCATAATAGCCGCGGGTCGAGAAATCCTTTGCCTGCACCGGCGCCTCGGGGGTCTGGTCGGCGAGCTCGTGCAGCGTCGCGCCGCGATTGGCGAGGAACAGGGTGCGATCATGGACATAGCGATAGGCGTCGCGCTGGTTGGTCAGCAACGCGCTCACTTCGCTCGCGCCCCACGTCGGCCAGTGATGTGACGCCATGACGACGTCAGCCTTGCCGCCCCATTTCATCAATGTCGCGTCGATCACTTTCGACCAGCGCAGCGCATCGCGCACCTGCGCCCCGCGCAAGGTCAGCACATTGTGCAGATTATGGGTCACGACCTCGGTCGTGTGCAGCGCCTTGTACGCCGGGATATAAAAGACGAACTCCGACGGCGCCTCGGTCCCGCCGGCATCGAGAAATTCGAACGGCAATCCGTCGATGGTCAGCGTGCCGCCGCCCGCGCCCACCGTTTCGGTCGGCTCCATATATCCGATCGTCCCCGACGAAAGCTTGGGCCCCAGCCCGGTGTCGACCTGTCCCGTCGGTCCGGGCGCGAGGATCGACCCGAACATATAGAGCGCGCGCCGCCCCATCGCGCCGCCCGCGAGGACATTTTCCGACGTCGCTTCTTCGGAAAAACCGTGCGGCGCGATGATGCGGATTTTTTCGCGCTTCACCTGCTCTGGCGTCACGATGCCGCCGACCCCGCCGAAATGGTCGCTGTGGCTGTGGCTGAAGATCACCGCCCTGATCGGCAGCTTGCCCGACTTCGCCTCGACCGTGTCGGCGAACAGCTTCCATCCCGCCGCCGCCGCCTCTTCGGACAGCAGGGGATCGACGACGATCCAGCCCGCCTTGCCGCGAATGATCGTCATCACCGAAATATCATAGCCGCGGATTTGCCAGATCTTCCCCGGCACCACCTCGAACAATCCATGCACCGCATTCAGCCGCGCCTGCCGCCACAGCGACGGATTGACCGTATCGGGCGCGCGCTCGGCGGCAAGGAAAGCATAGGGCCGCCGGTCCCACACCGTCTTGCCGTCCTTGGTCAATATCACCCCATCGGTAATCTCGGCGACCTTGCCGCGCATGACATTCGCCATGTCGCGCGGATCGTCGAGCGGCAGACGCGCCGCCAGTTCGGCCTGCGCCGCGCGGGTCGCCGCGCTCGCGGCATCCTGCGCGCTGGCGGGAAGGGGGGCGGTGAAGGGCAGGCAGGTCGCCAGCAACAGGACGGTCAAACGGCGCATATCATTTCTCCCCCATATTTCGGGGCAGCTTGCGCCGGACGTCCCTGCTTGGCAAGCATCGGCTATGGACCAGACCCCGCCGACCCTGTTGATCGCCTGGCACAGCCGCACCGGCGGCAGCCGCGCGCTCGCCGAAGCTGCGGCGGCGGGCGGCGGCGCAGCGTCGCGGCTCGCCGCCGCCGCCGATGTCACGCCCGAAATGCTGCAGGCGGCGGGCGGCTATCTCTTCATCGGCCCCGAAAATCTCGCCGCGCTGTCGGGCGCGATGAAGGAAATGTTCGACCGCTGCTATTACCCCTGCCTCGGCCGGATCGAAGGCCGCCCCTATGCCACGATCATCTGCGCCGGCTCCGACGGCGAAAACGCCCAGCGCCAACTCGACCGCATTGCCACCGGCTGGCGGCTGAAACGCGTCGCCGATCCGGTGATCGTCAACACCGCTGCGCAGACGCCGGAAGCAATCTTGGCGCCAAAGACGATCGCGCCAGACCGGCTAGCCGAAGCCCACGACCTCGGCGCCGCACTGGCCGAGGGGCTGGCGGCGGGGATTTTCTGATACCCGTCTCATGCCGGGGTTGACCCGAGGCCAGAGGGCTAGGGCTGCGATGGCTTCGGATCCAGTCCGGGGTGACGACGATGGAGGGGGCGGCAATGGGATGGTGAGCTGTCGCGCCCCACTTTCGTCATCCCGGGCTTGACCCGGGACCCGCCTTCCTTTTTTCCAGCGGCAACGGGTCAAATCCGAAGTCTTCGGCCAGATCACGCCACGTCGGGTTCATGGCGTTGACCAGATCATATTTCCATGAACGCAGCCATCGCTTGATCCGCTTTTCTCGCAGGATCGCTATATCCATCGTCTCGTGACGTTCAAACCAGACGAGACGTTTGATTTCATATTCCTTGGCGTAACCCTCGAACGTGCCAGCTCGATGTTGGTGGATACGTTGAACGAGATTCGAGGTGACGCCCGTATAGAAGGTTCCGTGCGACGAACGCGCGAGGATGTAGACGCACGGATGACGTTCCATTGCCCCATCAAAAGATAAGGCAGGCCCCGGGTCAAGCTCGGGGTGGCGGAAAGTAGATGGCCGCTACCGGTCGCTAGCTACCACTTCCACTTCGTCACCCCGGACTTGATCCGGGGTCCATGCGGAGCGCGCGCTTATGGCCCCCGGCTCGCGCCGGGGAACAGCTCATTCCGACTACTTACTGCCACGCGACAACCCGTTGCGCGCGAACGCGCCTTACCCCGCGCGATGCTCGCCCTTGACCCAGCGCACCGTGCCCGACGACGCGCGCATCACGACCGTTTCGGTCGTCATCACGCCGTCGCGGCGGTGCTTGACCCCGCGCAGCAGCGATCCGTCGGTGACGCCGGTCGCGGCGAAGATCACGTCGCCCTTGGCAAGATCTTCGAGGTCATAGACGCGGTCGAGGTCCTCGACGCCCCATTTGGCTGCGCGCTTGCGTTCGTCGTCGTTGCGGAACAACAGGCGGCCCTTGAACTGACCGCCGACGCAGCGCAGCGCCGCTGCGGCCAGCACGCCCTCGGGCGCGCCGCCGCTGCCCATATAGATATCGACATTGGTTTCGGGGTTGGTCGTCGCGATCACGCCGGCGACGTCGCCGTCGGGGATCAGCGCGACGCCGCAACCGATGCGGCGCAATTCGGCGATGATCGCCTCGTGGCGCGGGCGGTCGAGCACGCACACCATGATGTCTTCGGGGCCGCAGCCCTTTTCCTTTGCCACCGCTTCGACATTCTGCGCGACGCTATTGTCGAAATTGACGATGTTCGGCGAATAGCCGGGGCCGACCGCGAGCTTGTCCATATAGACGTCGGGGGCGTTGAGCAGGCAGCCTTCCTCAGCGATCGCGAGCACCGCGAGCGCGTTGGGGCCGGCCTTGGCGGTGATCGTCGTGCCTTCCAGCGGATCGACCGCGATATCGATCTTCGGGCCCTTGCCGGGCGCGCTGCCGACCTTTTCGCCGATATACAGCATCGGCGCTTCGTCGCGCTCGCCTTCGCCGATGACGATGGTGCCGTCCATATAGAGGGTGTTGAAGGCGGTGCGCATCGCTTCGACCGCAGCCGCATCGGCTGCCTTTTCATTGCCCCGCCCGATCAGCTTGGCGGCGGCGATCGCCGCGGCTTCGGTGACGCGCACCATTTCGAGCACGAGGACGCGGTCGAGGTTGCTGCTGTTCGTCATCCGATGATCTCCGTCTTTCTTCTTGCCTTGTTGCCCCGGTCGGGCATTGTGCGCGCCATATGGCCGGTCGAACCGCTTGTCGAGGATGCTTCGCCCGTTTCGGCGCCGCCTTCGCGCTCGCATGTGTCATGACCGTGACGGCCGGAGCGCAGATGCAGGGGCCGCCCGCACCTCCGCCGCCCCGCAACGCCGAAACAGCCGCCGCCAATGCCAAGGAGATGGTGGACCCGATCCGCCGCTGCAAACCCGCCGATGACGGATCGATCACCGTGTGCGGTAGCGATACCGAACGCCACCGGCTGTCACCCGAATTGCGCGCGATCGCGGGGGTGGGGCGCTCGGCCAAACCGCAATTGCCGCGCGCAGAGGCGCAGGCGATGACCCTCGACAAATTGCCCCACAACTGGATGTCGCTGGGCGGCCGCGCAAAGCCCGGCCCCGAATATAACGCTCTCTATGAAGCGGCGAAGCGCGCGACCGACCCCGAAACGGGGACTCCGCCGCCGCCCGAGCCCGAGCCTTAAAGCGCCAGAATCGGCATGTGCATCGGGGTGCCGACGACATGGTCCGACGCGGCGAGGATCGCCAGCGCGGCGTGGATGGCGCTCGCCGGGCCTTCGTGGGTGACGAGTGCGATGACGACGCCGCCTTCGGCTCCGTTGCCGCGCTGGATAAAGCTTTCGATCGACACACCGGCGTCGCGCATCGCGGTCGCGATTTCGGCGAGGACGCCGATCCGGTCTTCGACGATCAGGCGGACATAATGTTTGCCGACGCGCGCGCCGGCGTCGGCGACCGGCGCCTGGTCGAGCGCATCGACCGGCATCGCAAAGGCGGGGCCATATTCGTCGCGCGCAATGTCGATGATATCGGCGACGATCGCCGAAGCCGTCGGGCCCGCGCCCGCGCCCGCGCCCTCGAAGAACAGGCGGCCGACGAAATTGCCTTCGGCGACGACGGCATTCAATGCGCCGGGGACATAGGCGAGCGGATGGTCGGCGGGGACGAGGCACGGCTGGACATGCTGCGACAGCCCGGTTTCGTCGCGCTCGGCCATGCCGATCAGGCGGACGCGGTGGCCCAGCGCCTCGGCCTCGCGAATGTCGGCGGCGATGATGTTGCGGATGCCGTTCGCGGTCACCGCATCGATGTCGAGCCGGGTCCCGAAGCAGAGCGAGGCAAGGATCGACAATTTATGCGCGGCGTCGATGCCGTCGACATCGAAGGTCGGATCGGCCTCGGCATAGCCTTCGGCCTGCGCGGCGGCGAGGGCTTCGGCAAAGCCCGCGCCTTCGCGCTCCATCAGCGTCAGGATATAATTGCAGGTGCCGTTGAGGATGCCATAGACGCGCGCGATCTCGTTCGCCGATGCGCCCTCGCGGATTGCCTTGATCACCGGAATGCCGCCCGCGACCGCCGCTTCATATTTCAGCGGCGTGTCGGTGCTCTCGGCGAGCCGTGCGAGGTCGAGCCCGTGGTGCGCGATCATCGCCTTGTTCGCGGTCACCAGCGCCTTGCCCGCGCCGAGCGTCTGGCGCGCCAGCGTCAATGCGGGACCATCGGCGCCGCCGACCATTTCGACGACGACATCGACGTCATCGGCGCCGACGAGCGCCGCCATATCATCTTCCCAGCGATAGGCCGACAGGTCGATGCCGCGGTCCTTGTGGCGGTCGCGCGCCGACAGCGCGACGATCTCGATCGCGCGTCCGGCGCGGCGGGCGATCAGGTCGCGGTTCGCCTCGAGCAAGCGCACCACGCCGCCGCCGACGACGCCAATTCCGGCGAGCGCCACGCGCAGGGGCGGCCGGGGGGCGGACGGGGCGGGGTGGGGAGACATGCGGACACTCCATATAGATAAGGCGCGGGGCGTTCCCGCCGGTGGCAGCGCCCTATCGGCTTTTGGGCCGGAAACAAGTCCGCAGTGCGCGGTCCGTCAGTTCGCCGGTGGCTTGCGGGTGCGCGTGCATTCGCCGAGCGCGCCCAGCACGACGCCATAATCCGACGCCGCCTTGCGCCGGTCCTCGGGCGCGGTGCCCGCGAGCTTGTTCAGCGGCAGCTGGCGCGGCAGGCCGCAGGCGAGGCGATACCAGGCGAGTGTCCCCCGCGCCGGAACCGCGGCCGATCCGTCGACGATCTCGCCGAATGCCGCGGCCCAGCGGCGCGATCCGTCGGCGGCGGTCAGGATGGTCAGCGACACCGGCTCGCCCGTTTCGGTGTTGAGGAACAATTGCGTCTCGCCCTCGCCGGGCAGGGTGCCGGGCACGTGAAAGCCGTTGGCGATGCCGGTGATCGCCGGGGGAGCGCCGGGTTTGACCAGTTCGGTCAGGACCGCGCGCAGCTGCGCATCGGTCGCCGGATCCCAGATGAGCTGGGCGTCGGGGGCGACCAGCCGGACGCTGTTGGTGCTGTTGTTCCCGGCGCTCGTGCCCGCGACGGGGCGGGCAAAGATCAGGACCGGCTGCTTCTTTTTCAGCTTCACCGGTTTGCCTCTGGCGTCGAGCGGCAGGTCGACGAGATAGGAGATGCGCGCGGCCAGCGGTCCGGCGCCGCGAATCAGGCTAATGACGTTCGCTTCGACGTAGAATCGAGCCCGGCCGGCCGCCAGCCCGGGGGCTTGCTCGGGTTTCAGCGGCGCGGCCGTGTGGATGCTGGCGTGCAATACCATGGGGGCGCTGGTGGCCAGATCGGCGATGTCGGCATAGCTGAAAGGGCTGGCGGCGGCGGCTGCCGGCGGCGGCGCCTGCATTGCCGAAACTTGGGGAATCCCGTAACTTAGCGTAACCAGGCCGGCGAGCGCGGCCGGCAAAAATGCGCGCATGATCGTTTCGCTTTCCAACATATGTAACACCGCTGTCGATGTCCAAAGCCTCATCATGAGGCACTCCACATTAACCGCTGATAAAGGGTTTGCGAACTTGCCGCCACCGCGATAGGACGGCAGTCGAAGCGACCGGCAAGAACAGATATGGCCGGTTGCTGCGCCGTCGGGTCTGCGGAACGCATCGGAAATCATCCGGGCTTATTGCAACTCCCCCTGACGGTATTGGATTGGTGTCAGGATGATCTAGCAAGGAGCGTCGTTCCTGAATGGCTTATGGTGATAATGTCGACCCTAAAAATAGGGTAGTGGCAATTGTCTTGGTCGGTTTGTTCACAGCGGTTCTGGGCTATGGCCTAGTTAACGGCTTGAACATCAGTATCGTCAAGAAAATTGCCGAAAAATTGGACGTGGTGGACGTTGAAGAGCCGCCGCCGCCGGAAGAACCGCCGCCGCCGCCGCCGCCGGACAATGTCCTGCCGCCGCCGCCGCCGGTGGTGACGCCGCCGTCGGTGATCCCGCCGCCGGTGCAAACGAACACGATGCAGTCGCAGCGCGAAATCCCCCCCGCGCCGCCGCCGCCGGTTTATACCCCGCCGGCTCCCCCTGCGCCGCCGCCGACTCCGGATCTCAGTGCCGCTGGTACGCCTAAGGGCAACCCGGGCCGCTGGGCGACGAACGACGATTATCCGGCACGCGCCATGCGCGAAGAGCGTGAAGGGACGACCGGTTTCCGCGTCTCCTATGGTGCCGATGGCCGCATCACGTCATGCGATATCACGTCTTCGAGTGGTCATGGCGATTTGGACGCCGAAACCTGCAAGCTCATCACGCGCCGCGGCCGGTTCAACCCGGGCAAGGACCGTGCGGGCAACCCCACGGGCGGGACTTACAGCAATCGTATCCGTTGGCAGATTCCGCGCTGATTATCGGCACGGATATCGGTTTCAAGGGCATCCAGTTTTCTTGATTTACGAATATTTGAGAGGGAATTTCCACAATGTTTAATCTGATCGCAAATGCCGCCGCTGCGGCGCCGGCAGCCGCTCATGACGCAGGCCTCAGCCTGATGCCCGCGTCGATGTGCGTCAAGGAAGAGGGCCAGAGCCCCTATGGTCTCGTCCCCGCACTGTGCGAAGGCGGCGTCGTTTCGCAGCTGACCTTCCTCATCCTGCTGATCATGTTCATCGGCACGCTCTACATCCTGTTCACCAAGCTGTTCGAACAGAATAAGGTGATGAGCCAGGGCAAGGCAGTCGACGCCAATTTCTGGCGCGCACCGACGCTCGCCGAAGGTGCAGCGAAGCTCGAAAAGAACAGCGCGTATCGCCAGGTCGTCGAAGACGGACTTCGCGCCAACGAAGAGCATAACAAGCTGACCGACCCCGTCGAAGCGCATGACTGGATGCACGGCACCCTCGAGCGTTCGCAGAACCACATCAACTCGAAGCTCAACGGCGGCCTCGCCTTCCTCGCGACCGTCGGTTCGACCGCACCGTTCATCGGTCTGTTCGGTACCGTTATCGGTATTCTGCGCGCACTCGTGAAGATCGGTGCGTCGGGTCAGGCATCGATCGACACCGTCGCCGGTCCGGTCGGTGAAGCTCTGATCATGACCGCCATCGGTCTGATCGTCGCCGTTCCCGCCGTTCTCGCGTTCAACTGGCTGCAGAGCCGCAACAAGGCGATCGCCCGCCGTCTGTCGACCTTCTCGAACGACGTTCTCGGTTCGATCATGTCGGGCGGCCAGGTGAAGCCGATCTCGACCGCACCGGCAAAGGCTGCCGCTCCGGCCGCCGCGCCGAAGAAGGCC
The DNA here is from genome assembly GCF_051550705.1 of Sphingopyxis selenitireducens. Lineage (NCBI taxonomy): Bacteria > Pseudomonadati > Pseudomonadota > Alphaproteobacteria > Sphingomonadales > Sphingopyxidaceae > Sphingopyxis > Sphingopyxis selenitireducens. The sequence continues at coordinate 182,207 of NZ_JBPULG010000004.1, forward strand.
TGATCTACTTTCCCGTCCCTCGGGACGGGAAGGCAGGGACAGGGCGGTCGTCGCACGCGGCGGCCGCCCGGGTCCATGATAGAAATTTTGTGACAGGATGCTAATCCTATGGCGATGAGTGCAGGCAACAAGGGCGAAGACGCCCCTATGTCCGAAATCAACACGACGCCGCTCGTGGACATCATGCTGGTGTTGCTCATCATCTTCCTCATCACGGTTCCCGTGGTGCTGGAGACGGTGGACCTCGAGCTGCCCGACGTGCAGTTTGAAGTTACGACAACCAAGCCTGAAAATGTTCTGCTGTCGGTTCGTTCGGCGGACACCGATGGCGACGGCAAACCCAACCCCGAAAGCGCGGCATGCGAAGTTTATTGGGGCCAGACCCCGGTCGATTCGAAACAATTGCTCGAACGCGGACAGGAAAAGCTCAAGCAGCTGCTTGAGGATATCGGCGGACCGCAGAATATCACCGAGGAAAATTTCCCCGAAGTGCATATCCGTGGCGACATCAACACGCCGTATCAGTGCATCGGCGGGGTGATCTACACCATGCAGTTCGCTGGCTTCCAGAAGATCGGCTTCATTTCCGAACCGGCTGCTGGTGCGGTTGCGGTGAGCCGCCTGTAAGGGCGGTTCCGGCATAGAAAAAAAGGAATAGACTCATGTCTATGGCAGTTGGCGATCGGGACGACAATGAACCGATGATGGATATGAACACGACGCCGTTGATCGACGTCATGCTCGTGCTCCTCATCATGTTCATCATCACCATCCCGGTCCAGACCCACGCGGTGAAGATCGATCTTCCGGTTCCCAATGAGAATCCGAGCAACGTCGATCCGCAAAAGAATAAGGTGATGATCGACCCCGCCGGGACGATCACCTGGAACGGAACGCCGGTCGATCTGGCACAGCTGGCAAATTATCTGGAACAGACCAAGGCTTTGCCCGTCGAACCGGAATTGCAGGTCCAGCCCGATCCCTATGCGCGTTACTACATCGTCGACAATGTCATGGCGGTGGTGAAGCGCAGCGGCGTCGGCAAGCTCGGCTTCGTCGGCAACGAACAATATGCGCGCGTCTTCTGATCGCTGATCGGAAATGCGTTTGATGGAAGGGCCGCGAAGCGATTCGCGGCCCTTTCTCTTTGCGCCATTTGGGCTTAAGGACGCGCCGCATCCGCACGGATAAGGACCGGCCGCGATGCCGTCTGCACCGTCCGCAACTGTAAAAGGCTATCCCCAATGAAAATCGCGATGATCGGAACCGGCTATGTGGGCTTGGTGTCGGGGGCGTGCTTCTCCGACTTCGGGCATGATGTCGTGTGCGTCGACAAGGACGCCGCCAAGATCGACGCGCTGCATGCAGGGCGGATGCCGATTTACGAACCCGGTCTTGACGCGCTGGTCGCCGCCAATGTCGCGGCGGGACGCCTGTCCTTCACCACCGAACTCGCCCCGGCGGTCGCTGGCGCCGATGCGGTGTTCATTGCCGTGGGAACGCCGTCGCGCCGCGGCGACGGTCACGCCGACCTGTCCTACGTCTTCGGCGCCGCCGAGGAACTCGCCGCGACGCTCGACCATGACTGCGTCATCGTCACCAAATCGACCGTCCCGGTCGGCACGGGCGACGAGGTGGAGCGCATCCTGCGCGAAGGCGCCCCCGGCCGCAAACACAGCGTCGCGTCCAACCCCGAATTTCTGCGCGAAGGCGCGGCGATCGGCGACTTCAAGCGCCCCGACCGCATCGTCATCGGCGCCGAGGATGATCGCGGCGAAGCCGTGCTGCGCGAAGTCTATCGCCCGCTGTTTCTCAACGAAGCGCCGATCCTCGTCACCCGCCGCCGCACGGCGGAGATGATCAAATATGCCGCGAATGCCTTTCTCGCGACCAAGATCACCTTCATCAACGAGATCGCCGACCTGTGCGAGGCCGTTGGGGCCGAGGTAAAGGACGTTGCGCGCGGGATCGGGCTCGACAACCGCATCGGCGCCAAATTCCTTCACGCGGGCCCCGGATATGGCGGCAGCTGCTTTCCCAAGGACACGCTGGCGCTGTTGAAGACCGCGCAGGACAATGACGTGCCGCTGCGTCTGGTCGAGGCGACCGTGCTTGCCAACGACCTCAGAAAGCGGGCGATGGGGCGCAAGATCATCCAGGCGATGGGCGGCAACGCTCGCGGCAAGACCGTTGCCCTGCTGGGGCTGACCTTCAAGCCGAACACCGACGACATGCGCGATTCGCCTAGCCTGGCAATCGTCCAGACGCTGATCGACGCCGGCGCGCGGGTGACCGCCTATGATCCCGAAGGAATGGAAATTGCGGCGCCGATGATGCCCGAAGTCGAAATGAAGCAAAGCGCCTATGCCGCCGCCGAGGGCGCCGACGCGGTTGCGATCGTCACCGAATGGGACGCCTTCCGCGCGCTCGATCTCGCGCGGCTCGGTGCCAGCATGACCGACCGCCTGCTCGTCGATCTGCGCAACATCTATCGTCCCGACGAAGTGTTGCGGCATGGATTTCGCCACATCGCTATTGGAACCAGCGCCGAATAGGCGCATCCTGACTGGGCGGGATCGCAAAACACCGCTACGGCGTTGTGATATCAGTCTGACTATCGGGGAGAAAATTGATGAACACACCATCCAGCAAGCGCTTTGTGGTTCCTGGCATCGTCGCGCTGGGCGCACTCGCCCTGACCGGCTGCGCCTCGATGGGCGGCGGCAAGGATCCTGCGCAGAATCTGCCCGTTCCCGACGCCCATGCCCAGTTGACCGATGCGCGCGGCGCCGACCGGGGCCGCGTCGATATCTTCAAGGACAGCAGCGGCCTCCGGCTTGAGGTTGTCGCGCGCGGCTTTGCCGCGGGCACCTATGGCATGCACGTCCACGCCGTTGGCCGGTGCGATGCGCCGGACTTCACCACGGCCGGCCCGCACTGGAACCCGACCGGCGCCCAGCACGGCCGCGACAATCCGCTCGGCGCGCATCATGGTGACCTGCCCAATCTGGTGGTTGAAACCGACACGATCGGCCGCGCGACGCTGCGTCTCGTCGGTAACCGGCTGACCGGTGAAGGCGGGGTGATCGACGCCGACGGCGCGGCCTTCGTCATCCATGCCGGTCCCGACGATATGAAGAGCGACCCGAGCGGCAACAGCGGCGGGCGCGTCGTCTGCGGCGTGATCGTCGAGGGCGGAGCCTGACCTCCGCCGTCGGCGCCTGACGCCATAAAGCCCCTCCCGTTCGGGGGAGGGGCTTTCCTCATTCGCAACCTGCCAGGGACGCCGGGGCCGCCATCGGCGGCCCTATATGCCTCTGCGCGTTTTACACCTCCGCGCGTTCGACGATCGTCGCCTCCGCCTGCGGAACGGCGCGATAGGCGTAAAGCAGCAGGGCGAGGGCGATCGGCGCGACGCCGATCAGCGACAGGATGCCGGTACGCAGATCGCCGACCGGTTTGCCGCCCACTATCGTTCCGGCCAGATCCGAAATCTGCCCGACCATATAGGGGCCGAACGACAGGCCGACGAGCGTGGTGCCCAGAAAGAAGGCGGCGGTCGCCGTCCCGCGCATGCGTGGCAGCACCAGATCCTGCGTCGTCGCCGCTGCGGCACCGAGCGCGGTCGCGCCGAACATCCCCGCCAGAAAGTTCATGGTGTAGAACAGCGTCGAATTCTCGGTCGTATAGCCGATCCAGATCGGGATGATCGGCGCGACGACGCCGAATATGATCATCAAAATGCGGCCCGCCGGATTGCGCGCGCGCAGGGCGTCGGCCATCCGGCCGCCGATGATCACACCGATAAAGCCGCTGGCGGCGCCATTGGCGCCCAAAATGAACGCCAGTTCCTGCTTGGGCAGTCCCAATACGGTTTCGGCATATGGCGCCGACCAGAATGCCAGCCCATAGGCGGCAAGGGCGACCAGCCCATAGCCCAGCGTCGTACAGATGAACGCCGGGGTTCCCCAGATCAGCCGGAAGGTCGCCGGATCATGGGCGCGCAGCGTGCAGGCCCAGGAAAATACCGCATAATAGCCGATGCCGACCGCCACCCATTGCGGGAAATTGCCGGTCAGGCTGATCATCCACCAGGCAAAGGCGGCGATGAAGGCGGCGAAGCCTATGTTGATGGCCAGCGCCGTCGGGCCGCGCTGCCACGCCCCGATCAGGGTCAGCGGCGGCACGATCATCGTCAGATCCTTGCCAAAGGCGCGGAACGGCGTGGGCGAGCCGTGGGTGGGGACGCCGTCCATCGCGCCGCGTGCCGGTTCGCGGAGCGACGCCACCCACAGCGCGAGGAGCAGCCCGGGGATGCCGACCGCGAGGAACGCCGCCTGCCACCCGACCAGCCCCAGCGGGCCGCCGCTTGGATAACCGCGGTTCCACGCCTCGACGATCAACGCGCCGATGAACAGCGAAACGCCGCCGCCCAGATAGAGGCCCGATGAATAAATCGCGAGCGCGGTCGCCCGCTGCCGCTTGGGAAAATAGTCGGAGATCAGCGAATAGGCGGTCGGGCTTGCGGTCGCCTCGCCGACCCCGACCCCCATGCGCGCCATGGTCAGGGTGAACTGATTATAGGCGAACCCCGATAATGCGGTCATGACCGACCAGAGCGTGAGGCCGATCGACAGCAATTTCACCCGGCTCCAATTGTCGGCCAGCCGGCCCAGCGGAATGCCGAACAGCGCATAAAAGACCGCGAAGGCGGCCCCGCCGAGAAAGCCCATATCGGCATCGGTCAGTCCCAGATCGGCCTTGATGTCGACCGCCAGGATGCTGAGGATCTGCCGGTCGATGAAATTGAGGATATAGACGACGACAAGGACGCCCAGCACGTACCAGCTATAGCTGCTGGCGCTGGTGACCGGCTGCGGCGCCTGTTCACCGGCCGTCGCATTCTCATGGACCATTTCAGCCATCTGGCAACTCTCTCCCTGACCCGTTATCGCTTTATCCCTCATGGCTAGCAGAGCGCGATGGTCGCGCAAGTTGAATGTTGGTTCAACTTCGTTTCAGGTGTGGAAGATACGCGACATGGGCAATGATAGACAAAATAGACCCGCGATCCTCTTTCTGTGCCTCGGCAACATCTGCCGCTCGCCGCTGGCCGAGGGCGCCGCACGCGCGGCCTTCGCCGATGCCGGGATCGACGCGACGCTCGATTCGGCGGGAACCGGCGACTGGCATGTCGGCCGCCCTCCCGATGCCCGCGCGCAGGCAGAGGCGCGGCGGCGCGGCACCGATATCGGCGACCTCCGCGCGCGCCAGCTGACCCGCGACGATTTCTATCGCTTCGACCTAATCCTTGCCGCCGACGATAATAACCTCCGCGACGCCCGCGCGATCGCCCCCGCCGATGCGACGGCGCGGCTGCGGTTGATGCTCGATCTGGTGCCGGGTCGCCGGGGCGACAGCGTGGCCGATCCCTATTATGGCGACGCGGGCGGGTTCGGCGTGACGTGGGACGATGTTTCGGCGGTCGCGGCAGCGCTGGTCGCCGATGCGTCGGGATCGAGCGGATAGCGCGCGACCGGATGATAGCGGGCGCCGCCGTGCGCGAGCTCACTTTCATAAAGCAATACATGATTAAAGACGAAGGGCTGGCTCGTCAGATCGCCGCTCTGCGCAAGGAAGGGCGCGACGGGCCCCGACGTGCGATTGAGGCGCGCCAGCGTGATATGCGGCACGAAGGCCCGGGTTTCGGGGGCGATTGCCACGCGCGCGAGCAACTGATCGACCTTGCGATGGAGCGCGGCGAGCGGTGCCAGCGGTTCGACGCCTGCCCACACCATATGCGGTTGCCCGCGCCGTTCGAACAGGCTGGTCCCGGCGATGCGCGCAGTGATCGCCGGGGCGTGCAGCGCGCCGAGCGCGGCGGCGATATCCTCGGCGCGATGATGATCGACCTCGCCGATGAAGCGCAGCGTCAAATGAAGCTGGTCGTCATCCTGCCAGCGCGCGGCCGAAACGCCGTGCATCGCGGCGATCAGCAAGGCGCGAATGGCGTGCGGCGGGCGTAGCGCGACGAACAGGCGGTGGGTCGACATGATGTCCCTAACATAGGCCATTGTATCGACACGAAAACGGCAAACATGACCTCTTGTCCGGTTTCGCTTGAAAGCGGACAGGAAAATCACGATATTGCTACCCACGGCCGGTATGGGCTGGCCGGTGATGGAGAATAAGACAATGGCTAATTGGAACGACCCCAATATGGCGGCTTCCGGTTTCGGAGCCAACGCGAACGCGATGGACCAGGCCGTCGATGCCGGCCTGCGGTCGTACATGCTGTCGGTTTACAACTATATGGCGTCGGGCGTTTTGCTGACCGGCGTCGTCGCAATGCTGGCATTCCAGTCGGGCTTCACCGCTTCGATGGTTGGCACTCCCTTGATGTGGGTGGTGATGCTGGCGCCGCTGGCCTTCGTGCTGGTGCTGAGCTTTGGCATCAACAAGCTGTCGACCGGAGCGGCACAGGCACTGTTCTGGGTCTATGCCGGTGTGATGGGTCTGTCGATGTCGACGATTTTCATCACTTTCACAGGTACGTCGATCGCAACGACCTTCTTCGCGACCGCCGCAGCCTTTCTGGGCCTTAGCCTCTATGGCTATACGACCAAGAAGGATCTGTCGGGTTTCGGTACCTTCCTGATCATGGGTGTCGTCGGCATCCTGGTTGCGATGGTGATCAACATGTTCGTGCAGTCGAGCGCGCTTAGCTTCGCGATCAGCGTAATCGGCGTGCTGCTGTTTGCAGGCCTGACGGCCTATGACACGCAGAAGATCAAGAGCATGTATTTCTATGTCCGCGGGACCGACTTTGTCGGCAAGTCGGTGATCATGGGCGCGCTGACGCTCTATCTCGACTTCGTCAACATGTTCACCTTCCTGCTCAATCTTCTGGGCAGCCGCGACTAAGCGGACGGACATCACGCACAAAAAAGCCCGGCGAAGCGATTCGCCGGGCTTTTTTGTTGGGCTTTGCCGGTGCGTAAGTTTGTGAGCAGGGTAGCGGCCAACGATCAAAAGGCGGCGCATCCTCCATTGTCACCCCGACTTGATTCGGGGTCCATTTGCGCTTGCGCCGCTGGACCACGGATCAAATCCGGGTGACGAATTGGGAGAGCGTTAAGCTTTGCCCCCAACCGATGTCTGCTCAGCCGGGGTTCGCCTCCTGCATCTTCGCAATCAGGCCGTTGTCGATTTCCTTGGCGCGCTTGTAGCCGGCGCGCTCGCGTAGCGGCGCGACATAGGCCTCGAACGCCGGGCGCGATGGGACGGTGCCGAATTGCAGACCCCAGTCGATCTGGCTGCCGACATAGACATCGGCGGCGGTAAAGCTGTCGCCCGCGACGAACGCCTTGCCTGCGACCGCGCCTTCGAGAGCATCGAGTGCGGCCTCAAGCGAACCAAAGCCCGCCGAGCGTTGTTGCTCCCCCGTAGGCTCGAAGCCGAGATGTTTCGCCGTAATCGCCTGTTCGACTGGCCCTGCGGTAAAGAACAGCCAGCGATAATAATCGGCGCGCGCAGCGAGCGCGGGCGCCAGTTTCGCATCGGGGAAAGCATCGGCCAGATAGGCGCAGATCGCCGCACACTCGGTGACGACGCGGTCCCCATGGACGATCGCCGGAACCTTGCCCATCGGATTGACAGCGAGATAGCCGGGCGCCTTCATCGTCGTATCAAAGTCGAGCAATCGCTGTTCATAGGGTGCGCCCACCTCTTCGAGCATCCAGCGGACAATCTGACCGCGCGACATCGGGTTGGTATAGAAAATCAGATCGTTGGCCATGTGACGTCTCCCTTGCGCATATGATTCGATTTCGAACATATCATGAACATTGATGCCGTGCCACCGCAGGTGCTTGTTTTGTCACGGCGTCGGCGTAAGGCAAGGGGATGAGCGACGAACGCATCTGGACAGCCGCCGTGTTGGTGATCGGCGACGAGATTCTCTCGGGCCGCACGCAGGACAAGAATGTCGCCCAGATTGCGACCTGGCTCGACGTGCAGGGGATTCGCCTCCGTGAGGTGCGGATCGTTCCCGATGTGGAGGATGAGATCGTCGATGCGGTAAACGCGCTGCGCGCCCGCTACGACTATGTCTTCACCACGGGTGGTATCGGCCCGACGCACGACGACATCACCGTCGATGCGATCGCCAAGGCACTGGGGGTCGATGTCATCATTCATCCCGATGCACGCGCGATCCTCGAACGCTATTATACTGCGCGCGGCGGCGAACTGACCGAAGCGCGGCTACGCATGGCGCGGACGCCCGATGGCGCCGAACTGATTCCCAACCGCATGTCGGGCGCCCCGGGTATCCGCATCGGCAGCCTGTTCGTGATGGCGGGGGTGCCGCATATCACCGCGGGAATGCTCGACGCACTGACCGGGACGCTCGAGGGCGGCGCCCCGCTGATCGCGCGCACGATCGGCGCCTGGGCGCCTGAAAGTGAGATTGCCGACATATTGAGCGCCGCCGAACGGACGCATGAGGGCGTGGCGATCGGCAGCTATCCCTTTTTCCGCGAAGGCCGCACCGGCGCCAACTTCGTCATTCGCGCCACTGACGCCGCCCGCGTCGCAGCGTGCGTCGCCGCACTGACCGCAGGGATCGAAGGCGCGGGCTATGCGGTGACCGACGGCGGAATCTGATCGGCCGACGCGTCAGCGCCGGTGACGCGCGGCAGGCGGCGCAGCATCAGTATTGCGAGCAAGCCGAACAGCGCCGCGACAAGGAAGGCGGCGCCCGGAAAATGAACCGGTGCGTTCGCCGCGGTGAAATATGCCATCGTCCCGGTGAGGAGCAATGGCGCGACGAGTTGCCCCAGCCCCATTGCCATCGCCGAAATGCCCTGCACCTCGCCCTGCGTCTCCGCCGTTGCGCGGCGCGACATCAGCGCCATCAGCGATGGCTGGACGGGGGCCTGGAGCGCGACCGGGATCAGCAGCAGAAAGGCGCCCCAGGTTGTGTTGACGAAGGCATAGCCAATATAGACCGCGACCGCGACGAGGATGCCCAGCGTCGCGGCGTCGCGCTCGCCGAAGCGGGCGACCGCCGGCCCGACGACGAAGACCTGCCCGAGTGTGATCATCACCCCGACCGCGGCAAGACTCGCTCCGATCATCCCCGGCGTCCAGCCAAGCTGCGCGATGCCATAGAAGCTCCATGTCATCGGATAGACGAGGCTGGCGATCTGCCACAGCACCAGCACGCTCGCCACCCCGCCCATGCCGGGAAGGCTGCGCATCGTGCGGAACGCGCCGAGCGGATTGGCGCGGCGCCAGTCGAAGGCGCGGCGGCGCTCGGGCGGCAGCGTTTCGGGGAAGATGAAGAAGCCATAGAGCATGTTGGCGGCCGCCAGCGCCGCCGCAGCGACGAAGGGCGCGCGGGGGCCGATCTCACCCAGCAAGCCGCCGATCGCCGGCCCGGCGACGAAACCGACGCCGAAGGCCGCCCCGACGAAGCCGAAGTTGCGCGCGCGCTCCTCAGGTTTGGTGATGTCGGCGATCGCGGCCTGTGCCGCGGCGTAGCTGCCCCCGAAAATCCCCGACAGTGCCCGCGCAATGAACAGCCAGGGCAAAGTCTCGACCACCGTCAACAGCGCATAATCGACCGCCAGCCCGCCAAGCGCGAGCAGCAGCACCCGTCGCCGTCCGAAACGGTCCGACAAATTGCCGAGCAACGGTGAGGCGATGAAGGTCGCGACCGCCATCACCAGCCCGATCCACGCGCCGACCTCGATCGCGTGCGGCAGGTCCAGCTCGCCAACCTCCATCACCAACTGGGGCAACACGGGCATGATGATACCAAAGCCAACCGCGTCCATGAAGATGGTGGCGACGATGAATGGGATGATACGCGATGGGGTCACAGATGCTTCGCCTTTTGATGTGCGTGCGGGCCATACAGCGACCCGGTAAAATCATGCTATGGATTTCGGTCGTTCCGTCCCTGTGGACACCGATTCCGTTTTGGAGCGTTGGCAGTCATGAAGCTCAATATTACCGCCGTGCTCGATTATCGCCTCGGCGATCCCGTCGATCTGATGCTCCATATCGAGGCGGCGGCGATCTCGGGGCAAGCGATCGTCGCGGCGACGCTCGACGTCGGCGCCACCGAATTTTTCGCCCGCGTCGCGGCGCAGGACATGATCGGCGATCGTATCTGGTTGCGGTCTGGCGGCGAACTCAACGTCCGCTATACGGCGACGGTGGAGATCGATCGTGTTGCGGTCGATTACCGGGCGCTGGCGAAGGTGCCGTTGCACCGGCTCCCTGCCGAGGCCGTCCAGTATCTCAATGAATCGCGCTACTGCGCTTCGAACAAGTTCATGCACTTCGTTCACGACGAGTTTGGGGGGGCGGAAGGTGGCGCAAAAATCGGTGCGATGCGCGACTGGATCGAGCAACATTTTACCTATGCTGCGGGATCGAGCGACGCCGAGACCAATGCGCTCGACAGCTTCGTCGAGCGTCGCGGCGTGTGCCGCGACTATGCGCATGTGATGGTCAGCCTCGCGCGGGCTTCGGCGATCCCGGCGCGTGTCGTCAGCGTCTATGCGCCTGACGTCGAGCCACAGGATTTCCATGCCGTCGCCGAAGTGTTTCTGGACGGCGAATGGCATCTTGTCGACGCAACTGGCATGGCAAAGGAGGCTGAAATGGCCAAGATTGCTGTCGGCCGCGACGCCGCCGACATCAGTTTCCTGACTGCATATGGCGACATTCAAATGCTGAACCAGAGGGTGACGGTGGAGCGGGTGAAGGGAATCGAACCCTCGTCGTAAGCTTGGGAAGCTTCTGCTCTGCCATTGAGCTACACCCGCATTCCCGCCGATCGGCTGTTTTCCAAAGTCATTGCGCAAATGGCTTTGCCGCATCGGCTGACGGCACGGGCTTTGCCGTCTTCGAGGGCGGCGGTCAATCCCCTGATGAGCGCGTTCACGTCGTGGCTCTTCAGCGCGCCGCTTCGCTGATTGTTTCCATCGCAACGAAGGTCGATGTGCTGGCGACAAAGGGCAGGCTGGAGATTTTCTCTCCCAATATGATCCGGTAACGGCGAATATCGGGGGTGCGGACCTTGAGCAGATAGTCGAAGCTGCTCGCGATCAGGTGGCATTCCTCGACTTCAGGAATGCCGCGCACGGCGGCGTTGAACTGCTCCAGCGCTGCCTCGCGCGTATCCGACAGTTTGACTTCGGTGAAGGCGACATGATCGAGCCCAACCTTGGCGGGGTCGATAATCGCGCGAAAGCCGATGATTACGCCGCTTTGCTGCAAACGCTTCACCCGCTGCTGGCAGGGGGTTTTCGACAGCCCCACTTGTTGCGCCAGTTCGGTGAAGGTGATCCGCCCGTCCTGGCGCAAGATGGACATAATCTTGCGGTCGAACGCGTCCATATCGACTGTTGATGTTTCATTTTTCATCCGTTTCGCCTAGATTATGCTGTAAAATAGGTCAAAAGATAGTTTGCTAAAGTAATATGAAGTCAGATCGCCTTCACTTGATGCTTTAAAGGGGCTGTATGACCATGTCTTCCCCCGATCGCACCGCGGTGCGCGCTCTCGCCCGTCGTTCCGAAACCGAGCTTGTTGGCGAGCTGCGCGCCGCGCTTGCGACCTCTCCCGCCAGCGTCGATGCGGTGACGCGGCGGGGCCTCGCGCTGATCCGCAAGGCAAAGGCCGAGGGCGAGCGCGAGACACTCGTTGCACAGCTGATGAATCGCTATCGTCTTTCGACCGAAGAGGGCGTCGTGCTGATGTGCCTCGCCGAGGCGTTGCTGCGCGTTCCTGACAATGCGACCGCCAACGCACTGATCCGCGACAAGATCGCCGGGCGCCACTGGGCCGACGGCGACGATGGCGACAGCCCGCTCATCGTTTCGCTGTCCTCGCGCGGCCTGTCGCTCGGCTCGGCGACGCTGATGCTCGACGCGATGGGTAGCAAGGCGAACCCGCTAACCTTGCTCAAATCGATGATCCGCCGATCGGGCGAGCCGGTGATTCGTCAGGCGGCGCTCGCGGCGATGAAGATGCTCGGCCAGCAGTTCGTGATGGGCGAGACGATCGACGCTGCGGTCAAGCGCGCCGACAAGGACAAGTCCGAACTCGCAAGCTTCGACATGCTTGGCGAAGCCGCGCGCACCGCCGAGGATGCCGCACGCTATTATGACAGCTATGCCGACGCGATCCAGCGTATCGGCCGCGATGCGAAGCCTGGCGATCCGCACGCCAATCATGGGATTTCGATCAAGCTGTCGGCGCTTCACCCGCGTTACGAATATCTCCAGCCCGCGCGCGTCCGCGATGAACTGATCCCGCATGTCATCGAACTCGCGCAGGCCGCGCGCGCGGTGAATATTCCGCTGATGATCGACGCCGAGGAAAGCGACCGGCTCGAACCCCATATGGACGTGTTCGCTGCGTTGCTCGACGCCGGGATCGCCGACGGCTGGACCGGACTCGGGATCGTGATCCAGGCCTATCAGAAGCGCGCACCGGCGGTGATCGACTGGCTCGCGGCACGCGCGCGAGCGCGGGGCGCCAAAGTGTCGATGCGCCTCGTCAAGGGGGCCTATTGGGATACCGAGATCAAGCGCGCGCAGGTGCTGGGGCTGGACGATTTTCCTGTTTTCACTGCAAAGGCGCACACCGACCTCAATTACCTCCGTTGCGCGCAATTGCTGCGCGAATGTCAGGACTGCATCTTCCCTGCCTTCGCCAGCCATAACGCGATGACGCTGGCATTCGTCGCGGAGCTGTTTGCTGGCGCGGACTATGAGCTTCAGCGGTTGCACGGCATGGGCGAGGGCGCGCACGACGCGCTCGTCGCGCTCTTCCCGCCGCCGCGCCCCGTGCGTGTTTATGCGCCGGTGGGGACGCACCGTGACCTGCTCGCCTATCTTGTCCGTCGCCTGCTCGAAAATGGCGCGAACTCCAGTTTCGTTCATCAATTCTCCGACCCCGATGTGACGGCCGAGGAGCTGGCGGTCGACCCGCGCAGCATCGCAAACGCTCCGGCGCCGAAAATCGCGACCGGGCTCGGCCTCTACGGGGCTGAACGCCGCAACTCGCGCGGTTATGATCTCGGCGAGCCGGGCGTGCCGGAGGCGCTGGTCGCCGCGATCGCCAAGGCGCGGCGCGGTGATATCGTCGCGGCGCCGCTGGTCGGCGGCGAACCACGCGGCGGCACGGGCGAGGCGGTACGCAATCCCGCCACCGGTGCGGTCGTCGGCCGTGTGATCGAGGCCGATGCCGCTGCGGTCGCTGCTGCGGTCGCGGCCGCCCGCGTGGCACAGGGCGACTGGAGCCTCGCCGGCGGTGCGTTCCGCGCCGAGCGGCTCGAACGTGCAGCCGACCTGATCGAGGAACGCGACGCGCTGTTCCTCGGTCTTGCGATCGACGAAGCAGGCAAGACGCTGATCGATGCGATCGCCGAGGTGCGCGAAGCCGTCGATTTCCTGCGCTATTATGCGGGCCAGGCGCGCGCGGGCTTCACTCATCCGGTCGCGCTTCCGGGGCCAACAGGCGAACGCAACGAGCTGATGCTCGAGGGCAAGGGCATTTTTGCGTGCATCAGCCCGTGGAATTTCCCGCTCGCGATCTTCCTCGGACAGGTGTCGGCGGCGCTCGCGGCGGGCAATGCCGTGCTTGCCAAGCCCGCTGAACAGACCCCGTTGATCGCCCATGCGGCGGTAGAGATTCTGCTCGAAGCCGGGGTGCCCGGCGATATACTCCATTATCTGCCCGGACGCGGCGAGACCGTCGGCGCGGCGCTGACCGGCCATGCCGATATCATCGGGGTCGCCTTCACCGGATCGACCGAGGTCGCGCGCGCGATCAACCGTGGCCTTGCGATGCGCGATGGTCCGATCGCGACCTTGATCGCCGAAACCGGCGGCGCCAACGCCATGATCGTCGATTCGACCGCGCTGCCCGAACAGGTCGCGCGCGATGCCGTGGCCAGCGCTTTCCAGTCGGCGGGACAGCGTTGCTCGGCGCTGCGCCTGCTTTGTGTGCAGGAGGATGTTGCCGACGGGATGATCGAAATGGTCGCGGGCGCGATGGCCGAGCTCAATGTCGGCGATCCGGCGTTGCTGGCGACCGACGTTGGGCCGATCATCGACGACGAGGCACAGGCGAATATCGCCGCTTATGTCGCCGAAGCGCGCGCTGCGGGCCGGGTGATCGCCGAAGCCGGGCGGAACAACCTGCCGGAGGGAGGTCATTTCGTTCCGCCGGCGCTGATCCGTCTCGATGCTGTCACCGACCTGAAGCGCGAGATTTTTGGCCCTGTGCTCCACGTCGCAACATGGAAAGCCGGCGAACTCGACCAGCTGATCGATGCGATCAACGCGTCGGGTTACGGCCTGACCCTGGGGGTCCACACACGCATCGACGCCGTTGCCGCACATGTCGCGGCGCGCGCCCAGGTCGGTAATGTCTATGTCAACCGCAACCAGATCGGCGCCATCGTTGGCTCGCAGCCCTTCGGCGGGCGCGGGCTGTCGGGGACTGGGCCAAAGGCCGGCGGCCCGCACTATTTGCACCGCTTCGCCGAGGAAAAGACGATCTCGACCGATATTACGGCTGCAGGCGGCAATGCCGCGTTGATGGCAGGGTAAATATCATTCCGACGTCGATGTGCGGGCGCGATGGCCCGTGCATCGGCGGTACGGATGAGACCACGAGGCCCGATACAGAGTGGACGACTGTCCCGGGCAAATACGTCCGAAATCGCTCGCGGCGAAATGCCGCGGCGACCCTATGTTCTGGTTCCCCCCGCAGCCGGATCAATATAGGCATTTTCCCCTTGGGCGCCAGCGCGGATTAAGCCCCCGGAACCCCCAACAGCTGGGCTTGTGCCTTCAATCGCCCGGCCGCGCCGGGATTGGCGGCGATGCCGTCCTTCAGCGCCTGCGCGGCCTTCGCTGTTTCGCCCAGCGTCATGCGGCTGCGCATGAGCATGATCCAGCGGTCGACGTTGGTTGGGTCGGCCTTCAGCTTGGCTTCCAGCCCGCTCACCATGCCCTCGATCATCGCATCCTGCTGGCCTTTGGGCAGCTGTGATGCGGCCTCCATCTCCGACCGGCTCGGGCCGGGGATGGCGCGCGCCGCGACCGGCATTTCGTCGGCGGTCAGCGCGCGCGGCCGGGTGGTCGCGAGCTGCGGCGCGACGTCGATCTTGTGGATCTGCCCGACCTGTTCGATCGTCCGGCGCAGGTCCGCCTCCCAGGGTGCGCCCTGCGGCGTGTCGGCGAGCAGCGCGAACCAGTCGTCGATCGCGCCCTTGTGATCTCCGCCGATATCCTTCTTCACCGCCATGAAATAACGCGCGCGCGGGTCCTTGGCGTCGAGTGCGATCGCCTTCTGAAATGCTTCGAGTGCATTTGCCGGCATGGGGTCGCGATCGCTCGCCATCACGCGGGCTTCGCCCAGCGCCGACCACAGTCCTGCCGATTCGGGAGCGATGGCGACGCCTTTCTCATAGGCGGTCGCTGCCCCCTTGAAATCGCCGAGGTCGAACCGCGCGGCGCCGAGCGCGGTCCACGCCTCGGCGCTGTTCGGTTCGCTGCGGGTGCGCGCTTCTAATGCGGCGAGCTGATCGGTAGGCGCTGCTGCCTGCGCGGCGGGATCTGCGGCGGACGGGGTGGAATCGCGCCAGATCGCATAGCCGATGGCGGCCGCCAGCAGTATGAAGGCAGCGATCAATATCGCCCGGTTGGTGCCCGTCATGCCCCCGGCCTTGCTCTCTGCCATGCCGTTGCTCTCGTTCATTTTTGCCCCTTTGATCGGTTGCCTAAATAAAGCCCGGCGACGCGATGCGCCGTCTTGCCTTTGTCCGGCGATGGTGTAGCCTTTCTTCCGCAAGGTCGGTCAACGATAAAATCGTCAGGGGTCGCGCCGACTTTCCCGTTTACAACAGGGGAGGGGTGCATGGCAGTTTCGGATCACGTCGATTTTTCGACGTTCATGGAGGGCGTCAAAAAGCGCAACCCGGGTCAGCCCGAGTTCGTTCAGGCGGTACAGGAAGTATCGGAAGATATTTTCGATTTTATCGCCGACAAGGAAGAATATCACGCGCAACAGATTTTGCGCCGTATCGCCGAACCCGACCGGGTCGTATCCTTCCGCGTCTGCTGGGAGGATGACAACGGCAATATTCGCGTCCAGCGCGGCTGGCGGGTCCAGAACAACAATGCGATCGGACCCTATAAGGGCGGCATTCGTTTCCACCCGAGCGTCACCGAAAGCGTGCTCAAATTCCTCGCGTTCGAACAGACGTTCAAGAACGCGCTGACCGGGCTGCCGATGGGCGGCGGCAAAGGCGGGTCAAACTTCAACCCCAAGGGCAAGAGCGTGCGCGAGATCATGCGCTTCTGCCAGAGCTTCATGACCGAGCTTTATCGCCACATCGGCGCCGACATCGACGTGCCGGCGGGCGATATCGGGGTCGGCGGCCGAGAAATCGGCTTCATGTTCGGCCAGTATAAGCGGATCACCAACGAATTTACCGGGGTGCTCACCGGTAAGGGGCTCGAATGGGGCGGATCGCTGATCCGCACCGAGGCGACCGGATATGGCGCCGTCTATTTCCTCGCCAACATGCTCGCAGCCAAGGGGCAGGATCTGGTCGGCAAGACCGCGGTGATTTCGGGATCGGGCAATGTCGCGACGCATGCCGCCGAAAAGATCGTCCAGCTCGGCGGCAAGGTGCTCACCTTCTCGGATTCGGGGGGCTTCATCCACGATCCTGACGGCATCACGCAGGAAAAGATCGACTGGGTGAAGGCGCACAAGACCCACCGTCGCGGGCGGATCGAGGATTATTGCGCCGAGTATAAGGGCGCGAGCTTCACGGCGGGCAAGACGCCCTGGGGCGTGCCCTGCGACGTCGCACTGCCGTGCGCGACGCAGAATGAACTGCTCGGCGAGGATGCGAAGGCGCTGGTCAAAAACGGCTGCATCGCGGTCAGCGAAGGCGCGAATATGCCCACGAACCTTGAGGGTGTGCATATCTTCAAGGATGCGAAGATCATGTTCGCACCGGGCAAGGCGGCCAATGCCGGCGGGGTGGCGGTGTCGGGCCTCGAAATGAGTCAGAACAGCGGGCGGCGCGCGTGGAGCGAAGGCGAGCTGCAACAGATGCTCAAGGACATCATGGACGGCATTCACACCAGTTGCCTGACCTATGGCGATCAGGGTGGCGGCTATATCGACTATGTGAAGGGCGCAAATATCGCCGGCTTCAAGAAGGTAGCCGATGCGATGCTGGCGTTCGGGGTGGTCTAGAAAGGCACTTTGCAAATCATTGTTCGCGGATTTGGGATAATGGGCCAAGGCTATGAGCTACGGCACAGGCATATGGAAATATTCCACTATCTGTCGATGCGGCGATGGACAAAATCGGTCAAATCCCGAAAGGGCATTGAAATGGTTTCGATTTTGCTGGATCGACGGCGCGAACATGCCGTTCAGGGGTAGAGGCTTGAGGCGCAAAAGCGTCCGGGCGGGGTAAAAGGGGTATTGCGGATGACAACGCACGCTGGAAAGGGGCGCGGCGACCGGCCATGGGCGGCATTTGCCGCGCTGGCCCTGATGCTGTTCGCGCTTGCCATCGCCGCCGTCATCGCTGCCCCGCCCGCCCGCTCGCAGGGCGAGGGCGGCGCGCGCTACACCGGGGTCGCGTCCTGCGCCGGGTCGACCTGTCACGGCCGGATGGAAGGCGACGGCACCGTCGTCCGTCAGGACGAGCTGATGAAATGGCAGGAGCCCTCAACCCCCGGCGGCGCACACAGCCGCGCCTGGGCGGTGCTTGGCAACAGCCGTAGTCAGTTTATCGCGCGCAACCTGGGCATCGGCGATCCTGCGACTGCGCCGATGTGCCTTGGCTGCCACAGCACCGCCGGGGCGGTCGCGGCCAAGGGCGCGAGCCGCGGCACCGTTCCGCTCGAGGATGGCGTCGGCTGCGAATCGTGCCACGGCCCGGCGGGCGGCTGGATCGCCAGCCATTATGCCGGGGTCGGCACCAACGCCAACCCCGACGCCGAAATGCGGCAAAAGCATCTCGCGAACCTGTCTGCGGGACTCAAAAAGCTCGAAGATCCCGTGGTCCGCGCCGGCGTGTGCGTCGATTGCCACTTCGGTTCGGCCGCCGACGGCCAGTTTGTGACCCACCGCATCATGGCGGCGGGACATCCGCGCATCGCCTTCGAACTCGATCTTTTCTCGTCGCTTCAGGCGCATCATCAGGAAGACGCCGACTATGGCTGGCGCAAGTTCGGTTCGCCGACCGGGCGCACCGATCATGTCCAGATGTGGGCGGTCGGTCAGGCGACGGCGATCGAGCGCAGCCTGGCCCTCTTCCAGTCGAAGCGCGGGACCGAGGGGATGTTCCCCGAATTCTACTTCCTCGATTGCCACAGCTGCCATCGCCGTATCTTCGATCAGGCCAAGCCGGTGAAGACGAGCATGGACAATCCGGGCCGGTCCATTCCGGAAGGCATGCCGCCCTATAATGATGAAAATCTGATCATGCTCGCCGCCGCAGCGCGTCTCGCCTCGCCTGCGCTCGCCGACCAGCTTGCGGCGCGCACTGTGGCTTTCCACAAGGCGATGGCGACCGACCGGGCGAGCGCGGTCAATGCTGCGTCGCAGCTGTCACAGACGGTCGCGGCGCTCAAGAGCAGCTTCGCCTCGCGCGGCTTTTCGGGCACCGATACTTTTGCGATGGTCGATGCGATCGCGGCAAAGGCGATCAGCGACCGCTTCACCGACTATTCGGGTTCGCAGCAGGCGGTGATGGGGGTCGATACCTTGCTCAACGCGATGGTGTCATCGGGCCGCATCACGATTGGCGCGGCCGCGGGCATCCGCAGCGACATCGACCGCGCCTATGCTGCGGTCAAGGACCCCAACGCGTATAAGCCCGCCGATTTCCAGGCCTCGCTCGGCAGCGCGGTGCGTGCGATCCGGGCGCTGCGATAGATGATGCGAAACAAGACCCGCCTTTTCCGTTCGGTGGCCTTTCCAGCGATAGGCGCACTGTTGCTGTCGTCGTGCGGCGGCGGTGGCGGCGGAAGCACCCCGACGCCGACTCCCACACCGACTCCCACCCCGACGCCGACCGGCGGGCTCTATACCCCGCCCGCCGCCGAAGCGCTGAGCAGTAGCGATGTCGAGCGCGTGCTCGCGCAAGCGATTGCCGAAGCGCAGGCGCGCAATTTGCCGTCGGTGATTGCGGTGACCGACCGCGTCGGCAATGTACTCGGCGTCTTCCGCATGACCGGCGCGCGCCCAACCGCGACGACCGCGCCCGCGCCCAACGGCGTCAGCATCGACGCGCAAAATGTGACCTTCCCTGCCGAGGGCGGCGCAATCGCGAAGGCGGTGACGGGGGCGTATCTTTCAAGCGGCGGCAACGCCTTCTCGACCCGTACTGCGAGCATGATCGTGCAGGAGCATTTCCCGCCCGCCCCGACGACCGCCGGGCTCGAAAGCGGACCGCTGTTCGGGGTGCAGTTCAGCCAGCTACCGTGCAGCGATCTCGCCAGCCGTTTCGGCGCGGGCGGCGGCGCGGCGCTCATCGGCCCCAAACGCTCGCCGCTCGGCCTCGCGGCCGATCCGGGCGGGTTGCCGCTTTATAAAAATGGCGTGCTCGTCGGCGGCATCGGGGTGATGGGCGACGGCGTCTACGGCAGCGATCCCAATATCCTCGACACCGACAACGACTCCGAAGAATTCATCGCGCTTGCTGGAACGCGCGGGTTCGCTGCGCCATCGACGATCGTTGCCGACCGGATCGCGGTCGATGGCACCACCTTGCGCTTTTCTGATGCGACTTTTGACAAGGTGATAACGAACGGCGGGGCGAGCTTCGCCAGCCTCAACGGGGTAGCGGGCAATCTCGTCGCGGTCATCGGCTACGCCAATGCCGTGATCACCGCCGGAGCGACCTATGGCACCGAAGCCTCGGGAATCCGTGCCTCGACACCCTTCGAATTCTCGAACCGCGACGCCTTTGTCCTGACCGACGGCAGCGGCACGAACCGCTACCCGATCCGCGCCGGGACCGACGGCGCGAGCGTCAGCGCGCCGTTGACGCAGGCCGAAGCCCGCGCAGTGCTTGAGGAAGCCTTTACGGTGATGAGCCGCGCGCGCGCGCAAATCCGCCGTCCACTCGACAGCCGCGCGCAGGTGACGATCAGCATCGTCGACACGCATGGCGTCGCGCTCGGCATCGTGCGTTCGCCCGACGCACCGATTTTCGGCACCGATGTCAGTCTGCAAAAGGCGCGCACCGCGGCCTTCTTCTCGAACGCGCAGGCGGGAGCGGAGCTGGGCGCCAACGCCAGCGCCGACATCCGCCAGTTCGTTACCGCGACGCGCAGCTTCCTCGCCAATCCGGCGGCGCTCACCGGCACGATAGCCTTCCCCGACCGCGCGAACGGCAATCTGTCGCGCCCCTATTTCCCCGACGGAGAGGTCGGGCGTCCGCACGGTCCGCTGTCGCGCCCGATCGCGCAATTCAACCCCTTTTCGACCGGGCTGCAATCGGCGCTGATCATCGGCAATGTCGGCGCGCATCTGGGGTTTGTTTCGGGCGCGAGCGCGATCGATACGCCGCAACGCTGCACCACGCTTCCCGACGTCGCACCGGGACAGAACCGGCTGCAGAACGGTATCCAGATCTTCCCGGGGTCCGTCCCCATCTATCGCGGCAGCACGCTCGTCGGCGCGATCGGGGTGTCGGGCGACGGCATCGATCAGGATGACATGATCAGCTTTCTCGGCGCCCATAATGCTGGCGCGCGTGTCGGCGGGATTGGCAATGCGCCATTGGCGATGCGCTCCGACAATGTCGTCGTGACGCTTGCCGATAACAAGAAAGTGCGGCTGCGCTATATCAGCTGCCCCTTCGCGCCGTTCCTCGATACGCAACAGCAAAATGTCTGTGAGGGGCTGTAGGCGATGATGGCGGGGGGCAGTCTTTGGCCGATCATCGCGAGCCTCGCGGCGCAGGGCGCGCCCGCGGACGTTGTCGCGCCGTCGACCGAGCCGCCCGCCACGGCCCCGGCCGAACTGCCTCCCGAAGAACTGACCCCGCCACCCCCTCCGGTCGACTGGAAGGAAATGGTCGACGACGGCCTGATCACCGACATCATCGAAGGCCGCCGCCGTCCCGGATATACGCCCGATCTACCCGATCAGCTGACGCAGGACAATGTCGGCGCGCTTCGCCCGCCGCCGCCGCAAGCCTTTCCGGGGATACAGGACCAGCTTCCGATTCCCGACCGCTGGCGGCTGATCGAGACGCTGGGGGTCGTCAAGGAACGCTGGTTCGATCCCTATCATCAGAATACGCTGAAGGGCGACCGCCCGATCGACCCCGACAAGGTCAAATGGCTGCCGATCAAGGGTGGCGACTGGTTCTTCATCGCGAATGCGGTGTCCGACACTGTGTTCGAACCACGCACCTTCCCGATTCCCGTCGGCGTCCAGACCACCGAACGTCCGGGCAGCCTCGACGTATTTGGCAAAAATCGCAGCTTTGTCTTTGCACAGACCTTCATTGGCGGCGTTGCGCTGATCAAGGGATCGACCGCATTTAAACCGCCCGATGTCGAATATCGGCTGACGCTTGCGTATCAGGCCAATTATGTCGACGTGCCCGAACGGCGCGTTCTCGACGTGCGCCCGTCGGAGCCGAGCCATCGTTACGATAGTTTCCTTGGCGTGCAGGAACTGTTCGTCGACAAGCATCTGGGCAACACCTCGGATCGCTACGACTTTTATTCGATCCGCCTCGGCATCCAGCCGTTCCAGAGCGATTTTCGCGGCTTTCTGTTCAATGACAGCCAGCTTGGCATCCGCCTGTTCGGCAATCGCGACAACAACCGCTTCCAATATAATCTCGCGGCCTTCTGGCGGCTGGAAAAGGACACCAACAGCGGGCTCAACGATATTACCCAGACGCCGCGCGACGATTTCGTCCTGACGGCCAATCTTTATCGCCAGGATTTCCCGTTCGTGGGGCTGACCAGCCAGGTCAGCGCGACCTATAATATGAACCGCGAAAAGAACGACATTCAGATCGACCATAATGGCTTCCCGGTGCGTCCGGCGCTGATCGGCGATCTGCGCGGGCGTGAATATGATGTCGTCTATTTGGGTTATAGCGCCGACGGGCGGATCGGGCGGATCAACCTCACCGCCAGCTTCTATGCCGCACTGGGCGAAGACCGGAACAGCTTCTTCACCAGCAAGCCCGCCGAAATTCGTGCCGGCTTCGGCGCGGTCGAACTCAGCTATGACTATGACTGGATGCGCTTCCGTCTGTCGGGGCTCTACGCGACCGGCGACAGCGATCCGTATAACAAGACCGAAGGCGGTTTTGATGCGATCTTCGAAAACCCGATCTTCGGCGGCGCCGACACCAGCTACTGGATCCGCCAGACCATCCCCTTTGCGGGCGGCGGCCGCGTTATTTCGATCAGTGGCCGCAACGGCATATTGAACTCGCTGCGCTCGTCGAAGGAAGAGGGGCAGTCGAATTTTAACAACCCCGGCACCATTTTCCTCGGCGCCGGCGCCGATTTCGACCTGTCGCCGCAGTTTCGCATCAGCACCAATTTCAACCATCTCTGGTTCGAAAATACCGCGACCTTGCAGGCGCTGCGCATGGAAGGGTCGATCCCCAAGGATATCGGCTTCGACCTCTCGGCGGCGGCAATCTGGCGGCCCAAGGCGACGCAGAATATCGTCGGCCGGCTCAGCGCTGCGGTGCTGTTGCCGGGCGACGGGTTTCAGGATCTGTTCGAGAACAAGAACCGCGAGGACGCCTATGTCTCGATCCTCGCCAATATGATTTTGAGTTTCTAGGATATGATGCGCAAACTCTTCGCCCTGCTCGCCTTCATGACGCTGTGCGCCGCTTTTGGCGTCAGCGTCGGCCGCGCGGCCGAGGAAGAAAAGCCGCTCAAGATCGAATATCGCTTCACGCCCCCGGCCCCACGCGAGCAGACCGAGGCCGACGTTTCGGCGAAATCGGAGGGCTGCTACAGCTGCCACACACGCACCGATCAGCCGTCGATGCACGCGACGCCAGCGGTGCGCCTCGGCTGCACCGATTGCCACGGCGGCGATGCGGCGCAGCGCGGAACCCCCAGTCTTGGTTATCAGCACCCGACCAACAAGGCGGTGATGAAGCTCGCGCATCCGCAGCCGACCTTGCCCGGCGCGTGGCACGACAGTTCGGCGAATCCCGAGCGCAGCTATACGCTGCTCAACAAGGAATCGCCGGAGTTCATCCGCTTCATCAACCCCAGCGATTATCGTGTCGCGCGCGAGGCGTGCGGGGCGTGCCATATGGAGGTCATCGAGGCGACCGAGCGGTCCTTGATGTCGACCTCGGCGATGCTGTGGGGCGGCGCGGCCTATAACAATGGCATTGTGCCCTATAAAAATTACGTGTTTGGTGAGGCTTATACGCGCACCGGCGACGCGGCGTGCATCCTGTCACCCTCGTCGCGGTTGAGCGCCGAGGAATATAAGGAAGCGTGCAAGCCGAGCTTCCCGTCGGACAAGATATTGACCGACGAGGAAAAGAAGCGCGGGGCGCTGGCGCGCATGTACCCGCTCCCGCGCTGGAGCGTGATGCCGCCGGGCGACGTCTTCCGCGTCTTCGAGCGCGGCGGGCGCAACATCAACACCCAGTTCCCCGAAATCGGCCTGCCGAACCCGACGGGCAGCATCCAGCGGCTCGAGGAACCCGGACGCCCCGACCTCAAACAATCGAACCGTGGCCCCGGCACCGGGCTGCGCGTCGCGATCCCGGTGCTCAACATCCACAAGACGCGCCTCAACGATCCGCTGATGTGGTTCATGGGCACCAACGACCAGCCGGGCGATTTCCGCCATTCGGGCTGCGCGGGGTGCCATGTGATCTATGCCAATGACCGCGAACCGCGCCACAGCCTGACCTATTCCAGGTTCGGCCGTGACGGCGAAACTGCGACGGTCGACCCGACGATCGCCGAAAAGAAATGGAAGCCCGCCGGCGATAGCCATGGCGGCGAGCATGCCGACGCGTCGCACAAAGCTCCGGAAGACGGCCATGGCAGCGGTGGCGGCCATGGATCGTTGATCGACCCGGCCGCAGCCGCTGCAGGACCGCAGCAGCAGCCCAAGCAGCCGCGCCGCGAGGCGGGGCATCCGATCAGCCACACCTTCACCCGCGCGATTCCGACCGCGCAGTGCATGACCTGCCACATGCACCAGCCGAATATCTTCCTGAACTCCTACCTTGGCTACACGATGTGGGATTATGAATCGGACGCGCCGCAAATGTGGCCGGGGCCGGACAACACCGCGCCGCGCCCGCCGGGGATGAGCGACGAGGAATATCAGAAGAAATATAAGCAGCAGCGCTATCCAACCGCCGCCGAGGTCCACAAGGTCCTCGAACGCAATCCCGAGGCCGCGGCGCCGCGCGGGCTATGGGCCGATGTCGAGTTTCTGCGTGACGTCTACGACGTCAACGACAGCAACAAGGACACCCAGTTCGCCGACTATCACGGTCATGGCTGGAACTTCCGCGGCATCTTCAAGCGCGACCGCAACGGCAATCTGCTCGATGCGGACGGCAACATGTCCACCTATGGCACCGACACCGCCCATATCATCGACCCGAAAGATCCCGAGAAGTGGCGCAAGAGCTGCAGCCACTACACCGATCCCAAGGAGCGCGATCTCTGTCTGATGAGCGCCGATCCCGGCAAGCCGGGGGTCGAAGGCAAGTTCGTTCCGCCCGGCATCAACCCCGGCAAGACCGTCCATATGATGGACATTCATGCCGAAAAGGGGATGCAATGCGCCGACTGCCACTTCGCGCAGGATAGCCATGGCAATGGCTATATCCAGGGCGAGGTTGCCAATGCGGTCGAGATCAGCTGCAAGGATTGCCACGGCACCGCCGACGCGCTGCCCAATTTGCTGACTTCGAACGTCGCGGCGCGGCCGCAGGGCACCAACCTTGCGCTGCTCCGCAACCCCGACGGGCGCCGTCGCTTCGAATTCCAATATAACGACAATGCCGAGGTGATCGGCCTGATCCAGCGCTCGATTGTCGATCCGAAGCTCGAATGGCAGGTCAGCCTTGTCAAACAGGCTGTGACCCCGGGGCCGCATTTCAACGCCAAGGCGGCGCGTGCCAAGCTGATGGCGCGTTCGGGTTCCGATGACGGCCAGTTCGCATGGGGACCCGGCGTTGCGAAGGAGGATCGCGCGCACGGCGAAGACAAGATGACCTGCTTCACCTGCCATCTGTCGTGGACGACGAGTTGCGGCGGGTGCCATTTGCCGATCGAGGCGAACTGGAAGACCAAGATGCACCATTTCGAGGGTGAGGAGACGCGTAACTTCGCGACGTACAACCCGCAGGTGGCGCGCGACGAGATGTTCCAGCTCGGCCGGCACCAGCTGACCAAGCCCGGCGAACCCGGTCCCGACGGCGAGGTGCGCGGCATCATCACCCCGGTCCGGTCGACCTCGGCGCTGATCTTGTCATCGACCAACATCAACCGCGAACGCATCTATATTCAGCAACCGCCGATCTCGTCGGCGGGCTTCTCGAGCCAGGCCTTCGCGCCGCACTTCCCGCACACGGTGCGGAAACAGGAAACCAAACAGTGCAGCGACTGCCATTTGTCGGCGGCCGACGATAATAATGCGATCATGTCGCAGCTGCTTCTGCTCGGCACGAATTTCGTCAATTTCACCGGATTGAACGTCTGGTCGGGGATGGAAGGCGGCTTTCAGGCTACCCGTGTTACCGAATGGGACGAGCCGCAGGCGGTGATCGGCAGCTATTTGCAGAAATATGCTTATCCCGATTATTACGACCTGCACGTCAATCAGAACGGCCGCGAGCTGAAGAATTGGGTGCGTGGCAAGACCTTCGACAAAAAGGGTTCGGGCGAAACCCATGCGCTCGAGGAATTTGCCAATATCGTTCAGGGCACCAGCGGCCGGGTGAACTGCCTGCAACAGCGCGGCGAATATATGTTCGTTGCCGAGGGCAAGGGTGGTTTCCGCGTCTATGACGTCGCGTCGATCGGCAACAAGGGCTTCTCCGAACGCATCATCCGCGCACCTTTCTCGCCGCTCGGGCACAGCACGCATGTGAAGACGAAGAATGCGACCTGCATGGCAATTTCCACGACCCAGCCGATCAGCGTCGCGCGCAACGACAGCATCCGCAAGAACTTCCCCGAGAACCACGAGCAGGCCTTCCACCCGCTCTATCGCTATGCCGTCATCACCGACAGCGTCGAGGGGCTGATCCTCGTCGATGTCGACACGCTCGCCGACGCCGAATTCCGCAACAACAAGTTCAGCCGCGCGCTGACGTGGAACCCGGACAATGTGCTGACGGGCGCGCGGCATGTGACGCTGGCGGGCGATTTTGCCTATATCACCACCGATGCCGGGCTGGTCGTCGTCGACCTGTCGGCGCCGCTCCAGCCCAGGGTGACGGCGCAGCTGCCGCTGACCGACGCCCGCGCGAGCGCGGTGCAGTTCCGCTATCTGTGGGTCACCGATGCCGAAGGCGTGAAGCTGTTCGACGTCACCAGACTTGCCGAGCCGGTTGCCGTGCCTGAGGGGACGGTCCGGCTTGCCAACGCGCGCAAAATCTATCTCGCGCGCACCTATATGTACGTCGCGGCAAAGGCCGACGGGCTTGTGCTTGTCGATGTCACTAAACCCGCCGCGCCGGTCGTCTGGCCGGGGCTGACCTTTGGCGGCGCGCTGCATGATGCCGAAGATGTGATCGTCGCGTCGACCAACGCCTCGCTCTTCGCCTATGTCGCCGACGGGCGCGCGGGCATCAAGGTGATCCAGCTGACCAGCCCGAACAATCCGGGCCTCTATGGCTTCTCGCCGAAACCCACGCCCGAATTGATTGCGTGGGCGAAAACCCCGTCACCGGCGCTCGCGCTGTCCAAGGGGCTCGACCGCGATCGCGCGGTCGATGAAACCGGCGGGCAGATGGCGGTGTTCGGGCGTCTGGGCTCACGCCCCTTCACCCGGCCGGAAATGGAGAAGCTGTTCCTCAACAGCCGCGGGCAGGTCTACAAGGTTCGCGACGAGGTCGATCAGGCCGGGTGGCGTCCGCCGCTCAAATACGCCGACTGACACCTCACCCCGTTCGCATCGAGCGAAGTCGGGATGCCCATCGGCGGTGCATGCCTTCGGAGTGTCTCGACTTCGCTCGATACGGACGGGATTCAGAAGCCGGCTAAAGCCGCTCGGCCTGCACCACCATGTCCGACGCGCGCAGCGCCGACAGGATGCGCATCATATGGTGGACGTCGCGCACCTCGACGACGACGTCATAGGTGTGGAAACCGCCCTCGCGGTTCGACAGGCGCAAATTGGTGATATTCGCCATATTGGCGGCGAGGATTCCCGACATCTCCGCGAGCGTGCCGGGTTCGTTGAGGATGACGATGCACAGCCGCGCATTGCCGCCCTCGCTATCCTCCTGCCATCTGAGGTCGATCCAGTCGGCGTCGATTCCGTCGGCGAGGCTGGGGCAGTCGATGACATGCACGACAATGCCTTCGCCCTCGCGCGCCAGCCCGACGATGCGGTCGCCGGGCACGGGGTGGCAGCAGTCGGCGAGCTGATAGGCAACACCCGGTGTCAGCCCGGCGATCGACACCGCGGCGCCCTGGCTGAGCTTGCCGGGCTTGGTCTTCATCTCGGCGGTAATGCCGGGGACGAGCGCCTCGAGTAGCGCATTGTCGCTGAGCTGACGGCGGCCGATCGCAACATAGAGCGCGGTATCGTCATCGAGCTTGAGCCGTTCGCGCGCCGCCGCGCGCGCCTTGTCACCAATCTTGTTCGGCAGGCGCGCGATGATTTCGTCATACATCTTGCGCCCGAGCGCCGCGAGCTCGACCTTTTCCTTCGACCGGACGTGGCGCCGGATCGCGGCGCGCGCCTTGCCGGTAACCGCAAAGCCGAGCCATGCGGGCTGCGGGGTCTGCTTGTCCGACACCAATATCTCGACCGTGTCGCCGTTGACGAGCTGGGTGCGCAGCGGCACCAGCCGCCCGTTGACCTTGGCGCCGACGGTACGGTCGCCCAGTCCTGTGTGGACGGCATAGGCAAAGTCGATCGGCGTCGCGCCCTTGGGAAGCTGGTGCAAACTGCCCTTCGGCGTGAAGGCGAAGATGCGATCCTGGTACATCGCGATGCGCGTGTTCTCGAGGAATTCTTCGGGATCGTGCGTTTGTTCGAGGATTTCGAGCAGGTCGCGAATCCACCCCGCCTGGCCGTCGGGCTCGGCGCCACCCTGTTTATATGCCCAATGCGCGGCGAAGCCGAATTCGGATTGCTGGTGCATTCCCATGCTGCGGATCTGGATTTCGATCCGCATATTCTGCTGGTGCATGATCGTCGTGTGGAGCGACTTGTAACCGTTGCGCTTGGGGGTCGAGATATAATCCTTGAAGCGGCCGGGGACCATTTTCCACTTGCGATGGATCAGTCCCAGTGCGGCATAGCAGTCGGCGTCGGTCGGGGTGACGATACGGAACGCGATGATGTCGGTGACCTGTTCGAAACTGACGTGGCGCTCCTGCATCTTGCGCCAGATCGAATAAGGATGCTTTTCGCGCCCCGACACTTCGGCCTCGATGCCGTTCTTCGCGAGCAATTCCTTGAACTCACGGCTGATGTTCGCGACCTTGTCCTTGCCGCCGGCGGTCAGCTTGGCGAGGCGGCCAGTGATCGTCGCATAGGCCTCGGGCTCCAGCTCGCGAAAGGCGAGCAGCTGCATCTCGCGCATATATTCATACATGCCGATCCGCTCGGCGAGCGGGGCATAGATATCCATCGTCTCCTTGGCGATGCGCCGGCGCTTTTCGGGGCTCTGGATGAAATGGAGGGTGCGCATATTGTGCAGCCGGTCGGCGAGCTTGACCAGCAGCACGCGGATATCGTCCGACATGGCGAGCAGGAATTTGCGCAGATTTTCGGCGGCGCGTTCATTTTCGGTCTGCGCCTCGATCTTGCTGAGCTTGGTCACGCCGTCAACGAGTCGGCCGACGTCGGCGCCGAACAGCCGCTCAATCTCTTCGGGGGTGGTCAGCGTGTCTTCCAGCGTATCGTGGAGCAGCGCGGTGACGATCGTTTCGGCGTCCAGGTGAAGATCGGTCAAAATCCCTGCAACTTCGACCGGATGGCTGAAATAGGGGTCGCCCGAGGCGCGTTTCTGACTGCCATGTTTCTGGACGGTGAAAACATAGGCGCGGTTCAGCAACGCCTCGTCGACGTCGGGATCATAAGCGCGCACGCGCTCGACAAGTTCATATTGACGCAGCATCGCTGCCAATGTCGCCCATGCGGGGGCAATTGCAATGCGAAATTTGCTTGCGCGGTTCCCGGCAGGCTTCGCAATATTGATAAAGTCGATTGAAAGCATCGGTCGCGAGCTGTCGCGGCCGATGATGAAGGCGCCGCGCCCGCTGAGAGCGTGGCGCCTTCAAGGGGTGTCAGCCTTCGCCGTTGCAGCGCGCCAGCTCGTCGGCCGCCAACGCCTTGCCGTTCACGACGAAGCCGGTCACCGGTCCCATTTTCTTGACCAGCGCTGCGCACATGATCGCTGGGCGGCTGGTGCCGCGCGCCGCCGAACAGGCGGTGCCTTCGCAAAGCCATATGACGTCGCGTGCGACGAAGCGGCTCGCGGGCGCCGCCTTGGCGAGCTCCGCGCTGTAAAAGGCGCCGCCTGCCGCCGTCGCCGGTGCAATCGCCAGCGCGCCGATCAGCGCCGCGCCAGCCAAGGAGGGAAGGGGAGAAAAAATGCGTTTGAACATGGTATTTTCCTGTTTTTGCGCAACCAAAAGGTTGCGAAATGAAATTTACTTCCATGAGTTGCGAAAAGCAACGGAGGCTCTATATTTTTTTGGCGCGAATTGGGATTTTACGTTAGGGCTTGGCCAATGGGAAAATTACGCGAACCGCTGAGCGATCTACATTCGGGGCACTGTGCCCTGCCGCTTGCCCTTGAGGCGATGGGCGAACGATGGTCGTTCATGATCCTTCGCGCGGCCTTCAACGGCGTTCATCATTTCGAGGAGTTCCAGCAGGAACTCAATATCGCGCGCAACATCCTGTCGAACCGCCTGTCGCGTCTCGTCGACCATGGCATCATGGCGCGAGAGGTCATGGCCGAGGATCGGCGCAAGGTGCAATATCAGCTGACCCAAAAGGGCGTCGAACTGCTCCCCGCGATGATTGCTCTACGCCAATGGGGCGAAAAATGGGGCGCCGGCGTTCCGTCGACCCCCGTGCTGGTCGACGTTCATGACGAACAACCGATCGGTCCGGTGACGATTACCGCGCACGACGGACGTGCGTTGGGCTATGGGGAGCTGGTGTGGAAGCATCGCGCCGAACTCCAGCCGCTCGGGCAGGCGCGCGTGCGTGCCGAAGCGGCATCGATCGCCGCCGAATGACCGGCCGCCCCTTCTGTCGCTGACCCCCGGAACCCATCGCGCCTCCATGCCGCTATTCGGATTATCTTCGCCCGGGCCGTTTTTCGGCGACAAGATACGCGCCTTCTGGAACCTGCAGATATTGGGCTGGCTCGCCTGGCTCGGCTTGCGCGGGGTGTCGGGGCTCGCCAATGGCCAGTCCTTCACCTTTCTGATCCCGCAGGTGATTTCGGCGATCACCGGCTTCTCGCTGACGCTGATCCTGTCGGTCTGCTACCGCGCGCTGATCAACCGCCGCCCGATCCTGATGTGGAGTGTCAGCCTGGGTCTTGCGGGCCTTGCGACCGCGCTGTGGGCGTTCATCGACGCCTGGGTCGCGCAGATTCAGAATCCGGCAAGCGAAGCGGGGTTTACCAGCCTGCTTCTCGGCGCCATCTATATCGACGCGACCTCGCTCGGCGCCTGGTCGGCGCTCTATTTCGCGATCAATTATTTCCTCCAGCTTGAGGAACAGAATGACCGCGTCCTCCGGCTGGAGGCGCAGGCTGCGTCGGCGCAACTCGCTATGCTGCGCTACCAGCTCAACCCCCATTTCCTCTTCAACACGCTCAACAGCATTTCGACGCTGGTGCTGCTGAAGCAGACCGAGCCTGCCAATGCGATGCTGTCGCGCCTTTCGGCCTTCCTCCGCTACACGCTCGCCAACGAACCGACCGCGCAGGTGACGCTGGCGCAGGAAATCGAAACGCTGAAGCTTTATCTCGATATCGAAAAAATGCGTTTCGAGGATCGTTTGCGTCCCCATTTCATCATCGATCCGGCGGTGGCGCGCGCGCGTCTGCCTTCTCTCCTGCTTCAGCCGCTCATTGAAAATGCCATCAAATATGCGGTGACGCCGCAGGAGGATGGCGCCGATATCACCATCTCCGCACAGCTTGCCGGTCAAAATGTCCGGATCACCGTGTCCGACACCGGGTCGGGATTGCCAGCCGACCGCGCCGACCCCACCACGGGCCTTGCAACGGAATCGACCGGTGTGGGTTTAGCCAATATCAGGGACCGGCTGGCGCAGGCTTTTGGCGACCAGCAGAGGTTCGAAACGCATTCGGGCGTTGAGGGCGGATTCACAGTGATTGTCGAATTTCCGTTTCAACCAGAGGGCGGGCAAGCAAGAATTGGAACCGAAGCCACATGACAATTAGAACCATCCTGGTGGATGACGAAAAATTGGCGACCCAGGGCCTGCAACTGCGGCTCGAAGCGCATAGCGATGTCGAGATCGTCGACACCGCCCTGAATGGCCGGGAGGCCATCAGAAAGATCAAGACCCACAAACCCGACCTTGTTTTCCTCGACATCCAGATGCCGGGGTTCGACGGCTTTTCGGTGATTCAGGGGCTGATGGAGGTCGAGCCGCCGCTTGTCGTCTTTGTCACCGCCTATTCGGACCATGCGATCCGTGCGTTCGAGGCGCAGGCGGTCGATTATCTGGTCAAGCCGGTCGAGCCCGAACGGCTTGCCGACGCGCTCGACCGCGTCCGCCAGCGGCTCGCCGAAAAGCGCGGCGCGGCCGAGGTTGAACGGTTGAAGACGGTGCTCGCCGAAGTCGCCCCCGAAGCCGCCGACGATTATGATGCAGAGGTTCAACCCGACGCGCACGCCGCCGATCGCTATGAAAAGATGATCAACATCAAGGATCGCGGCCAGATTTTCCGCGTCGATGTCGACAGCATCGAACGGATCGACGCCGCTGGCGATTATATGTGCATCTATACCGCCGACAACAGCCTGATCCTGCGGGAAACGATGAAGGATCTGGAAAAGCGGCTCGACCCGCGCAACTTCCAGCGCGTCCATCGCTCGACGATCGTCAACCTGAGCCAAGTGAAGCAGGTCAAGCCGCACACTAACGGCGAATGTTTTCTCGTGCTGGGGTCCGGCGCACAGGTGAAGGTCAGCCGCAGCTACCGCGACGTGGTCGCACGGTTCGTGCACTAAACGAATAGCCCTCCCCCTTGATGGGGGAGGGTTGGGTGGGGGTGAGGTCGCAGGCTGGCTCATGCCTGCCACCTCACCCCCACCGCTGCGACTAGGCGATTGCATCGCCAAGTCTCGCTACCTCCCCCATCGAGGGGAAGGATTTGGTCAGAGCTGGTGGCCGGTCCGATCCCGCTTTGTGGCGAGATACTGTTCGTTATATTTGTTCGTCGGCAGCGCGAGCGGTAGCCGCTCGACGACCTCGACGCCTTCCTTCTCCAGACGCGCGACCTTTTCGGGATTGTTGGTCATCAGCCGGATGCGCGGGATGTTCAGCAACTCCAGCATCCGTCCGGCAATCGCGAAATCGCGCGCCTCGACCGGAAAGCCCAGCCGCAGATTGGCATCGACCGTGTCATAGCCCTGATCCTGCAGCGCATACGCGCGCAGCTTGTTGACCAGCCCGATGCCGCGTCCTTCCTGCCTCAGGTACAGCAGCACCCCCCACGGCGCGTCGGCCATCGCGTGAAGCGCGGCGTGGAGCTGCGGCCCGCAGTCGCATTTGAGGCTGCCGAGTACGTCGCCGGTCAGACACTCGCTGTGAAGCCGCACGACGGGGGGATTTCCGTCGCGCTTGCCGATCACCAGCGCGACATGGTCCGACGCCTCTTCGGGCGAGCGGAAAGCGATGATTTCGGCGCTCTCGCTGGCTTCGACGGGCAGGCGCGCGCGCGCCGCAACCTCGAGCCGCGCCGGATTTAGCAGCTCCGCTACATCGTCGACGGTGCACATGGTTTCGGCGTCGCCGCGCGCCTCGCGCACGAAAAAGGCGGGGAGCAGGCCAGCGTGGCGCGCCATCGTCATCGCGGCGGTGGCAGCGGCTTCGCTGCCGGTGGCAACGGTGCGAAACGGGCCTTTCAGCGGATTGGCAAGGTCAAGCGCCGGATCGGCGATCGCAAGCGCCGCCGCGACCGTATCGGCGGCGTCAGCCAACCGGACCGGACCCGGTGCCGCGGCGGCGCGCTGATTGGTCAGCTTGAGTGTGACAGCGCGTTCGCCGGAGAGCAGCACTTCGCGGCTGGCGAATTCGACCAGTGCCTCGTCGCGCGCGCTTTCGATCGCCAGCAGGTCGATGGCACCGACCGCGCTGGCCACACGAAACGGCCAGCCGCGGCGCAGCGCGTCGATGGCGCGGGCTGCCTGGCGGGCGCCGGAATTCGTCAAAAGGCGAACTCCGTCACCAGCGGGATATGATCCGAGGGGCGTTCCCAACTGCGCGCTGGCTGGACGATGCGGTGCGTGCTCGCGCGATCGAGCAAATCGGGGGTCGCCCACATATGGTCGAGCCGGCGGCCGCGGTTCGACGCCTCCCAATCCTTCGCGCGATAGCTCCACCAGGTATAGAGCGGCGTCGGCGGGGCGACGAAATGGCGGCCAAGATCGACCCACTTTGACGCCGCCTGCAGCCTGGCCAGCGTTTCGACCTCTACGGGCGTGTGGCTGACGACGTCGAGCAGCGCCTTGTGACTCCACACATCGCATTCCAGCGGGGCGACGTTGAAATCGCCGGTCAGCACGGTTGCTTCGGTCAGCGCGCCCGACCATTCGATCATGCGGCCAAAGAAATCGAGCTTCTGTCCGAATTTGGGGTTGAGTTCGCGATCGGGAATATCGCCGCCGGCGGGAATATAGACATTGTCGAGCCGCACGCCCGACGGCAATGTCACCCCGATATGGCGCGCCTCGCCATTCGCCTGCCAGTCATATTTGCGCACGTCCGTCAGCGGCACCTTGCTGACGATCGCGACGCCATGGTGCATGCGCTGGCCGTTGGTGACGATATGCTCGTAACCGAGCTTCTGGAACATATCCTTCGGGAACAGGCCGCACTCGACCTTGGTTTCCTGAAGGCACAGGACGTCGGGAGCTTCTTCGCGGAGGAATTTTTCGACGATGCCGATGCGGGCGCGGACGCTGTTGATGTTCCACGAAGCGATGCTGGTGCGAGTCATGCAGCGGCTCTATCGGTGCCCGAGGCGTGGCGCAATGCGATTGCGGGCTGGTGCCGCCTGCCGCGTCAGCGACGGAAAGCAACGCCGCGAATCATAAACCCCCGTTCCAGGGGCGGTGGAACGGGGGTTCAAGGTCAGCGTTCGTCACGCTCTTGAAAGAAGACACCAGGCGACCGGGTGGGGCAACAGGGGGAAACCCAAATCCGGCTGCCGTGTTGGCGTCTTCGAATACAGAAATACCGCTGCTTCCCTGTCGCCAAGCTGAACGAAATTTGACGCCCCGGCGTCATTTTTGCAGTTCGTCGATGTCGGACGTCGGTTGAACGGAAAAGCGGCGCCGAATCCGTGGGACGGATGCGACGCCGTATGAATCCGTATTGGTTGCGTGCCTTTCCTCAGCCCACCCGGCCGCGTTTGTTCGGGCGGGGGTCGGTCCAGCGGAAGGCCGAATCGGCGACCGGCACGTTGAATTTCTGATTGGTGAGGTCGATTCGCGTCCGGTTGTTTTGCGAATCGAGCGCAACCCAGCCGCGCAGGCGCAAGCCTGCGGGCGCCGAACCGTCGCGGACGAACACCATCGTGATCGTGCCATATTCGGGACGCTTGGGATCCTTGACCTCGATGCTCAGCACCTCGTTCCTGCCGGTCGGCAGGACCTTGGCATATTTCGTCAGGTCGCGGTCGGGATCGAGCAGCGCGCCGAGCGGGGAATTCTTCACCGGCCAGCGCTGCACCTGCTTGACCTCATAATCGATCATCGTCAGCGAACTGCCGTCGCCGACGATCAACAGCGGCACGCCCTTTTCATATTGAAAGCGGATTTTGCCCGGCCGCTTGAGGGTCAGCTTGCCCGAAAGGCGCTGGCCGTTGCGGTCGGTCTGGACGAAGTCGGCGGTCATCGAACTGGTCGATTTGAGGTGTGACTGCACCGCGGCAAGCGTGTTCGACGACTGTGCGATCGCGGGTGCGCCAATTGCAAGGCCCGCAACCGCGATCGGCGCAAGCGTCCAGGCGGCAAGGCTCGTCATGTTCGTCTTGAAGATCATCGCACTCTCATCTCTGGAATAGGTGACCGGTCTATCGCAGTCGGGCTTTGAACCCGCGCTGAACCCTTCGTTAGATGCTGTTCAAGTCGCGGGACCGCTAAAGGTTCCTCAGCGTTGCTGGCCATATTGGTCGGTCAGAACGTCGCGGCGGCCGACATGGTTGGGCGTGCTGACCAGCCCTTCCTCTTCCATCCGCTCGATCAGTCGCGCCGCGCTGTTGTAACCGATGCGAAGCTGTCGTTGCAGCCAGCTGGTCGAGGCCTTCTGGCTTTCGACGACGATCTGACAGGCCTTGGCATACATGCGGTCCTCGGCGCTGTCGCCGCC
This sequence comes from Sphingopyxis selenitireducens, assembly GCF_051550705.1. Classification (NCBI taxonomy): domain Bacteria; kingdom Pseudomonadati; phylum Pseudomonadota; class Alphaproteobacteria; order Sphingomonadales; family Sphingopyxidaceae; genus Sphingopyxis; species Sphingopyxis selenitireducens. Next base: position 218,087 of record NZ_JBPULG010000004.1, read on the forward strand.
CGCCGGGGCGCCTTCCATCGCGAAGCCGCCGTCCTCGGGGTCCTCGGTGACGCTCTCGATATAGTCGGGCCGTCCCTGACCCTTCCAGTGATCGGCGACCGCGCGGACCTCGTCGTCCGACACAAACGGACCGTGGATACGGGTGATCTGCTTGCCGCCGGGCACATAGAGCATGTCACCCTTGCCGAGCAGCTGCTCGGCACCGGCCTCGCCCAAAATGGTGCGGCTGTCGATCTTCGACGTGACGTTGAAGCTGATGCGCGTCGGCAGGTTCGCCTTGATCACGCCGGTGATGACGTCGACCGAGGGGCGCTGGGTCGCAAGGATCAGGTGGATGCCCGCCGCACGTGCCTTTTGCGCCAGCCGCTGGATCAGGAATTCGACTTCCTTGCCCGCGGTCATCATCAAATCGGCGAGTTCGTCGACCACCACCACAATCTGCGGCAGCGGCGCATAATCGAGCGTCTCTTCCTCATACACCGGCTGGCCGGTATCGGGATCATAGCCGGTCTGGACTCGGCGGCCGAGCGACTTGCCCTTAGCAAGCGCGCCGCGGACCTTGTCGTTATAGCTGGCAAGGTTGCGCACCGACAGCGACGACATCATCCGGTAGCGATCTTCCATCTGCTCGACTGCCCATTTGAGGGCGCGGATCGCCTTTTTGGGTTCGGTGACGACAGGGGCGAGCAGATGCGGAATATCGTCATAGACGCTGAGTTCCAGCATCTTGGGATCGATCATGATCATCTTCACCTGATCGGGGCCCAGCCGATAGAGAAGCGACAGGATCATCGCGTTCAAACCGACCGACTTACCCGAACCCGTCGTGCCGGCGATGAGCAGGTGAGGCATCGGCGCGAGGTCGGCGATCATCGGGTCGCCGCTGATATTCTTGCCGAGGATGATCGGCAGCGCGCCGGTCTGGTCCTGGAACAGGGCGCTGCCGATAATCTCGTGCAACACCACCGACTCGCGATTTGCGTTGGGCAATTCGATGCCGATCACCGTCCGGCCCGGGATCGGCGCGATACGCGCGGACAGCGCCGACATGTTGCGCGCAATATCGTCGGCAAGGTTCGACACGCGGCTCGCCTTGGTACCGGGGGCCGGCTCGAGCTCGTACATGGTGACGACGGGGCCGGGGCGGACCGCCGTGACGACGCCCTTGACCTGAAAATCCTCGAGCACCGATTCGAGCAGCCGCGCGTTGCGTTCGAGCCCCGCCTTGTCGATCTGTCCGGTCGGGCCCGGCGGTGGCGGCGCGAGCAGGTCGATCGATGGCAGCTGATAATTGGTGAACAACTCGGTCTGCGGCTTCGCCTTGGGTTTCGACGGCGCGGTGCGCTCGGCGGGGTCGGCGATCTCGGGCGGCGCGCGGTCGGTCGGTTCGGCGCGCGGGCGCGGTGTGACCACGCGCTCGACCAAGGTCGGGGCCTTGGCGCTCGCTTCGGGTTCGACGGGTCTCGCGGGCTCGACGATGCGGCCTCCCTCGGCCGCAGGCAGCGTAAAGCGCGAGGCCCAGCCCTTTTCGAGCCGGAGGGCGCGATAGCCGAGCCACAGACCGACGCCGAAGAGCAGGAGGATCGCCCCGAAACGGACCAGCGCTGCGGCAGGGTCGCCGGCAAGTTCGAACCAGGGGGTAATCGCGGTGCCGACGATCAGCGCAATGATCCCGCCCCATCCCGCGGGCAGCGGCGCATTGCTGTCGGGTGCCCAAAGCTGCGCGCCCAACCCAACGAGCAGGATCGCGATGAAGACAAGGGTCAGCTGGCGCTTCCAATAGGGCTGCGGCGCCGCGGTCCACAGCCGCCAGGCGAGGAGGCCGAGCAAGGGCAGCAGAAGGACGATCGCACCGCCGCCGACGAACAGCAGCAGATCGGCGAACCATGCCCCCGCGGTGCCCATCCAGTTCGCGGGATTGCCTCCGGCGGCGGTATGGATTGCGGCATCGGTGCCGTCATAGGTCAAAAGCGCGATCGCGAGGAACAAGGTGAAAGCGCCGAGCGCCACCGCCGCAGCGATCACCAGCGATCGCGCGATGCTCTGGCGGAAGACACTGCGCCAATCGGCCTTTGCGGTAATGGCCTTGCGGCTTGCCATGCTCTGAACGGTCCCTGTCGATGTACCACGGCGGTATGCACATGGGGCGGAGTCGGCGTCAAGCGCGGGCCATCGAGAGGTGGCGGATGTGCGCCTGACCGCTTTCCAAGCGCCGCGCGGCAAGCTAGGGCAGCGGCATGAATGAAACGCTGCGCAGCGATGTCCTGATCTCGGGCGGCGGCCTCGTCGGCCAGGCGCTCGCCCTTGCTCTCGCCCACCACGGCCTGTCGTCACAGATCGTCGATCCCGCCGATCCGGTCACGACGATCGCACCCGGCTTCGACGGTCGCGCTTCGGCGATCGCCAGCGCGACCTGGCAGATGTTCGAAGTGCTGGGGGTCGCCGATCGCCTCGCTGGCCATGGCTGCCCGATCCGCGCGATCAAGGTCGGCGATGGCGTTCCGGGGCAAGGGCGCGGCGGCGAACTGGATTTCGTCACCGCTGAAGACGACGCGCCGCTGGGCACGATGATCGAGAATCGCCAGCTTCGCCTCGCGCTCGCCGCCGGTCTCGCCGATGCGCCGCTGGCGCGCCTGCATATGCCCGCAGCTGTCACCGCGCGCGATGTCGACGCCCATGGCGTCACTTTGACTCTCGCCGACGGCACAAAGCTTGCGGCGCCGCTGCTGATCGTCGCCGAAGGGCGCCGCTCGCCGACCCGCGACGCGGCGGGGTTCAGCATTGCCAGCTGGTCCTACCATCATCATGCGATGATCGGGGCGGTGGCGCATGAAAAGCCGCACGCCAACGTCGCGCATGAGATTTTCTTCGCCTCAGGCCCCTTCGCGCTGCTGCCGCTCGTTGACGATCCGCAGGGCCGGCATCGCTCGGCGTTCGTCTGGACGGTCGATGAAAAGGACGGGCCGGGTTTCGCCAAGCTGGGCGACCGCGGCTTCATTGCCGAACTTCAAAAGCGCGCGGGCGGCACGCTCGGCGCGATGGAACTCGTCGCGCCGCGCATGACCTATCCGCTCGGCTTCCACCACAGCGCGTCGATCGTCGCGGACCGGATCGTGCTGGTCGGCGATGCCGCGCACGGCATCCATCCGATTGCGGGGCAGGGGCTGAACCTTGGCCTTCGCGATGTTGCGGCGCTCGCCGAAGTGCTCGTCGAGGGCGCGAGGCTGGGGCTCGATCTCGGCGATGCGGCGCTGCTCGCGCGTTATCAGCGTTGGCGCGGGCTCGACAATATGATGGTCAGCCTTGCGACCGACGGCCTGACGCGTCTGTTCGGCATTCCGGGACGTACTGCGTCGGCGGTCCGCCGTGCGGGGCTGGGCGCGGTCCAGCGGCTTCCCATGCTCAAGCGTTTCTTCATGGACGAAGCGCGCGGCGAAGCAGGCGACCTGCCACGCTTGCTGGCCGGGGCTGAAATTTAGCGCCGATTTGAAAATCTACTGCAGCGTGACGCGTCCGTCGTCGCTGTCGAAGCGTCCGAAAAACTGCATCATCTGGACAACCAGTTCGGCGCGGGCGTCGATCGGCGTCGCCTCCAGCAGCGCCTGCTTGGCTGCGGCGTCGAAAGGCGCGACCTGCGCGATGCCGTTCACCAAAGTCGCATCATCGAGCTGACCGACCGATTCCCAGTCGACGACATAGCCCTGACGCGCGGCAAAGCGTTTCGCTTCACGTTCTAGGCTTGCGCGCTCGATACTCGACAGCACGGCCGCCTCCTCGGCTTCGATCTCGATCTCGGCCTCCACCTGCCGGAACGGTGTCGTGACATCGAGTTCCCGGCGGACGCGGAAACGCGCCACGCCTTCCAGCACAAGGTTGAAGCGCCCTTCGTCGAGCGCCTCGACATCGATGATGCGCCCGACGCAGCCAATGTCATAGAGCGCGGGCGGCTCGCGATTCTCCTCGCCGGGAATCTGGCGCGGCTGGATCATCCCGATCTGCCGGTCGCGTGCCAGCACCTCCTGCACCATCGCCGAATAACGCGGCTCGAAAATATGCAGCGGCAGGTGAAGGCCGGGAAACAGCACCGCGCCGGGCAGCGGAAAAATCGCGATCCGCTGGATGGTCAAAGGCGCGGCTTCGGGCATCAGCCGAACAGGATCAGCGACAGGCGGCGGCGCTGCGCCGCGACCCATGGATCTTCCAGCCCGACCGCCTCGAACAGCGACAGCAATTTGGCGCGCGCGGCATCCTCCTGCCATTCGCGGTCGGTGGCGACGATATGGAGCAGATTGTCGGCGGCGGCATCGCGCTGGCCCGCACCGATCTGCGCGCTCGCAAGATCGAACCGCGCCTGATGATCGTCGGGGTTGGCGGCGACTGCGGCTTCGAAACCGGCCAGCTCGCCTGCATCGGGGGCATCGGCAGCGAGCGCGAGTGCGCTCTTCGCCTGTGCAATTGCGGGATCCTGAGCGATCTCGGTCGGAACGGCATCCAGCGCGGCCTGCGCGCTTTCGATGTCGCCCGCGAGCAGCATCGCGCGAATCAGGCCGCCATGTGCAGACGCATTGTCGGGCGCGATGTCGAGGATCTGGGCAAAGACGCTCGCGGCGCGCGGCCCGTCGCCTTCGGCGAGTATATTTTCGCCCATTTCAATGAGCGGCGCGATCTCGACCGCGCGGGCGGTTGCTTCGCTTTCGATCGGCAATTGGGCGAGCAGCTGGTCGAGGATGGTCTTCAGCTGGCTTTCGGTGCGCGCGTTGGTCAGATTGGCGACCGGCTGGCCCTGAAAGATCGCATAGACGGTCGGGATCGACTGGACCTGAAACTGGCCGGCGATAAAGCGATTCGCATCGACGTCGACCTTGACCAGCTTGACGCCCTTGTCGGCATAATCTTCGGCGACCTTTTCCAGCACCGGGCCCAGCTGCTTGCACGGCCCGCACCATTCGGCCCAGAAATCGAGGATGACGAGGCCGGTCATCGACGGATCGACGACGTCGCGGCGGAAAGCTTCGACGGCTTCCTTCTCGGCGGGGTTCAGACCCAAAGTGGCCACAGGGTAATGCTCCTTGCTCATTGTCTGCGCCCGGACGGTGCCGTTTCGGCGTCAGCCGGAAAAAACTCTCGTCCCGTCTATGTGGGATTTGCGTTCAATATGCCAACCCTTCGACTTAAATTGCATCGAAATGACCGAGGGGGGTTGCCGAGTCAAAAACCCGATGCTAATGGCCCGCCTCACCCGCTGGAACCGCCCGGTTTCAGCCGCCAGAGCGGGCGTAGCTCAGGGGTAGAGCACAACCTTGCCAAGGTTGGGGTCGAGGGTTCGAATCCCTTCGCCCGCTCCAATATTTCCTAACATTTTCGACATCTTAACCGCTGCGGCGGCGTAATATGTCGTCTTAATTTTGCGGTAATTTTGCGCGGCGTAAGCAGGACGTAATATGGTCAGAGCGCGCTGCGGGGACCCTCTGGCGCATGATTGGCGGCCGTCTCGTGGCTTATCGGGCAGCCTCGCTTGCTTCGAATTGAGCAAGAGCACCGCAAACCGCACCCTTACCTGCTCTCACTCCGATTCTTCCCACCCAAACCAATGTTGGGTGTGGGCGCGAGATGACGAGCGACGTCAAAACCTATCCGGGCGAATAGGCTGGGCCCATTGCACTGCGGCTATTGTCCGATCAGTATCATTGTCCTGCGAGGGGCCAGCTAGGGTACCCCATGAGTTGGGCACCTTTCCAACTTACAGCGGTCAGGCAATCGAGTTCTATCTGACGGCGTTTCTTCTTCATTGCGGGAGTAGCGCCGTTGAGGTGCGCCGTACGGAGCATCATCTTGTGTTGAGGGCGGATGCCGCCGTGATAGCTTGTCGTGTGAAAGCGGACCCATGCCGTCTCGTATGTTAAGTGTGTCGCGTGAGAATCTCGTCACTCGCTACGGTCCCAATGGTCTTGAAGCAGAACCTCAGATCAACCGCATGACCGCAACGCTCGCGGAGGTGACGCACCAGACAGCTGTCGTAAGCGCTTCAATTCCGAATCAATCCGCTATCGATCGCTGACCTTCGGCGCGTCGGAGCAGCGTCACTTCGTCATTTTGCGCCGCGGCACCGCCTCCGCCGGGTGAGGAAGTCTTGTCATGATTTGCTCTCCCATCGCTCGTGCAGATCGTCGATCACATAGGGGTGGCTAGCACCCTCGGGATGATGGCGGCGAAGATGGTCATGATCGGGCGGCAGGCCGGGGTGATCGTGCGCAACCGATTCGGGGTCGCTGGCAGGCCAGAACAGGCTGCCGAGTATTGTCCCAAAGAGGGCGATCGCCGCCATCGCGGCAAAGGCAGCGGTCATCGATACGCCCGCACCAAGCTGCCCGACAAGAGGGTAGGTGATGAGCCAGCAGATGTGACTGAGTGCGAACTGTGCAGCGAACAGCGCCGGACGATCTTCGGCATTGGCCGACCGCTTTAGCAGCCTTCCTGACGGCGTGATGCTCATCGAATAGCCGATGCCCAGCACCGCCCAACCGCCGAGGAGGATGTACCAATAGGTCGTGTTCACCGGGACGATGCCGCTGATCCAAGCGAGCGCGGCGAGCACCGCAGCGAGGATCGACGCCGAGAGGAGCATGACGCGACGGTCAGAGATCCGATCGAGGATGGGCGGCAGGATGAAGGCGGCGGCCATCGATCCGAAGCCATAGGCAGCGAGCGTGAGCGCGACGTCCTGCTGCGTCATGCCGAGCCGATCTCGGACGATCACTACGGTGTTGACGATGACCATCGAACTGGCGGCAGCGGCGGCGAGGGTGATAGCGAGCAGCCCACGGAGCCGGGGTGTCTTCAGGTAAATGCGGATGCCGCGGGTCGTTTTGGCATAGATGCTCCTTTCGCGGGTTGCCGAACGCTCGGGGCGCGGCAGGGTTACCGAAAGCACCAGAACCGCTGAAGCGATGAAGCCGACGGCAGTCCCGGAGAAGAGCCAGTGGAAGTTGATCATGGTGAGGAGCGCGGCCGCGAGAAGAGGGCTGGATATATTTTCCATGTCGTAGGCGAGCCGCGAAAGCGACAGCGCACGGGTATAGTCGTGCTCGTCGGGGAGCACGTCAGGAATCGTCGCCTGGAAAGTGGGCGTGAAGGCAGCGGACGCCGACTGGAGTACGAAGATCAGAAGATAAATCTGCCAGATTTCGCTGACGAATGGCAGACAGATCGCGACCGCGGCGCGAACTAGGTCGAGCGTGACAAGCAGGCCACGGCGTGGCAGGCGGTCGGCAAAGGCACCGGCGATTGGCGCGATGCCGATATAGGCTGCCATCTTTATCGCGAGCGCTGTCCCGAGGACGGCCCCCGCGTCGCCGCCAGCGATATCATAGGCAAGAAGCCCGAGCGCAATTGTTGCCAACCCCGTCCCGATCAATGCGATCACCTGGGCAAGCAGAAGATGCCGATAAGTGCGGTTGGCGAGGACTGTGAGCATTTTTCCGGACTTGAACTATATCCCCCCGGGGGGATATAGGCCCTATAGAAAAGCTACCGCGATGCCGTCAACTGTACCGCAGTGGTTTGAGAGATATTGAGGCCACGCGCCTGAGGGGCGTCGTGACCTAAGAGAATTGACCATGGCCGATCATCACTCCCACCAACACACAACCCATCCCGCCATCATCAAGCGCCTCAACCGCGCGACGGGGCATCTGAAGAGCATCGTCGGCATGATCGAGGAAGGCCGTCCCTGCACCGATATCGCGATGCAACTGTCGGCCGTCGAGAAAGCGGTTGCCAATGCCAAGCGCACCCTGATCGAGGATCATATCGGTCATTGCATCGGCGGCGAAGCGGATGTGGGCGGCAAGGCGATGGCCGAGTTTCGCGCCATTTCGAAATATCTCTAGCTCCGGTCCATCACGGATATTCTCTGACCCGCTCATGCTCCGCCGCTCGCGCCCAAGCCTATTGCCGCTGATAATGCTCTGCCTGACGGCGGCGGCGATGCTGCTGTCCGTCGCCAACACGACGCTCAGCCACAGCCCGGTCGCGATGCTCGCGGCCGAGGCCGAGCGGCACGCCGAGCTCGCTGCCGAGGTTGCCGATCATGGACATTCCCATGACACCGGCGACGAGAATGAGCGCGGTGCAGGTCACATGCACGGGCATAACCCGGCCGATCATAATCATGATCCGCCGCTGGCAACGGCGGCTCTGCGGATCGACCCGTCGGTTGTGACAGCGACCTGGACCGGCTTTGCGCCTGCGGCGCTCGACGGTCGCAGGGGGTCAAGGCTCGACCGCCCACCCGACCTCGCCAGACTGCGATACCGGCGCCGCTCGTCGCGGCATCCATCTACGCATTTCAGGATAATTTTATGATCAAGGCTCTTACAGGGCCAGGGCGCATGGATAATGCGCGCTGGCGATTGCTGCTGTTTTTCGTTCTCGCCGCCATGTCCTTCGTCTTCGCGACGGGCGAGGCCATGGCCCATGCCGTCGCCGAAGGTGACAAGGGATATATCCAGGAGATCAGCGGCGTGAACATCCTCGCCTTCATGTATCTCGGCGCGAAGCATATGGTCACCGGTTACGACCATATCCTCTTCCTCTTCGGCATCATCTTCTTCCTCTACCGGATGAAGCATATCGCGCTGTACGTCAGCCTCTTCGCGATCGGCCATTCGACGACGATGCTGCTTGGGGTCTTCTTCGACTTCGGGATCAACAGCTATATCATCGATGCCATCATCGGCTTCTCGATCGTCTACAAGGCGCTCGACAATCTCGGCGCCTATCAGCGCTGGTTCGATTTCCAGCCGAACACCAAGGTTGCGACGCTCATATTCGGCTTCTGCCATGGCTTCGGCCTCGCCACGAAGATCATCGAATATGACATCTCGCCGGACGGCTTGCTGCCGAACCTGCTCGCCTTCAACGTCGGGGTCGAAATCGGCCAGCTTCTGGCGCTCGGGGCGATCCTGATCATGATGGGCTTCTGGCGCCGGACCGACAGCTTCTGGAAGCACGCCTACACCGCGAACGTGGTCATGATGGCCGCGGGCTTCCTTCTCATCGGATATCAGCTGACCGGCTACGCGGTCTCCTAATCAAGGGCTCTTCTCATGTATAATTCGAACATTCCCTCGAAGTCCGAGCTGCCGAGCACCGGCAAGCTCATCACCTCGACCGTCATCGCCATGGCGACCGCGGGCGTGCTGCTCGTCACCGTCGTCATGCCCTCCGAATATGCGATCGACCCGACGGGCGTCGGCCGCGTGCTCGGTCTGACCGAAATGGGCGAAATCAAGACGCAGCTTGCAGAGGAGGCCGCCGCAGACCGCGCTGCGGACACGAGCGCCCAGATCGAGGCGGCGGCATCGGGCATGTCGGTCGGCGAAACCGAGGCCGCGCCGCAGGATTCACCGGCCGAAGCTGGCGCCGCGGCCCCCGCCGCCGTGGCAGGCGGCCGGCAGGACGAGCTTCGCATCACGCTCGCCCCGGGCGAAGGCGCCGAAGTGAAGCTGGTCATGAAGGCGGGCGGCAAGTCCAACTTCTCCTGGACCGCGGTCGGCGGCCCTGTGAACGTCGACGTTCATGGCGACGGCGGCGGCAAGTCGATCAGCTACAAGAAAGACCGCAATGTGACGCGCGACGAAGGCGTCATGACCGCCGAGTTCGACGGGAATCACGGCTGGTTCTGGCGCAACCGCGGCGATGCCCCTGTGACCGTGATCGTCAAGGCGCAGGGCGCGCACAGCGAGATGAAGCGCGCGATGTAAGGGTCGCGAAAGCGTCCCATCAGGGGGCCGGGACGCATCGCGCGTCCCGGCCCTTTTCTTTGTCGCAATGCTCAGGACCGCGTTCCGGGGCGGCAGTCAGCGGGTCGCGCGCGGCTTTCGCCAGGTCGCGCTGAAGCTCGAACCCATCATCCCGACCGACAGCCCGAACGCCGCCGCGAGACGAGCGAGCCATCGTGCGGTGCCGAGCTTCAGAGGCGATTGCCCCATCGCCGCGCGCGCGCCGCGCACCAGCGCGAACCCTTGTCGGCAAGATCGAGATTCTCGAAATCGGCAAAGGCGCGGATGAGGCGAAGCGGATTGAGGCCGCGCTGAAACTCTGACGTGCGTCCCGGCAGTTTGCGATCGACCCAGCGCGGCCAATAGTTAACGAACCAGCGCCCCGTTTGGACCTCGCGCAGGGCAAGGCGGCTCGCCGTTCCCGACACGAGAAGAAGACCGCCCGGGCGCAGCAGCCGCCGCAGCTCCAGCAGAATATTCGCCAACTCCTCGCGCCGCACATATTCGAGGACGCTGATGGCGAGGATGATGTCGAAGCTTTCGTCCGGAAAGGGAATGTGCCGCGAATGGGGTAAATGGCGAAAGTCGACGGCCGCGTCTGCACCATATCGTTCGGCGTTGAGCTGTGCGAGCGCAATGGCCTCATCATCGACGTCGATCGCGGCAACCGTGGCTCCCATCTTCGCGGCGACTATCGCGCTTGCGCCATAATTGCAGCCGAACTCGAGAAGCCTCTGCCCTTCTGTTTCCCCGGCATAGGCGGCGAGGATATGCCTGATTTCCTCCGCTGCCATGGGGACAGAGCCGCCCACCCATGTGCTGTCGGGATCGAGGCCGAGCGCCTTTGCCTGTACCCCAAAATGCGCGTCGGCTTCGGTGTTCGTTATGAGGGAGCGGTCCACACCGGACTTCACTCCTGCCCGGTTGCTGACTTGCGCATTTCGGCGCGCGCGTCGCGAAGTATCTCTATGCCGCCCTTGATGGCGATCAGCGCGGTCGCGAACCCGACCAGAAGGTCCGGCCAGTTCTTGCCGAGCCACCAGACGAGAACACCCGCGATCAATATGCCGCCATTCGAGATGAAGTCATTGAAGCTGAAGGTTGTTGCTGCTCTGAGGTTGACGTCCGGATTCTGAATGCGCTGCAGCAGCTTCAGGCACGCATAGTTCACCACCGCGGCGACGGCCGACATGATCATCATCGTCGGGCCGATCGGTTCGCTTCCTTCAAAATAGCGGCGTCCGACATCGAACAAAACGCCGACTGCGAAAATCAGCAGCATGACGCCCGACACCGTGGCGGCCCGGGTTTTCCATTGCAGGCCGTGGCTGAGCGCAACGAGGCTCAACGCATAAACGGCGGCGTCGGACAGGTTGTCGAGCCCATTGGCGATGAGCGCGCTCGAATCGCCAAGAGCGCCTGTTACAAGGAAGGCGATCGCAATCGCCGCGTTCAGGACGAGAACGATCTGGAGCGTTCGCTTTTCGCGTTCGCTCCCGGATGCTTTTTCATTCATTGCAAGCTCCTCAATCCTCACCATCGCTAAAAGGAGGCGGAACCCGCTTGGGTTCCGCCCCAGTCAGCACTCCCGGCTGCCGCCGACAGGGGGGAACGGCGGCCGTTCGGGACGATGTCAGCCTGCCGGGCTGGGCACGCCGCTCGGGTGCGCCGACTCTTGCTCTTCGGCCTTCGCGCTTCTTCGATGGACCAGGAGGTAAAGCGCCGGCAGCACGAGCAGAGTCAGGATCGTCGATGAGATGATCCCGCCGATGACGACGGTCGCCAGCGGCCGCTGCACCTCGGATCCAGCCCCCACATTGAGCGCCATCGGTACGAAGCCGAGCGAGGCAACGAGCGCGGTCATCATGACGGGCCTCAAACGGGTGAGCGCCCCCTCGCGGATCGCCTCGACAAGGCCTTTTCCGCGTTCGCGCAAATCCTTGATGAAGGAGAGCATCACCACGCCGTTGAGCACCGCGACCCCCGATAGCGCGATGAAGCCAACGCCCGCCGAGATCGATAGCGGGATGTCGCGCAGCGCCAGAGCCGCCACCCCTCCCGTCAACGCCAGCGGCACGCCCGAGAAGACGACCGCCGCATCGCGCACCGAGCCGAACAGCATGAACAGCAGCCCGAAGATCAGCAGCAGCACGAGCGGCACGACGATCTGGAGGCGCTCGGTCGCGGACTGAAGCTGTTCGAACGTCCCGCCATATTCGACATAATAGCCGTCGGGCAGAACCACCTCGGCTTCGACCTTCTGGGTCAACTCGTCGATGAACGAGCCGAGGTCGCGGCCGCGGACATTCGCGGTGATCACCGCGCGGCGCTTGCCATTTTCGCGGCTGATCTGGTTCGGCCCCGCCGCGAGCGATATCTCCGCCAGTTCCGAAAGCGGCACGAAGCCGCCAGCCGGAAGCGCGACGGGGAGATTGCCGAGTGACGCGAGATCGGTGCGAATGGCCTCGGGAAGCCGGACGATAACGTCGAAGCGGCGGTCACCCTCGAAAAGCTCGCCGGCCTGACGGCCGCCGGTCGCTGTCGAAACCGCATCCTGCACTGTCTCCATGCTGACGCCGTAGCGCGCGAGCTTGTCGCGGTCGGGCGTGACCGAGAGCATCGGGAGGCCGGTGACCTGTTCGAGCTTCACGTCCTGCGCACCGGCAATCCCGCCGGCAACTTCTTCGATCGCCTGTCCGGATTCGAGCAACTGGTCAAGATCGTCGCCGAACAGCTTGATCGCAACGTCGGCGCGGACACCAGCGATCAGCTCGTTCATGCGCATCTTCACCGGCTGGGTGAACTCGTAATTGTTCCCCGGTACTTCATTCACCGCCTTGTTGAGCTCGGCGACGAGCTGGTCGCGCGGCTTTCTGGGATCGGGCCACGCCTTCCGGTCCTTCAGCATAATGAAATTGTCGGCGACCGATGGCGGCATCGGATCGGTTGCGACTTCGGGCGTGCCGATCTTTGCGAAAACCCGCTCGACCTCGGGGAACTGTCTGATTCTCTTTTCCAGTGCCTCCTGCATTGCGATCGACTGGGTGAGGCTCGTTCCCGGAATGCGCATCGCGTGCATCGCGATGTCGCCTTCATCGAGGTCCGGGATGAACTCGGACCCGAGACTCGTCGCCGCCACGCCGCTGAGCGCGACGAGCAGCAGCGCGCCCGAAAGTGCTGCCTTTGGCCAATTCAGAACGCGGTCGAGCATCGGGCGATAGCCCTTGCCGAGACCGCGCATGAGCCAATTTTCCTTCTCCTCGACCTTGCCGGTCACGAAGAGCGCCACCGCGGCCGGGACCAGTGTGAGCGACAGCAGGAGAGCGGCAGTGAGCGCGAGCACGACCGTGATCGCCATCGGATGGAAGGTTTTGCCTTCGACGCCCTCTAGCGCGAAGATGGGCAGATAGACGGCGGTGATGATGATGATGCCGAAGATGCTCGGCTTGATCACCTCTGCGCTCGCCGAGGCAACAAGGCCGAAGCGTTCGTCGCGATCGAGCAGGCGCCCGAGCCGATGTTGCGCCTCGCCAAGCCTGCGGAGACAATTTTCGACGATGATGACGGCCCCGTCGACGATGAGGCCGAAGTCGAGCGCGCCAAGGCTCATGAGGTTTGCCGATGTCCGCGTCTGGAGCATGCCCGTCAGCGTCATCAGCATAGCGACCGGAATGACCGCCGCTGTGATCAGCGCCGCCCGGAAATTGCCGAGAAGAAGGAACAGGATCACAATAACGAGAAGCGCACCCTCGGCGAGGTTCTTCTGCACGGTCGAAATAGTACGTTCGACGAGCGCGGTGCGATCGTACAGCGGCTTCGCAACGACGCCCTTCGGCAAGGCACGCGAGGCTTCGACGAGTCGTTCGGCCGCGGCCTGCGCCACGACCCTCGGATTCTCGCCGATCAGCATCGAGACCGTCGCAAGGACGACTTCCTTGCCATTTTCCGTCGCAGCGCCCGTGCGAAGTCCCGAACCGATCGCGACATTGGCGACGTCGGCGATCCGGATCGGAACGCCGCCGCGGGTGGTGACGATGATCTGCGACAGATCGCGCTCATTATTTGCCTGACCTGGCACGCGGATCAGGATCTGTTCGCCGCTGCGCTCGACATAACCGGCGCCGCGGTTGGCATTATTGGCCTCCAGCGCGGTGACGACATCATTGAGCGAGAGGTTGAGCGATGCGAGCGAGGCCGGGTTCGGCGTCACATGATATTGGCGGGCATAGCCGCCGATCGTGTTGATTTCTGCAACACCGGGAATCGTCCGCATCTGCGGGCGGATGACCCAGTCCGACATCGTTCTGAGATCTTCAGCCGTATAGGGTGTGCCGTCGGGCTTTCGTGCACCCGGCTCGGCTTCGATCGAGAACATGAAGATCTCGCCGAGGCCTGTGGAGATCGGGCCCATTTCGGGTTCCATTCCGGGCGGAAGCTGGCCGCGGGCGGCCTGGAGCCGCTCATTGACCTGCTGGCGCGCGAAATAGATATCGGTCCCGTCCTCGAAGACGACGGTGACCTGGCTCAGGCCGTAGCGCGAGATCGACCTGGTGTAGCTGAGGCTCGGAATACCCGCGATCGCGGTCTCGATCGGATAGGTGATGCGTTGCTCGGACTCGAGCGGCGAATAACCTTCGGCCTTGGTGTTGATCTGGACCTGGACGTTGGTGATGTCGGGAACGGCATCGATGGGCAATTTGGTCGCGCTCCACGCGCCGATCGCGCACAGGAGCGCGACCACCGCGAGGACGAGCCATCGCTGCCGGATCGAAAAGCCTATGGTTCTGGCTAGCATATTATCCTGCTCCCCGATCAATGGTCGTGGCTCGCGCCGGACTTTTCGATGTCGGCGCGAACGAGGAAACTGCCCTTAGTGACATAGGTGGTGCCGGGCTTGATGCCCGACAGTACCTCGGTCCATTCGGGTGACGTGCGGCCGAGCTTCAGCATCCGGACCTCATAGTCCTGTCCGAAATTGGCATAGACCACCTTGAAGTCGCGGAAGGGTTGGATTGCCTCGGTCCGGACCGCGAGCGGCACCGTGACGGGATTGACCATCACGCGGCCCCGCAGCGCCATGCCGGGCCGCAGGGTTCCCGAACGGTTCGGGATCGTCGCGCGGATCAGCGCAGTGCCGGCCTCGGCGTTGCCGTCGGGCAGGAACTGTCCGAGCGGTGCGGTCGCGATCTCGGCGCCGTCCTGCGTCTCCACGGTCACCCGCATGCCTGGACGAATAATCGCGAGGTCGCGGGGGAAGATGTTGAAGACGACCGTGGTCTGCGCGGGGTCGGTGACCACATAGAGCGCGCGCCCGTCGGTGACGTCGCCGGGATTGGCGTTACGCTCGGCGATCACGCCGCCGACCGTCGCATATACCGGATAGACCTGGAGGCTCTCGCTGGACTCGATGCGCGCAAGCAGGTCTCCGCGGCGGACGCTGTCTCCTACCGCCTTGGTCACCGAGACGACGCGGCCGGGGAACTGGCCGCGAATTTCGGAGCGAGCGGTCGGGGACAATTGCACGGTGCCGTAAAGTTCACGCATCTCGCCGACCGTCGCTGGCCCGACCGCCGCGGTTTCGATGCCGCCCGCCTTCGCCGCGTCGGCCGCGATCCGGGTCCGGCCTTCGGGGTTCGCATATTTCCAGACGTGCCGCTTGCCGCCGACCACAGCAACGACCTCGACATCGAAGCTGTGCGGTTCGGTGACGACGCCCTGGCCCGCGAGAAACTTGCCCTGCGGGCGGAAGTCGAAGCGGTCGACGTCGCCGCCAAGGCGGGTGAGCGTGATGGCGAGCTGGACCTCCTTGGGGTCGACCGGCTTGCCGTCCCGCGTTGCAAAGACGCGGAATTGCGGCTCGGTGCCATTTTCGAAGATGGTTACTTCGACAGCGAAATCGCCACTCTTGAGCAATTTGCCGCCATTCGGGCCTTCGGCGTCTTCTTCGCCCTCGCCCTCGCTATGGCTTTCGCCTTCTTCATGCTTGTCTTCGCCTTCGGCACCGCCCCCGCAGGAAGCGAGCGGGATAGCGAGGAATAGCGCCGCGGCAGCGACGGGAAACGGGAATTTCTTCATGGAATAGTCTCCGCAAGGGGGGGCGCATCGAAGCGGCCGGTCAGGCGATCGATCTGTGCGAGCAAGTCGCGGTAGTTCGTCATGGCGTCGGCCCACTGACCCTGGATCTGAATGATGACGTCAGCTGCGTCCTGCACGTCGGCGAACAGGAAGCCTCCGCGAGCATAGCCTTCGCGCACCTGAGCGAGCGTCTTCACCGCTTTGGGATAGACGGTTGTCATGATGCCTTCGGCACGAACGCGCGCGGCGTCGGCATCCGCGCGAAGCGACGCCAAGCGCCGCAGCCGCTCGAGGCGGCTTGCCTCGGACTGATACTCGAGCTGCCGCCGCTCGGCCTGCGCCCTGGCAATATTGCCCTGGTTGCGGTCGAAACGTCCGAGAGGGATCGAGATGCCGCCGAGAACGGCGACATCGTTGGTCTCACGAAAGAAACGCGTCCCGCCCGAGACCGTATAGTCCTGATGGGCGCGGCTCTGTTCGACGACGACCTGCGCCCGCGCGCGATCGACTGCTGCGTCGAAGACCGCCGTGTCCGCTTCGGCCAGCGGCGGGTCGCGCGGATCAGGCTTCTCTATCCCCTCGGCAATAACGAGGCTGTCGGGAGCACCGCCCCAGAAGGAAACGAGCAGCGCGCGTGCCGATTGGCGTTTCGCCTGGACTTCCTTCAGCGCCAGTTCGGCCTCGAGAATGCGGGCATCAGCACGCGTTTCGACGAAGAGTGGATCCTTGTAGCCGCGCACGCGCCGGATCGCCTCGACGCGCATCTCCTTCTCGAGTTTGACGCGATCCTCGGCGATCCAGACCATTTGTTCGGCGATCTGGACGTCGATATAGGCGCGCTGCACTTGTTGCGCGATGTCGAGCCGTACGATGCGCCACTGTGCTTCGGCGAGGACGACCCCGCGCTCGGCGAGGGCCATGCGCGCCTCGCGCTTGCCCCCGCGCTCAAGTGGCTGCGAATAGGTGACGGTCAGTTCGGACTGCCGGAACAAGCCGTAGCCGCCCGTCCCGACGCCATTTTCCATGTCGACTGATACGGTCGGATTGGGACGGACACGGGCTTGCAGCTGATCGCCGCGTGCGGCGTCGACCCCCGCTTCACCCGCTCTAAGCTCGGGCGATGCGGCAATGGCCCGCTCGACCGCCTGGTCGAGCGTAAGCGGCTGGGCCCATGCGGACCCCGCCAGCAGCGCAGCCCCGGCCAACAGGGCGGCGCGCATATGAATATGCATAAATTCTCACTCCTGAACGGTTCGGCTGAGCGCAGGCCGTGAAGAGCTGCGCGGCAGGCGTCGTTCAGGCGAGGGGAGGGTTCAGGGGAGGGGCGAGCGCGCGCGAAGCCAAGCGCGTCGCGGGCAGCACAAAGAGCAGGCCGCCGGAAAAACAGGACAGATCGTCATGGCCTGCGAGGGTCTGATCGGATGCGACCGGGCAATTATGGTGGCTGCCGTGGAGGTCCGCCTCCTGCTGACCTTTTTGCGTGTCGCTGTCCGACGCATGGTCCGGCTCGACATGGTGCGAAAGATGAGAATCCGTCGCATGGTGCGTCATGCCCGCCATGGCCGGTGCAGCATTGTGGAGCCCGCTGAGCAGCAGGATCAACACTAGCAACAGGCGAAGGGGAGCACCGGACATGGTCGGGCCCCTAACAGCGAATGACCTGTTCCGGAAGCCCAAATCCGGATCAATCGGTTCGCGCAGCGCCGCTCTCCGTCGACCGGGCCGTTTCGATCAGCGCGGCCAAAGTCTTCGGCATCGGCATGGGATTGAAGGCGCTCACCCGTGCGCGGCCATTATTCCACGCGGGGAGACGGCCGGTCAGCGAACCGAGCGGGACGAGCAGGAACCGCATCGCCTGACCGGCAGCTTCACGGGCATCGCCGAGCTCGATCGCATAGCGAAACATGTGCCAGTGGGAGGCGAGATGTGCCCCCATATAGGGCTGGCTCAGTATATGTTTCCATTCCAGCGCCTGCCACGCAGCGGCTTCATCTCCGATTCGGCGTGATTCGCAAAACAGGCGGTATTGATCGCGCAGCAGCGGCTCTATGAAGGCCATGCTCACGCGATTCGTTGTCGGCGGCACCATCCTCTTTCCCCTTTTTTGTGCAGGGCAGGCTATTGCACCCTGTAGTAGATACAGGGTCAAGCCCTGATGTTCCGGCAGGACGCTGTGCCGCTCGGCTTTTGATTTATCCCCTTCTGTCACGGGAAGGGCATCGCTCTAACGGCGTCCTGAACAAAGGAGGCCGGAGCCAATAGCGTAGCGATAGAAGTAAGAGCAAAAGACAAGACTAGAATTATTGTGCTTAACGCGCGATTGTTCGGCGGATATCCTATTTCTTTTGACGCTTCTGCAAATATCGTGGGGCAAGATGCACTGCTCTCTTACCTCAATGAGATAATATTACGGAGCCGGTTCGGGGGTTCGAAGAGTGCCGCCGAAGTTGATTGAAAATCTTCTACTTTTCACCGCGCCGTTTCGATGCTAGGGGCCGGTTTCAATGCGACGGGTGATCCTCTTTTTTCTGACCCTTCTCCTTGCTTCCGGAACGGTTGCGGGGTCGCTGGTGCATGCGACCGAGGATCGGGCCGAGGCGAGCCTTTTCGTTGCGGCGTTCGAAGCGGGCTGCGTTTCTGCACCCGCGATCGAAAGCGACGAGGGCGGCAAGAAAAAGTCCTCCCCCGGCGAAAAGCAGCCGGTTCCCGCCGCCGCTCATGGTTGCCATGGCCACCACGCGGGCGTCCCGGCAGAAACGCTGTCGGCAGCGACCGAAACCCCTGTCTCTGAAGCGCATACGCGCATCCTGACGGCCGCCTTGCCGCTCCTCGCCTATATCGGGACCTTCCGCCCTCCAATCGCCTGACGCCCTAGGTCCGCGCGCGCCCTTCGCGTGCGCTTCTCCCTGGAAACGTCAGGAGTCTCTTTTTCATGAAATCCATAGTTGTCGCCGCGAGTCTCGCGGCGCTCGTTGCAGGCGTAAATTCCGCGCCCGCCGCTGCCCAGTCGGCAGCGACGGCGCTGGTGGGACCGCCTTCGTCCGATAGCGAGGCGGTGCGTACCGGCCCGCTTCCCGCCCGATTGTCCCTCGCCCAGGCGATGGAGGAAGCCGACGCGCGTTCGCCGCGCGTGGTTGCCGCCGAAGCCGAAGTGGAGGCCGCTCGCGGTCGCCAGCGTCAGGCGGGCTATCGCTTCAACCCCATCCTCAACGTCGATGTAGAGAATTTCGCGGGCACCGGACCCTATTCGGGCCTCAACGGTCTCGAAACGACCGTTTCGGTGAACCAGCGCCTCGATATCGGCGGCCGGCGCCGTGCGCGCATGACGCTCGCCGACGCCGAGTTTCTGTCCGCGCAATATCGGCTCGAAATTGCCCGTGCGGATCTCGCGCTAGAGGTTCGCAACCAATTCGCGACCGCGCTTGCGGCCCGCGACGGCCTGGCGCTAGCGCGCGAGAATGAGACGCGCGCGCGCGAACTCGTCCGCGTCGCGCAGGCAATGGTCGACACCGGCAACGAGCCGCCGCTACGTGCCTTCCGTGCCAATGCGGCGTTGGTCCAAGCTACCGCCGAACTTCGCACCGCCGAGGCTGAAGAGCGAACGGCGCGCCGTTCGCTGGCAGCGCTCCTTGGTAGTTCGGTTGCGCCAGCCGAACTGGTCGAAGGGGACCTCTGGGTGATGCCTGCCTCAGTGGACTCGCTGGCTACGCTCGACGTGCGGCTTGCCGAGACTGACCGCCTCATCGCCGAAGCGCGCCTCCAAGGGCAGCGCGCCGATGGTCGCCTCGACCCCTCGGTCGGCTTCGGCGTACGACAGCTTCGCGATACCGGCGATCGCGCGCTCATTGCCAATGTCTCGGTTCCGCTCCCGATCTTCGACCGCAATCGCGGCAACATTTCGGCTGCCAAGTCCGATGTCGCCGCGGCGATCGCTCGGCGCGAGAATGCGGTAATCAACGCCGAGACGGAAATCGCCAATGCCCAGGCCGAACTCGAAGCCGCCGAGGCCCGCCTCGCGGCGCTTGAGGGCAGTGGCATTGAGCAGGCGCGCGAAGGCGTGAGGCTCGCCGAGCTCAGCTATCGCGCCGGCAAGTCCTCGCTCGTCGAGTATATCGACGCGCAACAGGCTTATGCGGCGACGCAGGCGGAGTTGATCGCGGCACGCCAGGATCGCGCCGAAGCCCGCGCCATCTTGTCCCGTCAGGCGGCCGCCGATGGCGATGCGGATCATCAGCCATGAGCGCGCCGGCCCTTTCAGTGGGCGGGGGCGTCTTCGCCGCCGTCTTTCCAAGTCAACAGGGGTGCGCCGCCAGCCGGCGCGCGAACCGCATCAACAGCGGAGATAGAAAATGATCACCAAGGACAAGCGTCTCCTCGGCACTGTCGCGGGCGGGATGCTACTCGCCGCCGTCACAGGCTTCGGCGTTGCACGCTGCACCGCCGATCCGGCACCCGCGCCGACAGCCGAAGGCGAAACGGAAGCGGCGAGCGAAGCTCTTCCGAGCACCCTCGCCATCTCGCCGGACGCGATCAAGGCCGCTGAAATCGGCGTCGAGACGATCGGTGCAGGCGGGCTCGGCTCGGAAATCATCTCGCAGGCGACCGTTACCGCCGCGCCGAGCGGCGAGGCGATCGTCACCGCCCGCGCGGGCGGCGCGGTCACCCGCCTCTTCAAGCGGCTCGGCGATCCGGTCAGCGCCGGTGAGACGATCGCGATCGTGCAAAGCCGCGACGCCGCCCAAATTGCGGCCGAACGGATTGCCGCCGAGGCGCGCTCGACGCTCGCGCAGAAGAATCTCCACCGCGAGAAGACCTTGTTCGACCAGAAAGTGTCGGCGCGCGTCGACTATGAGCAGGCGCAAGCCGAAGCCGCGGCCGCCGCGGCCGAAGCGCAGCGCGCACGTGCGGCAGCGAGCGCCGCGCAGGTGACGCGCGATGGCAGCAGCGTCATCGTGGCAAGCCCGATCTCGGGACGGATCACGGCCGAGAACGCCAGTCTTGGCGCCTTCGTCCAACCCGAAACCGAATTGTTCCGCGTTGCCGATCCCAGCAAGGTGCAGATCGAGGCCGCAGTCGGCCCGGCCGATGCACAGCGACTCTCGCCCGGAGACCGTGCGATCATCGAGCTCCCCGATGGCCGGACGATCGATGCCCGTGTGCGGGCTGTGACCCCCGGCCTGTCCGGTGACACACGCTCGGCAACCGCCGTGCTCGACGTACCCGGGGCGTTGCAGCCGGGGCTTGCGGTCAGGGTGCGTCTGCTTCCGAGTGGTGGCGCCGGGACCACTGGCCCCGCAACGATCGTGATCGCCGACGAGGCGCTCCAGACACTCGAAGGCCGCGAGGTGGTGTTCGTGCGCACGAAGCAGGGCTTCCGAGCGCAACGGGTCACCGTCGGCCAGCGCAGCGCCGGCCGTGTCGAGATCCTCTCCGGCCTCAAGCCAGGCCAGGTCGTCGCGACCAAGAACGCATTCCTGCTCAAGGCCGAACTCGGCAAGGGCGCGGGCGAGGAGGAATAGACCGTGATCGCGAAACTGATGGCGCTATCCGTCCGCGCGCGCTGGGCGGTCCTTTTTCTCTTCCTCGTGATAGCCGGGCTCGGCGTCTGGCAGCTAACCAAGCTGCCGATTGACGCCGTCCCCGACATCACCAACAAGCAGGTGCAAATCAACACGATCGACCCGCGTCTCTCGCCGGTCGAAATCGAGAAGCTCGTAACCTACCCGATCGAAATCTCGCTGGCGGGCATTCCGGGGCTCGAGACGACACGCTCGATCTCGCGCAACGGCTTCAGCCAGGTGACGGCGATCTTCACCGATGAAACCGACCTTTATTTCGCGCGCCAGCAGGTGGGCGAGCGGCTTCTCCAGGCGGGCGAAAATCTTCCCGACGGGGCGCAGCCGCAGATCGGTCCCGTGACCACGGGTCTCGGCGAGGTCGTCATGTACACCGTCGGCTACAAAAATCCCGACGGGAAGGGAGCCAAGAAGGTCGCGGGCCAACCCGGCTGGCAACCCGACGGCGGCTACCTGACCCCCGAGGGCGATATCCTCACCGACGAGATTGCCAAATCGGGTTATCTTCGCACCGTCCAGGACTGGATCGTCAGCCCGCAGCTCAAGTCGGTCGGCGGCGTCGCCGGCGTCGACTCGATCGGCGGCTATGCCAAGACTTTCGTGGTCGAGCCCGATCCGACCCGCCTCACCAGCTACGGCATCTCCTACAGCGAACTCGGCGAAGCTCTTGAGCGCGCGAATCTTGCGGTCGGTGCCAACTATTACAACCGGGCCGGCGAGGCCTATCTCGTGCGCGTCGATGCACGCGTGCGCTCGGTCGACGAAATCCGCAACGCCGTCGTCGCGACGCGCGGGGGCGTGCCGGTCACCGTCGCACAGCTCGCCAACGTGAAGATCGGCGGCGACCTTAGAACCGGTGCGGGCAGCATGAACGGCAAAGAGACGGTGATCGGCACCGTGCTCATGCTGATTGGCCAGAACAGCCGGACTGTCGCCGAGGAGGTCTCGGCGAAGCTCGCGCAGGTGTCAAAGACCCTGCCGCCCGGCGTCGAAGTGAAGGTGGTGTTAGACCGCGCCAAGCTCGTGAACGCGACCGTCGGCACGGTTGAAAAGAACCTCACCGAAGGCGCGCTGCTCGTGGCGGCGGCGCTCTTCTTCCTACTTGGCAACTGGCGCGCCGCGATCATCGCGGTGCTCGTCATCCCCTTTTCCTTCCTGATGATGGCGATGGGCATGAATGCGTTCCGGGTGCCCGGTAATCTGATGAGCCTCGGCGCGCTCGACTTCGGTCTGATCGTCGACGGTGCGGTGATCATCATCGAAAATTGCCTCGCCAGATTGGCGCACCGGCAGGAACATGAAGGGAGATTGCTCAATCTTCGCGAACGTCTCGAGGAGACAATGCGCGCCAGCCAGGAGATGATCAAACCGACCGTCTTCGGGCAGGCGATCATTTTGCTCGCCTTCGCGCCGCTGCTGATGTTCACGGGCGTCGAGGGCAAGACCTTCTCGCCGATGGCCATCACCATCATGCTCGCTCTCGTCGCAGCCTTCATTCTCGCGATCACGCTGGTTCCGGCGCTCGTCGCTCTGATGATCCGCGGGAAGGTTGCAGAGAAGGAAGTCTGGGTAATCCGCAAGTCGAAGGAGCGCTATCTTCCGCTGCTCGACAAGGCGATCGCAAAACCTTGGGCTTTCATCGCCGGGGGCTTTGCCTTCTTCCTCCTCGCCATCCCGGCGTTCGGATTGCTCGGCTCGGAATTCATTCCGCAGCTCGACGAGAAGAATATGGCGATCGCCTCGACGCGCGTGCCTTCGGTGAGCCTTGAACAGTCACTCGCCATGCAGCGCAACGTCGAGACGGCGATCTCGAGCCTGCCCGAAGTCGAGTTGATGTTCTCGAAGACGGGTACAGCCGAGGTGGCGACCGACCCGATGCCGCCGAACATCTCGGACGGCTTCGTGATCCTGAAACCACAAGATCAGTGGCCGGCAGGTGTCGATTCGAAGGCCGATGTCGTCGAGCGTATCGAGAAGGCCGCTGGCGGCCAGCTCGGGCAGCTTTACGAGATCAGCCAGCCGATCCAGCTTCGATTCAACGAGCTGATCGCGGGCGTCCGCGGCGACGTTGCCATCAAGCTCTACGGAGACGACCTCGACAAAATGTCGCTCGCGGCGAACGAGATGGTGCGCGTGCTCCAGCGCATTCCGGGTGCGGGCAGCGTCAAGGCCGATCAGGTCGGCGGCGCACCGACGCTTGACGTGAAGCTCGATCGCAATGCGATCGCGCGGTACGGACTGTCGGTGCAGGAAGTCGCCGACACGGTGTCGGCCGCACTCGGCGGGCGGGAATCGGGTCTCCTCTACGAAGGCGATCGCAGGTTCGACATCACCGTCCGTGTTCCTGATGCGACCCGCGTCAATCTCGACGACATCCGCGCGCTTCCTGTCCTCCTTCCCTCGGAAGGCGGGAACCGCGGACAGATACCGCTTGCGCAAGTGGCGCAGATCCGGCTGACCGAAGGGCTCAACCAGATCAGCCGCGAAAATGGCAAGCGGCGCGTCGTGGTGCAGGTGAACCTAGAAGGCCGCGATGCGGGGTCCTTCGTCGCAGAAGCGCAGGCCAAGATCGCCAATGTGAAGCTCCCGGCGGGCTATTATCTCGAATGGGGCGGGCAGTTCGAAAGCCTGCAGGCCGCATCGCAACGGCTCTCCATCGTGGTTCCGCTCTGCTTCGCGGGCATCTACATCCTGCTCTACATGGCGCTCGGCACCTTCGGGCGGGCGACCGCCGTGTTCCTCGCGGTGCCGCTGGGGCTTGCGGGCGGGGTGTTCACCCTCGCGCTGACCGGGATCAACTTCTCCGTGTCTGCGGCGGTGGGCTTCATCTGCCTTGCCGGCGTCGCGGTGCTCAACGGTCTCGTCGTGATGACGGCGATCCGCGAGCGGCTCGAGAATGACGTCCCGCTCACGGAAGCAATTCGTGAAGGCATGACCGAGAAGATGCGCGCGGTGATTATGACCGGTTTCGTGCCCGCTATCGGCTTTGTGCCGATGGCGATTGCGACCGGCACAGGTGCCGAGGTGCAGAAGCCGCTCGCGACGACCGTTATCGGCGGCCTCATCGCGGCGACGATCCTGACGCTGCTCGTCCTGCCCGCGATTGCAAAGGTCGTACTCGGGGCGGACTGGCAGCCGAAGTTCCTGAAGCGGAAAACAGAGCCGGCGGTCGAGCCGGTCGCGGAATAGGAAGAGAGTGTCATGACAAAAGCATCCAAGCTCTTGCGCATCTACACCGATGAGTCCGCCTTCTTCGGCGATCAGCGGGTCTTCGAGTTCATTTCCGAACTCGCTCGCCAGCAAAAACTGGCAGGCGTGACGGTGCTCGAAGCGGTTCTTGGTTTCGGTCGCTCGGCGCATCTCCACCGCAAGCATGCGCTGGAAAATGACAGGGCGGTCGTGATCGAGATCATCGACGAGGAGCAGCGGCTCCGCGACTTCGCGGCGCAGCTGGGGGAGATACCCGATATCGGACTCATTACCATCGAAGCTGTAGACATCCTCGGCGGGAAATCCGCTGCGGCGCCACCCGATGTCCAGAGCTGACCGGCACCTTGCCGGTTTCCACCGCGGCGCAGGTCCCTGGCTTGCGTCGCGGACCGGCTTTCCGGGGCGAGGAGCGTGCCGATGTTCTCGGTAGGTGCCTCGCTCCGCCTGCCGGTCCCAATCGGCCGCGTCTGGCGTTTGCTCGTCGATGTCGACCGTTATGCCGACTGGCACCCCACGCTTCGGTTCACCGACCGGCCGGGCGACGACGAGCGAGTGGGCTATGTCTATTCTCCTCGCGGCAAGCAGGGCCCGGAATTTGCATCCGAGGGGCGGATCACCGGTCTCGACTGGCTGACTAGCTTCTCGTGGCGGACAGGCACGCGTGGTCTTCTCGTAATCGAAGAAAGCTACGAGCTCGAGAAGCTGGGACAGGGGGTAGAGGTTACACACCGTCTTGTATGCCGTGGCATCTTCTCGTGGCTCGGCTATCCCGTCCTTCGCAGGGTTTGCAGCGTATTTCTCAAGCGGTCGAACATGGCGCTTGAACAGCATTTCCGTCGTATGACAGTTCAGTCCCGATATGCGCGGCC
Organism: Sphingopyxis selenitireducens; assembly: GCF_051550705.1. Classification (NCBI taxonomy): domain Bacteria; kingdom Pseudomonadati; phylum Pseudomonadota; class Alphaproteobacteria; order Sphingomonadales; family Sphingopyxidaceae; genus Sphingopyxis; species Sphingopyxis selenitireducens. The sequence continues at coordinate 243,599 of NZ_JBPULG010000004.1, forward strand.
GAGTGGTCGGCGCGCATGAGGGATCCGAAATCTTGGCCGCCAGGAGCCCTTGGCTCCTTGCCCCCGCCACCCCGGTCGAGGGTCGATGGCGGTCAGGGAGGTGCGGGAGTGGGACAAAACCCACCAAAGCTCCCGCACCTCATCCTTTTGACAGGACCGGTCGTCCCCGGCCGCCTTCGAGCACTGACATGAAAAGGATGGCATCATGAGTGACCAGTTGCGGCTCGATATTCCGCTGCTCCTCCCCGAAGTCGCCGATACCGCCGACCGCTGCGTCGCGCGCCTGACGAGCGAACTCGAAGGACGCGAAGGCGTCGACAAGGTCCATGTGGTCCGCTCAAGCGATGGTTCGCCCCCGCAGCTCTGCATACATTACCGTCCGGATATTCTCCCGCTCGAGCGGGTGCGGCAGCTCGCGCGCAGCGCTGGTGCCGAGCTCACAGGCCAATATCAGCATCTCTTCTGGGGCGATCTCGAAGGCGTAGGCCATTCGCGGCGCGCTCGGACGATCGGAACACGCCTACGCGAAATCCCCGGCATCATCGAGGCCGAGGTCGGCGTCGCGGGTACCCTGCGTGCAGAGTTCCAGCGCTCGGAAACTTCGGTCGACATCATCAGGAAGGTGCTTTCGGATATGGGCGTCACACAGAAATCGGCTGCCGTCGTCGCGGCTGTCCCGGCAGAAGCCCCCCACCAACATGGCGATGATGGCCGTGACCATGGACCCGATCATGCGCATGGGCCTGACCACAAACATGGCCACAAGGGCGAGGACAGCCACGACCATGGCCATGATCATGGGGGCATTTTCGGCGAGCGGACCGAGCTGATCTTCGCGCTCCTCTGCGGTCTCGTCCTCGGCATCGGCTTTGCCATCGAGAAGCTGGCCGCGGCGCCGGAATGGGTGCCGCTCGCATTCTATATCGCTGCTTATGGTTTCGGCGGCTGGTTTACTGTCCGCGAGGCGATCGAGAATCTGAAGCTCAAGCGCTTCGAGATCGACACGCTGATGCTCGTGGCCGCCGCGGGCGCGGCGGCGCTCGGTGCTTGGGCCGAGGGCGCGTTGCTCCTCTTCCTCTTCAGCCTCGGGCACGCGCTCGAACATTATGCCATGGGTCGCGCCAAGCGCGCGATCGAAGCGCTCGCCGAACTGGCGCCGCAAACTGCGGTCGTGAAAGCCGCAGACGGCAGCAGCCGCGAAATCTCGGTCGAGCTTTTGCAGATCGGTGACACGGTCGTGGTAAAGCCCAATGAGCGGCTGCCGGCCGACGGCTTCGTCGTCGTCGGGCGCTCGGCGGTCAATCAGGCTCCAGTGACTGGCGAGAGCGTCCCAGTCGACAAGGAGCCAGTGGCCGATCGCGCGGCGGCCGCCACGAAGCCTGATGCGCTCGACGCAAAATATCGCGTTTTCGCCGGCACGATCAACGGCCATGGCGCGATCGAGATCGCGGTGACCCGCCTTGCTGCAGACACCACGCTCGCCAAGGTCGTGAAAATGGTGAGCGAGGCGGAGACGCAGAAGTCGCCGACGCAGCGCTTCACCGACCGCTTCGAGCGCGTCTTCGTACCGAGCGTCCTTGCGCTGGTCTTCGTACTGCTCTTCGCCTGGGTGGTCGTCGACGAACCCTTCCGCGACAGCTTCTACCGCGCGATGGCGGTGCTCGTCGCGGCGAGCCCGTGCGCGCTCGCGATCGCGACGCCAAGCGCCGTGCTTTCGGGCGTCGCGCGTGCCGCGCGCGGCGGCGTGCTCGTGAAGGGCGGCGGGCCTCTCGAGAATCTGGGATCGCTGACCGCACTTGCGTTCGACAAGACCGGCACACTGACCGAGGGCAAGCCGCGTATCACCGACGTCATTCCAGCCACAGGGGTTCCCAAGGAGGAACTGCTGCGGATCGCTGTGGCGGTCGAGCGGCTCAGCGATCATCCCCTCGCTGCGGCCATCGCGCGCGACGGCGAGGAGATGCTGACCTCGACGCGCGTCCCGACTGCCGACGATCTCAACAGCCTGACCGGACGCGGGGTCATCGCGAGGGTCGAAGGCGAAACCGTCCTGATAGGGAAGGCCGAAATGTTCGGTGCTGACGGGGTTGCCCCAATCGGCCCGGAGGTCGCTGCGGCGATCTCTGGGCTCCGCGACAAGGGGCGAACGACGATGGTGGTCCGCATGGGCGATCGCGACCTCGGGGCAATTGGCCTGATGGACACGCCGCGCGAGTCCGCGCGGACCGCGATCGCGAAGCTTCGCGACCTTGGCATCCGGCGTATGATCATGATCTCGGGCGATCACCAGAAAGTCGCCGAATCGATCGCAGCCGAAGTCGGGATCGGCGAAGCCTGGGGCGACCTGATGCCTGACCAGAAGGTCGACGCCATTCGTGATCTCAAGGCCGAGCAGCCGGTCGCGATGGTGGGCGACGGCGTGAATGACGCGCCAGCTATGGCAAGCGCGACCGTCGGCATCGCGATGGGTGCGGCAGGTTCCGACGTGGCGCTCGAAACCGCCGACGTCGCCCTCATGGCCGATGATCTTGCGCATCTTCCGTTCGCGATCGGCCTCAGCCGACAGACACGGCGGATCATTCGTCAGAATCTGGTCGTCAGCCTCGGGGTGGTCGTCGTCCTCGTGCCGGCGACGATCTTCGGACTCGGGATTGGGGCGGCGGTAGCGGCCCATGAGGGCTCGACCCTTGTGGTCGTCGCCAACGCGCTCCGCCTGCTCGCCTATCGTGATCGCAGCATGGGCTGAGCAGGCGCGGTCGCCGCTTCACGAAACCGGAAGGGAGAGCGAGGATGAGCTTCAAGAATATCTCGGCCTGGTCGATCCGGAATCCGATTCCGCCGCTCGTCATGTTCTTCGGCCTGACAGTGGCCGGGATCGTCTCATTCCTGATGATGGGGGTGCAGAGCGATCCTGATATCGACTTCCCCGGAGCGATCGTCATCATCGCGCAACCGGGTGCCGCGCCCACCGAGCTCGAAACCCAGGTTACGCAGCGCGTTGAGGCGGCGGTCCGCACGATCGAGGGGATCGACGAGCTGAACTCGACGGTTACCGAGGGGCAGTCGCAGACCTTCGTGCAGTTTGCGATCGGCACGCCGATCGACCGCGCTGTGACGGACATTCGCGACAAGATCACGCAAATCCGCAGCAACCTTCCGAACGGCATTCTCGAACCGCAGGTCATTCGCCTGTCGACTTCGGGCAACACGCTTGCTTACTGGTCGGCTTCTGCGACAGACATGACACTCGAAGAGCTGAGCTGGTATGTCGACAATGTCGTCGCCAAGCGGCTCATCGCGGTTCCCGGAATGGGAGACGCCTATCGCCGAGGCGGGGTCAGCCGCGAAATTCGCGTCATCCTGAACCCGGAGCGGATGCGCGCATATGGTCTCACCGCCGCAGCGGTGAACACCCAGCTCGTGCAGCTCAACGTCAACGCGGCTGGCGGCCGGATGGAGGTCGCGGGGTCCGAGCAGGCGGTCCGCATCCTCGGCAACGCCAGCAGCGCGAAAGCGCTCGGCGAAACGCTGATTTCGGTCGGGACGAACCGGACCGTGCGCCTAGCCGACATCGCCGAAGTCAAGGACCTCTACGCCGAGCAGCGCTCCGTTTCGAAGCAGGACGGGCGGCAAGTGCTCACATTCGGATTCGAGCGCGCGAAGGGTGCCTCGGACGTCACCGTTTACGACGCGGCAGTCGAAGAGCTGCGCAAACTCGAGAAAGAAAACCCCAAGGTCAAATTCACCGAACTTTTCAGCGATATCGAATATACCAAGGGGCAGTATCATTCGGCGATCAATGCGATGGTCGAAGGCGCCATCCTCGCGGTGGTGGTCGTCTTTCTCTTCCTCCGCGATTGGCGTGCGACGCTGATCTCCGCGCTCGCCATACCGCTGTCGGCGGTGCCGACCTTCCTGTTCATGGATCTCATGGGCTTTTCGCTCAACATGATGACTCTTCTCGCGCTCAGCCTCGTTGCCGGCGTGCTCGTCGACGACGCGATCGTCGAAATCGAGAATATCGTCCGCCACATGCGGATGGGCAAATCGGCCTATCAAGCGTCGATCGACGCCGCAGACGAAATCGGCCTCGCCGTTCTCGCGACAACCATGACGATCGTTGCGGTGTTCCTGCCTGTCGGGCTGATGCCCGGCGTCGCCGGGCAATATTTCAAGAATTTCGGGCTGACAGTCGTGGCCGCGGTTCTGATGAGCCTCGCGGTCGCGCGTATGATAACGCCCATGCTCGCGGCCTATTTCCTCGCAGCGCAAGGTCAGCAGAAGCATGGCGAGGGGCCGCTGATCGACACCTATATGCGCGTACTGCGCTGGAGCCTGGACACCAGGGCCGCCGATACCGCGCGAGCGCGCGGCGGGCGCTGGAAATGGCTCGGCTATATCCGGGATCATCGCATCTGGGTCGTCGGCATCGGCGTGCTGGCGTTGTTCGCGACAATCTTCAGCTTCTCGCTTCTCCCAATGACCTTCCAGCCCTCGATCGACTCCGACACAAGCCGGGTATCGATCCAGCTCGCGCCGGGCGCGACGCTCGAACAAACAGAGGTCGTTGCGGACCAGGTGACGGGACTCATGAAGCGCGATCCGCTCGTCGTCTCCGCCCTCTCGCGGATCGACGTTGGCACAGCGACGGTATATCTCAAGCTTCGCAAGGACCGAGAGCTCACCTCGACCGAATTCGAGAAGGATCGCGCGACGCTGCTGGCCCAAGTGCCGGATGCCCGCATCAACTTCCAGTCGCAGCATGGCGGCGGCGGCGGTAGCAGCCGCGACATCTCGATCACGCTCGGCAGCGATGACCCGAAGAAGCTCGAAGATGTCAGCAGCCGGCTGCTTGCCGAAATGGCAGGTGTGAAGGAAATCAGGTCGCCACGCGTCGAAGGCAATCTCCAGAGACCCGAGATCGTTATCCGCCCGCGCTTCGCGCTCGCGGCGCAGCTCGGGGTGACGACCCAGGCGCTGAGCCAGTCGATCCGCGTCGCGACGCTTGGCGAGATCGACCAGAACAGCGCGAAATTCTCGCTGTCTGACCGGCAGATTCCGGTCCGCGTCGCGCTTGCGGAAACCGCCCGCGAACGCCTCGATACGCTCCGCAACATGCCGGTTCCGACCCGGAACGGGGGAACGGTGCCGCTGTCGGTCGTCGTCGAGATCGGGTTCGGCGCCGGCCCCACCCAGATCAATCGCACCAACCAGGTGCGCCAGCTCACTATAGGTGCCGACCTCGCTCCGGGACTCGTGACGGGTCAGGCGATGGAGAAGCTGGAGGCGCTGCCGGCGCTCAAGGCGCTGCCCGCCGGCGTCACGCGGCTCGTCCTCGGGAGCGCCAAATGGCAGGCCGAGATGCTTCGCAACTTCGCGATCGCGGTTGTGTCGGGCATTTTCCTCGTGCTCGCGGTCCTGATCCTGCTTTACCGCAAGATCATCCCGCCTTTCGTGAACATGGGTTCGTTGCTGCTCGCCCCGCTCGGCGGCGCGATCGCGCTGCTGTTGACGGGCTACCCGCTGTCGCTTCCCGTGTTCATCGGCGTACTGATGCTGCTGGGCATCGTCGGCAAGAACAGCATCCTGCTCGTCGACTTCGCGATCGAGGAAATGGCGGCAGGGGTCCCGCGCGACGAGGCGATCATCGATGCCGGCCATAAGCGCGCGCAGCCGATCCTGATGACGACGGTCGCGATGGTCGCGGGGATGATTCCGACCGCCCTGTCGCTCACCGGCGACGGTGCCTGGCGTGCGCCGATGGCGGTGACCGTGATCGGCGGGCTGACCCTCTCGACCGTGCTCACGCTGTTGATCGTCCCCGCCTCCTTCAGTCTCGCTATCGGCTTCGAGCGCGCAATCGCACCTCGCCTTCGTCGATGGTTCACCACCGGCGGCGCCGAAACTGGCCCGGCACCAGTGGTCGAGGGAGGCTGTTCAAACCCTGTTCCGGCGACGGACCGATAGAGGAAGCGGATGTGGTGATGGAGTTTCAGCGGGAGTATCAACTCCCCTACACCCCGGCCCAAATATGGGCGGTTCTCGATGATTTCGAAAATCATAGAATATGGAATCCGTATGTGCGGATCGAACGGCTCTCCGAGGACCCGATAACGATCCGCTATTCGGTGCGCATGGACCCGCACAAGCCGAAGTTTCATGAGGTCCCGGCAACGGCCGTAGTGGCGCATCCCGACCGGCAGCTTGCCATCGACGTGCGTACCAGCTTCCTCGTGAGTTACGAGGAGAGCTACACTCTTGTTCCGACCGGCAATGGCACCAAGCTCGTCCATCGCTACCGCTGCCGCGGGCTCTTTGCCTGGCTGCGTCTCCCCGGAATAAAGACGAGCTTCGAGAGAATGATCGCTTCGATCGACGGCATTTTGCTCAGCTATCTCAAATCGAAATATGGAAAGCATCAATCGCCGCCGACCCGCCCGAAGCCCAAGTATCGGACCGGACGGCGATGACGAGTTTTCCCCTTCTCGCCCCGCACAAATGGCGCTCGCTTGGTTCGGCCTGGGCAATCGCACTTTTATCGAGTCTTGCCGTCCTCTTCGTCGGCGAGGTCATGGGCCAGACACCGTGCGACCTCTGCTGGTTCCAGCGCGCCTTCATGTTCCCGCTCGCGATCATTCTCGGCATCGCGGCGTTCAAGTCGGACCGCGCCGTCGTTCCTTATGGACTCGCGCTTGCAGCGGGCGGTGGTCTCGTCGCCCTCTATCATAGCCTGCTCTACGTCGGTGTCATTCCGGCCCCGATCGTCCCTTGTACCGGCGGTCCGTCATGCTCGGGCGAGAGCATGACAATTGGAGGCGTGCCGCTGCCCCTCCTGTCGCTGGTCGCCTTCGCGCTGATCCTTACCCTCTTGTTGAACTTCCAAAGGAGACTGAAATCATGAATCGACGTTTCGGAGTCGTTGCGACCCTGGTCGTATCGGCGCTCGCATTTACCGGCGGCGCCATGTTCTACAGCGGATCGGTCGCTGGCGAGCCGGCGCCATTAGCGGCGCCCGGTCCCGTCGACGAACTCATCCGGCCGCACTCGGCCGTCATCGGGCCAAAAAAGGCGCCGGTGACCATCGTCGAATTCTTCGACCCGTCATGCGAAGCCTGCCGCGCCTTCTTTCCGAAAGTGAAGGAAATTCTCGCGACCTATCCGAAGGATGTTCGGCTGGTGATGCGCTATCTGCCCCTCCACCCGGGATCGGCCGAAGCGATCGTCCTGCTTGAGGCTGCCCGCGTCCAGGGCAAGCTCGAACCGGTGATGGCCGCGGTCCTCGAAGCTCAGCCCGACTGGCATGACGGCAAGATGGACGCGGCATGGGCCGCAGCCGAAAAGGCGGGCCTCGATGTCGCGAAGGCGCGCGCCATGCCTTCGGCCGAAGCGATGGCGTGGATGGAGCAGGATATCGCCGATGCGCGCGCGGTCGGCGTGCGCGGAACGCCGACCTTCTTCATCAACGGCCGGAAGCTGTCCAGTTCCTCGCCGGAGCAGCTCGAAGCCGAAGTTCGCGCTGCCGTTGCAGCGAAGGGAAAATGACTGGTCGCCCGTCCCGGCGAATGCCGGGGCGGGCCTTCGTTGCCGGGATGAAGCCCCAGATTTCTGCCGCCTTGCCGCGAACATGGCCCGGATCGCCGCCCGGCCCAGGCAAAGCCGCATGTTCAGAAGTCACTCAACGACGAAGGGGGGGTTCCGGAAGCTGCAAAGGAGAGACTGACATGCGCGAATTCCTAACCATGGTGGCAGGGATGCTTGCCTTTGCCGTTCCCGGCACGGCTGTCGCCCAGACTCATGGCGATCGTGGTGGCTGGAGCCGCGCCCACGACGCCCCGCGGGGGCATGACCGCGATTATCGCTCGCCGCGCCACGACGTACCCCGGCATGACTATGACGGGGGCTACCGCTCGAATGACCGATATTCCAGCGGAAATGATCATCGCTACGAGCGACGCGCCCAGAAGCGCCGGATGCACCATCATCATCGCGGCCGCCACTGGCGCGGATAGACCCGATCTCGGGGTGGCCGAAGAATGTTATCGCTGCGCACGCTAGATTTAAATTGATCCCGTTGGCGCCGCGATGACCTTTAACCTTCCAGGGCGCCGAACCCGGCTCCGACGAGGATTTAGGGCATGCAGGCGCGTGCATCTGGTTCGGTATATTCCATTCCGTCGAGCCATGGGATGCGGCGGAACAGTATGCGCATCGGCGTCGAGCACTGGTCGCACCTGACCGGCTCCCACCGGTTGGTCCGTTCGGATTGTTAGTGCATTGACGCCTCCATCGCCAGTGTTGGCCGTAGGTGGAGCGAAGCGGAACCGGGGGGCGACACTGGCGATGGAACGGCTTCCGGCGCGGGTGGCCGATATCCCAGCGAGCTGTGCGGCCGGACGGTGTTGTAATGTCGCCTCCAGGCTTCGATCAGGATCCGGGCCTCGGCGAGGGAGTAGAAGATCTCGCCGTTGAGCAGTTCATCGCGCAGCGACCCGTTGAACGATTCACAATAGCCATTCTCCCATGGCGATCCGGGGGCGATGTAGAGCGTCTTCACGCCGACCTTCGCCAGCCATTCCTGCACGGCAGTCGCGATGAACTCCGGGCCATTGTCCGACCGAATATGCGCTGGCGGGCCGCGCGTGGGTTCGGAACCAGATGCAGCCCGTCGATGCGATGCGCCTTCTCGCCCGGTAAGCAGGCGCATCGTCTGCGGATGGGACGGCGCGATCAGCGCGCGCCGGGCAACTGGGCAGCCGCTTCGCCTTTCAGGGTGCTTTCGACAAGGCCTGCCATAAAGTCGGCGAAGGGCGTGATATTCTGTTCGCTGCTCGCTGCTTCCAGCGCGGCCATATAATCCTTGCGCCGTTCGACCGGGATGACCGTCCACGGAAAGCCGCCGGCTGCGAGCATCAGGTTCATGAGGAAGCGGCCGGTTCGTCCATTCCCGTCCATATAGGGATGGATATAGACGAAGATGAAGTGGCCGAGGACGACGCGGACCGAGGCTTCGGTCTCCTCGCTGAGCAGTTCGAAAAAGACCGGCATCGCGTCGCGCACCGCGTCGGGGCTGAGCGGCACATGGAGCGCGCCGCTCAGATAGACCTGCCCGCTGCGATAGCCTGCGAGATCCTTCGCTTCGACGAAACCGAGCTCGACATTGGGACTGAACATCTCACCATACCAGTCGCCATGGTCAGCGTCGGCGACCTCGCCGGGATTGGCGCCGCCGACGACCTTGCGGACGCTTGCCAGAACCGCCTGATAGGCGAGCCAATAGCCGCGCGCGGCGAGGCCGTTCCGCAGTTCGCGGTCGGCGGCATCGAGGTCGGGATTCCAGGCGCCGGTGCGCACCCGCTCGATCAGGTCAGGGCTCACGCGATACCCCTCGATCGACAGCGAATGATAAGCGTCGGTCACATAGACGTCCTGAACGCGCTGGAGATAGGCCTCGACATCGGCGGGGAGCCCGGGCGCTTTGGGAAAGCGCTCGATGATCGGGCCCCGCATCGCCTCCCACATCAGGCGGATGCGCCCGGCATAAGGGGACCGTTCGCGCAGCGGCATCGCGTTGGCGAGTTTTTCCGTGAAAGGATCGACTTCGCGGACCCGATAGCCGGCGCGGTCCATGGTCTTGAGAATGTCGTCGGCGATCCGCCCGCGCCCGATGTTGCGGAAGGCGCCCGCGAGCCGACCGGCAACGACGCTCTGGCCCTTTTCGAGCAGCCGCTCGAGCAGCTCCGACGCATCGCGGATCGTCCCAAGCGCTGCGCGCGCGTCGATCCTGTTTGCGTCGAAATAACCCGGGCTCGCCGCGATCAGCGCGGCGGGGATCGAGAAGAGCCGAAGACCGTCCTGCACGACGAGGTCGTTCGCCTCGGGGAGAGCAGCGCGCGTATCGAAGAGCGAGGTGCCGAGCAGCAGGCCGGTTGCCTTGTTTCCGGCCTTCTCGGCGCGAACGAGCAGTTGCTGCGGCACGGTGCGGTTGCCGGTCTGGAGCGCGAGCGACAGCTCGGGGGTGAGCGACCAGTCGTCGCCGAAGCGGTCGGCGAGATATTGGGCGCAGAAGCTCCAATAGGCGGTGAACCAGATGCCGCTCTCGCCCTGCGCGCTTTCGGGCGGGCTGGCGATGTACCAACCTTTCATCACGCTGCGCAGAAAGCCATGCTTGAGGAGCAGTTCGCGCTGGGGGCGATCGAGATCCTCGCCGCGGATGGCAATCCGACCCTTCTCCTGCAACTGGTGCAGCGTTTCGAGCGCATCGGCGAGCTTTTCTTGCGGGGTGGCCATGGTGCCTCCGGGTTAAGTTTTAGGCTATTCTGCTGGATGGTTTTTAGGTTATCGTGGTGTACGGTTTTTAGGTTATCGCGCAAGACATATTTTAGGTTATCATGTTAGACGATATTTAGGTTATTGTGCGATATGATTGATTCCAAGAGTTAATTCATAGCTGAAGTTACGCGGGTCGCCGCCGGATACCCTTGCCGCAGACCAGGCCAAAACCGAAAAGACCGGCTCCACCGCGCATCGGTCAGAGGCTGCCGGGCACCTCGGCACGATCGAGGATGGCGGCTTTCAATCCGGATGCGGGTTTCTCCATGTCCGAAATATACAGCAGTATTTCGGACATCTTCGACCACATCGCCTCGCCGAGTATCTGGTTGAGCCTGCCCGGAGCAGAGCCTTCGAATAGCGCAGCGCCGACCCCATATTTCGTGACCAACGCCGTGCCCGTGCAGCTCGCCATGTACAGGTGAAAAACAGGGTGATCGCACCCCTTTTCCCGGGCGGTCGCGCCTCCGGCCTTCGCTAGGGGGCGACTGCGGTAGCGGGCGCGGGCTGCGCAATGGCTTGGCGCGCGGCTATTTTCCGCCGGGGCTGCGCCCCTTTGCATCGCGAGGCAAAATAGCCACGCGTCCACCATCCTTCGCTTCGCTTCGGCCGCCCGGGCTGCGCCCGTGCGGTGCGGACCCGCACCCGCCGCCGCGGAGGCGTCGCCGCGAAGGCCGCGAGAGGCGCGGCCGCCAGACAAGAGAAACGCCATGACCGACCTGTCCGACCTTCCCGAACCCGGCGAACCGCACGGGCCCGGCGCCAGCGCATATCTTCTCCAGGAAATGCAGCTCTACGGTCACCGGCCCTATGACGATGAGCTCGACGGGCGGCCGCTGCCCGACGACCGGCTTGCCGGCGGCGCCGTCGCCGACATCTTCGACGCAATGGCGGGCTGTTTGATCGACACGCGCATCGAGCCCGATCTTGAGGATCTGCCCTGGAACATCGTCAATATCTTTCACCGTGCCGGCGAGCGGATCGAACGCGACCTCGATCGCAACGAGCAGGCGCAGCGCGAGCAGCAGCGCGAGCAGGACGGCAGCGAAATCCGCTCGGTCGAACTGGAGCGCAAGATCGCCGAAGGCATCACGATGATTGAGCGCCGCGATGCCATGGAATATTTCCGCGGATGCGCCGCCGAGCAGTTCCGTCTTTATGTCCGCAAGGCGTGGATGCCGCGCACCGGATCGCGCGCCCAGCATAAGGCGATGACCGCGTCGGTGATCGACAGCCGTGATTTCATGGACAAGAGGCTCCGTGAAAAGGCCGCTGCCCTGATCCCCGAAGGCACCCGCGTTGCCTTCAGCGGCGGTCCCACCTGCAACGATCACCAGCATATCTGGGCCGCGCTCGATCGCATCCATGCCAGGCATCCCGGCATGATATTGCTCCATGGCGCGACGCCGACCGGTGCCGAGCGTGCCGCCGCCTGCTGGGCCGATACCCGCCGCGTGCCGCAGGTCGCATTCCGTCCTGACTGGAACCGCCACAAGAAGGCGGCGCCCTTCAAGCGCAACGACCGGATGATCGATGCGATGCCCGCCGGGCTGGTCGTCTTCTCGGGCACCGGCATCCAGGACAATCTCGTCGACAAGGCACGCGCGTTCGGCATCCCCGTCTGGGATTTTCGCGTGCCGCCCGGAAGTTGAGCGCGGATTTGAGTGCAACGGCGCTTGCCATCCGGCGAGCGGAATTACAGGGTGAGAATAGTCATGCGAACCGATCTCGATCATCTACCGCCGAACAAGCAGCGTGAACTTGAACGCGTTAAGGCCATCATCTTCGAAGAATTCGAGGATGCGATCGCGCTCGCGACCATGAGCTGGAAGAAAAAGGGCCGTATCGACAAGCTCATCCTCTACGGCAGCTATGCGCGCGGCGGCTGGGTCGACGAGCCGCATACCGCCAAGGGCTATCGCTCGGACTTCGATCTGCTCATCATCGTCAACGACAAGCGCCTGACCGAGCGGGTCGATTTCTGGCTGAAGCTCGAGGATCGGCTGATCCGCGAGCTCGCGATCGACAAGACGCTGCACACGCCGGTCAATTTAATCGTCCACACGCTGCAGGAGGTGAATGACGGGCTCGCGCACGGTCGCTATTTCTTCATGGACGTCGCGAAGGACGGCATCGCGCTCTACGAATATGACGACAAGGAATTGCACAAGCCCAAGCCGAAAACGCCCGAGCAAGCGCTGGCGATGGCGAAGGAATATTTTGACGAGTGGTTTCCGCTCGCCATGCAGCGGTTCGAGTTATCGGCAGTCGGTCGGGAGAAGGGCTTTCTGAAGCCAGCAGCATTCGATCTCCATCAAAGCTCCGAATTTCTCTATCACTGTGTCCTGCTGGTCTGCACCTTCTACACGCCGCATGTTCACAATCTTGGCTTCCTCCGCACGCAGGCTGAACGCATCGATATGCGGCTCCTCGATGCCTGGCCGCGCGAGACGCGCGCCGATCGCGCGCGCTTCGAGAAGCTGAAGGAAGCCTACGTGAAGGCGCGCTACTCCAAGTTATGCCGAGCTCGGCATAATTTTGATTATGCCGAGCGGCCCACTATGCCGAGTGGGCGCTGGATGCCCCGGCTTTCCAGTAACTGTGCGGTGATCGGCTCGGCATAGTTTTACGCTCTTCCTCTGCACTCATCGCAGAGGAGGAAGCTATGACGCTGGATGATTTTTTGAACGGCAGCTGGACGATCCGCGATTTGCGGGCGGGGCCTTTCAGGGACTGCATCGACCTGTACACGGCCCGGCTGCGCAAAGACGGCTACAGCACGGTCACGGCAAGATATTCGGTCGGGATCGTCAACTGCTTCATCCAGTGGCTGATCAAGCACCGTTTCGATCGCGGCGATATCAGCGACCAACTCGTGACCCGCTTTTTTGAGGATGAGAACCGGGGTTGCGGCTTGCGCGGCGTCGATCCGGCGTCGATCGACAGATTTGTGGAAGTCCTCCGCGAGGCGGGGATCGTCGCTCCGGCGGTACCGCGTCCGCCCAGTCCCGCCGATCAGATCCTCGAGCGCTATTCTTCATCGCGCGTTGCTCTGTCGCCGTGCCGAGCGCATCGGATATCCGCTTGCCGGTTCGCTCATCGTTGTTGTCGCGCCGGTTCCGGAGGTCGAACCATTTGTCCAGAACTTCGCCCTGATTGGCGGAAGGGAACTTGAATCGGGGATGGTGAACGAGGGTGGTGAAGATTTTTCTCGGTTCAAGTACGGGTGAACCGTTGCCATCACCACCTGCCAAGGCCCCAAAATCAAGCATCTTCGTCTCCACAATGCACCACTACAGACCCTCGGATTGGCGAGGTGCCGAGCCTTCTCAACTTCTATAGATAAAATAGATTGTTACATCGATGCATTCCGTAAATGTTTTGCCAAGCGGCAATCAAGATTGATGGGACCGCGCTGGAAAAGAATTTCGATAGCCATCGCTTCGACGGCAATTTCATGCGTCGTTATTTCACGGATCAGTAGGGCCATGACTTGGATTCCCGCGCCGGTGTGAGTGCGGTGAGCCAGCGCCTTCCGAATTAGAAGGCGACATTGACGAGCAGAATGAGGACGGGGAACCCAACAAGCGGTCCGACGACCGCGGCGAAGGCAACTGGCGGGGCGAGGCCGAAGGCGGTGACCGCGATCGCCAGTTCGAAATTCTTGTCGGCGGCGGTGGAAGCAACCGCCGTCATAGGCGGATAGGCTCATCTACCGTTCGCGGACAATGAGTTCGGACCCGGCGTGGCGAGTAGGATGGATGCCGTTCAGTCTTTGTGTCTTTCGTCCCGATTTGCTCATGAACGTCACCTCTGCTGTCACCGGCGCGGTCGAGACGAGGCCGAAATGGACTGGCTGCGTTCCCTGCGAGTTATAGCCCTCGCCGGTCGAGACCTGGCGGGTCGCAAGGATCTTGCCGGCGGCGTCGTAGAGCCGGACCTCGGCGCCCATGCGCGTGAAGCGCCCGGCCTTGTCGAGGACGCGCACCGCGAGGCTGCGCCGTGCGGCCGCCTTGCCGAGATCATTGTGGAAGAGGAAATGGCCGCCAGTGTCGGTGTATCCGCGGGTCACCGACAGATCGAGCGCGCCGTCGCGGTCATAGTCGACCCACTGAACCCCGTGATCGGCGACGTTGAGCGTCGAGCCTGCGGGCAGGATATTGGCAAAGCCCTTGCCGCCGAGGTTGCGATAGAGCTTGTTCGCTGGCTGTTGCTGACCCGTCGTTCTTGTGTAGGCGGTCAGGAAAAGATCAAGATAGCCGTCATTGTCGAAGTCGCCCCATGCGGCCGCGACGGCATGATTATCGTCTGCAAGGCCGAGGCGCGGGGCAACATTCTCGAAGCTGCCGTCGCCCCGGTTGCGATAGAGGATGTTGACGCCATAGCTTGCGACGAACAGGTCCAGCTGACCGTCATTGTCATAGTCGCCGACCGCGCAGCCAACGCTGCCCTCTTCGGCCGCGCGCCCCGGACGGTCCATTCCGAGCGCGGCGGCGACGTCGACGAATCGATCGCCATCGTTGCGCCACAGCGCGTCGGTCGCGCCCGCCTGGTTGGCGAGGAAGAGATCGAGATCGCCGTCACGGTCATAATCGAACCAGCAGGCGCCCACGGTCGGGCGCGCATCGTCGCCGGCCTGCTCGGCCGGGGCCCGCACGAAGCGGCCCGCATCCTGGCGGAACAGCGCATTGGGCCCGGCACGGTTGGCTGCGAAGAGGTCGAGGTCGCCGTCATTATCATAGTCGACCCAGCTCGACTGCCGGGCCGAGCGGCCCGGAGCGGTTGGCGGGGAGCCCTGATCGACGAAGCGATGGCCCTCCTCATTGCGGAACAGCAAATTGGCTTCGCTTGTCTTGGTGGCACCGGCGTAGAGATCGATCCAGCCATCGCCATCAAAGTCGCCCCACGACAGGCCGCGCATTTCGGCGCCTGTGACAGGAAGGCCCAGTGCCGGGCCGATGTTGGTGAAGGTTCCGGCATCATTACGGTACAGGCGAATCTCGCCGGTCTTGAGCGAAACCGCAAGATCGGGATCGCCGTCATTGTCGAAGTCCGCCCAGCTGTTCGAAAGCGATCCCGCGATAGCGAAGGTGCCGGGCTGGACCGGCGTGAAGGCCGGGCCGGGCGCCGCGGGTGCCCCGCCGCCGGCAATGCCGGCGGACAGGACAACCCACGACAGCAGCTGCATCAATTCATCGCGCATGATGCAAGCCGCAGGGTCGAGGCGCGAGATCAGAAATCGAGCGAGATCCGGCCATAATAATATCCGCCATATTGGCCGAACGGTCCCGCCCCATAGGGCGCGAGCCCGATGGTGTTGGCGATGGTCGTGCGGTCGGGATAGACGTCGAAGAGATTATAGGCGCCCGCGGCAACCCGCAATTTCTCGGTCACGCCGTACGACACCTCAAGATCGGTGATCCACTTGGCGCCGAAGCTCTGGTCGTTGACGGGAAGGTTGTTGACGAGATTATCGAGCGACTTGAACTTGTCGTAGCGGGTTTCCTTGACGTTGATCGTGAGCGGGCCCGATTCGAAATTGGCGCCGAGGATCAGCTTGGTCTTGGGTGTCGAGGTGAACCAGCCCTGCGTGCGCCGGTCGAACAGGGTCAGGCCGAGGCCCGCGAGTTCGCTCGGGTTGGCTGCGATCTTCCTGATGTCGGTATCATTATAATTGAAGCCGACGCTCGTACGCAGGCGTCCGGCGCTGCCGACATCGAACGCATAGGTGCCGACGACATCGGCTCCGCGCGTGCGCGTATCGACGGCGTTGGTGAAGAAGCGCACCGACTGGTCGCCCGAGAAGCCGTTGGCGATCAGGATGTTCCGGATCCCCGCCCCCGACAACAGGCCGGTGAGGGTGATGCGGTCGTCGAGATCGATCTGGTAGGCGTCGACCGACAGCGAGAGGCCCGCCGCCGGCGTCAGCGTGAAGCCGAGGCTGAAGTTCTTCGACTTCTCCGGCTTGAGCGGCTGTGCTCCAAGCGCCTGCGCGACCGCCGAGTTCGTTTTCACGATCTTGGTGAGCACAGGGATATAGACGCCGCCGACGAGATTGATCGAGGTCGAAGTCTGCGCAAAGTCCTGTTGCGCGAGCGAGGGGGCACGGAAGCCATTGCTGAACGCGCCACGCAGCGCGAGCCAATCGGTCAGTTCATAGCGCGCGCTGACCTTGCCGCTGAAGACGCTGCCCGAGCTGTCGTCGAAATGTTCGAACCGGCCCGCGGCCGTGACGAGGAAGCGCGGGCTGACGTCGAGCGCGAGGTCGACATAGCCTGCCCAGATATTGCGGTTTACGTCCGCAGCATCCTCCGGGGTGACGACGATGGCGCCCTGTGCGCCGACCTGCGCCGGACGCCCGGCGAGCGGCCCCGACGGATAGAAATAGCCACCGGCCCGGTAGCTATCGACGTCGAGCGGCTTGGTCACATAGGATTCGTAGCGATACTCCGCTCCCATCGAGACCTGCAGCGCGGTTTCGCCGCCGAACTCGATGCGGCGGGTGAAATCGAGATTGTTCGTCCACTGGTCGAACGCCGAACTGAAGGTCTTGAACTCGGTCGGACTCGACGGGCCGAGCGACGCGTTGAGCGTATTGTCAGCGCCATTTTCGGCATGGTTGCGTCCATAGGTGCTGCTGAGATCGATGTTCCAGCCCGCTGCTTCGCCGCGCAGGCCACCGGTGAACTGGAAGTCGGTTTCCTTGAGCGTATAGAATGGCGAGAAGCCGTCCGGATAGATCTGTATGATATTCTGGTTGCTGTTCGGGCGTCGGCCGGCCTGGCCGACGCGCGCATCGCGATAGCCAAAGGTGCCGTCCGAGTAGAATGTGACATTGCCGAGCGGCAGGACGAGCGTTTGCGCGACCTTGACGTCCTTCACTTCGGGCAGCCCGCCGAGATAGGTGCGGCGGTTAGCCGTCAGTTCGCGCGGATCGGCCGCCCCGCCGGGGAGCGGGAAGTAGAGCGCGCCGGTCACGTCGGTGTTGCGGACGGCCGCCTTCGCCTTCTTGCCTTCGACCGAAAGCGTGAAGGAGCCGCCATCGCCGATCGCGAAGCCGTGCGAGACGCTCGCCGAGATGGTCTCGCCATCACTGCCGCTGCCGCCGCGGCCATAGCGCTGGCCAGCCTCGAGCGTCGCCTTGCCGCCCGAGTCATTGGTTTTCAGGATGACGTTGATGACGCCGGCGATCGCATCCGAGCCATATTGCGCCGACGCGCCATCGCGCAGCACTTCGATACGCTCGATCGCGCTCGACGGGATGAGATCGAGATCGACCGGGTTGCCGCCCTGCGACGTCGCACCCGAGTTGAAGTCGATGATCGAGCTGTTGTGACGGCGCTTGCCGTTGACGAGCACGAGCACATGGACGCCCGAGAGGCCGCGCAGGCCCGCGGGGCGCGTCAGGCTGTTGAACGACGAGCTTCCAACCGTCGTCGACTGGAAGGACGGCACGAGCTGGGTCAGCGCGTCGCGTAGCTGCATGCCGCCGCCGAGCCGTTCCAGTTCCTCGCCGCCGATCACGTCGATCGGGGTCGGACTCGAAATGACGGTGCGCCCCTTGCCGCGCGTGCCGGTCACGATGATATCGGACTGGGACGCCGCCTCCCCGGCGGCGTCGTCGGCCGCGGTGGCCTGCGCGAAGGCGGGCATCGACGTGGCCGCTGCGATGCAAGACGCCCCTATCAGCAGTCTCGTATATGATTTCATGGTCTTGCTCCTGAGCACGGTAAAATGTTCCCCCTGTTGAACCTGCTGCATTTTTGTTTTCCGCCGGTTTCGGCGCTTATCCCGCGACCCTCAGCTTGTGCTGGGGTGCGGAGGTTTCCTGCGAAAGGGTGTCGAGCCCTTGCCGCAAATCCGCGATGAGGTCATCCACCCTTTCGAGGCCGATGTGCAATCTTAGCAAGGGCCCGGGATAGCTGAGCTTGTGGCTCCGCGCCTTGAGCTGCGGATCGACCGGAATGGCGAGGCTTTCATAGCCACCCCAGCTGAAGCCGAGCCCGAAAAGCTCGAGCCGTTCGACCATCGCTGCGACCGCCGCCTCGGGCGCGGGATGAAGAACCGCGCCGATCAGACCGCAGATGCCGGTGAAATCGCGCTTCCAGATGGCATGGCCAGGATCGCTCGGCAGCGCCGGGCACATGACCGAATGGACCTCGGGCTGCGCCTCGAGCCATTCGGCAACCTGGAGCGCGGCGGCGCCATGCTGCGCGAGGCGGGTGTGGAGCGTGCGCAGGCCGCGGATCGCCATATAGGCGTCGTCGGGCGACACCGCCCAGCCGGTCTCGTAGCTCGACGTCGCGAGCAATTCGGCGGCATGGCCCTTGGCCGCAGCGAGACCCATGAACACATCCGAATGGCCGCAGACATATTTGGTCAGCGACTGGATACTGACATCAACGCCATGATCGAGCGGTTTGAACAGGACGCCCGCCGACCAGGTGTTGTCAATCACCGTCATCACGCCGGCTTCCTTCGCCATCGCGGCGATGGCAGGAATGTCCTGCATCTCGAAGGACAGCGAGCCGGGAGATTCAAGGAAGAGCACGCGCGTCGCCGGGGTGATCATCGCGCGGATCGTCTCGGCGTCGTCGGCCGGATCGAAATAGCGCGCGGTGACGCCGTAGCGCGCGAGCGTGCCGGCGAGGAAGCGCCGGGTCGGATTATAGACGGTGTCGCAGGCGAGCACCTCGTCGCCTGCCGAGAGCAGCGCAAGCAGCGTGCCGGTGATCGCGGTGAGGCCCGAGGGGTAGATGAAGGCCTCATCCGCGTTTTCGAGGTCGCGCAAGGCATCGCGCAGCGTGCGCTGGGTGGAGAGGCCGACGCGGCCGTAAGTCACCTTGCCGCCATAGTAGAGCGCTTCGCAGCTTGGCAGCAGCACGGTCGAGCCGCGCTGGATGGGAGGGCCCGGCGTCCGCTGGAGCGCATCGCACGGACTGTCGCCGTGGATAAGCCGCGTCTGCTCATGAACCGTGCTGCAAAGCGTCATTTATCTTTTCTTTCTCAGATGGAATTGGAGAGGAGTTTCTGCCGCTGCGGCGTCGGGCCGTTGCGGTTCGCCGCGACGAGATCGCTGCGGCGGACGATCGAGAGCGCCTTGGCGGCCTTGGTCACATGTTTTTCGATCGCGCTCGTCGAGACATTGTAGCGGCTCGCGAGGCTCTTCAGGCTCGATCCCTCGACGCGGATCGCCACGAGAATTTCCTGCGTGCGTTCCGGGAGCTGGCTCAGCGTGCTCTCGACCGCGCGGACCTCATCCTTCGCGAGAAGGATACGCAGCGGCGACATCTCGTCGACCGGATGGTCGGGCTCGTCGAGCTGGCAATGGCTGTCGCTGCGGCGCGTTGTCCGGCGGCGATGGCGATCGATGAGCGCAGCCTGGGCGGCCTGGAAGAGATAGCATTTGGGATGGTCAACCGCGGCGACGTCGGCGCGGCGGATGATGCTGAGCAGGACATCCTGCAGGACATCGTCGAGATCGGAGACCGGCACCCGGCGACGGAGATACTTCTTGAGCAGCGGAAGATGCGGCCAGAAGGCCGCAACAAGGTCGGGGGAGCCTGCGTTTGAGACCGCTGCGGCCTCTACTGGGGGGCGTTCCGCTGGCGGAGCGCTGAATTCGAACCTTTGCCAGACCTCTTCGGTCGCGATGCTTTCATTCTCTTGATCTGCCCTACAGGCGCTGAATGTCATCGTGCGTCCCCTTATGGCGACATTTTATGACATGGTTCCGGGGGTGAATTCATCACCGACTTTGACACACTTTTATCGAATCATGGGATGTTTGAACCGCTATTACGGTATTTGGTCGATCAAATGATCTAATTCCTACATGAACGTCGCTGGTTCAATCGAATCACCTGTCCCGGATTCGCCTTTGAACTGCAATAATCGCCACAGGAGGGTGAAACTTCCTCGCGGAAACGGTCTTTGCGCGATGGGGTATTCGGTGCGCAGCGCGTCAAAGCCAAGGGGTCTCCCGCATCGAGGAGGCAGGAGGAGTGGTCGCATGGCGAGAACCTGGCTCATTTTGTCGGCGCTGGTCGCCGGGCTGGCGCTGGGAGTGGGATGGACGCGGTTCGGGCTCGAAGGTCTGGACGATGCCGTCGCCGTTTCCGATAGCGTCGGAGGCGTCTGGCTCGACGGCCTCAGGATGACGATCATTCCGCTCGTCGTCTCGCTGCTGATCACCGGGATCGCAAAGACGGTCGACAGCGCCCGCGGCGACCGCGTCGCGATGCGATCGGTGGTCACCTTCATCGCGCTGCTCTGGATTTCGACAGCGATGGCGGCGGTCCTTGTTCCCACGCTGCTCGGGCTCTTTCCGATGCCTGCCGAGGCGGCGCGATCGCTTGCAGCGAGCATCTCAACCGGACATGGGCACCATGTCGAAGCGCCGACGGTCGGGATCGGAACTTTCCTGCGCTCGATCGTACCGACCAACCCCATTGCAGCGGCAGCGAACGACGCGCTGCTTCCGCTCATTCTCTTCACCGCGGTATTCGCCGTCGCACTGGCGCGGCTGCCCGCCGCGCAGCGCGAACCCGTGACCGCCTTTTTCGACACGATCGCGAGCGCGGTGCTGCTGATCGTCGGCTGGGTCCTCGCGCTCGCGCCGATCGGTGTGCTTGCGCTGGCCTTTGGCGTCGGCGCGCGCGCCGGCACGTCGGCGATCGGGGCGCTTGCCCATTATGTCGTGATTGTCTCGAGCGCCGGGCTCGCTGCCTGGGCGCTTGCCTATCCGGTCGCGGTCTTCGGCGGCCGCGTGCGCCTTCTCGCTTTCGCCAAGGCGGTGGCGCCCGCACAGGCGGTTGCGCTCAGCACCCAGTCGTCGCTCGCCTCGCTGCCACCGATGCTCAAAGCGTCGGCCGATCTCGGGGTCGAGCGATCGGTCGCCCGGGTCTCGCTGCCCGTCGCGGTGGCGATCTTCCGCGTCACCAGCCCCGCGATGAATCTCGCGGTCGCCATCTATGTCGCGCACTGGCTCGGCATCCCCCTCGCGCCATCGGCGATCGCGTCGGGCGCCGCGGTGGCCGCGATCACGACGATCGGGTCGGTGAGCCTCCCCGGACAGGTGAGCTTCCTGACCTCGATCGCGCCGATCTGCGTCGCGATGGGCATACCGATCGAGCCGCTCGCGCTGCTGATCGCGGTCGAGATGATCCCCGACCTTGTGCGGACGGTCGGCAATGTGACGATGGACGTCGCCGCGACGACGGCGATCGCGCGAATGGCGCCGGCGAGCGCGTCCGCCGATATTGGCGCCGATGAATTTGCAGCTGGCGAGGTCGCGGACACCCCGCAGCCCGCTCTCGCGATGGCCACCGCCGGTGTCCCGAACCCAGAAGGAGGAAAGCCATGACACGCGTTTCGCTCGACGATGCCGATGTCCGGATATTGGGGATCCTTCAGGAGGATGCGACCTTGTCGGTGGCCGGCGTCGCCGCGAAGGCGAATATGTCGCAGAATGCGTGCTGGCGGCGGATCAAGCGGCTCGAGGAGAGCGGGGTGATCTCGCGGCGGGTCACGATTCTCGACGCGAGCGCGCTCGGCCTCGATCTCACGGTCTTTGTGAGCCTGCGCGCCTCCGAGCATAGTGAGGCGTGGCTCGAAATGCTCAATTCGGCGATCCGCGACATCCCCGAAGTCGTCGAATTCTACCGCATGACCGGCGATGTCGACTATCTGCTCAAGCTGCGCGTCGAGAATATGGCCGCCTATGACGCGGTCTACCGGCGCATCATCCGCTCGGTCCGGCTCACCGATGTGAGCTCGGCCTTCTCGATGGAAGAAATCAAATTCACCACCGCGCTGCCGCTCACGCCGCGCCCGTCCTGACCTTCAGAACGGGCGCGGCGCGGTGCGTCAGCGCGTGTAGCGCTTGCCGAGTTCGGTGGCGCGCGAGGTGAGCGGCTGTTCCTTGCCTGCGATGAAGATCGCGGTCGGCTGGGTCAGCGGCTCGAGCGGGTCGCCATCCCAGATCACGATGTCGGCGGCCTTGCCCGCCGCAATCGAGCCCATCTGGTCGGCGACCCCGAAGATGCGTGCGGGCGCGAGCGTGAGCGCCTCGATGCCGGCGGCATAGGGAAGCCCCCGCGATACCGCGAGGCCGGCATTATAGCGCATCTCGCGGACGCGGTGCCCGGCGTCGTTGCCGCCGATCGCGATCTCGACCCCCGCCGCCTTCAGGATCGACGCATTCTGTAGCGAAGCGCCGAGCATGTCGAAGTTCGACGGAATGTTCGAGGTCGGATTGATGAGAACCGGAACCTTCGCCGCGGCGATCTCGCCTGCGACGCGCCAGGCTTCCTCGGCGCCGCTCAGGATGATCTTGAGCTTATAGTCGCGCGCGAGCGTCAGCACCTGCTTGATGTCGGCGGCGCGGTGGACGACGACGATCAGCGGCATCGTGCCCGCAAGCACGGGGCGGAGCGCGGCGACGTCGGCCTGCGAGAGGTCGAAGGGATATTCGTCGCGTGGGGCCTGGCGCGCCAGGTCGAAGATCTGGCGAAGCTGCACGAATTCGGCAGCGCGCGATCCGCCGATGCGCGCGGCGCCATCCTCGCCGAGTTCGAGCATCATGCCGACGCCGGGCCGGTGGAGGATGTTCGCGCCCGCGCCGAGCGAAATCAGCGCCGCCTTGCCCGCGAAGGGCAGCTCGCGTTCCTTGTCGCTGTCATCATAGTCGGGCATCACGACGGCATGGGTGACGCCGCCGAGCCGCGCGATCGGAATCAGCGTCGAGTCCGGGTTGAGCCCGTACTGGACGTCGAACGAGGCGCTGATCCCCGAACTGCGCGTCTTGTTATCGACCGAGCCATCGACCGAGCTGACCTCGATCAGGCCGAGCGCGGTATTCACCGCGATGAGCCCCGGGGTGACGATCGCGCCGCGCGCATCGATGGTGCGCATGCCCGTGGGCACCAGAACCCCGGAGCCGGCGGCGGCGATGCGGCCGTCGCGGACAATCACCGTGCCATTCTCGACGTCGCCGACCGGGCCGGGCGTTATCAGATGGGCATTGGTGATCGCAAAAGTCTGCGCTGCGGCCGGGGGGGCAGCCGCAGCGAGGGCCAGGGCGAGTGCTGCGAAAACTGGGAGCCGTCGTTGCATCTCATTCCTCCCCGACCGGTTGGCCGATTTCAAAATCGCTCTTGTAGCGGGTTGCCGGATCGCTCGTGTCGAGAATGAGCGCGCCGTCGATGAAGACCTTCTCGGCGATCGCATAGACGCTGAAGGGATTTTTGCTCCACAGCACCACGTCGGCCATCTTTCCGGGCTCCAGCGAGCCGGTTTGGTCGGCGATCCCCATGATCTTCGCGGGGTTGATGGTGATCCACTTGATCGCCTCTTCCTGCGCTATGTCGATCCCCGCCCGGCGCCCGGCGGCTATCGCCACCGCGCTTTCGACGTTGAGGCGCTGGATCAGTCGCTGCTCGTCCGAGTGGATCGCGACGCAGACACCCGCCTTGCTCAGGATCGCGGCATTTTCCTCGATCGCATCATAGGCTTCCATCTTGAAGCCCCAGCGCGTCGCCCAGGTCGCGACGCAGACATCGTCGGCGACGAGCAGGTCGGCAATTTTATAAGCTTCGACGGCATGGTGGAAGGCCCGCGTCTTGTAACCGAATTCGTGACCGACATCGAGCATCACCGCCATTTCATCGGCGCGGTAGCAATGATTCTGGACGAGAATATCGCCCTTGAGCACGCCTGCGAGCGTTTCGAGCCCGAGGTCGCGCTTCGGCGCCTCGCCGCCTTCGCCGCGCGCGCGCTTCTTTTCATAGGCATCGACCTTGCGGCCATATTCGGCGGCGTCGATCCACGCGCGGCGGAATCCCGCGACCTCGCCCATGCGCGTGGCGGGAGCGCGGCCGCGGCTGCCATAGCGGCCCTTCGGATTCTCGCCGCACGCCATTTTGAGCGTGTAGGGCGCGCCGGGGAATTTCATCTGCTGGACGGTAACTGCGGGGACATTCTTCACGCTCACGCCGCGGCCGCCGAAGAGATTGGCCGAACCGGGCAGGATGAGGAGGCTCGTCACGCCGCCGGCGCGCGCCTTGGTGAATACGGGATCCTGCGGCCAGATCGAATGCTCGGCCCAGACATGCGCCGTATAGGGGTCGATATTCTCGTTGCCGTCGGCATGGCCCTGAACGCCCGGTGCGGGAAAGACGCCGAGGTGCGAGTGGGCGTCGATAATCCCGGGGGTCACCCATTTTCCGCGGCCGTCGATGACGCGCGCCCCGGCGGGAATGGCGACGTCGGTGCCGATTGCGACGATCTTGCCCGCTGCCATCAGGACGGTGCCATTGTCGATCCGGGTCCCGGTCCCGGTAAGGATCGATGCACCGACGATCGCAGTGTCGGCGGCGGGACGCGGCTGATAGGTGCTCGCGAAGGGCGCGGGCGCCGGCGCGGCGGCGGGTTCGGCGGGCGGCGGCGCGGCACTCGCCGGGCGAGCCGACGAGGCGTCGGCGGCGCAGCCCGCGAGCAATGCAAGCGCGGTGCCGAGCAGCGCGGCGCGCGCGGCGCTGCGGCTGCGGGACGGGGAGGAAGAATCTGGGGAATGTCGTGTCACGCCGGGATCACCTTGTGCGGAACGATGGGAAGGGCGGCAATCCGGCCGCCGTGCTGGAATGCGCGGCGGCCGGACGGGAGGCGGATCAGAAATTCTTCTTCACACTCGCATACCAGTAGCGCGGGTTCGGCGAATAGAGCGAGCCCATATAGCCGAAGGCACTTGAATCGAGTGGCGGCCGGGCATTCGTGATGTTGCGAACGCCGACGCGGAGCTGGGTGCCGTCGGTGAAGCCGCCCTTGAGGTCGTACTGAAGATAGAGATTGCCGGTCGTATAGGATTTGAGCAGCAGATTCTCGCCGCTCACCGAAATGTCATTGTCCAGCACGCTGCCCGTGTAGCTCACAAAGCCACCCGCGGTGAACTGGCCGAGCTTCCAGGTCAGCGAAGCCGAGCCGCGCCACTTGGGAAGGCCATCCTGACGGATGAGGCTCCCGCCTTCGGGAATAATCGTGTCGATGTTGATCGTTCCCGCCGCGCGAGCATCGAGCAGGGTCTGGATGTCGGGCGAGGCATCGCGGAAATATTTGAGCAGATAGGCGGCGTTGGCGCTGAAGTCGAAGGTGCCGATGCCGGTGTCGCGAACCGAAAGGTTGAAGCCGAAGTCGATGCCGCGAACCGTCTGCGGTTCGAGGTTGCGGTAGATGTCATCGACATATTGGACCGACCCGACCGGCGCGATGCCGGTGCCGGCGAACAGGGCGATATCGTCGGCGGTCGGCGCGGCGCGGACGACATTGGGATCGGTCGAGCCCTGCAGCCGCTGGAGATAGTCGTTGATGAGCGCATTGCCCTCGCCATAGACGCCGACGATCCCCTTCTGCTTCACCTGCCAATAGTCGACGGTGAATGTCGTGCGAACGCTGCCGCTGTTGAAGATCGGCGGCTGGAGCACGGTGCCGACGGTGAAGGTGGTCGAGGTCTCGGGCTTGAGGTCGGGATTGCCCGCACGGCGGCCCGTGGTCACGAAGCTCTGCGCGCAATTGCCGAAGCTGGTGATGCGACCCGCGCGCAGATCTGCCTCGCAGCGGATATAGTCGGTGCGGCTATTGCCGCGCGTGACGATCGTGGCGTTGGTCTGCTCGAGGTTGGGAGCGCGGAAGCCTTGGGCCCATGAGCCGCGGATCCGCCAGCCCTCGAACAGGTCCCAAGCCGCCGCGACCTTCGGCTTCGAGATGCTGCCGAAGTCCGAATAATGTTCGTAGCGGCCCGCGAGCTGGAGCTCGAGGCTGCGGATGAGCGGAATGTCCATCTCGGGTGCGATGAGCGGCACCGCAAGTTCGGCATAAGCCGCAAAGACGGTGCGTGAGCCCTTGGTGTCGGGAGTCGGGCTGACCCCGAACAGGTCGCTGTCCTGGACGATCCCGGTGACCGTATCGGTCCATTTGGTCGTGCCGTCGACGCGTTCGTCGCGATCGTCGAGCTGGGAATCGCGGCGGAGCTCGCCGCCGATCGCCATGCCGACATTGCCTGCGGGCAGCGCGAAGAGGTCGGCCTTCGATGCCTTGAAATCCCACATGGCAAGCGTCGCCTTGCCGCGGCGCACGCTCTTGATGCGGATCGCGTCGAGCGCGGCCTGGTTGCTCGGGCTCGTGTCGATGCCGGTCGGATCGGCGGGGTTGCCGCCGTTGAACGGATTATAGGCGTCCGGGGTCGAGAGGGCGAGATTGCGCTGGAGCAGGGTCGCGCTGATCCCGTCCTGCACGTCGCGCACGGAGGCTTCCGAATAGACCGCCGCGGTCTCCCAATGGAAGCCGAGCGCTTCGCCGCGCAGGCCGAGCAATGCGCGGAACTGGCGATTGGTCACATCGACGATCGTCGGCCCGAGGTCGGTGAAGCGATAATTGGTCATCGTCACCGGGAGGCCCGCGGCGGGGGCATCGATGCCCGCGAGGCGGTTCGGATTGACGCTGCCATTGGCGAAGGTGACGGGGCCGAAGGGGTTCCAGTAGTTTGACGACGGGATCGACATGCGGATCGAACCGATCGTGAAGACGCTGTCCTGCACGCTGCGTGTCTTGCCATAATAATAGCCGGCCTCACCGAACAGGGTCACGCTGTCGGAGAGGTCATAATGGCCGCTCGCGAACAGGTTGACGCGGTCGAGCTTCGGCGAGATCGAGATCGGATAATTGGCCTGCCCGTTCCAGCGCGTGTTGCGGTCGGCACCGGTCGTGGCGCGCGTGCCATCGTCGATGCAGATATCGCCTGCGAGCGTCGCCGAGCAGCCGCCGTTCGCGGTCGGCTGAAGCGAGAAGACGCCGGCGTTGGTCGTGATATTGGTTGCGCCGCGGCGGACGCGCGCACCGGTCGTGAAATCGCCCCAAGGCGACAGGGGGCTGCGGTCATCGAGCGCATTATTGCCCGCGAAGACGGTGCCCACGAAATCGGGGAAGTCGCGGTGGTCGGCGGTCGCGGTGAAATCCTGGTCCTGCGAGGTCAGCGCGGTGCGCCGCGTATAGTTGAACAGGAGCGAGATATTGCCACGGTTCTCGGCGAGATCCTTGCCGAGATAGCCCGAGGCGTTGAATTCGCGGAGGCCAGTGCCTTCGGCGCCGCCATATTGGAGTGACAGGCTACCGCCGTTGATATTGTCGCGCAGCACCGTGTTGACGACCCCGGCAACCGCGTCGGTGCCGTAGAGCGCTGCCGCGCCGTCGCGCAGCACTTCGACCCGCTGGATGCCGTAAACTGGGATCGCGTTGGTGTTGTATGTGATGACGGGGGCGAGCGAGGCGCTGGCCTGGCTGCCCGGATGCTGGACGACGCGGCGGCCGTTGAGGAGCACGAGGGTGTTGCCGACCCCGAGCCCGCGCAGATCGACCGAGCCGATATCGCCGCGGGCGAAGTTGCTGCTCGTCTGGCCATTGCTGCTGTTGAAGGACACGTCGCCCATCTGCGGGATCGATCGGAACAGGTCATCGCCCGAGACCGCGGCGGTGGCGGCGATCTCGCTCTCGCCGACGACAGTGACGGGAAGCGCCTCGGTGATCTTCGAGCCGGCGATGCGGCTGCCCGTTACGACGATTTCGGAACCCGCGGGGTCGGCGGAAGCGGCCTCCGCGGAGGCGGTGTCCTGTGCAAAAGCGGTGCCGGCGCTCGCAAGGCACAGTGACGAGGAAGCGAGCAGCAAGGCCCGGCGAAGCGGCAAGTTAAGCTTAAGCATGCAATGTCCCCTAGTTGTCGACCCTGTGTCGTCCTCCATGCGAGCGGATGGATCGTTGACGCCCATCTCATTTCGCTTTGACGCAACGCCGGTCGATATCCCCACCGCGATACGGCAGAAAGTTTCAACCGGCTGCGCCCGAAGGCAATTTTATGTGGGGAGAGCCCATAGCAGCCTAAGGATGATTGTCTATTATTTTAATCGACAATCTCAATGACCGCATCGACCTCGACCGCGAAATTGAATGGCAGCCGGTAAACGCCGATCGCCGAGCGCGCATGTTTGCCCGCCTCGCCAAAGACGTCAACGATGAGATCGGAGCAGCCATTCATAACCGACGGGATTTCGTAAAATTCGGGCCCCGCCTGGACATATCCGCCGAGCCTCAGGACGCGCGCGACGCGGTCGAGGTCGCCCGCTGTGGCCGCCTTGAACTGGGCGATGAGGTTGATCGCGCAGAGCCGTGCGGCCGTAATGCCGTCGGCAAGGCTGCAATCGACGCCGATTGTGCCCTTGATGCCGCCCTGCGCCTGCGTCGAGAGCTGGCCCGAAATCTGCACGATGTTTCCCGAGCGCGTCGACGAGACATAGTTGGCGACGGGCGGGCAGACTTGGGGCAGCTTGATCCCGAGACTGGCGAGGCGGCTTTCGATCTTGGGCATGATTACTCCTTGGTTGCGAGAGAGGGGCGTTGTTCGGCCGGAACGGGTTCGGCGGCGGCGGCTTCGCGCGCCATGCGGCGGCCTTCCCAGCGGTCGATGACGGCAGCGGCGACCGAATTGCCGACGACGTTGGTCGCCGAGCGGCCCATGTCGAGCAGATGGTCGACCGCGAGGATGAGGAGCAGCCCCGCCTCCGGCAGCTTGAAATAGGCGAGCGTGGCCGAGATCACGACGAGCGAGGCGCGCGGGACCCCTGCCATGCCCTTCGACGTCACCATGAGCAGGAGCAGCATCGTGATCTGCTGGCCAAGGCTCATGTCGATGCCATAGGCCTGCGCGATGAACAGCACCGCGAAGGTGCAGTACATCATCGAGCCGTCGAGATTGAAGCTATAGCCGAGTGGTAGGACGAAGGAGACGATGCGCCTGTTGACGCCTTGCTTCTCGAGCTCCTCCATCGTCTTCGGATAGGCTGCCTCCGAACTCGCGGTCGAAAAGGCGAGCAGGACGGGGGTACGGATACCCCGGAACAGGCTGATGGCGCGCGGGCCGATGATCGCGAGCGTGGCGAGGAACAGCACCAGCCAGAGCACGCCGAGCGAGAGATAGAAACCGGAGACAAAGCCCGCATAGGTCACGAGCACCCCGGGACCCTGCGTCGCGACGGTTGAGGCGAGTGCGGCGAAGATCGCGATCGGCGCGGTCTTCATTACGAAGCCCGTGACTTTGAGCATGATCGCGGCAACCTGTTCGACGAGCGCGAGCACGGCGGGAGCCTTGTCGTCGATCGCGGCAACCGCCGAGCCGACAAGCACCGAGAAGACGACGATCTGCAGAATCTCGTTCTCGGCCATCGCCTGGACGATGGACTGCGGAATGAGGTGCGTGACGAACTGCCTGAGCGAGAAGTCCCCGGTCGCGACGACACCTGCGGCGTCGCCGGTCGGCAGGTCGAGCGCGAGGCCCGCGCCGGGCTGGAGCAAATGCACCATGACGAGCCCGATCGAGAGCGAGACGATCGAGGCGCCGATGAACCAGCCCATCGTCTTTGCGCCGACCCGGCCGATCGCTGCGGCGTCTTCCATATGGGCGATGCCCGTGACGAGTGTCGCGAAGACCAGCGGCGCGATAATCATCTTGATCAGGCGCAGGAAGAGGTCGGTGAGAATCGAGAGATTGTCGGCGATTTCTGCCGCCCTGGTGGCGGGGAACTGGGAATTGACGAACCAGCCCGCCGCGATGCCCGCGACCATGGCGAAGATGAGGATGAAGGCGAAAGCTCTGTTCATGACTGTTCCGTTCCGGCTTCGCCCCGGCCCGGGGCGTACAGGAGGCAGAGACGCAGGCGTGCCGGGGTTCCGCAGCAGCAATGCGGTCGACAAGCGCATTTTGTTGCGACATGGCGTCCCCGGACCGAACGGGATGGTGGGGACATCCGCTGCCGCTGCGTCAAAGCAGGACAGGGTGATATTCAGACAATCGAGGAGACGCGCGTGGCCAGTTTTCGGAAGATGCTCGTAGCAGGAACGGCTATCGCCGCGGGACTTGGCTGGGCAAGCCAGGCTGTGCTTGCCGAGCCGGGCGATGGCCTTGTCGCGATCACCGGCGCGACGATCTTCGATGCGACGGGCAAGGATCCCTATCGCGGCACGGTGGTCGTGCGCGGCGGGCGGATCGAGGCGGTCGGCGCCGACGTCAAGGTCCCCAAGGGGGCACGGGTCATGCGGGCTGACGGCAAGGCGCTGCTCCCCGGCTTTATCGATGTTCATACCCACTGGTCGCCGGCGGGCTCGCCCGGAACGCTGCCGCAGATTGCCAACGCCTATCTTGCGAGCGGCGTGACGACGGTGAATGACTTTCACCAGCAGCCCGAAGCTTTCGCGCCGCGCCGCGCCTGGCTCGCCGATATCTATGCCCCGCACGTCAATTTCGTCGCGCGGATGAGCACGCCGGGCGGGCACGGCGCCGATTGGGGCGACACCAACACGACCAAATGGGTGGCGACCGCCGAAAGCGCGCGACGCGAAGTGCAAGCGCTCCAGGCCTACCGCCCCGACTATATCAAGGCATTCGCCGACGGCTGGCGCTACGGCCAGCTGCCCGAGGAAACCTCGATGAATGTCGAGACGCTCGCGGCGCTCGCCGATGAGGCGCACAAGCATGGACAGCGCGTGCTCACCCACACGGTGACCGTCGAGCGCGGCAAGATCGCGGCCGACGCCGGTATCGACGTGATCGCGCACAGCATCCAGGACGGCGTGCTCGATGCTGACGCGACCGCCCGGATCAAGAAGGCGGGCACTTTCTACGCCCCCACGCTCGCCATCTACCAGCTGAAGCCCGACGAGATCGGTCCCGGGCGCAAGGACGACCCCGCGACACGGCAGCGGATCCGCAAATATGGCTTCGCCGAAGAGAATGTCCGCAATCTCCATGCTGCCGGCGTGACCATTGCGGTCGGGACCGACGCAGGTATCGGCGGCGCCAAGCATGGTGTCTCGACGCTCCAGGAAATGGAATTGCTCGTCGCGGCCGGCCTCACGCCGAAGGCGGCCCTGCTCGCAGGCACCTCGAACAGTGCGCTCGCGCTCGGTCTTTCGGGTGATCGCGGGACGATCGAGAAGGGCAAGCGCGCCGATCTCATCCTCATCGACGGCAAGCCTTGGGAGACGATCGGCGACGTGGGGAAGATCGACCGCGTGTTCGTCGACGGCAAGCTCGTTTATGGCGGCGGCGTCAAACCGCCCGCAGGCAATCTCGCCACGACGCTGCCGGCCGCGCCCGCCGCCGCGCTGATCGACGATTTCGAGCGCGCCGATGGGCGCAGCTCGCTCGATACGCTGCGCCTGACCGACATGGACGGCGGCGTCGAGCGCTCGTCTGTGGTCACGAACCGCGTGACGCATATGGGCGGCAACGGATCGGCGCTCGCCTTTGCGGTGCAGATGTCCCTCAAGGACAAGCCCGAGGGCGGCGTTCTCGTGCCGCTCAGCCGCGGTTCGGTGCGCCCGGTCGATGCACGCAAATTTGCGGGGGTCCGGCTCGATATGCGCGGCGCGGGCCGCTATCTCCTCGTCGTCAACACGCTCGCGGGCGAATTCACCGCGCCGATTGAGGCCAAGGAAGGCTGGTCCGAACTGCGCGTGCCGTTCACCGCGCTCGTGGCGACGCGGCCCGGCCGCGGCGTGGCCCCGTCCTGGCGCGGCGACGATCTCGTGCAGGTCGGTGTCGTCGTTCAGCGCGACGCGGGCGCCAGCGCCTGGGGTGAAATCGACAATCTGCTTTTCTACTGACCCCGCCGCGGCCGCGAGGCCGGGAAATCCGCTCGCCTAGCGGTTCGCCGCGGCACCGGCGCGAAGCTGGTGCCGCGGGCGAGGTCGACGGGCATTTCCAGCCCGCGCCGCGTCCCGACATCGTCGCGGCGCGTTCGCGCATCTGAATCCCGGACGAACCGCGGCGCCAGTGCGCGGCGGCCGGTGAAACGCGCCGCGATGACGCGCCGCGATAATGGCGCGCCTTCGCGCACGGCCGCGGGCGGCGTTGGCAAGGAAACCACGCGAATGGAAAATGGCTGGTGGGGTCATCTCGCCCGGCTGCGTCTCTACCCACGAGGGCGGGTCTTTCAGGCCGAATCAAGTGCCCGCCCTCACCTCAAAGGAGCCGCTGCCCGCCATGACCGCGAAACTGTCCTTCCAGCCGCCCCTTGCGCGGACCTGTCTCACGGCCGCGGTCGCGGCGGGGCTACTCGCCATATCCGCCGGCTCCGCCGCCCAGGCGCCCGCGAACAATCCCGTCCAGCCCAATGATCGCCGCCCGTTCCTCGCGCCCGGCGCGCGCACGAGCGACGATCCGGTGCGCATCCCGCTCAAGCCCGTCGCCGAGACAGGCCCCGAACTCGTCATTCGCGGCGGACGCCTGTTCGATGCGGTCAGCGGGGGCGTCCGTTCGGCGACCGTCATCATCCAGGGCAACCGGATCAAGGCGGTGCTGCCGGCGGATGCGACCGGCTGGGGCGCCGACGCGCGGATCATCGACGCCGCCGGCAAGACCGTGATGCCAGGGCTGATCGACATGCATACCCATGTCACCTATCCCGACCGCGCGACGCCGATCGACGAACAGGCGAGCGAGGGCGGCGGGACGCTGCGCGGTCAACGCAACCTGCGCTATTTTCTCGAATCGGGCTTCACATCGGTGCGCGACCTCAACGGAGTGAGCAACGCGCCCTTCCTCCTGAGCGAATGGAGCGCGGCGCGCATGATCCCGGCTCCCCGCGTGTTCGCGGCAGGCTGGATCATCACCGGCACCGGCGGTCATGCTACCGAGCGCCCGGTCAGCCCCAGCCATGGTCCCGACTATGCCAAGGAAGTCGATGGGCCCGATGCGTGGCGCGCTATGGTGCGTAAGGCCTTCAAGGAAGGCGCGAGCGTCATCAAGATCGCGAGCCATTTCGCACCCGACGAGGTTCGCGCGGGCATAGAGGAAGCGCATCTCCTCGGCCTCAAGGTCACCTGCGACTGCGAGACCATCTATACCGAGATGGCGGTCGATGCAGGCATCGACATGATCGAGCATCCGTTGCCGCGCTCGGACGCGGCGATCGCCAAGATGGCGAAGAAGAAGATCGCCGCGGTGCCAACATTGCAGGTCTACCAGAATCTGCTCGACCGCGCCGGCGGCTTCTATGGCTCGACCTCGCGCCGCTTCACGATGACGAGCCAGGGCAATTTCGACGAATTCAAGAAGATGAAGGCTGCCGGGATCGTCATGGGCATCGGCACCGACTCGATCGGCGATGCCAGCCTGATGGTGCCCAACAGCTATATCGCCGAGCTCAAATGGTTCGTGCGCGGCGGCTATTCGGTCACCGACGCGCTCAGGGCAGGGACGATCGTCAACGCGCGATTGCTCGACATGGGCGACGAGCTTGGCAGCATCGAGCCCGGCAAGCTCGCCGACATTATCGTCGTTGATGGCCGCCCCGACGAGAATCTGGATGATTTGTCGCGCGTCGAGCATGTCATCAAGGATGGCCAGTGGTTGATCGAGAACGGCCGGCTCGTCACCCCGCGCCATATCTCCACTCCGCTCGTCAAGCCGTCGCCGCCGGCGGACCTGAAGTGACGCTGCCACCGCCGGCGACCGCTGCGCTGACACGCGTCCTCCCGCTCGGCCTGACGGCGCCCGGTCAGGTCACCGCGCTCGATCGCTAGCCGCACACTGCCAACCAAGAGGGTCCTGATTTATGAAACGACTGGCTGCCGCTGCCGCCTTTGCGTGGTTGATGACGACGAGTGCCGCGATCGCGGGTCCGGTCCCGACACCGAAGGAGGTGCTCGGGCACGATATGGGCGAGGACCGCTATGTCGCGAGCTTTAGCGAGACCGAGACCTATTGGAAGCGGCTCGCCGAAATCAGTGACCGGATCAAACTCGTCGACATCGGCCCGACGGTCGAGAAACGGCGCCAGCTCATGGCGATCGTCTCGTCGCCCGAGAATCTCGCATTGCTCGACAAATATAAGGATATTTCGGAGCGGCTCGGCCGCGCTGAAGGACTGACCGACGAGCAGGCCCGTGCGCTCGCCGCCGAGGGCAAGGCCGTAATCTGGGTCGACGGCGGCATCCATGCCAGCGAGACACTCACCCACTCGGCGATCATCCAGCAGGTCTATGACCTCGTGAACAGCGACGATGTCGAGGCGAAGCGCATCCGCGACAATGTCATCATCCTCTTCGCGGCGAACAATCCCGACGGGCAGGAGCTGGTCGCCAACTGGTATATGCGGATCAAGGATCCGGCGAAGCGTGAAGCGGGGTTCGAGAGCCTGCCCAAGCTCTACCATGCCTATGTCGGCCACGATAACAACCGCGATTTCTACATGGCCGAGATGCCCGAGACGCAGAATATCACGCGCGTCCTGTTCCGCGACTGGCGTCCGCAAGTCGTGCTCAACCAGCACCAGACCGGCCCCGCGGGCACCGTCGTCTTCATCCCGCCGTTCCGCGACCCGTTCAACTTCAACTTCGATCCGCTCGTGATGACGAGCCTCGAAGAGGTCGGGGCGGCGATGCAGTCGCGCCTCCTCGCCGAGGGCAAGCGTGGGGGCACGTCGCGCGACGGGGCGCATTACGACACCTGGTATAATGGCAATCTTCGCTCGATCTCCTATTTCCACAATGCGATCGGCATCCTCACCGAGACGATCGGCAAGCCGGTGCCGATCGATATCGAACTGGTCCCTGAACGCCAGCTTCCCGGCAACAACCAGCCAGCGCCGATCGCGCCGCAGAAGTGGCATATCGGCCAGTCGCTCGAATATAGCATGACGATCAACCGCGCGGTGTTGAGCTATGCCGCCGCGAACCGCGAGAAGCTGCTCTTCAACATCTACCGCATGGGCGCGAACAGCATTGCGCGCGGCAACGAAGACAGCTGGACGATGACCCCGACGCGGATCGCCGAGATGCATGCCGCCTCGGCGGCGACCGGTGCGAAGCCCGTCGCGACCCGCACGCGCGGCAGCAGCTCGATCGAACCCCGCTTCTACGAGGCGGTCATGCGGAACCCCGCGAACCGCGATGCGCGCGTCTATGTCATCGATCCCGGCCAGCGCGACCACCCGACCGCGGTCCGCTT
Organism: Sphingopyxis selenitireducens; assembly: GCF_051550705.1. Classification (NCBI taxonomy): domain Bacteria; kingdom Pseudomonadati; phylum Pseudomonadota; class Alphaproteobacteria; order Sphingomonadales; family Sphingopyxidaceae; genus Sphingopyxis; species Sphingopyxis selenitireducens. Next base: position 278,979 of record NZ_JBPULG010000004.1, read on the forward strand.
CCTCAATGCGCTGATCAAGCTCGGGGTCGATGTCGATCGCGCCAGCGCGTCCTTCGCCGCGAACGGCAAGCAGTATCCCGCGGGCACCTATTTCGTGCGCACCGCGCAGGCCTATCGCCCGCATATCCTCGATATGTTCGAGCCGCAGGACTATCCCGAGAATTTCGAATATCCAGGCGGTCACCCGATCCCGCCCGCCGACGCGACAGGTTATACGCCTGCCGTCCAGATGGGGGTCGGCTTCGAGCGCGTGCTCGACCCGCTCGACGTGCCTTCCGAGCGTGTCTCGACCCTGCTTTCGAACAATCTGGGGCGGATCGTCGGCACGGGCAAGGCGGGCTATCTCGTCGGGCATGGCGCGAACAACAGCTTCATCCTCTCCAACCGGCTGCTGAAGGCCGGTCAACCGGTCTCCTGGCTGTCGCAGCCGGTATCGGTCGCGGGCGGTCCGCGCGAACCCGGCGCACTCTGGGTGCCCGCGACCCCGGCCGCGACGCGCATCGTCGAAACCGCGGCCGCCGAACTCGGGCTCGACGTCGAGCGTGCTTCGGCGGCACCAGCTGGCGAGCGCTCCGCCATGAGGCGGCCGCGCGTCGCGCTCGTCGATATCTATGGCGGGCTCATGCCGACGGGGTGGATGCGCTGGATTTTCGACCAGCATGAATTCCCCTTCACCATCGTCTATCCGCAGCAACTCGATGCCGGGAAGCTGCGCAAGGATTTCGATGTCGTCATCCTGCCGCACGCTGCTTTCCAGCCCCAGGCGGCGCGGGCGAGCGGCGACGGCATGTTCCGCGGGCGCGAAGACGACAAGCAGCCGAAACCCGAAGACATCCCGGCCGAATATCGCGGCTGGCTCGGGAAGGTGAGCGCCGAAAAGACAATCCCGGCTTTGCAGGCGTTCGTCGATGCCGGCGGCTCGCTGATCGCGATGGGCGGCTCGGCGCAGGCGGTGGCGCAGGCGATGGGCCTACCGGTCGAAGACGCGGTTGCCGAAACGGTCGATGGCAAGACCGCCCGCCCGCCGCGCAGCAAATTCTATGTGCCGGGCGCGCTGGTCGAAGCGTCGGTCGATCCTTCGTCGCCCTTGACGTACGGGCTGCCCGGCAAGGTCGATCTCTTCTTCGATGACAGTCCGGTCTGGAAGCTCAAGCCAGGCGCTGCCGGCGTTCAGGTGCCGGTGCGTTTCGCCGGCGTGCCGAAGCTGCGCAGCGGCTGGGCGCATGGTCTCGAAAGGCTCGATGGCGCTGCCGCGATCGTCGAGGTCGATCGAGGCAAGGGTCGAATCATCCTGATCGGCCCCGAGGTCGCGCTGCGCGCGCAAACCCACGGCGCGTTCAAGCTCCTGTTCAACGCCATCTATCTCGGTGCGGGCCATGACCGGCGTTGAGGCTAAGACGAAGGCCCGCGCGCGCGGCGGCAGCGAGACGGTCGCAGCTTCGGCGCTTGCGGCGGACGCGCCCGCGAAGCGCGCGCACGCGCTCCAGGATTTGAGCTGGCCGGAGTTTCGTGCGCGGCTCGCCGGCAACCCGCCGATCCTGCTTCCACTCGGCAGCCAGGAACAGCAGGGGCCGCACGCGCCGATGGGCGATTATGTGCTTGCCGAGCGGCTCGCGCTGGCGGCTGCCGAACGCGCGGGCGCGATCTGCGCGCCGGTGTTGCCTTTCGGCCATGCCGACTTCTTCCGCGGCGCGGCGGGCGGCGTCCAACTTCGCGCGGCGACCTTCACCATGTTGCTTGAGGATATGGTCACCGCCTTCCTCGATCATGGGCTCAGCCATATCATCATCTGCAACGGGCATTCGACCAACGCGCCGCTGATCGCGCAGGTCGCGCAGAAGGTGCGGCGCGAACGCGGCATCATGATCGCCTCGCTCAACCTGTGGCGGATGATCCCGGACAGTCTCTGGGACGAGGTGCATGACGCGGGAAGCGCGCGGGCGCGCGGGCATGGCGCCGATCCGGTGACCTCGGTCGGGCTGCATCTCACTCCCGAACTGATGCGCATGGGCGCGGCGCGACCGGCGATGCGCTCGAACGTCTTCGGCCTGCCGTCGACGAGCCAGTTCGCGGGCGTGACCTTCGACGGCTTCGAGGTCGCGCTGCCGCTCGATGTCACCGAAGTCGCGTCGAACGGGGTCGGTGCGGGCGATCCGACGCTCGCTTCGGGCGAGGCCGGCGCGCGCTTCACCGACTGGATCATCGGCGCGGTCGCCGACTTCATCACGCATTTCCGGCGCTGCGATCCGGCACGTCCGCACCTCGGGCTCCAGCCGTCATGAGCGATCCGATTGCAGACCCGGCGCTGGCGGCGGCCCATGCTCAGCTTCTCAGCGCCGCGAAGGGCGCCGCTGTGGTGCGCGCCTTCTTCGATCCCGCTACCTCGACCATTTCCTATGTCGTCCACGACCCGGCGACGATGCGCGGCGCGGTCATCGACAGCGTGCTCGACTATGATGCGGCCTCGGGGCGGACATCGACCGCGTCGGCCGAAGCGATCGTCGCGCATGTGCGCGAGGCCGGCATTGCGATCGACTGGCTGCTCGAAACCCATGCGCATGCCGACCATCTCTCGGCGGCGCCCTGGCTCGCGAAAATCCTCGGCGGTACGATCGCGATCGGCGAGCATATCCGCGACGTCCAGGCGGTGTTCGGGGACATCTTCAACGCCGGCCCCGCGTTCCGCCGCGACGGTTCGGACTTCGACAGGCTCTGGGCCGATGGCGAGCGTTTCGCAATCGGAAGCCTCCCGGTCGCGGTCCTCCACGTCCCGGGCCATACACCGGCGTGCGTCGCTTATGCGATCGGCGACGTCGTCTTCGTCGGCGATACGATGTTCATGCCCGATTACGGCTCGGCGCGCGCCGATTTTCCGGGCGGCGACGCGGCCCAGCTCTTCCGCTCGCTGCGCCGCATTCTCGAGCTTCCCGGCGATACGCCGCTCTTTCTGTGCCACGATTATCTGACCGTCGATCGGAAGGCGCATTGCTGGGAAACCACGGTTGCCGACCAGCGCGCCGCAAATGTCCACGCGCGCGACGGCATTTCGGAGGATGAGTTCGTTGCGCGCCGCCGCGAGCGCGACGCCGAGCTTTCTATGCCCGCGCTGCTGCTGCCCGCTGTGCAGATCAACATGCGCGCCGGGCGGCTACCGCCCGCGGAGGACAATGGTGTCGCTTATCTGAAGATCCCGATCGACCGGCTTTAAGCGCCGGCGACCCTTACGAACGGAGAGATTATGACCATCAGAACCCTGACCCCGGCCCTTAGCGTGTCGCCGCAGATCGCTCCGGCGGACGTTGCCGCGCTCGCCGCTTCGGGTTTTCGCACGATCATCTGTAATCGCCCCGATGGCGAGGAGCCGGGCCAGCCACCGGCTTCCACGGTCGCGGCAGCGGCCGAGGCGCATGGCCTCCGTTTCGTGCATATTCCGATCGTATCGGGAACGATCGACGAAGGCGATGCCGCCGCTATGGCGCGTGCGCTTGCCGACCTTCCGGCACCTGTGCTTGCCTATTGCCGGTCGGGCGCCCGCTCCGAGCAACTGGCCCAAATGGCCGCCGCGCGCGGTGCCGATGGCGCCGTCGCGCGCTACGACATCGTCGTGATCGGCGGCGGCAGCGCGGGGATTGCGACCGCCGCGAGCATATTGCGCCGTCGTCCGGGCGTGTCGCTCGCGATCGTCGAACCGAGCGAGGATCATTATTACCAGCCCGGATGGACGATGGTCGGCGGCGGCATCTTCGCGGCCGAGGAGACGCGGCGCGGCGAGGCGGGTCTGATCCCCGACGGTGCAGAGTGGGTCCGCGGCGCGGCTGCGTCCTTCGACCCCGCTAGCGACCGGGTGATGCTCGCCGACGGGCGCGTGATCGGTTACCGCGCGCTGGTCGTCTGTCCGGGGCTCAAGCTCGACTGGGACGCGATTCCAGGGCTCGCTGCGGCGCTCGGCTCGGACGGCGTCACGTCCAACTATCGCTACGACCTCGCGCCCAATACCGACCGGCTCGTACGCCGCTTCCGCGGCGGGCGGGCGCTGTTCACCCAGCCGCCGATGCCGATCAAATGCGCGGGTGCGCCGCAAAAGGCGATGTATCTGTCGTGCCACCGCTGGGAGCGCGCGGGGGTGCTTGGACAGGCCGATGTTCAATTTCATACGGCGACGCCGTCACTGTTCGGCGTCGCAGCCTATGTCCCGGCGCTTGAGGCCTATATCGCGCGCTACGGCATCGACCTGCAGCTCGAATCGCGCCTTGTCTCGATCGATGGAGCCGCAAAGGTCGCGCTGTTCGAGCAGCGGCGGGGCGACACGGTTCGCCGCGTCGAGGAACGCTTCGACATGATCCATGTCGTGCCGCCACAGGTCGCGCCCGATGTCATCGCATCGAGCCCGCTCGCGGCGCCCTCGGGTTTCGTCGCGGTCGATGAGGCGACGCTGCGGCATTCCGTCTACGCCAATGTCTTCGCGCTGGGCGATGTCGCGGCGACCACCAACGCCAAGACCGCGGCGGCGGCGCGCAAGCAGGCGCCCGTCGTCGCGCTCAACGCGCTTGCGGCGCTCGACGGCGCGCCGCCGGTGGCGGCCTATGACGGCTATGGCAGTTGCCCGCTCACCGTTGAGGCGGGGCGGATCGTGCTGGCCGAATTCGGCTACGGCGGTAAATTGCTGCCGACCTTCCCCAAATGGCTGATTGATGGCACGCGGCCTTCGCGACTCTCTTGGCTGCTCAAGGCGAGAATCCTGCCGCCGCTCTATTGGCACGGCATGCTCCGCGGTCGTGAATGGCTCGCGGCGCCTCGGCCGATCGGCGAGGGTGGGTGACGCTCGACACGGTCCAGTATTTGCTGGGCGCCCTGTCGGGCGGCGTTGTCGGCTTCACCCTCGGACTCGTCGGCGGCGGCGGGTCGATACTCGCGGTGCCGCTGATGGTCTATCTCGTCGGCGTTGCGAACCCGCATGTCGCGATCGGGACGAGCGCGCTCGCGGTCGCAGCCAATGCCGCGTCTGGCCTCTTCCATCACGCCCGTGCGGGCACGGTGAAGTGGCGCTGCGGCTTCCTCTATGCGGGCAGCGGCGTCTTCGGCGCGCTGGCCGGGTCGAGCGCGGGTAAAGCGTTCGATGGCGAGAGGCTGCTGTTCCTCTTCGCCTTGCTGATGCTGGGTGTCGGCGTGCTGATGCTGCGTGGGCGGAACAATCTCGGGATCGAAGGCGCCGCCTGCAATCGCAACAATGCGCCCAAGGTGCTCGGCTTCGGGCTCGGCACCGGTGCCTTCTCAGGGTTTTTCGGTATCGGTGGAGGGTTCCTCATTGTTCCGGGGCTGATCGCCTCGACGCGCATGCCGATCCTCAATGCGGTGGGAACGAGCCTCGTCGCGGTGACCGCTTTCGGGCTGACCACGGCGCTTAACTACGCGGCATCGGGCCTCGTCGATTGGCCTCTGGCCGCCATCTTCATCGCGGGAGGCGTCGCGGGTGGTGTCCTAGGAGCGCGCGCCGCGCGGCGCCTTTCGGGCAAGGGCAGCCTCTCCACAGTCTTTGCTGGCCTGATCTTCGTGGTGGCGGCCTATATGCTGTGGAAAACATACGCGGCTACACTCGCATAGCGTCTCAGATATATCTTCCCTGATCGGGCGCTTGTCGCCGCAGGAAATAGACACGCTCCGCCGCGATGTCCGCAGTCGCGTCGAAACCCGCTTCGCGCCAGGCGCGCCGGTGCGGAGGGTCGGCTTGTTCGTTCATGCACCACCATTGCGCTTCGTCTGCCGCGCGCGGCAGCACGCCGCGGATGATGCCCTCGATCTGCGCAAAACTCAGTTCGACACCAGCGGCATCGTTACGGATTTTCCACCGTCGCAGAAAGACGCCAAGCGCATCATATTTGCCCATGGCTCTATTCCACAATCTTGACGGTAACGAGTCAAGCGGCAGTCAGCCAATCCAGCCGATCCACCGCATTTTAGCCCGGGCTGACTCGTTCCGGCGGGTTCGCCGTCGAAAGGCAAATGGAGCATGATACCATGACCGCTCCTGTCGGAACCCGATGACTTCGGCGGCAGCAAGTCTCTCCGGTCTATCGTCCCACCCTTCTTGGCGCCCTACTAAGGGACTCGGATCGCCTCTGACCGGCCCCCACCGAGTGGCCGTGGGGATTGTTAGTGCATTCGCGCCTCCATCGCCAGTGTTGGCCGTAGGTGGAGCGAAGCGGAACCGGAGGGCGACACTGGCGATGGAACGGCTTCCGGCGCCGGCGGTCGATATCCCAGCGAGTTGTGCGGCCGGACGGTGTTGTAATATCGTCGCCAGGTCTCGATCAGTATCCGGGCCTCGGCGAGCGAGTAGAAGATCTCGCCGTTGAGCAGTTCATCACGCAGCGACCCGTTGAAGCTTTCGCAATAGCCATTCTCCCATGGCGATCCGGGCGTGATGTAGAGCGTCTTCACTCCGATCTTCGCCAGCCATTCCTGCACCGCCGTCGCGATAAACTCCGGGCCATTGTCCGACCGGATATGCGCTGGCGGCCCGCGCGTGACGAACAGCTCGGCCAGTGCTGCGAGCACGTCGTCGCTCTTGAGCTTGCGCGCTACTGGCAACGCCAGGCAGTCCCGGCTCGCCTCGTCGATGATCGACAGTATCCGGTACTTGCGGCCATCGTGGGTGCGACCTTCGACGAAATCGTAGGACCAGACATGCCCAGGATACTCGGGCCGAAGCCGGATGCATGATCCGTCGTTCAGCCAGAGCCGACCGGGCTTCGGCTGCCTTTGCGGCACCTTCAGCCCCTCGCGGCGCCAGATGCGCTCGACCCGCTTGCGGTTCACGTGCCAGCCCGCATCGCGCAGCAACGCCGTCACCTGGCGATAGCCATAACGACCATATTGCTGCGCCAGTGCAATGATGTCCTCGGTGAGAGCCGCTTCGTCATCTGCCCCGCGAGGCGCCTTGCGCTGTGTCGATCGGTATTGCCCGAGCACGCGGCAGAGCCGTCGCTCGGACACCGGCATCATCATTCTGATGTGGTCGATACAGCGCCTTCGGCGCGCGGGCTCAGAAGTTTCCCCGAGCAGCTTCCTGCAGGATCAGCTTGTCCAGCGTCAGGTCAGAGATCGCACGACGAAGCCGCGCATTCTCTTGCTCCAGGTCCTTCATCCGCCGCGCCTGATCGGTTTTCAGGCCGCCATATTCCTTGCGCCATCGATAATAGGTGTGCTCGCTGACCGCGATCCGCCGACACGCCTCTGCGGTCGTAGCACCCTGCGCCAGAACAACCTCCGCTTCACGCAGCTTGCCGATAATCTCTTCCGGGCGATGCTTCTTGCTCGGCATTCCTTGTCTCCTTCGTAATCCAAAATATCATCACATTTGGACCACTCAGAAGGGGGCAGATCATGTCCGCACGCTTGAACCGGACGATCTGGTTACCGAGACACCCGGTTGACTGTCATCTTGTCATGGAGCCGAATGACGATCCGACTGCCCGTCTGCGTGTACATCGCCGGTATGAAAGCATGGAGCAGGCAGGCGATCGCGCCCGCGAACATCGCGACCGAAAAGCCCAGCGCGTGGCAGAAATGCTGCCCATAGCTTTCGCCGACTGACGCCGGGTGAGCCACGAATATTCGTTTAAGCATGTGTTTTCTCCTGCCGAAACTTATACGCGCTGTGTTCAAGAATGTTTTTTCAAAGATTTCTGAGTTATTGCCTTTATAAGAAAGCACATTTCCCATTTCCTAAGAAAAGAGAAAATTCATGCTCGACCCAATCGACACTCGGATATTGCGTTCGCTTCAGGCTGACGCCTCGCGACCGCTCGCGGAGGTTGCGGACGAGGCGGGCTTGTCATCAAGCCCATGCTGGAAGCGGATCAAGCGACTCGAGGCAGCGGGCTATATTCGCGAACGGGTCGCTCTTCTCGATCGGGAGAAGCTCGATCTGGGCGTCACAGTGTTCGCTGCGGTCAAGACAAATCAGCATCAGGATGTCTGGCTAGCGGACTTCGCCCGCACGGTGTCGGATATCCCAGAAGTCGTCGAATTTTACCGGATGAGCGGGGATGTCGATTATCTACTCAAGATCGTCTGTAAGGATATCGCGGATTATGATCGTATCTACCGCTCGCTGATCAAACGTACTGCCATCTACGACGTCAGCTCATCCTTCGCCATGGAACAGATCAAATATACGACCCGGTTACCGATCTAGCCAGCGGCTAGGAACCGCGGCGCTGCGGCCGCCTCCTTAGCGCGATCCCGAGCGGCGATCCGGATTTGCCGCAACGAAAGAGGGCGAGACGTATCCGACCGTGCGATCCCCGCCGTACTGCAGCCTTGCGGGCAGGTTACGGCGAAAGATAGGCGTCGGTCGGGATGACGGCGCCATAAGCGTAGGCGAGCGCGGACATGTTGGCGGCATGCACGTGCGCGGCCGGAACCGTGACACCGTCGAAGTCGACCTCGCGCGTTGCGCAGGCGTCATGCAGGACCGTGACGCCGTAGCCGAAGTCGGCGGCAGCGCGCGCGGTTGCGGCGATGCACATGTGGCTCATCGCTCCTACTATCACGACGTTTTTCACGGCCTTGTCGTCGAGAATCTGCTTGAGCCCGGTGTCGCGGAACGCATTGGGATAATATTTCTGCACCAGCAATTCGTCCCCGGCCGGCCGCACGGCGGCGTTGATTTCGGCTCCATGACTGCCGGGCTGGAAGATCGGCACGCTTGGATCGGCCGAAAGATGCTGGACGTGGACGATGAACCCGCCCGATGCGCGCGCCTTTTCAAGCACGCGCGCCGCATTCGCGGCGGCAGCACCGACGCCTTCGAGCGGAACATTGCCTCCGGGCCAATATTCATTCTGCAGATCGATCACGATAATTGCGGAAGTGCTCATGACGGTTCACCTTCATTCGAGTTTCGAGACCCTTTCAAACTGGCGATGCCGGGCGCATATTTGAACGGCCACAAGCGACAAAATCGGGGCCGATAACGACATGAGTGCGACAGACGTGATTGAAATCGGCATCGTCGATTATGCGGGCGCGCAGATGGCAGCGATCCTCGGGCTGAGCGACTTGTTCATGGTTGCGGACGGTCTTGCGCGGACCCGGCGCGAAAACCGTAGCGGCCCCCAGCTTCGTATCAGCCACTGGAAGGTCGACGAGCGAACCCATGTGCCCAGCCGGGTTTATGACAGCCTGGAGGGCGCCTACGGAATGCCGCGCGTGCTGATTTTGCCGCCCGCATTGGGTGCGCCTATCGAGCCCGCGTCGGCGGCGCGATATGCCGGATGGCTGAAAAATCAGCATGCGGCCGGCGTGATCCTCGCGTCGATATGCGCGGGGGCGCTCGTCCTTGGCGAAGCCGGCGCGCTGGCGGGGCGGACGGTGACGACACATTGGGGCTATGGCCATCTGCTGCAGTCGCGGTTTCCCGAGATCGCGCACGTGGAAACGGATCGCCTGCTCATCGACGACGGCGATATTATCACAGTGGGCGGTGTGATGGCATGGACAGATCTCGGGCTGACGCTTGTAAGCCGTTTCCTTGGCCCCACCGTCATGATCGACACCGCACGCCAACTTCTCGTCGACTCTCCGGGGCGCGAACAGCGGTACTACAGTCCGTTCTCACCGCGCATCGATCATGGCGACCAGGCCGTATTGAAGGTTCAGCACTGGCTGCAAAAGACCGGAGCGAAAGATATGAGTCTATCCTTACTGGCAAGCCAGGCCGGGTTGGAAACGCGCACATTCCTGCGTCGTTTCCAGAAGGCCACCGGGCTCACATCGACCGCCTACTGCCAGCGCATCCGAATCGGCAAAGCCCAAGAGATGCTTCAGTTCAGCGCCGGGTCGCTCGAACGCATCGCCTGGGACGTGGGCTACGCCGATGCCAGTGCGCTGCGCAAAGCCTTTGTTCGGATCGTTGGCCTCTCGCCAACTGAGTATCGTCAACGCTTCCGAGCCTAGCCCGCGATCCCTCTGCGCGCCGGCAATGTGCGCCGGTCGGACAGGCCAGCGCCTGATCGGCATCGGTTGCGGCCGATCGTTCCAACGGCATTGGACCGCCACCCGCCGACTGGAACAGGCTGCATGTCGGTAATCGAGCGATCTACGTCCTTTACGCGTTTGGCCGCCTGCGCGCGGCGGTTGGGTCGACGAGCCTCACACCGTGAAGGGCTACCAGTCGGACTACGACCTGCTGATCATCGTCAACGACAAACGGCTGACCGATCGGGCGGACTATTGGTCGAAGCTCGACGACCGGCTCATTCGCGAACTGTCGGTGACAAAGCGGCTCCGCACGCCGGTGAACTTCATCGTTCACAGTCTTGATGAGGTGAATGCCGGACTTACGCAGGGGCGCTATTTCTTCGTCGATGTCGCGCGTGATGGGATCGCGCTGTACGAGGCCGACGGCAGAGAACTTGCCGAGCCCAAGCCGATGACGCCGCATGCTGCGCTTGAGATGGCGCGCGAGTATTTCGAAGAGTGGTATCCGAGCGCTGGGGAATTTGTCGACGACTTTACATCGAACTTTCAGCGTAGACGTCTAAAGAAGGCCGCGTTTGCGCTCCATCAAGCCACCGAGCGATATTATCATTTGCATACTGCTCGTATGCACGTTCCATAAAGGCACGACATTCCGCTCAGATTTTGACGGGGCTGACAGCAATTGCGTTCATATTGGTGCTATCACAATGCGCCGTTTCGGAGCGCTGTGGGTCGGTTTCTGGCAGCGGCTGTCGAATATAACTTGGTCAGCAATGCGCCCGGTTATAGTCATTTCCAAAACTTCTTCTGTCTCCCGATAGCTGTCGTTCACTTCCGCATGCATTGATCGGAACAAGTGATCTCGACGGCCGCTCTCCTAGGTTCGAGTTCACCGGCGAGGGAGCGTGGATTATCGTGCGGATGACGGTCCACAGGCGAAGCTACGCTTCGCGCTTGTTCCGCAGGCGCTCGCGGATTGACTCGGGGCAAAATATAATCATACTATATATCAATTGTTCTTGATAATAATCATATAAAGAATATCGCTTCGGGCGACCCATGCAGGAGAGGTGGCGAATGTCAGTGAAGGCTCTGGAACAGCGTCTCGTCGAATTTCGCGAGCGCGGCTATACGATTTTCGAAGGTGCCTATGATGCAGCGCAGATGCAGGCGTGGAAGGACCGTTACGACGATATGGTTCGGCGCAATACGCCGCCAGGTGCATCCGAGCCGCGCCTGCGGGTGACCAGCGCGCTGGAACAGGAGCCCGGCCTGATGTTGCCGGCCGTCAATAATCAGGCCGTACTTGATTTTGCCGAGCGGGTGATGGGCCCCTTCGCCCAGCTCGACAATCTCACCTTCATGGCTTTCCCGTCCGAACCCAAGGAAGAGGCAGAGGGTAAGGTCAGTTTCTGGCATCGCGATCGCTGGGGCTGGATGCCCGAGGGGCCGCAATATATCCGGCCTATCGCCTGTAATGCGATATGTTACCTGCAGGATCTCACCGATGAATATGGTCCGTTGCGTATCGTCGAAGGATCGCATCGGCGGCCGGTCACGATCGAATCCGATGGGCATCGCACGCTTCCGCATCCCGAAGAAACGGTGCTGAACGTCAAGGCGGGCGACGTGGTCTTCACGCATTGCTCATTGCTGCACACTGGTACGCCCAATACCTCGGGCAAGCCGCGCTATTTCTTCAGCGCCTATTATAACCGCGTGGGGCTGCCGACGCGCGACAACCACAACGGACCAGCCGTTCAGCGAATCGTCGAAGCGGCGCGTGCGCGCAACGACCGGAGGTTGATGAGGCTTTTCGGTGTCGACGACCTGATCGAAGCGCGCGCGAACAGTCTGTTCCTCAGGCCGGATGAAGAGATGTGGGACAGGTGGATCGCTGAGGACCGCGCCGCACTGGGACAGTGACAACCGCTCTGCAAACCGCGCGCTTGGGCGAGATTCCAATCCTCTGGGCCGAACCGGCAGGCGCGGGCACGCGGCCACTGGTGCTCTGGTTGCACGCCTTTAGCTGGTCGAAGGAGGATGTGGCATCGCACCTGGTCGACCTTGCAGCGCGTGGCTTTGTGGCAGTGAGCTGGGATCTGCCGCAACATGGCGAGCGAAGCAGCGAGGCGCCCGATGAGATCAGGCTGCGCGTCCGCAGCAATCTGCGTCGTTATTTCTGGCCTATTCTGGCGCAGGGGGCCGACGAGGTGCCCGCGATCATCGACTGGGCGTTTGCGCATTTCGAGGGTCTCGGGGACGTGGGTATCGGTGGCATATCGATGGGGGGAGATATCGCGGTCGTGTCAGCGGGGATTGATCGCCGCATCAAGCGTGTGGCGCCAGTTCTGGCTACGCCGGACTGGTTGCGCCCAGGCTCTCAGGAGCTGCAGGGCGTGGCTGAGGAAGAGCAATGGGCGTTGTATCGCCGACTCGATCCACTGACCAATGTTGCGCATTATCGGCATTGCCCTGCCACGTTGTTCGTCTGCGGTGCGGCAGATCGACAGGTGCCTCCCGAGGGGGCGGAAGCGTTCATCTCGACGATGGGCAAGCTATATCCGGATGGTGCGGAGCATGTAGCGATCGCGCGCCAAGCTGGAATCGCACACCGGTTCACGCCGTGGATGTGGAGTAAAGCCCTGGCTTGGTTCGAGGCCGGTTGCAGTCCTGAAGCCTCGTTGCCCCGCTAGTCCTGCACGCATCGCAATTGACAAAGCACGTAGCAGAGTCGCTTGACGCCAAAAATAATTAGGCATATTAAATGACATGTACTGAGACAAACAATATGGTATTTTGACTGCCATCGCTAGGATTGCGCGGTCTTAAGATAACGATAAATCGGCCGGAATCGCAGGCCGGCCAAAATGGGAGGAAAGCATGTTGCGTAAAGCACTATTCGTATCCGTGTCCGCAATGGCGATGACGTCGCTGGCGGGCGTGGTGAATGCCCAAGAGCAGGTTGTACCGGCAGCGCCGGCGCAGGGCGAGGCTTCGGGGGCCGGCGATCAGGAGATCATCGTCACCGGCGTCTTCAGTGCCACTTCGATTGAACGTGCACCGATTTCGATCACCGCCATAACCGAAGATACGCTCCGGCGTCAGTCACCGATCAGTTCGGCCGACGCCTTGAAGAGTGTCCCCGGCGTGTTCGTCAATTCGTCGCTGGGCGAAATTCGCAACATCGTCTTTTCGCGCGGCGTCTCGGCGCGCTCGCTCGAGGCTGCTGGCGGCTATTTCTACATATCGTTGCAGGAGGATGGCCTGCCCGTCGAGCCAGTGACCGCGACGAACTTCGGTCCCGACTATTTCAGCCGTCTCGACCTGATGAACAACCGCATCGAGGCGCTGCGTGGCGGCACCGCGGTGGTGACAGGGGCGAACGCCCCGGGCGGTATCTTCAACTATATCTCGAAGACCGGGAAATCCGCACCCGGCACGCAGTTCCAGTTCAAGCTCGGTCTTGAGGGCGATGGCAAATCTCCGCTTTATCGCTTCGACGGCTACACCGGTGGGCAGATTGCCGACAGCGACCTTTATTATGCGATTGGCGGCTTTTATCGCATCAGCGACGGCGCCCGCTATCCCGGTTACAAGCTCAACAAGGGCGGTCAGATCCGCGGCAACCTGTTGTGGGATTATGGAGGCGGATCGCTGACGGTCCGTGCGAAATATCTCAATGACCACAACGGCTGGTTCGAGACGTTGCCGGCGCGCGACTTCAAGGACCCGAAGATTCTCGCACCTTACACCAATTTGTCGTCGGTTCTTCCGCCCGCATCGCCGCATAGCTATCCCGTTTTTGGCACGGGCGAACTGCGCGACTGGGACGGCTCAAACCTCGTCAACAGCACGGCGGTCGCTTTCGACGTGGACTGGCGTCACGACCTCACCGACAATATCCAGATCAGCAACAGCTTCCGCTTTTCGCGCAACAAGGCGCACTGGAACACGGTCGCGGTCAACTTCGCGACGCCGCTAACGGACGCCGATGCCGGTATCCGTACCATTCAGGGGACCAACGGGATCGATGGTACCTATACCTATCGCCTGCCGGACGGTTCGGTCGCCGCGGTGGTGTCGCAAGTGGGCGCGACGCGCACGCTGGTCGTCAACAATCTGCCCAACCAGAACATCCTTGCCGGCGGGATTATGGCCGGCCTCGCCTATCAGCCGGATTTCCGGTCGCAGACATTCCAGGATCAGCTGACGATATCGGGGACCTTCGGGCGCCACCGTCTTTCGCTCGGCGCCTATTTTGACCAGTCCACCTTTCATCAGCGTTTCTCGGGGGCTGGCGGCGGTGTCATGACCCTCACGCCGCGGCCGGTGCTTTTGAGCACGACGCTGACGCGACCCGATGGTTCGGTCTATCTCGTCACGGATTCGTCGGGCTGGGCGGGGATCGGGCAAGGCCTCGCCATTCGCGAGAGCGGAACGAAGGTGACCGACATCGCCGTCTATGGCGGCGATACCTGGGAGGTAACAGACAAGCTCACGATCGATGTCGGTGGTCGCTATGAAAGCCTGAACTACGACTCATTCACTTACTTGCCCGTGGCATTCACCGGCAACAAGCTGACGACCGGCGGAAGGGATGGCAACCCGCTCACGCTGTACGACAATGCAACCACGGCACGCGGGACGAGGCTGCCGTTCAAGCGCAAGTACGACTATTTCGCCTTCTCGGGTTCGGCCGCTTACCAATTCTCTGACGCGTTCCAGGCATATGTCCGGTATACAAGCGGCAAGAAGGCTCCCGACTTTGGCATCCTGTCGGGGATCACGACGGTAGCGGCGATCGCGACGATCTTCCCTTCTGCGGAGAAAATCCAGCAGATCGAGATGGGGCTGAAATATCGCGACAACGGCATGTTCATCCAGGCCTTCCCGTTCTGGAGCAAGAATTCGAATATCGCGGACAACCAGACCTTCACATACAAGCCGGGCACGCCGAATGCGGGAACGGGCTATTCGCCTCCGCCGGCGTTCGGCGAGGTTGAAACTTTTGGTATCGAGATTTCCGGCGATTTTGACGTTACCGACCAGTTGAATCTTCACGCCGATCTGACGCTACAAGACCCGAAGGCGAGCGGGTTCAGCACCTATACGCAGGGACCCAAGGGTGACGGCACCGACGACATCGTCAGCACGGTTCCGGCAGGGACGGCCGACAATAATCCGAAAGTCATCGCTCGCGCGACGGCAACCTATCGGCCTGTCGAGGCGGTTTCGCTGTTCGCCACCTATTCCTATCTGGGCAAGCGCGCCGCGAACCGCCGCAATGCTTGGTATCTGCCTGCGTTCAGCACGGTCGACGTCGGCGTTGCATGGGACGTGAACAGCAACTTCAGTGTCCAGGGCAATGTCACCAACCTTTTCAACACCGTCGGCATCATGGGCTGGGCGAAGGGCGGCAGTCTGCTGACTGCTCTCGACCGGCAGACGTTGACGCCGGCACAGGTGCAAGCCGATCCAAACCAGCTGTTTTCGGTGCTGCCGAACCAGCCTAGGGCGTTCTACCTTACACTCTCGATGAAGCTCTGAGCAAATGTGCACCTGGCCGTTGGCCCCAAACCGGTTGCGATCAATCGGTAGACCGGCCGCGGATCAGGTGCGCATAGCAGTCGGAACGGGTGGCGAGGAGCAAGTGAATGAATGACGCGACCGGCCCGGCGCCCAAAACGAGGGGCCTCCTCTCGGGATGGCCGCTCGTCGCCATCCTGATGCTCTTCTACTTCCTGTCGTTCGTCGATCGCGCCCTGATCTCGCTGATGGTCGAACCGATCCAGCGCGACCTCAATTTCACCGACGTAGAGATGGGCCTGTTGCTCGGGCCGGCTTTCGGTATTTTCTATGCCGCTGCCGGTATCCCCCTTGGCCGGCTGATGGACCGCTATTCCAAGCGCTGGCTATGCATGGGCGTCGTGGCCTTTTGGGGCCTTTCGACGGCGGTTTCCGGCATGGCGACCAATTTCTTGTTATTCTTTATCAGCCGGCTTGGCCTCGGTGCCGGGGAAGCGGGCCTGTCGCCCGCCGCCTATTCGCTCATGGCGGAGCAGGTGCCCCGCCGCCGCCTTGCCACCGCCTATTCCTTCTACACTGTCGGCGCTTTTGCCGGAGGCGGCCTCGCGATCGTGGGCGGTGGCTGGCTTGTCCACAAGCTGGCGCACGCGGGTACGATCAGGGTGCCCCTTCTGGGGCAGTTCTATCCGTGGCAACTGACCTTTCTGCTCGTCGGGGGCATGACAATAATGGTCGCGCCGCTGGCGCTGCTGTTGCGGGAGAACCTGCGTCCGACGGCGTCCGAAATGTCTGCAGGTGACGGGCAGGCGCCCGGCCTGTGGGCTTTGATCCGTACCGATCCGCTGTTCTACCTCGGTTACCCTTTCGCGTTCGGATCGGTGAATGTCATCGTGACGGCGTTCCACGTATGGACGCCGACCTTCATGGCACGCACCTATGGCTGGAACATCGAAAAAGTCGGCATTGCTTATGGTGCGACACAGGGGATTGCAGGGGTGATCGGACTGCTTGGCATGGGCTGGCTGGTCGAGCGCCTCTACAATCGCGGCATGACCGATGCGCATGCCAAGGTTCCGGCGATCGGCTTGTGCCTCTCGATCCCGGCGATGATCGCAGGCATCCTGTCGGGTAGCCCGACAGCTTTCCTGCTCGGCTCGACCCTTTTCTGGGGTGTGACCTATACTTATGCGGGATATGCGCCGGCCGCTTTACAGCTGGGAACACCGGCGTCTTTGCGGGCCAGTGTCGGTGCGGTCTATGTGACCTTCCTGTCCGTGATGGGCCTGTTCATTGGGCCAACCTTGGTCAGCTGGTTCACCGAGGGTGTCTTGCAGGACAAATCAAGAATCGGCCTGTCGCTGGTTTTCGTGATGGTCATATGGACGCCGATCGCGCTCGCCGCGCTTCTTCTGATCGCGAAGCGGCTGCGCACCAGACATGCTCTGACAGCGCGTTAGGATTTCGACTGGCGGCGCGCTTCGCTTCCCTTTGCCGATACGCGCGCGACGGTGCCCTTTGAATAGTCGATCAGCTTGCGCATCGCGACGCGCGCCTCGGTGCCGTTGCGATCGACAATCGCATCGAGGATGGCTTTGTGCATTGCCAGCGAATGTTCTGTGCCGTCGGGATTGTCCGCCCCGATCCGGAAGCTGATGACCAGAGCCGATTCCACGACCCGCCCCAGCGACGCGAACATGTCGTTGCCTGAAGCCTCGATGATGGCTCGGTGGAATGCGAGATCGGATTCGATGCTGTCGTGCGAGCGCCCCGCTGCGGCCATCGCGTCGAAGGCTTCGCCCATGCGCCGGAAGTCGTGAAGCTTGGCGCGCGAGGCTGCCAGAAAGGCGGCGGTCGGCTCGACCATATGCCGAAGCTCGTACAATTGCTCAAGGACGGCATCGCGATCTTCCGAACGGAGCCGCCATTCGAGAATATCCGGGTCGAGGAAGTTCCAGTTTTCGCGCGGGAGCACGAAGGTGCCTGCTTTCGGCCGGGCATCGACAAGTCCCTTGTCTGCGAGCACGCGCAAGGCTTCGCGCAGCACGGTGCGGCTTACGCCCAGCCGGGCGCAGCATTCCTCTTGTCCCGGCAACGTCGCCCCCGGGGCGAATTCGCCGGACATTATGGCCTGACCCAGGTCCTGGATGACGCGGCCATGCAGTCCTTTGTTTTCAACAGCTTTCATCAGCTTGTGGTTCATCCGTTAACATATGAAACACAGGATTTATGGCACATAAATATGATCGAATATATAGCGGGCTGTCCCGGCTCTGCTATTGCTGAACGAGCATCTCACGATCAAGGCCGGTTACGCGATCGACGCCGGTGAGGCTGAGGGCAACGCGCAACTCCGCCTCGAACAGCGACAGCATGTGGCGCACCGTGGCCTCGCCGCCGGCGCCGAGCGCATAGGCCCAAGCTCGGCCGAGCAGCACGCAATCGGCACCGAGGCAAAGCAGCCGTGCGACGTCCAGTCCAGAGCGAACCCCGCCATCGGCAAGGATTTTCAGCTTCCCCGCCACCGCGTCGGCAATTGCGGGAAGCGCTTGTGCGGTCGATGGCACGCCGTCGAGTTGCCGGCCTCCGTGGTTCGAGACGATGATCCCGTCGGCGCCCATCGCTGCGGCGGTGCTCGCATCTTCCGGGTCGAGTATCCCTTTGATGACCAGCGGACCCGCCCATTCGCTACGAATAAATTCCAGATCACGCCAGGTGACGCCGGGATCGAAATTGCCCCGCATCCAACTCAGAAAATCGTCGAGGCCGCTTCTTTTCCCTAGCAATGGCGCGACATTGCCAAGGCTGTGCGGCCTGCCTAGCAGTCCGACGTCGAGGGCCCAGCCCGGATGTCGCAAGGCCTGAGATGCGCGGCGAAGAGCGCCTTTCAGGCCGGGCGCACCGGCAAGGCCGGACCGGTAGTCGCGATAGCGTGTGCCGGGCACCGGCATGTCGACGGTGAAGACGAGCACCGCGCAACTATGCGCGCGTGCCTGTGCCAGCAGATCGCGCACGAAGCCGCGATCGCGCATCATGTAAAGCTGGAACCAGAAAGGCGCGCGTGCAGCCGCCGCCACCTCCGCCAGCGAACAGGCTGATACAGTCGACAGGCAGAAAGGAATGCCCGCCTTTTCCGCCGCAGCGATCGCCTGCCGTTCGCCGCGGCGGGCAAGCATGCCGGCGAGACCGATCGGCCCCAGTGCGATAGGCATGGACTGGCGTTGCCCGAAAATCTCGATGCCCAGATCGATGTCGGAAACATCGCGAAGCACGCGCTGGCGCAGCGCTATGCGCTGCAGGTCGGCGCGGTTCCGATGGAGCGTCACTTCGTCATAGGATCCGCCATCGACATATTCGAAAAGGAATTTCGGCAGCCGGCGCCGCGCCAGTTCGCGATAGTCGGATATCGATGCTGCAACCCTCATACCCGGAAACATTCCTACACCTTCAATATTGGCTTGACAGAGATCATATAATCATACTTATTATCCGTATCAAAGGTAATTAATAGAATGAGATTGCGATGACGAGCCAAAGTTCCACCCCAGTTGAAGGCCAAGGTCATGCCGGGGGGAACCACTATGATTTTGAAGGTCGGGTGGCTGTCGTCACGGGGGGGGCGCAGGGGATCGGTTTCGGTGTCGCCCAGCGGATCGTCGCCGGGGGCGGGGCGGTCGCGCTGTGGGATCGCGATGGCAAGATGCTCGATGATGCAGGCGCGCGGTTCGGCAGCAGCGCGCGCATACTTTGTCAGCGCGTCGACATAGGCGATCTCGGCGCCATCGAGGCAGCTGCGCAAGAGGCGGTCGATCATTTCGGCCGGATCGATATCCTGATCAATAATGCGGCGCTGGTCGGACCGAATGTTCCGACCTGGGAATATCCGCCCGATGCCTTTCGCG
Organism: Sphingopyxis selenitireducens; assembly: GCF_051550705.1. Lineage (NCBI taxonomy): Bacteria > Pseudomonadati > Pseudomonadota > Alphaproteobacteria > Sphingomonadales > Sphingopyxidaceae > Sphingopyxis > Sphingopyxis selenitireducens. The sequence goes on from NZ_JBPULG010000004.1 coordinate 298,391, forward strand.
ATGTCGTCCATGTGGGCCTGACCGGCGCATTTTACTGCTGCCGCGCGATGGTGCCGCACATGATCCAGAACGGATATGGCCGGATCGTCAATGTCAGCTCGATCGCGGGCAAGGAGGGCAATCCCAACGCCGTCGCCTATAGCTCCGCAAAGGCTGGCCTGCTTGCGTTGACCAAATCGCTCGGCAAGGAACTGGCCGGCCATGACATTGCGGTCAACGCGGTGACTCCGGCGTTTGCAAAAACTGCTCTCGCCATGACCCAGTCGCCGCAGCATATCGAATATATACTCTCGAAGATTCCGCGGGGCCGCATGCTCGATATCGCGGAAGCGACGTCGATGATCTGCTGGCTCGCGACCGAGGAAAACTCGTTCACCACGGCAGCCGTCTTCGATCTGTCGGGCGGCCGGGCGACTTATTGAACGGCGACTTGCCGACAGGCGACACAATCAGAAGGAATAGATATGCGTATTGTAAGGTTTGGTCCGGAAGGAGCGGAGCGTTATGGCCTGCTGGATGATGCCGGCGTTATCCGGGACGCGTCGCCGGCTCTCGGCGATGAGGCTGGCGATTTCGGCCGGGTGGTTGAAACCCTGGGCCGCGTAAATCCCTCCGATCTACCTGCGGTGTCGGAAGGCGTCCGGCTTGGATGCCCCGTTGCGCGCGTCGGCAAGGTCGTCTGCGTCGGACTGAATTATTCGGATCATGCGGCCGAAACCAACATGGCGGTGCCGGTCGAACCGGTCCTGTTCATGAAAGCGAATACGTCTGTTTGCGGACCGAATGACGATATCCGCATTCCGGCCGACGCCACGAAAGTGGACTGGGAGGTGGAGCTTGGCGTCGTCATTGGCAAGCGGACGACGCGCGTGAGCGAAGCGGAGGCGCTGGGTCATGTCGCCGGATACGCGGTAGTCCACGATGTTTCCGAGCGCGGTTTCCAGTTGGAAGGAACCGGGCAATGGCTGAAGGGCAAGAGTCTCGACAGCTTCTGCCCGGTTGGCCCCTGGGTCGTTACGCGCGACGATGCTGGCGATCCGGAGAATCTTGAGATGTATCTCGATGTGAACGGCCAGCGCATGCAGGACGGCTCGACGCGGACGATGGTTTTCAAGGTGGCCTTTCTCGTTTCCTATATCAGCCGTTTCATGACGCTCGAGCCTGGCGATCTCATTTCCACCGGCACGCCGCCGGGCGTGGGAATGGGGCAGCGGCCGCCTGTCTATCTGAAACCGGGCGATCATGTGACGCTCGGCATCGAGGGGCTCGGCACCCAGCAACAGGTGGTGCGTCGGACGGACTAGGGACGATGCACGGATCGGTTCGGCCCGCTGCTCTTCATATCCTCGACGCCCTCTCTATCTTTTCAAGGAACAAACATGAAAATCACAGTGACCGACGCGACCTTTCCAACTCTGACGCACGAGCGCGCGGTTGCGGAAGAATTTGGCGCCGTGTTCGAGGAAGCGAAATGCGCGAGCGTCGACGAGGTCACTGCGGCAGCGGACGGCACCGACGTGCTGATCGTCCAGTTTGCGCAGGTCACGGCGGATGCGATTGCCAAGCTGGCGCCGGGTTCGCTGATCGTCCGCTATGGCATCGGACTCGACAATATCGATCTTGCCGCGGCGAGGGCGCACGGTGTGAAGGTCGCCTATGTGCCTGACTATGCCACTGGAGAGGTTGCCGATCATACGACTGCATTGATACTCACCATGTTGCGTTCTGTGGTGCCGCTGGACCAGTCCGTACGCGACGGAAAATGGGACGCGGTCGGAGTTGCCGGCGCGCTGCGGGCCTTTCCGGAAACCATCGTCGGCTTTGTCGGGTTCGGGCGCATCGGGCAGGAGGTGTTCGCTCGTCTCAAGCCATTCGGTTTCAAGGCTATCGTCGCGGACCCCTTCGCCGATCCGGAGATGCTGGCCGGGCTGGGCGTCGAGGCCGTGGATCTCGACACGCTGTTCGACTGTGCCGACGTCGTTACGCTGCATTGTCCGCTTACGCCCGAGATGCGGCATGTGGTGAACGCCGCGCGGCTGGCGCGGAAACCGGACCGGGCTGCTTTGGTCAATACCGCCCGCGGCGGGCTGATCGATCCAGATGCACTTGCCGATGCGCTCGGATCCGGCCAGCTGCGCGCGGCTGCGCTGGACGTGTTCGAGGTCGAACCGCTGCCGCGGGATTCATCGTTGCGCAATTGCCCGAACCTGATCTTGACCCCGCACGCGGCGTGGTATTCGACCAGTTCGATCGAGCGCTTGCAGTCGCTTGCGGCCGACGAAGTCAGGCGACATCTTACGGGACAGCCGATGCGTCGACCCGCAATCGGCGACTGATGTGGAGAGGGCAGGACGGCTGTTCTTCCCATCCATTGCGTCGCATCATTGCGAGCGATGCGTTGAGACGCCTACCCCCTTTGTCGCGGCGATTTCCTCGTCTGCGGCAGTCCTGTTCGTCGGTGTTTTGGCTAGCGTCCGCTTTTGACGATTTTTGTCCGAAAGCCGCCTGACGGCGATCGGCCAGGAGCTACCAGACTATTCCGGGTGAAGCTCCGCGATCGCCGCACGAATCCAGTTCGAAAACTCGCATGCGAGGTGCCAGCGATGGCCGGTCACAACCGACGGCATGATGAGCGACGGGAACTCGACCGTCAGCTTTGCGCGGAAGCCCGTGCCTTCATTTCGAAATTGATGGCGGACACCGCCGATCGCGGCGCCGTTCGGTGCCCGCGCCACGCCGGCAACCTGCACAGGATAGTCGCGATCGGCGTCTGACGTCAGGCTTGATAGATCAGCATAATCGACGAAGAACCGCGCTGCCATCGGTGCGCCGCCATTGGTCTCGATGACTTCCTGGCGGCCCGCGGCGTCGGTCGCTATCAGATAATGCTCGGGGAGGGCCGCGATCATCACATCTTCGCGGTTCAGCCGCGCGACCTCCTCGAACCAGTTTGCAAACGCCTCCGCAGTTCCGACCGGCGATGCAATCTCGATCATGCTGTAGACGCGCCGCCCGCGCGACATCCACGCGACAAGACGCGCTACCATGTCGGACAGCACGAGTTCGTGCTGCAGGCGCGAACGGATGCCGCCGTGGCCGAGCGCGTGTTTGCGCTCAAGCAACTGCTGCCTGAGCCGGTGAAGGTCTTGGCTATCGGACTGGGCGCCCAGTCGTCGGAGCGCCTTGGCCGCACTGCGCCCTTCCCAATTCGCGACTTCGTCGGATGCGATCCGCTGCCCTTCGATGAAGATTTCTAGGTCGATCGTTATTTGCCTGTAGCCCCTCCCGCCTCTATGCTATAAAAGCAACTATAGTTGCATTAAAAGGGATTGGCAAGGCGTATGGCAGGGACCCACAAGAAGCCGAAGGAATCGCTGTCCGAAAGCGAGCAGCTGCCTCGCGCGCGGCCGGGCGGGCGTGCAGCCGCGGTTGTTGCTGCGGTCAGGACAGCCGCGTTGGAGCTCTTGGCCGAACGCGGATATGAGGCCGTCGAGATACCCGACATCGCGTCGCGCGCCGGAGTGAACCGGACGACCATTTATCGTCGATGGCCGACTAAGTCCGAGCTCCTGCTCGATATCATGCTGGAAGATATGCAGGCGAAGGTGCCAACCCCTAATACCGGGTCGTTCGAGGGTGATCTGGCGGAGCTGCTGATGAGCATCGCACGGGTACTCGCCGATCCCGCCATGCGTGGCCTCTTCCATGTCATGGGCATGCGCGCGGATGGCGACGATCAGGCTGCGAGAGCGCGGGAGGAGTTCTGGAGCGAGCGATTTGCAGCAAGCGGCCAGATAGTGACGCGTGCAATCGCGAGGGGCGAAGTCGGGGAAGGGGTCTCGGCTCGCGCAGCCCTGGAGCTTGGAGCGGCCCCACTGTTCTATCGTATTCTAATTTTGGGAGAGCCTGTCGATAATCGGGCGGCGGCTGACATTGCAGCGTGGGTCGTGGGTCAGAATTTAGCAGACTTCCCCTTGGCGGCTGCCAAGAAGCAGTGATCGGCAGGGGAGGGCAGCTTTTCCTTCGCTGATCCCGAAAGCGGATGAGGTGGATGGCTCCCGCTCACGGCATCCAGGTGCCAAGATGGGTTGCTGTCATGCAAACCCGAGCAGAGGAGCCATCCGCCATGGAGATTACCACGATCGGCCTCGATCTGGCCAAGAATGTTTTTCAGGTTCACGCAGTTGATGCGGCGGGCGATGTCGTTGTGCGAAAGACGCTTCGCCGTGCTCAGCTTCTGCCCTTTTTCGCGAAGGTGAGGCCGTGCCTTGTCGGCATCGAGGCCTGCGGGACGTCGCACCATTGGGCGCGCGAGCTGACCGCTCTGGGGCACGAGGTGCGGCTGATGCCGCCTGTTTATGTGAAGCCTTACGTGAAGCGCGGGAAGAACGATGCCGTCGATGCGGAAGCGATCTGCGAAGCGGTGACGCGGCCGACGATGCGCTATGTCGCGGTGAAATCGCGCGAGCAGCAGGCAGCGCTGACGCTGCATCGTAGTCGCAGTCTGCTCGTCGGGCAGCGAACGCAGCTGATAAACATGATCCGAAGTCTGCTCGCCGAGTTTGGGATCGTCATCCCGGAAGGGCGGGATCGCGCCCTGATCATGGCACGGCAAATCGTCGATAGGGAGCGCACGCCGGACGTGCCAGATGATGCAGCGATGATCGTAGCGATGCTCTCGCAGCAAGCCCTCGACATCCATGCGCGGCTTCACGCGATCGAACTTCGGCTGGCAGCGCTTCAGCGCAGCGATGAGGTTGCGCGGCGCCTCTCGACGATCCCGGGTATCGGCCCGGTCGGCGCAACGGCTTTGGCGGCGTCGGTCAACGATCCCCACCAGTTCCGTTCGGGCCGGCAGTTTGCCGCCTGGCTCGGGCTCACGCCGCTGCAAAAGTCGAGCGGCGGGAAGGAGCGGCTTGGGCGGATCAGCAAGATGGGGGATAAATATCTGCGCCGGCTGCTGGTCATCGGCGCGACCTCATTGGTCCGCCGCGCGAAATACAAACCTGAGACGGCAGATCCACGCCTCGTTGCCCTGCTGGCCCGCAAGCCCGTCAGGGTCGCGACGGTTGCCATGGCGAACAAGATGGCCCGGATCGCCTGGGCGCTCATGACGCGCGGGCAGGTCTATCAGGCCCATCACGCCCCGATGCTGGCAGGATAATAGAAGGAGCTTGGCTGAGGAGATCAGCTTTACGATGTTGTAAGCGCGATGCGATGTGATGGCGATACCGGTCAGACCGGGAGCCGGGACAACCCATGGACTGTCAAAGGCGTCAGAGCCTGATAAGCCGATCGGGACCTGGTTCGCGGACTCCATCAGGGCCAGCAGTCCCTACCGACTGCATCAACAGGCCGGACAGACGACTGCAACCGACCAAAACGCTGAACGTCAATTTATGCTTGCAACGCGGGAGCCATCCACAGACGACAGTCTTCAACCGGCCAAGAGTCGCCTTATGGAGCCTTGAGATCCGCAGGTGTCGAAAACGCTATCTGACGACGCGCCCTATCTTTTCAGCAGCACGCCCTTTTCGAGTCGGCGCTGTTCCAGCGAGGCGTTTCAACTGGTTCGGCGTAGCCGGGCAAGATCGTCGACGACCCATTTTCCGTCGCGCTTTTCGACGAGACCCTGATCCTTGAAGTGGGTGACCTCGCGTTGGACGCTCTGACGCGTCACGTCGAAGATGCTGGCAATATCGCTCTGGGTAAACGGGAAGTCGAGTTCTATCGGACCATTGATCGTGCGGCCGGAACATCTCTCGGCAAAGTCGGCAAACATGTTGGCGATCTGCTGACGTAGCCGCATCGTCGCCCGCATCTCCCTTGCGGCAAACTGCCAGCTGATGGCATCGGCGAACTTTCGGCACAACGCTTCCGGGATGGCGGCATGCAGGTGATAGAGCTCCCAGAAGTCGCTCTCGTGCAATATCCTTATGCGGCTTCGCACCATAGCGATCGACGTGTGATTGTAGCGCCGCCGCGACACCATCGCGGTCTCGGCGTAACAGTTACCGGCGATGTAAATGGTGATCAGTGCTTCGCTACCATCCTCGTGGATGCCCACCAGACGGACATAGCCTTCGACGACCTGGAAGATGCGGCTTGCCTCCCGGCCGGCCTGCGCAATGATCTTCCCAGGCTCGACTGTCACTTCCTCCATCCGCGCTAGCAGAGCGTCGCGGACCGTCTCGGGCAAATCGCCGATCCAGTTTCCGTGGTTAATGAACCTTTGCATGATCGTTTTACCTTCTCCCGAAATATATGCCTAGCACGTCACCTTTATTGCGGTGTGTAACATAGGTGTCATGCTCAGCGCGCGGCTTGGATGCACATAACGCCCGAATCAGGAGACCGGCGGCAGTCGGCTCACGAACAGGAGAGGCGACATGACACCCACCAAGCGGCACCTGCTTTTCGCATCCAGCGCATTCATCTTTGCGTTTGCGCGCCCCGCGATTGCGCAAGACGCACCCACTGAAGTCGATACGGCGGAAGAGGCAAGTGCGAGCGAAGGCGGCATCGGCGAAATCATTGTGACCGCCCGTCGGCGCGAAGAATCGCTGCAAAGCGCTCCGATCACGGTCACAGCCTTTTCGGGCGACCAGCTCGAGCAAAAAGGCATCACCGATTTCAGCCGGCTTGCGCAGGCGACGCCGGGCATCAATTTCGATGCCTTCCCGAAAGCCGCACCGCGGCCCTTCTTTCGCGGCGTCGGCAGCAGCAATCAGGGGGCAGGCGGTGACCCATCCTCCGTTGCGTTCCTCGACGGCGTGTATCTCGGCCGAGCCGCCATGCTCGGAATCGATTTCTACGACATGGATCGGGTCGAGGTTCTGAAAGGTCCGCAAGGCACGCTGTGGGGCAAGAATGTCGTCGCCGGTTCGGTCAATTTCGTGACTGCCAAACCGGTGGATTATACCGAAGCCAATGCCCAGCTTACGTTCGGCGAATATGGTCAGATGAACGGAAACCTCATGCTGAACGCGCCGATCGCCGACGGCGTTGCGGCCCGATTGACCCTCGGCGCGGTGACGAACGACGGGTTCCGCAAGACGTTCGATGGACGCGCGCTCGACGATGAAAACAAGCTGAGCGCTCGCCTCCACGTTCGGGCCGAAATGTCTCCGGACACCTGGCTGCTCCTTACCGGCGACATCGCCAAACAGGACTTGGGGGAAAGCTCGCGCTTCAACGTGATTGTCAATCCGTTCACGCCCGGCGAGGGGTACGCCGATTACGACGATCCGCGCCGTGCCAATCCCGATCGTTATGGCTTCACCAAGTCGAAAACAGGTGGCCTGCGCGCCGAGCTTTCGACTGACGCGCTCGGTTTCGCAAACTGGACAACGGTGGCCGCGTGGCGCAGCCTGGATTATGATTTCGCGAACGATCTTGATGGCACGGACGCCGCTACGAACGCTGCGAATGGACTTCCCGTCAGCGGTATTCAGGTGCTCGCGCAGGAGCAAGCAAACTCCTATTCGTTCGAAAGCCGGCTATCGTCGCTTGGCAACAGCCCCTTCAGCTGGGTGGCGGGCGTTTTTTATAACCGCGACGAAGTCTCTCGGGAGCGCGAGTCCCAGCAGTCGATAACGCCCACGACGATCAACCGCTTTTTCGGCCGGTCGACCAATGACAGCTATGCCGTGTTCGGCGAGGGCCAGTACAAGTTCGACTTCGGGCTGCGGTTGTTCGCGGGTGGACGCTTCACCAAGGAACGGAAAGTCTATCGGGCCCGGCGTTTGCAGGGGCCGATCGCTGCTCCCGTCACGAGGTATGATACCGAGACGACCCCTGGCATCTTCGACAAGGGCGTCTTCACCTATCGCGTTGGCGCGGACTATCGCCTCAGCAACAATGTCTTCGCATTTGGTACGGTGTCGACAGGGTTCAAGTCGGGCGCATTCCAGGAGCAGCCGGGTGATGCCACGCTCGCCCGGCTTCCGACCGATCCCGAGCGCCTGACCAACTATGAAATCGGTCTCAAGACCGACTGGTTCGGTCGGACGTTTCGCGCGAATATTTCCGCCTTCTGGATGGATTATCGCGATTTCCAGACGATCAAATATGTTCCGGACGCGGCGCAGGCACCGGTCGGAACGCGCGTGGCAATCGACTCTGCCGATGCCACGATTAAGGGGGTCGAGACTGAGTTCATTTACCAGCCGACCGACTGGATCGACGCCAATGTGCGCTACACCTATCTTCACCCCTATTTCACCCGCTTCATTCAGACGTCCGCCTATTTGGCGGATGGCACTGCGACCTTCGTCGATGGTGCCGGCAACCGGATGAGCCGCAGTCCCAAGCACGCAGTTAACGCGACGCTGGGCTTGCAGAGTTCGCGCGACGCCTCATGGGGATGGCTGCGCGCCGAGGTGTCCGCAGATTATCAGAGCGACGCGTTCGAGAATAACATCAACGAGTTTCGGGAGTATCGCAAACCGCGGACCCTTTGGGACGCGAGCCTGACTTACAATTTCGACGATCGCTATTCGCTGCAGCTCTGGGGCCATAATCTGACGAACAAGGTCTACCGGATCTGGCAGACCAACGGCGGCGTGTACCAATATGTCCAATATGGCGCGCCGCGTCAGCTCGGCGTCACACTGCGGGCGAAATTCCAGTGAGGGACGCCGTGACGTCCGGAACTCCATGCAAAGTGCTTGTGCCCTCGGGGGTACTCGGTGCCGGCTGTCCCGACGCAGCCTTCGAACGCGGCGTGTCCTTGTTGCCGGACTGTATCGCGGTCGACGGCGGCTCAACCGATAGCGGCCCCTATTATCTTGGTAAGGGGACCTCCAAGATGACCCGCCAGGCAACCAAGCATGATCTGAGGCAGCTGATGCTGGCTCGCGACCGGCTCGATGTCCCGCTGCTCGTCGGATCCTGCGGAACCTCGGGGACTGATTCCGGGGTCGACTGGATGGCGGACATCGCCCGCGAAATCGCACGCGAAGAAGGTCTCTCGGCGCGGCTCGCTCTCGTTTACTCCGAGATCATGCCCGACGCGCTTCTGCCCTATATCGAAACCGGGCGCACGAGCCCACTCGATCCCGCACTGCCTTTGACGGCAGAGCGGGTTGGGGAATGTGAGCATATTGTCGGCCTGCTTGGCTACGAGCCGCTCGCCGACGCGATCGCAGGTGGCGCAGATATCGTACTGTCCGGGCGGACGACCGATACTGCTGTCCTGTCCGCCGTACCGCTGATGCGGGGCTTGCCGGCAGGCGCATCCTGGCATGCTGCCAAGACTGCGGAATGCGGCGGGCTCTGCACGGTCGAGACGCGGCGCGGTGGCGTGATCTTCGCTATCGACGCCGAAGGTTTCGAAATCGAACCGCTCGACAGCGAGAATCGTTGCACACCCTACACGGTGTCGGCGCACCTCCTGTACGAGAATAGCGATCCATTTCGGCTGAAGGAGCCGGGTGTCGTGCTCGATGCCAGCAACGCGCGTTACGAAGCGCTCGACGACCGGCGCGTACGCGTAACCGGCTCGCAGGCCGAGGTCATGCCCTATACGATCAAGCTGGAAGGTGCGGGGGGGCACGGATATCGCACGATGATCTTCAGCGCGATCGCCGATCCCAAACTTCTGGCGCGCTTCGATGAATGGCTCGCCAACATGGACGCATGGCTGCGTGCCGGCATCGCGCGCGTCTTCGGGCTGGCCGACACCGACTATCGGCTCGACTTCAGACCTTATGGAAAGAATGCGCTGAACCCCGTGCCGACGGTGTATCCGCCGCACGAGGTCGGGTTGATGACCCTTGTCTGGGCGCCCACCCAGGAACTGGCGACACAGATCGCAAAATATTGCAATCCGATGCTGCTTCACTTTCCACTCAACCCTGACGACCCGTTGCCGAGCTTCGCCTTTCCATTCTCGCCCGCCGAGGTCGAACTCGGGCGCCAATATGAGTTCAAATTAAATCATGTCGTTTCGGTTGACCGCGCCGACGCATTCGCTCGAACCGTGTTTGAAACGATAGGGGAGGCGGCCCATGGCTGAGCTGGGCAGTATCGCCAAATACATCCGCTCGAAGAGTGCAGGCCCCTTCTGGGTGACGATCGATATCTTCTGTGAGGATAACGCGAGCTTCGAGAGAGTTGCGCGGTCGCCTGCCTTGGCCGCGCGCGAGATCGCGGCGCTGTTTGGCGTGTCGGAGAGCATGGTTTGCCAGTTCCAGCTGCCATCGATCCATGTTCTCAAGATCAGCTTCCCGCGTCCGCATGTCCAGGGATCTCCCGGAGACGCGGATTCGCATGCTGGCCAGTATTTCGTGCCCTTGCTTTCCGTCAAAGTCGATTAGGGAAGCGCCGCATGACCCCGATTTCTTCTGAGGCAGACGGTCCGCCCCTCAAACGGTCGACGATGCTGCTCTATGGCATCGGTTCCGCATCCAACGGGATCAAGAACCGGAGTATCGCGACTTTTCTGCTTATATTCTATGGTCAGGTCATCGGCTTGCCAGCGATGTGGATCGGAAGCGCGCTCGCGATCACACTGGTGATCGACGGGCTGCTCGATCCCGTGATCGGACAGATCTCGGATAATTTTCGCAGCCGATGGGGCCGCCGCCATCCCTTCATGTACGCAGCGGCAATTCCCTACGCCGTTGTCTTTGCCATGCTGTGGATGCCACCTGTCGGCTGGTCCCCCGAAGCCACGCTGGGCTATATGATCACCTGTGTCGTTGTGCTCCGCTTCGTTGATACCTTCTTTGAAGTCCCGGCCTCGGCGATGGCAGCAGAATTGACGACAGATTATCATCAACGCACGATACTCGTCGCCTATCGCTACTTTTTCACCTTCGCTGGCGGGCTGTTGCTCATATGGGCGGCCTATAGTTTCTTCCTCGACGAAAAGTCCGGCGGTCTCTTCATCCGCTCGTCTTATGGCAATTATGGCATCGTAGCTGCGGTCGTGATTGCCACTTCCATCCTGATATGTGCAATCGGTACCCACAGCCGCATCCCGACCCTCCGTCAGCCCCCGATCCGCAAGGCAACGCCTAAAGTTATCCTCCGTGAGGTCATCGAGACCCTGTCGAACCGATCACTCTGGACGGTCAATGCGGCGGGTCTGTTCGTGGCGGTTGCCACCGGGCTCGTTGGCGGATTGTCGACCTATTTTCAGATTTATTTCTGGGGTCTGACGCCCAAGCAACTTTCCTACCTGCCGATCATTGGAATCGTCGCCGCACTTCTGGGGATCCTGATCGGCCCCCAGATCACAAGGCGCTTGGGCAAAAGGCGCGGGGCTATCGTGATTTTCGCTGCTTTGGCGTTGACGTCGACCGTCACAGTCTCGCTGCGACTGTTGGGTGTGCTCCCACCGAACGGATCCCCGGACCTCTTCCCGATCCTGATAGTGGAGGCTCTTGCGGTAGGCGCACTGACGCTGATGGGCTCCATGGCGATTACATCGATGATCGTTGACATGGCCGAAGACAGCGAGTTGAAGACCGGTCGTCGCTCCGAAGGTCTTCTCGTTTCGGTCGACAATGTTCTGAAAAAAACGACTGCGGGGGTGGGTGTGTTCGCCGCAAGCCTCGTGTTGGCCGCCGCCGGCTTGTCGGACCGAATTTCTCCGGACCAAGTTTCAGACGCTAATATGGCGAAGATGGGGCTCGCTTACGTCCCGGCAATCTGGATCATATATATTTGCGCCATCCTCAGCCTGCTTACCTTTCGTCTCGATGAGGCGCAACATGCAGACAATCTTCGGCGCCTCAGAGGAGAATCTTCTAAAGCGGGCAACTGAGAAACCCGAGAGTTGCGTCTCAATCTCGGCCGTCCTGATTTTAGCTGATCGCCTGTCGCAACCAACTTCTGGAAGTTGAACGCAAGCCAGACGCGCCTAGACGTCGGCTTTCTCTGCTCATTCACGGAATGCGGACCGTCTTCAACCCGCCATCGCCGGCCAATAACGAACCTTCTCACCGACTCCTTTGCGCGCCTGCGTCCACCACAGCGTCGATTGTCGGATAGCCGTTCACCGCCATCAACAGGTCCGCTTCGGCAAGTAGCGACCGCAATACATGAGCACCGCCATTCGCCCCGCCAATTGCCAAGCCATAGGCATAGGGGCGCCCGATCCCAACGGCTTTCGCTCCGAGCGCAAGCGCCTTGATCACGTCGCTGCCGGAACGGACCCCGCTGTCGAACAATATGGGCGTGTCTCCAGATGCCTTCACGACGTCGGGGAGCATGTCGATCGCGGCGATCCCCCCATTTGCCTGGCGCCCGCCGTGGTTTGAACAATAAATGGCGTCGACGCCACAGTCGATGGCCCTGCGGGCGTCGTCAGGATGGCAGATGCCTTTCAGGACGATCGGCAAACGGGTGATCGATCTGAACCAGCCAATGTCGCTCCATGTCAGGACCTTGCCGAATGTCGTCGCCCATGCCTGGACCGCGGCGCCCAGGTCTTCTTCTGGTGGACGCGCCAGCAAAGAACGAAAGACAGGGTCCGAAAAATAATTCTCCAGAACCTTTCCGCGCAGCTGCGGAAAATTGGCGGCATTGAGATCACGCGGCCGCCATCCCGTAACCCATGTGTCCAGCGTGATGACGAGCGCCTTGTTATCCCGCCGCTTCGGCGCGGCGGATCAGGCTCTCGGCAAGATCCAGACTCTTGGGTGTCGATCGAGAAGGGCGAGGCCTGGTTTCAGGTGATGAAGGACAAGGCGCGTCCGTTCGTCGTGTCGGCGGGCGCGGTCCAGGTCGAGGCGGTCGGGACCGCCTTCTCGGTCCGGAGATGCGATGGCGGGGCCGATGTCATGGTGACGGAAGGGACGGTGCGGGTTTGGGTCGAGGGACGGAAGGCCGAAGCCATCAGCCTGTCGGGCGGTTCGTCCGCGTTTGTCACGGGAGCCGCTCAGGTCCAGCCTGGCGCGCCAGCCGCGCCAACGATCGAGCGCAAACTGGCCTGGAGAGCCGGCAAGATGAGTCTCGACGGCGAGACGCTGGGCGAGGCGGCGGCGGAATTCAATCGCTACAGTCCGACCCAGATACTGATACGCGATCCCGATGTGGCTCAAAAACGGCTATACGGCTCTTTCCGGCTTGACGATCCTGAGGGCTTCGCCCGCACCGCTGCGATCACCCTGGGGGTAGCCGCGTGGAGCGAGGATCAGCACATCGTCATTGCAAAGACGCGGCGCTAATGTCTTTCTGGTGTAAGCACGGTCAGCAATTTTGAAGAGCATCGCCGAGGCTTGTCGCGAATGCTAGCCGATTTGAGAAGCCGCCGTGCCTAGTTGGTCGCCGTAGCGAACACCGCGGTGGCCTCGCCAAACAGCACCGCGTGGCGATACTCTTGCGAATGCGGATCTTCGTTCTCGCGAACGAAGATCGCTAGTCACAGCGGTGCGCGCCGCAGATTTTCAGCGATTAGCTTCCGCGTCGCGAGCTTAGGCGGTCCGGACTGCCCAGATAGTCGCGCTGGAAAAGTGAGGGGTTGCCCGAACAGGATGCGTGGCGGCACGTCATAGGAGTGGCGTGCGCGCGCCGCGCGCGCGGGCAACGTGCTGCGGCCGTACGGAGCAGCGCCCGATCGGCATCGGTTGCGGTGATCGCTGTAATGGCAATGGGCCGCCCTGCGGCCTCTGGAGCAAGCTGGGATGTCGGGAATCGAGTGATCTACGTCCTTTACGCCTTTGGCCGCCTGGGCGACACGCTAGGCCTTCAACCGCAGATGAGGTGCCCACATGCAAAATATGACTCGGCGGAATATGGTCTCTTCGGCCGTCGTCGCGCTTGCCGGGCTTGCGCTCGCCGGCAGAGCGGCGACCGCTCAACAGACCTTGACGCCATCATCCTCGGCGTTTGACGCCTCCCGCAATCTGGAGCCGGAAAAGATCGCGCCTTATCGCGCGCGCTTTGGCCGGGCGCGGCCGCTTGTCGTGGTGGTTGGTCTTAACGAAGGAACCATCATCTCCGACTTCGTCATTCCGTTCGGCGTGATGGCGCGATCGGGCGTGGCCGATGTCGTGTCGGTGGCCGTCAGGCCGGGGCCCGTGAAGATGCAGCCGCTGACCTTTGAGCTGCAATCGACGATCAACGAGTTCGACAAACGCCACCCCGAGGGCGCTGACTATCTCTTCGTCCCCGCCGTCGAAAACTTTCGCGACCCGAGCCTTTTGAGATGGGTGAAGGCGCAGGGCGATAAGGGCGGCACGGTGATCAGCATCTGCTACGGCGCGCTGGTCGTCGCCGGTACGGGACTTTTTGATGGTCACCGGGCAACCTCTCATTACAGCAACGAAACGATGCGGGCCCAGCTGTTCCCGAACGTGAAATGGCAAAAGAACATCCGCTACGTCGCCGAAGGCAAGTTGGTGTCAAGTGCCGGGGTTAGCGCGTCCATGCCGACCTCGATTGCCCTAGTTGAAGCGATTGCCGGTGCGGACAAGGCGGCGGAGGTCGCGCGCAACGTCGGCATCGACAACTGGAGTTCTAAGCATGATAGCGACAAATTTCTGGCCGAGCCGGGCGACATGACAACGCCGTCCGCGAATCCGCAGCCGCAGATCACCCTCGGTATCCCGGTCAGGGCCGGCGACGACGAGATCGCGTTGGCACTGACTGCCGAGACTTACAGTCGGACCGAAGTGACTATGGCCTTCGCCGTTGCGGCTACCAAAGATCCCCTGCGATTGGCGCAGGGGCTCGTCCTTCTGCCCGACCGAATAGCAGGAGGGTCCGATCCGGTTGACCGGATGCTGGCACCCCTCGACAATAGCCTGGCGACGCGCGCCCTCGACATCTCATTGGCGGACATCTCCAAAACCTATGGTCGGCAGGCCGCCAGTAAAGTGGCGCATTTCATGGAATATCCTGGATTGATAGAGTGAAAGCCGCGCAACGCCATTGGGCAGCGAGCGCCTGCGCGAAGCTTGAAAGGAACGCGCGCGAGACGCGGCCGACACCGCTCCAGCGATGAAGTTCGGCACACGCGAAGACGGTCGTTGGCCCAGAGACGCATAGGCTCAATCGCGCAGCGTGGGGTCTGCCGGACTCGGGCGGCGCTGATATTGCGCGATAATCGGGCTAATCAGAGCGCGGGCGCCCGCCACCATTTCTTCGAAGGCATTTGCAATCGTGCCAGTGCGGAAGGGCGGGTGCGGATCATATTCGATCGCAAACTCTGCCAGTTCTGCCGCACCCTGCCCAAACGCATCCGCGGCTACGAGAAGTGCGACTTCAAAGCTGCCGCTGCCTGGGTCCGCGGTGTAAAGGTTTCCGTCGACCGCTGCTCCGTCGCCTGACCCGAGGACGGTCGCGGCGCCCAGTTCTCTGAGGAGATTTTCGGCGGCGAAATTGCTCGCCACGGTCTTGCCCTTGATCAGGCCCGCTGCGCCAA
Source organism: Sphingopyxis selenitireducens (assembly GCF_051550705.1). Classification (NCBI taxonomy): domain Bacteria; kingdom Pseudomonadati; phylum Pseudomonadota; class Alphaproteobacteria; order Sphingomonadales; family Sphingopyxidaceae; genus Sphingopyxis; species Sphingopyxis selenitireducens. Next base: position 313,767 of record NZ_JBPULG010000004.1, read on the forward strand.
GTAACGCGACCCCGCTGAAACGCCGATGACATAGTTTGCGCTCTGGGCGGCTGTCCTTGTGAACTAGATGACCTCAGGATCATTCTGCACTTCGGTTGGATTCATGCCGACGGCAAATACGTCGAGGTCGGGCAACTGGCGAAGGTCGTGGTCGGTACCGTCGGCCACGACCGAAAGCCTTCGACCACATCGTGATTTTTCCAGATGAAGTGGACCTCCGACCCCGGCATCATCGCCAGCACGGTGTGAATTCCGATAATATCCTTCGGGACAAAACCCGGACCGATCAAGATTCCGATCCGGACGGGCGGCACGTCTTTGGGTGCCAGCGCAGCGAGCATGGCGTCATACGATGTTATGCGCATATGATTCTGGTCGTTGGTCACCTGAAGCTTCCATTGATCCTCCCGTAGCTTGGCCTTGCTCCTGTATGGCTTTTAAGGCATTGTTCCCTCGTTTTCAGACATAAGCTGATGGCGCCGCTGTTGCGCGCTGTGCCTCGGCCCTTGGGGCGGACTGGAGCCCGAAATGTGGCGCAAGGGATCAAGATGCCTTCAAATATGTACTTCTACGTGTGTCCGGGGCACCAGTTGCTCGATGTCGCCGGTCCGATGGCGGTCGTCGAGGCCGCGAACCGCCTGTCGGGGAACGACCTTTATCACCTTGCCATCCTTTCGAACGAAGGCGGCGCGGTCCGCAGCAGCAGCCACATGCGGATAGAAACCGACCGAGCGGCAGGACAGGGCGCGGATACGCTTGTTGTCGTCGGCGGCGAGATCGAGCCGCTTGCGGAGCGCGCCGACGTCGAAAGCGTGCAGCGACTTTCGCTGGGAAGCACCCGCATCGTCAGTATCTGCACCGGCGCCTTCCTGCTCGCCGAGGCGGGACTTCTCGACGGGCGCCGCGCGACGACCCACTGGAGCTTCGCCGGGTCGCTGAAGGCCCGGTATCCGCATGTCCTCGTCGATTCGGATCTCATCTTCGTGAACGACGGTCCGATATGGACGTCGGCCGGGATGACCGCCGGCATTGATCTCATGCTCGCGTTAGTCGAGGCGGATCATGGGCATGACCTCGCAAAAGCGGTTTCGCGCGAACTCGTGGTTTATCTAAAAAGACCCGGTGGACAATCGCAATATGCGGCCCCCGCGCTGCTGGAGCCAGAGACCGATCGCATCCGGCGCGCTCTGTCGTTCGCGCGCGAGCATTTGTCAGAGGCGTTGCCGATCGAGCGTCTCGCGGAGGCGGCAAATTTGAGTGAGCGGCAGTTCGCCCGCACGTTCCGAAAAGAAACGGGAGAAACACCGGCAAAAGCGGTCGAGCGCATGCGCGCCGAAGCGGCACGGATCCGCTTGCGAGCCGGGCTGGAATCGGTCGAAGCCGTCGCCCGGGCGGTCGGCTTCGAAGCCCCTGAGCGGATGCGGCGCGCCTTTCAGCGAAGCTTTGGAAATACACCGCAATTGTTGCGCCGTCTCGACCGGGCGACGGAGGCGAATGTCGACGGCCTTATCCGCTGGCCGCCGGGTCAATCGGCATCGGGCGACTGACCGTCGTATCCCGAGACCCCTGGAGGCCAGAGTAAGGTTGACGAAAAATGTTTGAAGCGCCCGACTTGGCGGGAAAACCGATTAGCTCTCCCGGCCTGCTCGTTTGGACCGAATTGCGTGGATACAATAAAGCGCAAATCGCTGCCGATGTTGATCGCCCTCACGGCGGGCAATACTTCTCGAACCAGCTATATCCGACAAGTATATCATTATACCCACGCGTCTCCAATCGGCCCATGCTCTTATCGCTCAACACGGGGATCAACGCACCCTCCGTAAAGCGAAGGGCAGATTTGGGGCGTCTCTCGACAGCATTGATTACGCTGTCCTTCCCTGCGCCGAAGCCTGTTGACGGATGAGATACGAAGCCCGGCCGGCTGCGGCTCATTTAGCTAGGCTGCGGCCTATACGGTCGCCTACCGCGCCGGCTCCAAAAGACCGCGCGACCTGATCCACCGGATAAACCCCTCAAACCAGTAGTCGCTCGTTACACCCTTGGGTTTCAGGTCGAATCCGTGCCCCCCGCGCTCGTAGATATGGAGTTCGGCGGGCGCGCCGACCATGCGCCAGGCGTTAAAAAGCTGCACGCTGTCCCCGGCCAGATAGTCGTCGTCGGCCGCGGCGGCGATGAAGGCGGGCGCAGCATCGGTAGGGACCGGGCTTCGCAGTCCGCCATAGATCATTCCGACGAAGTCTGGCCGGCTCGCCTTGGGGCCGATCGCGAGATCGGCGACGAGGACAGCGCCGGAGGAAAAGCCAAGAAAGCCGACGCGCTCTGGATCGATGCTCCATTCGGCTGCGCGCTGCCGAACAATGGCCATGGCGCGTGCGCCATCTTCGACCGCATGTTGTTCACCGGCGAAGACAGGCAATTCGGCGGGAACGCCGCTTTTGGCCCGCGCCATGATCGCCTCCATTTCCTTTAGATGGACCTCCGGCATGTGCATTCCATCGTCCGGACTTTCGATCGTGCGATATTTGAGAACAAGCGCGGTCACCCCATGCTTCGCCAGTTCGCGTGCGACGGCGGTCCCGCCGGCCTCATACCCCAGTCCGACGAAACCGCCGCCTGGTGCGATGATCACCGCCGTGCCGTTTGCCGCGCCTTGTGCCGGCCGGAACAGCTCCAGCGTAGGATGGCTGACATTGAAGATCATGGTCTCGCCGGTCTCCGGGATAGTATCGCGGCTCTCTGCAATGCCGAGCGGCGTGATCGTCCCTTCCGGATAGAGCGAGATGACGGCCTCGCCGTCTGCGGGCGACTGCGCAAGGGTGGTTCCTGGCAGGAGCATGGTGGCGAGAGTCAGCATGGCCACTCGGGCCAGCGCCTTTGCAAAGTTGAACATCTTACAGTGCGACCTTGAGCGTGACATAGGCCGAGCGCGGTTGACCCGGCGATACGACCGGATAGCCCATGTAGCTGTGCGGATCCCAGATGCGGCGTCCACCGAGATTGACCAGGGAAATCCCGAGCGAGAAGCGGTCGATGTCATAGGACGCCTGCGCATCGATGACGGCATAGCCGGGGACGGACAGGCTGTTCGGCAATGTCAGTTCGCGCGCCGTGAAGGCGGTGATGCCCGCCCCGAACGCAAGGCCCTTGGCAGGGCCATGGAGCAGCCGGTACCGTGCAGCGATGCGTCCGCTGTTTTTAGGCACCCGCGCAATCCTGTCACCGGGTGCAACACCGTCATCGCGCGTGTCGGTGTAGGCAAAGTTGGCGAGCAGCGAGAAAGCCGGGGTGGGTTCCCACACAATATCGAACTCGGCGCCGATCGCGCGCTGGCGTCCGCTCTGCAGATAGAAGCCGACATTGTCCGGATCGGAAGTGACGACATTGTCGTGGGTCTGCCGGAACAGGGCGATTGTCCCCGACAGACCAGTCCCGGGTAGTGCAAGCTTTACGCCTCCTTCGATATTGCTCGACGTCTCCGGCCGCGCCGCCTCCTTGCCGATGAAGCCGAACGGCGCGCGGAAGGCGGTGGCATAGCCTGCAAATAGCACCAGGCCGGGAACCACATCCAGCGTCGCGCCGATCCGCGGTGACAGGCGCGTATAAGTCTTGTCATTAGCCACGCCGAAATTGCTGTTTTCGATGAATTTCAGCGAAGTGATACGCACGCCGCCAGTCAGATGCAGGCTACCATAGGTCGCCTGATCCTGGACGTAGACGGCGAAAGTCTCGAAGCGATCGTCGGTGTAGCTATTGACCGGTGCTTGCGGCGTATAGCCTAGATCATAGACCGGGTTGGAAAGGTCGATCGTGCCCGAGGGGCTGTCGCTCACGAACAGGCCCATTCCGCTGTAGAAGCTGGTCCAGTCATAGTTGACACCGGCGAGCAGATTGTGACGGCCGCCAAGACTGTCGAACTGAGCAGCGAGATTAGCGTCGAAAGTCGCCTCTTTTGTGCGCGTGATCATCGTGATGGGAAAGACGTCATAGACGGGGGGCGTCGAGCCGCTCGGGAACAGACCCGGAAAGACGAAGCTCCCGCTCTCGTCGATCTTGCTGTCATAATAACGGCCGGTCACGGTCAGCTTTAGTCGATCTGAAAAACTGTGGCGCAACGTCCCCGTGCCCATGTTGTTTTCGCTTATGGTCCGGGGCTGACCGATAGGCGATCCGGGGAAGGCAGTACGATCGAGGCGGTCGGCCAGCGCTTCGTCTGCAGGCAGACCCGAATATTCGAGGGTGCTGCGGCGGTTTAGCTGACCTTGCAGGAGCAGGTCGGTATCGGCGCCGAGTTGGAAGGCGACGCTCGGCTGCACAGACCAGCGCTCGCCGCCGACCTCGTCGATCCAGCTCTCGTTGTTCTGATATTCGGCGACGACGCGTGCGGAGACGCCCGGCGCTAGCGGTACATCGATGTCGCCATAGGGGTTCCACGTCGAAAAACTGCCGGCGCGCATCGCCATATATCCGCCCGCATCGCCCGACGGTCGCACGGTCTGGATGTTGATGATACCGCCAAGCGGGGTGCCAAGGCCCCCGCCATAAAGCGTTGCGCTCGGACCCTTAAGAACCTCGATCCGCTCGACGCCCGCTAGGCTGCTCGGGTCATAAGCCTGCTGATTGCCGGCAAAGACCGGCAGGCCGTCGAGATAGACCTCGGCCGGAAACCCGCGAAGGATCGGGGGAATGAACAGATTCTCCTCCGATCGCGTCGGCGTGACACCCGAAACGTTGACGAGCGCATCTCCAAGCGTGCGGCGATCCTGGTCTTGCAGCAGCGAGCGGGTGATGACCTGAACCGACTGCGGCACTTCGATCAGCGGCGTATCGGTTCGTGCTGCCGAGGAAGATGTCGGGGCCGAATAGCCGTGGCGCTCGCCGGTGACGACGATGGTGTCCGCCGTCCAGCTGGTGTCGCGTTCGTTCTGCGCCGATCGCGCGCTGGCGGTATGTGCGGTGCAAAGCGATGTCAGAATGGCTGAGGAAACGCAGAGCCGGTTAGTCAGTGTCGAAGTCATTTTACCTCCGGGGCCGGAGTTCCGGCCTTGTCGAAACGGAACGAATGGGGGACGATCAAGCGACGATGCGCTTCAGTTTTTCGAGCGCGACCTTGTCCTGCTCGTGATAATCGATCGTGGTCACGAACTTGCCGCGGGCATCCATGAGGAAGATCGCGGCCGTGTGGTCGATGGTGTAGTCGCCGCCTTCGATCGGCACCTTCTTCACATAGATGCCATAGCCCTTCTGGATTTGAGCGAGCTGTTCGGGTGTTCCGGTGAGGCCGTAGAGCGGCGTCTTCAACAGCGAGATATAGCTGCCGATGTCTGCAGGTTTGTCGTGCTCGGGATCGACCGAGACGAAGACGATGTTGAACTTCATCCCGTCCGCGCCAAGCTGCTCGCGTAGACTCGCCATCCGCGCGAGCGTTGTCGGGCAAACCTCGGGGCAGCGGGTGAAGCCGAAGAAGATCGCGAACGGTTTGCCCGCGAGCGTCTTGTCGGTGACCGGCTTGCCGTCCGGGGCGGTCAGCGAGAAGGCGCCGCCGAAGGTGTCGCCATAGGCCCTTGCCGTCGACGGCTGATCCGCCGGCGCGAGTGCGATGATGATGCCCACGGCCGCCGCGAGCGCGACGAGGCCCCAAAGCCAGCGGCGGATGATGACGACCGTCGGCGTCCTTAGAGGATCAGTGGTCATGGCGGACTTCCGACGGGCCGGCGGCGCCGACGGGATTGATCTGGAAGTTCACTTTCACGGAGCCTTGGCGCAGGAAGCGCAGAGTTACCGGAACTGTCTCGCCGAGTGCGAAGGGCCGTTTCAGGCCGACGAACATCATGTGGAAACTGCCGGGCTTGAGCTCGACGCGTTTGCCGGCGGGAATCCCGATGCCGTCTTCAAGCTGGCGCATGCGCATGACGCCCCCGTCCATCGACATGGTGTGAAGCTGGACTTCGGCCGCGACCGGGCTTGTCGCCGATACAAGGCGATCGTCGACCGGCCCCTTGTTGGTGATCGCAAGGAAGCCGCTGCCGACCTTCTGGGTTGGTGCGGTCTGGCGAGACCAGGGATGGTCGATGACGAGGTTGCCGGCGGTAAGGCCGGCGGCGAGCAACGGCGCGGCGGCCGCTGAGAGCAACGCGAAGGCTGCAAGGCGTGATATCGGGTTCATGAATCGGGCTCCAGATGGAAATGGTGATCAGCGTCGAGGGGGCCGGGCACGGTCCAGGATTGGGCGGCTGCGGCGCCGGCCTGTCCAAGCAGACAGACGCCGACAGCCGCCCAGCAGCGGCGACGGAACCGGCGCAGCGCGGCAATGCGGCGAGGCGGATGACGGGCCATGCCTACCTCTTGTTGCTGGCCGCGAGCGCATGGGCGAGGATCGGTGCAACCTCGCGCCGCTCCTCGAGGTTCAGGCATTGCCCGACTTCGAACCGCTGCGTTCGATGATGAAAGACGAGCCGGCAATCGGCGGGCGTGCGCTTCTCGAATTCGAAGCGGAGCCAATAGGTCGGAATATCGAATGTCTCTCCGGTCCGTCCGTTATATCGCCACTGACCGTCACCGATTTCGAGCCATTCCTCACCCGGCGGGTGGCGCTGATGCCATTCGAGCGCCAGCACGAGCATCGCCATTGTGCCGACCGCGAACAGCGGTACGAGGATCCGCCCTTGCAGGGCGGGAAGGATCGTCACGGCCATGAACAGCAAGATCAGGACGGTGAAAGTCTCGCGGGCGTGTTGAGAGAGATGCGAGCGGTTCTCGCGCATGTGGAGAACCAGATGATCCAGCGCCACCTCCGCTCCGCGCGCCGCCCGCGCGATTTCATGCGCTTCGGCCCGCCCCTCGGGACGGTTCACAATTTCGAACATGTATCGATACTCCGGCAATGCCGATCCCGCGCAGTCGCGCGTCGGCCATCCGACACGTCAGTCTAAGGTGTCAGGAGGTTGCCGGTGGGCCCCGCAGAGGCGGACGGATGTTGGGAATTTGGCGCAGGAGTGGCGCCGGCATGCCCGTGAAGCCGAGCGCGAGGATGAAGGCGATTGCCACGATCAGCAGCGCCGGATCGGTGGCGGCCGCAGCGCCATGTGCTAGCGCGGTGAAGGCGCAATCGGCTTTCGCTGCCTGACCGCCCTCATGATCTATCTTCTTTTCGAAGGGTATGACAAGCTTTTGCGGCATCGTGCCGCCAGTCGGATCGGAGCATACGATAATGTCGAAGGTACGCGTGCTGCTCTGCCCGACCATATAGCCGGCGGGTATGATCGCCTTGGCGAGCAGCGCGAACGCCACCAGCCACAGGGCCAGTGCGCGATGGCGATGGATCATGGCCCGAACCCCGTGCATGATGGCCCCAATAAGCTAGTCGTTCGGGAATGTCATCAGAGCGCCCTAGGACAAAATGTCATATCGCCGTCTGGTGGAAGAATACTGCGGTTATGGCGCCATCCTGACGACCATTTTGCAATCGGGAGAGGAAATATGAAGTGGCTCTCCCCTGTCGGCGCATCGATCCTTGGCGTGTCGGGTGTGGCGGCGGCACCCGTGCTGGCATTGCAGCAGACCGGGGCGCGAACGATGGGACGTTCATGCTTCCGGCTCTGCCTCATGCCTTGGACAAGCTGAACCCGCGATCGATGCTCAGACGATGACGATCCATCACGGCAAGCACCAACAGGCCTACATCGACAATCTCAACAAAGCCGCTACCGCGGATGATGCACTCAAAGGACGGCCGCCGGTCATCGCGCGACCTTGTCATTTTCGTGATAATCGATCGTCGTGACGAACTTGTCGCGCCTGTCCATCAGGAAGATCGCGGCCGTATGGTCCATCGTGTAATCGCAGCCCTCGATCGGGACCTTCTTCACATAGACCCCATAGCCTTTCTGGATTTTCGCCAGCTGCTGCGCTGTGCCCGTCAGCCCGTAGATCGGCGTCTTGAGCAGGGAGATATAGCTACCGATGTCGGCCGGCTGGTCATGCTCGGGATCGACCGAGACGAAAACGATGTTGAACTTGCCCTTCGCATTGCAGCCGATTCTCTAGTAGCGATCCGACTGCAATGCGAAGGCTTCCATGATCCCGCATTCGGCGACGCTGCCTTGTCTGCATTGTGCGATCATCTGCTCAAGTTCGCGCCGGAGCACATCGAGGTCCGCGATCTTGCGCTCGACCTCCGCCAGATGATCGCGTGCGATCGCATCGACTGCATCGCAGGTCATGTCCTTGTCGTCGGCAAGCCCGAGCAGCGTGCGTATCTGCTCGATCGTGAACCCCAGGTTGCGCGCTCTGCGTATGAAGAACAGCCGCGCCAAATGCGATTTATCATAGTTGCGGTAATTGCCTTCCGTCCGCGCCGGCGCGGGAAGCATGCCGATCTTTTCGTAGAAACGGATCGTCTCGGCGCGCGTGGCGGTCGCCTGAGCAAGCTCACCGATTCTCATCAATCATCCTTCGCTCTCCGCAACCGGATCTTGCGGCGGCTCCGCGGAAATTGGGGGCTTGGTCGCGCATCGCGCCACCGGACGTTCGCCTGAAAGCTACTGCGATCATGCGCCTATATCAACGGTCTCCGCCGACACGCGTTATATCGACTGCCTCATCGGGGCGAGATGGACCCACGGAGTCGGGCTCGCGGCGATACAGGACGTCGATAGACCGGATGGCATCGATCCTCACGTCCGGGATCATAACACTGAAGCGCGCAGAGCGGCGGACGCGCGTGGAAAGGGAGCCGGTCCACCTTGTGTCCACGCTGACCGGCTTCGCGGCGCCGATGAGGTCGGCGGAAACATGAAGATGTCCGCGATATGTGGTCCGGTTCATGCCCGCGCGCCGGACATTGCCGGTAACGAGAATCCCGTTCGATCGAGGATGGGCCCGGACCCAGAATATTTCGAGTTGCCGATCCTTCATGGTGTGGACCGTCGGCATAGCCGATGGTCCGGACATGCAGCCTCCAAGCGTCAGCGCTGCGGCGGCAGCGAGCACGACCACCGCTCGCTGCCTTGCAGGAAACGCAGCCTCGCGGTCCGCGCTTTTCTCCTCACCGCTCATGAAGGTGCGCTCGCCGGAACGCCATCGTCACCTGACAAATGATCCTCCCGCAAGTCCGCTTCCCGGCTGCCATAGCGGGCGTAAAGGGTGGGAAGCACGAAGAGCGTCAACAGGGTGGCGGATATCAGGCCGCCAATGACCACCGTTGCCAACGGCTTCTGCACCTCGGCGCCTGCACCGGTCGCGAGCGCCATCGGCACGAACCCGAGGCTGGCAACCAGCGCGGTCATCACCACCGGGCGCAGACGCATGAGCGCGCCCTGCCGCGCCGCTTCGGCTCTTGCCACGCCCGACCGGATCAGCTCCTGGATCGACGACACCATCACGAGGCCGTTGAGCACCGCGATGCCCGACAAAGCGATGAACCCGACGGCCGCCGAAATGGAGAAGTCCATGCCGCGCAGGAACAGCGCGAGCACGCCGCCGATCAGCGCGAGCGGCACGCCGGTGAACACGATCGCCGCGTCGCGCGAAGAGCGCAGCGCGCCATAAAGCAGCAACAGGATCAGCACGAAGCAGGCCGGGATAACGAGCTGGAGCCGCTCGCGTGCCGACGCCAGATTTTCGAACTGGCCGCCCCACTCGAGGTAGCTGCCGGCAGGAAGCCGCACATCCTTTGCGATCGCGGCGCGGGCGTCCCCGACCACGCTCGAAATCGCACGGTCGCGGACATTGGCCTGGACGACGACGCGCCTTTTGCCATTTTCGCGGCTGATCTGGTTCGGGCCATCGACGACGCGGATGTCGGCGACGCTCGCCAGCGGCACGAAAGCCCCGCCCGCGACCGGGACCTGCACCTGTTCGAGCACCGACAGGTCTGCGCGTTGTGCATCCGACAGGCGAATGACCACCGGGAAGCGCCGGTCGCCCTCATAGATCGTGCCGGCCTCACGGCCGCCGATCGTTGCGGTGACGACATCCTGCACATCCTGCGCCGTGACGCCGAGCCGCGCCATGGCGTCGCGGTTCACGCGAATGTCGAGCATCGAGAGGCCTTCGGTCTCCTCGACGCGCACGTCGCTCGCGCCTTCGGTCTTTCGCAGGATTGTTGCGATTTCCTGCGCGGTGGCGTTCATGGCGTCGAAGTCGTCGCCAAAGACCTTGATCGCGATGTCGCCGCGCACGCCGGCGATGAGCTCGTTAAAACGCATCTGGATCGGCTGGGTGATTTCATAGGCGTTGCCCGGAAACTTGTTCAGCTCCTTCTCCAGCCGCTCGACAAGTTCGGCCTTGGTCAGGCTCGGATCGGGCCATTCCTTGCGGGGTTTGAGGATCACGAAATTGTCGGTCGCATTGGGCGGCATGGGATCGGAGGCGAGATCCGCTGTCCCGGTCCGGGAAAAGGCGATCGCGACCTCGGGTTGCCTCGAAAGCATCTTTTCGATGGGGACCTGCATCGCCTGGCTCTGTTCGACCGACGTCGAGGGGACGCGGAATGCCTGGATGAGCAAGTCGCCTTCGTCGAGCTGCGGCAAGAACACTTGCCCGAGCGAGAAGAAGGCTAGGATCGCAAGAACAAACCCGCCGATCCCGGCGCCGAGCGTGATCTTGGGTTTGGCCATCGCCCGGTCGAGGCCAGGTTCATAGCGCTGCTTGAGCCAGGTCATGATCCGGCCCTCCTTCTCCTCGACGCGCTTCGACAGCCAGATGGCGATCGCCGCGGGAACGAAAGTCAGCGAAAGGACAAAGGCGAAGGCGAGCGCGATGATCACCGTCAAGGCCATCGGGATAAAGGTCTTGCCTTCGACCCCGCTCAAGGTGAGCAACGGCACATAGACGAGGATGATGATCGCTTGTCCGTACACCGACGGCCGCACCATCTCGCGCGCGGCGGAGGCAACCGTTGCCAGCCGCTCCTGAAGCGTGAGGGTTCGGCCTTCGCGGTGCTGGAAATCCGCCATGCGCCGCAGCGCATTCTCGACGATGATGACCGCCCCGTCGACGATCAGGCCGAAGTCGAGCGCGCCAAGGCTCATCAGGTTTGCGGATACGCCGGCACGGAGCATGCCGAAGCTGGTGAGCAGCATCGTGATCGGGATGACCAGCGCCGCGATCAGCGCCGCGCGGAAGTTGCCGAGCAGCAGGAAGAGCACGACGATGACGAGCAGCGCGCCTTCGGTCAGGTTCTTGCCGACCGTCCAGATCGTCGCGTTGACGAGCTTGGTTCGGTCGAGTGCGGGCTCGATGACGATGTCGGGCGGCAGCGAGGCATTGACCTCTTTCAACCGGTCGGCGACCGCGGTCGCGACCGTGCGGCTGTTCTCGCCGATGCGCATGACAGCGGCGCCGACGATGACTTCGGTTCCATTTTCCGAGGCCGAGCCCATGCGGACAGCTTGGCCGGTCCGAACCGTCGCCACCTGGTCGAGCGTGATCGGCACGCCAGCGCGGGTCGCGACGACGATGCGCGAAAGCTCGGCCGTGTCGCGGACCAAGGCATCGGAGCGAACCGCGAGCCCTTCGCCGTTGCGCTCGACCACCCCGCCGCCGACGGCGGTGTTGTTGCGTTCGAGCGCTTCGGCGAGATCGGTAAGGCTGAGTTCGAGCGCGGCGAGGCGCTGGACGTCGGGGACGACCATATATTGCTTCGAATAGCCGCCGATCGAATCGATGCCGGCGACGCCAGGGACGGTCCGGAGCAGCGGGGTAACGATCCAGTCTTGCGTCGTGCGCAAGTAGGTCGCCTTGTCGGCTTGGGTTACGAGCTTCTCGCCTTCGGGCGTCAGATAGCTGCCATCCGGTTGCAGCCCGGCCTCTCCGGCCTTGTGCGCATCGTCCTTCCGTTTCGCGATCCGCACGGTCCACATATAGACGTCGCCGAGGCCGGTCGCGATCGGCCCCATTTCGGGGCGGACGCCCGCAGGCAGTCGCTCCGAGGCTTCGGTGAGCCGTTCGCCGACCTGTTGGCGGGCGAAATAGATATCGGTCGAATCATCGAATACGGCGGTGACTTGCGCGAAGCCGTTGCGGCTCAGCGAGCGTGTGTAGTCGAGACCGGGAATTCCCGCGAGCGCGGTCTCGATCGGGAAAGCGACCTGCTTCTCAATCAGTTCGGGCGAGAGGGCAGGCGCCCGGACGTTGATCTGGATCTGATTGTTGGTGATGTCGGGAACCGCATCGATCGGCAGACGCGACAAAGCGGCAGCTCCGATGATGGCGGCAAGGACGGTGAGCAGGACGACAAGCCAGCGCTTCTCGACCGCCCAGGTGACGATGCGGGCGATCATGGCTTAATCCTCATGGCCTGCTTCGCCCTTGCCGATTTCCGACTTGAGCGAGAAACTGTTGGTGATGGCGATCTGTTCGGTGCCCTTAAGGCCTGAGCGGACGATCACATTGGCGCCCGCCCGGTCGCCGAGGACGACGGGAACCGCTTCGAAACCATCCTTGGTGCGAACGAAGACGACGCTCTTGCCCTCGACGGTCTGGATCGCAGTCGACGGGACGCTGATCGAGGCATCTCCGCTACCATCCGACAGCGCGATCGAAGCGGTGACCGCTTCGCCGACCCGCCATTGACCGGCGCGATTGTCGAGGATGGCGATCGCCGGAACGAGCCGGGTCGCTGGATCGAGTGCCGGGGAAATGAAGCTGATCTTTCCACTGGCCTGACGGCCCGGCGCGCTGACCGAGACGATGGCGCCGGGGCGGATGCGCCCAGCGTCGGCGGGCTGGAGATTCAGCGACAGCGAGACACTCGACAGATTGGCGATGCGATAAAGCTCGGCATCGGCCGCGACCGTCTGGCCGAGCACGACGCTGCGTGCGATCACCTGCCCCGAGATCGGTGCGGCAATCGCGATCCGGTTGAGCTGACCGCCGCCACCGCCGGCGGCTGATACCTGCTGCTGCGCGAGCTGATACGCGATGCGCGCCTCGGTCGCAGCTGTCCGCGCCGCGATGACATCCTGTTCGGGCGAGACCCGCTGCGCGAACAATCGCTCCTCGCGCGCAAGATTGGAACTGGCGAGCGCGAGCCGGGCACGGGTGGCCTGCACCTCGCCCTGGAGCTGAGCGGCCTCGCGGCTTTCGATGATCGCGAGCGTCTGCCCGCGCCCGATGCTTTGGCCGAGATTGCGATTGAGGGCGACGATGCGTCCGCCGATCGCTGCCGAGACCGCCTGCGTGCCTTGCGGGTCGCCTTCGATCGTTGCGGGCAATTGCAGCGCGCCGGCGCTTCCGACCGTCGGGCGGCCGAGCGCGATCCCGGCGACCTTGATCTGTTCGGTGGTCAGTGTGATGTGACCCTCGTCGGCATGGCCGGCTTCTTCTTCGCCATGCTCATCGGCGGGTTTGGCGCTTTCGCTGCCGCCACAAGCCGCGAGGAACAGGGGCAGCGCCGCGGCGAGCAACAATTTTCGATCGATCTTGATGGTCATGGGGTTAATTTCCTTCGAGCGGCGCGGGAGCCGTGAGGCGTTCCAACCGGGCCTTGGCGAGTTGATAGGATTCGAGCGCTTCTATCGACGCGACACGCATCTCGGTCAGCGTCCGTTCGGCATCGAGCAGTTCGAGCTGCCCGAACTTGCCCTCGCGGTAGCCGATGCGGGCGATGCGAGCGGCTTCCATTGCCGCCGACAGCGCGGGGCCGCTCGCGACGCGGGCTGCCGCTGCGGCATTGGCGGCTTCGACTTCGGCATCGCTGATCTGTTGCTCGACATCGAGCGCGGTGACGCGGCGCTGCGCATCCGCGCGCCGGCGCTCGGCACTCGCCTGGTCGACCGCAGCGCGACCATTATTGAACAGCGGCAGCGGCACCGAGACGCTGAACACAGCGGCGACATCGTTGGTGGCCTCGAGCCGGCGAACGCCCGGACCGACGGTGAGATCGGGCACCCGCTGCGACCGCGCGAGCTGCACGCCGGCATCGGCGGTGGCGAGATCGGCATCGGCCGCGGCCAGCACGAGCGTCCCCGCCGCCGAGACGGGGCGGGGCGGACCCATTGCGCCGCTTCCCGGTCCGCCGAGCACCGCGATATCGAGTGGGCCGGTGATCGGGCGGCCAATGCGGCGCGCGAGATTATTGCGGGCGGCATCGGCGAGGCGGCGCGTCTTCTCTGCCTCGGCTTCCGCGGTCAGGCGCGCGACTTCGGCGCGTTCCTGCTCGAGCGGCGAGGCGCGCCCGGCTTGTACCCTGATGGTGGCTGCGCGCGCTGTGTCGCCGGCGATGCGGAACTGATCCTCGGCGATCGCGACGCGCACCTCGGCGGCCGACGCCTGGACATACAGCTCGGTCACCTGCAGCCGGATGTCGGCCTTGGCGATCGCCTGGGCTATTTGCGCGCGGTGCGCCGCCGCATCGGCGACCGCGATCCGGGCCTGCCGCTTGCCGCCGAGTTCGAGCGGTATCGCGAGGCTTGCTGTGATATCGGCGCCGTTCACGCCATTATAGGGGCCGGTGCCGACGAAATTCTCGACTTCGACCGAGAGCGCGGGGTTCGGCCGGAGCCCCGCCACGCGCCTGGCGGCGCTCGCGGCATCGACATTTGCGGTTGCGACCTCCGCCGCAGGGGCGCTGCCACCCGCGAGAACCACCGCCTCGTCGAGTGTCAGCAGGGGGCCGGATACCTGCCCGCTCTCGCTGCGGGACTCCTGAGCGTGCGCGATTGCAACACACGATGTGGCTGCCACCAGGGCAGCGACGAACCTGAACATAAATCCATCCTCTGTCGATCTGGAACATCGCCGCGCGCGCGGCGGCTGCGCTCAGACTGCCAGCGGTGGATCCAGCAAGGGTGGGATTGTGAGCGAAGGAAGCGGCATGCCGCGTCCGACGAACAACGGACCGCCATGATCGGCCGTCAGGACCGGAACGACCGTTGCCACCAAGTCTGGCGCGGCGGGGCAGACATGCTTGCCCGCAGCCGGTGACGTCGATCCAAGCTCAAGACCATCGCCATGGGCCGCGGCCATATGAAGGGAGGCTTGGCTCGCCGGCGCATAGGCGTCCGCCCTCGCGGGAAGGTGAAGGCTGCAAAACAGCACTGCGATGATGATCAGCAGTCGCATCGACGCTCTCGCAAGTCTGCACACCTGCTCAATCCCGCAATCCGCCATCGCGCTGCGACATCAGAGCCTCGAGATCACCCGGTATCGCCATCGGCTTGAAGGCACTGACGCTTGCTCTGCCGGTATTGCCGGCCGGCAGGCGGCCACTCAGCGATCCGAGCGGCACCAGCGCGAGACGGAACAATTGCCCCGCCGCCTCGCGGCGATCGCCCAAGGCGACCGCGAAGCGCAGCATGTGCCAGTGCGAGGCAAGGTGCAGAGCGAAAAAGGGCTGCGCGACGATATGCGCGCGTTCCAGCGCTTCCCATGCCGACCGTATGTCGCCCGCGCCGCGTGCCGAGCGGTAGCGGCCAAGCTCGGTCACGATCAATGGCTGCGCCAGCTTACGGTTGATACCACTCACATTTCCCCCCTTTGGCCCTTCGAAGCCATTCCCGGCCCGCCGCCCGGCTGGACCGAGATCTTTAGTCAATCGAGTGCCGTCGCCGCCGGGCGCTCCGCGCGAAACTGCGGCCAGGCCTGGCTGAGAACGCGGATCGCCGACCGCAGGAAGAGTATCGCGATGATGCCCCCGACGAGGATATCCGGCCATCCCGACCCGGTCAGATAGACGCCCGCGGCCGCGACAATCACACCGGTGTTGGCGATGACGTCGTTGCGCGAGCATTCGAACGTGCTCGACATATTCACATCGCGATGACGATGCTGATAGAGCAGAGCGAGGCAGGTGAGGTTGGCCGCCAGTGCGATGAAGCCGAATATGCCCATCGTCCCTGCCGTCGGCACGATGTCCCCGGTGAGTTTGAGGACGACCTCGACCGCGACCCAGATGCCGAAGGCCGCGATGATGCCGCCCTTGAACAGCGCCGCACCCGCGCGCCAGCGCAAGCTTCGCTCTAGCGCATAGAGGCTGAGAATATAGACGAGCGCATCGCCGAGCATATCGACCGAGTCGGCCATCAGCGCAGTCGACCGGGCGAAGACCCCGGCCGTGAACTCGGCGACGAACATCACCAGATTGATGACGAGGACGATCTGCAGCACCCGGCGAATATCGGCATGGGCACCTAGCGCTGCGATCTCGTCTTCTTTCGCCGAGCAGCAATCGTCCCCCGCGAAATGACGGGGAACTTCGGCTGGAGCTGCTACGAGCAGCGGAGCCTTCGCCGCCTCGCTGGAGCAGCCCGACGCGGGCGTGCAACCGCTATCGACGACTGCCGGTTTGACAGACGATTCGCCGCAGCATCCGCTCGTTTCGGTGACAGCCTTCGAGGCGGCTCCGCCGTCGCCGCAGCATTTATCCATGATCGCGTTCCGTGGTTGGCAATTGGTTCGCGAAAGCTTATACGACCTATAGCAACTATAGGTTCAAGCACTTTATGCAGGAAAATTTTTCGATCGGCGATCTTGGCCGGCTGACCGGCTGCCAGGTTGTCACCATCCGCTATTATGAGAAGATCGGAATCCTCCCCAAGACAGGGCGAAGTTCCGGTGGACACCGCATCTACAGCGCTGAGCATCGTGACCGGTTGACCTTCGTTCGAAAGGCGCGCGAGCTGGGATTTTCGCTCGACACCGTGCGAAGCCTCCTGTCGCTGTCGGAAACGCCCGAAGGCACGCCCTGCGCCGATGTCGATCACATCGCCTCGCGGCACCTTGTCGAAGTGCGCGACAAGATCGCGGCCCTGAAATCGCTTGAGGGAACGCTCGAAGGGCTACTCGATATTTGCAGCCACACGACCGTGGAACAATGCCGGGTCCTCGACGCGCTGCGGGACTGATCTTGGCGGAGAAGCCCCGATTTCTCGATAGGTCGATAGCTGCTCGTTTCCCGCGTTCGCGTTGGCGTTTAGCCCCCGAAACGAGCGATCCCGATAAACTGCGCGGCGATGGCGGGCATCTTGATGCTCTTAGCCAAACTGGTCGGCACGAGCGGTGCGCGAGCGTCTTCCTCCCGATCCGCCGCTTCGGCGCCCATGCCCCGCGCATCGCACTCGATCGGTCGCTGAAATCAGTCCGATCGTCGCGTAAGCCGATCAATACTCTGCTCTGCCGCTTGAACCTATAGTTACTATAGGTGGTATCTGGGGTTCGAACACGCCGGCTTGCCGCTGCCGTGGCAGGAGAATCCGAAATGACATTACAGCTTGGCGACATCGCACCGGACTTCGAGGCAGAAACCACGGATGGACATATCAGCTTCCATCAATGGCTCGGAGAAGGCTGGGGCGTCCTGTTCTCACATCCCAAGGATTTTACACCCGTTTGCACCACGGAACTTGGCGAAGTCGCTCGCCTCAAGCCTGAATTCGATAAGCGCAATGTCAAGGTCATCGGCCTCAGCGTCGATCCGCTCGACGATCATCACGCCTGGGCCGGCGACATCGCGGAGACGCAGGGCCATGCGTTGAATTTTCCGCTGATCGCAGACGCCGACCGGCAAATTTCCGGGCTCTATGGAATGATCCATCCGCAGGCCGACGACACCTTTACGGTCCGCTCGGTGTTCGTGGTCGGGCCGGACAAGAAGATCAAGCTCAGCATCACCTACCCGGCCAGCACCGGGCGAAATTTCGAAGAGATCCTGCGCGTCATCGATTCGCTGCAATTGACCGCCAAGCACAGCGTCGCGACGCCGGTGAACTGGCGGCAAGGCGAGGACGTCATCATCGTTCCGTCGCTCAGTGACGAACAGGCGCGCGCGAAGTTTCCGGGCGGTTGGCGCGCTGTGAAGCCCTATCTGCGCCTGACCGCGCAGCCGAAAGACTGACGTTCGCCGCGCGGCTCTGCAGAGAAGCACTTGCGCACAGCCGCGCGGCAAAATCTGCCTGGCGTCTAAAGCTTGAGGGCGCACCGACCGCGGTCATCCCGGCCCGGCGGGGTCCATCGGATCGAGGGCGCCGTGGCCCATGAAAAAAGGACGGAGGCTATGATTTTCAAGCAGTTGTTCGAGCCTGAATCCTCCACCTACACTTATCTTATCGGCTGCCGGGAGACCGGGCAGGCCGTGCTGATCGACCCTGTCCGGGAGACCGTCGATCGCGACCTTGCCGCTCTCAGGGAGCTTGACCTGACGCTCCAATATACGCTCGAGACCCACATTCACGCGGACCATATCACGTCGGCCGCCCGCCTGCGCAGCCTTACCGGTTGCAAGGTCGCCTATCCGGAGATGGACGGCCTCGCCTGCGCCGACGTCGCGGTGAGCGAAATCTCGCCCCTCAACGTCGGCGGGATCAGACTCCAGCCCCTGTTTACGCCTGGCCATACCGATGCGCATCATGCCTATCTCGTCGACGTCCCGGGCACGCCTCATATCTTCACGGGCGATGCGCTCCTGATTGACGGCTGCGGCCGGACCGACTTCCAGGGCGGTAGCGCTGTCGCTCTGTACCGCTCGATCCACGAGAAAATCTTCTCGCTGCCCGACGAGACGATCGTTTGCCCCGCGCATGATTATGAACACCGGCATCTGAGTACGGTCTCACAGGAGCGCGAGCGAAACCCGAGGCTGGGAGGCAGCCGAACGCTGCAGGAATTCATCGAAATCATGGAAAATCTCGACCTGCCCTACCCGAAGCTGATCGATATCGCGGTGCCGGCCAACCGGCATTGCGGCGCGGAGCCGGAGGACGGCCAAGTCCCACATATATGAGCCGACTATCTGAGCGTGCCGACGCTGGCGCGACTTTTCCACTTTCACCGCGAAACGGAGCTGCAATGCTTGATGCACTGGTAATTGGCGCGGGACCGGCGGGCCTCGCCGCGGCCCTCTATCTCGCACGGTACAGACGGCATGTCCGCGTTATCCATGACGGAAGCTCCCGATTGCTATGGGTGCCCCGCTCACGCAACGTCCCGGGCTTTCCCGACGGCATCATCGGGCGGGACCTTGTCGCGAAGATGAGCGAGCATGCCGAACTATATGGTGCGGAAATCGAGGAAGGACGCGTGGTCGCCCTGGCCGAGTTAGGCGAACGAGGCGGCTTCGCAGCCCGGTTGACGTCTGGCGAACTCGTCGAGGCACGCGGGGTCATACTCGCGACCGGGGTCGAAACGGCACGTGCGACGCTCGACAAGGGCGATCATGATTCGGCGGTACAGTCTGGCATTCTCCGCTATTGCCCAATCTGCGACGGATACGAACATCGACGAGAGAAAATAGCGGTTCTCGGTTCGGACAAACATGGCGCCGCCGAGGCGATGTTCCTGCGGCAATATACGAGCGATGTCACCCTGATCCCCAAGGCCTATGTCGAACTCTCCGATGCGCAGCGAAGGGAACTCGCTGATAGCGATGTGAAGATTCTCGAAGGAAAATTGTCACGGCTCGAAGCGACGAAAGACGCGATTTTCGTGAGCCTCGCCGGTGAAACGCGCAAGCGCCGGTTCGATGTGATTTATCCCGCTTTCGGTTCAACGCCGCGAAGCGAGCTGGCCGCGATGCTCGGTCCGGTGACGGATCCAAGCGGATGCCTTCCGGCCTCTGCCTATCTCGATGGTCTGACGCCCGGCGTATATGCCGCAGGCGACGTCATCGAGGGGCTGGATCAGATCAGCGTCGCGACCGGACATGGCGCCATGGCGGCGACCCGCCTGCACAATTGGCTACGCGAAACCGACGGGCATGTGATGAATGCCCGGCGCTGAGTTCGGCGCATGCGTCTTGGGGCGGTCGATTGGCGCTGCCAGAGCGAGATCGGCACGGGTGGATGAATTGCCCTTTATCGGTCACCGATGTGTTCAACCGGCTAATGATATTAATGCCGCTTATTGCTGAATTGCCGTCGCGCTCTCTGTCGTTTCGACTTCCAGCCCGGCCGCCTTCCATTCGGGTAATCCATCCTCCAGGCGACGCACTCGGTAGCCCTTGGACCGCAGCATGGCTACGGCCTCGACCGACAGAACGCAGTAGGGGCCTCGGCAATAAGCGACGATCTCCTTGTCCGCCGGTAGTTCGGCGAGCCGCGCTTCGAGTTCGCTCAGCGGGACGTTGAGCGCCCCGGGAAGATGGCCGAGCGCAAACTCGTCCTCGGGCCGCACATCGAGCAGCATCACCTCGCCTGCCGAAAGCCGCTCCAACAGCACCGCGCGCGAGACGGGCTCCATAGTGTCGACGCGCTCGAAATAGTCGCTGATGATCGTGCGCACCTCAGCACGACAGACTTCGCCATAGGCGCGCAGCGCGGCGAGCAGCGGCTGGACCGGGCCGTCGCCAATCCGGTAGAGGACATGCTTGCCATCGCGCCGCGAGGCCACAAATCCCGCACGGCGAAGCTGCTGAAGATGCTGCGAACTATTGGCAAGCGACAGTCCGGTGAGCTTCGCCAGCGCTTCCACCGATCGCTCGCCCTGCGAGATATGCTCCAGCAGGTCCAGACGATGGGCATGGCCTAGCACGCGGGCCACTTCCGCCAACTGCTCGAAGATCGCCAGTTTGGGATTTGTCATTGACAAGCCCATAGCATATCTCTCATCAATCAATCAATATCTTGATTGTTTGATTGAGTCGAGGAAACCCAGTGCCACTTGCCACCATGCATCGTCAGGTGCTGATCCTCGCTATCGCTCAGGCGATCTTCCAGACCGCCTCGACGCTCGTGATGACGATCGGTGGCCTCGCCGGTGCGCGCCTCGCGACCTCCCCGGCGCTCGCGACCTTGCCGATCGCGGCCATGTTCCTCGGCACCGCGCTGATCACGTTCCCGGCTTCGATGTGGATGGCGCGTGCAGGCCGGCGGCCGGGTTTCGTGGTGGGCGCGCTGTTCGGCGTCATGGGTGGGTTGATTGCGGCTTTCGGCGTCTGGACCGATTCGATCATATTCCTGTCGCTAGGCACGTTCCTCGTCGGGGCGTACCAGGCGTTTGCGCAATTTTATCGCTTCGCGGCCAGCGAGGTCTCGAACGACGCCTTTCGTCCGCAGGCGATCGCTCTGGTGCTCGCCGGGGGAATAGTCGCCGCGTTCGCCGGCCCATGGCTGGCGCGGGTCGGCGGCCCGCTGGTCGAACCTGTTTATGTCGGCTCCTTCCTGCTGCTCGCGCTCGTATCGCTGTTCGGCGCGGGTGCCCTGCTGACGCTCCACGCCCCGCCGCCCGTCGTGGAAGCGGAGACGGGCGGCGGACGACCTTGGCGCGCGATCGTGTCGCAACCAGCTTATCTCGCGGCGCTGTTCGGCGCGGTGACGGGCTATGGCATCATGATCCTGGCGATGGCGGCTACGCCCCTTGCGATGGTTGAGCACCGTCATCCGCTATCCGACGCCGCGACCGTCATCCAACTTCATGTGCTGGGCATGTTCGTGCCGAGCTTCTTTTCGGGAAGCCTGATCGCGCGGTTCGGCGCACGTCCCGTGATGCTGGCGGGCATTGTCATCCTTACCGGCCACGTGTTGGCGACCATGACCGGCACCGGCTTCACATCTTTCGCCAGCGCGTTGATCCTGCTGGGGGTGGGGTGGAACTTCCTTTATGTCGGCGGCACGACCCTGCTGATGACGACCTATACGCACGCCGAGCGGGGCCGCGCGCAGGCGACCAACGACGTGACCATCTTCGCGGTGGGTCTCGCCTGCTCCTTCGGCGCGGGCGCGCTGCTGGACCTGCTCGGCTGGCAGCGCCTTAATCTCATCCTGCTGCCCTGGCTCGCGGCTGCGGCGCTTGTCCTGATTTGGCAGGAACTGCGCGCGCGCCGGACGGGGGCGCTGGCCACATGAATCAGAGAGGAAGAAAGATCATGCCCGAACTGCCGCCCGCCCTCGCGCGCAATATCCGCCCGCTGGGCATCGTCGCGCTTGTTGTCTCTCTGGCCACCTGGACAATGGAATGGTCGGGCGCGGTCGAAATGTGCCCCTATTGCGAGGTCCAGCGCACGGTGATCGGTCTCCTGGGGATACTGATGCTGGTGCCGGCGCGCCGGTCATGGACGACCTTGTATCTCGCCAGCCTGCTTGGTGCGCTCGGCGCCGTCACAGCGGCGACCCAGCATTTCAATGGCTGGTCGGCAATTGCCAAGGGCGAGTTCAAGGGCTTTCTGCCGATCTACGGCAACGGCTTTCTGCTCTCGGGGGCGGCGCTCGCGATCATCGTCGGGCAATGGATGATCCTGCGTGCAATCCATACGAACGATGAAGAGAGCGCCCCCCGTTGACCCGAGACATCACCATTTCCCTGGGAATAGCCAAGGATCGCGCGCGGCTGTTCGACCGTCTCGCCGAACTTGGGGCCACAAGGGCGATCGTGCCTTATCCGGCGCATGAGACGGTCGAGGAAGGCAAGCGCCTGCGCGGCGACATGGCGGGCACCTTCACCAAGAACCTGCTGCTCAAGGACAAGAAGGGACGCTTGTTCCTGCTTGCCATTCACGAAGACCGCGAGTTGCACCTTAAGAGCCTGCACACACGGATCGGCGCAAATGGCCGCCTCGGCTTCGCGACGGCCGAGCGGATGGAAGCCCTTCTTGGCGTAGCGCCCGGTGCGCTTACCCCGCTCGGCATCATCAATGACGAAGCGGGCGAGGTGACGGTCGTTATCGACCGTGTGTTGCTCAATGCGCAGCAGGTCAATTTCCACCCGCTCGTCCAGCAGGAAAGCATCGGGCTTTCGCCGGACGCGCTTATCGCCTTCGTCCGCTCGTGCAATCGCGAGCCCCTGATCGTCGATCTGGAGCCGGGTTAATGAAAATCCGGCTGATTGCGAACGACGCGCCTTATGACACTGGACCTCTCTGCAAAATTCATTCGCCGGGATCGACGGCACTGCGGACGGGAGAAGGACCATGACCGACAGGTCAGATTATTGGAACACCATATATGCCACCAAGCCCGACAACAGCGTAAGCTGGTTCGAGGAGGCGCCCGCCCTGTCGCTCAGGCTGATCGAGCAAGCAACCGACGCGCGTGGCCCGGTGATCGACGTCGGCGGCGGCGCCTCACGCCTGCCGGAAGCGCTGCTCGATCTCGGCTTTGCCGATGTGGCGTGCCTCGATTTGTCGGCTGAAGGGCAGCGGATTGCCCGCGGCCGACTTGGCGAACGGGGCAATCGGGTCCGCTGGATCGTCGCCAATGTCGTCCGCTGGATACCCGACCGGCGCTATGACGTGTGGCATGATCGGGCGGCGTTCCATTTCCTGATCGAACCCACCGAGCAAGCCCGTTACGCCGCTACACTTGATGAGGCGCTGGCGCCGGGCGGCGTCGCGGTCATCGGCACGTTCGCGCCCGATGGGCCCGAACACTGCTCGGGTCTGCCTGTCGTTCGCCACGATGGAGCAAGCCTCGCCGCGATATTGGGGGACGGGTTCGCGCTGCTCTCGGAAGAACGGCACGCGCACCGGACGCCCGCAGGCTCCATTCAGAAATTCCAGTTCAGCACCTTCCGTCGGAACTGAATATGTGTCGGAACCGGGCCAGATCGAAGGCCGACGCTAGAAATTATGGGAATAGGAATGTGACAGACACGCCTGCGATCGACCACCGCGACCTATTCCAGCGGGCGATGGAGCACGCCTGCCGCTACCGCGATAGCCTGGGCGCCCGGGCGCCCGGCGCGGCGGTTGGCCCGGAAGATCTCGAAAAGCTGTTCGACGGGCCGACGCCCGAGCATCCCGAAGACGGGGCAATGGTTCTCGACGCGCTAGCTGCGGCAGCGGAAGCCGGAATTACATCGCCGGCCAGTAGCGGCTTCTTCGGCTGGGTCATGGGCGGATCACACCCGCTCGGCGTAGCGGCCGATATGATGACCAGCGCCTGGGGCCAGAACGTCGCAAGCTATGCGTGCTCGCCGGCAGGCGCCACAGCCGAGAAGATCGGCGGGCGCTGGCTCCTCGACTTGCTGGGTCTGCCCGAAGAGTGCTCCGTGGGGTTCGTCAGCGGCGCGACTATGGCGGCGTTCACTTGCCTGGCGGCAGCGCGCGGCGAACTGCTGAGGCGCGCGGGTTGGGATGTGGAACGCGAAGGACTCGCCGGCGCCCCGCGCATCCGTACCTTTGCAGGGGACAGTGTCCATGCGACGGATATTTCGGCGCTGCGTTATCTTGGGCTGGGCAGCCGCATCGGCGAAATCGCAACCGATGCGCAAGGGCGCATGAATGTCGAAAGCCTTGCAAGCGAACTGAGTCAGCACGACGGCCCGGCGATCGTCATTGCGACGGCAGGGCAGATCAACACGGGCGCGTTCGATCGGTTCGCTGAAATTGCCCTGGTCTGCCGGAAGCATAACGCCTGGCTTCATATCGACGGCGCCTTCGGCCTCTGGGCACAGCTGCTGCCTGAGAAGGCGGAACTCCTCGTCGGGGTGGGCGAGGCGGATTCTTGGTCTGTAGATGGGCATAAATGGCTGCAACTACCCTATGATAGCGGGTTCGCGATCGTCCGCGACAGGACTGCCCACGCTCGCGCAATGTCGATCCAGGCCAGCTATCTCGTGCCGGCCAAAGGCGTTGAGCACGATCCCAGCCAGTTTGTGCCCGAGCTGTCGCGGCGCGCACGGGGATTTCCCTTATGGGCGATGTTGCGCGCCTTGGGTCGGCAAGGCCTTGCGAACATCGTTCGCACCCATTGCGATCTCGCCCGACGGCTTGCCGCCGCCCTGTCGGATGAAGCTGGTATCACAATCGCAAATGATGTGGTGTTGAACCAGATCATCCTCGCCTTTGGAGATCCCGCCAACGCCGACCGGTGCGATCACCAAACCACTGCGGTCATCGGCCAACTTCGCATGGATGGTCGTTTCCTTGCGCTGGGCGCGGACTGGAAGGGACGCCGTGTGCTGAGGATATCCATCATTTCCCCGGCTACGGACGCCGCGACCGTTGATCGCTTGGCAGAGGCTATCATCCTCGCTTGGCGAACGGTGCGCGATGCCGGGTAAAATGCGCCAGCTCCGGTCCGCTCGGGAACGATCGATGAGTGTCTTCCAGGGCCCGACCTGACCCCCCATCCCTCATCCAGCTGCAACTGGAGGGCGATGGATGCTGTCGCCAGCGCCGGGTAAGGCGGCCCCATCGCCACCATGCGGCAAATCGCCGAGATGCAGTCCGCCATTGCAGTTGAGCGTCATATACAGCGATCTTCACTGGCGAAGCCTAAGCCTCCCCGTGTCCCAGCTTTTTGGGCACGATTACAGCGCGCTTCCGAAAGGAAAAGGGCCCGGGCCGGGCGGCGAGTCGAGGGCGGAGAAGCAGGTTCTCACGCCTGGCACCGCCTCGCCCGATGCAGGACAATGCACAGCTATGGCTCAGGCGCATGCAAGACGGCGTGCCGGAAATAGATCGAGAACCAGTCTATTCACTTGCGATCGCCTCCGGCGAAACCAGCCTTTTCCGGGACAGGTCCAAAGTCGATTAGCGCCCGGGCGAAGGGGACGGGCCTGAACCCTCCTCGACGCGCGCCATGCGTTCGCGCCGCTTCCTCGCCCAAATATTGAGCGCTTCGACACCGGCAGAGAAGGCCATGGCCGTGTAGATATAGCCCTTAGGCACCTTCGCGCCAAAGCCATCGGCGATCAGCACCACCCCGATCATGAGCAAGAAACCGAGCGCCAGCATGACGACGGTCGGGTTGTCGCGAATGAAGTTGGCGAGCGGATCAGCTGCGAGCAGCATGACGAGCACCGCGGCAACCACGGCGATCACCATGACCGGCAAATGCTCGGTCATACCAACCGCGGTCAGGATGGAATCGACCGAGAAGACGAGATCGAGGAGCAGGATCTGGACGATCGCCGATCCGAAGGTCAGCGCCTTTTTCCCTGCGCCGAGGACGCCGTCGTTCGGGTTCGGATCGACATTATGGTGAATCTCGCTCGTTGCTTTCCAGATGAGGAACAGGCCGCCCGCGACAAGGATGATGTCTCGCCAGGAGAAGGCCGTTTCGAAACTCGGCTTGCCATAAGCATCGGGTGAGCCCTGCAGTCCGAGATCGATCACGACGGCGGTCAGTCCGACGAGCCAGGCGATCGCGGCAAGCAACGCGAGCCGCATGATCAGGGCGAGAGCGATCCCGGTTCGCCGTGCCTTCTGTCGCTGCGCTTCGGGAAGCTTGTTCGAGATGATCGAGATGAAGATCAGATTGTCGATCCCGAGGACGATCTCCATCACGACGAGCGTGGCCAGGGCGGCCCATACAGCCGGGTCTTCGAATAAAGTGATGAGGCCTTCCACGTCCGCTCCTGTCCGCCAGCGAGGAGAATATAGCGAGGGGTGCAGAAAACCAAGACGCAGACGTTGCACCGAGCCTTGCTCGATGCGGTCCGACATCACGATCGTCGCTGTCTCGACCGCCAGAGGGGCCCGGCCCGCACGAGCGATTTACGTCACTCCGTCGGACCAGACAAGCGCAAGTTAAAAGGGCGAGACTAGTGGTGGTAGAGCGGGACTGTGCGCGAAGTGACCGGGCAGTCGCAGGGCGAGAGAACCGAAATTGCCTGCGGCAGCACCCGAAAATGGGCCGGCGTTGCGGTGACGATCTCGCCATCGGTGTTCACCGGCATCGGTTTGCGCGTCTCGATATCGAACTCGACGCATTTGGCGGTGCGAACTTCCTTCCACGCGCCATGGGTGCCGGACCGAAATGCGCGAACCATCAGCGCGAGTTTCCAGACATTTTTCACCTCAAGACTGTACAGATCGAGCGTACCATCGTCGATCGCGGCATTCTCCTCGACGACGTTCCCGCCCCCGTAGAGACGGCCGTTACCGATCGCGATCTGGTAGGTTCCGACCACCCTGGCCTCGCCCTTCTCCGAGATGCGCGCCCGGAAGCGCTTGGCACCCGCGAGGATACGCAGCGCTGCAACCGCATAGCCGAGTCGCCCGAATCTCTTTTTGATCGCCGGGTCGAGTTTCTGCGCCAGTTCGCTGCTGAGCCCAATGCTGGCGACGTTGAAGAAGGCGTGGCCGTTGACTGTGCCGACGTCGATCCTGCGGCTGTGACCCTCGACGATCACGTCCGCCGCGGCGGCGAAGTCGAGAGGGATCGAAAGAGTGCGCGCAAGATCATTGGCGGTCCCGGCGGGAATGATACCAAGCGGCAGACCGCTTTCGATCACGGCCGGTGCGGCTGAGGAAATCGAACCGTCGCCGCCGCAGACCACGACGATATCGGTGGTGCGATGCAGCCGCGTTACGTCGCGGGCGATTTCGGGCAGGCTTTCGAACGGCTCGACCGTGACCAGCAGCCCGCCAGCAATCAGTCGTTCGCGGACGGGGGCCAGCGCTTGCTGGCCCTGCCGCGCCCTGGCATTATGCAGCAACAGCGCGCGCGTACCTTTGGGCCATGTCATCGCTGAATTCCTGTCTGGGAGAAAGTTGCGCGCCATCGGCACCGGACCCTGTCAAAAGCCGCGTCGATTTGATGCTTCATACGCCGCCACGTCGGCGCCGGAAAGGCCGCGGTGGAGCGGGACCGGTCTTCCGGCCCCGTCACTCGCCCTCAGTCGAACAAGTCCTCGAGGAAGGATTTGCGGCGCTTCGGATAGCCCTTGTTATGACCGCCGTAGCGCGGATCCCAACCATGGGAGGCGGTGGGATAGGACTGCTGCGTTGCGGCGGGACCCGCCGGCGGTGCGGGCGTAGCTGCGCTACTTCGCTCGATGATTTTGTCGAGCTCGCCGCGGTCGAGCCATACGCCGCGGCATTGCGGACAATAGTCGATTTCGACGCCCTGTCGGTCGGACATCGCGAGCGGGGTTTTGCATGCCGGGCAGGGCATGCCGACAGCCGGCCCGGTCATCGCGCGTTTATCCCGTCCGGCACGCAGCATTGGCGCGGCTCGGGTCGGTTTGGCTCGGCAGCAAGCCGGGGTGTATAATGCTTCATTACATGGTCTCCATTCATGATCGACCGGGGATGCGATGCGCGTGCAGGGCATGATGGTAGAGCCGGCATCGGATAAATCCCCGATGCGGTCCGTCATCGCGATCCATGGGATCGCCAGGGGGCCCGGCCCGCGCATCAGACATGGGCAATCGCCCAATATTTGCAATGAACCGTCCGGTCGGTTTCCGGCCCATCGCGTTTCCTTCAATCGAAGCCCCGGGCGATCTCGTCTGGATCGCTCCGGGGGCGCTGCGGGTCAGCCAATGATGCGCTTGAGCTTTTCGAGCGCGACCTTGTCATTCTCGTGATAATCGATCGTCGTGACGAACTTGCCGCGCCTGTCCATCAGGAAGATCGCGGCCGTATGGTCCATCGTGTAATCGCCGCCCTCGATCGGGACCTTCTTCACATAGACCCCATAGCCTTTCTGGATTTTCGCCAGCTGCTGCGCTGTGCCCGTCAGGCCATAGATCGGCGTCTTGAACAGGGAGATATAGCTCCCGATGTCGGCCGGCTTGTCATGCTCGGGATCGACCGAGACGAAAACGATGTTGAACTTGTCGCCGTCCTCGCCGAGCTGCGTGCGGAGGCTCGCCAAGCGGGCGAGCGTCGTCGGGCAGACTTCGGGGCATCGGGTGAAACCGAAGAAGAGCGCGAACGGCTTGCCCGCAAGCGTTTTTTCCGTAACCGCCTTGCCGTCGGTTCCCTGCAAGGTGAAGGGGCCGCCGAAACTATCCTCATAGGCCGCCGCCGTCGCGGTCGACCGGTTCTTGGGGGCGAAGACCAGGACAAGCCCGACGATAGCGGCGAGGGCAACGAGTCCCCAAAGGACCCGGCGGACGATGACCAGCGGCGGCGTTGCGCTCGGTTCAGTTGCCATGACGCTTCTCCGACGGTCCGGTGGCACCGACAGCTTCGATCTTGAAGCGCACGGTAACGGCGCCCTGCCGTTGAAAGCGCAGCGTGACCGGCACCGTCGACCCGAGCGCAAGCGGGCGCTTGAGATCGATGAACATGAGATGCGCCCCGCCCGGCTTGAGATCGATCCGCTTGCCGGCGGGAAGGGGAACGCCATTCTTTAGCGGCCGCATGCGCATCACGCCGCCGTCCATCGACATGGTGTGAATCTGCACTTCGCGCGCGGCGGTGCTGGTTGCGGAGAGAAGGCGATCGTCGACTTTTCCCTTGTTCGTGACGCTGAGATAGCCGCCGCCGACCTTCTGGGTCGGCAGCGTCTGGCGCGACCAGGGCGTGTCTATGACGAGCGCGCCCGCGGTGAGGCTGGCGGCGAGCAGCGGCGTTGCCGCTGCCGTGAGCAGCGCAAGCGCTGCGAGGCGGAATGAGATCTTCATCGGGAATCTCCGAATGGAATGCGGTCTGGGCCGTGATGGCTACGAAGGCCGGGCAGGCGAGCGCCCTTCACAGGGGTCGACAAGACCGGTCGCACGGCGGCGAGTCGGTTTTTTGCTTCTTACGCAAGCGCCGCCGGCTCGGGGTTGCCGAAGGCGGTGGTCGCTGCTCCGGCTTGAGCTTCAGGCTCTTGCTGGCGGGCCGCGGAGCGGCGGGCGTAAGCGGGGCGCGCGCGCGGCACGCGCCGAAGGCCGGGCCGTGGAGCCCAGGAGCAGGATGAAAAGCAGCGCGAGCACGAGCAGCGCGGGGTCGGCTACAGCAATCGAACCATGGCCGAGCGCGGTGAAGGCACATTCGCCTCCGCCGACATGCTTGCCAGCCTGCTTCCCGCTGTCATCGAACTCGATGGCGATCTGGCGGGCAATGGGTGCGCCCATGCCGTCCGCGCAGACGATCACATCGAACGTGCGCGAGTGGCTCGGGCCAATCATATAACCTGCAGGGACGAGCGCCTTGATCAGCAGCGCAAGACTCACCAGCCACAGGGCCAGCCCGCGATGGCGATCTAACATGGCGCGAACCCCGTGCATGTCGGGGCGCATAGGCGAAAGCGCGCGTTCTGTCACCAACGCACCCGGGCGCGAGCGAACGCCATGGCTCCGGTCGGCTGCGTCTTGCGCCTGACAGTCTCGGCGGCCGATCCGTCGGACGCCCACGCCTGCCTGGCGGGTCACGGCGACGCTGACATTCTGGTCGCGATCCGACTGCAATTGCCAAGGCTTCCATGATCCTGCATTCGGCGACCCTGCCTTGTCTGGACTGTGCGACCATCTGCTCAAGTTCGCGCCGGAACACAGCGAGGTCGGCGATCTTGCGCTCGACATCCGCCAGATGATCGAACGGGACGGAATCGACCGCGTCGCAGCGCATATGCAAGATAGCCTGCGAGATGGGGACTCCGGGCAGCCAATTATGGCTCTGACATAAATCCCGGCGGTGCCTCAGTCGGAGCTGTTATTGGTCGGCCCTTACGTCGGCGCTCACACGTCGATCGGCGTCCTCAATAGGCTTGATCGAACAAGGGCGCGTTGGCGACCCAGCTCGGCCCGCCTCCAAGCAGGCGGCAGTCGATCGTAACGATATAGGAATCGCTTGTCGGTTCCAAAGACAGGAGCCGGAAGGCAAGCGGGCTATAGACGCTTCTCGTGCGCAGGAATCCGCCGATGGGGCGGATTGCAGGGTCGGCTCGGCCGCTCCGCTTGCTCATCATGAAAGCGTGAATATGGCCGAGCTTGTCGCCATCGCGGGTCTTTACGGCCATCGCATCGCCCTTGCTCGATTGGCACAGCAACTGGGTGGACTCGTCAACTTCGGCCATGGGTTCTCCTTTGTAGGTCTTACAACCAGCGAGGGCAGTGGGGATTCCGTCCTCCACCGAGGCGAACGCCCGCACTTATTGTCGACGTCGACAAATTTTGGTTGACGATCGCGCGGGGGGTTCATACCCATGCCGAGGGAGATCGATCAGCAGCAAGAAAGGGGCGTGCTTGTCGCGCACAGACTGCATCATGAGGCAACCAAGAAAATATCGACGGGTTCAGCTAAAGCGCATGCTGCGCTGTGGTTTCGCCTTGGCGCTTCTGGCGCCAGCGAACGCTGCGGCTCAGGCTGTTCCGGATCAGCCCCTCCTGCGCCTCGAGTTCGAAGGCGCCGCCGCCACCGCTGCGTCCGGCGTCCGGATCGCGACCCAGTTTCCCGAACCCGATTTCGTGCCGGGCGTCACCGGCCAGGCATGGCGAAGCGACGGTTTCTCCAGCTCGGCGACCGTGCCACTCGCGCTTTCGCCTGCGGGCGGCTTCACGGTCAAAGCCTGGGTCGCGCTGGAAAGCTATCCTTCGGCGATCGAGGCGCCGACCGATCAGCAGACGGCGGCATCGATCATCCAGCAGGCGAGCCGCGATGCGGGGTTCGACGTCTTCATCGATACCTACGGCCGCTGGGGTCTGCGCGTGTCGACCGCGCGGGGTATTCGAGAAGTTCGAGCGGCAAAGCCATTCCCGCTATACGCCTGGGCACAGGTCGGGGCGAGCTACGACCCTGCCAGTGGCACGGCAACGCTCTACTTGAACGGTACGGCTGTCGGCCAGGATGCGAAAGGCGGTCCGGCCGCCTTCAAGCCGGCGCGGGCCAATCTCGAAATCGCCAAGAGCTGGCGGGATGCGCCGATGCTGGTCTTCAACGTCAACGGGCTCAATGGTGCGTTCGACAATGTCGAGATCTACGACCGCGCCATACCCGCAAGCCAGATCGCCGACGCGGCGGGGCCGCCGCCGATCGCAACCGCGGCGCTGGCTGTTCCGCCGTCGCGGTTTGCGGCGGACCGGCAGCGGCCGCGCTATCACGCCATGCCGCCGGCAAACTGGACCAACGAGCCGCATGGCCTGATCCGACGGGGGGATATGTGGCACCTCTTCTATCAGCGCACGCCGAACGGTCCCTACAAAACGCAAATGGTGTGGGGCCATATGGTCAGCAAGGATCTGATCCACTGGGTGAACCTGCAGGATGCGCTGCGCCCGCAATTACAGAACGATCACTTCGGCTTCGACATGAAGGGCATCTGGTCGGGCGATGTGGTGACCGGTGACGACGGCAAGGCCTATGCGTTCTACACGAGCGTCAATCATTCTCCCGACATCTACAATCCGGGCATATCGGTCGCGGTGAGCGACGACGAATATCTTCGCGGCTGGAGCAAGCTGGGTCCAGTTCTCGATCGCACCGGACTGCGCGATTTCCGCGATCCCTATCTGTGGAAAGACAATGGCGCCTGGCATATGATCGTCGGCGCCGCGATGCTCGGGCAAGGCGGCGGTCTCGCTTACTATCGCTGCGATGGCGCCCTGTCGGATACCAAATGCTGGAAGAAGCAGCCCGACTTCGCTCCTTTCGGCAAGATGGATATCGGATCGGACATCTGGGAAATGCCCGTGTTCGAAAAGCTCGCGGGGGACAAATATCTCCTGGTCGCCAATCCGATCGGCGGGAGCGTCAGCAAATATGGCAAGAAGGCCACGCGCGGGGTCTATTGGATCGGCCGGTGGGACGGGAGCAGGTTCCAGCCTGACGATGTCTCCCCGAAAATGCTTGATCTCATTCCCGGGCATCTAAGCCCGACCGTCAGCCGCATGGCCTCGGGAGAGCTTGTCGGTATCGGCATTGTCGACGAACGGCGGACGACCGAGGCGCAGTTGAAGGCCGGCTGGGCGCACACCTTCGCGCTGCCACGGGTTTATCGTCTCATGCCCGACGGCAAGACGCTGGGCCAGGCCCCGCTTCCCGCGCTTCAGGGCCTGCGCCAAAGCGCGCATGCCGAGGGCAAGGCGTTATCGGTGACGGGAGACCGGAAGATTGCGGATTTTGGCAGCGCTTATGAGCTGATCGCCGACTTCTCGGACGTGCCGCCGACCGGCAAATATGGCGTCTACATTCACGCTTCGGCGGACGGACCCGAAGTCACGCGGATCTACTATGACCGGGAAGCGCGCCAGATCGTTCTCGATAAGCGTAAATCCTCGACTGGCGGGGAGAGTGAAGGGCCTTTGTTGCTGACCGGCGATTATGATGTTGCGGCTTTCGGCGAACCCAGAAGCTTCCATGTTTTTGTCGACCATTCGGTTGTTGACGTGTTCGTCAATGACGCTGCCGCTTTTTCGTTTCGCGTCTATCCGGCAAATCCTGAAAGCGGGGCTTTGGGCTTGATGTCCGAGGGGCCGGCAAAAGCCAATATCCAGGCCTGGGCGCTGGATCTTCAGCCTGCCGGTACAGCGGGAGAGTGAATGTCAGGCGCTTGCGCGCCGAATGAGAGGACAGGGTAGTCGCTCAACGACCTCATTGTCGGCTTCACCACCCAGCATCGCGAGCAATTTGTCGGCGGCGCGCATCCCGATCTCATAATAAGGCAGCGCGACCGTGGTGAGCTGCGGAACGGTGCGGGTAGAGATCATCTGGAAATCGTCGAAGCCGACGATCGCGATGTCTTCGGGGACGGCGAGCCCCAGAGACATGGCGGCAAAGATCGATTGCATCGCGATTTCGTCATCGCCCGAAAGCAGCGCGGTGGGCCGCTCGCCGGGCGGAGCTGACAAAATCTCCCGGACAACTTCATAGGCGCAGATGGTTTCGCCGCCTTCAGGCCCTTCATATCCCGACGTGACCCACTTCGGGTTGACCGCGAAGTCGTGGTTGCGCATCACATCCTCAAACGCTTGCCGCCGCAGCCGCGCGGCTATGATCGCGGGGTTCAGCGTTATATAGCCGATCCGGCTATGGCCCGAGGCGATGAGATAGGAGGTCGCGCCTTCCTCGCCGCCATAATCGTCGGGCAATACGGCCGGCACATCGTCGCGGCCTTCAGCAAAGCAATTGACCAGCACGGTCGGGATCGCATGCGCCTCAGGATCGAACGCGATGCCGCGATGGTACATCGTCGCGTACAGGACCCCGTCGATCCGATGTTCTCTGAAGGTCCGCCAGACCTTGTTTTCCTCCTCGAGCGTACCCGAGGTGTTGGCGATCAAGATGCTTTGTCCCGAGGTCGAGATGCGGTCCTGGATGCCGCGAATGAGATCGACGGAATTGGGCGTGGTGGAGACTACGTCGGTAATGACCCCGAGCACGCCCGATCGGTTGGTGCGAACCATGCGTGCTGCCAGATTGGGAATATAATTCAGCTCGGCAATCGCCTCTTCAACGCGGACCCGGGTCTTCTTGCTGATATTCGGCTCGCCATTGACCACACGCGACACAGTCCGATCCGATACTCCCGCCCGCGCCGCAACGTCTTTGATTGTTTGCAAGAAGGTCCCTCTCCAGATTCTTCGTCGCTCGTCACCCTTCTCCAGAGAAGGCCAGGATAATTTACTACCATGAGCCCGACGTGCTGGCCATCCGGTTGTCGACGTCGACAAAACAAATTGACGACGTCGACAATTTTATGCTTATTGCCCGCCAGCCGGTCAGCGAATCGGTCGAAACTAACGAAAAGGGGCCCTGTGGCGGCCTTGGGGAGGACAAGATGAAAATCTCTTTCATTCGCTCGATCGGATTGTGCGGCGCGTCGATCCTCGCGCTGTCGCTGGGCACGACGGCGTTCGCGCAGACGGCCGATGACGCAAACGCAACGGCCAGATCCGCCGATGCCTCGGACGCAGCGAAGAAGGACGATGAAATCATCGTGACCGGCGTGGTCAACAAGACGCGCAAGGTCGACACGACCTTCACGATCGACACGCTCGACCAGAAGCAGATTCAGCAGCTGGCGCCGATCAGCACCGCCGATCTGCTCAACAACATCCCCGGCTTCTTCGCCGAAGGCAGCACCGCGGGCGAGCGCAGCAACAATGTCACGGTGCGCGGATTGCCGAGCAGCGGCTATCGCTATGCGCCGCAGCTTGTCGACGGCATGCCGGTGTATCAGGATTCCGATGTGCCGTTCGCCAACAGCGACGTCTTCTTCAGCAACGACCTGATGACCGATCGCGTCGAGGCCATCAAGGGCGGCCCGGGCGGCATCATCTATTCGAACGGCCTGGGCGGCGTCGTGAACTACATCACGAAGACCGGCGGGGACTCTTTCGAAGGGGCCTACAAGCTCGAACTTGCGGATTACGACTTCATTCGCAACGACCTGTTTTTCTCAGGGCCGATCAGCAAGAATCTCCACTTCGCGATCGGAGGCTTTTACCGGACGTCGGGCGGCCTGCGCGACACCGGCTACACCGCCGACAAAGGGGGCCAGATCCGCGGCAACCTGACCTATCAAAGCGATGATGGGTCGACCAATCTCGGCTTCTACGCGACATTCCTCAATGACCGTGCCGCGGTCTACAACAACATCCCGTTCCAGGTTCCCGGCTTCTCGCAGCCGGGCACAGCCGACGATCCGATCTATATCGATCCGAAGACGGTCGAGCCCATTGGTATCGGCTTCCGCGACGGGACCCTGCTTTCGCCCGCGAACCGCTATGTCACGCAGGTCGACGGCAACGGCCAGACGACCGTCGCCGATCTGGCCGATGGCATCCATCCGAAATTCACCACCTTGGCCGTCACATTCTCGAAGGAACTCGATTCCGGATGGCGCTTCAATTTCAATGCAAATTATGTTGACGGAACGTCGGGGTTCAATGCGCTTTTCGCTGGTAACGATGCCGCGACGGCCGGAAATTTCCTGAACGATCGTTACGTCAACGACTTCCTGCAGCCGGCATTTGACGCCAACTGGCAGCTATCGGAAGGCACGCCGAACAACGCGCCCTTCTATAACCGCAATGTCCTGGCGGCCTATTTCAACGCCGCGAATCCCGCCGACTTCAACAACAATTACAAGAACCCGATCCTCAATGCAGGCTTTGCCAACTTCAACGAGATCCGGGCCCTCTATGGCCAGAATCAGACGATCGCCGGAGCGGGCGGCAGACTGGCCGCCTTCAACGTCAGCGACGGGCAGCCTATCGCCGCCGGCAGCAATCTGAGTTTCCAGATCCCGTGGATCGTCCAGTCGAAGCTGGAAAGTGCCACGCAGAATTTGACGATCCAGAAGGAGTTTCAGTTCCTCGGGCGTCATAACCTGACCTTCGGCGGCTATCACAGCACCAATAGCGACAGCTATAATTTCCAGGCCAGCCTGACGATCTCGACTCTCGCGTCGCCGTCCGAACTGGTGGACATTTTTCTGGTCGACGCAAACGGCAACAAGGTCGCGCCGCTGTCGCTCAATGGCAGCTATCTTCCGAGCATTTACGGCAACGCAGCAACCGGCGACGCGGAAAATTTCGCCGGCTATATCCAGGATCATTGGGAAACGCTCGACGGCAAGCTGCGGATCGATGCAGGATTTCGCTGGGAGCGCGAAAAGCTCAACATCAAGTTTCAGAACCGCAACGTCCCTGTCGCGCAGTTTCCGGGCGGCGCGCAGAGCGGCAACCGGGCACTGGCGTCCATCCAGACGCTCGGACCTCCGCAATATCTGAATGAAAGCTACACGGGGACGGGCTGGGCGATCGGTGCGAATTACTCGCTGAAGGACAATCTGGCGGTCTATGGGCTGGCCGCCAAATCCTTCCGCCTCCCGAGCTTCAACGACGGGGTGGCCTTTGCCCAGTCGGCGCCGCAAGGCGACCCGGTGGAGAAAATCACCCAGTTCGAAGGCGGCATCCGTTTCCGCTCCCGCTTCGTCGATGCAAGCGCCACGGGCTTCTACAACAAGTTCACGCCGCGCACGTTGATCAACCAATATGCCGACATCGCGGATCCCTCGTGCAACTCGGGGCTCGGGACGTCTATCACCGCCTGTCCGATCGTCAGTGAGGCTTATTCCTACGGCACCACCAACTATGGTGCGGAGCTGGAACTCGTCGTCCGTCCCCCGTTCATCCCGGGCTTCGACCTGTCTGCAAATGTCACCTTGCAGGACCCGAAGGTCAATGGCTCCAGCTTCACCATCGTCAATCAGACCGGCCCGAACAGCTATGCCTTCGCAACGGTGAGCCAGGATGGCAGGCGCGAAGGCCGGCAGGCGGTGTCCACGGTGTTCATTCGCCCGCGCCTGGATCTGAAACCGATGACTGGCCTTCCGGTCAAATTATACGGCAGCTATGAACATCGTTCGTCGCGCTATTCGAACTCGCAGGATCTGAACGTCACGGTCTATCCGTCCTACTATATCGTCGACGCCGGCGCCTTATGGGATGTGACCGATCGGCTCTCGCTTCAGGTTCATGCCGCAAACCTGACCAATCAGCTTTCGTTCACCGAGGGCGATCCCTTGTTCTTCGATCTCAAGGCGCCGAATGGAACGAGCAATCGCGGCGTCGCCCGGCCCTTGTTCGGGCGCACGTTTCGAATGATGGTCAATTATCGCTTCTGATCGCAGCGCAGCGATGGAGATTCTCTTCTAGTTATCTCCATCGCTGCGCCCGCCCGCTTTCGGCGGTATAGCCCTTCGCAGCCCCTCCGGATTTCGCCAATCTTCGATGAGCAGAATTAGGTACGCAACAAGTGTCCAGGTCGAACAAGATTTTTGCTGCGATTGAGGCTGGCGGAACCAAGGTTCTTTGCGCGCTTGCGGCCGCCGATGGCAGCATCTTGTCACAGACCAGAATTCCGACCCGAGGCCCGGCGGAAACATTGGACGCGATCAAGGCCTTCTATGAGGAACAGACCGAGGTATTCGGTCATCCTATCTCGGCTGGCATCGCAAGCTTCGGACCGATCGACCTTGACCGGACATCGCCGGGCTATGGGCGGCTCACCACCACGCCAAAAGCAGGATGGTCCGATTTCGACCTCCTCGGTGCCATACAGACCAGTCTCGGGGTTCCAACCGCGATCGATACCGAC
Organism: Sphingopyxis selenitireducens; assembly: GCF_051550705.1. Lineage (NCBI taxonomy): Bacteria > Pseudomonadati > Pseudomonadota > Alphaproteobacteria > Sphingomonadales > Sphingopyxidaceae > Sphingopyxis > Sphingopyxis selenitireducens. The sequence continues at coordinate 351,400 of NZ_JBPULG010000004.1, forward strand.
GTAAATTGCGCAGCCTTGGCGGAAGGAGCAGCGGGCGCGGCGGCCGGTTTGTCGCGCTACTGCTACATGACTGTCGGCACCGGCATCGGTGTCGGCATCGTTGAGGGCGGCAAGACCAGCCAAGGGACAGGCCATCCCGAGGTCGGCCATATCCGCCTCTCGCGGGCACGAGGCGATGATTTTGCCGGCATATGCCCCTATCATGGTGACTGCGCGGAAGGCCTCGCGAGCGGCCCGGCGATGAAGGCGCGCTGGGAAAAGAGCGCGGAGGATCTTGAGATCGGTCATCCGGCCTGGGAAATCGAAGCCCATTACATCGCCGCGATCTGCGCCAATTTGACCTACAGCCAGCGGCCCGAGCGGATCATCATCGGCGGTGGGGTGCTCGAACGCTCGACTCTCTACAACCGCATTCGCGTGCATTTCGAGGAACTGACGCGCGGCTATGCCCTCGATCAGTTCAGCCGCGATGCCGAGACCTATATCGCCCGGCCGCAGCTGGTCGATCCGTCGCCCGGTTTGGTCGGCGCCCTCCAGCTTGCGCAAACGATAGATCATGCCGGGTAAGGCGAAGTCCATCTTTTGCGCCCTCGCGTTTTGCCTCTCCGGATGCGGAGAAGCGCCCGTTGCGGACGGGCGCACCGAGCTGACCTTGTGGAAAAATCTGGCCGGCCTCGACGAGGAAGCCGCCACCAAGGCCGCGATCGACCGGTTCAACGCGTCGCAGACCAAATGGCATGTGCGCGCCCAGTCCCTGCCGCAGGGCGCCTATTCGCAATCGGTGGTGTCCGCTTCGCTGTCCGGCCGGATGCCGTGCATCATGACGGTCGACAATCCGCAAGTGGCGCGCTTCGTCTGGGCAGGACATCTGCAGCGATTGCAAGGCCATGTTCCCGAGGCCTTGCTCAAAACTGTCAGCCCCGCCGCCATCGGACGCTTCGAAGGGCGGGTCTATTCGGTGGGCCAGTTCGATGCCGCGCTGGCCATCTTCACCAGACGCACGACGCTTGCTAAAATCGGCGCGCGCGTCCCGACGCTGGATCAGCCCTGGTCGCTCAAGGAATTCGATGGCGTTCTCGAAAAACTGAAAGCAACCGGAGCGTATCGCTACCCGCTCGATTTTTCGAACAGCGATCCCAAGGCCGATTGGTGGACCTATGGCTATAGTCCGATCCTGCAGAGCTTTGGCGGCGACCTGATCAAGCCCGCGTCGATGAGTACGGCAGAGGGTGTCCTTAACGGAGCGAGTGGCCAGCGCTTCGGCAACTGGTTCCAATCGCTCTTTTCCAGAGGCCTGGTCAATCGCATGGAGCCCGACCAGAGCGCCTTCATCAAAGGCCGCGCGGCCCTCGTCTATACCGGCAATTGGTGGACGCCCGCGTACCGCGAACATGCGAAGGACGATCTGTTGATCCTGCCGCCTCCCGATTTCGGCAACGGGGTGGTGATCGGCGGGGGGAGCTGGCAATGGGCGATCAGCAAGGCTTGCCCTCATCCCGATGGAGCCGGCGCGTTCATCAGCTTTCTTATGCAGCCGCGCGAAGTCGCGCGCATGTCCGATGCGATCGGCCTCGTTCCTGTGACCGCCGAAGGCGCGGCCCTGTCGAAGGAATACCGCCCCGGCGGACGCAACCGCATCTTCTTCGACATGCTCCAGCGCTTTGCCCGGCAACGGCCGTCGACACCCGCCTTCACCGAGATTTCCAACGCCTTTTACAAGGGGACGCGGAACATCATGGACGGCAAGGACGTGCAGGACTCGCTCGACGATGCGGCCGATGAAATCGACAATGCGCTGGCTGACAATGACAGCGGCCTCACCCGTCCGCACCAAAGGGCCAGACCATGAGCGGGTCCGTTGCCAGGGGCGGTGGCACCCGCCGTGCCGCGATGTGGTTCGGAGCGCCTGCTTTCATCGGGCTCGTCATGTTCGTTCTCATCCCGGTGCTGATGTCGTTTGCGCTTACCTTCACCAATCAGCGGCTCGTGTCGCCCGATCCCGGAGAATTCGTCGGGACCGAGAACTACCAGCGGCTGCTTTCCATAAGCTATCTGGTGCAATCGCCCGAGCGGGACTCAGCTGGGCACATCATGACCGACAGCCGAGGCGAGCCGCAATATGCCCGGGCGCGGTCGATCACGCGCAGCGATCCGGCCTATGCGGGGTATCGCCCGATGACCGAATATCGCTGGGGTGACAAACGTGTTTCGATCCTCGCCAAGGATCCCGAGTTTCTTCAGTCGCTGCTCAATACCTTCCTGTTCGCGCTCCTGGTCGTCCCGCTCCAATGCACCGCCGCGCTGGTGATGGCGTTGCTGGTCAATTCCGGGCTGAAGGGGCAGGTGGTGTTTCGCGGGATATTCTTCTCGCCGGTCGTGATGTCGATGGTGATTGTCTCCGTCGTCTGGGCCTTCTTGTTCGACAAGGATCTGGGCCTGTTCAACGCGCTCCTGTCCTTCGTCAGTTTCGGCGCTTTTCAGCCCGTCGACTGGCTGGGCAATGCTCACACCGCGATGCCGGCGCTCGCGATCATGTCGGCCTGGCAGGGCGCCGGTTTCCAGATGCTGATCCTTCTCGCCGGCCTTCAGGGCATCTCGCAGGAGCTTTATGATGCCGCGAAGATCGATGGCGCCAATGCATGGCAGCGGTTCTGGAATATCACCATTCCCGGCCTGCGCCAGACCATCACCTTTGTTTTGATCGTGACGACAATTGCGGCGCTCGGCCTGTTCACACAGGTCGACGTGATGACCCAGGGTGGGCCGCAGAACGCGACCTCCACCGTGATGTTCCAGGCGATCCAACGGGGCGTCCGCGAAGAGAATATCGCCTATGGTTCGACGATCTCGATTGTCTATTTCGGGATCATCACGATCCTGATCCTGTTGCAACAGGCTGTGCAGCGCCGGCGCGCGAGAATGAAGTCATGACGCCTGCCCAGCGCAAAAATCTGCCGGTCCGTTTTGCCCTCTATGCGCTGCTGGCGTTGCTCTCGGCGCTTTTCATTTTTCCGTTCCTGTTCATGCTCGCGTCGTCGCTTAAAGGGAATGACGCGATCTTCGCCGACGTTGAATCGCTGCGCGCCGTGCTGCCGGTTGGTGACCTGACCTGGGCCAATTACAACGCCGTCTTTCAGCGGGGCAATATTGGCCATTTCCTGCTCAATTCCGTGATCATAACGGTTGTGACCGTAGCGCTTGGACTGTTTGTCAACAGCCTCGCAGCCTACGCGCTGGCACGGCTGGAATGGCGCGGAAAGCAGGCGGTCCTGGTCGTGCTGGTCGTACTCCTGGCGGTGCCATTGGAGGCCATCAGCGTCCCGATGATGCTGCTCGTAACCAAGCTGCCGGGCCTTGATTTCAGCGACGGGATCGCTCTCACCCGCTCGTGGCTCGATACGATCTATGTCCAGATCATTCCCTTCATCGCCAACGCCTTTTCGATATTCCTGTTCTACCAGTTCTTCCGCGACATTCCGAAAGACTTCGACGAGGCGGCCTATATCGACGGCGCGACCCCCTTCCAGGTTTACCGCCACGTCATCGTGCCATCCTCGATGCAGGTCTTCGCTACCGTGACGATCCTGCAGGGGCTCGCGATGTGGAACCAGTATCTTTGGCCGGTCATCACTGTTCCGGGCGAGGAAGCCCGCCCGTTGATGATCGGTATGCAGCAATTTTTCTCCGCGCGGCGGGTCGAGTGGGGCGAGGTCATGGCCTACGCGTCGGTGATCACCGTTCCCATCCTGCTCGCCTTCATCTTCTTCCAGCGCTGGTTCGTCCGCAGCGTGGTCGGCAGCGGCGTCAAGGGCTGAGGGAGCATCATGCCAGCAACATTGGAACTGAGAGACATCCGCAAGGAATATGGCGGCACCGAGATCATCAAGGGAGTCAGCCTTACGGTCGCTCCGTCTGAATTCCTGGTGCTGGTCGGCCCATCGGGGTGCGGCAAGTCGACGCTGCTCCGGATGATCGCCGGCCTCGAGGAAATCACCTCGGGCGAACTCTATTTCGACGATCAACTGGTCAACGACTGGGATCCGGCCAGGCGGCGCATCGGCATGGTGTTCCAATCCTATGCGCTTTATCCGCACATGACCGTCGAGCAGAATATCGGGTTCGGCCTCAAGCTGGCGAAAAAGCCGCGGGCCGAGCGAGAACAGCGCGTGGAAGAAGCGCTGCGCGTACTCCAGCTGACGGACTTGCGCCATCACAAGCCGAGCCAGCTTTCCGGCGGCCAGCGCCAGCGCGTGGCGATCGGGCGGGCGATCGTGCGCAAGCCCAACGCCTTCCTGTTCGATGAGCCGCTATCCAACCTCGACGCCGCGCTTCGCGGCCAGATGCGAATGGAAATCGGGCGGCTGCACCAGCGTCTCAAAAATACCGTGGTGTACGTTACCCACGATCAGGTGGAAGCGATGACGCTGGCTGACCGCATTGTCGTTCTGGAAGGCGGCGTGATCCGCCAGGTCGGGACTCCGATGGATCTGTATGAGCGGCCGTCCAATCGCTTTGTCGCGGGGTTTATCGGGACGCCGACAATGGGCTTTCTCGACACGCGACTTGCCGCAGCGGACGACACCGGAGTGTCGGTGACTATTGGTCAGGGCGCAGCGACCAAAGTCGTTCGGCTGCCGTTCGTTGCTCCGAAGCAATCAGAGGATGCGCCGCTGACGCTCGGCATCCGCCCCGAACATGGCCGTATCTGCCCTGCCGATCAGGCGCTTATGTTTGGCGATGTCATCATGCTTGAGCGCCTCGGGGCCGACACCTTTGCCTTTCTCGACGTCGAGGGCGCCGAAGACACGGTCGCGGTAAGGCTTCCCCACGATCATGAGGCGATCGCTCCAGGAACACGTCTTGGTCTGACCTTTGAACCTCAACATTGTCATCTGTTCGCGGCCGATGGCCAGGCCGTCGCGAAAATTCAACCATGACCGGGTTCATCCCGAACCACAATCGAGCGGAAAATCATGCATAAAACTGCCCTCTCCTTGAACGATCAACTCTCCGCGAATGTCGGGGACGAGCCCTTCCGCCCGCAGTTTCATTTCACACCGCGCCAGAACTGGATGAACGACCCCAATGGCCTCGTCTATTTCGAAGGCGAGTATCATTTGTTCTTCCAGTACAATCCGCACGGGATCCAGTGGGGCCATATGAGTTGGGGGCATGCCGTCAGCAGCGACCTCGTGCATTGGACCGAGCTGCCGATCGCGATGCCCGAGCGCGAGTTCATGATCTTCTCGGGTTGTGCGCTCGTCGACTGGGGAAATGTGAGCGGGCTCGGCGATGGCAAGGCGCCCCCCTTGCTTGCATTCTACACCGCGTTCGACGAGGCGCGGCTCAATCAGAGCCAGCATCTGGCGTATAGCCACGACCGTGGCCGCAGCTGGACGCATTACGACGGAAATCCGCTCATCGACCTCGGCATCGAGCATTTCCGCGACCCCAATGTTTTTTATCATTCGGCCAGTGAGGCCTGGATCATGGTGGTTGCCTTGGCGCAGCGGCACCGGCTGCAATTCTACCGCTCGGCCAATTTGCTCGAATGGGAACTCGCCAGCGAATTCGGCCCTGCGGGTTCGACCGCTGGCCAATGGGAATGCCCCGATCTGATCCCGGTCCCCGTCGAGGAAAGCGCCGGCGACACGCGCTGGGTGCTCAAGGTCGACGTCGACAAGGATTTTGTCGCCGGTGGCTCCGGTGCGCAATATTTCGTGGGTGACTTCGATGGCTTTCATTTCAGAATCGATAAGGAGAAAGCGTCGCCCACCGGCGAGCTTGCCGATTTTGGACCCGATTTTTACGCTGCGATCAGCTGGTCCGATCTGCCGTCGGATCAACAATTGCCGATCTGGATCGGTTGGATGTCGAACCATCAGTGCGGCAGGCATTACCCCACGCATCCGTGGCTCGGTTCGCAATCGCTCCCTCGCCAATTGTTCTTGTTCGAAGAAGAGGACAGGTTACGCTTAGGGCAGCGGCCTGTCGCCGCCTTGGACAGCTTGCGCCGGTCGAGCACGGCTGTCGCGGCGCGCAAGCTTCTCACCGGTGAACGATTGGACATCGTGCCGCCGTCGACGGCGTTTGAATGGTCCGCGCACCTTGACTATGAAGAGGGTGGGGCGATCTCGATAATCCTCGCCGATGGAGAAACTCCGCTTCTTACTCTTCTGCTGGACTCGGCTAGCGGCCAGCTCACCTTCGAGCGACATCAGGCGACGAATGTTTCGTCTGCTGAATACGGTCGCAAGATCGTTACGCATCTGCCGCGTGCAGCGAGCTCCGATATTCGGTTACTGTTCGATGGTTCACTTGTAGAAATCTTCATCGATGACGGACGCCGGGTCTATTCGGCCTGCATCTTTCCAGTTGGAGAGCTGAACATCGCATGCTCCGCGATGAAAGGTGCCGTGCAGTTAGGCTCGCTCGGCCTGTGGGCGATCGCTCGATCTATCGACCTTTGAACATGGGATGATCGGCGATCCGTTCGCAAGCAGCGCCTCATGCTGGCGAAAGTGCCGTTGTAAGTGATCGGCATAGTCATCCGCCACTGCGGACGATACGCTTAACCGCGTTGCCAGCGCCGCTCGCCAAGACGAAACACGAGGCAGGCCGGTAAAAATCGGGTTGCTTATCGTTGGTTCGATAACGTCGAAATAGCGGAAGATGGGCGCAAACACCGCATCTACCATGCCGAAGACCACCCCATCGAAATAGGGAGGGGTCTTGAGCATGGCTTCCAATCGCTCAAGCTTGTCCCGAACCATTGTCCGCTTCGTATCTGCTGTCGAGTGATCCGTGGCATTAAGAAATTGCCAAGTGTCTGCAAGGGTGGCCGTCCCGAACTCAACCTAGCTGCGCTGTCGCGCCCGCGCGAGGGCGTTCTCCGAATACATCCTCGCGCCGTTCAAGCTCTCGTCGAGATACTCGCAAATCACCATGCTTTCGAACAGGATCGCGTCCGGTTCCCCGGGTCGCTTCACGATGAGCAGCGGGACCTTTCCGGTTGGCGAAAGCGCGAGGAACCAATCCGGCTTATCTGCGAGATTCGCATCTATCCGTTCGAAGGCGACTCCCTTCTCTAACAGGACGATCGCTGCCCGCTGTACGAACGGGCAGAGCGGATGGCTGACGAGCGTAAGATGGATATCGGGCATGGTCGTCTTTCATAATTCCGAGAGGAAGGGTTCGCAGGTCGCTACTAGAGCAATTGGCCGCCCGAAATGTCGAAGGTCGTGCCGTTCGCCCAGCCCATGTCGTCAGACAGGATGGCGGCGACCGCACCGCCGATATCGTCTGGTTCCCCGACACGGCCCAAGGTGATGCCTTGCGCGACGAAGGCGTTCACATCGTCATTGTCGCGGACAGCACCGCCCCCAAAATCGGTTGCGATGGCGCCGGGCGCGATCGCATTCACCCGGATCTCGCGCGCGCCCAGCTCGACCGCTATATAGCGGGTCAATACTTCGACCGCCGCCTTCATCGCCGCATAGAGGCTGTAGCCTGGAAGGGTGAAGCGCACGAAGCCCGATGAGACATTCAGGATGCGACCACCATCCTCGATGCGCGGCAGCAGCTTCTGGGTCAGGAAGACCGGTCCGCGCAGGTGCGTCGTGACGAGCGATTCAAACTGTTCTTCGGTTGCGTCGGCGAAGTTGGCGAAAAGACCGTTGCCGGCATTGTTGACGAGACAGTCGAACCTATCACGGCCAAACTTCGCGTTCAGCGTGTCAGCCAGTGTATCGGCAAATGCCGCGAAGCTCGCCGTATCGGTGACGTCAAGCGCGAGCATGACGGCCTGACCGCCCCGCGCTTCGATCTCCTCGCGAACGGCATCGGCTTCCGTCACGCCGCTGCGGTAGGTGCCGACGATGTGCACACCGCGTTTGGCGAGATGAAGCGCCATGTTACGGCCGAGGCCGCGGCTGGCGCCGGTGATGAGGGCGATCTGGTTGGTCATGGTCTTTCCTTCGGATGGTCGCGCGGGCGATGATACGGGCCGGCGCTTTTGCGATGTCCTCAAGATAGTCGAGACCGCGCTGCCGCGCCCGCCCGATACGCTCAACATCTTGCCTGATTGTCTCAAGCTCTTTGCCTGGACGCAGGATCGTGCCATAGCGTGGCGATGACCGACCATCTTGACCCGCATCTTGCTATCGCCCTGCGCCACGCCCCATCAGGGCTGACCGTCACGCCGATCCCGCGGCTGGAAATCAGCGTCGGACAAGCCACGACAGCCAAGGCGCCCTGCTTGTACCGGTCGATGATCTGCTTCATTCTTCAAGGGTCGAAGCATGTAGCGATCAACGATGAGCTACTGGATTATGATCCCGCGCATTATCTCATCAGCGCCCTCGATCTGCCCCTGATCGGGCAGATTTTCGATGGCGATGATGGCAAACCTTATGTCGCGGTATCGTTGACGCTGGATGCTGCTCTGCTGGCCGATATCGCGTCGACCATGCCGCAAGTGCGCGATGTCGATCGCCATGATATCGGCATCGCGATCAACCCGATGATGGCGCCCGTGCGCGACACCTTGCACCGCCTCCTGGCGCTGCTCGACACGCCTGCCGATATCCCCGTCCTTGCTCCCATGGTGGAACGAGAATTGCTCTATCGTCTCTTGCAAGGGCCGCAAGGACGTCTGCTACGACAGATTGCGCAGCCCGAGGGCGCGCTAGGCCGCATCCGACGGGCCGTGGGGTGGATCAGGGACAATCAGAATAGGCGGCTCCGCATCGAGGCGCTGTGCGATGCAAGCGGTATGAGCCGCGCCAGCCTGCATCGCCATTTTGTCGCGATGACGGGTCTCAGCCCGCTCCAGTATCAAAAGCAGCTGCGGCTGCAGGAAGCGCGGCAATTGTTGCTCGCGGGTGACCATAGCGCCTCCGATGTAGCGTTTGCGGTTGGCTACGAAAGCGCCTCGCAGTTCAGCCGCGAATATCTCCGGCAGTTCGGCGCTCCGCCGGCGCGCGACGTCCGCCAGATCCGACAGGTGATTGGGGCCGCGGCGCTGGCTTAGACGAGGCTGCGACGCGCGCTTGCTCCGTGCCACAGCGTACATCTAAGCCGCTGGCCGATGGACGCGGCGACGAGAGCCTCCGCGTCCGGCTTGGTTCCAGGTCGAGGCTTCAGCTGGCAGCAAAATTCTGCATGGCATTGACGTCGAAATAATCCCGCCAATTGACGATCTTGTCGCCTTCGAGCTCGAAGATGCCCATGATCATCACGCGTCCGATCTCCGTCCCGTCCGCACGCTCGAACCGGTCAAGCCGCTCGGTGAGGACGCGAGGTCCGTCGGCGGCGATTGTGAGCATGTCGATATGAACTGTCGCAATGCCCATCGACTCTTCCAGTCCATCGATCAGGGCAATGGCCTCTTCGACCCCGGTGGTAGCGGCAACGCCTTCGTTGACCCAGCGCGTATCGGGAGTGAACCAGCGACGGACCGCCGGTCTGCCGCCGTCCTCGGACATCGCGGCGCAAAAGGCCGAAACAGTTTCGATAGGGGTGGGCATTGTATATCCTCTTGGCTGATGCGGAAGGACCACAATGGCCTCCGTGTCGAGTCCAACTTAGGGATTTCTGCGGGTCGCCACGATGCAGGATGTTCCGCGATAATTGCCTGATCTTCCGAAAGGCTTGATAAGAGTGAGCAATAGAGATTAGCTGGCTCGATGGGTGAACTTGATGAAATCCGCGAGATGGCGATGCGGCATGCCGGGCAACCGAACCCCCAATTGCCAAGACTGTTCACCTACACCCTCGACCATACCACCGAGGTGGACCCGTTGATTTACGATCCGGCCGTATCGTTGGTGATCCAGGGCACGCAACGCATGTTTATCGGTGACCGGATGTTCGAATTTGGCCCTGGCCAGAGCATGATCGCAGCGGCCGAGATCGCCGCGTTGGGCCAGATCTGCGAGGCATCACAGGATGAGCCATTTCTCGCGATCGGCCTGTATATCGACCCGGCCCTGCTGTCGGACCTCGTCCTCGAAATGGCGGCGATACCGGAGTTACCGATTGAGTCGGGATACGGAATAAGTATCGCAAGCACGTCGCTTCTCGGTGCTTGGCGGAGGCTATTGGAGTTGCTCGATCGTCCCGCCGAGATCCCATTGGTCGCTCGGCCCTTGGAACATGAGCTCATGTTCCGGCTGCTGATGGGACCACATGGCGGCCTGCTCCGGCAGATTGCAGGGTCTGGATCGCGGCTGATGCATATCAGAAGGGCCATGGCCTGGATCCGCGATCATTATACCGAACGCCTCAACTTCAAGACGGTCGCTGGCTTGGCGGGTATGAGCGTGTCGGTCTTCTACGATCGCTTCAAAGCCGTGGCTGCCGTGAGCCCGCTTCAGTATCAGAAATATATCCGGCTCCACGAGGCCCGCCGTCGCATGATCGCAAACCAGGCAGGGGCAGCCGAGGTTGCGTTCGCGGTGGGTTACGAAAGCGCGTCGCAGTTTAGCCGCGAATATAAGCGTCTTTTCGGCGCGCCGCCCCGTCGGGATGCCGAAAGAGCGAAGTCCGGCCTCGGTGGCATCGATCCGACAGCGCCGCTGGCTTTCGGCAAGGATCGTGGCGCTGGCCCAAGGCAATGAAGACGCTGTCCTGCACCCCCAAAGCTCCCGCCATTGCAATCCCGCGTGACCAAACCGGCGAGACCCCAACGCCCGAAACGCATATTGCACGGCCTTGGCTCGCAAGGCGCGCGCTTCCATCTTATCCAAGCCGTGACGGCGCGGTGCGCGCATCTGGTCGGCGACTCGCTGCGGCTCGGGCCCAGGAGCGCGTGTCCCGGCGCCGTCCGCTATTGTCTCGCTGACGTCACTTTGCTCGGTGTCCCCACCGCGCAATCGTGCGGACGTACACAAGCTCGAACACGAGTTCGACAAGCGTCTGGGTCACGACAATGGCGGGCAACACCGGTATCGCGCCGGGAACGGCCAAAGCGAGTGGCAGCACAACCAGGGAATTGCGTGTGGCCGCGCTAAACGCCACCGCCCGCCCGCCGGGCGCGCCGAGCCCCGCGCCGCGCGCTACCAGCCAACCCGCGATCGGCGCGATCACGGCGAAGGCGATATAGAGCGGCAGGACGCTAAGCGCGGCGGGGATCGCTGCACCCAGTTGCGGCACGACGGCGGCAATCACGATGAAGAGCACCAGCGCGGTCGCCGGAACGGGAAGGAGGGCGAGCGTCGCGGTCATGCGCTCGCCCGCCGGGCTCCGCCCGGCCCACAGCTGACATAGCATCGCCAGGACCAGCGGCAGCGCGATCAGCCACAGAAATGCGTGGACGAACGGCCCGGCCTGGACGAGCCCGGCAGCTTCATCGCCGAGGAACGCGGCAAGGTAGAAGGGCAGCAACAGCATCTGGACGATCAAAAGAGCCGGCGTCGAGGCGAGGAGGAGCCGTGCGTCGGCGCGGCCGAGATGCGCGAAGGTCACGACATAATCGATGCAGGGGCACAGAAGAACGATGAGGACGCCGAGCCGGATGAGCGGATCGGCGGGCGCAAATTGTATCAATCCCGCGACCAGCAACGGCACGACGATGAAATTGACGCCGAGCAGCGCCGCGAGGAAGCGAAGATCGCGAAGAGCTTGCCCGAGCGCCGCGATCGGCACTTGCAGAAATGTCACGAACAGCATGAACGCGAGCGCCGGGTTGATCGCGGGTTCGAGCATGTGGGCACCTGGGATACCGATGCCTGCGATCCCCCCGATCACGACAGCTCCGAAATAAATCGCGATCTGCCGCATTTCGAGGAGATTGCGTATCTCGTCTTGCGTCATGCCGCGACGCCTCGTGATGCGGCACGCGCGTTCCACCAGAAGCCGAGCAGGAGCAGGACCATCATTGCAATTTGTGCGATGATGGTCTGCAGCGTCGGGTAAATCCCCAGAAACTCGCTTCGCGGGAAACCCGGCCATGGCGTAACCGGAAGATATCCTGCTTCCTGGAGGGCTGCGCTGCCTTTGCCGATCAACACGACCGCGAGAACTGCGATCAACGCCGAACTATATGCGAAGAATTTGCCGATCGGGAGCGTGCGGCTGTAGCGCATCATGGCAACCGCAATCAGGGTGAGGGCCGCCGCTGCCGACGCAGCGCCGGCGATCACCGCATTGCCGTTCCCCTGCCCCCAAATCGCAGCGTAGAAGAGGATCGTCTCAAACACTTCGCGATAGACGACGACAAACGCGAGCGCGAACAGGAACCAGGCTGAACGGCGGTTGAGCGCTGCTCCCAGTTTGTCGCGGATATAACGCTGCCATGCATCGGCTTGGCTCTTGTTATGCATCCATATGCCGACCCACAGGAGGACAAGTGCCGCAAACACGCCGCCAAAGCCTTCGGTGAGTTCGCGGCTCGCGCCGCCGATCGTGATGAGCCAGGTAGCTGCGGCCCAGGTTGCGGCTCCAGCGACGAGCGCCGCTATCCAACCGCCATGCACATATGGCAGCACGTCGCGCCGGTTCGCTTTGCCGAGGAAGGTGATCATCGCGATCACGATCAAAATCGCTTCCAGTCCTTCGCGCAGGAGGATCGTGAAGGCAGCCACAAAACTCGACGTCGCCGAATCCTGACCGGGTGCGAGCACGGCTTCCGCCTCGGCAAATAGTCCGTCGAGCGCTGCGACGCGTGCGCTCACGACATCCGTTGCCTCCTTTCTGGCGATGCCGCCACGAAGGTCCGCCATTGCACCTTCGATGCGGATCATCAGCCCATTGTCCCGCACGGACAAAACCGCCTCCACGGGCTCAAATCCGTCCAGATAGGCCGACAGAGCGAGATCGGTCGCCTGCTTGGCGTCGCCGCGGGCATAGGCTGTCAACGCCTCGTCGAGCCGCGTCCGCGCGAATGTCAGCGTGCCGGCCGCCGCCGCCGCCGCCGTAGCTTCAGGATGTCGGCGGAGATAAGCCGACAGCGCATCCGCCTTGTCCGTGCCGACTTCGGCGCCAAGAGCGGCGGGCGTTACGCCGACCAGCTTCTCCAGATTTACGCGCTCGCGAAACGTCGATTCCCTGGCCCACAGCGCTTTCCCGCGCGCCGCCTCCTCCTCAGGGAAGGCGAGCGAACCGGCGTAGAATGCGAGCGCCCATCGGTCTTGCGGCGGCAAGTCGGCGAAGCTCATCATGCTCGTGCCGTCGAGACCCTGTTCGATCACCTGATAAAGCGCGAAGATGCTGCGTTCGCGTGCCCTTGTCCGGTCGGTAAAGGCGATAGGTGGCGGATCAAGGCCAACCGCCTGAGGGCCATCGCCATTCCCCGTTACACCGTGGCAACTGGAGCATTGCTGGAGGTAGAGAGCCTCACCGCGCTTCAGGTCAGGGGCCGCGGTCGGCGCAAGCGGGACCGGGTAAGCTTTGATGAGATCCGCAGCGAGTCCGCGCGCCGCCGCCGCGATGGCAGGCGCAGGCGCCTTTGCGGCAATGATCCGTTCAAGGTCACCCGCTCGCTTTGCGAGCCCGGCCTTTGCCGATGAGGCGGGCAGTTCGCGTATCAGCCTGTTTGCCGTCGCCGAAAATTCCTGCATCTCGCCATATTCGGTCTGGTTGATGATGGTCCCATTCGCGACCGCCTCGCGATAGTCGACCGCAATATAGTCGAGAAGGCGCCAAATCGTCTGGGCTGGGACGGTTTGGGCGGACGCGGGAGCGGCCACGATGAGAGCTGCCAGAACCAGAAGCGGCGAAATCGGACCAAGAATGACCCGAAAAGTTTCGCGACTGCGGCGCAATAGCGATTGGTTCGCGAATTTTGTCATGCTCTGCCACGAAGCGCCAATCGCTGGCCCCTGCGTGGCGATCCGGTTATGGGTCATACGCTCGCCCTGTTAGGCCGTTTCCCGAAAACGGCGATATTTCAAATTATGTTGAACTATTGAATCATTATGCAAGAAGATCAAGCTCTGGTTGCGTTCGCCGCCATCTCAAATCAGACACGGCTCAGGATCGTGCGGATGCTGGTCGTCGCAGGCGCTGACGGCCGTTCGGCTGGAGCTATCGGAGAAGCCTTGGGCGGCGCGCCAGCCTCGCGACTATCCTTTCATCTCGGACAGCTAGAGCGGTCCGGGCTGATTGTGAGCCGACGCGAGGGTCGATCGATCATCTATAGTGCTATCTTTCCGGCGCTCTCTGACCTCGTCGCCTTCCTGATGCGTGATTGCTGCGAAGGACATTGCGCTGTTTGCGACAAGGCCATCGAGCTGTTTTCCAAATGCACAGGACGTCCGACCGGTCCGATCGACTAGACTGGACCTAATGTTCCGTGAGGTCGTCGTAGATCGTGCAGCAGGATGACGCGCCGCCCGCACAGTCGGTCTCGCAGCGCGCGACGATCAGGGCGAGCGCACGGTCGAGGGCTTTGAGTTCGGCGATCCTGGCGTTCAGCTGCGCGCGGTGATGGGTCACCGCTTCAAGCGCATTGTCGCACGACGACGGGCTCTCCCGGATCGCGATCAGCGCCTTGACCTGATTGATCGACATGCCGAAGTCGCGGCAGCGACGAATTAGGGTGAGGCGTTCGACATCCTGTCGCCGGTAGGAGCGATGCCCCCCGGCGGTACGGGCGGCTTCGGCAAGCAAGCCCACACTTTCATAGTAGCGGATTGTCGGAACCGAACAGCCTGCCGCCTTCGCCGCATCGCCGATCATCATTTCAATCGTCATCGAAGAGGCCATTCATTTAGCGCTTGCACCTCAAGTTACTTGAGGCCGCATAGGCATAATCCTGAGCCGGATATCTGGGAAGGAAAATGTGATGAAATGGAAAATGGCCCTGGGATTGGGTGTCGCCTGCGCGGCGTGCTGCGCCTTCCCGCTCCTGTTCGGTGCGGGCGCTTTGGGTGCACTCGGCGTTGCGAGCGGTAACGGCACGGCCATGCTGATCGGCGGTCTCTTGCTTGCGGCGACCGCCGCTGCCTATCTCGTGCAGCGTCGCCGCCGGCGGGCGTTGATGACGGCCTGCAACATCGACGGGTCGTGCGGCTGCAAGCCGGAAGGATCCTATTGATGGCGACGCGCATGGAAACGCCGGAGCATGGCGGCGCGGCCGAAACGGGCGCTGGCGTCGCCGCGACAATGACCTCTACGGCGGCGGTGCTGAGCTGCGCTGCATGTTGCGTGCTTCCCCTGGCCTTGCCTGCGGCAGCGCTCGCGGGCGCGGGAGCAACGCTCAGTTGGCTTGAAGGCGCCGCGCCATGGTTACGGGCGCTCTCGGTGATTATCGTCGCGGCAGCGTGGTTCATGATTTGGCGGCAGTCGAGCACAACCGGGCGAAAAGCCGCCCCGTTGACCCTCATCCTGCTCGGCAATTCGACCTTGCTGACGGTGATCGCGCTATTGTGGGAGCCGCTGATCGAAGCGCCGCTGATCGGCCTGCTGCGCTGATTTGAACCTGGCGGACCAGTTGGTGAGCGGAATAGCGATCCGGACGACATCGCCCGGAATGGTGACGATCTCGCCGCCCTTGAGGCTGAACATCGCGACGATCGTCAAGAGCAGCGCGACCACCCTTGGTGGCCGCAGAGGGAGAGGAGGGAGTGGCAAGGTGGCGGGTTGAAACCGGGAGAGAGTCTCCCGGACCCGTCGCGGAGACTTGCCATGACCCTTCTACCCACCACTCTCGCCCGCGATTCGTCCCCGGGCTACAAGGTCGACATTTCACGCGGCCAGCGCATCGGCCGCGTCTCGTCCGAATGGTTTTCGCGACCCGACGACGAGCGCTATCTTTCCCTTTCCGAGCTCTATGATGCGGTCCGCGCGCGGACCGAGACCGCGACCGCGCGCACCGTCGAGACCCGCGCCATTCGCGTCGTCGCCGCGGCCGATGAACCCGAGCGGCTGAGCTTGCTCCTGCCCGATCGCGAGGCGCCGGTCGCGCCCACGCACTGGTCGTTCGGGCAAATCTGCAGCCTTGTCGGGGCGCCCTCCGGCTATCTGCGTCAGCTTCCCGCCGCGCTTGCGGGAATCAACATGCAGCACGGGCTGCTCGCCCATCGCGGGGAACTGGTGAAGACGCTCGAGACCGGAGACGGGCGCACCGAGCTGCGCGCCGTGACGGGTTCCGACTATGGCCGGATCTGGGATCATGAGCTTGTCGCTGCGGTCATGAAGATTGCGGGCAATGGCACCGGCGACACGCGGTGGAAGGTGCCTGGCCTCCTCGACTGGTCGACGATGGTCCACAATCCCTTCGTCGAGGTTACGAAGGATACGACGACGCTCTACGCCAGCGACCGCGACATCTTCCTCTTCTTGGTCGACGACGCAAACCCGATCGAAGCCGGCCGCCTGCCCAATGGTGATCCCGATCTCTTCTTTCGCGGCTTCTACTGCTGGAACAGCGAGGTCGGCTCGAAAGCCCTCGGCATGGCGACCTTCTATCTTCGCGCCGTCTGCATGAACCGCAACATCTGGGGCGCCAAGGGCTTCGAAGAAATCAGCATCCGCCACAGCAAGTTCGCGGCCGGTCGCTTCGCGCAGGAAGCGGCGCCCGCGCTCGAACGCTTCGCATCGTCGTCGCCGGGCTCCTTCATGAAGGGGATCAAGGCCGCTCGCGCGGCGATCGTCGCGCGCGATGACGACGACCGGCAGACCTTCCTGCGCAGACGTGGCTTCTCGAAGGGCGACAGCGAGCGGATCATTCGCAGTGTTTTGCAGGAAGAAGGGCACCCGCCCGCATCGATCTTCGACTTCGTGCAGGGGATCACCGCACTGGCCCGCGAGCGGCCGCATCAGGACGGACGGCTCGAGCTGGAAGCCAAGGGCGCCAGGCTTCTGGCCTCGGTGCACTGATCTCCCCTCGCGTTCGCCGCCGGCGCGGTCCTTTCCCTGCAGAGGGAGAGGGCTGCGCCGGAGCCATGACGGGCTGGGAGCCGGGAGAGAGTCTCGCGGCGGCCTGTCAAGGAGAAGCATCATGACGAAACAGGCAAAAATCACCCTCAGCGGCGCGAGGGAAATCCCCTTCAGCGCGCTCGTGCTGAGCCAGGCCAATGTGCGGCGCGTCAAAGCCGGGGTGTCGATCGACAGTCTCGCGGCGGACATCGCCCGGCGCGGCCTCCTCCAGAGCCTGACCGTTCGCGCGCAGCGTGACGAGGAGGGCCAGGAAACCGGGCGCTTCGAAGTCCCGGCGGGCGGCCGCCGCTTCCGCGCGCTCCAGATGCTCGTGAAGCAGCGGCGTCTGGCGAAGAGCGAACCCGTCCCCTGCATCGTCCGCGAAGATGATGCCGTGTCGGCCGAAGAGGATTCGCTCGCCGAGAATGTCCACCGCGAGCCGCTGCATCCGCTCGACCAGTTCCGGTCGATGCAGAAGCTCGTCGAACAGGGCAGCGACGTCGAAACGATCGCGGCCACTTTCATGGTCACGCCGGCGGTCGTGAAACAGCGCCTCAAGCTCGCCGAGGTTTCGCCCAGGCTGCACGACATCTACGCCGAGGATGGCATGACGCTCGAACAATTGATGGCCTTTTCGGTCTCGAGCGATCACGCACGGCAGGAACAGGTCTGGGACATGCTCGCCTCGAGCCACACACAGCAGCCCTGGTATATCCGCGCGCGCCTGACCGAGGACAAGGTGCGGGCGTCGGACAAGCGCGTCCTGTTCGTCACGCTCGACGCCTATCGTGACGCCGGCGGTCATATTCTTCGCGATCTCTTCGAAAGCGATGACGGCGGCTGGCTCGAGGACGTCGCGCTGCTCGATCGGCTGCAGGCCGAGAAGCTCGAAGCCGAGGTGGCCCGCATCGCGGCGGAAGGCTGGAAGTGGGTCGATACCGCGGTCGACTTTCCTTATGGCCACACCTTCGGTCACCGCCCTCTCGCTGGCGTGGCGGCCGCGACGAGCGCCGAGGATGAGGCACGGATCGAAGCACTGCGCGAGGAAGCCGACCGGCTCGAAGACGAATGGGCGGGCGCCGGGGACATCCCCGATGAGATCAGTGCCCGGATCGAAGCGATCGACGAGGAGATCGCGCCGCTCGTCTCGAAGCCGCTGATCTATGATCCGGAGGAAATGGCGATTGCCGGTACCTTCGTCAGCATCGATGTCGACGGGTCGCTGCATATCGAACGCGGCTTCGTTCGTCCCGAGGACGAGCCGCAAGCGCCCGCCGACGAGGAAGCCACGGACGGCGCGGGTGCTGCCGGAGATGCGATCAGCGGCGAAATGCAGGAAGATGGGGCCGGCGAGACGGCGGAGGAAACCGGTACCGGCGAGGAAGAAGATCCGGACGATCTTGTCCGCCCGCTTCCCGACAAACTCGTGACCGACCTCACCGCGCACCGCACCCTCGCGCTGCGCGACGCGCTGGCCTCAAGCCCGCTGGTGGCGTTCGCGGCGATGCTCCACGCGATCGTCCTCGAATGCTTCTACACTTACGCCTCCTCGGCCAGCTGCGTCGGCATCGCGGTGCGCAATCATTCGATGGTCGGCTATGACGCGGCGCTCAATGACACAGCGTCCGCGCGGGCCATTCGCGAGCGGCACGAGGGCTGGTCGGCGCGCCTTCCCGATGCGACCGGCGATCTGTGGGACATGCTTGCCGGTCTCGACGCCGACGACCAGGCGGCACTGTTCGCGCATTGCGTCTCCTTCGGCGTCAATGCGGTGTGGGAGCCGGCCACCCGCTATAATGAAGGACGGGTGTCGGCCCGCGCGGTGGCGAGCCGGATCGAGCATTCGCACATCCTCGCGCGGGCGTCGGGCCTCGACATGGTCCGGGCGGGCTGGGTTGCCACCACGGCCAATTACCTCGGCCGGGTGACGAAGCCGGCCATTCTCGATGCCGTCGGAGAGGCGTGCGGGGCCGAAGCGGCGGGGCGTCTCGCTGGGCTCAAGAAACCCGAGATGGCGAGTGCGGCCGAGGAACTGCTCAAGGGGACCGATTGGCTCGCGCATCCCTTGCGGACGCCGGTCATCGATGAGCCCGACGGCGAGGGCGACCTGGCTGCGGCCAATGACGATGGCCCTGCAATCGAAGCGGGCCATGACGAGCTGGGCGACGACGACATCGCCGCGATCGCCGCCGAATAGCGTCACCAGCCACCATGTGGGGAGTTCGGCGCCGAGCCGGACTCCCCATTTTTTCGCTGGCCCTTGAAATCAGGACGCTCCGCGCGAACATCGGGAGTGTCCGGCAGGGGCTGCCAGACCGACGCGTGCCTTCCTGAACCGCTCGACCGGGCGGGAACGCGCGCTGCCTGTCTTGGAAGGAGCCCCCTCATGTCGAGTCCTGCAGCAGAAGTTGCGCGCCGCCTTGCCGACGATGCCGAGGCGGTCTGCCGCCGATATCTCTCCCATGGACGCCGCGAAGGCCATTATTGGATGGTCGGCGACGTCCGGAATTCGCCGGGCCGCAGCCTCTATGTTCGCCTCGCTGGCACTGCCGACGGCCTTCGGCCGGCTGGCAAGTGGACCGATGCCGCCAGCGGCGATCATGGCGATCTCCTCGACATCATCGCCGCGAGCTGCGGCCACACATCCTTTCGCGAAACGCTCGACGAGGCGCGCCGCTTTCTGAGCCTGCCTGCGGTCATGCCCGGCGAGCGAAACCCCGCTCCGCGCAAAGCGCCGCGTGGAACCCCCGAAGCGGCCCGCAGGCTATGGGCGGGATCGAAGCCGCTCACCGGCACCCTCGCCCGCGCCTATCTCGCTGCCCGCGCAATCGGCGACCTTCGCGATGCCGACTGGCTCCGCTTCCATCCTCGTTGCTTCTATCACCCGTCCGAGGACGACGCCCTCAATGTCCGCCGGTCATGGCCCGCCCTGATCGCGGCGGTCACCGACATTTTGGGGAATGTCACCGGGGTCCATCGCACCTGGCTCGACGCGGCCGCTTGCGACAAGGCACCGGTCGCTTATCCGCGGCGCGCCATGGGCCAGCTGCTCGGCCATGGCGTCCGGTTCGGCGCGGCGGCTCCAATCATGGCGGCGGGCGAAGGCATCGAAACCATCCTGTCTTTGCGGCAGATCACGCCGGCCTTGCCGATGATCGCCGCCCTATCGGCCGCGCATCTGGGAGCGCTCGCTTTTCCCGCCAACCTGAAACGCCTGTATGTCGCGCGCGACGACGATCCGGCGGGTGCAGCCGCCTTCGCAACGCTTTGCGAACGTGGTCATCCGGTCGGCATCGAGGTCATCGGGCTCGAGGCGGATCTGGGCGACTTCAACGCCGATCTCATGACGCTCGGTCGGCAGAGGATGGTCGGCTCGCTTCGATCCCAGCTACGGTCTGCGGATCTATCACTCCTGCTCTGACGGCTCTGCATCGGCCGGAAGGAAGGCGGGCGAGGGAGGGGACTGGCGCTGATGCAAGTACCACCGGGTGGCCGCGCTCCGGCCTTCGCAGGAGGGCGACTGCGGCGAACCGCACCGGGCCCGCAATGGCGGGCGGGCGACTATTTTCCGCCGGGGCGCGCGGCGCCCCTTTGCATCGCGAAACAAAATAGCCTTCGCCCGCTATCCTCCGCCTTCGGCTTCGGCCGCGGCCAAGGCCGCGGTGCAGTTCGGTACGGCGCGCCGCGAGGGGTCGCCGCGAAGGCCGCGCGAGCGCGGCACAAACCGACTGGAGACGATCATGTCGAGCCTCACTGAACCCGCCGAAGATCCTGCCGAAGCCGGCGCCACCCATCTTCTCCTTCAGGAGATGCAGCTCTTCGGACATCGCCCCTTCGAAGACGAACCCGACCCGCGCCCGCTGCCCGACGCCCGCATCGCGGCAGGCGCTGTCGCTGACATCTTCGATGCTCTTGCCAGCTGTCTCGACGACACGCGGATCGAACCCGACCTCGAAGACCTCCTCTGGAATGTCGTCAACCTGTTCCACCGCGCAGGAGAACGGGTCGAACGCAGCCTCGACGACAATGAACAGGCGCAGCGCCGGGCGCAGCGCGAACAGGACGGGAGCGAGATCCGGTCGGTCGAGCTTGAACGTCTTGTGCAACAGGGCATCAGCCTGATCGAACGCCGCGACGCCATGGAATTCTTCCGCGAAAGCGCCGCCGAACAATTCCGGGTCCATTGCCGCAAGGCCTGGTCACCGCGCACCGGATCGCGCGCGCATCACCGGTCGATGACCGCGGCGATGATCGATAGCCGCGACTTCCTCGACGCGCGGCTGCGCCAGAAAGCGGCCGCACTTCTTCCCGAGGGTACGCGCATATTGTTCACCGGCGGCGCCGACGTCGATGATCACCGGGCGATCTGGGACGCGCTCGATCGCACGCGCGACCGCCATCCCGACATGATTCTGCTCCATGGCGCGACGCCGACGGGGGCCGAGCGCATCGCCGCCTGCTGGGCTGAAACCCGCAGCGTGACCCAGGTGGCCTTTCGTCCCGACTGGAACCGCCACGGCAAGTCCGCGCCTTTCAAGCGCAACGACCGGATGCTCGAAGCGCTGCCGGTCGGGGTCATTATCTTCCCCGGCACCGGCATCCAGGACAATCTCGCCGACAAGGCCGCGAAAATGGGCCTGCCTGTCTGGGATTTCCGCGGGCGCAGACGATGAGGTGCCCGCCGCTTCCTGAGGTTGTCGGCAAAAAATGGCCTCAATCTGGTTCTATCTCCCGAATATGTTTGAAATATATTCGTAACATCCGCAAATTTGGATCCTTGTAGATCGCTATGACCAGCGGCGATCACCCGTCGCCGGCGGGACGGCCCATTGAGAGGGCATAGCTCGCAGGCCATGACGAGGAGCAGCGACGGTCGGCCGACTTGGCGACGACTGCCGTCGGCTGCCAAGGGTCGCAATGCCGACGATGGATGCTGCGCATGCTTTCGCGCTCGACATCACGCGGGTGAAGGATGCGGCGGGTCTGGCCGATCTGCTGGCGGAAGCCTGTGCGCGCATGGGCTGTTCCTGGTTCGCGCTGAGTCACCATGTGGATTTCCTTGCCGCGCCCGACCGCGGCGTGCGGGTCCATAATTATCCCGAGGATTGGGCGCGCTGGTTCGATGGCCGCCGCCTTGGCCTGACCGACCCTGTGCACCGCGCGAGCCATCGCAGCCTGGAAGGCTTCCTCTGGCGCAACATGAAGCCGCTCGCCGGCGAACGGCCCGGGGACGATCTGATCCTCAGCGAGGCGCAGCGCCACGGCATAGGGGACGGCCTCACCATCCCGGCACATATCCCGGGCGAGGCCCATGGTTCGGTATCTTTCGCCTGGAGGCCGGGCATATCCGCGAACGACCGGGCGCTGCTCTTCGCCCGCATGATCGGCGGCCCCGCCTTCGAGGCCGCCCGCCTGCTCGCCAATCCCGAACTCGCGCAGGTCGGGCCGCGACTGACCGACCGCCAGCGCGAATGCCTGATCTTGTCGGCCAAGGGCAACAGCGCGCCGAAGGTCGGACGTATCCTCGATCTCAGTCCGGACACGGTTCGCGAGCACCTTCGCAACGCGCGGCAGCGTTACGACGCGAATGGCGGTATCACGCTGACAGTGCGAGCACTTTATGCTGGCGACCTCAGCTACGAGGATATCACCGAGCGCTGAGCTTTTTTGTCCGACACCCCCCGATCATGCTATGGTGCGGATCCCGAAAGCGGTTCAATTGGACGGTCTCTTTTCAAAGGAGACACATCCATGCTTTCCGTAATCGACCATTCCAACCGCGCGCACGAGCATCAATTGCTTCGCGCGATGTTCGAGGCGCGCAAGCGCGTCTTCATCGATCTTCTGAAATGGGACCTGCCGGTGCTCGCCGACCGGTTCGAGATCGATCATTTCGACGACCCCCATGCGACCTATCTGATCGTCGGCGATCAGGACGGTGGGCATCTCGCTTCGGCGCGCCTCCTCCCCACCACGCGCCCGGCGCTTCTCGATGGTCTCTTCCCCGGCCTCGTCGACGGCATGCCACCGTCCGCTCCTGACATCTACGAGATTACCCGCTTTTGTCTGTCGCCGGGGATCGGTGCGCGCCAGCGCCGCACCGCGCGCGACACGCTTCTTGTCGGGCTCGTCGACTATGCGCTCGCCAACGGCATCCGCTCCTACACCGGCGTCGCCGAGCTCGACTGGTTCGCTCAGATCCGGACCTTCGGCTGGGACTGCAAGGCGCTCGGCGAACCCGGCATTTACGACGGCCGCGCGCTGACCTCGCTGCGGATCGAGATCGACGCCGATACCCCCGCAAGGCTCAAAGCGGCGGGGATTGTTTCAGGCCATGCTGCGACAGCGTTCGCGGCCGATGCAGCGTGAAAGGAGCGAGCCATGATCACCAATATCGCTATGGCAGATAGCCATCAGCCATCCTCCGCTACGATGCACGCGCTCAAGGAAGACGGTTATGCAATCGTCCGCGCAGCGGCGCCCGCCGAACTGATCGCGGCGATCGATCATGACCTCGAACCGCGTTACGCCGCGACGCCCTTTTGCGAGGGCGGCTTCTACGGCGAGCGCACCAAGCGCTTCGGCCGCCTGCTCATCCGCTCGCCGCACGTCGGCGCGCTGGTCATGAACCCGGCAATCCTCGCTCTTGCCGAGGCGGCGCTCGGCGACTGGTGCGAGCGCATCCAGCTCAATCTCGCCCAGGCGATCGAGCTGCATCCAGGAGCCCTTCCCCAGTTCCCGCACCGCGATCAGGATATGTGGCAGGGCACGCTTGGCGAGGTCGAATATCTCGTGAATGTTATGTGGCCGCTGACGCCCTTCACTGCGGAGAATGGGGCCACGATCATTTGGCCGAAAAGCCATGGGCTCGAAGCGCTCGTCGAGGAGCCGGCGGAAGAGCCCATCATTGCCGAGACAGTGCCGGGCGATGCTATCGTCTTCCTGGGTTCGACTCTCCACGGCGCCGGCGGCAATTATAGCCCGTCGGTGCGGCGCGGAATCATCATCAGCTACTGCCTCGGCTGGCTGAAACCTTATGAGAATCAGTGGCTCGCCTATCCGCCTGAGGTCGCGAAGGATTTTCCGCCCGAGCTCGCGGCCTTGACCGGCTATGTCCAGCATCGCCCCAACCTCGGCAACTTCGAGGGTCAGTGTCCTTCGATCCTGTTCCGCGGTTATCCCCCCGACCCGATCGCCGCCGTGGACGCGCTCCGGCCTGACCAGCAGGCGCTTCTTGCCGACTATATCGGCGACCAACGATCGGCGGGCGGAGACGGGACGCTCGCGGCATGAGCCCGGGCACCACGATGGAGCGGGTCTATCTCGACCTCAAGGCGCGTATCCTCTCGGGCACCTACCCGCCCGGTACGCGCCTCGAGGCCGCGCAACTCGCAAAGTCGCTGGCGGCCAGCGCGACGCCCGTTCGCGATGCCCTGTATCGGCTGTCGGGGGAGCGGATTATCGAGAGCTGGCATCAGGAGGGGTTTCGGCAACCTCTCCTCAATGAGGCGGATTTGGTCGAGCTTTATTGGTGGACCGGGGCTCTCCTTTCCCTGGCGCTGAAAGGGAGGACGCCGAGGCCCGATTTGGCGGGCGGTCTGATCTCGCTCGCGAATCACCAGGCCTACCCTGACGGCGTCGACTCCCTGTTCCGGACCATCGCAATCGGCAGCATCAATGGCGAACTTCGTGCTTCCATCATCAATTGTGTGGAGCGAAGCATGACAATCCGCACGTTGGAGGCTCGGGTCGACGGGTCTGTGGGCGACGCGCTCACGGCGATGGCGGACGATTACCGCTTCGGTCGGTGGAGCGCATTGCGCAGCAAAATCACGCGCTTCCATCGTCGCCGCGCCTCCTATGCCGGCCGCGTCGCGGCCGAGATCCGGCGGCGGTCCGAGCCACTGGATAATATTCGGAGAATATGAGTCGTATTAAATTCCTATACGGCGGGGCCTCCCTAGCTTCGAAGGAGCCGCAATTTCGCGGCATCAACCAAGGAGGGTCCCATGGACCGCAATGACATCGTCGAAGACGGCATCGAAGAACTGGGCGTCGCGAGCGTCGAAACGCTCGGCCAGATCCCCCGTCGGCCGGAAGCCGATGGCGTCCAGTTCGGACTGGGCGGCGGCATCTCCGCCGAATGACGGACCGGAGGGCGCGCCGCGCCAGCGCCGCGCCCTCTTTTGCCGATGGACTATCATCTCCTGCCTCATGTCAGCTTCGGGTTTGTGGACGATCGCGCCGTTGCGCTCGATCTCCGCAATGATCGCTATTTCCTGATTGCCGCGGTGGAGGCCTCGGCTCTGCGCACAGCCGGTAACGCGGCCGGGGGACCGATCAACGGGGCGGGCATCAACGCATTGGTGCGACGCTGCTTGGTCGGCACGGGCGCGGGGCCTGCAATCGCGCCGGTCGTCGCCGAGCCACTCACTCGATCCGCGATCGAGATGGAAGCAACTAGCCGCCGGATCGCTTTGCCTGAAATCGCCCTTATTCGTGCGCAAGCGAGTCTCAGCTTGCGCTTTCTCAGGCTGCGAAGGACGCTGGCGAGGTGGCAGCGGCTGCGCCTGCGCTATCGGAGCCGGAAGCCTCCGCAAGATGTCGAGCTCGCTGCGATGCAAATCGCGCAGGGCTTCGCCGACGCTCGACTCCTCCTGCCGGCCAAGACTTTGTGCGTACCCGACAGCCTTACACTGGCTTGCATTCTTTGGCGCCGCGGAATCGATGCCGATGTCTATTTCGGGGTCCGGCTCGCGCCCTTCCTTGCGCATGCCTGGGTGCAGCGCGGCGACATGCTTCTGTCCGACACGCTCAACACGGTCGGCGAATATACGCCGGTGTTCCGTCTGTGACCCTCGCCGTCGCCTTCCTTCAGTTCGATGGTCCGACGCCGCCTCTTCCCGGCGGCATCGTGGAACTTGCGCGGATCGGGCCAGCACGGGTCTTCGGCAAGCAGACCACGATCCTGTCGAACTCGGGCCGCGCGATACTCGTCGGCTATGCGTTTCGCCGCGAGACATTTGCACCATGCTCCGTTCTTGACGCCGAAGCGGCCCGGAAGATCGTCGAAAGCGAAGGCGGATGGGCGATCCGGAACCTGTGGGGCAACTATGTCCTGGCGTGGGTCAATGCCGAACAGCAGGTGTTTATCCTTCGCGCCCCGCTCACGGGGCCGGCCATTTTCTGCGCAAGCAAGGTGAGCGCTGTCGCTCCCGGCACAGCGCATTGCGCCTTTACGAACCTTGGCTTGGCCCGCGCTCTCGGTTTTGCGCTTGACCGCCCCGATGCCGGAGCGATCGACGCCTATCTGCGTTACCCGCTGCTTCGCGCACCGCGCGCCGGCATCGAAGGCGTGATCGAAATCCTGCCCGGAGAAATATCGAGGCTCGATCATCCGGGTCGCCGGCCTCAGAGCTGGCTTCCCTGGGACTATGCGACCGAGCCCCCGGTCCGCGCCGATTCCGCCGAACTCGCCGGCATCGTCCGGAATTGCGTTCGGGCATGGAGCGGTCGCTTTGCACGCGTCCAGCTCGAACTCTCCGGCGGGATCGACAGCAGCATCGTCGCTGCCTGCTTAGCCGATCGCGCGGACCCCTGGCGGGCGATCACGATGGTCACCGCTGAACCTGATGGCGACGAGCGGCCTTACGCCCGAGCTGTAACCGATCGGATAGGGGCGCCGCTAGCCGAGCTGATGCTATCGCCAGAGCCGGCGGATCCGATCCCTGCGGCCGCTGCGCCGCGCGTGCGGCCGGGCGGCTTTGGGCTCATCGCTCCGACCGATCTCGCTCTTCTCGCCTCGGCGCGCGAATTCGGCGCCGAGGCCATATTCTCCGGGACGGCAGGCGATGGAGCCTTCGGCTACCAGACCTCGATCGCGCCGGCGCTCGATGCCTTTCATTATCGGGGCCTGCGGGCCGCCTATGGCGCTGCGCGCGACCAGGCGCGCATCATGGATGACAATATCTGGAGTGCACTTCGCCACGGACTACGCGGATATATTCGCGGAATCCGGCTTTGGCCGGTCGATGAGCATTTACTGTCGCGGCGCCACGCTTCGACGAGGCCCGGCCATCCCTGGTTCGACGATGCCAAGCGTTTTCCGCCGGGCATCCGGCGCTATGGCCTCGGAATATTGCCGATCCAGCCATTCCTCGACGGATATCGCCGATCGCAGCATCTGCCGAAGATCGCCCCGCTGCTCGCGCAGCCGCTTATCGAATATGGCCTTGGCGTGCCGAGCTGGCAGTGGGGCGAGGGGGGCGTCAATCGGTCCCTCGCGCGCGAGGCGTTTCGAGCCGAACTGCCCGAGATTGTTTTGAACAGACGAAGCAAGGGCCGGATCCTGTCGATGTTCCTGCCCGCCTTCGAGCAGAACCGGAGCCGATTGGCCGGTCATCTGCTCGATGGCTGGCTGGCGGGCGCAGGGCTGCTCGATGTCGATGCGATCGGAGCAAAATTGTCTGGACGCGAGCGGGCCGACACGACGGATATGCTACGCATCCTACAATTTGCGGACATCGAGGTGTGGGCCAGATCGGTTGCTGGCGAAGGAAGGTTCGCGGGGTGATCGTCCACGTCACCATGAGGACGGCGATCGGCCAAAGGCCGTGCCGGGCGCGCGCCGGGGAACGGCGCCCGGCACGAACCTAGCGCGCCGGAGCTTGCAAGGACTGCCCCGCGCGAAGTCGTTGCCAGCGGACATATTGTGCCCGCTTGGCCGGATCGGGATCCACGTCACCCTTCAGCCAGTATCGATACCAATCGAGGTTGCGTTCATAGACGGCGCGCTTGTGGACCGGCTGATATTTGATGTGAATCTCGTCGGCGAAGGCGAACAGTTCGGCGGGTTTGCCCGCGAGCCTCAGCTTCGTGTTGAGCTCGACGAGGTTTCGAACCTCGGACTCGGGCGCCTGCATCAGGAGCGGTGTGTCGATCGCCTTGGTATCTGCGGCCGGCGACAGGATGCGCCAGCGTTTGGCGTCGATGTCGGGATCGCCAGCCTGCCAGAATTGCCGGAACGTCTCCTCGAAACCGCGGCCGGGGAGGGCGTTCGACCAATAATAATGTGCCCCGACTTGCCCCGACGAGATCGTCGCGGCCGCGAAGCGCTTGCTCTTGCGGATGGCCCAAAGCGCCACGCTCGATCCGAAGCTGAGCCCGCCGATCCCGACCTTCGCGCGATCGATATGCTGGCGGGCCGCAAGGTCGTCGATAGCCTCTTCGATTGCTTTCAGCGCCAGCTCATATCCGGCTTCCATCGGCGCGCCTTCGGGCGGCTGTCTGGCATTGATGCACAGCACCGCAATCCCTTGCTCGACGAGCGGGAGCATCGGAATCTCGTCGCCGACCCCGCCTTTGAGGAATCCGGCGCAGCGATAATATTGGATCACGAGCGGCGAGGGGCCTTTGGCCTTGGCCGGTCGAAGCAAAACCCCGTCATGCCCATTCTTCCAGCGCATCGGGATCGCGACTGCCTCAATGCGTGCCCTGAGGTCTGCATTGGGATCGGCGATGGTCTGGCGCCGTCCTTCGGAGAAGGCGATATGGACGAGACGGGGCGGTGCGATGGGATCGGATTCGGCACAAATAAGCGCAGCGCGCGCGATGGCACAGCGTGGTTGCCAGATCGGCGTGCGTTCGGCGCCATCGGTCGTCGTGAGGAATCGTGCGGCACGATCGCCGATGCGCCACAGCCATATTTTCTCGCGCGCGCCGGCCTCGCTCTCGAACAGGATGAGCATGTCGTGGCCCGGGCGCGCGGCGATCGCCGCGAGGTTCGGCGACCGGCAAACCGCTGCCTGGCATTGAATCTGACTGCCATCGGCGCGCGTAACCGTCAGGTGGCGCGCGCCGTCATTCGCAACGATCGATGCCGTCCCGCCGTCTTCGAGGCTTATCGTCTGGTCTTGCCCGGCACGGGCCGGAACAGGCACTTCAGGAGCGGCCGCTGCTCCGACGCCACCAAGGTCGACGACGGTCTCCTTTTTTGGCGCATCCCAAAGGATGCGTGCCCGGTCGAACCAATTGCGGTTCCATCGCTGCGATATGCGGCGACCGTCTTCGATCTTGCCGCCGGCAACTGCCTGGCCGAGATCCACGCCGTCGTCGACGAGAACGCCTTCCTCATAGGCGTTCTCCTCCGCGGCCGCGACCTCGGCGCGGGAAGCCCCCGTCGTGTACCGCAGCGTCCTTCCGCCAGGTGATAGACCAAAGTCTATGATGTCGGCGGGATCGACGATCTCGCGTTGGAGGCCGGTGTCCGCGCGCCAGTGCCAGATCGCGACTGCGCCCTCGGCGAGCGCGAGGAAGCGAAAGCCACGGGAATCTGGGTCCCAGACCGGCGTCTGCTCGGCGACCGATCCCGCGCCGTCATGCCGGACAGCGCCGGCGCTCCCCGCATGAACCGGCGTCCCGCCTCCGACCTCGGCCACATACCAGTCGAGGCGCGTATCGTTGGCGCTAACCGAAGGGCGCGACACGCGGAAAACCACGCGCTCGCCATCGGGCGACAGGGCCGGGCCCATGATGTCGGCGACTTCGGCGAGGTCGCGGGCAGTGATGGGGGCGCGGATTTGATCCCGCGCCCCCGCCGCAGGCACTGCCGACACGAGCAGCGATGCGAGCATCACCATCCGATGATCGCCTGGAGCGCGAAGCTGCGCCCGATCGCGCTGGCCTGCTCAGGGTCGTAGCCGATGGTGACGCCTGTCGAGCGGAACTGCGCGTAGGGCGGATCCTTGTCGAACAGATTGTTCACGCTGAAGGAGAGGCGGAACGATCGTCCGTCCTTCGCCGCCGACGGATCTCCAATACGGACGCCAAGCTGCAGGTCGACCGTCGTCCAGCTCTTGACGCGTTCGGCGGGCGTCACCCCGAGATTGTGATAGCTCGCGACGTGATTGACCGCGACTCCGCCGTCGAAATCGCCGAGTATCAGCCCTGCGCGACCGCGCAGGCGAAGCTTGACCGGCGCGCCGAGCGTGCCCGCGACATTGTTACGTGGTGCCGTGTCGGTAATCCGGTTGTCGATCGTAAATAGACGCGTGCCTCCGATCGACAGGTTGATGCTGCCGTCTGCGAGTGGCTTCGCATAGGCCAGATCGAAATCAAGCCCCTGTACCGTCGAGCGCGAAAGGTTCCGCGTTCGCGCGTCCACGATCGCCATCACTTCGCCTTGGCCGATCCCGATCGGGTTGGAGAAGCTCGGGTCGGCGAAGTATGACGCGACGACCGCCGGATCCGGAGTGTCGTCGATCAGTCCGCCATAGATATCGCGGCGGACGAGGAATTGTTGGAGGAAGCTGGTCGCCGTGGCGATGCGGTCGCGATAGCGGATATCGAACCAGGTGAGATTGACCTTCACGCCAGGCAGGAATCGCGGTTCGAAATCGACGCCCGCCGTCCAGCTCGTCGCTTTCTCGGGCCCGAGGTCGGGGCGATATCCGAGGAGCAGGAGAACCGCTGTCTGGCCAGTCGGCGAGGATGGATCGTTCAGCCGGAACGTCTGATAGAGCGCGTTCGCGGTCCCGACGAGCTCGTCGAAGAAGGGGGCTCGGAACGATCGTCCGTAGGAGGCGCGAAGCGCGAGACCCGGTAGCGGCTCCCAGCGCGCGCCGAACTTCGGATTGGCGGTGTCGCCGACGTCCGAATAATCCTCATATCGGCCGGCCGCCGAGATGTTGAGCGAGCCCGGGAAGCTGTCGCCCGCACCGAAGACCGGGATAGCAAGTTCGCCATAGATGGCCTTCACGATTCGCTTGTCGGGCAGACCGTCGATGCCGAAGCGGAGGGGCCCGTCGGTGACGAGGTCGAAGCTTTGCAGATAGTCGAGGCTGTCGCGGCGATATTCGGCGCCGATCGCCAGTTTAACATCCCCAGCAGGCATCGCGAAGAGCACGCCGTCGGCGCGCACGGCCGCGTTCCAGTTCTTGTAGCGCGTGCGGACCGTGATGCTGCCGCGCAGACCGTCTATCAGCGCCGGGTCGTTGACTGCGCCGTCACCGAACAGGTTGATCGCCTGTGCCGGATCGCTTGCGGCGACCGCGCGGGCGAGACGGAGCAGGTGGACGATATTGACCCCGTCATAGCCCTCGCGTTGCTGCCCGTAGCCGCCGGAGAGCTCGACATTCCAGCTGCCGATATCGGCGCGCGCTCCGAAGCTGGTGTTGAGCGCCTTGACAGTGCCCCGGACACCTTCCGGACCGAAGTCTGCGGTCGGATCATAATAGACCATGATCTCCTCGCCGGTGCCGATCGGGTCGACGTAATAAGGATTGTCGGGCGTCACGAACTGCTGCGATAGGCCGATCACTCGCCGCCGTGCTTCAAAGTCGCGCTTGGCATAGAGGCCACGCGCGAACAGGCTGACATGATCGCCGAGTTGCTGCTCACCGCTCGCGTAGAAGCTGATGCTTTCCTGTTTCGGAAGGATGTCGACGTTGCGCCGTGCATCGCCGCGCCGGAAATCGCTGCTCGGGGTTAGCTGCGCGGGCGTGAGCGCGGTGCCGTCCTGACCACGCGGAATCAGGAAGCGTTGGCCGTTTGCCGCGACGATCGTGCCGGGGTTGCTGAAATTGGATCGGAGGTCGGGGCCGCCGAAGGGCCGCAGATCCTCGGTTGCGAAGGCCCGCTCTTCCGATCCGAGGTGGCCTCGCCGATAATATTCGCCAGCGATAACGAGGTGACCCGTCGCCCAGCCGGTGCCGACGATCTGTCCGAGCTGATACTCCCCAAATTCGCCATCGGCGGTGCCCACACGAAGCCGGGTCTCGGCCCCGTCGAAGCGGCCACGAAGGCGGACATTGACGACGCCGGCGACGGCGTCCGACCCGTAGATTGCCGAGGCGCCGTCGGTGAGGATTTCGAGACGGTCGACCGCAAGCGAGGGCAGCATCGAGATATCGGCGAACGCGCCCGACGCGCCGCCGAGCGCGGGACGCGCGCCGTCGATCAGGGTCAGCGTCGATCCAGTCCCGAGACCGCGAAGATTGATGCCGGTGCCATAGCCGATATTGCTCGCGGCGTTGCCACGCGCCGAGGTCCCGACATTCGCTTCGGCCGGACCGCCCGAGAAATTCTGTGGAATCGTCTGGATGAAGTCGGCAAGCGTCGTCCGGCCGCTGCGATCGAGCGCGTCGCGGTCGACCGCGATGAGCGGCGATCCGGCAGGCCCGCTCCCCCGGATGCGCGAGCCGGTTACGATGATTGCTTCGCTCGAAGAGGCCTCAGTCGAGCTGGACTCCTCCGCATCTCCGTTTCCCGATCGAAGCACCCACGCGCCTTCGATGAGCTCGATCGTCAAACCAGTCCCGGAAAGGAGGCGCGCGAGGGCGGCGTCGGGGGAGAGGCGTCCGCGAACTCGGGTGCTGCGCCGACTTTCCAACAAGCTCGAGGCCGCGATGACCTCGCGGCCGGATATGTGGGAATATTTGCGAAGCGCGTCGCTAAGACGCTGGGCCTCGATATTGTACGCCTGTTCGCCCGTCTGCGCGCACGCGCTGGGTGCATAGAGTGCAGCCGCCGATACGCCCGAAGCCAGAACAGCCGCGAAAAATTTCATCGTCATTCATCCCTCCCGTGCGGCCGATTTTGGCCGTCTGCAGGGAAAAAATGACGGGTACTCCGAACACCCTATGGGTTTTTCTTGGTCGTCCTACTGAGATTTCGTGCCGAGAATTGGTCCGTTCGCACCGAACTCGACCTTGAGATCGAGCGCTGCGCCGAGCTTCAGTGCAAGTTTCCGGGCATCGGTCATGTCGAAACGTCCCGTCACCCGAAGTGACGCCAGCGCTGGATCAGCCAAGCTGATCTTGACGCCATTGTCGCGGCCCGCGCGGTCGAGGATCGCACCAAGCGGGAGATTGTCGGCCCACAGTGACTTTGCAGGGGCCTTCGCTTCCTCGTTGGTTATCGGCTCCGGGCCGGTCGACCTGACCTCGGCGCGTTCGCCAGGACGGAGGCGAAGCGTCTTACCGCCCTCGAGGCGCCGCACCTCGACTGAACCTTCGACCAGTGCGATGCGCGGTACATCCGCACGCAGATCGACCTCGAAGATGGTGCCGAGTGCGCGGGTGACGGAATCTCCGGCCTCGACGAAAAAGGGACGCGAGGCGTCGTGTGCGACCTCGAACCTGGCGCGGCCGTCATGCAGAATGACGCGGCGTTCGCCGTCCGTGAAGCGTGTCTCGATGCGGGCGCCGTCCATCAGCGTCACGCGCGTACCGTCGGCAAGCCTGTTCTCGCCTTGCGCCGAATTGGTGGCGACAATCGGCTGGTCGTTGTCGCGACCGACCAGATACCAGGCGAATCCGACTGCCATCACCGCAGCGAGTATCGTGGCGAAAGCCCATCGCCGCCCGCCGAGTTCACGCTCCGGAGCATCGGCCCGCACATCGGCCGCGATCCGCGCGGTCGACATGTCGCCAGCCCAGTTCCAATTGTCGCGCGCTTCGTCATAGGCCTTGGCATGGCCCGGCTTGGCCAGCCACTCGTCGAACGCTTCCCGGTGCATATCGGCATCGGGCCCCATCATCTTGTCGAGCCAGGCGGTGGCTTCGCTATCGGCGCGGCTCACTGCTTACCCCGCGCACGCTTGATGGCGGCAAGGGCTTTGGTCATGTGGCTTTCGACCGTCTTCACGCTAATTCCCTTGATTCGAGCGATCTCGGGATAGCGCAGTCCTTCGAAGCGATGCATCAGGAAAATCTCCCGCGTGAGCGGAGATAGCCTCGAAATGGCTCTTTCTGCCCGGCGCAGAACATCGCGCGCTTCAAGCGCGTCATGCGGATCGCTGGCGCCCTCATGCTCGTCGCCGAAACTGTCGTGCTGCGAGCGATGCCGCCGCCCGTCGGCGCGGGCATATTCGGCGAGCAGCATCCGCGCGCTCTTCTTCAGATAAGCGCCCGGGCCGTCGACCAGCGCCGCGAGGCCGCCGCGCGCGCTCGCAAAGCGGCTGAAGACTTCCTGCACAAGGTCGCCGACATCCTGGTTCGGGGCCCGGCTGCGGAAAAAGCGGGTGATTTGCGGCCGGTGTTCGGAGTAGATCGCCTCGATGCGCGCCGAGCGCCCGACCCGCTCCCAATCCTCTGGCGGCAAGGGATCGCCGCCGGAAACACCCGGTCGCTCGCTGTCCTTGTCCTCGAAGTCCATACCTGCCGCCTTCCCATTCGGGACGAAGGCGGCAAGCCGGGCGTTGAGAACTTGCTTAGCGAACAAGCGCCGCCGCCTTTGGCCCGAGGGCTTGGACATGCGCAGCGGCCACCCGGCAGGATGGAATAGAAAACTAAGCTAGGCAGGTTCTCACGCCTGGCACCGTGCGCCTTGCCCGATGCGAGGCCAAGCATAGCTTTGCCTATGTTGCTTGCAAGCTGGCAGTGCGGAGATAGGTTCAGATCGAGTCTAATTCATACGAACGTGGCGCTATTTCACACCCTTGCCGCGATGAGACCGGGAAGAACCGCGGCGACGCAGCTCCGCTCTTCGCTTTGTCAGATTGCCGCTACGATCTCTCGCAATCGATCTTCCGTTCTCGATATTCGTCCGGTCCCACCCAAGAGCGCTCCGCCAATCTGGTCGGCGGCGGCGCCCGCGCAAGCGAGGCGAAGCCTCACTCCTCTGCTTCGCTTCGGCCATGCGGGTGCGCGCCCGCCTCGGGCCGCCGACCTGCCCGGCTGCACGCCCGGGATGGTCCCGGGCAAATCAGCAGGAGTATCGACATGGCGAGTATCGGCATCGTCAGCGGCAGCATCGAGAAGGGCTTTGTGGGCCAGCTCATCACCCTGTCCATCAAGGCACCGATCGAGATACGACCCAACCGCAGCAAAGCGAGCGACGTGCAGCCCGACTATCGCGTTTGGTCCGATGGCGTCGAGATCGGAGCCGGCTGGATCCGCGTTGCCGAGCAATCGGGGCGGCCCTATGTCTCGCTCTCGCTCGCGACGCCCGAGTTTGGGCCGCGGCGCATCTACGCCAATCTTGGCCGCGCTGCAGGACAGGATCGCGACGATGTCTTCGCGATCATCTGGACACCCGCGGACTGAAAGGCATTCATCTCGCGGCATCCTTGCGCATCGGAACAATCTTCCGGGTGCAAGGGTGCCGCCACCTTGTTAGGGTGACCCCAATGCAGAGCAGCCTCGAACATCTTCCCCCGCACAAGCAACGCGAGATCGAGCGCGTCGTCGAGATCATCTTCGAGGAATTCGAGGATGCGCTGGCGCTCGCGACGCAGGACTGGAAGCGCAAGGGCCGGATTTCCAAGATCATCCTCTATGGGAGCTATGCGCGGGGCGGCTGGGTCGACGAGCCGCACACGGCAAAGGGCTATCAGTCGGATTATGACCTGCTGATCATCGTCAACGACAAAAGGCTGACCGATCGGGCGGACTATTGGTCGAAGCTCGACGATCGGCTCATTCGCGAACTGTCGGTGACAAAGCGGCTCCGCACGCCGGTGAACTTCATCGTTCACAGCCTCGACGAAGTGAATGCCGGACTGACGCAGGGTCGCTATTTCTTCATCGACGTCGCGCGTGACGGGATCGCGCTATACGAGGCCGATGGCCGGGAGCTTGCGGAGCCCAAGCCGATGACCCCGCATGCGGCGCTCGAGATGGCGCGGGAATATTTCGAGGAGTGGTCGGCCGGAGCGTCAGAATTTTTTGAGACGGCAAAGTTCGCGCGGCAGCGTGGTTGGAGTAAGAAGGCTGCCTTTCTGCTCCACCAATCGGTCGAGAGCTATTATCATTGCATATTGCTCGTCTGCACATTCCACACTCCGCACATTCATAATCTTGCCTTTCTGCGAACACAGGCGGAGCGGATCGAGCAGCGACTTTTCGAGGCATGGCCGCGCGAGGTGAAGGCCGATCGGTCGCGGTTCGAAAAGTTGAAGGAAGCGTACATCAAGGCGCGCTACTCGAAGCATTACGCCATTACCGCGGAGGAGCTGGATTGGCTCGGCGCGCGGGTCCAGCGCCTCGCGGAGATCGTCGAGATTATCTGCCGTGACCGCATCGCTGAACTTGAGGCGACGGCACGTCAGGCGGGGTAAGGCCCGCTACTTATTTCCGCGAAAGCGCTCGAAGCGAGCCTTGCCCTCGGCAGTCTTGACCGCGACATTGGCATTGCTGCATTCATCGCCGCGCATATCGCCCGCCGTGCAGCTTCGGACGACGTCGCGTGCCTCATCGAGATTGGCCTCGAAATATTGGACACTGCGCGTCTCGGGCTGGGAACATGCTGTCAGCGTCGCCAAGCTGGCGATCGCCAGCATCTTGAAATCGATCATCACTACCTCCGATGAACGATCCTAGCACCGACAATCAGGTCGATGCAGGGGCATGCCGGCAGATAGAACCAGATTGAGGCTAAATGTCTCGGACAGTGCCTTGGAGGGGGTCTGAAATATCCTTGGCATCGCTCGCGCCCGGGGCGGCGGGATTAGATATTGAAGGTCGCGGGGGACAGGCTGCTGCCGATCACGGACTTGCTGCCATTGCTGAGATAGCGATTGCGCCCATCGCCGGTTCGCGAGATGGGTTGACCAGAAGAATAGAAGCAATGCCCTTACCGGACACGGCGGGGCGTTGGATGCGGAGAACAGCGGGTGTCAGACGAAATTTTGGACAATCTCGTGGCAACGATCCGCGCGCATTACGACCAGCCCGATCCGCCGCCGCTGCTGCTTTCCTATTTCGGGCAGAAGCACAAGAACCTCCTGGGGCAAGTCAAGCAGGCCTTTGGCTCGCTCAAGGCCGCGATCAAGGCGGCGGGCGAGGACCGGCTTCGCTTCGTCGACCTGACCGCCGGGCAGGAGGCGGTCGCCCCGACAGACGTTGCTGTTGACGTCGGGCAAAAGCTCGAGCGCGAAACCGCCGCCCAGCGCCAGGCGGCGGGGTCATTCGACAATTTGCCCTATGCGCTGCGCATCGCCTTGGTCGCGCGCATCGAGGCGGGGCAAACAATCGCGGTGGAGATGGTCCGCCCGTTCCGCTTTTCCAAGGTCACGACCCCCGATCTGCTTCGCCCCACCCAGCGGCTCCTCCCCGATGAATATCGCCGCCCCGGTCTCGCGCTTCGCTCGGCCTCGGTGCAGGACCGGGAGAAGCTCTGGCATCTTTTCCTGGCATGGTGCGAAAATATCGAGGCTGATCCCGCCCAGTTCCAGCAGGGCGAAGCGACGACAGCACTAGGGCGGCTCATTTCCGCGCAGCCCGCAGAGATCGTCAATCGACTGATTATTCCCGCCGATATCGCGGCGATTTTGCTCAAGCACGCCTGAGCCGCGTGGCGAAGAAGAAGTCGGTCGCCGAACTGTCGCGGCCCGAGCGGCGCGGGCCGCCCGGCCCCTCACCATTGCTCGTTATCGCCGGATTTCCGAAAGAGACCGCGCTGGTGGCCGCCGCGACCATCAATAATGCTCCGCACTCGCGCTGGCGGGCTGTGGCGACACAGTTCCGGGACTCAGACGACCGGATCTATGCCGATATCGAGGCGATCCGGCGGCTTGGCGAACGCGCCTGCGGCTTTGCGGTCAAGGACAAGACAGATGGTGAGGGGATTCCGGCGCCGAGCCGGATTGCGCTCGCTTATATCCCGCAGCAGGACGACGAGCGACTGTGGGACGTGTTTGGCCACGCGGTCTGGCCGCTTCCCATCGCGCACCCCGACTGGAACTTTCCCAAGGGGCGGCATTGGCGGCACCATATCGAAACGGTAAACCTACTGCTCAGGCGCGCGATGGCCAGCATGGAAACCGGGCCGGCCAGCGACCTGCAAATCCGGATTGAGGCCCGACGGCCGGAAGAGGTCCTACTTCTACCTGGGCGAAATTTCCATCTCGATGATGGCGGGCGTCTCATCAGCCGCTTTCGCGCCTTCGTCGCGGGGCAGATCGGCGCCGATGAAATCGGTCAGGGGATCCGCATCGAACGCTTCCCCTATGAGCGGCTCCAAGGCTTCTACGCGCGCGTCGGTGGCCGCAACAAAAGCTTCGCTCTCGATCGCCGCGATATCGTCTTCGCGAAGAGTGAGCGAGGGCAGCATGGCGATCATCGGCAGGTCAACGCCGACGTGCGGCTGACCGAGGCCATCCTGCAGCGCATTCTCGAGAGCCGCTACCGTTTCGGAACGCCGCTCCGGCCTGCGGGTTTCCAGCACGATGCCCAATATGAGAAGGATCGGCCGCTCAAGGATGAGCCGTTCGATTGCACGATCAGGGGCGCGGTGACCGTGAGCGGTACGCACGCCAACATCTATCCCGGCGATGTCATTCCCTGAAATGCTGGGCCCAAAATAGTAAGGGGCGGGCCTTTCGGACCCGCCCAATACATGGACACGTTACCTTCATTTTCCATCGACCCGTTGGTTTCCCAACTGCACGGTCCCCAAAGTCCCGCAGCTCGAAGCTGCAGCTACCCGGTTTCCACGGAGCAAAGGCTCCCCGACAACATGATCTCCGGTTTCGACCGGAGATCAGTGAGCTTTCTGCCTTATGGAGGTTGAAGCTCGAATTAGGATAACGCCAAAACTGACTGCCCTCCTTGTGGGGCACAACCCTTAAATAGTCGCAAATCGCCGGAATGGCAAGTTTTCTGCCGGAGCGCGGTAGCCCTTGGCGCTGTCATTGGCTGGAGCTGCAGGCTCCATCCGCTTATTTCGTGCCGAGCCGCCGACTCTTTCGCCTGGTGCCGGTCGGGACCGACGGAGCACTGCGAAGCTTCAGCCGCCCGAACGCGCCGCAACTTCCTTGCCAATGGCTTCCCTGGCATCATTGATGCGCTGAAGCGCTTCGGCCGCGTCGCCGCTTGGATTCGGTCCGAAGATTTCGGCGCATTTCTGATAAGTCGCCTCAAGCCGCTCGAGCTCTTCCTTTAGCACCGCGAGCGCGCGCTCATCAAGAGGAGGAAGGCCCATTTCATTCTCCTTGGCGTAGGTTTGCGCCGACAAAATCTGCGGCTCGACGATAATCGCATGGACCTTCTCGTTCGCGCATCCGCGTCTTCAGATCAAGCGGCTCCTGCTAAGCCACAAGCTCCTCGTCAGTTCGCGGTTTTTTTTAAGGTCGGCTACCGATATCGGCCTGTGGTTACAAGATGTTGGCATGGCTATTTCTCTTCGTCACGGAGCCGAGATATCGCGCCTGCTTCGTTCACGAATAGTATCTTCAGCCCGAGCTTCGCTAAGCTGTCGCCGATTTCCTGGGCTAAGCCTTCGTATCTCGGGAAATTTGGAAAGCCTAGCGCCACGGTTGCGTAAGGGAATTCATTCTGCAATCTCATTCCTTTGAGGATGGCGTGCGAAAACCAATGTTGCGCTTGCAACGACGGGCTCGTTCGCTTCTTTTCCCCTGCGCGTTTCGCATCCCGATAATGCTTCGAGGGGTAGCCTTTGACTTCCACGAACAATGTCTCGCCCGATCGCTCGGCGTGAATATCCGGCCCCCGTTCGCGTGACGCCGTGTCAGCGCAGCGAATGATGGTCCAACCATCGCCGACAAGAAAGGCGACAAGCGTGGCGACGACATGACCCTCCCAAAACCAGTCCGTGGGAACAGTGGCATTGGGTTTCGATGCCCTCCGGGGGATTCCGTCTGCTTCCGGTTCTGCTTCGTTAGGCAGAGGAAAATTGCCCATCTTTCCATCGGCTCGGCGATGACGCCGGAGCCCGCCGATCTCCACCAGCGCTCTGCAAACATTGTTGACGGTCTGTCGCGGGCTGATGCCGAGAGCGCGCGCAATCTCGCCGTCGTCAAGGCCGGGGTATCAGCCCAGATGCTCCAATATACGTTTTTTGTGCCCCATCGGGATATTGTGCGCGGCGCTTTCAGTTCGTTCAAGATTTATGGTCGTTTGCGCATCTTAATCACCGCACAAGCCTTCGAATTATTTTGAAATCTGTTCAACTCGCCGCTGCGCGCGGCGGAAAATTGGCG
Source organism: Sphingopyxis selenitireducens (assembly GCF_051550705.1). Taxonomy (NCBI): domain Bacteria; kingdom Pseudomonadati; phylum Pseudomonadota; class Alphaproteobacteria; order Sphingomonadales; family Sphingopyxidaceae; genus Sphingopyxis; species Sphingopyxis selenitireducens. The sequence goes on from NZ_JBPULG010000004.1 coordinate 391,199, forward strand.
CGGCGCGATTATCGAAATCATGTATGAAGAGCCAATGTCTCGCGCTCCAGCTCCGATTTACCTCGACGGTTTCGCTTCGCTACCTCTCGCGCCCGAAGCGCGCGATGCGATGCTCGATGCCTGGGGCATTCCAGGGAACGCCGCCTCGCCACATGCTGCGGGCGAGCGGGCGGCGGCTCTCATCGCGAAAGCCCGGCGAGCGGTTGCCGATGCGATCGGGGCGGCGCCGGGCGAAATCATCTTCACATCGGGGGCAACCGAAGCCGACAATCTTGCGATCGTCGGTGTCGCGCGCGCGGCGGCTTCTGCCGGGGTCAGGCGCCGCCGTATCGTCATATCCGCGGTCGAGCACAAGGCTGTGCTGGAGCCCGCTTTATTGCTCGAAGCCGAAGGCTTCGAATGCGTTCGCGCGCCTGTCGACCGTTTCGGCGCTGTCGATCTCCCGGCGCTGCGCAATCTCGTCGATGCCGAAACCCTTCTTGTGTCGGTGATGCTCGTGAACAATGAGACAGGCGTCATACAGCCTGTGGCCGAGGTCGCCCGGATAGCGCGAGCGGCGGGCGCGCTTGTCCATTCCGACGCGGCGCAGGCGCTCGGGAAAATAGCGATCGATGTGGTCGATCTCGACGTCGATTATCTCAGCCTTTCGGCCCATAAATGCTATGGCCCCATGGGTGTCGGCGCGCTTTACCTGGCGGCAGGGACGACGCGGCCCCAGCCACTCGTGGCTGGCGGAGGCCAGCAAGGCGGGCTACGTCCAGGAACCGAGCCCGTCGCGCTCCTCGCTGGTTTTGGCGCCGCCGCTGCGCTGGCGGTTTCACGGCTCGATGCCGATGCTGCTCATGCGCGAGCGCTCGCGGAACAATTGAACAACGAGCTGGCGGCGCGTCAGGTGCGCCTCCGAAACATAACAAATGCCCACTCGGTCGTTCCCGGGAGCCTTGCGATCTTAATTGAAGGCGTCGATGCTGACGCGCTATGCACCGTGCTCGGCACTTCCGTGCAGATCTCGACGGGGTCGGCGTGCAGTTCTGGGCAGATAAAAATTTCCCATGTACTTGAATCTATGGGATATTCTTTGGACGACGCTCGGCAGGTCGTGCGTATTTTCTGTCATCGCTATCTCGACGGCAATGCCATGACCCGTGCGGCAGATGCGATTTCAGCAGCGCTTGCCCGGTCTCATCTTGCAGCTGGCGACGTTCGCCAGTAGACACTTCGCATGACGCGCGGGATATTCGACAGCTCAAAAGTTCAATTCGCGGGACACGAGACGTTTCCGCTCCGCCTCTTATGGCTCAAAAAGGCTTATAATGCGGTGCGCGATGGCACATCATCTGGAACATTTCAAGAACAGGCTGCGATTGCGCGTTTCGGCGTCGGACGCAATATGGCGGCATCCATCCGCTATTGGGCACTGGCGTCCGGCTTCTTTGCCGAACAGGACAGGGTCATCCGGCCGACCTTCCTGGGAAATATGATACTGCCTGACGATGGCGCCGATCCTTATCTGGAGCGCGCCGCTACGGTTTGGCTGGTCCATTGGCATGTTGCGGCTAGTCAGGACATGACAACGACCGCCTATTATGCTTTCAACGGGCTGTCGGGTCTGGAGTTCGACCCCGCGCTTTTGGTCGATGAGCTGATGCGGGCGGTTGAGACAAATGGATGGCGCGCCACTCGCGGGACCTTGAAGCGCGATGTCGAGGTTTTTTTGCGCGGTTATGTGCGCCGGAATGATGGACAGAGTGAGGATGCGGCAGAGCCGCTACTTGCCGAACTTGGTCTGATACGCGAGGCCCGCCTCGGCGGCTGGTACGAGTTCGTGCGCGGCCCGAAGCCGAGCTTGCCGAACGAGGTATTTGCCTACGCGCTTGGATGTTTTTGGGATGCGCAGCGAAGTTCGACGGCGCTTGCGGTTGAGCAGATTTGTTACGCGCCTGGCTCGCCCGGACGCGTATTCAAGCTTGACGAGGATAGCATCATTACGCGGCTCATGGCGCTGGACGCGCTAACGGGTGATGCGTGGACATGGAATGACACCGCCGGCCTGCGCCAGATCCAGCGCCGCCGCGACTTTGATGCGACGACACTTCTGCCTACCGCCTTTGGTCGCAAGCCGGTCGTGGCGGAGGCCGTATGACGCGGCTCTCCGACATCGTCGAAATTAACCGGCGCTTTGCGCGGTCGGCGCGTATCGATGCCGATCTAAAAGGCACCCCGCCGCTAGTTGGCTACGTGTTGCAGGCAAGCGTAGCAAAGTCTCTTGAGACAATGGCGTCGAGCCAAATCGACAGTCGGCAGGGCGCGTTCACTTGGACTGGCCCCTATGGCGGTGGGAAATCCTCGGCTGCTCTGCTCGTCGCCAATCTTGTCGCCGGCGGCAAGGTGAACCGGAGAATAGCGCGCGACATTGCCGGCGAGGCGCTGACCGGCCTGTTTGCTGAAGCGTTCCCGGAAACGCGCGGCGGCTGGGGAATCGTGGCGGTCACGGGTAGCCGGGTGCGCCTGCGCGACGCGCTTGCCGATGCGGCTGCGGCAGCATTTGGTTGGAGTGACGGGGCAATCGAGGCCGCCAAGGCTGCGGACGAAATGCTCATCACGGCGTTGCTGGGCGCGGCCGCGGCGAAAAGCGGTGTTTTCCTAATCCTCGACGAACTCGGTAAGATGCTCGAACATGAGGCGCTCGAGGGTGGGGATGTCCATCTGCTGCAGGATCTGGCCGAGCGTGCCTCGCGCAGCGACGGCCGGCTCGTCGTCGTTGGCATCCTTCACCAGTCTTTCGATCAATATGCTGCGCGTGCTGCCCGCGATGCACGTCAGGAATGGGCGAAAGTCCAGGGGCGGTTTCAGGACATCGCGTTTCTGAGCGGCGCCGATGAAACGGTCGCGTTGCTCGGGCGGGCGGTTGCAACCGACTTTCTGCCGCCTTCTGCGCATGTGCGGGCTGCCGCAGTAGCCGAAGCCGTCGCACGTCGGCGTCCCACAGAGACCGCGCTCCTTGCTCAGGCGCTCGCCGATGCCTGGCCGCTCAACCCGGTCACCGCGCTGCTCCTCGGCCCAGTCTCGCGCCAACGTTTTGCCCAGAACGAACGAAGCGTCTTCGGCTTTCTGAGCTCGGCAGAGCCCTCGGGGTTCCAAGAGTTCTTATCATCGAACGAACTGGGCGCGACTTATGACCCCGCCCGGCTCTGGGACTATCTCGCATCCAATTTCGGGATGGCGCTCGCTGCGGGCGCCGACGGCAGCCGTTTCAGCCTGGCTTTCGAGGCGATTGAGCGCGCAGGCGCAAAGGGCGGGCCCGTCCATGTGGCGATCACCAAGGCCGCGGCGGTCATCGAATTCTTCCGGAACGGCTCGGGTCTGGCCGTCGCCGACGACTTTATCGAGGAAGCGGTACCCGATGCGGATTCCGCAGCTATCCGCAAGGCAATCGGCGACCTGCTCGAATGGGCGGTCCTGATCCGGCAGCCACGGCTAGGCGGGTATGCCTTATTCGCGGGAAGCGATTTCGATCTCGAAGACGCGATTGGACGTGCAACAGCGCCTGTCGATGCGGCGTCGGTCGCGACCATTCCGCAGAGGGCCGGCTTCGGGTTCGCGACTGCCAAGCGCCATTATTTCAGCACCGGCGCTCTGCGCACCTTCGATGTCGTGCTCCAGCTCGTCGGCCCCGACGACGACGCCGGCGGCATAGCCGCCCGCATTGCCGCCCGTCAGATCAAGGGCAGCGGCCAGCTCGTGCTGCTTCTCGGCGATGGGCACGTCGACCGCAAGGCGGTCGACGCCCTCGCCAAATCCGTGGCAAAGGCCCTCAACCGCGCCGAAGTCATCGCGGCGATCGCCGGTAGCGGCGACAGTTTCGCGCTTCGCTCGATCACCGCCGAACTGCTCGCGGTCGAGCGTGTCCTTCGCGACCATCCCCAGCTCGAAGGCGACCGGATCGCGCGGCGCGAGATCGCCGCCCGGCAATCGGCGTGCATCGATCAACTCCACCGTACTCTGGAGCAAACACTCGACAGCGCGCGCTGGTTTCTGGCGCCCGAGCCGTCGCGACATATCATCGAGCCGCTTGCGGTCGTTGCCAGCGCGCTCGCCGACGAGGGATTTCCGAAGGCGCCGATCCTCAAGAGCGAGCTGCTGCAACGCGACCGGCCTTCGTCTAATGCCAACGCAGCGCTTCGCGATCTGTGTCACGCGATGGTGCGCCGTCCCGGCGAAGCGGATCTGGGCATGTCCGGCTTTCCGGCCGAACTGGGCCTCTATCTGACGGTGCTCAAACCCTTCGGTCTCCACCGCCCGACGGCGGACGGCTCGTTCGACTTTTTCGCCCCAGACGACAGCGAAGCCGGTCGGTCGCTGCTGCCCGCTTGGGTCACGCTTGAAACGGACGGCGACCTCGCGCTGGACGCGATCTATGCGCGCTGGGCCTCGCCGCCGTTCGGGATCAAGAGCGGCGTCATGCCAGCGCTGATTCTCTCCTATCTGATGGCAAACCGGGACCGCGTCGCCGTCTATATCGACGACGTCTTCCAGACCTCGCTCGACGATTTTTTGGTCGATAAGCTGCTTCAGAAGCCGGACCTCTTCCGATTGCGTCACATCGACCGGTCTGTGCGCGAGACCGCTTTCTTAAGCGGCCTCGCGAGGCTCTTCGAAGTGGCGGACGTCGGCGGATCGATGCCCGTCGCGCAGGCGCTCTTCCAGCGCTTCGAACGGCTGACCGACTATGCGCAGCGCACCCAGACGCTCGGCGAGGATGCGTTGTCTTTGCGGTCGGTGGTGCTCAGGGCATCCGATCCCGAGCGCCTGTTGTTTGACGATTTGCCCGACGCCTTTGGCGATCGGCTTTCGGCCGAGCTCGTCTTCGCGGGCCTCCAGGAGGCCGAAGCGAGTTATCCCTCGCTGCTCGAGCGGATGCGGCTGTCACTGGCTCGCGCTCTCGGCGTTGATGCGATTACATTCAGCGGTGTCGCCGAACGCGCCGCGTCGATCCGCGATCTCACGAATGATTATAATCTGGAAGCCTTCGCGATGCGCGCAGCGGCATTCGAAAATGGCGGGGGCGACGTTGAGGGGCTTATCAGTCTGCTTGTTCACAAGCCGGCCACCGCCTGGTCCGATCGCGACCGCGAACAAGCGCTAAGCGATCTCGCCCAATTCGGCCGACGATTCCGCGAACTAGAAGCTCTGGCGGTGGTCCGCGACCGGAGATCGCAGACCGAAGCGCTTGCCCTCGTCGTTGGCGTCGATCCGTCGATACCGCCTCTGCTACAGAGCTTCGTTCTGACCGAACAAGAGAAGGTCGCGGCTGCCGCCTTGGCTGATCGCGTTCTAGAGGTGCTTGGCGGCGATGCCGACATGGGGCATTTGCGTCTCGCGGCGCTCGCGCGCGCAGTCGCCAGCCTCGCCGCGGACGGGGCCGAAAGGGAAAGGAACGTGGCATGAGCCGTGAGCGGCATATTCTTGGGCTCTCGGGGGGGCGCGACAGCGCAGCGCTCGCAGTCTATATGCGCCAGCATCATCCCGAACTCCCGCTCGAATATTTCTTTACCGACACAGGCAAGGAATTGCCTGAGGTTTACACCTTCCTCGACAAGCTCGAAGGCTTCCTAGGACGTCCGATCCTGCGCCTCAATCCCGATCGCGGTTTCGATTTCTGGCTCGAGGAATATGGCAATTTCCTTCCCTCGCCGCGCACGCGCTGGTGTACACGGCAGCTCAAGCTGAGGCCGCTAGAGCAATGGCTTCGCGCTGATCTTGACGAAGGAGCGGTGATCCATTCCTATGTCGCCATCCGTGCAGACGAACCAACCCGGGAGGGCTATCAGGCAACCCACACGAATATGCGCGTCCATTTGCCCCTGCGCACCGCTGGTATCGACCGCGCGGGGGTTATCGAACTCTTGCAGCGCGCCGATGTCGGCGAACCGGCCTATTATAAATGGCGCTCGCGCTCGGGTTGCACCTTCTGCTTTTTCCAGCAGAAGATCGAGTGGGTTCGTCTCGCCGAGAACCATCCCAAGCGCTTCGAAGAGGCCGTCGCCTATGAAAAGACTGCGCTCGACGGCGGCTCGCCCTTCACCTGGAGCCAGGGCGAGAGCCTGACCGAGCTGATCGAGCCCGACCGCGTCGCTCAGATCAAGAGCGATTATGAAAAACGGCGCGAACGCCTGTTTCGTAATCGCAGGGTCAATCCTTTGTCCGCTAGGGTTCCAGAAAGCATCGACGACATCTACGGAATCGACGAAGCCTCAAGCAGCTGCGTCGTCTGCCACAAATGACGGGAACGCTGCCCGGAGACGAGGCGTCCCCGGCCCCGCCATCTCTCGTCGACAGCCTTGCCGCGGCCGAACCTTTCTATCTTCTGCCCAAAGATGATGTCGCCGAAACCGTGATCTCTCCAGCGCTTCAGTCGTGCGAACGGGCTGATGTCATGATCGGCTATTTTAACAGCCACGCCCTCGCAGAGATCGCGCCTGGCCTTGCACGCTATCTTCGTTCGTCGCGAAGTCCGTTTCGCCTTATCGTCAGCCCCTATCTGTCTGCCGAGGATCAAGAGGCGCTTAGGAGCGGCCTCGGTGTCAGCGAAGACATGGCGGTCGCGCGCTTTGTCGACGGGCTTCCCAACGCCGATGATCTCGCGCGGCACTCGCTCGAATGTCTTGCTTGGCTTATTTCGGCGGGGCGTCTCGAACTGAAGATTGCGCTGACGCGCGAAGGCCTCTTCCATCCCAAGGCTTGGCTCTTCGAGGACGGGAAGGACAGCGCCGTGCTTCATGGCTCTGCGAATATGACGGGTGCAGGGCTCGCGCGAAACCGTGAGCAGCTGAGCCTGTCACGGAGCTGGGGCGGCGCCGACGCCAGGCGCATCTGTCGCAGACTCCAGGACGAGTTCGCTCTACTGTGGAGCGGCGGCGACGAGCATTGTCTGGTAGTAGATCTGCCGCGCGCAATTCGCGAACGCATAGTAAGCGATTACAAGTCCGACCATATGCCGACCGAGGATGACTTCAGGAAACTCTGGCGCAAGGCGCAGGGGCTTCCGGTCGCCGAGACGCTCGCTGCCGGCACCAAGCCTATATTCGCTATCCCTGAATGGCTCGACTATCGGTCGGGCGACTATGCGCATCAGGGTGCCGCGATTGATGCGTGGGAGGCGGCAGGTCGCTGCGGCATTCTCGAAATGTGTACGGGCTCCGGCAAGACGCTGACTGCGCTGATCGCGGCGCAGCGCCTTTATCAGGAGATTGGCTCTTATCTTATCGTTCTAACTGCGCCCTACAAGGTGTTGCTCCAGCAGTGGTGCAACGAGGTTCGCCTTTTTGGCATCGAGCCAGTCAATCTCTCGATCGAGGGCGGACCTGCGGGTCGTGAGCGGGCGATCGCCGATGCGCGGCGGCGGCTGCGAATGAAGGTGACGCCGGTCGAAATACTCGTCGTCTCGATGGATACGCTGACGACGCCCGAGTTCATCGAGCAGATCCGAAGGTTCGACTGTCTCAAGCTACTGATTGCGGACGAATGCCACAATCTCGGCTCGGCCGCGTTCATCAATGATCCGCCGGAGTGTTTCGATAGCCGGCTCGGTCTCTCCGCGACACCGATGCGCCAATATGATGCCGAGGGGAGCGCGGGGCTCGTCCGCTATTTCGGCGCGGTTTGCTTCAGCTTTCGCCTTGAGGATGCAATCGGACGCTGTCTGACGCCATACGATTATTTTGCGCATTTCGTGCCGCTGTCAGCGGATGAAATGGCCGAGTGGCGCGAGCTCAGCGACAAGATTGCGCGGCTAGCGTGGAAGATCGAGGCTGGCCATGCCGACGACTATCTAAACAGCCTACTGCTCAAGCGCCGACGCGTTCTCGAAACGGCGGCCTCAAAAATTGTGAAGCTCGAAGCCCTGATCGACGACGCAGGCCCCCGATCACTGCGGCATACACTCATTTATGCCACCGACAAGGATCCTGAGCAGATCGACGACGTCAACAGACTTTTGAACGAACGTCACATTCTTTTTCATCAGCTCACCGCCGAAGAAACCGGCGATACCGGTCTTGCAGAGCGCATCCTCGCCCGCTTCAAGGCGGGGGATCTGCAAGTGCTGACCGCAAAGCGGGTGCTCGACGAAGGCGTGAACATCCCGGAGATCGAGCGCGCCTATCTGCTCGCCAGCACGACCGTTCGTCGTCAATGGGTGCAGCGGCGAGGGCGGCTGCTCCGCATTTGCAAGGAGATCGGCAAGACGCATGCCGTGATTCACGATCTCGTAGCCCTGCCTCCTGCAGCTTATGAAGGCGGTGATCTTGATCCGGATGCGAAGAAGATCGTGAGTGCTGAGCTTGACCGAGTCTGGGAATTTGCTCGACTTAGCCGAAATTCTGCGCGTAAAGATGGCCCCTTCGCGAGAGTCGAAGAACTTCGGGCGATGTTGAGGGGGCGAGATTAGGTGCCGTACAAGGACGAGAAGGTCATCGGCATCTTGCTCGAACAAGTCGAGACCATCGAGGATCGCTGCCCCGGTTATCGCGAAGAGCTTGCCGAGGCGATCGGCGACATCATGGCTGAAGAGCGCCAGCATAAATTTTCGCGCACAAACATAGCGGTGAAAGTCGGAGATATTGTCGGGCGAGTCGGCACATTCCTCTACAGCCACACCGGCGACAAGGCCTGACCGGTGCGTCTCGTAAAGGCACGCTTCGACGGCTTTCGTCTTCTCGATGACATCGAATTCGAGTTTTCACTCGACCCATCGAAAAATATCACCGTGGTGCGCGCCGCAAACGAAAGTGGAAAGACGACGCTCCTGACCGCATTGCAATGGGGCCTGTTTGGCGACGAGGTTCTGCCTAGTGGCTACACGACTTTCAACATGGACCTCCCGAGCGGAACGATCGCAGAGACGTCCGCAGAAATCACATATGAAGTGCCCGGAAAGAACGGGACGCAGCGTTTTCGCCTGATCCGTTCGCTGGTCGATCGGACTGGAGCTCCGGTCAGAGCCAAATCCACAGCGGAGCTGTACGAGGTTACGCCGCGCGGATCGGTTGAAATTCCGAATGTCGCTGCGCATCTTGCGATCCATATCCCGCCCGAACTTCGCGAAGTGTTCTTCACCGACGGAGACCGGGCGCTCAGTTTTATCGAGGGCCGAACCGCCGAACAGCAGAAGCGGGTCAAGCGCGCCATCGAACAGATGATGGGCTTGCCGCTGCTAGAGGTCGCCGTCGATCATGTCCGCCAGTCTGAAAAGGAAGTGCGGACGAAGGCAGATGCCGCCGCGGGGAACGAAGAGCTTAGCGAAGCGCGGGTCGCCCTCGAAGCGCTCGATTCGTCGATGCCGGAGCTTGAAGAAAAGCTCGCGACTACCAACGACGAGATTGCCAACCTCAGCGATCTCTTCGCTAAGGCGGACCGCGAGCTTCAAGAGGCGCTGAAGCGCGGCAATCGCGAAGAGATTGGCAAGGAACTCAAGAGCATCCAAGAGCAGCAAGACGCATCGGAGAAACGGATGCGTGCAGCGGACTTTGTCCAAGCGGGTCTTCTGGCTGGCAAGGATTTTGCGCGCGAAATGATGGCGTCCAAATTGCGCAAGGCTGGCGCCATGCTCGACGAATTGCGCGTTAAGGGCGAAATACCGAACGCAACGATCCCTGTCCTCGAGGATCGGTTGACCCACAGCGACTGCATTTGCGGCGAGTCACTGGACCCCGAAAGCGGCGATGGTGCCCGCCGCCGTGAAGCGATCACCGATCTGATCGAACGAAGCCGCGAGACGGACGCACTCAAATCCAAGATATCGGACCTTTATTTTGAGGGTCGCGAGCTATTCGATGCGCGAGACCCGGTCTGGGCCGACAAATATGCGGCTGCCTTCATGGCCCGGTCGAACGAGAAGACCTTGTTTGAGAAGCTCGGTAGCGCTGCGGCAGAACTTGATGCAAAACTTGCCAAGGTGCGCGACGACGATGTCCAGCAGGCGCGCGAGATGCGCGACACCTATCTGCAGCAGCTGGGAGAGAAACGCGATTACGCCACGCGGCTCGATGTGTCCCTGCGTAACCGGCGTGATCAGCGCAACGAGCTAGAGAAAAAGGTCACGACGCTCATGGCTCGCGGCGAAAAAGGGCGCCGCTTTGCCGCCGAACTGCGCGCTGCACAGGACTTGCGCAGCGTTGTCGAACAGACGCTTCAGATTATGAAGACCCGTGAAGTCGAGGCGGTTTCACGGCGTATGAACGATTATTTTCTCGAAATGATCGGTGCCGATTCATCGACGGCGCTGATTCGCAACGCGACGATCACTTCGGACTTCCGGATAATCGTGCTCGGCCGCAACGATCACGTTCTAGATCCGTCGCAAGATTTGAATGGCGCGTCGCGCAGGGCCCTCACTATTGCCTTTATTCTCGCGCTGACAGAGATCAGCGGCGTCGATGCTCCAAATGTCATTGATACGCCACTTGGAATGATGAGCGGATATGTGAAGACGCAGGTAGTCCGCGTCGCGGCCGAAGCCAGCTCACAACTTATTCTTTTCCTGACGCACGACGAGATAAGAGGTTGCGAAGCGATCTTGGACGAGAAGGCCGGGATCATCGTCACGATGACGAACCCCGCCCACTATCCAAAGATTTTGAAGAATGATCCGGGTACAAAGGAGGCTAAGGTTATCCTGTGTGCCTGCGATCATCGCGGCTCCTGTGAGATTTGCGAGCGCAAGGCGTCCGAGACCTCTGGCAACAGCGAAGAGGCTGTATAATGGCGACTAATCCCTTTGCCGGTCTGGATATCATGGTCCCTGAAGATTATCGGGAGCATTTCGACACTTATGTTCAGCGGCGCGAAGGAAAGGGGGCTCGTCCCGTCCACCAGCCGTTCGCGCGCAACATCGATATGTGGTTTGCGGCGATCTGTCTGGCGGTGAGAAAAGGGCTCAAACCCGCCTCCAGCTCCGCAAAAGCCTACAAGGCGGCCGAAGGGGTCGTGCTGAGCTCCGATCCATGGAGGCCGACCTCATTGACTCTTCTGGCGATAGCCGATGCGGACGATGCTACTATCGTCAACCGCCCCGGAGAGATGCTTCGGATCGCCAACGGTTACGCCATCGCCGGTTTACCCGAGCTTCTGGCAATCCTTGAAGGCCGATCTGGGGATACCGCACTCGATTATTTGAGCGAGAAAGTTGAAGGCCTGTTGAGAGCCTAATAACCGGCGAGGCGGAGGGGGAGCGCTTGGACGAGGTCAGAAATCCATTTGTGCCAGGAGCCGGGACGCGGCCGCCTGAACTCGCCGGCCGCGACGATCTCATAACCGAGACCTATACCGCTTTGCTGCGTATCGAAGCGGGAAAGACTGCGCGGCCACCGATCCTGGTTGGCCTTCGCGGCGTCGGCAAGACAGTCTTGCTTAACCGCATGCAGGAAATGGCTGCCGAACAGGGGTTTCTGGTCGCAGAAATGGAGGCGTGCGACGAACAATCGCTTCCCAAGCTTCTCGCACCGAAGCTGCGGGAAATATTTTTGAAACTCAGCCTTGTTGAATCGGCGAAAGATACCGCGAAACGGGGTCTTGGAGTCCTCAAAGCGTTTCTCGGAGGGTTGGGTCTCGCGCTCGGCGACTTCACGATCACCTTCGACCCTACCGTCGGTGTTGCGGACTCGGGCCAGCTGAAGGCAGATCTTCCCGCTCTCTTCGAGGAACTCGGCGCCGCTGCGGCCGCCGCGAAGCGCCCCGTTGCGATCTTTATCGACGAACTGCAATCGTTGAAGCAGGACGAATTCAGCGCGCTGATCATGGCGGTTCACAAGGTTAACCAGCGCCAGCTGCCGATCCTGTTCATTGGTGCCGGACTTCCGCAGGTGCTCGCGTTAGCGGGAAATGCCAAATCCTATTCCGAGCGGCTTTTCAATTTCTCCCCGATCGATGCGCTCAGCGAAGAGGATGCCGTCGATGCGATCGTCAATCCCGCGTTGGCCGAGGGAGTAAAGTTCGAGCCCGAGGCGATCTCCGAGATCCTACGGGTCACAGAACGCTATCCATACTATCTTCAGCAGTGGGCCCATGACGCTTGGAACATTGCCGAAGGCGAAGAAATCACCTGGCGCGATGTGATCGACGCAACGCCGGATTCGACTGCGGCGCTGGATAGAAGCTTTTTTCGTGTGCGCTATGCGCGCTGCTCGACCAACGAAAAAATCTATATGCGAGCGCTCGCAGAACTCGGTCCGGGACATAAGCGCAGCGCCGACGTCGCACAGGTCCTCGGTAAGACCGTAGATCAGATCTCCCCGGCCCGCGCGCAGCTAATCAAGAAGACGATGATCTTCGCGCAGTCTCCGGGTTTAGTGTGTTTTACCGTGCCCCTGTTCGATCAGTTTATGAAGCGCGTGCATCCCCAAATCGAGTGACGGCTGAAAGCAGCCGAAAAAGTGGTGCGAGCAAACGCGGGCGTCCTGTCGAAAATTGGGGCTCGCTACTCCCACTCGATCAAATTTGCTGTGCAGCAAATAATGGGGTTTCCCTGAATATTGTCGGGAAGAGGTAACCGGCGGAGCCGAAAGTTGTGCGGCCCGGTGCCTTTGATGACACCGATTACAAGGGAAGCACCTCGGCAAGCGCGGCGCCCGATTTCCATCCCGATTCTCTGCCGACCGGCCTAGAGCAAATTCCAGAGCAGGTCCCCCTTCCAGATGACAACGGTCGTGAGAGCGTCGAGGACGTACCCGAAGCGGAATGATTGGCGGGCCGCGTGGCGGGGCATCGCGCTGTTCTGATCTATGGAGCGCAAATGGTAAGCCCCGCTACATCTCTGCAGCGGGGCTTCCTTCGATTGCATCCGAAGATGCGATCAAATTCTGCCATTCTTTCGTCTGGACAGGTAAGCGAAACGTGCCGGTAGCGCGCTGGTTCCGTGGCCTTCTTCGATGCCCGGAATTTTTCTATCGCCGCAGCCTGACCGCGATCGGACAATGGTCCGAATAATGCTTCTCACCGGGGGCATAGAGCGTTTCGCTGAATCCCGTCCGGTCGGCTGCGGCGCGCCGGTCGAGCACGATATGATCGATGAAACTGTCATAGCGTGGATCGCAGGCCGGCGGCTCTCCGGCATCGGCGAGCGTCAGATCGGCGTTGGCCGGATCGCTGTCGTCGATTTCGGTCCAGATCGCGTCGCCGGGAAGCGCGAGCCGGCGATTCCAGTCGCCCAGCACCGCGAAGCGGTCGGGCCCGGCGGCGGCGGCGTCGATCCAGGCTTCGAGCGCCGGAATCTGATCCTGGAATATCGGGCAGGCCTTGGCTTCTTTCCCGGCAAAGCAACCTGACTTCAGGTGAATGCCGAGAAGGCGGATGGGCGCCCGATTTCTGGGCCGAAGCGTGATGTCGACGCCCGAGCGAAGCTGCTCGTTCCCGCGCATCAGCGAGGTTACATCCACATGGCGATCGAAGGCTATGTCCTTGCGGATAGCGAAACCGACCGCCTGGCGGATTACCGTTTGTGCCGTGGCCTTGCCGCCGCAGGTGCCGCCCGGCGAGCCCTTCCGCGCTTCCATGATCACGACATATTTGGCGGGGTCGAAGACCCGCGCCGCGGCCGCTTCATTCTCGGCTTCCTGAAAGGCGATCACATCGGCGTCGAGGTCATCGACTATGCGGCGCATCGCCGCATAGTCGCTTTCGTCCCTGGGGTTGCAGCCGATGCCGTTCCGCTCAGCCAAAAATTCGAGGTTCCAGCTCGCAATCTTCAGGGAGCCCGACGGCGCGAGCGTGTTCGCGGGAGCGATGCTTGCGGTCGAACAGGCTGTAGCGAGAAGAAGAAGCGCGGATGCGATGAGGCGGTTGGGAAGCATGGCTCGCTAGTGCCGCACGCCGAAGCCAAGTTCAACTCACTCTCGCCTATGGGGCCGCGCGGATGGCGTCATGCCGTAACCGGCGTTATATCGCCCGCCCGGCCGGCATCCTTCCGGCCGCTCAAGGAGATGATTTATGAACCACGCCGAACTGTCGGACAGCGTCGCAACCGCACTTGGTCTGAGCAAGGCGGACGCGAAGATGGCTGTCGATGCCGTTTTCGCCGCGATCACCGACGCCGCCGCCAAGGGCGACGAAGTCTCGGTGAACGGCTTCGGCAAGTTCAAGGTCAAGGAATCGGCCGCGCGCGAAGGTCGTAACCCCTCGACCGGCGCGACGATCCAGATCGCTGCCTCGAAAAAGCTGACCTTCGGTGCGGCCAAGGCGGTCAAGGATCGCCTGAACGGCTGAGCCGGTGTGTCCCGCCGGCGCCGCCGGCGGGACAGCCGCGAGGCGGCGAGCGGAGCGCGGCATCTGATGAGCGCGCTCGGGCCTCGCAGGCTCGGCCCGGGGTCGCACTTTTGTTTTGGCCGCGCGGCACACTCGGCTCGCTATCCTGGCGGGGCGGCGGCTAGGCACGGACGCGCATCGCACGCCGCCCCGCTGCGGGCTCGCCAAGAGTGCGGCTGTGCGGGCCCTGCGGGCCAGCGACATATGATCTAGAGAGGAAGCTCCGCCTGTTTGCGCAATGGCTCAACGAACAGCGTGTGACGTGGCGGTTCTTCGAACAGCACTTCGTTCGGCAGACTGCCGTCGAGCCAATGGTTCGCATCGCGGCGCTGGATGATCACGCCGTGGCGCGACTGATAGGAAATGACGTCGGCGCCTGCCGGGATGGTGAGGATGCGGTAGGACAGCGGCCAGTCGGCGAGCGGCGGGTCCCATACCGCGGCGAGATAGAAGAAATTGCTGCTGTCGAGCGTCACCCGGTAGCGATGGTCGCCGGTGCCCATGCGAAATTCGGAGGCCGGGATCAAACAACGCCGTGCCGGGAAGGCGCGGCCCTCGGCGCGCACGAAGCGGTAGTTGATTCCGTCGCTGAACCGCGGGTCGGAACCCCAAACCGCTTTGACCATTTCGATCTCGGCCATATTGTCGGGATTGCGCCGCACGAGCGCCTGAACGCCTCCGCTCGGGGCGTCGGGATCGAAAGGGGTTGGCGCGATTCCCATATATGGAACATAATGGGAACGAGGATGAGTCGCAAGGGCCAGGGGACAGCCGCGGATGTGCAATGATTATCGGCTCGAAGTCGACATCGCGTCGATCGCCGAAGACTTCGAGAACCTCCAGATCAAGATCGATATGCCCGAAGGCGCGCCGAACGTGCCGGCGCGCGAAGATGTCCGGATCACCGATACCGCGCCGATCGTGAAGAGCAGCGACGGAGCCGCAACCGGTTCGCTCGTCAACCGGCGCTGGAGCTGGCCAGGTCAAGCCGGCAAGCCGGTCTATAATGTGCGCTCGGAACGCCGCGATCTCGGAATGCAGCGCTGCCTTGTCCTGTGCGACGGCTTCTACGAATTCACCGATCCCACCGACACGGCGCAGAAGCGCCTCGACAAGTGGCTCTTCACGATGAAGGACCATCGCTGGTTCTGCATGGCTAGCGTCTGGCGCGACAGCCATGTCGGCGAGGCATTCAGTCTTCTGACGATGGACGCTGGTCCCGACATCGCCCCCTATCACCACCGCCAGATCATTCCGCTGCCACGCGATCGATGGGCTGCCTGGCTCGATCCGCGCGTTCCGGCCGAGGAAGTCTTGAAATCGCTTCCCGAGGGCAGCCTCGAGGTGACGCAGGTGTATGGCAAGCCGCCCGCGCAAGGAGCGCTCGCCTTATGACGAACCAAGAGGGGCTCGATCTGTTCGTGACGGCGCAGCAGCAGGTGTACGCCCGCGCGCTCGGCGAGATCCGCCGTGGCAAGAAATCTTCGCACTGGATGTGGTTCATATTCCCGCAGCTCACAGGCCTTGGCCGAAGCCCGACGGCGCAGCTCTACGGGATAGCTGGACCCGAAGAGGCGCGGGCCTATCTGGCTCACTCGCGTCTCGGTGGTCGCTATGTCGAATGCGTCGAAGCCCTGCAGGACCTTGCGTCCAGCGATCCGGTCGCAGTTTTCGGTGAGGTCGATGCGGCAAAGCTGCGGTCTTCGCTGACGCTTTTTGAAGCGGTGAGCAACCGGCCGCTCTTCGCGGCGGCGATCTTGCGCTGGTTTGGCGGTGAACGCGATGCCCGGACGCTCGATATGTTGGCGGATCATGCCAAATAAAAGGACCCGCCGAAGCGGGTCCAGTCTGCCAGGTATCTGGCGAGGGGTGGGTTAGTTTTCGGTGCCGGGAGTACCCGTCTTCGGCGGCTTGCCGTCTTCGATACGGCCTTCGTTGCGAAGGTCGCGGCCTTCCTGCGCCTTGCGCTTGGATTCGGGGCTGTCGCCATTCTCGAAGGCTTCTTCCTTCACATAACCGGCAGCTTCCTTGATCTGTCCCTTGACGCTCATTTTCATCTCCATCTCTTGATGCTGGAGAAACGGACGAGCGGCACCGAGGTTGCGCATTGGGCCGCTAATTTATCTCCGCTAAGCCGCGCAACTTTTGCGATTTAACGGGGTTTCTCGCACGCACGGGACATGCTGAGATCTTCGGTCTGCCGCTGCCATGTGTAATGTCTATCGTGCCGCCGCGGGGCGCCCTTCAGGCTCCTTTCCGCGGCGCACGAAAGCGTTCTCTTCGATACCAACCGCAAGCCTCTTCAGCGGGTCTTAGGTAACGCTTCCGGTGTGAGAATGAGCGTGCGATCTTCGACACGCCACGATTGAAGCGCCGACAGGAAATTCATGCCGAGCACGTCGGTATCGCCAAGTCCCGGCGAGATCACGACCTTGAGCTTTCGCGCCTCGATGGCGCCGATCGCCAGGCGCTCGACCGTGCCGGCATCGGCACGCACGGTGCCGTTCGCCGTCTTCATCAACAAGGGTAAGAGCGTCGCGTCTGCTTCGACGCCCGCGGCTTGGGCCGTGCCCTGCGAGAGCGCGGTGATGGTCGCGCCGCTGTCGACGAGCATGCGGCGCTTCGTTCCGTTCAGTTCAACCTCGGCCCAGAAATGCCCGTCGCGACTCATCGGAATGCGCACTTCGCCGCCGACGACCTCCTGTTTGTCGAGACCGAGGCTCGCGGTGATGCGCGAAAGATTGGGATCGAAGGGCGCTTGCTGAAGGACGAGGAAGATGCCGAAGGCGAGCAGCGCGAAGGAGAAGAGCGCGCGAAGGGCTCGGCCGACATAGGGAATCTTGAACAGGATGATCAGGATCAAAGCCGCGCCGACGGCATAAATCGCAAGCTCGTTCCAGGGAAGGTTGGTGGTCATCGGCATAAAATAGGTCCCGCATTACAGGGGGGAAGGTGTCGCGGTGCTGAATGATCCACAGCGGCCCGCCGCAGGTCGCTTGACGCGCGTTGCCGCAGGGTGGAACATATAGGGAACATTTGAGTCGATGAACCCTATGACCGCACCGCCTTTTTCTTCGTCCCGGCCATGTGCCGAGGAACTTGCCGCGCTTCGCGATGCGGTGACGCGCGCCCAGTCGGCGCGCGGGCCGGTGCTGCCGTTCGGGGTCGGTCCGCTCGATCATCTCCTCGCCGGCGGCGGGCTCGACGGGGCCGGCCTGCACGAGGTCGCGGGCGCGTCGGCGAACTGGAGCGACGATGCCGCGGCAACATTGTTCGCCGCCGGGATCGCCGCGCGCTTCGCGGCGGCGCCCGGCGTTTCGGCACTCTGGGCGCTGACGCGCTTCGATCTTTACGCCCCGGGGCTGGAGCAGGCGGGTCTGGGCCCCGGGCATATCCTCTATGCGCAAGGCAAGACCGATAAGGAGTTGCTCGCCATGTGCGAGGACGCGCTGCGCGACGGCTCGCTGGCGTGCGTCGTCGCCGAGGTGAAGGCGGCGGACCAGACCGCGACACGGCGGCTGCAACTCGCGGCGACGGAAGGCAAGACCCCGATGCTGCTGTACCGCCGCTACCGCCGCTACGGCCAATGCCCGCTCGTCGACCTTTCGCTCGCCTGCACGCGCTGGCGTATCGGTGCGCTGTCGTCGTCGCGTCTCGATGCGCCGGGTGTGGGGCGCGGGCGCTGGTCGGTCGAGCTCGTTCGCCAGCGCGGCGGGCCGCCTTTCTCCCTCGAACTGGAGGCGTGCGATGACCAGGGTCGCCTCGCTCTACCTTCCGCAACTGCCGATCGAGCGGTTGCGACGGGCAGAGCGGTCCAATACGCCGCCTGACGTCGCGCGGGCCGGTCCGCGTTTCCCGGAACCCGTTGACGACAACCCCGGTGCCTGCTCGGTGCCGCGCGGCGGCGGCTGGCGACCGGGCGCCCGCTGGGCGCAGGAAACGTCAGCGCTGCCCGCGCACCGGCAGCCGGCAATGCGTGAGCTTGGGCGGCGCAGCGAAGCGGCGGCGCCGGTTTTCCGCACCCTGCGGAGCGATGACGGGGCCGCCACCGGCGCCGCGATTCCGCTGCGGCCGGTGCTCTGGGGACCGCGCCCCACGATTCTGGTCGTGCGGACCGGGCAGCGCGACCTCGTCGCTGCCGCCTGTCCAGCCGCGCTCGACCTCGGTCTTTCGCCCGGGATGGCGGCGGCGCATGCGCGGGCGCTCGTTTCCGACCTCGAGATTTGCGACGCGAACTCCGAGGCGGATCGCGCCTGGCTCGATCGTCTCGCCCTTCACGCTGCCCGTTACTGGACGCCGAGCGCTGCGGTATCGGGCAGCGACGGCCTCTGGCTCGACCTTTCCGGCACCACGCATCTGTTTGGCGGCGAAGAACGGTTTGCAGCGCGGCTGCTCGGCTTTCTGCGGCGCCTCGGTTTCACCGCGCGTGTCGCGATCGCCGGCACGCCGGGCGCCGCGCACGCGCTCGCGCGCTATGGCGGCGCGGGCGTGCGGATCTTGCCGGAAGGGGGCGAGGGCGAGGCGCTCGCGCCATTGCCGCTCGCGGCGCTCCGGCTGACGCCGGACGCGCTCGCCGCCGCGGCGCGGTTCGGGATCGAGCGGGTCGCCGACCTTTATCCGATGCCCCGCGCGCCGCTCGCGCGGCGCCTCGGGCGTGCTGCGGTCGAGCGGCTCGACCAGGCACGCGGGCATGTACCCGAGCCCATCGTGCCGGTCGTCCCGTTCGAAATGCCCGAGGCGCGGCGCTCGCTCCTCGAGCCGATCGGGACGGCCGAGGCGATCGAACAGGTGATCTCCGATCTTCTCGGCGATCTCGTGCCTCAGCTCCGCGGGCGCAGCCTTGGCATCCGGAGCCTCGTTCTGCGCTGCGACCGCGTCGACATGGCGCAGCAGCTCATCACCATAGGGACCGCGCGGGCGACGCGCGATGCGAAGCATCTGCTTCGCCTCTTCAAGCTCCGGATCGACCGGATCGAACCCGGGCTCGGGATCGAAGCGATGGCGCTTGCGGCGCCGCAGGTTGAGGCGCTCGCGCCCGAAACGATCGGCACGGGATTCGACACCGCACGCCAAGCGCCCGACCTCGCGCCGCTCGTCGATGCGCTGGCGGGCCGGGCCGGCGAAGCGGCCCTGTTCCGCCTGTCGGCCATCGAAAGCGATGTTCCGGAACGCGCGATTGGCCGCGCCGACCCCTTGGCGAAGCCCGCCGGATGGCCGATCTGGGCGCGGCCCGTTCGGATGCTGGCGCGGCCCGAAGCCCTGTCGGGCGTCGTCGCCCTGCTCCCCGATCATCCGCCGCGCCGCTTCGCATGGCGCGGGCGGATCTATCGTGTCGTCGCGGGTGACGGGCCCGAACGTATCCATGGCGAATGGTGGCGGCGCGTCGGCGAGATGTGGGCGGTGCGCGACTATTTCCGGGTCGAGGCGGAAGGCGGCGAGCGCTTCTGGCTGTTCCGCCGCGGCGACGCGCAAGAGCAGAATACTGGCGACCTCAGCTGGTATATGCACGGCGTCTTTGGATGACGGCTCCGCGGGCAACCTATGTCGAACTGCAGGTCACGAGCCATTTCTCCTTTCTGCGGGGGGCGTCTTCGCCCGAAGAACTGTTCGCGGCCGCTTCGCTCCTCGGCCATTCGGCCCTCGGGCTCTGCGATCGCGGCAGCGTCGCCGGCATGGTGCGCGGCCTCTCGGGACAGGAGGCGACCGGGGTCCGGATGATCGCGGGATCGCGCGTCGATCTGCGCGATGGCCGGTCGCTCTTGCTCTATCCGAAGGACCGCGCGGCCTGGTCGCGGATGACGCGCTTGCTCTCCCTCGGCAAGGCGCGCGGCGGCAAGGGCCAATGCTGGCTCGACTGGCCCGACCTTGCGGCATGGGCCGAGGGGCTGGTGGCCATATTGGTCCCGGGCGAAGCCGACGAGCGGACGCGCCTCGATCTGGGCGAACTGCGGGAGGCCTTCGGCCAAGACGCCCATCTGGCATTGTCGCTGCGGCGCCGCCCCGGCGACTTTGCGCGGCTGCGCGCGCTCGATGCCTTGGCGCGGGGCGTCGGCGTGCGCAGTGTCGCATGCGGCGACATCCTCTATCATGCACCCGAGCGCCGCCCGCTGCAGGACGTGCTGACCGCCATCCGCGAGAAGACCACGATCGATGCGCTCGGCTTCAAGCGTGAGCGCTTCATGGACCGCGCCTTGCTCTCGCCCGTGGAAATGGAAAGGCGCTTCGCGCTCTTTCCCGACGCGATCGCGGCGACCGCCGACATCGCGGCGGCGTGCCGCTTCGATCTCGCCGAGATCAAATATCAATATCCCTATGAGGAAGTCATGGCCGGCCGCACCGCACAGGAGGCCTTGGCTGCACTGACCGAAGAGGGCGCCGCGCGCATGTTCCCGGACGGCGTGCCGCCTGCCTATCGCAAACAGATCGATCATGAGCTGCGCCTGATCGGCCAGCTCGGCTATGCGCCCTATTTTCTGACCGTGAACTCCATCGTCGCCGAAAGCCGGCGTCGCGGCATCCTGTGCCAAGGCCGCGGCTCGGCGGCGAACAGCTGCGTCTGCTTCCTGCTCGGCGTCACGTCGATCGACCCGATCAAGCATGAGCTGCTCTTCGAGCGTTTCGTCTCGGGCGAGCGCAAGGAGCCGCCCGATATCGATGTCGACTTCGAGCATGAGCGGCGCGAGGAAATCATCCAGTGGATCTACGAGACCTATGGGCGCCATCGCTCGGCGCTGACCGCCGTGGTCACGCGCTACCGCACCCGCGGCGCGGTCGCCGAGGTCGGCAAGGCGCTCGGCCTGCCGCGCGATTTGACCAAGATGCTGACCGGCCTCGTCTGGGGCTGGTCGATGGACGGCATCCCCGAAGAACGGATCGCCGAACTCAACCTTAACGCCGACGATCACCGGCTGCGGTTGACGCTCGACCTCGCGCGCCAGCTGATCGGTACGCCGCGCCATCTCTCGCAGCATCCCGGCGGCTTCGTGCTGACCGAGGAAAGGTTGGACGATCTCGTGCCGATCGAACCCGCGCGCATGGAAGACCGGCAGATCATCGAATGGGACAAGGACGATATCGACGTCCTCAAGTTCATGAAGGTCGATGTCCTCGGGCTCGGCATGCTCGGGTGCATGAACCGGGCGTTCAACCTGCTCCGCGAGCATAAGGGCGTCGATGTCGGCATGGCCGACCTGCAGGATGACGATCCCGCGGTCTATGGCATGATCCAGAAGGCCGACACGCTCGGCGTCTTTCAGATCGAGAGCCGGGCGCAAATGTCGATGCTGCCGCGCATCAAGCCCAAATGCTTCTACGATCTTGTGATCGAGGTCGCGATCGTGCGCCCTGGCCCGATCCAGGGCGACATGGTGCATCCCTATCTTCGCCGCCGCGAGGGCAAGGAGAAACCCGAATATCCGAGGCCTGAACTGCGCGCTGTCCTCGAGAAGACCTTGGGCGTCCCGCTGTTTCAGGAGCAGGCGATGAAGGTCGCGATCGTCGGCGCGGGCTTCACGCCGGCCGAGGCCGACCAGCTTCGCCGGGCGATGGCGACCTTCAAGCTGACGGGCGGCGTGTCGCATTTCTACGACAAGCTCGTCGGCGGAATGGTCGAGCGCGGTTATCCGAAAGATTTCGCCGAGCGGACCTTCAAGCAGATCGAGGGATTCGGGAGCTACGGCTTTCCCGAAAGTCATGCCGCGTCCTTCGCCAAGATCGCCTATGCCTCCTGCTGGATGAAGCATCATCATCCCGACGTCTTTTGCGCGGCTTTGCTCAACGCGCAGCCGATGGGCTTTTATGCGCCCGCGCAGATCGTGCGCGATGCGCGGAACCATGGCGTCGAAGTGCGGCCCGTCTCGATCAATGAGAGCCATTGGGATTGTACGCTGGAGGCGAGCGGCGGGCGCTATTTCGCGGTGCGCCTTGGATTTCGCCAGGTGCGTTCGCTTGCGAATGTCCATGGCGCCGCGATCGTCGGCGCGCGCGGCGACTTGCCCTATGACTGTGTGGAGGATGTGTGGCGGCGCGCGGGCGTGCCGCGCGCCGCGATCGAGCGGATTGCCGAGGCCGATGGCTTTGCCTGCCTGTCGGAGGATAGGCGGCAGGGGCTTTGGAAGGTGCGAGGGCTGGGGGAAGCGCCGCTGCCGCTGTTCGCGGCGGCGGACGCGCGGGATATCAGCTTCTCGCCCGAAGGGCTCGAGCCCGTGACCGCGCTTCGGCCGATGACCGAGGGCCGCGAAGTGGTCGAGGATTATCGCACGCTGCAGCTATCGCTGCGCGCACATCCGTTGCGTTTCTTGCGCGACGAGCTCGACGCGATGGGGATCGTCCGCTGCGCCGATCTTCCGCATATTCGCGACGGCCGCAACATCGAGGTCGCCGGGGTGATCCTGGTCCGGCAGCGGCCGGGCTCCGCGAAGGGCGTGCTGTTCGTGACGATCGAGGACGAAACGGGCATCGCCAACGGCATCCTCTGGCCCGACCGCTTCGATATCTACCGGCGAGCCGTCATGTCGGCGTCGATGATCGCGCTGCGAGGCCGGCTCCAGAAGGAAGGCGAGGTGATCCATATCATCTGCGACCGGGTCATCGATCATGATGCGATGTTGCGGACGGTCGGACGGAGCGACCTTTCCATAGCGCCCGGGCGCGGCGACGGGGCGCGAAACGGAGGGGGGCCGGACTCGCGCGAGCCCGCGCTGCGCGTCCGGAGCCATGACTTTCACTGATGGTGGCCAAATGCTCCGGTTGCAGGACCACTCCCTCCTTGGCTGCCTGACTGCGGGCCTCGGCTCGCCTCATGCCGTCAACCCCCTGCGGGGGTTCGCCCTCGCGTACCGCTCGGTGACGGCGGCTCGCGGGCCCTTCGGTTGGCGCCATCGGGGATGGTCCCGAGCAACCCAAGGAGACACGACATGGCCACCATCACAAATCTCACCGTCAAGGCCGACGGCAGCTTCGAAGGCACGCTGACGACCCTTCTGGTCACCGCGCCGATCGCGATCGTCCCGAACGGCCGCAAAGTGAAGGACAATGAGCCCGACTTCCGCGTGATCGCGCGCAAGAATGGTTATGAGGTCGGCGCCGGCTGGACCCGCACCTCGCAGTCGAACGGCACCGAATATGTCTCGGTCACCCTCTCGGCCCCCGAATTCGGCACGATCTACGCGAACATCGCGAACGCGCCCGGCGACGATCCGATGAAGAAGGTGCTTATCTGGAACCCGCCGAGCTGACGGATCGATCAGGCCCCGCCTTCGGGCGGGGCCTTTTTCGCCGCTTTCTTGTCGGGCAAGACCTCGTGGAAGGCATCGGTCATCCAGCCCTCGCGCTCACCGATATGCTTGTCCCAGAAGGCGCGCATCGCCTTGAGCCGCTTCTCGGCGAGATAGGGCTCGGTGAGATGTTCGAACATATTGTGCTGGGGAACGGGTACGGGCGATGCGCGCCAGACGCCGAACAGCACGACCGACAGCGTCTGGAACACCGCAAACAGCAGGAAGTGGGCACGGTCGAGATCGTGGATGGTGAGACCCGACCGAAGCCTGGCCGCTTGCGCGCGCGAAAAGGCATCGGCGGCATGCGCGATGCTCTTGTTGCGCAGCGCCTTGATGTCGGGAAGCGGCGGCCTTGCCATCAGCTCGTCGAGGCTATCGAAAAAGGCCTCGCCAATCAGATCGCCGCGCGCCCGGTTCTCGGGGGCAACCCCCGACAATTGGTCGAACAACTCATGTTCCATCCGCGCCTGGTCGAACCCTTCGGGTCCCGACAGGCTGAGGCTCGCGCGCCGTGCCTTGCCCGGATTGGCCGCCATTTCGGCGGCCAGCCGCGCGAGCTCGGCCGCCTGCAAGGCCGCATAATCATAGGGCAGCGCATCGCGGCACACGAAATTCTCGCGCGTGATGAGGTCACGCGCAGCGCGCATCTCGTCGACCATCCGTGGGAGTGAGATCACGGCCTTCTTCGGCTGGTTCGCCGGCGCTTTCTCAAGCAGCCGCGTGATGGCGATCACCTGTCCGGCAAGATAGCCGCGGTCCAGCATCATCGCGATGAGCGGCGCGGTCGAGCCGCGGGTGCCGTCGTCATCGGCGAATTGCCGTGCCTCGTTCGCCGTGCGCCAAGCTATGTCGAACCACATCATGTCGGCGAACTGCCCGGCGAGGGATGCGTCGGGATCGCGCTCGAACAGCTCGGACCAGTGCTGGAGTTTCTCACGAAACGCTTCGAGCGAGGGCTTCTCGCTGACGTCGCAGGCGTCGATCGGATAGCGGAAGATTGACGGATGCTGGCGTTCGGGGACCGCCGGTGCCGCCTTGGCGACTGGCGCCGCCGCCTTGTCGTCGCTTCCCGCGACACCCCGTGGCGCCATCACGCAGCTGCCTTTGCGTCGAAAGCCTTTACGCGCTTGCGCGCCTTGCGGGCGCCCTTGCGCATCAGCGGAAGCGCCGCGATCGCCCCACAAAAGTCCGGATCGTTCACCACCTTGTCGGGCGCAGGGCTGCGATATGGCTTCGCGGCCTTCAGATAACGCTTGCGTAGCCAAAGATATTTGCGCGCCACGCGTGGATCGGCATGTTTGAGGCCTTTCCGGATCAGCCGCGCGATCCGGGCGAGATAGTCGGGATAAGCGTCCTGTTCACAGCCCATTGCTACAACCACCTGGTCAAAAGACAGATAGTCGATGAACAGCCAGCCGTCCTTGTCCTCGTCGAGGAAGGCCCGGACATAATTCTCTTCCTGCGGGCCTGTATGTCCCGGCTGGCGGTAAGTCCGAGCCATCTTCAGCACCTCACGATCAACGATCACGCGGGGAAAGCACGCGGTGCGCGATTCCAGCTCGTAGGCCTTGACCATTGCCGGTCCGACGATGTGTCCCTTGTCGTGAAGCAATTTCCCCACGGTCACGGCGCCGCGCAGGAGAAATCCCCGATCGGCGAGCAGCACGACGGTGCGGGCGATCGCATCGATCATCCAGAACACGGCCGAGGTCTCTTCGACCTTATAGGACAGCACGAGCGAGTCCGAGAATTGCGTAACGCGCTCGCTCTTTGAAAGCCCTGGCTCGACCGTCTGGCCCACCTCGTCGAGCGCCGCGACGAGGCGTTCGAGCGCCACCGCGTCGCGCTCGGTCTCGGCCACAACCTCCTTGAAGGCGAGGAAGTCGAGGAACAGGATCAGCCGCTGCTCATAGGCAGGCGCTTTTGTCTTTGCGGGTTTAGCCAAGGTCGAGTCCCTGTCGTTGGCGGGTGCCGGTGGAGCTATTTATATAGCGATTGTTTCGCGCGCCGAGGAGGGCGACGAGAAGCCGCGACACCAGCCCGCTCATCTCAAGCGTCAGGTTTCCCCGTTCCCCGACCCCGTGAAGCGCGAAGCCGAGCGGCTCGCCCATGAAAAGAGCCTCATGGATCGCGGGATTGCGCATCGCCGCTACCGGTGCGCCGCCCCCGGCTCCTGGATCGGCCCACGCCGGAATCGGCATGCCGAGCCAGTCGCACATCCAAGCGATGCGCTGCGAATGCGTGAGGTTTCTGGCTGGCGGGTTCAGCGATTTGGCGAGGGCGAAGCAGGCGTCGAGAGCGGTATAGAGAAGCAGGAAGCGCTCATGCTGAAGATGGCGCGGATTTTGGCTCAGGAAGAGGGCATGGACGGCCGCGGCCCAAATGCGCGCTCTCTCGGGGAAGGCCAGGTTGTCGATCCAGAAGGCCTCGGCGAGTTCGATCGATTTTGGCAGGCTGCCGCCCAGCAGAACAAAATCGACGAGGACGCCGGGCTCGATGGGGGTCGAATCGAGAAATCCTGCCTCGGTGATCGTGAACCGCATCCCGCTGAAGAAGGACAGACTCCATACATGGAAGTTGACCGGATCGAGATCCGGCGCGGTGGCATGGACGATGTCGTGCGTTTTCGGCAGGCCGAAGACGCGCGCGGGATAGGGACGGATGCTGGTCCCACCGCCGAGATGATCCACAGGCTGAAGCGGCGCATAAATCCATCTACCGTCGCGCCAATCGTCCTCCCCGACATCCTTCATCCGCTCTTCGAGTCCGTCGCGGGTCGCAATCGACACCGGTCCGACCGTCATATCGAGCGGCCGCGGATAGTATCCGAACTCGCTGTGCTGACCCGCCATTACGTCATTCTCCCTGTTCTTTGCGCACGCCGGGACGACGGGGCACACCGATTGTGGTCCGGGCGGAAGGCGTAAGGGCCTCTCGTCCCCCGCGAAACCGTACCCGCTCTCGATAGCCGCTGATCCCTGGGCGCGGAGCCGGGCCTCCTTCAATCAACCCGTGAAGGGTCCGCTACGCTTCGCGTGCGGCCGCAGCCTTGCTGCGGTGATTGCGGCCCGCCCCCGGCCGGCGGGGCGACTGTCGAGCGGGAACGGTCCCGCTCCGAAAGGACAGGAGCCGAACCCATGCCGCTTTCCACCGCTCAATCGCTCGGCTGGAGCCTCGCCCGCACGATGATGACGATCATCGTCCTTATCGAAACGACAAAAGGCTATGCGGTGATGCCCATCGAAGAGTTCGACGGCGACCCCGAACACATCGTGTGCGAATATGACCCGTTCAACCGCTGAGCCCGCAAAATTTGCCCCGCGATGGTTCCAGTTCCGGTTCCGTCGCGGGCGGCCGTCTGCTAGATTGATAGTGCAGACCGCGCTGTGGTGGTGGTGGAGAGCGCGTCCCCAAGGAGGACGCTCGTGACTTTCATGCTTATCCTCGGCGCTGCCGCAGGCCTCTATCTCATCTGGCTTCTGTTCCGGCTGGCGGCCCTCGCGCTGCCGCTTGGCACCGGCATCGCTCTCGCCTTCGAACTTCAGGACCGCGGCTATGGCATTGGCGCTGCCCTTGCGATGGCATTTTTGGCGGGGCTCCTGCTCCATCTTGCTGGACGGCACCTCTATGCCCACGGTGGATCGACATTGCTGCGAGCCTGTATCGCAATGGTCTTCCTCCTCCCGGCGGGGGTGGCAGGCTATTACGGCATGACGGGGATCGTGCGGCTCTTTGCTACGGAGGGCATGCTGGTGGCGATCCTGCCTGTGCTCGCTGCCGTCGCCGCCGCCCTGGCGGCGGTCCGGGGACTTGATGGATCTTCGGTGGATGCAATCGGCGTCGGTGACCGGGAATGCGACGATCGCGCACCCGCGATCCCGGCCTCCGCTTCGCCCGCTTCCGACCGCCTCTGAGTCCCTCGCTCCCGCCGCAGGAACACGGTCTCTTCCCTGCGCGATCTGCCGGCAAGCCGCTGCGCTGAGCCCGCTGGCCGCAACGGCGCTCCCTGATTTTCTTCCCCCGGCGTGCCGCCGTTCCTCGCGGACCAAGAAAATCGCTGCGCTGCCGTCCTCCGCATGCGCTCCGGGCCTGCGGCTGCGGCGCGGCCTCCTTTCCGGCCACCGATGCGCATCGAGACCGCGATCCTGCGGCTCGAAAGCAAGGAAAGGACTTCAAGATGGCCAAGATCGGAACCTTCAAGAAAGCGAAGGGCGAATATCGGGGCGCAATCGCGAGCCTCGCCCTCTCGGTCGACGCGGTTCGCATCGTCCCCGAGGACAATCCCAAACCCAGTGCTCCGACCCACCGCATCTATGTCGGCGACGTCGAGGTGGGCGCAGCCTGGGAGAAGACCAGCCAGGACGACCGCACCTATCTCTCGACCAAGTTCGACGACCCGAGCTTCACCGCGCCCTTCTTCGCGCAGCTCTTCGAAGGAAGCGACGGCGACTATGACCTCGTCTGGACCCGTCCCCAGCGGCGGGACTGATCGAGCACGCCGCCCGGCCGCAAGCCGGGCGGCGATACTCTCATTTTGAGGCTTTTCACGCGGGGATTCTCCGCCGCAATGCGTTACGATGATCCTTTGCATGCCGCTAACCATGTTCCAGCAGATGCGGGCAAGCTGCTGATAGGCTTTGCTTTCATTCCTGAAGATCAGCCGGAGGTGCGAATGGATCAGGTCGTCGATTGGCAATCGCCATATTTTCCGAGAATATTCGAAACATATGATCGCGCCGATTTCGCGCAGGAGTTCCTGCGCCGAAGCCCGGCCTATCGCCGCGCCTATCGTTCGGCGGCGTTGGCGCCGACGCGGCGGCGCACCGCGCGCCTCGCTGGGCTCGCACGACGATGGGGGTTGGTCTTTCGCCCTGGACCCTGACCGATCCGTCACTGAATCCCCCGCGCTCTGGCAGCCCGAGGCCTGCGCGCATGTCGCCATCGCCGAACCGGCTCCCGACGGCTTTGCCGCGCCGCGGCTCGCCGAGCTCATCGCCTCTGCGGAAATCGCCTCCGAGATCATCCTGCCAGGCGAGTGGCATCTCGTGTTCGTGGCCGACGGACGGCGCTTCCGCCTCTGGCTTCGCCGCTTCCTCGCCGATGAACGGCTCGCCTATGTAAACCCGGCCGACCCGCACAGCGAGCTGCGGATGGCCGTGAGCCTCGCCGTACAGCGCCGCTTCTCGGCGGGCGTCACGACGCACCGCTTCCTGCGGGGAGGCGCCCCCGGACCATCCGAGCGCTGGCGTCTCATCCAGTGGCTGCGGCTCCTCGACGCCTCCGCCGAGGGGCGTTCGGCGCGTGACATCGCCGCCGCCCTCATCCTCGACGACGCCCAGGATTTCTCGGCCGCCGACTGGGACGGATCGAGCGAGCGCCGTCGCATCGCGCGCTGGCACCGCGCCGCGGTCGCGATGCGCGACGGCGGCTATCAGCAGCTGCTCGGCTCCGCCTGATCGGGACATTCCGCGCGTCGTCACTTTGTCCGTTCCTAAACCGCATCCCGATTTCCGAATGTCGCCGCCTCTCCGCCGGAGCCCGCCACGGGACCCGGCGCTGCGAACGGAGGCCCCTTTTGAGCGACATGCATACCCCCATTTCGCCGCGCTACCTCAAGACGCCCGACGCTGCGCTGCACCTCGGCCTGTCGAGCCGGACGCTCGAAAAACATCGCTGCTTCGGAACGGGTCCCGAATACCGCAAGCTCGGCGGGCGGATCGTCTACGCGATCGCTGATCTCGACGCCTGGGCCGAGATCGGCCGCAAGAAGTCGACGTCCGATCCCGGCAAGGGCGTCGTCCATCCCGCGCGCCCGGTCCGCCGCTGATGCGCCCCGCCCCCAGCATCCCGCCCGCTCTCGGCGTGCAGCCGGTCGCGGCGACCGCGAGCGGTCTCACCGACCTTGAACTGACCTGGATCGAGCAGCGGCTCGAGCATTGGCTGCGCTTCGGCCGCGTCGCCGCCGAGCGCATCGTCAGCCGCCGGACGCGGATCGTCTCCTTCCGGCCCGAGGCCGTCTTCGGCTTCGTCCGCTGGAGCGCGAACGACTTCGGCACCATCTTCTCAAGCATCTCGGTCATCGCGGCGCCCGCGGCGCGCGCCCCCTTCGCGACGCATCCTTACGTGCGCCCCGGCGGCGACATCCTGCTCCGCGTCGACGGTTGGCCGAGGGTTCAGCAGGTGCTCTCGGCGATCGATGCGATCGAGGCCGCGGGGCTCGATCCGTGCGAGACGGCGCCGGATCATTGGCGCCACATCGGCAGCCATATCGCTGCCGGCCTGCCGTTCCGGCCCTATGGTCCGGAGCGGCACCGGGCCTGGCTCCAGCGCAAGGCGATCGCGCCATGAACCGCCGCTGGCTGCGCGCGACCGCGGCGAGCGCTACGCTCTTCGCGGCGCTGTTCGTCGCGGCGGCAGCGCTCGCGCCGCAACCGCGCCTCATCTGGAACGCGAGCCCGAGCGTCCCGATCGGCTTCTACCGCGTCGATGTCGGCGCCGAGCCCGCAGTCGGCGACCTCATCCTCTTCCACCCGCCCGAGGCGGTCGCGGCGCGTCTCGCGGTGCGCGGCTATGTGCCGCGCGGCGTGCCGCTCCTGAAGCATGTCGCTGCCGGCGAAGGCGCGCTCGTCTGCCGCAGCGGCACCTTCGTGACGATCGACGGCGCGCCGGCAGCACGCGCGCGGGACGCCGACCGCTTCGGGCGGCCGCTGCCGCGCTGGTTCGGCTGCTACCGCCTGCGCGTCGGCGAACTGTTCCTCCTCAACCCCGCGCCCGACAGTCTCGACGGCCGATATTTCGGACCGCTCCCCGACACCGGCGTCGTCGGCGTCGCGCACCCGCTGCTCGTGCGCGATGCGCCCGGCGCGCCGCTGCGCTGGCGCCGTGACGCCGATCGCTCCGCATTAACCCCCGAAGGAAAGGATATGTCCTCATGATTATCGGAAGCTTTCAAACCGCTGGCGACGGCTATGCCGGACAGATCCGGACGCTGCTCCTCGATGCGATGATCGCGATCGTTCCGGCGAAGCCGAACGACGCGGAAAATGCACCGGCCTGGCGCGTCCTGCTCGTTGAAGCCGACACCGGCGTCGAGATCGGCGCCGGATGGGAACGCCGCAGCGAGCGCGCCGGATCTTATATCGCCCTGCAGATAGACGATCCGGCGCTCGCGGTTCCGCTGCGCGCCAATCTGCTCCGGTCGACGCAGAACGAGGATGAATATCATCTCCTCTGGACGCGTCCCGTCCCACGCGAACAAGCGTGAGCATCATGCATCCGGCTCGCTCGGCGCGCGTCCGCGCCGTGCGCCTCGCCTTGCTGCTGCTCTGCTCGGCGAGCGCCGCCCCGGACCGGGCATGGGGCGCGGCACCGGCGGAAGCGCCGACGGCCGCGGCCCACCCCTATGCCGCCCATGTGGCGGAGGCGTCGCAACGCTTCGGCGTTCCGGAGGTCTGGATATGGCGCGTGATGCATGTCGAGAGCCGCGGCAAGCCGCGGGCGCTCTCGCATGCCGGTGCAATGGGGCTGATGCAGATCATGCCCGCAACCTGGGCGATGCTGACGGCGCAGCACCGTCTCGGGTCCGACCCCTTCGACGTGCGCGCCAACATCCTCGCGGGCGCGGCCTATCTGCGCGCGATGTGGGACCGATATCGCGACGTTCGCCTCATGTTGGCTGCTTACAATGCGGGCCCCGGCCGCGCCGACGCCTATGCAGCGGGGCGGCGCGGCTTGCCCGCCGAGACGGTCGCCTATGTGGCAGCCATCGCGCCCGCGCTCGGTGCGCCGGCTGCTCCGTCAGCTGCGATGGCGCGGACGGCCGAACCGCCGAGCTGGCGCAGCGCGTCGCTCTTCGCCGAGCAGCGAACGGACACGCCGGCTGCAACTTCGGTGCAGCGCGGCGACGCCGCGGCTGCTGGGCCGTCGCATTCCGCGCCTGCTCCCTCGCCCCTCTTCGTCCCGCTTTCCGGGGACAATCGGTGATGGTCGTCCTCGCGATATTTGCTGGAGTGCGCGGGTCCATGGATAGGCACTGCTTGGCGTTCAGAAGGGGTTCGGGGGGATTGCCGCCGTATTTGGCGAGGACTTGGCGTTGCTTCCGATCAGCACGGCGGCTGCGCCCGATGAGAAACCTTGCGCTGCGGACGCCAGCGGCGCGACCCTCGCTCCGGTCAAACGGAAGCGAAGGAGTCGTGTGATGGAATATTTTACCGGCCTTGATGTCTCGGTCGACGAAACGGCAATCTGCGTTGTCGGCGACGACGGGAAAGTCGCGTTCGAAACCGCTGTGGAAACCGATCCGGCTGCGATCGCTGAGGCGCTGCGACCCTATGCGGATCGCATGCGCCGCGTCGGCCATGAGGCGGGATCGCTGTCGCCGTGGCTGCACACCGAGCTACTGGCGGAAGGTGTTCCAGCGGTCTGCCTCGAAACGCGTCATGTACGCGCGGCGCTGGCGGCGCAGCGCAACAAGACCGACGCGAATGATGCACTCGGCATCGCTCATATCATGCGGACCGGCTGGTTCCGTCAGGCGCATATCAAGACGGATGGCTGCTACCGGATCAGGCTGCTGCTTGTTCAGCGGCGGAATCTCAAACGCAAGTTCCTCGACCTCGAAAATGCGATCCGCCACTCGCTGAAGGTGTTCGGGATCCGGCTCGGCAAGGTCGGTCGCGGCGCCATGGAGAAGGCCGTGCGCCAGGCCGTCGCGGACGACGCGATGACCGCTGGGCTGATGGACTGCATGCTTCGGGCGCGCGCTGCGCTGTGGGCTGAGTATCTGACGCTGCACAAGCTCGTCGTGCAGCTCGCCATGCGCGACGAGCTTTGCCGGCGCTTCATGGCGATCCCCGGCGTCGGTCCGGTGACGGCGCTGAGCTTCAGCAGTGCGATCGACGACCCGCATCGCTTCCGTCGATCGCGCAATGTCGCGGCCTACTTCGGGTTGACGGCAAAGCGGTGGCAGTCGGGCACGTCGATCGATGTGCACGGTCGCATCAGCAAGGCGGGCGATCCCGATGTGCGCCGCGCGCTCTACGAGGCGGCGTCGGCGATGCTCACCCGGTTCAAGGGCAGCGACATGATCAAGACCTGGGGTCTGAAGCTCGCGAAGACGAAGTGTCACGCGAAAGCGCGTGTCGCCGTTGCCCGCAAGCTCGCCGTCGTCATGCACGCGATGTGGCGCGACGGCACCTTCTATGTCGGCGATCCGAACGCGTCGGCGGACGATATCGATACCATGAATGCGGCGAAACGGCGGCGGCTAAGTCGCGCGAACTCATGACAAACACGGCCATATCGACAGCCGGTTGACGGCTCACGAGCTCAAGGAGGTCCGCGCGAGCGGCAGAGGAATGATACAGACCAAGGAAACGGGAAGCACGATATCTTGCCTGTGGCCGCGCACAGCGGACCACGCGCGATTGCCTGTGAAGTTGCCCCGTAAATCCGATAGCGACATGTGCCGCGACGGTTCGCGCGCCGCTCAGATGCGGATCGAACACGCCGTCGATGAGCCCGGAGGACTGCACGGCGTATCAAACCTCAACCACTTCGCAGACGTTCGAAAGCCCGCGTCGAATAGTGCCCGATTACTTGCTATGAAGGAGAGATGGAAATGGCGAAATCTTGCAGAAAACGGGAGCCAAATAGGACGGCAAGATAAAAGACCTGCCAGCTCGCTGGAAGATTGTGGTTGGATTACAGCGCTTTATGCGTATGGCACCCCCCTCCGGCTGCCATATCGATCTCGGGATTTCCGAGGCAGAACAAGCGCTTACGATATGGCACCGGCGCCGTGAGCGGCGACGAGCATGATTTTCGGGCGCGGCCGGGAAGAGGACGCGACGCTGGTTCGGGATCGGCGCGGCGCGGGAAGAGGCTCGCGGCGCAGGTGCGCAAGGCAGCCGCTCGCTCGGGTTACACCCGCTCCCGTCGGGGCGGCGGCGGTCGCAGCGGGACCGGTCGGCATGGCCGCGGCCGTGCCGCGCTTGCGACGATGCGGCGGGGTCCCGCGCAGCGCCGCGTGACGGTCATGGCGCGCATCGTCCGGCACAAGGGCGCGCAGTTTCGCTCCGCTCCTCTCGCACGGCATATCGCTTATCTCGAACGCGACGGCGTCACCCGCAATGGACGCGATGCCATGATGTTCGATGCGTCTGGAGACGCCGCCGACCGCGAGGCCTTCGCCGATCGCTGCGCCGACGACCGCCATCATTTCCGCTTCATCGTCAGCCCCGAGGACGCCGAGCAGCTACAGGATCTTCGTACCTTCACCCGCGATCTCATGAGCCAGATGGAGAAGGATCTCGAGACCCGGCTCGACTGGGTGGCCGTCGATCACTGGAACACCGACAATCCGCATATCCATATACTCGTGCGCGGCGTCGCCGAGGACGGAAGCGACCTGGTCGTCGACCGCGCCTATATGTCGGAAGGCGTGCGCGGACGGGCGTCGGAGATCGCCACTCTCGAACTCGGTCCGCGAAACGAACGGGAGATCGACGCCAGTTTGGCGCGGGAGGCGGGCGCGGAGCGTTGGACCGGGCTCGACAAGCGGCTGCGCGAACGTGGCGGCGAAACCGGGATCGTCGATCTTCGCCCAGACCCGAACGCGCCGTCCGGCCGCGACCGGCATCTTATCGGACGTGCGGCGAAGCTTGAGGCGCTTGGGCTCGCGACGCGCCTTGGACCCGGCATATTCGAACTCGATCCGCGCGCCGAAACCATATTGCGCGACCTCGGCGAACGCGGCGACATCATCAAGGGCGTCCACCGCGCCATGCGCATGCAGGGCCTGTCCTTCGACGTCTCCACGCTCGCCCTTCACGGCGAGGGGGAGCGATCGGGCCTCGTCGGGCGGCTGGTCGCACGCGGCCTCGACGACGAGCTTGCTGGCTCGGCCTTCGCCATTGTCGACGGGACTGATGGACGGACCCATCGCATCAAATTCTCCGATCTCCAATGGACCGGGGACGCGAAGCCGGGCGCGATCGTTGAGCTGCGCCGCTGGGAAGGACGCGACGGCGGCGAGCATCTCTCGCTCGCCCTGCGATCGGACCTTGGGGTCGCCGACCAGATATCCGCGCGCGGTGCAACCTGGCTCGACCGCGAACTGGTCGCGGCGAGGCCCACGGCAGCAACTACTGGCTTCGGGATCGATGTTCGCCGCGCCATGGCCGCGCGCGCCGAGTTTCTCGCCAGCGAAGGCCTCGCGAGCCGTCAGAACGGCAAGCTCGTACTGGCGCCCGATCTCATCGAAACGCTGAAGCGGCGCGACCTCGAGGCGGCTTGCGAAGCCATCGCGGCACGCACCGGGCTCGCGCATCGCCCGCCGGCCAGCGGCGACGCGGTGAGCGGGACCTACCGCGAGCGCGTGCCGCTCGCCTCTGGGCGCTTTGCGATGATCGACGACGGGCTAGGCTTTCAGCTCGTGCCCTGGCGCCCGGCGCTCGACCGACACCTCGGGCAGCATGTCACCGGCACCGCCACCGCGGGCGGCATCGACTGGAGCCTTGGCCGAAATCGCGGGATCGCAATCTGAGAAAGGATGAACGATGAGCGACAGGATATTATGGGGTCAGATCTTCGCGGTGCTGCTGATCGTCCTCGCGGCAGTCTGGACCGCGACTCAATCGACTGCGGAAGCGCTCGGATTTCAGGCGGCGCTCGGCGCCCCCTGGTTCCGCATCGGTGATTATCCCGTCTATCCGCCGCCCGCCTTCTTCTGGTGGTGGTTTGCCTTCGACGCCTATGCGCCGCCGATCTTCTACCGTGGTGCCGCGATCGCCGCGTCGGGCGGGCTGCTGTCGGTTGTCGTCGCGATCAGCATGTCGGTGTGGCGTGCGCGCGAGCGCCAACGGGCCGAGACCTACGGATCGGCGCGCTGGGCGCAAGAGCGAGAGATACGGGCCGCGAACATGCTCGGGCCTGATGGCGTCATTCTCGGGCGCATGGCCGGAACCTATCTGCGCCACGATGGCGCCGAGCATGTCCTCTGCTTCGCGCCGACCCGATCAGGAAAGGGCGTCGGCCTCGTGGTGCCGACCCTGCTGACCTGGCCGGGGAGCTGCATCGTTCACGACATCAAGGGCGAGAACTGGCATCTCACCGCGGGCTTTCGCGCGCTACATGGCCGGGTGCTGCTTTTCGATCCGACGAATCCCGCATCGGCCGCCTATAATCCGCTCCTCGAAGTCCGGCGCGGCGCATGGGAGGTGCGCGACGTGCAGAATGTCGCCGACGTGCTGGTCGATCCCGAAGGAAGCCTCGAGCGTCGAAACCACTGGGAAAAGACCAGCCACGCGCTGCTCGTGGGTGCCATTCTTCATGTCCTCTACGCCGAGGAGGAAAAGAGCCTCGCCGGCGTTGCGGCCTTCCTGTCCAACCCCGAGCGCAAGATCGAGGCCACGCTGCACCGGATGAAGACCACGCTCCATTTGGGAGACCGCGTTCACCCGGTGGTCGCAGCGGCGGCGCAGGAGCTGCTCAACAAGAGCGAGAATGAGCGGTCGGGCGTACTGTCGACCGCCATGTCCTTTCTAGGTCTCTACCGCGATCCCGTGATTGCCAAGGTCACGGGACATTCCGAGTGGCGCATCGCCGACCTGATCGGGAGCGAGCGCCCGGTCTCGCTATACCTCGTCGTGCCGCCCGGCGATATCAGCCGGACCAAGCCGCTCATGCGCCTGATCCTCAACCAGATCGGGCGGCGCCTGACCGAGGAGCTAAATCCCAAGGCGCGATCGCAACGGCTGCTGTTCATGCTCGACGAATTTCCCGCGCTCGGACGCCTCGATTTCTTCGAAAGCGCGCTCGCCTTTATGGCGGGCTATGGCATCAAGGCTTTCCTGATCGCCCA
Source organism: Sphingopyxis selenitireducens (assembly GCF_051550705.1). Taxonomy (NCBI): domain Bacteria; kingdom Pseudomonadati; phylum Pseudomonadota; class Alphaproteobacteria; order Sphingomonadales; family Sphingopyxidaceae; genus Sphingopyxis; species Sphingopyxis selenitireducens. Next base: position 427,637 of record NZ_JBPULG010000004.1, read on the forward strand.
GTCGCTCAACCAGATCGAGAAGGCCTATGGCCAGAGCAATGCGATCCTCGACAATTGCCACGTCCGGGTCAGTTTCGCGACGAACGATGAGCGAACCGCCAAACGGATTTCCGATGCGCTCGGTACGGCAACCGAACAGCGTGCGATGAAGAATTATGCCGGCCATCGGCTTTCTCCCTGGCTCGGCCATTTGATGGTGTCGCGCACCGAAACCGCCCGGCCGCTCCTCACCCCCGGGGAAGTGATGCAGTTCCCACCGGACGACGAGATCGTCATGGCCGCCGGCCTCGCGCCGATCAGGGCCAAGAAGGCGCGCTACTATAGCGACCGGCGCATGGCCGACCGCGTCATTCCGCCGCCCGCACCCGGTCGCGGTCTTCCCGCCGCCCACGACTGGATGGCCGACCGGGTCCAGCAACCGGTGGAGGCGAAGGCGAAGGCGGCGGAGGGCGATGACGCGGCCAATGGCGGCATTCGGCAGGAACCCGAACTTCCCGTCCATGAGGATATCGCGCCGCCGCCGCAGCGCAGCGTCAACGGCGAGTTTGATTTCAGCGATGATGGAGCACAGGCCGATGCAGCCCGGCTCCGTGCTGCGGCCGATCGGCGGATGGCGCGTGGTGCCCGGGCTGCAGCTCTTGATCCCGATGACGGGATCCAGCTATGATCCGATCGCATGTCAAACAGACATTCAGGATCGAAGCCGGCCTCTCGCGCGACCTGACGGACTTGGCCCGTCGACGCGGCCTGACGCGGACCGAAGTGCTGGAGGCTGCATTACGCTCATTTCTCTCGCCCGATCAGGAGGAAAGGATCGAAGCCCTTCTGACCCGGCGCCTCGACCGCATCGGCCGCCAGCTCGACCGCATCGAATGGCATGGCGAAATGTCGGGCGAAGCGCTGGCCCTGTTCGTCCGGCACTGGCTCACGAGCACAGCGCCCTTGCCTGATGATGCGTTGCCGGCCGCGCAGGCCAGCGGGAAGCGGCGATGGGAGGCCTTCGTCGATGCTCTGTCACGCCGGATGGAGGGCGGCCCCAAGCTAGCGGCGGAGCTTATGCGCGACGTCAGCGACCTTGATAGACACACCTAGTTGGCTCACCCAAGACGCTGGTTTGGGAGTGCACTTAAGGCCTTGGACGGTACATGGTAAAGGGCGGCTGCGAGCAGCAGGAGCGCGAGAGCCAGACATTTTGCGCAAGGAGTCCGGGCCAGCTCGATCCGGTTCTGCTCGAACCTCCAACGATCGCGATTGAACTTCGAGAAGTACGAGATTTTCCTATCATATGGAACTCAGCAATACCGCTCTCGAATTCGCCGCCCGCTGTCTGGTAAATACATCTCAGGCTGCAGCTCCCCGTCTTCCTTCATCGTCGACTATGCTCGATCGGGCTGACCGCGTCGGACCTCGGCGGTGGTAGGATCGCCGAGCTATTTGGCAATTGCGTGACCAAGGTCGCTTCGCAGGTTTGAGATGTTAGGGGCTTCGCCTCTAGTTTTCGGTGGGGCCACGGCTCGTACCCGGTTCCGTCGGAGACCGTGCAAATTGACAATAGGGACCGGTCGCAACAGCTTTTAAAGCAGTCGTGCCGGAGGCAATCAACGGCTAGACTAGGGTGTGCGTTCGGCGCGAAGCTCCGTCGCTTGTCAGATCATTTTCATGGGGCACGTCCTCCTTGGACAAATTGTTCGCGGATAAATCCGGATCGGACAGAATATTTATTCGCGGCTTCACTCCTGTATCTCGGAGGTGCTGCGTCTATTAATTCAGGAAGAGGGGGTTCAAGCGAAGACGGTGAGTGCAAACCGCACAGATCTGGATGCTTTCAACACGGCTTACCGGCCGGCGTTGGTGGCCTTCTTCGTGCGCCGTGTTCACTCGACTGTCGAAGCGGAAGATTTGACGCAGGAGGTTTTTATGCGTCTCGCCGACGCCGATCTCAAAAAAATCGAGCGGCCCGAAGCCTATCTTTTTTCCGTCGCCACCAACCTGCTCCGGGATCGGTCGCGGCGCCACCGTGTGCAGACGAACATCAAGATCGAATACGCGCAGCAGCCAGGGCTTGGTATCGAATTTCTCGATCCACACCGTGTGGCCGAAGGGCATGACATGCTGCGCGAGCTATATGCCGCGCTCGCCGAGCTACCCGAACGTACGCGTCGCATCTTCATCCTTTATCGCATCGAAAATGTGGAGAAGAAGACGATTGCCGTCGGACTTGGTATCTCCGAGAATGCCATCGAGAAGCATGTCAGGCGCGCGATGGGCTTTTTGGTTGAGCGGCTGGGGACGCGGTCGTGAACGAACTGGATCAAATCTGTTCGCCGATCGCGGAGGAGGCTGGCGAATGGTGCCGGATCATCGCCGAGCGCGCCTTGTCGCCCGCCGAAGCGGACGCGTTCGAGAGGTGGATGGATGCCGATGCCGAGCATCGCGCGGCCTTCGAGCGCGCCACCTTCATTTGGCGGGCGCTCGACGGGCGCGCGGCTCCGCCCGAGTTGGTCGCGATGCGGATGGATGCGCTGTCGGCGCTCTCGGGTCAGGATGACGCGCCGGTGCTGTCTTGGTGGCAGCGGCCGTTTGTGCTACGAACCGCAATGGGCGCGCTGGCGGCCTCGATCATCGTGGCCTTCACCTTCGCTTTTTTCCAGCCGGCGCAGCAGGCGCAGGCGGTCGTTTATGCAACCGCGCTCGGCGAGCGGCGTGTCGTCATGCTCGACGACGGGTCGCGGCTGTCGATGGATGCGGCTTCTGAGGTGTCGGTCGCCTATTCGAAGGACCGGCGCGAACTCGAGCTCAAATCCGGCCGCGCCAAATTCGATGTCGCCAAGGATCCGCTGAAGCCCTTCACCGTGGCGGCGCGGGATAAGCTCATCGTCGCTACGGGCACATCGTTCAGCGTCGAAATCCTCAATGGCGAGATCAACGTCACCTTGTTCGAAGGGCATGTCGCGGTCCTCAACCGTGCCACGCGAAAGCCCGCCGTGATACCCGCGAACGGGAAGCTTGATGCCGCCGACCAGCTTTTGCGGCCTGGCCAGGAACTGTCGCTGCCGGCGAACGGGATTGGCAAGCTTGAGGCAATTGATCCCGCCGCGGCGAGGAGCTGGGAGTCGGGGCAGCTCAGCTTCGCCGATGAACCGCTGGCGCAGGCGGTCGAGCGGATGAATCGGTATTCGCAAACCAAGTTCGCGATCGGCGATGCCACAGCTGGCCGTGTCGAGATCAGCGGAGTCTTCAACTCGGACAATGTCGAAGGTTTCGTGACCGACGTGACCAATATTTTCCCGCTTCGCACCGTGCGGCGCGGCGATGAGGTGGTGTTCGTAACGAAACGGTAATTTTTTCGTTCGCCAACTCCTGAAACCATCCCCTGCTGCGTCGGAAGGTTGGAAGGTCAACAATCGGCCTTGCACCATAAAGGGGGTTGGCATGGATACCAGTTTGATGCGGGCAATGCTTCTGGCGACGGCAAGCGTGGCGATGGTGGCGACTGCCGCCCCGACCGCCGCCTATGCGCAAGAAGCGAAGTTTCAGATCGATATCCCGGCGCAATCGATGGGCAATGCACTGCTGGCACTGGGGAAGGCGACCAAGCAGAATATCGTATTTAACGGTTCGCTTGTGAAGGGCAAACGCAGTGCTGCGGTTCGCGGGCGGTTGCGTGCGGATGAGGCTCTGGAGCAGATGCTTCGGGATTCTGGCTTGAAGATGGCGCGCGGCTCGGGCGGCGGTCTTGTAGTGCAGGCGGGAAACGGCGGAGCAAAGGCGGCCGAGGCGGTGGGTAACGGCATCCTCGTCGGCGCCGTTCGCGATCATGGCACCGGAAGCGCGCTGAAAGGGGCCCTTGTAGAGATCGTCGAGACCGGTGAGAAAACCTCGACAGGCGATCTGGGCGACTTTCGGTTTTCGCGCGTACCCGCGGGGGTTGTGATGCTGCGCATTTCTTACCTGGGTTTTCCGGAACAGTCCGAGACAGTGGCCATTGTGAGCGGCGTTACAAACGCGGCTGATATCTATCTCGGCGGCGGTGCGACTACCGAGATTGTCGTTTATGGGCAAACCTCGGCTCGCGCCCAATCGCTCAATCAAGAACGCGCTGCTGACAATACGCGGACAGTCCTCTCTGCCGACTTGCTCGGCCAGTTTAACGGCACCACCGTTTCGGAATCGCTTCGCCGCGCGCCCGGCGTCGCCTTCACCCAGGATCCGATAACCGGCAATGGTGCCAACGTGATCGTGCGCGGCATGGCGCCGGATCTCAATACGGTCACCATTAACGGCCTGAGGCTACCGGAAGGCTCGGGTACCGGGCGTTCGGCAAGTCTCGGAAATATCCTGACGGACTCGATCTCGAAGATCACGATTAACAAGACGCTGCTCGCTAGCCAGGACAGCACCGGGACGGGAGGCCTTGTAGAGATTGAAACGAAGGGCCCGCTGGATCGGCCGCGCAGATATTTCAATGTCACGGTTCAGAAGGAAGCTTTGGCCAACGACTTCCGCGATGGCGTCCTTCTGTCGGGAACCGCCTCTGCGAAGTTCGGCGCATCCGAGCAATTCGGCCTCAGTGCTTCGGTACAATACCGCAAGCAAGACATCGAACGCTTCAGCTATACGGCGAATGCGGATTATTTGACCCAATATCTCCCCCTGGATGCTAACGGCCAACCAATCCCCCGCACATCCTTCATTCCGCCAACGACGATGTTCCCGTTCGAACCGGAGGCATCCGATATTTATCCAGGCAGCGTTTCCACTTCCTACAATGGAGCCAAGACCCGTAATCTGACGATCACCCTGTCGGCGCAGGCGAAGCTCGGCGATCATACGGATCTGAAGTTCGATTACATCCGCGCATCGGACAAGCGGGACGTGTTTTCCAGCTTTCTGTCGACCTCTACATGGGCCAGTTATGAGTTGATGCCGATCGACGAGTTCGGCGGCGAACTGCGCTACGCGCTGGTGTCCGAGGACTTGCTGGCCGACTTCGCGCCCGGCTCGATTCTGGCTGCAAGGCAAACTTACAATTTCGCAGACGACGTCGAGGAACTCACGACATCATATTCTTTTCGCGGGACTTCGAAGTTTGGCGGCCTTTCACTCGACTATTCGGCAGGCATGTCGACCGGTTCACTGCGCAGCCCGTTCACGAGCTCGATGAATCTTGACACAGAATACTTCAACGGTTTGCCTCGCTCAATGTTGTCTCCGGAAGCGCTGGTGAATGTGACAAGCGATGGACGCGTCGTTCATCTCTACGCGCCGATGAAGGGGCGCGGACTTCCTCTGCCGCTCCTCAACGATGCAGGCTTTGCCTATTTTAATAATCTTGCGAACTATCCCTATCTCAATGTTTATGCACTTGCGGGCGATTCAGGGATGAACCGGCGATATTCCGGTAAGTTCGACGCAACTTATGAATTTTCCACTGGGCCGCTTCGATCGGTCAGCGCAGGCGTCTTCTTCGAGCGCGCAAAGTTTCAGTCGCGGCCATCCGTTACTCCAGATCGATATGAAGTCTTGGGCACCGGCGCCAATCTCGCTGACCTTGGGTTGAATTTCGCCGATAACGCATTGGCGCCGCTCGGCATTGCGAAAGGCTTCAACACGATAGACAGCGCAAGTGCCCGCGCATTCCTGGCTTCCATCCCGTCGCTTATGGAAGGCCTCAATCCCAATGGTCTGAGCCTTCGTAAGTTTGGCGCACAGGATCCTCGGCTCCAGCAGACCTTTACGACGGAAGAGAATTTGGCGGCGTATGTGCAGGCAAATTTCGAAATCGGAAAACTGACTGCAGTGGCCGGCGTCCGTTTCGACCGGGTCAAACTCGGGTCCCGCAACCTCTACACGCCGCAGGTCTTCGATGAGGACGGGAACTTCATCACCGATATCGGCGAGCGGTTCAGCACGCTTTATGACGATGGCGCTACGCAGAGCAAATTTCTGCCGCGCCTCGCGCTGACCTACCGCGCGAAGGAAAACCTCCTCTTCCGTGCAGCCTACACAACGGCCGTTGCGCGTCCGGTGATCGCCAATCTGTCGTCGCAACAGATCTTGAACATATTTCTGGCGCCTACCGGAGGGCCTCTGCAAAACCAGCCCACGGTCTCGGTCTATCTCGGCAATCCAGCGCTCAAGTCGTCATTTACGCGGGCCTTCGATGTTGGTGCCGAATGGTATTTCGAAGACGTCGGGCAATTCAAGGTCTCCGGCTTTTACAAGGATATCAACAATCCGCCTGATTCTGCGGTCACGATCGTGTCGATCGCCGACGCCGACCAATTGAACCTGCCGGACGACCCACGCCTCAATCCGCTTCCGGGCAATACCTATATTGAGCTGACCCAGCCCTCCAATTCGGATGAAACGGCCAAAATATACGGGGTCGAAGTTGCGTTTGAAAAGAAGCTCGGCTTTCTGCCGGGATTGCTATCGGGCCTCGGCGTCTATGCCAACTACACCTACACCAATAGCTCGCGGACCATCTCAGGCTTTTACTACTTCGATCCCGTCACAGGTGAGAGGATCAACACTCCCCTTCGCGGCATATCCTTCTCGGGAGACCCGCGCCACTCAGGCACGGCGGCGCTCACTTACACGAAGCATGGGGTCGATGCGACGCTCGCGTTTACGCAGCAGGGGCGTCGACTCAACCAAACGTCGGCCTTCGATTTGAGCCGCTATGACGAAGCGGACAGCACCTTGGACTTCCGGGCTCAATATCAATTCGACATTGCCGGCGGGACCGCGCGCGTTTGGCTCGAGGGATCGGATCTTCTGAAGGGCAAGCGTTCGCCCGACGTCGAGCAATCCTTCGGCAGTGGAAGCGGCGTAAAAGTCTATGGCGGCGGCGGGAATTTCTACGGCGGGCGCATGATCAGCGTCGGTGCATCGGTCTCCTTCTGACATGAACAGATTGAGGAAGAGCTCCGGGGTCGGCGATCTCGGCGCTCTGGCGTGGCGTTACGGCGGAGGCTTCGCCCGCGTGTCGGAGTGGCTGGCGGCGGTCATGGTTGTTCTCGGACTCGCGGGGGTACCTGCCGGCGCGCAGACGGGCGGGGCAACCGGCGTTTCCTGCATAGGGCAGCAGCTTTGCATTGGCGTTTCAGCCGAGGGGAAAGCCTGGCTCGCTACGGGACGTGAGCCGCTTGCCATCGCTGTCATGCGAGAGGGAGCTTTCGAAACATCCTATTTTGCATTGTCGACGGACAAGGGGAGGCTCTTCGCGAGCCGGCTGGATCCTGGAAATGCTATCGGAAGCGATCGGCGCGAGCTTTCGGCGGTACAAGAGGGCTATATCGGCAACATCGCTGAAAAGCCCGGTCCAGCCGCTCGCTGGTTCGACGCCACCGATCTTCTACGCAGCGTGCCGCCAGCGCGTCACCGCACGCCGGTCTCATCTGATTGGAGGACACCGGCGCTTCAGCAGTCCGGAGACCGTTCGGTCATGGTCCCCGTCAACTTCGACGGGGCCGCAGATGCGGAGCCGGTCTTCATCACAGTGCTGCCGGCTGACCCGATGCGCGCGCACCCGTTCGATCCGCGCTTCGGCTATTTCAAGACCGCTATGCTGAGCACCACCTATGATTTTCCCGATGCGGGACCGGTGACCATCTGGAACGTGGATCGGGGAGGGCAATCGGGAGCGATGCCGGCACCCAAGCCGATAAAGTTGTATCTCGACCCCGCCATTCCGGCCGCGTTCAAGGCGGCGGTTCGCGAAGGCACACTTGCTTGGAATGGGCCTCTAAAAGCTGCGGGTGCAGGCTCACCGATCGAGGTTTCAGATCCGCCGGTGGGCGTCGACTGGTTGGTGTTTTCGCAAACCCACAGCTCGATTCAGTGGTGGCCAAGGGCTGCGGGTAATGTCCGGCAAATGGTGGTCGATCCGCGATCTGGTGAGATCGTCAGAGCGGCCGTGGTCATTGGTCCCAACGGCGCACAATGGTATGATTATTTTCTCTATACAGCTGCGAACGATACCCGCGCACTCACCGTCGCGGGACGGCGCGAGATTGAGAAGGATTTGTTCCGGGTCCTAGCATCGCATGAAATGGGCCATCTGCTCGGCCTTCGCGATGGCAACTACGGGAAGATCGACTACCCATTCGCGCGCATGCGTTCAAAGCTTTGGCTCGATCGGTTCGGCTTCTCGCCCAGCATCATGAACTACAACCGTGCCAATTATATCGCGCAACCGAGGGACCGGGTGCAGGCCGTGCAGCTGCTTCCGGCTATCGGGCCGAGCGACTATTTTCAAATCCGTTGGGCCTATGGCCGCGGCATGGACGACGCTGACATCGCGCGGGCGCTCAAGACTTCCCCTTGGCTGCGCTATTCGCCGGCAGTGTTGAGCCCGGTCATGCCACAGGCGCAGTGGGAGAACATCGGAACTGACGATCCGGTGTCTGCCTCACTCCTCGGCCTCAAAAATTTGCAGCGCGCTGTAGAATTGGCTGAAAACCTCACGGTCGAGCTGAGCGGCGAGGAGCGAAAAGCCCTGCGCGCCGCCGCAATCCGGCATTGGGGCGATTTGCTGCGGCATCCGATCGCCGTGATCGGCGGGTTCCGTGCCTATTATGGTGCGGATGGCCCACTCGTAACCTTTCCGTTGCCATCCGCTCTTCAGCGGCGCGCTCTTGCCTTTGCGAAGTTCCATCTCGCCGCGCCGCCATCGTGGCTTATCGCATCCGCTGATTTTGAACAAAGTGAGGCGCTGAAACAGATGCTTGATGCCGAGCGCAAGGAGCTGTTCCAGTTTTTTGCTCATGCGGACCGCGCAAAGAGAATTGCCGAAGGCAAGAGCGGAGCAAGCGCTTGCGCGTACAAAGCTACGGTCGATGAGCTTTCGGCAAAAAACGTTGCTGGAGAATGAGCGACGCTTTGCTACGCCCAACAACGTGATTGCCGCAAATTGCTGCTGATGCCGTTGAAGCCGTCAATTCCTTGCTTGGCGAAAGGCGAGCGGGGTACGTGTCGCAGCCAACGTGAATTGTCCGGTCTTCTCCACCGATCCCGATAGCGTTGCGGCCGAAGGCTACCCGATCGATCTCGCTGCCGCCACCAATCGTGCCAAAGCACCCGCAGACGAGGGTATCGAAGCGGGCCAGGTTTCGGCACGCCGGCTCGCAACGCTGCGCATTATCGGCCAGAGCGAAAGTATGCGGCCAGCAGCGGAACACCGATCTCTATCTCCCCCTGAAATAATCCATGCATTGGAGTGGGATGATGCGCTCTTATCCAGACTCGATGTTGCCGCTCCAATAGCGCGTCGGAATTTGTCCAAGCCGCCTAGTGACCGTTCGTCGTGTCTTGTCGACCGCTCGTCGAGGCGCTGGGAAATCGGTTCCTGATCTGGCGGCCACGCGCGTCCAAGTCTTTGACCGAATAATTCAGGGAGGGCACAAATGAAGTTCTATAAAATGTTTGCCGTCGGGCTACTGTCCTCGGCGTCTGTTTTTGCGCTTCCCGCGATGTCAAAGCCGGCCGCCGCTGCGTCTGCCGATCCGCTTCTTGAGCTGAATTTCGATGTGCCAGCCAAGAAGTTCGTGCTGAAGAACGGGCTGACGCTGATCGTTCATGAGGACAAGTCGGCTCCGCTCGTTGCGGTGAACATCTGGTACCATGTGGGTTCAAAGAATGAACCGCGGGGTAAGTCGGGTTTTGCGCATCTGTTCGAACACCTTATGTTCAACGGCTCCGAGCATTTCAACGATGACTTTTTCAAGGCCACGCAGAAGCTGGGGGCCTCCGACCAGAATGGCTCGACAAACGTTGATCGTACCAATTATTATCAGACGGTGCCGAAGGGCGCGCTGGACTCGATCCTGTGGCTTGAATCGGATCGCATGGGTCATCTGCTGGGCGCTATCAACCAAGCGAAGCTCGACGAGCAGCGCGCGGTGGTGAAAAACGAAAAGCGCCAGGGGCAGAATAATCCTTACTCGGCCGCCCAGGATCTGGTGATTGCAGCGACTGCATCGCCCGATCATCCTTATGGTCATTCGGTAATCGGCTCTATGGACGATCTCGACGCAGCGTCGTTGGACGACGTGAAACAATGGTTTCGTGACTATTATGGCCCGTCGAATGCGGTTCTGGTGCTTGCAGGCGACATTTCGTCTGAGGAGGCGCTGGCTAAAGCCGAGAAATATTTCGGGGATATCGCTCCGGGCTCACCTGTGTCGCAGCCGCAGAGCTGGGTCGTGAAAAAGAGCGGGACGATCCGCGAGACCGCCTACGTCCGCGCAGCGCTGCCGGTGTTTCTGCGCGTCTGGAATATCTCGGACCATGCTTCGGTGGACACCGATTATCTTCAGTTTCTCGCGCAGACCATCGCCGGCAGCCGTACCAGTCCGTTGATGAAGCGTCTCGTGATTGACGAGGAGATTGCGACTTCGGCCGAGGCATCGGTCGATAATCGCGAGATCGGGGGGCAGTTTTCGATCGAGGTGGTGGCCAAACCCGGCGTCGATCTTGCGCGGATTGAGTTGATCGTCGACGAGGAATTGAAGAAGGTTATCGCGTCGGGGCCGAGTACGTCGGAGATGGCGAAGGTTCGTACGCAGAACATCGTCGGTTTCGTACGTAGCTATGAGGGCATCGCTGAAAAAGCAGGGCTTCTTGCGGAGAGCGAGACTTACCTTCGATCGCCTGACGGTTGGAAGCAGGCCTGGGATCGCTTCCGTGCCGCGACACCTGCCGATTTGCAGGGCGCGGCCAAGCGCTGGCTGACCGATGGAGATTACATCTTACATATGCTGCCCTTCGGACAGTTGTCGCCGGCGCCTGTCGGGGCGGATCGTTCGAAGATGCCCGAGCCAGCCGCTGCAGTCCCGGCGGTGTTCCCGTCGATCGAGCGTGCGGAGCTGCCGAACGGGCTGAAGCTCGTCGTCGCGCGGCGGACAGGTGTTCCGGTGGTCGACATGTCGCTGCTCGTGAATTCGGGTATCGCAGCCGACTGGATAAGTGAGACGCCTGGCACCGGTGCTTTTGCAGCGCGGCTGATGGACGAAGGCACAACAACGCGGACTGGCGCGCAGCTCTCCGATCAGCTCGGCGCGCTCGGGGCCAGCGTCTTATCCGACGGCGGCGGGGAGAATTCAGTCGTGTCGCTGTCGGCGGTGAAGCCGACGCTCGCGCGCGCCCTGGACATCTATGCCGATGTCGTCCTCAATCCGGCCTATCGCGATGCAGATGTCGAGCGGGCCAAGTCGAGCGCGCTAGCCGGATTGGAAGCGGCGAGGCAGGATGGTGCCAAGGCTGCCGCCCGTCTCGCTCCGTCGTTGATCTATGGTCCGACTTCGCCTTACGCTGTGCTCGAGGCCGAGGTCGATATCCAGGCGATCGATCCTGCGAAGCTCGGCGCGTTTCATTATCGCTGGTTCAAGCCGAACAATGCGACGCTGGTCGTCTCGGGTGATACCTCGCTCGCCGAAATGCGCCCGCTGGTCGAGGCGGTATTTGGCAACTGGGCGCGCGGTCCGTTGCCCGAGCGCATCGTGCCGCTGACGCCGCCGGCCGCGAAGCCGGTCGTCTATCTGCTCGACAAACCGGGGGCACCGCAGTCGGTCATCACCGCGAGCGTCATTGCGCCGCGGCGTGTCGAGGGAGACAATGCCTCGCGCGGTGCATTTATCTCGGCGATCGGGGGTGGCTTCACCTCGCGGATTAACATGAAACTGCGCGAGGAGAAAGGCTGGGCCTATGGCGCGAGTGCGGGCATCACGGGCGGCCGCGGCAGCCGCATCTACACCGCCCGGGCTTCGGTCCAAGCCGACAAGACGTCGGAGTCGATGACCGAGATCGCAAATCTGCTTAATGGCGCGACCACGGACAGCAAGCTAACGGCTGCCGAGCTTGCCGATGCGAAGGGCAAGATGTCGCTTGGGCTATCGAGCGACTGGTCGAAGACGGATGGCATTGCCGCCGCGGTAATAGATCAGATTTCCTACGAGCTGCCAGAAGATTATTATGCGATCTACCCGCAGGCAGTTGCGGCGGTGACGCTAGATTCAGCGAATGCTGGAGGCGCGGAGATATTGGCGGGCAAGCCGTTCACTTGGATCGTCGCGGGCGATCTTTCGCGGATCGAAGTCTCGATCCGTGCGCTGAACCTCGGCGAGGTGCGCGTGATCAACTCGGACGGAAAATTGCTGCGCTGATCTATCCCCCGGCAAAGCATGGCCGCCGCCGCGCTCTCCCCGTGCGCTGCGGTGGTTTCATTTTAATACTGTGGGCCGGCCGGCCTGTTGGGGAGGCGCGAAGATCATTTTTGCTTCGCGTTTCCGAAACTGGAATCGGCTGCTTTTGAGAGGTGGACGCTAAAGCCCGCGTCTGCCTCAGGAGACGGCGGCAGGCTCGTCACTGACGCCAATCTTTTCGAGGCCTATGGCTTCGCCGACAATTATGCGCAGAATTTCGGCTACACGACGATGCATCACTAAGGCGCTGCGTATATCCCCGTTCTTGAAGCACATTAGGAGAGAAAAATGGACGAAGACGCTTTGTTCGCGGTTGGAACAGTCCTGGCGGCGATCGGCGGCCTGCTCGAACGGAAGGGCGTCTGCACGACCACCGAATTTGCCGAAACGCTGGGCAGCGTGGCGTTGATGACCGCCGAGTCCGGGGATGAGTATAAGAACCGTGCTGGCTATATCGGGAGCTGGGCGCAGATGGTGCGCGCTGCCGCCGAACATTCGGGCAGCGCGCGCGAACATTGAAGCGGGTTCGGCATCGCTCATTCGGCACCGGCTTCGAAATAGGCGCGCATCCGGTGAGCGATGACGGTATCGAGCCGGATGAAGGTCCGGCGCCCGTCGATCGGATCGGGCACGCGGCGGGTGATGCCGGCATCGCAGAGGCGCTGCGCCAGCCGTAGCGCGCTGCTCATCGGAATTGAGGATGTGACGCAAAGCGCGCTGATGGACAGGCGCTTGCGCTCGCATTCGTGAACGAAGAGATCGACCAGCATTTCCCAAGCGGGATCGCCGAACAGTTCAGGCACACCAAGTAGCTGTTGTCGGAGAAGCCGGCGCCGCATCGCTGTTTTGGCGTTTTGATAAGCCATATCGACTGGCGCGTCGGGCGAAGCAGAAGGCCTACTCCGGAAGACATAGGATGAGGTTTCGGGCGGTGCTCCCGCGATCGCATCGCGATTTACGATGTGATGCGCGTAGGCCGAAGTCACGACGACATGGTCGATGACCTCGATATCGAGCGACCTCCCGATCTGATCCAGGCGCCGGGTAGCCTCGATATCCTCGTCGCTCGGCGTCGGGTCGCCGCTGGGGTGGTTGTGGACTAGAATGATCCCGGCTGCATTGTGCTCGAGGGCGCGGCGAAAGATAGTCCGTGGGTAAACCGCCATCTGCGCCAGTGTCCCGTGCTGAAGCTGCTCGTCTGCTATCAGCCGCCGAGACTGGTCGAGAAATAGGACGCGCAGCACTTCCTCGCTGAGAGATCCCATCGATGCGATCAGATACCGACGCAGCGCGGGACTGAACGGATCGATAGCGATCCCACGCAGATCGCCTGCCATCGACTCCAAGGCCGCTTCGCGCGCTCCAATTATGAGCGAAGGCACAGGGGAACCGCGGCCCAAAATGCGGTAGATTGCTTCGGGCGATGCGGCCCAAATTCTGCCGATGCTCCGAAATTCGTCGAGAAGTTTGTTGGCAATCAGTTCGCTGTTGGCGGGTTCGACAGCGGCGATGAGCCTCGCCAGGATGGCTCGCTGCCGTGCTGCTTCACCCGTCGCTGGTGGCGCCAGGTTGCAACGATGAGGAGTGGGGCCACCGGCCAGGATGAGGCTACCTGCATAATCATGTAGGCAGCCGGGTGCAGAGAGATATCGAAGTATCGGCTGAGATGCGCGAGTAACGGCAAAATGTGGAGCGCTGCCGCAATCATCGGCCAGAAGCGATAGGCTATCATCGCCAGAAACATCGTCGCACTCGCACCGAAAATGTCGATCGTCAGATGGCCGACGTCGAGGGCCGCATATTCCGGTGCGATCAAAAGGTGCAAGGCCTGATCCGACGCGATCATAACGGCCGCTATCGCCGCCATCGCCCGCTCCGGACCGCCCCCCTTGCGAAGAGCGTAACCGATGGCCACGAGCATGATCAGGAGGAAGACCGCTACGCGCATCCTCCTTTCTTTTCATGCTCATGGCTCCCGGTCAAATCGGCTCAGGCTGCTGCCGTCAGCGGCACCACATTCGAGGCGGATGCCTTCGGGCATTCCTGGTGCAGATCATATCCAGCGGTCTCTCGGCCAATTTCGACGAGATCGCCATGCACGCGGTGGATGTCGCCGCTGACGTCGACGAGCGCGAGTTGCGCTGTGGCGAGCCGGCGGATGGTTGCATGCCCCTTGACCACGGGAACGCCCGACGTGTCGCGCCGAGCCGCAACGACGCTGCTCATGAGAGTAGAAATTGTGATGAGTGTATCGTCCACGCTCGTTTCGGCTGCCGTGACGTCGTGCTGAAGGCGTGCGGCGGTTGGTGCGATTTCATTGGACATGACTTCTCCTGTTCCGGAGGCGGCGTCCGCTCCGGCTATGGTTGGCGACAAAGGAAGGGGGTCAGCGAGTAAGTAACGCGGTGAGCGTCTGCCCGATGGACAGCCCGCCAATTCCGATCAGGACGATGGTGCCAACGACTGCCAGCGTAATCCAGACGCGTACTGCCGAACTATAATCGTGCCTCAACAAATCCCCGAACGGAGAGCGGTTGCCCGATGGCCGACCCAAGGCTTGGGAACTGTCGTGCAATTCCATTAGATTGGGCGGACCTCCGTCTGGAAAGTTGGATGGCACCAGTTCGGGAGTTGCCGGTAGTATGACCGGATCACATGGTATCCGATCATAGGTCTGCCGAAGCCGCGCATAAATGATCGCGGTCTCGTCGCGGTTGGCCGCGCCCAGCGTGTCGCGCGCAGTGGTGAGCCGCAAATCCACCGCCTGCTTCGATATGTCGAGGTCGCGGGCGATCTGCTTTGAGGTTTTCCGCTCGAGCAGCAAATCGAGACAGGCCCGCTGCTTTTCTGTCAAGCGCGTCCACCTCGAGAACTCGTCCGAATGCTGCAACCCCGAATCACTCATGCTGACACTGTTGTCAAAATCGCGCGCAGCACAACCCGCCGGACTTCATTTAATCGTTGCTGAAATGGAATTGATCGCATCGCAGCCTACGCCATTCCCTGTCTTTCTTACCCACAGTACGACGCGCGCAAATCTCTGTTGAAAGTAGAGATTTTCTGCGTCTCTTACTTGTCCCCGTCGAGCCGGGCGCTTTTGCCCGGACCATCCAACGGGGAATATCATGGGCGCAGAAGCGGTCCGTTTCGAGGCACAAGGACGTGGTGCGCGCATGCTGCGGACAGCGCTTGGCGGCGCGATCGCCGAGTGGCTTGCCGACCCCGCGGTCATCGAAATCATGCTCAATCCTGACGGTCGACTCTGGGTCGATCGCCTCGAAGCAGGGATCACCGATAGCGGTATCCTGCTCGCGGCCAGCGATGGCGAACGCATCATCCGCCTCGTGGCGCATCATGTCGGCGCCGAGGTCCATGCCGGGTCGCCGCGCGTTTCGGCTGAGCTTCCCGAAAGCGGCGAGCGCTTCGAGGGTCTGCTGCCGCCGGTGGTCGCGGCGCCGACCTTCGCGATCCGCAAGCCCGCAGTCGCGGTCTTCTCGCTCGGCGATTATGTCGCAGCCGGCATCATGTCAGCGCCGGCGGCTGAAGCGCTACGCTCCGGGGTTGCCGAGCGCCTCAACATTCTCGTCGCCGGCGGCACCGGGACCGGCAAGACCACCCTCACCAATGCCCTGCTCGCCGAGGTCGCCAAGACGAGCGAGCGTGTCGTCCTGATCGAAGACACCCGCGAACTGCAATGCGCCGCTCCGAATCTCGTCGCGATGCGCACCAAGGATGGGGTCGCGTCGCTGTCCGATCTCGTCCGCTCCTCGCTTCGCCTTCGGCCGGACCGCATCCCGATCGGGGAGGTTCGCGGAGCCGAGGCGCTCGATCTCCTGAAGGCCTGGGGCACCGGACATCCCGGTGGAATCGGCACGATCCACGCAGGCAGCGCAATCGGCGCGCTCCGCCGCATGGAGCAGCTCATCCAGGAAGCCGTGATCACGGTCCCGCGGGCCCTTCTCGCGGAGACGATCGATCTCGTTGCGGTCCTCGTGCGCGTCGGCGCCGGGCGGCGCCTTGCCGAACTGGCCCGCGTCGACGGTCTCGATGCATCGACGGGCGACTATCGCATCACCCCCCTCAACCCCGAAGGAGACTGACCATGACCCACGCCGCCCGGCGGGAAGCGCCGCGCTTCCTGCTCGCCTCGACCGCCCTCTATGTCGCGCTCGTCACCGCCTTGCCCGCTCGTGCGGGTGGCTCGTCGATGCCGTGGGAAGCACCGCTGCAGTCGATCCTCGAAAGCGTCGAGGGGCCGGTCGCGAAAGTGATCTCGCTGATCATCATCATCATCACCGGGCTGACCATCTCGTTCGGCGACACGTCGGGCGGCTTCCGCCGCATGGTGCAGATCGTGTTCGGACTGTCGATTGCCTTCGCAGCGTCGAGCTTCTTCCTGACCTTCTTCTCTTTCGGCGGCGGAGCAGTCGTCTGATGGAGGCGCAGGGCGAAGTCACCGGCTTTTTCGCGCCCGTGCACCGTGCGCTCGCCGAGCCGATCCTGCTCGGCGGCGCGCCGCGGGCCCTCGCGATCGCCAATGGCACGCTCGCCGCCGGCATCGGCCTCGGCCTCCGCCTCTGGATCGCGGGGCTCGTCCTCTGGATCGTGGGCCATGCGCTCTCGGTCTGGGCCGCGCGCCGCGACCCGCAGTTTGTCGATGTCGCCAAACGTCACCTCAAATATCCTGTCTGGATGCGGCCATGATGAACCTCGCCGAATATCGCTCGAAGTCGGCATGCCTGGCCGACTATCTTCCCTGGGTTGCGCTCGCCGATGAGGGCGCCGTGCTGAACAAGGATGGCTCGTTCCAGCGAACCGCCTCCTTCCGCGGTCCCGATCTCGACAGCGCCACCCCCGCCGAACTCGTCGCGGTCACGGCTCGGCTCAACAACGCGATCCGGCGCCTAGGCTCCGGCTGGGCGCTATTCGTGGAGGCGCAGCGGATGCCGTCGAGCGATTATCCCGAATCGCATTTTCCCGATCCGGCTTCCGCTCTCGTTGACATGGAGCGCCGCGAGCAGTTCCGGGAGGAAGGGGCGCATTTCGAGAGCCGCTATTATCTGACCCTCCTGTGGATGCCGCCGGCAGAGGATGCCTCGCGGGCGGAAGGCTGGCTTTATGAGGGCATGGAGCGCTCGAGGGTCGATCCGAAGGAGCATCTCGCGAGCTTCATCGACCGGTCGAACCGCATCCTCCATCTCGTCGAAGGCTTCATGCCCGAGGCCGAATGGCTCGATGACGGCGAAACGCTGACCTATTTGCATTCGACCGTATCGACCAAGCGTCAGCGTGTCCGGGTCCCCGAAACGCCCGTCTATCTCGACGCGCTGCTGACGGACCAGCCGCTCATCGGCGGGCTTGAGCCGCGGCTCGGCGAGCAGCATCTGCGGACCCTGACGATCACGGGCTTTCCGACCGCGACCTGGCCCGGCCTGCTCGACGATCTCAACCGGCTGGCCTTCGCCTATCGCTGGTCGACCCGCGCGATCATGCTCGACAAGACCGACGCGACAAAACTGCTGACGAAAATCCGGCGGCAATGGTTCGCCAAGCGCAAGTCGATCGCGGCGATCCTCAAGGAGGTGATGACCAACGAACAATCGGCGCTTGTCGACAGCGATGCGTCGAACAAGGCCGCCGATGCCGACATGGCCTTGCAGGAGCTTGGCGCCGACCATGCCGGCATCGCGTATGTGACCGCGACCGTCACCGTGTGGGACACCGACGCGGCGCTCGCCTCGGAGAAGCTACGGCTGGTCGAGAAGGTCATCCAGGGCCGCGACTTCACCTGCACGATCGAGGGCATGAACGCGATCGAGGCCTGGCTCGGGAGCTTGCCCGGTCACGCTTACGCCAATGTCCGCCAGCCGCCGATCTCCACCCTCAACCTCGCCCACATGATCCCCCTGTCCGCCGTGTGGGCGGGAGCGGAACGGGACGAGCATTTCGGTGACGCCCCCTTGCTTTACGGCAAGACCGAAGGCTCGACCCCGTTCCGCCTTTCCCTCCATGTCGGCGACGTCGGTCATTGCCTCGTCGTCGGTCCGACGGGGGCGGGCAAGTCGGTGCTGCTTGCGACGATGGCCATGCAGTTTCGCCGCTATCCGGGCTCGCAACTCTTCGCGTTCGATTTCGGCGGCTCGATCCGCGCCGCGGCGCTCGCGATGGGCGGCGACTGGCAGGATCTTGGCGGGGCGCTTCACGACGGCGAAGACGGGGTGGCGTTGCAGCCGCTCGCCCGGATCGACGAGGCGGCCGAGCGGAGCTGGGCGGCCGAATGGCTCGCCGCGCTGTTCGCAGGCGAAGGAATAACGATCGACCCGGCGGCGAAGGAGCATCTCTGGTCGGCGCTCACCTCGCTCGCGACGGCCCCGGCGGCCGAACGAACGCTGACGGGACTCGCCGTGCTCCTCCAGTCGCGCGAGCTCAAGCAGGCGCTCGCGCCCTATTTGGTCGGCGGGCCCTGGGGGCGGCTGCTCGATGCAGACGAGGAGCGGATCGGAGCCGCCCGCGTGCAGGCCTTCGAGACCGAGGGACTTGTCGGCGCCGCGTCGGCGGGACCCGTCCTGTCCTATCTGTTTCACCGGATCGCCGGACGTCTCGACGGCTCGCCTACGCTCATCATCATCGACGAAGGCTGGCTCGTGCTCGACAGCCCGGCGTTCGCGGCGCAGCTCCGCGAATGGCTGAAGACGCTGCGCAAGAAAAATGCGAGCGTGGTCTTCGCGACGCAGAGCCTTGCCGACATCGAAACGTCGAGTATCGCGCCCGCGATCATCGAGAGCTGCCCCACCCGCATGTTTCTGCCGAACGAGCGCGCGCTCGAGCCGCAGATTGCCTGCATCTACGAGCGCTTCGGCCTCAACGACCGGCAGGTCGAGATATTGAGCCGGGCGACGCCGAAGCGCGATTATTATTGCCAGTCGCGGCGCGGCAATCGCCTCTTTGACCTCGGCCTCGGCGAGGTCGCGCTCGCCTTCACCGCGGCATCCTCGAAGACCGATCAGACGCGCATCGCCGAGCTGTTCGCAGCGCACGGCCGCGAAGGGTTCGCGGCCGCCTGGCTCTCTCACCGCAAGCTCGAATGGGCGGCCGAGCTGCTCCCCACCATCGCCGTCCCCAATGAGGAGTTCCCCCGATGAAGAAGAATATCGTCCGCGCCGTCGCTCCCGCGGTGCTTGTGTCCCTGACCGTGTCGGGTCCAATGCTGGCGGTCCCGGCGAGCGCGCAGCTCGGCGGCATCGTCCACGATCCGCGCAACTATTCGCAGAATATCCTGACTGCCGCGCGCACGCTCGAGCAGATCAACAACCAGATCAAGCAGCTGCAGAATCAGGCAACCTCGCTGATGAACGAGGCGAAGAACCTCAACAGCCTGCCGACATCGACGCTGGGCACGCTGGAGGCGCAGGTCGACCAGACGCGCCAGCTCCTCGCGCAGGCCGAGGGTATCGCGTTCAACGTGTCGGACATTCAGAAGGGGTTCGAGGCACGCTACAAGGGCGGAGCGCTGACGGGGTCGGCTGCCGAGATGGTCGCCAATGCCGAAGCGCGCTGGAAGGACAGCGTCGGCGCCTTCGAGGATGCGATGAAGGTGCAGGCCGGCATCGTCACGAATATGGGCGGAACGCGGAGGTCGATCTCGACGATCGTCGGCGCCAGCCAGTCGGCGACCGGCGCGCTTCAGGCCGCGCAGGCGGGCAACCAGCTGCTCGCCATCCAGTCGCAGCAGATCGCCGATCTCGCCGCGGTCATGAGTGCGCAGGGCCGCGCCGAGATGCTCGATGCCGCGCGCGCGGCGGCCGCCGAGGCCGAAGGCCGCGAGCGCTTCCGCCGCTTCCGCAAGGGCAATTGAGATGGGCCGGGTGGGCGGGCTGGTGATGGGGGCAATCGTCCTGGGTCTTGCGCTGACCCTTGCCCTTGTCGCGGCGCTCGATCCGCCCGCGCCCCGTGCGTCCGCCCCCGCGATCTCCGGGGCGGACGCACCCCCCGATTATGGCGACACGCTTCGTCGCTGCCGAACCGCCACCGAGGCCGATCCCGAATGCGAGGCGGCCTGGGAGGCGAAGCGGCGCCATTTCTTCCGGACCGAAAAGAGCAAGCCATGAACGACACCGGCGTTATCGACAATTTCCTGTCGGTCTTCTCGACCTATATCGACAGCGGATTCGGATTGCTTGGCGGCGAGGTCGGCTTCCTGTCCTCGACGCTGATCGTGATCGACGTGACGATCGCGGCGCTCTTCTGGGCGTGGGGCACCGACGAGGATGTATTGCAGCGGCTGGTGAAGAAGACGCTCTATATCGGCGTCTTCGCCTTCATCATCGGCAATTTCCAGACGCTGGCCACGATATTGCTGGAGAGCTTCGCCGGTCTGGGTCTGAAAGCGGCGGGAAGCGCGATGGCGATCGGCGATTTCATGCGCCCCGGCATGATCGCTTCCACGGGGCTCGACGCCGCAGAGCCGTTGCTCGATGCGACCGCCGACCTTGTCGGCCCGGTCGGGCTCTTCACTAACTTCGTCCAGATCCTGATCCTGCTGATCGCCTGGGTCATCGTCGTGATCGCCTTCTTCATTCTTGCGGTGCAGGTCTTCGTCACGATCCTCGAGTTTAAATTGGTGACGCTCGCGGGCTTCGTCCTGCTGCCCTTCGCCTTCTTCGGACGCACCGCCTTCATGGCCGAGCGCGTCCTCGGCCATATCATCTCCTCAGGCATTAAGCTGCTCGTGCTCGCGGTCATCACGGGCATCGGCACGACCCTCTTCCAGCGCTTCATGGACGCGGGGCTCGGGACTGAGCCCGACATCCGCGAGGTGATGGCAATCGCGCTTGGCGCCTTGACCCTGCTCGGTCTCGGCATCTTCGGTCCGAGCGTCGCCAACGGCATCGTGGCGGGCGGCCCGCAGCTCGGCGCTGGCGCGGCGGCCGGCACCACGCTTGCGGCCGGTGCGACGATCGCCGCCGGGGCGGCTGGCGCGACGCTGGCGGCCGGTGCCGCGAGCAGCGCCGTCGGTCGAACCGCGCTCGGAGCCTCGCGCGCGTCCGGCAGCGCTTCGGCATCCTATGCCCGCGGCGCGGCCGGGAAGAGCGGGATGCGGGCGTTCGGTGCGGGGCTCGCCAATGTGGCGCGCGACGCGACCCGCGGGGCGGGTTCGCCGCTCCGCGCCGCGGCCGAACGTCTGCGTCAAAGCTATGCCTCGGGGCAGGCGGGCAAGTCCGCGGGCGGCGCTGCCACCGCCAGCGACGGCGCGGCGTCGCCCCCAACCTGGGCGGCAGCCATGAAACGGCGGCAGGCCGTCACCTCCGGCGCCACTATCGCCTCGCAGACCCTCAAGGCCGGCGACAGCCACGGCGCCGGCTCCGCTCCCGACATCAGCCAGAAGGATTGAACCCATGTTTCGACGCCCGTCCCAACATTATGGCAAGTCCCCGGTCCCGGTTACGCCCTACCAGCGCGCGGCGCAGGTCTGGGACGACCGCATCGGTTCGGCCCGCGTCCAGGCGAGGAGCTGGCGTCTCGCCTTCTTCGGCTGCCTCGCACTTTCGGGCGGACTTGCCTCGGCGCTCGTGTGGCAGTCGCTCCGCGGCACGATCACGCCTTGGGTGGTCGAGGTCGACAAGCTTGGCGAAGCGAGGTCGGTGGCGCCCGCCGATGCCGACTATTCGCCGACGGACCCGCAGATCGCATTCCACCTCGCCCGCTTCATCGAGCATGTCCGCTCGATCCCGGCCGATCCGGTGGTGCTGCGCAAGGACTGGCTCAGCGCCTATGACTTCACCACCCCCAAGGGCGCACAGGCACTGAGCGATCACGCCCGCGCAAATGATCCCTTTGCCGAGGTCGGCAAGATGCAGGTCGCCGTCGACGTGTCGAGCGTGATCCGCGCCTCGCGCGACAGCTTCCGCATCGCCTGGACCGAGCGCCGCTATCAAGACGGCAGCCTCGTCGAGACGTCGCGCTGGTCGGCGATCCTGACCACCTCGATCCAGCCGCCCCGCACGCCGGACGCCCTGCGACGGAACCCGCTCGGCGTTTTTGTCACTGCTATTTCTTGGTCGAAGGAGCTCAGCCAATGATCCGTCTTACCCTTCTTCTCGGCGCTTCCATGCTCGCGCTGTCGGCGCAGGCGGCACCCGCCGATCCGCGCGCGCAGGTCGGCCGTGCGAACGACGCGGCGCGTGTCCAGCCCGAGCGCGCGACCTTCCTCAACGCTATCCAGAAATATGCCTGGGCCGATGGCGCGCTTTTCCAGGTCTACACCGCCCCCGGACAGGTCACCGACATCGCATTGCAGGAAGGGGAGGAGCTTGTCGGTCCGGGGCCTGTCGCGGCCGGCGACACGGTGCGCTGGGTCATCGGCGACACGCTGAGCGGCACGGGCGCGTCGCGCCGCGTGCATATTTTGGTGAAGCCCACGCGCCCCGACATCATGACGAATCTGGTCATCAACACCAGCCATCGGACCTACCACATCGAACTGCGCGCGACGCCTGCGACCTATATGGCGGCGGTTTCCTGGTCCTATCCGCAGGACGAGCTGATCGCGCTTCGCGCCGCCGAAACCGAACAGGCGCGGCTTGCCCCGGTTGCGGGTGGCATCGATTTTGCCGCCTTGAGCTTTGCCTATCGCATCTCTGGCGCGAAGGTGCCCTGGCGGCCGGTGCGCGTTTTTGACGATGGGCGCCAGCTCTTCGTCGAGTTCGGCGCTGCGATCGCAACCGCGGACATGCCCCCGCTCTTCGCGATCGGGGAGAAAGGTGCGGCGGAGCTTCTCAACTACCGCGTCGACGGCCGTTACATGATCGTCGACCGTCTCTTCGATCGCGCCGAACTTCGCCTCGGGAGCGGGCGCGGTGCCAAGGCCGTGCGCATCGAACGCGAAACGCCGCGCCCGCGAGGCCGGTCGTGACGGCGGCCGAACAGCCGGGCGCCGAAGCCGTGCCCGCCGAGCCAGAGGTGACGCCGATCGCGCCTGCGAGTCCCGATGCGTTCCGCCTTGCGGGTGAGACGCCGCGGGTCATGCGTCTGTCGCGGAAAACACTCGCGGTCATCGGCGGGGCCGGCGGTCTCGCGATCGCGGCATCGCTCATGTGGGCGCTGCGCACGCCGGCCCCGTCCGAGCGGCAGGAACTCTATGAAGCGAGCAACAGTGCGAGGCCCGACGCGGTCACCGGAGCCCCCGCCGATTATGGCGCTGTGCCGAAGCTCGGTCCGCCGCTCCCCGGCGACCTCGGCCGGCCGATCGTTGCGGCGCAGGGCAGCGGCGAAGCAATCCCCGTCCCGCCGATCGGCGCGGAAGGGGGCAATCCTCCCGATCCGCGCGAGGCGGCCGCCGAACAGGCGCGGCAGCGGGCACTGCAGGAGCGCGAGAGCGCCCAGACGAGCCGGCTCTTTCTGGGGGGCGGAACCGCAAGTTCCGCAGCAACAGACATTGTGTCCGCCGAGGCGGCCGCGCCCGAACAGGCGGCGGAGCCTCGCACGGCCAATGAGGGGCGGCGTCAGTTTCTGGCGTCGGGTTCGAAAAGGCCTCTCGAAAGTGGCGAGCGGCTGATCGCCCCGAGTTCCGCGATGATCGTCCAGGCCGGGACTGTCATTCCGGCAGCGCTCATCACAGGCATTCGCTCCGACCTGCCGGGCCAGATCAGCGCGCAGGTGACGCAGAATATCTATGACAGTCCGACCGGGCGTATCCTGCTCATCCCGCAAGGCTCGCGGTTGATCGGCGAATATGACAGCGAGATCGCGGCGGGACAGAGCCGGGTGCTCCTCGCATGGGATCGCCTCATCTTGCCCGGCGGACGATCGATCCGCCTCGAACGGCAGCCCGGTTCCGACGCCGCAGGCATGTCGGGGCTGGAGGATCGGGTGAACAATCATTGGGGCCGGATGGTCCGCGCCGCGCTCGTCTCGACCCTGCTCGGGGTCGGGGGCGAGCTCAGCGTCGGCGGCGACGACGAACTCGCCCGGGCGCTCCGCTACGGGATGCAGGACAGCACGAGCCAGGCCGGGCGCCGCATCGTCGAGCGCGAACTGGCGGTGCGTCCGACGCTCACCATCCGACCGGGTTTCGCGCTCCGCGTAATCGTCACCCGCGACCTTATTCTCGAGCCGCAGGCGGATTGGAGATGAGTCGGCTGCGCCTTGGGCCGATCGTCGAGGAGAAGCTGGTCAAGGCTACTGTCGAACTCACGGGCAAGCTTGCGCGCGATCTCGCCGACTATGCCGCGGCACATGCGAAGGAAAATGGCCTGTCGGAACCGTTGTCGATCGAACGGCTCATACCGCCGATGCTGGAACGGTTCGTCGCGACCGATCGCGGTTTTGCGAAGGCGCGGCGTTAGGCGGTAAAGAGTATTTTGTATGCGCACACAGGGTCGATTATGATCGCCCGGTGGACGAGCATTTTGCTCCTGAGCGGCCGACCCAACCTCCGCGGCCTTGCACAACGAAGCCCGATCCCTCGGGCTTGCGGGTGCCTTTCGCTGCATGCGGCGATGGCGTGGTTCGGCACGTCGAACAGATCGTATCGCACCGCGACGGCCCCTTTACCTGCCTTGGATGCAAGGAACGACTGACCCTTCGGCTCCCGAAGAAGATGCGGAAACATTTCGCGCACCAGTCCGACAGCCGATGCTCAGGCGAGACGGCCCTGCATCTCTACGCCAAGCTGCTGCTGGCTGCTGTCCGACAGGTCACCCTGCCGAGCCTTGTCCTGCGCGAGGAGCGATTGGAGGAGGTGGTTTTCGAAGGCGGGCAATTTGCGCTCGACGAGGTGAGGCTGGAGACATCGGAGGGCGATTTCCAGCCCGATGCCATGGTGTGGATCGGGTCCGATCGCCGCGCGGTGGAATTCAAAGTGTCGCACGCGGTCGATGAGGAGAAGCAGCAGAAGGTGGCGCGCGCAGGCTGCCCGATGATCGAGATCGATCTTTCCGGAGTGCGTTGGCGCCAGCTTGATGGCGCCGAGCTCGACGAGCAGATTTTGCACGACGCACCGCGGCACTGGATCCATCATCCGGATCGCGAGCGTTCCGCGCAGCGCCTGTCCGAGCGGGTCACGGCGGAAGCGACGCGCAAGGGCGAGGCGCTCCGATGGCATATCCGGGACCGGCCGCAGAAGCCTCCCGTTGATACCGAATGGGTCGCGGAGATCATGGCCGACCTGCAATATGCCGAACTGGACTATCTGCTCGGGGCCAAGAGCCGGATGGGCCATTGGTTCACGGTAAGGCCGCAGCTTTGGCAGGCGGCGCTCGTGCATGCCCTGATCTACACGCCGAGCATCAAATACTCGGCGGGATCGCACATCCATATCCATGGCGAGTGGCCGAACGAGGCGAATCTCGAGAGCGTGCTGCCTACATGGATGCTGCGCACTGACCTCAGCAATTACAAACCGAAGGCACTCGCGGCGGCCGGCTACTCGCGGGAGAGTTTCGGGTCGCCCAGCCAGGCCGTGACCGAATATCTCTTCAATCTCTTCACCGATCGGCAGGCTGTGGTGTGGGAGCGTGACGAGCAGCGCTTCTATGTCGACCCCGATCTTCATGCCCGCGTTCACAATCGCTACGACCTTGAGCGCACCGTTGCCTGCATCGCCAAGGATGCCGGCCATCCCGATCCCGATGGTTTCAGCCGGCGCTGGATGCGGCGATATAATGTCGACGGCCGAAATCCTTGGAAGGTGGCGGCGGAAGGCGGCGATGATTTTCACGCGCTGGACGAGCGGGTCAGGGCGATCTTCGACATGTCGCGCAGCTATCGCGACCTTCCGATCGTCGACGATCTTTGCGGATTGCCCTTTCAGGAGTGGCGCGACGCTATCCGGCAGAAGCGCGAGGCGAAGGAAGCCGCCGAGCGCAAGCGGATCGAAGACGCCAAGGAGAGCCGGCGGCGGAACTTTGCCATTGCCGCGAAAAACGCGCTCAAGGACGAGGCCGAGACCTGGCTCGCATCGACGGTGGTCGACGGAGTGCCGATCACCGAGTGGGCGTGCGGAAGCGATGATCTCTATTGGCGAGCCTTCAGCCATATCGAGCGCGCCGAGGACGTGAGGAAGCGCCGGGTTTTGGCGGCGGAAGCGGCTGAGGAACTGCGCAAGCGGCTCACGACCGCCTCCAACAAGGCCTTCCGCGATCCCGACCGCGCGCACCTCTTCCTCAACAGCGCGCATCCCAAGCTTGCCGGTCGCCGCCCGATCGAGGCGTGCGAGACCGATGCTGATTTGAGGGTGGCGCTGGCCCTTCTTCCGAAAGCGTAGCGGAGCATGTCGGAGGCAATTCCCGCTCGCGTGTGAAATTACGATGTTCTAGACTTGTTCTATGGACCATCCCGACGATTCGGCCGAGCTGCCCGAGGCCATGGGCGCTATTCTTCCTTCGGAATTCATGCGCCAGCTGAGACCCGACGAGTTTTCCGATAGCGGGTCCGAACCGGCCTTCATCCTCGAAGCCTATGAGCTGGAGCAGCGCCTCGAATATGTCACGGCGCGCAATGAGACCCATGATTTCGAGATCTTCTGCCGCAAACTCTGCGAGCGGATCATCTGCCCCAATCTGAAGCTGGCCACCGGCCCCGAAGGTGGCGGTGACAGCAAGGCCGACAGCGAGACCTTCGCCGTCGCCGATGAGATCGCAACGCTGCACTATGTAGGCGAGGCAAATTCGGGAAGCGAGCGCTGGGCCTTTGCTTTCAGTGCCAAGAAGCAGTGGCAGCAAAAGGCGCGCTCGGACATCGAGGGCATCGCCGGGACGGGGCGTCCCTATACGAAGGTGTTCGTCGTCACCTCGCGTTACGGCCGCTCCAAAGACGTCGCCAAAATTCAGGATGAGCTGTCCGAGAAATTCGGCTTTCGCGTCGAGATATTGGATCGAAGCTGGATCATTGATCGGCTGTTGAACGAGGGGCATCAGGATCTGGCGGTCGATTACCTCGGTGTCGGAAAGCGCAACGAGAAGGCGCGGGTCGGTCCGGCAGACTATGCGCGATCGCAGCAGCTCGAGGATCTTGAGAAGGCGATTCAGGACCCCGCCGCTTATGAGGGCGTCGAGGCCCAGCGCGCGACCGACGCGCTGCTCGCTGCGACGCTTTCAAAGGAATTGGAGCGGCCGCGGTTCGAGACCGACGGACGGCTTGACCGGGCCATCCGTCTTGCCGATCAGTCGGGATCGCTCAGCCAGCGTATCGAAGCACGCTATCAGCGGCTCTGGACCGGCTTCTACTGGTTCGATGATTTCGATCTTCTCGAGCGGGAGTTCGATGCGTTTGCAGAGCTCGCTCTCGGTTCGCCGGCGGCGCGTCACGCGGAACGTGTCGCAAACCTCCTGCAGTGCCTGATCAGTGCCGTCGCGCAGGGCTATCGGCGGGCCAAGGTCGTGCGCCTTGATGAACGGCGGGGACCGCTTGTCGACCGGCTCGAATTCTTTGCAGGGGAGAAGGACCGGCCGAACAATGCTCTCGAAGCGCGCACAACGTTGCTGATGCTCGATGTCACAACGACCGCTTTCGACCGCAGTGAAGATCGGGCGCCCCTTTGGCAGGAAGCGGGATCAATTCTCGAAGCCGCTGCTGGCCTCGCCGAATATGACGCGGACCGGCTGTCGCAATTGGTCGACGGCGTCGGACCGCTGGGCGCGAAGGACCCGGCCTATGGAGAACTCGTCGACCAACTCGCCGAATTCATGGGTAAGCGAGTGGGCGAAGGCGAGAGCGGCCGGATCCTGCTCCGGCGGGCAAGCCGCCTCGATGCGAGTGCCGATCGCCTCGAACGTATCCGCCTGCTCGGGCGGGCAACGCACCAGCTGACCAAGCGCGAATATGCCGAAGAGCTGATCGAGGCGAGCTACATGCTCGCCGTCGCCTATCAGGGGATCGGGATGCTCTGGGCTGCCCGCGCCGCTGCTCTGTTCGCGGTCGCGTCAATCATCGCAGATTCGGAACACGATACCCATCCGTCGGTTACCTTGGTTCCCGCCTTCATGCTGCTGACCTGGATCGATATTGAGCTGCGGCTAATTCCGGAAACGCTCGATGCGATCCGGATGATCAACGGCTGCCGGAAAGTGCTGCCGCTCGATGATGAGTCGAAAGCGCGCGTGGACGACCGGCTCAAACAGATGGATGGGGTCCTCGCCAGCCAATTCTTGAATAGCTCGACTGAAGACCTCGACGTAATGGCGGCATTACCTTCGGTCCTGGAGCAGCTGGGTCTGCCCATGTGCTGCGGCGCGCTTCTGTATGTCCTTGGCTATGTGGAGCGGCTTGGCGAGCGGCAGACGGAGGAGGAACCGGAAGGCGGGCTGGAAGAGATGTTCGCGCGGGTAGCCAACCAGCCGGCTGGCGACCTGCGAGGGCGGCCGCTGCTCACTGGTTCTCTGGAGCCGCATAGCATCGAAACCCGTGTCATCGGCATGCGCGTGGTCGTACATGTGCCGGGCAGCGACAGTTCGATCCTCGCCGGTCAGACGCTCCTCGCCGTGATCGATACTCTGTTCGCGACGACAATCGGCCGACGGATCGGAGCATTTGTCGAGCGCTTCGATATCGATCTGGTCGAGAGCACGGACGTCACGGCACCGAGCGTCGATTTTGATCAAAAGAGGATGCGGGCCAAGCTGCACTGGCCGTCCGGATCGACGCCCGCCGACCATCTGGGCGAAAATGGCACCCACAGTCAGTTTCTGCTGCTGTCGACATTGATGCTCGTCGCAACCTCGACCGCCGACGGGCAGAAGATTTCGCTCGAGAAGCTATTCCGCCAAGAGTCCTTGTTGGAGCGGGTCAGCGCCGCAGTGGCGAGCTCCAACAGCCGTATCCGCGCGATGAACAGTCAAGCGTCTCGCTTGGCGGAGTGGGAGGCGCTTTCGCTCGAGCGTTTTCCCCCGAAACCCGAACGGCCCGTGATCGTGCGCGTCCCCGATAGCGACCCCGAAGAGGAAAAGGTGAGCGTGCGATACGCGGCGGGCGACCATCGCAGCGTGGAAGTCCGGTCGATATTGGACATTCCGCAATGGGAGCGCGCGGGGTGGATCGGCGTGATGCTCGGGCTGGAGTACGACCTCCCGATCATCGGCCTGCACTTCGAAAACCGCGAGGTGGGCCGCGAGATTTTCGAGCGGTGGCGCGAACGATTTGGCGCGCGTGACGCGGAGGGGGCGATACATGTCGCGATCCTGCGCGAACTGCCCGGACGGCCTCCGTCCCACTATGCCGTGCTGCTGATGCCGGGCGTGGAGCCGGAGGAAGGCACGCTGATGAGCATGCCCAGCCGCCTCAAATTGCTTGAGCCGGCGGTCGACACCAACCTGCGTTTCTTTCTCGAGAATTATCCAGCGGGCGGCTCCTATATTCTGGTGCCCAGCCATGTGAAGGAGAGCGGCGAGCTGGAACTCATGAAGGACCTCGCCATCCTGAAGCATGACCTTTCGATCCGCAAAGTCGCCGACATTGACAACTCCAGCCTGGAAATCATCGGCGTGCAGATTTTGGAGGCAATGGAAACGCGCGATGCTTCGCTGCCCTGATCACGCAGCGAACTTCATCTGCGCCGCCTTCCGCACGCCGGTCTCGATATGTTTCGCAATCTCGTCCGAGGTTCGGCTGACCGCCAGCTTCACGGCTTCGTCGATATGGACATAATCCTGGGTCACATTCTGCGACGCATGGCCGAGCATCGCGCGGATCGTGAGCTCGGAGAAGCCGAGTTCGCCCGCCATGCTCCCGAAGGTGTGGCGCAAAGTATGCGGAGTTACGCCCACGATGCCTGCCGAGCGGCATAGGCGGGACAAGCAGTCGCTGACAGCCGTGAATGGGCCTTCGCCGTTCGATGCGGGGAAGACGAAAGGACAGCCCGCAATTTCGGGTTGCGCGACGACGATCTTGATCGCCTCGGGTCCGATCGCGCGATATTGCGCGTCACTCTTCGTGTCGGGGAAAGCGACATAGCCGCCCATCGGGTTGACCCATTGCCGCTGCATCGCCTGTGCTTCTTCCCGCCGATAGCCGGTCAGAAGAAGCGTTCTGACGATTGCGAGCGCAACAGGGTTCTCGGAACCCAGTTCAGCCCGGCCAATTGCGCGACCAAGAAGTTCGATCTCTGCAATGCTGAGGCGGCGGGTTTTCTTCTTGGTCGCGAGCTTCTTCGCGCCCTTCGTCGGATGCTCCGCAATCAATCCCTTATGCTTTGCATGGCCGAGAATGGCTTGGAGGGTGCCGAGGCTCCTTCCGGCGACGCCGATGCCGCCCGTTGGTCGACCACCGCGCCCGCCCGACGGCGGCTTTCGGGTCTGACCGGTGGCGATATCATTTTGCATCGCCTCGACGTCCGCGATCGTCAGCTTCCGAACGAGGCGTTTGCCGACGAGCGGGATGACATGCGTCCGGATGCGGCTCTCGTCCATGTCGAGCGAGGATTCCTTGATCGGGCGGTTCTTGCGACCGAGGATGCGACCCGCCCGTGCCTCGACCAGATACCATTCGCACATTTCGGCTACATTGAGTTCCTTTCGGACCCGGCGCGACTCCTCTGCCGGGTCTTCGCCTGAGGCCACTTTTCCCATCTGAATCTTAGCGAGCTCTCGGGCTTGCTCGACAGTCATAACTCCGAAGCGTCCGATCTTCACCCGTCGAACCCGGCCTTCCTCAT
The DNA here is from genome assembly GCF_051550705.1 of Sphingopyxis selenitireducens. NCBI lineage: Bacteria > Pseudomonadati > Pseudomonadota > Alphaproteobacteria > Sphingomonadales > Sphingopyxidaceae > Sphingopyxis > Sphingopyxis selenitireducens. The sequence goes on from NZ_JBPULG010000004.1 coordinate 458,489, forward strand.
TCATATATTGGATGACGAACGTCTTGATCCCAGTTGCGCCAACGCGGACACCGAAACCCTTGATCTCAGTGTCCCAAAGAAATTCCTGGCCAGTAGCTGGCGCAGCCAGTGCATCGACCGTTCGCTTGTTGAGCTTTGCAAGCGCCACAAGTTCCTCCATCATATTACGCGAGGGTGGCCGGAACAAAAAGTAATAATGGCGTAATAGAAATCGACCGTTTCGCAGGGTAGGTCGAGGATATTATGGCGTAGGGAGAAGTCAATAAATGATTGATTTATCGTACTTTGGCGTATAGAAAGAAGCTGTGGCGTACCTATAGTAATATTTTGCCAAGGTTGGGGTCGAGGGTTCGAATCCCTTCGCCCGCTCCAGTTTTTCAAAATAGTTGAGAGACTTGTGATGGGGCCGCTAGCGCGGCCCTTTTGCATTTGTGGATCGCGCCCGGCGCCTCCAACATGCCACGGCAGGGCGCTTTCTTTCATGGGAAAGCGCGACGCACGATCCGGCCGACGCGCCTCGTCGATACATCCAGTCCATACATCCAACTGTCCCGATCCGTTGAACGATGGCTCGACCCGCACGTTCCCGGATGCAATAGAGCCCCCTGTTGACGGAGATTTGTTTTGCGCGGCTGGATATTCTTCCATCGAGACCTCGATCCGGCATTGCCCGAAGTACCCGAAATCCTGCGCTTTCAGGAAGCGGCGGCCGAGCGCGGCCTTGAGCTTCTCATCCTCAATCCGCACAATTTCGACATCGTCGCGGCGCCGCTCGAGGAATGGGCGGTCCATTATGAAGGTCATTCGCTGGAGCGTCCGGACTATATTTTGTGCCGCACGGGTGCGGAGACGGACTATTTCACCCTCGCGGTTCTCCGCCATTTCGAGCGCCGCGGCGTCCGTCTGATCAATGGTCCGGAGACGATCGACCTCGTCGCCGACAAACTCCACACGATGCAGCGGCTGGCGCGTGCCGGCCTCGCTATTCCCGCAACGATGCTGGGAAAATTCCCGATCGACGCCGACATCATCGAGGAAGAGCTTGGCTTTCCGGTGATCGTGAAAACGCTGCGCGGGACGCGCGGCACCGGGGTGCTCAAGTGCGAGGACCGCAATCAGTTCGAGGATCTGGCCGGCCTGCTCGAAAGCGCGGAAGCCAAAGCCGACTTCCTGTTTCAGCATTATGTGCGATCCAGTCATGGACGGGATGTGCGGGTGCTTGTGATCGGCGGGCGCGTGGTCGCGGCGATGGAGCGCCGCGCGCCACCGGGGCATTTCAAATCCAATGTGTCGCTGGGCGGTGTCGGTGTTGCGCATACGCCCACCGGAGAAATGGCCGAACTGGCCGCCCGGGCCGCCGATGCGCTGGGGCTGGAGATAGCCGGAATCGATATCTTGTTCGACGAGGATGGCTACCGCATCTGCGAAGCCAATTCGGCGCCCGGCTTCCAGGGACTGGAGCGCGCCTGCGGAATTGATGTCCCCAACGCGATCTTCGACTGGATCGAAGCAAGCCGCGAAACCCGGGATCGGCCGATCAAGGCGGTGACGGGCGATGCGCTGATCGATCTGGTTTTCGGCGGGCGCCTGCGCCTGCGCGCGGTCAGCGATCGCGTGCGCGAACGGCGCCTGTTCGCACGGGCGGTCGGCGTGCGGCTGATCGGAGCCGGGATGGCGTCGATATTTACCTCGCTCGCTCCCTCGAATCGCGTCGAGAGGCATAGTCTCGTCGCAAATCACCTCGAACAGCTGCGTGCCGATGCACGCGGGATGCCGCTGACGCTCGGCGCGGACATCGAACAGGAACAGGCATTGCTGACGCTGCTTGCGGTTTCGATCTGGGCTGCCGTTCTGCCGTGGCTGGCGGGAGCCGAGCCCGTGTTCGCCGGTGCGCTGTCGTTGATCGCACTCTGTTTCCCGGCCGTCTTCCTCCTGACGCACCGAAAGAAGACACGGGTGCGCCCCGCGGAGAGGGGGCAATGATTCCTTGGGCCGAACTTTCGCTCTGGACCCTGCTTCCCTTCATCCTCATCGGCTTCACGGCCCAGTTGATCGATAGCGCGCTGGGTATGGCCTTCGGCGTCGTCGGGACGGCCTTGCTCCTCCTGCTCGGGTTGCCGCCGGCATCGGCGTCGGCGGCGATCCACGCGGCGGAAAGCTTTACCAGCGGGGTGTCGGGGGTCAGCCATGCGCTGCAACGCAATGTGGACTGGCGGTTGTTTCGCCGCCTTGTCATTCCCGGCATCGTCGGGGGCGCGATCGGCGTGTTCATCCTCGCCAATCTGACCGACGCCGTCGCCCGGCCCGTGGTGCTGACCTATCTCGGCGCGGTGGGCATCTATCTTCTCTGGCGCGGCGCGCGGCGACCGCAGGCCTATCGCGATCTCAAATTCGTCGGCACCCTCGGTCTCGTCGGCGGCGTTCTCGACGGATCGGGCGGCGGGGGATGGGGGCCTGTCGTCACCGCCAATCTGCTCGCGCAGGGGGGCGAGCCCCGGCGTGTCATCGGGACGGTCAATGCGGCAGAGTTTTTCGTCACGGTTACCATCGCGGCGGGCTTCATCGGCGCTTTGGGCTGGCAGACCTTCGGTGTTGTCGCGGTGGGTTTGCTGATCGGCGGCGTCATCGGCGCTCCGATCGGGGCGTGGCTGGTGCGCCGACTGCGCGCCGAACTGATCGTCACGGCTGCCGGTGCGCTCCTGCTCGTCGCAAGCGGCTATGGCCTTCTGGCGCTGATGTTCGATCCGGTGCCGTCGTTTCCGGGCTTTTAGGCCGGGCTTTCAGGCCGCGCGTTCAGGGGCCAGCGTTGGCGGGCTCGCAGGGATGCGATAAGGTGGAAGGATGAGCCGGATACATCCCCTTTACGCCGCGATGGAACCCACCATCTTCGAACATATGTCCCGATTGGCGATCGCGCATGGTGCGATCAATCTCGGGCAGGGTTTTCCCGACGAGCCGGCGCGTCCCGAAATGATCGAGGCGGCGGCACGGGCGCTCGCCGAAAGGTCGAACCAATATCCCCCGGCGTTCGGCCTGCCCGAACTACGCGACGCCATTTGCGACTTTTACCGGCGGCGGCAGGGGCTTTCGCTTGTGCGCGATCAGGTGATCGTGACGTCGGGCGCCACCGAAGCGCTCGCCGCGGCGCTGCTGGCGCTTGTCCGGCCGGGCGACGAGGTGATCCTGTTCCAGCCGGCCTATGATGCCTATGCCCCGATGATATGGCGCGCTGGCGGCGTTCCGGTCTCGGTCCCTCTCGCGCCCCCGCAGTGGCGCTACGACGCCTCGGCGCTTGCGGGGGCGATCACGCCGCGCACGCGCGTCATGATGTTCAACGACCCGCTCAACCCGGCCGGCAAGGTGGCCAGCGCGGACGAGCTTGCGATGATCGCCGCGGCATGCGTTCGCCACGACCTGATCGCCATTTGCGACGAGGTCTGGGAGGATGTGCGCTTCGACGCCATTCCGCACCGCTCGCTCCTGTCTTTCCCCGGCATGGAGGACCGGGCGGTGAAGATCGGCTCTGCCGGCAAGATTTTCGGGCTGACCGGATGGAAGGTCGGCTGGCTGTGCGCGGCGCCTGACACCGCCGCCGCGCTCGGCCGGGCGCATCAGTTTCTGACCTTCACCACGCCGCCCGCCTTGCAATGGGCGGTCGCCGAGGGGCTGGACCGGCCCGACAGCTGGTTCGCTTCCCGAAACGAGCGATGGGCGGCATCGCGCGCGCGGCTCGCGGCGGATCTCGAACGCGCCGGATTTGTCGTCCTGCCGGGCGCCGCGACCTGGTTCCTGTGCATCGATCTGGCTGCTTCGGGAATCGGAATTGACGACCGCCAGTTCAGCGAATGCGCGGTGCGCGAGGCCGGCGTGGCTTCCATTCCCGTCTCGGCGCTGTTCGATGGCGAAGGGCCAAGGCACATCGTCCGCCTCTGTTTCGCAAAGGATCCGGCGATCCTTGGCGAAGCGGTGGAAAGGCTCGCCCGGTTCCGTGACACGCTCGCAGGTGAGCAATCCCTATCCTGAGATTTGGGGATGCGGGGATCGCCTCCCCACAAACCGGAGGTCGCCGCACGCGGGAACTTTAATCCGGCGCCGACGTTGAATGGATGCACGGGCCACGCGGAGATTTTCAGTCTGCCGCACCCATGTGCAACCGATTGCCGTGTCGTCGCCGGACGTTCGGCCGGACCTTCCGGTTCCGACAAGTGAGTGTTCGCCGCGCGATTCGCGCGAGGCTGACGCTTGTCCGGCGCGGCACGGCGAACAGGAGAATGAATATGTTCAAATGGGCGCTCATTTTTGCGGTCATCGCGTTGGTCGCCGCTGTCCTCGGTTTCGGCGGCGTCGCCGGAGCGGCAGCTGGCATCGCCAAAATCCTCTTCTTCATCGGCCTCGCGCTGGTGGTGCTGTTCCTCATCCTCGGTGCGTCCGCCGCCCGAAAGCTTGGCTGATGGCCAGTGACTTCAATGACAAGTGAGTTCGACCGCGCCGTCACATCGCCGGTCGAACGGGTGGCGCGGGCGCTCGCCGGTCATTCTCTCAGCAAAAATGCCGAGGGCGATCTGGAATCTGCGGGCGCTGCGGTCGATGCTCTGTGGCCCGAATACACCAGTGCGGCGCTCGCCGCTTTGAAAACCCTGCGCGAACCCAGCGGCCGGATGCTGGCGGTGGGTGACGGGGCGATCTGGGACCGCATGATTCTCGCCGCGATTGAGGATGAGACGATTTCGGAGTCCTGAGCCTCTGTTGGGAGAGTTCGTTGAGGGAGGTTGAATATGGCAGCGCCCGACGGGATATCGGAACAACCGGCCGGAAACAGCCTCTGGAATCGCCACGCCAGCCCTGTATCGATCGTCCTTCTGGGTGGAATATTGGCGTGCGCCTTCGCCGGTTTCACGGGCGGGCAGCCGAGCCCGAAGACGGTCGCCGATTTCGGGCGCGCCACCCTCACGGTCAAAACCCCCCTCGTCATCCGCAACGGCGAGTTTTTCGAAACCGAAATCGAGATATCGTCCGTGGCCGCGCTCGGCGACGCCACGGTTGCGATCAGCGCCGATCTCTGGCGCGACATGACGGTCAATACGATGATCCCCGCCGCGGGCGAAGAGAGGTTCGAGGAGGGGAGTTATCGTTTCGCTTACGGGCCGCTGGAGGCGGGACAGGCCTTGCGGATCAAGGTCGATGGTCAAATCAATCCGCCGCTGTTCGCCGGAACCCAAGGCGAAATTTCGCTCTATGACGGCAAGCGGCTCGTCGGACGGCAACCGCTCCGGATCAAGGTGTTGCCCTGATGGATATCGTGCTGCGCGCCTCGGTAATGTTCGCCATGCTCTATCTGCTGATCCGGCTGCTCGGAAAGCGCGAGCTTGGCCAGATGACGCCGTTCGAACTCGTCCTGCTCGTGGTGATGGGCGATCTCATTCAACAGGGTGTGACGCACAATGACTTCAGCCTGACCGGGGCGATGCTTGCGATCTGCACTTTCGCTTTCTGGGCGCTCGTTCTCAGCTGGACCGTCTATCTGTTTCCGCGCGCCAAGGACTTGCTCGATGGCGCGGCGCGGGTGATCGTGCGCGACGGAGAGATTGTCACCTCGGCGCTGCGACGCGACCGGCTGACCCGCGACGAGATATTGTCGGAGATGCGGCTCGCGGGAATCGGCCGATTGTCGAGCGTCGCCTGGGCCATCCTCGAGCCGCAGGGCAAGATCAGCTTTATCAAGAAGGAAGCGGGCGCGTCGCCCCAGCATGATGCCGAGGACTCTTTGGTCTAGGATTTCCGGCTCTTTGGCCTTCGGACAGGAAAGGATTTTTGATGGCGGCACGCGCCTATTGGAAAGGTCAGATCCGGCTCGCGCTGGTGTCGATCCCGGTCGAAATCTATTCGGCGACCAAATCGGGCGCCGCGGTCACCTTTCGCCAGATCCACGAACCGAGCGGCAAGCCGGTCAAATATGAAAAAATCGTGCCCGGCATTGGCGCGATCGACCATGACGACATCGTCAAAGGCTTCGAACTGTCGAAGGGCAATTATGTCCTGCTCGACGAAGAGGAAATCGAGGCGGTCAAGCTGGAGAGCAAGCGCACGCTCGAACTCGTCCAGTTCGTCGACACCGACGCGATCGACGTCCTCTATTACACCAAACCCTATTATGTCGTCCCCGCCGACGAGCTTGCCGAAGAGGCCTATGTCGTGCTGCGCGAGGCGCTCAGGCGCACGAAGAAGGTCGGGCTTGGCCAGCTTTCGTTGCGCGGTCAGGAACAGCTTGTCGCGCTGCGCCCGTGCGGACGCGGGCTTGTCCTCGAAGTGCTGCGCTATGCCGATGAGGTGAACAAGGCGGCCAATTATTTCCGCGACGTGGGCAATGCGAAACCCGACACCGACCTGCTCGATCTCGCCGAAACGCTGATCGCCAAGAAGAGCGGAGAGTTCGACGCGAGCGACTATCACAACCATTATATCGATGCGCTGAAGCGCGTGATCGCCAAGAAGGCGAAAGCCAAGGGCAAGCGCGTGTTGGAAGATGTCGAGGAGCCCGCCAGCACCGGCCGCGGCTCGAACGTCATCGACCTGATGGCCGCGCTCAAGGCCTCGGTCGACGGTAAGAAGACCGCGCCTGCGAAGGCGGCGGCGGCAAAGAAGGCTCCCGCCAAAAAGCCCCCGGCACGCAAGCGCGCCTGACATGGCCAGGCGCGCCGACCCGCTCGCGCAATATAACGCCAAGCGCGACTTCGCGCTGACCCCCGAACCCGCGGGCAAGGTGGAGAAGGGGGCCGGCAACCGCTTCATCGTCCAGAAACACGACGCCACCCGCCTCCACTACGACTTCCGCCTTGAGGTCGACGGTGTGCTCAAAAGCTGGGCGGTGACCAAAGGCCCGAGCGCCGATCCCGCCGACAAGCGCCTCGCGGTCCGGACCGAAGACCATCCGATGAGCTACGCCGATTTCGAGGGCGGCATCCCCAAGGGCGAATATGGCGGCGGCACCGTGATGTTGTGGGACCGCGGCACATGGGCGCCGATTGCAGGCAAGAGCGCGAAAGATATCGACAAGGGCCATCTCCATTTCACGCTCGATGGCGAGCGGATGAAGGGCGAATGGCTGCTCGTCCGCATGAAGCCGCGCCCGGGCGAGAAGCGCGAGAATTGGCTGCTGCGCAAGATCGACGATGCCTTTGCGGGAGGCACTGACGATCTGGTCGGGCGCCAGCTCACCAGCGTCCTGACTGGCCGCACCATGTCCGAAATCGCGGGCGATGAGGGCGGCGAACAGTCGCTGAAGGGCGCCAAGGGCGCAGCCTTTACCAAAAAGATGGCCGACGCCGCCGCGCACAACAAAAAGATCGCCAGGCCGGTCGCAAAGGGCAAGCTGCCCAAATTCCGCCCGCTCCAGCTCGCAACGCTCGTCGATGCGGTGCCCGGCGGCAACGGCTGGTTTCACGAGATTAAATATGACGGCTACCGCGCCGAAATCGCCGCCGCAGGATCCGACGTCCGCGTCTACACGCGCAATGGCCTCGACTGGACCGACAAGTTCGCGCCGCTGGTCCGCCACATCGCCGCGCTCGATCTGCCGTCCTGCCTGATCGATGGCGAGATTATCGCCTACGGCAAGGACGGCAACCCCGACTTCTCGTCGCTTCAAGCGGTGCTCAAACGCGGACATGGTGCGCAGGATGAGGAAACCACGCTCCATTTCTTCGCCTTCGACCTCCTCGAAGCGGACGGAAAATCGCTCGCCAAGCTCGGCAATCTCGAACGCAAGGAACGCCTCGAAGCGCTGCTCCGCGATGCCAAGGCGCCGATCGCGGTCGCCGACCATGTCATCGGCGCAGGCGAAAAACTCTATGCCGCCATGTGCAACGCCGGGCAGGAAGGCATCATCTCGAAACGCGCCGACGCCGCTTATTCGGGCCGCCGCTCGAAAAGCTGGGTGAAGGTCAAATGCACCCGTCGTCAGGAGTTCATCGTCGTCGGCTGGAACCCGTCAGCAACCAAGGCCCGCCCCTTCGCCTCTTTGCTCCTCGCGCAGCGCGAGGGCGATAAGCTCGTCTACAAAGGCAATGTTGGCACCGGCTTCGATACCAACACGATGGCCGACCTCGCGAAGACATTTGCGCGGCTCGAACGGAAGACCGCCCCGCTAGACGTTGATGCCGCATCGGCGCGCAAGGTCCATTGGCTCAAACCCGATCTCGTCGCCGAGATCGCCTTCGCCGAATTCACCGCTGGCGGATCGGTGCGCCACGCGAGCTTTCTCGGGCTGCGCCACGACAAGGAGGCCAAGGACGTGACCCCCGAAAATAAACAGCCCACCCCCGCGCGGACAAGCGACGTGACGATCAGCAGCCGCGACCGCGTGATCTTCCCCGAGGCCAAGGCGACGAAAGGCGACCTCGCCGACTATTACGCCGCGATCGCCCCCATCATGCTCCCCCACACGGCGCGCCGCCCGATCAGCCTCGTCCGCTGTCCGCAGGGGCGCGGCAAGAAATGCTTCTTCCAGAAACATGATTCGGGCAGCTTCGGCGACCATGTCCTCCACGTGCCCATCAAGGAAAAGGACGGCGGGCATGAGGATTATCTCTATGTCGAGGACGCCGACGGCCTGCTCGCCTGCGTCCAGATGGGGACGATCGAATTCCACGGCTGGGGCAGCCATGTGGACGCGCTCGAACAGCCCGACCGCATGGTGTTCGACCTCGACCCCGACGAGGGGCTCGATTTCGGCGATGTCAAAAAAGCCGCGTTCGACATCCGCCGCCAGCTCGCCGACATCGGCCTCGTCAGCTTCGCCATGCTGTCGGGCGGCAAGGGCGTGCATGTGGTCGTCCCGCTCGACCCGGGGCACAGCTGGGACCAGCACAAGGATTTCTCGAAACGCTTTGCCGAGGCGCTGAGCCTCGCCGAGCCCGACCGCTTCGTCGCGACGATGAGCAAGGCAAAGCGCAAGGGCAAGATCTTCATCGATTACCTCCGCAACCAGCGCGGTAGCACCGCGATCCTGCCCTATTCGGCGCGAGCGCGCGAACAGGCGCCGGTCGCGGTCCCGATCGGCTGGGATGCGCTCGCCGATGTCGCCAAAGCCGGCCAGTGGACGATCGAGGATAGCGACGAGCTGCTCGAACGCGCCGCCAGCCCTGAACTCAAAGGGTGGGGCTTTGCGCGGCAGACGCTTCCGTCGATCTGAGGAGGATGGCGCGCCTGCGAAAGAGCGTGGGCGATTTGCGGCCAATGGCGGAACATACCGGCTTGCTCCCGGTTGATAGGGAATGGGGAGGGAAGGCCGACAGGTCCAACCCCGTCGGCCGTTCGCGCAACATCAATGAATCAAGGAGAGACCATCATGGCCGACACGCTCCAAAGACCGGAAGCACATCATCTTATCGCTTCGGACAAGGTCGAAGGGACCCGGGTCTACAACACTGAAGGCGAAAAGCTTGGGTCGATAGCCAATGTCATGATCGACAAGAAATCGGGCAAAAGCGAATATGCCGTGCTGGAGTTCGGCGGACTATTCGGATTGGGCAGCGACCAATATCCGCTCCCTTGGGACATGCTGAACTATGATCCCGAAAAGGGCGGCTATGTCGTCAATATCGCCAAGGAACAGCTCGTTGATGCGCCGCGGTATGGCACCGACAAGGCGCCCGATTATACCGATGAATATGGGCGCAGCGTCTATGGCTATTATGGCCTGAACTATCCCTATTTTTAGAAGGTGACGCGCGCAAAGGCCGGAACGCGGGCTTCCCGTTTCCGGCCCGCGTGCGCGCTGCCGCTGGAAGTTTGTTCGCGATTCCCGCTCGTTCGGAATGAAATTCAGAACAAGCCCGGCAGTTCGCGCTGCGCGGCGCTCGGTCGCCCGGACATCAGCATGTCCGGCGCGACGGGTGCGCCCGTGGCACCGCGGCTCGCCGTCGCGCCAATCGTAGCCGCGCCGATACGCGTCGTGCACGCGCGGCCAGCAAGAAAATCGATCGCGGCGCGCACCGACGCCTCGCGCGGGTCGCCCAGCGGCATCGTCAAATCGTCGCTTGCCGCGCAGCTATTCGTAATCCGGGATGCAAGCCCGGAATAATAATCGGCCTGGCCGCTGGCGTTGGCGGTGGCAAAGGCGACGACGCGTATGCGCTCGTCGCATGCCACCTTGTCGACCCCGATCTGGCCGACCGGCTTGCCATAGGTGTTGCTGCCGACCAGCGTCATGTTGGTACCCAGATAGGGCAGCATCGAATTGATCACGAGCTCGCTCGCCGAAGCGGTGGAATCGGTGCCGATGAACGCGATGCGCGTCGGCGCGATCGATTCGGGTTCAGCGGCGAAAAGGCGCTCCTCATTCTCGACCGATTTCGACGGCCGGAAATTGGTCCGCGAAAAAATTTCGGATGTGCTGCGATTCCGCCCCAGCAGATCGCCCATCAATTCGGCGGTCGAAACCAGCCCGCCGCCATTATAGCGGAAATCGATGACGACGTCGGTGACGCCTTGGGCGCGGAAATTGGCAAAGGCGGTGCGGAGCTGCGAATCGGCTGACGAGATGAAGCTGCGCAGATTCAGATAGCCGTAATTGCGGCCGCCCTCGCTGATGATCTTTGCGCCATAGCGATCGGAAATCGGATCGAGCGCGTAATTGGCCTTGGCGACGGTGACGTCGCGCGTTCCCGCAGCATCGCTGATCCGCAATATGCGGGTGACGCCCGGATCGCTCGGACCCAGTGCATTGCTGACGCCGCCCAGACCTTCGGCCGCGACGATCGCCCCGATGGTGCGCACATTGCCGCTGTTGGTGCCGATCGCCGATATCCGCGTCCCGCGGTCGATGCCCGCCGTCAGCGCCGGCGCGCCTTCATAGGCTTCGGTGATGACGATCTGCTGCGCGGCGGCGTCATAGGCCATCAGCATGCCAAAACCTGCGCTCGATCCGCTGGCGTAAAAGGCTTTTTCCTCGGCGATCGAGGTTCGATAGGTGAAATAGCGATCCTTGCCGAGTGCGCGTGCGGGGGCGACCAGCGCATCGATATAGTCGTCGACGGTCGCGTGGCTGGCCGGATTGACCCCGCTCGCGACGTCATTGGGGAAGAGATACCATTCGTCGATCACCGCTTTGGCAAAGGCCTTGCGCTCGGGCAGGCCGCATCCCGATGTCGGCGTGGGGGTCGGGGTGACGGTGACCGGAGCGGTGCTGATATTTTGACCTTCGCTGCCGCACGATGCCAGCGTCAGCGCCGCCAATGTTATCGAGGCGACCGATCTCCGCTTGATATCCCTCATTCCTGTCCTCCCCCTTCGACCGGAGCCCCCCGGACGATGATTATTCCTCTTCGGCCTCTTCCGTCCTGCGGCGCCCCTTAAAGCCCTGCGCGATGACATATAGCTCGGGCGATCCTTTGCGGCTCGCGGGCGGTTTGGCGTGCTTCACCGTAGTAAAGTTATGTTTAAGCATGGTTAATAATTCGCGATCGGCGCCGCCCGCGAACACTTTGGCGATAAAGGCGCCGCCGGGTACCAGCGTCTGGATGGCGAAATCGGCGGCGGTCTCGGCGAGCCCGATCGTGCGCAAATGGTCGGTCTGCGGGTGGCCGACGGTGTTCGCCGCCATGTCCGAAATCACCAGATCGGGCGCGCTGCCCAGCGCCTCGATCAGCGCATCGGGGGCGGCATCGTCCATGAAGTCCATCTCGAGGATCTCGACGCCTTCGATCGGCTCGCACGCCAGCAGGTCGATCCCGACGACGCGCGCGCGCGGATTGACCTTGCGCGTGACCTGCGACCAGCCGCCCGGCGTGATTCCGAGATCGACGACCGCGCGCGCCTTTTTCAGGAAGGCGAATTTTTCGTCGAGCTCGATCAGCTTGTACGCGGCGCGCGATCGATATCCTTCGGCCTGCGCGCGGCGAACATAGGGGTCGTTCAACTGGCGCTGCAGCCAGCGGGTCGACGAAACGCTCCGCTTTTTCGCGGTCTTCACGCGGACATGCAATCCGCCCCGGCCACTGCCGCCCTTGCTGCCGCCGCCGCTCTTCGTGCTGCTCATTTGCGATGCTCCCGGCGGGTGACGGGGACATCGCGGCCCTGCATCGCCAAGGACCGCAATATCCCCTCCCGGATACCGCGATCGGCGACCCCGACCCGCGCTGCGGGCCACAGGTCGATAATGCTTTCAAGGATCGCGCAGCCTGCAACGACCAGATCGGCACGCTCGCGCCCGATGCACGCGATTTCGGCGCGATCGGCCAGGCTCGCGTTGGCGAGACGGCGGCTGATGTCGCGCATCGCGTCGGCGGGGACGACCAGCCCGTCGACCGCGCGCCGGTCGTAACGGGGCAGGTCGAGGAAGACGCTGGCGAGCGTCGTGACCGTGCCGCTGGTGCCAAGCAGGCGCAGTTTCTGACCGGCGAAGCGGGTTGCACGCGCCGCGAATTCGGCAAAGGCGGTGCGCGTCACCTCGCGCATATGGGCATAGCTTGCCTGCCGCCCGGCCAGACTGTCTTCGGGCAGCGGGGAATGTTCGGTCAGCGAAACGACCCCCCATGGCACGCTGATCCAGTCGTGGATGGTGACGTCATGGTTAGACACATCGACATGCATTAATTCGGTCGATCCGCCGCCGATATCGAAAATCAGCGCGGGTCCGTCACCCGGTTCCATCAGATTATGGCATCCCAATACAGCCAGCCGCGCTTCTTCGGCGGCGGAAATGATGTCGAGCACGATCCCGGTTTCCTGCCGGACCCGTGCGGCGAGTTCGCCGCCATTGGCGGCGCGACGGCACGCCTCGGTCGCGACCGCGCGCGACAGGGTGACATGGCGTCGCCGCAGCTTGTCGGCGCAGATCGCCAGCGCGGCGACGGTGCGGTCCATCGCGGCCTGGCTGATCTTTCCGCTGCCGTGCAACCCTTCGCCCAGCCGGACGATGCGTGAAAATGCGTCGATGACGACCAGTTCGCCGTCCTGCGGACGCGCGATCAGCAAGCGGCAATTGTTGGTGCCGAGGTCGATCGCGGCATAGCTACGCGGCCGCGCTGCGAACATCGGGCGGGGATCGTCGCCCGCCCTGTTTCGTCCTTTCACCGCCGGCCCGGGCCGCGGCGTCCGCCCTGAAGGCGCTGCCATTTGGCGCATGGCTATTATAACCTGTTCAATTCACGCGCTCACAAGACCGCGAGCGTGCACTTGGGCAGGAACTTAGGCTTGGCTGCCCGCGATGGCAAGGCGCATCGCCGGGCCGCCACCGGGGCGCCGGGCGGCAAAGAAAACCCCGCCCGGCGGAAAGCCGGACGGGGTGAAGGGGAGAGGGGAGTTATTGGGGGTCGGGACTGCCTCTTAACGGCAGCCGTCATTCCCCTTGTCGATTGCGCGGCCGGCGATCGCGCCGACGGCGCCGCCGAGGATCGTGCCGACCGTGCGGTCGCCGCGGCCAGCGATTTCATGGCCGGCCAGGCCGCCCGCGATCGCACCGATTACGGTGCCGCCGGTGCCATTGTCGCAGCGGTTGCCGCGATAGCGCTGATTGTAACGGCGCTGGTCGTTGCGACGGTCGTAACGACGGTCGTTGCGGTCATAGCGGCGATCCGAACGACGGTCATAGCGGCGGTCGTCGCGGTCATAGCCGCTGTAATAACTCGAATATCCGTCGCGGTCATAATAGCCATTCTGTGCCGCGGCCGGGGTTGCCAGGCCCAGCGTCGCTGCGGACATCAGGGCGGCGATGGAGAGGGTCGTCATTTTTTTCATCGTCTGTCTCCTATTTCGTCGGACTGCCCTTGGGCGGGGCGGGGGGTCGATAAAGCGGTTTTGCCCGATTCGGTTTGACCCAAGTCTGAACATGCTTGTTGGCTGGGGTTCAGCTTCGTCTGCCTTCCGCTTGCGCGTGCCGGGTGCAGCAAGGCGGTTCGCGCTTGCACGCTCCCCTGTGGCGGGCCTATCCCCGCGCCGATGCGCCGTCCCCTCCTCGCCGCCCTGATTTTCCTCGCGCTGGGGCCGGTCGCCGGCACGCATCAGCGCGTGCCCGTTGACGATCTGACCCAGAGCATATCGGCGCGGCCGCTGCGGCTTTCCGCGTCCGATGGGGGCATGATGCGCTTCGTCCGCGGCTGGCAACTTGAAAGCCCGCACAGCAAATTCGGCGGCTTTTCCGCGCTCGCCCTGATCGGGCCCGATCGCTTTCAGCTTGTCGGGGACAATGGCTATGGCGCGCGTCTGACATTGAATCCTGCCAAGGGCGTGCGCGATGTCCGCATCCTCGCGATACCGGTGCCAAAGGGGCAGCCGCGCCGCAAATCGATGGCCGATATGGAGGCGATGTTCGTCGATCCCGCCAGCGGCAAAAGCTGGATCGCGCTCGAAGGGCTCAATCAGGTCTGGCGGCTCGACGCCGATCTTCGCCATATCGAAACGCGCCGCCGCCTGCCCGCCCCGCGCTGGCCTGCGAATCGCGGGCCAGAGGGGATGGTACGGCTCGCCGACGGCCGAACGATCATTTTCTCCGAAGATGCCGATGGCGATCCGCGGGGGCGTGAGGCGTTGGTCTATGCCGACGATCCGGCGGTTCCGGGCCAGCCGCCGCTGCGCTTCTTCTATGATTCGGCGGGCAAGGGCCTGGTCAGCGACGCCGCGCCACTGCCCGACGGCCGCGTGTTGCTTGTCCACCGCCGGCTCGGCTTCGATCCCGTCTTTACGACGATCATCGCGATTCTCGATCCGGCCGACATCGGCCCGGACGGCGTGGTGCGCTCGCAGCCGATCGGCCGCGTGCCGCGCGCCCTTGCCGACAATTATGAAGGCGCGGCGGTCTCGGTCGAGGGTGCGCGCACCTTCCTGTGGCTCGTCTCGGACAATAATTTCAACGTCTGGCAGCGCAGCCTGTTGTTGCAGTTCGAACTGGTCGATCTGCCGCCGCGCCGCGCACAGCAAAAAGGCGGTGCCGTTTCCGGCCCGCCTTGATGCGATTCGAATGTGAAGGGGATTAAGCGGCCTTTTCGGCCAGCTTCTTCACCACTTCCTTCTTCACCTTGCGCGCCGATGCCGACAGCTTGTCGTCGCCGGCCTTCAGCAGCCAGTTGTCGAGACCGCCATTATGTTCAACGGTGCGCAGGCCGTGGGTCGACACGCGCATCTTGACGCCCTTGCCGAGCGCGTCCGACAGCAACGTCACATTCTGCAGGTTCGGCAGGAAGGTGCGCTTGGTCTTGTTGTTGGCGTGGCTCACATTGTGGCCAACCTGGCGGCCCTTGCCGGTCAGTTCGCAGATGCGCGACATGGTCTTCGTCCTCGTCTAAAAAACTGGGTCAAAAAAATTTCGGGTCGGCGTCCGGGCGCTTCCCGTGAAACGGGACATGGCGGGACCGGATGAGCCGGGAAAGGCGCGCGCTTATCGGCTTGCCGCAGATTCGTCAAGGGACTAGCGGGAAAAGCCATGTCGCAATTTCCCCTGCCCGACCCGATGCGCCGCGCGCTCAACCTCGCCAAAACCGCGGCGGAGCGGGGCGAAGTGCCCGTTGGCGCGGTCGTCGTCAAGGACGGACAGATAATCGGCGAAGGACATAATCGTCCGCGCGAATCGCACGACCCGACCGCGCATGCCGAGGTCGTTGCGATTCGCGCTGCGGCGGCTGCGCTCGGCAATGAACGGCTGGACGGCTGCGATCTCTATGTGACCCTCGAACCCTGCGCGATGTGCGCGGGCGCGATCGCCCACGCCCGAATCGCGCGGCTCTATTATGGCGCCGACGATCCCAAGGGCGGTGCGGTCGTCCATGGCCCGCGCACCTTCACCCAGCCGACGATCCACCACCGGCCCGAAATCTACGACGATATCGGCGCGGGCGAGGCGGCGGCGCTGCTCAAGGATTTCTTCGCGACGCGGCGTTAGAAAGGCATCGGCAGCAATATATCGTCGCCCCCGCAAAGGCGGGGGCCGCTGGCAACCTTACGCCACGCCGATAACGGCCCCCGCCTTTGCGGGGGCGACGATCGGGGTTCAACCCAGCATTTCCTCGACCCACGCCGGGACCAGCCTAGTCGCCGGCCCTTGCCGCGCTTCGTCGAACCAGTGGCTCCCCTGGCTCGGCTCCATATTCAGCTCCAGCGTCCGCGCACCGCTCGCGCGCGCCTCGCGGACGAAGCCAGCGGCGGGATAGACCGCGCCCGATGTGCCGACCGACACGAACAGGTCGGCGCGGTTCAGCGCATGATAAATCGCGTCCATCTGGTACGGCATCTCGCCGAACCACACGATGTCGGGACGCAGATACCCCACCATGCCGCATGCGGGGCAGGCGGGGCGGTCGATCAGCGATCCGGCCCACAGGCTGCGCGTGTCGCATGCGGTGCACCAGGCGTTCAGATGCTCGCCATGCATATGGATCAGCCGCTTCGCCCCCGCGCGTTCGTGCAGATCGTCGATATTCTGGGTGACGATCAGCAATTCGCCCGTCCACTCGGCGTCGAGCCGCGCCAGCGCCTCATGCGCCGCATTCGGCGCCTTGGTCTGGATCGCCTCGCGCCGCATGTCGTAAAAGCGCAGCACCAGGTCGGGATCGCGCGCGAAGGCTTCGGGCGTCGCGACATCCTCGACGCGATGCTGTTCCCACAATCCCCCGCCGTCGCGAAACGTGTCGATGCCGCTTTCGGCCGAAACCCCCGCGCCGGTCAGGATGACGATATTCTGAATCTTTGACATGCGCCCTCTTATCCGTTCGTGTCGAGCGAAGTCGAGACACCGCGAGGATGTGAACGGCCGATGGGCATCTCGACTTCGCTCGATGCAAACGGCTAAGGGAGGCCCAGCATATAGGGGACGCATTATGACGAGCATCGGTATTATCGGCAGCGAAGGACGGATGGGCGTCGCACTCGCTGCGGCCATTGCCGAGGCAGGGCAGCAAAGCATCGGCATCGACAAGGGCGGCAATGTCGCCGGGCTCGCGGCCGACGCCGCCGCAATCGTCGATTTTTCCTCGCCCGCCGCGCTCGAAGCGACGCTCGACGCCTGCATCGCCGCAAAAACCCCGATCGTCATCGGCACGACCGGGCTGGAGGAACGGCATCATTATCTGATCGACGATGCCGCGCGCGACATTGCGGTGCTCCAGACGGGCAACACCTCGCTCGGCGTCACCCTGCTCGCGCATCTGGTGCGCGAGGCCGCGTCGCGGCTCGACGCCGACTGGGATATTGAAGTGCTGGAAATGCACCACCGCCACAAGGTCGACGCGCCGAGCGGCACCGCGCTCCTCCTCGGAGAGGCGGCTGCAGAGGGACGCGCAATCGATCTGAACACTTCCTCCGAACGCGGCCGCGACGGCGTCACCGGCGCGCGGGGCCATGGTACGATCGGATTCGCGAGCCTGCGCGGCGGCACCGTCGCGGGCGACCATGACGTCATCTTTGCCGGGCCCGAAGAAATGATCACCCTGTCGCACCGCGCCGAAAACCGCATGATCTTCGCGCGCGGAGCGGTCCGCGCGGCGCTGTGGCTGGTTCACCAAAAGCCGGGACGCTACACGATGCCGCAGGTGCTGGGGCTCTAGGACCGATTTGTCCATCGGGATCCGCCCTTGCTGGACGGACAGAATATACGGGGGAATAGCATGAGTTTCGATCCCGCTGCGGCAACCGCGCGCTATATCGATGGCCTTGGCGCGGAGGCGCTGGCGACAGCCGCCGCCTATACGACCGGCAACCACTGGCTCCTTTTGTGGGGGCTCCTCGTGTCGGCGGTCGTGACCTTGCTGTTCGTAAAGCTGGGCATCCTCGATCGGCTCGACGCGCGGCTGGCGCGGCGCGGCTGGGCGCTGCGTACCTTCCTGCTTTGCGCGGTTTTCATGCTGGTGTCGGCGCTGATGACATTGCCATGGGATCTCTATTCCGGCTGGTGGCGCGAGGTGGCCTATGGCCACAGCAGCCAGCCGCTGGGCGACTATCTCGGCCAGTCGGTGATCGGGCTGCCCATCATGACGTTATTCGGCGGCCTGTTTTTCCTCGCCGTCTATGCGCTGATCCGCCGTGCGGGGAAGCGCTGGTGGATATGGTCGGGCGGGCTGGCTGCCGCTGCGATTACGGCAGTGCTGCTCGTTTCTCCGATCCTGATCGAGCCCTTGTTCAACGAATATAAGCCGGTGCCCGAGGGGGCGGTTCGCGACGCCTTGACCGTTCAGGCCCGGGAAGCGGGCATCGCACCCGACCGCATCTTCCTGTTCGACGGATCGCGTCAGTCGAACAATTTTACCGCCAATGTCTCGGGTCTCGGCTCCTCCGCGCGCATCGCCATTTCGGATGTCGCGATGAAGGGGGCCTCGCTCGACGAGGTCAAGGCGGTCACCGGGCATGAGATCGGCCATTATGTCCTCGGTCATATCTGGCGCATGGTCGTTACCTTCTCGCTTCTCGCCATCCTGCTCTTCTTCCTCGCCGATCGCCTGTTCCCGCGTGTCGCGCGGCTGTTCGGGAGCAGCGCGAACCTCGCCGATCCGCGCGGCCTGCCGGTGATGATGTTCATTCTGTCGCTGTTCGTGCTTGTCGCGCTGCCGGTTCAGAATTTCCTCGTGCGGACGGGTGAGAGCGAGGCCGACGCCTATTCGCTGCGCAACGCAGGACTGCCCGACGCGCTGGCGAGCGCGCTCGTCAAGACCGCCGAATATCGCAATCCGCGCCCGGGCGCGGTCGAGGAGTTCATCTTCTATTCGCACCCCTCGGTCGAACGCCGCGTCCGCGCCGCGATGGACTGGAAGGCCAAGCATGACGGCGGGACGCCGACGCCGAAGCCATGAAGAAAGCGGATATCTTTGAATTTTACCGGCGGCTTGCCGAGCTGAACCCCGATCCGGAGACCGAGCTGGAGTTCGGCAATCATTATCAGCTGCTCGTCGCGGTCGTGCTTTCGGCGCAGGCGACCGACGTCGGGGTGAACAAGGCGACGCGGCGGCTGTTCCAGGAGGTGACGACCCCGCAGCAGATGGTCGATCTCGGCGAAGCGGGATTGAAAGAGCATATCAAGACAATCGGGCTGTTCAACGCCAAGGCGAAGAATGTCATCGCGCTCTCCGAAATCCTCGTCCGCGACTATGACGGCGAAGTCCCCGCCGACCGCGACGCGCTCGTCGAACTGCCGGGCGTCGGGCGCAAGACCGCCAATGTCGTGATGAACTGCGCTTTCGGCGCCGAAACCTTTGCCGTCGACACCCATATCTTCCGCGTTGGCAACCGCACGGGTCTCGCGCCGGGCAAGACGGTGCTCGCGGTCGAAAAGGCGATGGAGAAAAACACCCCGGCGCCGTTCCGCGTCGGCGCGCACCACTGGCTGATCCTCCACGGCCGCTATATCTGCAAGGCGCGCACCCCCGAATGCTGGCGCTGCCCGGTCGAGGATCTGTGCCGGTACAAGCCGAAGACGCCGATGCCGAAAGCGAAGAGGGCCGCGGCCTGAAATTCCGCTCGACAAGCGCACCGCGAACCGATTGAACGGACCCTTCCATAAAAGGGGTCGACGATATGCGCCTTGTTTCCGCTTTTCTTGCTTCCGCTGCCCTGCTCGCCGCCGCGCCGGTTCATGCCAGGCCCGCCGACACCGATGCGGCAAAGACGATCCTCAAGGACAGCATCGCGATCCCGACCGTCGCGGGGCGCGGCAAGGTGCCCCAGCTCGCCGCCTATTATGCCGGGGTGCTGAAGGCGGCGGGCTATGCCGACAGCGATATCGTCATCACCCCGCTGGGCGAGACCGCAACGCTGGCCGTCACGCTCGCCGGAACGGGGAAGGGCAAGCCGATCGTCCTGCTCGGCCATATGGATGTGGTCGAAGCCGATGCAAAGGACTGGACGCGCGATCCCTTCGTGCCCGTGGAGGAAAATGGCTATATTTTCGGCCGCGGGTCAGAGGATAACAAGTTTGACGTCGCGATGATGGTCGCGACCATGGCCCAGCTCAAGAAAGACGGCTTCAAGCCCAAACGCTCGATCATCCTCGCGCTATCGGGCGACGAAGAGACCGAGATGCTGACGACCCGCGCGCTCGCGCAGACCTATAAGGGCGCCGAAATGGCGCTCAACGGCGACGGGGGCGGCGGGACGATCGGCGAGGACGGCAAGGCCAAATATTATGGTCTGCAGGCGGGCGAGAAAACCTACGCCGACTATGTCCTCGAGGTGACCAACCCCGGCGGCCACAGCTCGCGTCCCGGCGCAGTCAATGCGATCGCCCAGCTTTCCGACGCACTCGCAAAGGTCGGCGCCTATCGCTTCGCGCCGCAGCAGAATGAGCTGACCAAAGTCGGGATGCCGATCGTCGCCGATCAGGTCGGCGGCGACATCGGCGCGGCGCTCAAAGCCTTTGCCGCCAATCCGGACGACGCGGCGGCGGTCGCGAAAATCCGCGCCGACCCCGAATATGTCGGCCAGATCGGCACCACTTGCGTTCCCACGCTGGTCAAGGGTGGTCACGCCGAAAATGCGTTGCCCCAGCGCGCCACCGCGAACATCAATTGCCGCATCTTCCCCGGCGTCGGGATCGAGGCGGTGCGCGCCGAACTCGAAAAGCTCATCGCCGATCCCGCGATCAAGGTGAACACTGACCCCGACGCCACCGCCAGCGACGCCTCGCCGCTGCGTCCCGACGTCGTGGCGGCAGTGACCAGGGCGGTCCACGCGCGCTTCCCCGGCCTGCCGATCATCCCGTCGATGAGCGCGGGCGCGACCGACAGCCTCTATTTCCGCGCCGTCGGCGTCCCCAGCTATGGCGTCGCCGGACTGTTCAGCAAGGCGAGCGACAGCTTCGCCCACGGCCTCAACGAACGCGCCCCGGTCGATGCGATTCCGGGCGCGCTCGCGCATTGGGACAGCTTGCTGCGCGATCTGTCGAAATAGGACTGCGCCGGCTTCTCGATTCTTTTTGAGAATCGTTCGCAATTTGATATGCGGGCATGGGGAGAAACGCCATGCCCGTGTACCTGCGCCGCACCGCCGTGTTTGTCGTGACCGCACTGACCCGTCTCGTGCGCAAGCTGCTGGGCCGCGGCGGGATGCCCGGCCAGCCACTGTTCCATAGCTTCGGGCTGTATCGCGGCATCTATATCGGCGGCATCGCGATGCGGGAAAGCACGGGCTGGGAAATGCATCCGGCGGGCGATGAGGTGCTGACTCTGCTGTCGGGGCAGTGCGATATCATATTGGACGAGAACGGGGTTGAAACCATCGTCGCGCTCACGCCGGGGAAGAGCGCGCTCATACCGCAGGGCGTGTGGCACCGCATGGTCATCAATACGCCCGGCGAACTCCTGTTCATGACGCCCGGCGACACCACCGAACACCGGCCGCTCTAGGCGGGAAGCAGCGCCCCAACTGCCTGCTCGATCATCGCCACCGCCGCCTCGGCGCCAAAGCTTTCCGCATCGAGTGACAGCTCCAGCCACAGCCCGTCGACCATCGCGGTCAGCATGATCGCCAGCCGCCCGGCGTCTGCCGCGTCACAGGCGGCCAGCAATTCGCCCAGCCGTTCGCGATAGCCGGCATAGCTTGTCGCGTGGATGGCCGCCATCTGCGCATCGCTCCGCGCGAGCGCCCAGAAAGCGGTCCATGCGCCCAGCAACTCGGGATCGGTCACCGGCGGGCGAAAGCTTGCCGTGAGATAAGCGTTCAGCCGCGCCCGCGGATCGCTGCCGGCTCTCGCGACCGCATCGGCGAAAATCGCGTCCATCCGGTCGCTCGTCGCGCCATAAGTTGCCGCCACCAGATCGTCGATGCCGCCGAAATAATGGCGCAGCAGTCCCGGCGAAACGCCCGCCTTGGCACAGATCGCGCGGACGTTCGTCCCCGCAAGTCCATGCTCGGCAAGACATGCTGCGGTCGCCTCGATCAGGTCGGCGCGGCGGGCGTCGGCGCTTTCGCGCGTAAAGGCTTGGCGAGCGGGCTGCATATTGTTATACATGTGTACAACAAGGACAGGCATATGGCAACCGCACCGATTCTCACACCCGACATCGACCCGCAAAGCGGCTGGTCGCTGCCCGCATGGACCTATAGCGACCCCGAATTTCATGACGTTGAAATCGAACGCATCTTTCGCCCGAGCTGGCAGGTCGTCTGCCACGACAGCGACATTCCGAATCCGGGCGACTGGCACAGCATCGACTATATCGGCGAAAGCGTCATCGTCGTGCGCGGCGCTGACCGCGTCGTGCGCGCCTTCACCAATGTCTGCCGTCATCGCGGATCGCGGTTGGTCGATGGCGCGACGGGCTGTGCCAAAAAGCTCGTCTGCCCCTATCACGCCTGGACCTATGACCTCGACGGCCGGCTGACCGGCGTTCCCGATTCGGCAAGCTATCCGACGCTCGACAGGGGCAAGGCAGGGCTGGTGCCGGTCGATATCGAAAGCTGGCGCGGCTTCTGGTTCGTCCGCCTCGCCGACGATGGCGGGCCCTCGGTCGCCGCCATGATGGCGCCCTATGAAGCGCAGATCGCTCCCTATCGCTTCGAAGAGCTTGGCGCGCTCGGCCGCGTCACGCTCCGCCCGCGCGACGTCAACTGGAAGAATGTCGGCGATAATTATTCGGACGGCCTCCACATCCCCGTCGCGCACCCCGGGCTGACACGCCTGTTCGGCAAAAGCTATGGCGTTGAGGCAGAGGATAATGTCGACCGCATGTGGGGCGACCTGATCGACCGGCCGTCGGTCAACTGGTCCGAACGCATGTATCAGAAACTGTTGCCGCCGGTCCCGCATCTGCCTGAGCAAAACCAGCGCCACTGGCTCTATTTCAAGCTTTGGCCCAATGTCGCCTTCGACATTTATCCCGATCAGGTCGATTTCATGCAATGGCTTCCGGTCAGCCCGACCCGCTGCCTGATCCGCGAAATATCCTATGTCCTCCCCGATGAGCGCCGCGAAATGAAGGCGGCGCGCTATCTCAACTGGCGCATCAACCGTCAGGTCAATGCCGAGGACACCGCGCTGATCAACCGCGTCCAGCAGGGGATGGCGTCACAAAGCTTCACCATGGGGCCGCTCAGCGACAAGGAAGTCTGCCTCAATCATTTCTGCTCGCGGATGCGCGACATCATCCCCGAAGCGCGGCTGGAACATGCCCCGCCGCCGGGGTGGAGCCGCAAATGATCCAGAAAACCCCATTCGCATCGAGCGAAGGCCGTTGTGGCTGACACTCTGCCTGTCCTCATCGTCGGCGGCGGCCCCGCCGGGATGGTCGCGGGCCTGCTCTTCGCGCGCGCCGGGGTGCCCGTCACCATCCTTGAAAAGCACGCCGATTTCCTCCGCGATTTTCGCGGCGACACGGTGCACCCTTCAACGCTCGAACTGTTCCACGAGATCGGCCTGCTCGAAGAATTGCTCAGGGAACCGCATGCGGCGATCGACACGATGACCCTCAATCTGCTCGGCGCGCCCTATACGATCGCGACGATGAAGCATCTGCCCGTCGCCGCGCCTTTCGTCGCGATGATGCCGCAATGGGATCTGCTCGATTTCATCGCGGGGCAGGGCAGGAAATATCCGACCTTCGACCTTCGTATGTCGACCGAGGCGACCGACCTGACCTATGACGCCGCAGGCCGCGTCAGCGGCGTGACGCTGGCGGGCGGTGCGACGCTGTCCGCGCGGCTCGTCATCGCCGCCGACGGGCGGCGCTCGATCTTGCGCGACGCTGCCGAACTGCCGCTCGAAGACCTTGGCGCGCCGATGGATGTGCTGTGGTTTCGCATCCCCGTTCCCACGGGCATGACCGCGTCGGAGGTTGCGCTCGGCACGATCGACCGGGGCGGCATGGTCGTCGCCATCCCGCGCGGCGATTATTGGCAGTGCGCGCGGATCATCGAAAAGGGGATGTTCCCCGCGATCGAAGCCCGCGGCATTGCGGCCTTTCGTCAGGATGTCGTCGCGATCGCCCCGGGTCTTGCCGCCGGGATCGATGCGATCGCCAGCTTTGATGATGTGAAACTGCTCACGGTCGCGCTCGACCGGCTGACGCGCTGGTCGCGGCCCGGACTGCTCGCGATCGGCGACGCCGCGCATGCGATGTCGCCGGTGGGCGGGGTCGGCATCAACCTTGCCGTGCAGGATGCCGTCGCCGCCGCCAATATTCTCGCTGCCCCGCTTGCCGCACGCGCCGATCCCGATCCGCTGCTTGCCAGCGTGCAGCGACGGCGCTGGAAACCGACGGTGCGGATGCAGGCGATCCAGCGTTTCGCACACCATAAGGTCATCGAACCCATGCTGCGCGGCGAAATCACGCGCGTGCCGTTCGCCGTCCGCCTGCTCGACCGCTTCCCGCTGCTTCGCCGCATCCCCGGCCGCATTCTCGGCCTCGGCTTCGGCCGCCAACATGTCACATCCCCGCTTGCGAAAGAATTTCCATGACCAAAGCCTATGACGCCCTCATCATCGGCGCCGGCCATAACGGCCTCGTCTGCGCTTTCTATCTCGCGCGGGCGGGCCTCAAGGTTCGGATCGTCGAAGCGCGCGATGTCGTCGGCGGCGCCGCGGTGACCGAGGAATTTCACCCGGGATTCAAGAATTCGGTCGCCAGCTACACCGTCAGCCTGCTCCAGCCCAAGGTGATCGCGGACATGAAGCTCGCCGATCATGGCTATCGCGTGATCGAACGCCCGATCAGCAATTTTCTCCCGCAGGAGGATGGCAGTTACCTCAAGCTCGGCGGCGGGCTTGAACGCACGCAAAAGGAATTTGCGCGTTTCTCCGCCCACGATGCCGCGCGCCTTCCCGAATATTATGACATGCTCGAAGGCGTCGCCGATGTGCTGCGCGACCTCGCGCTCAAATCGCCGCCCAATGTCGGCGACGGCTTCAAGACGCTGATCGACGCCGCGCGGCAGGGGCGGGGGCTCACCAGGCTCAGCCTGTCGCAGCAGCGCGATGTGCTCGAACTCTTCACCAAATCGGCGCGCACCTTCCTCGACAGCTGGTTCGAAAGCGAAGCCGTCAAGGCCGCCTTCGGCTTCGATGCGGTGGTCGGCAATTATGCCAGCCCCGATACTCCGGGCAGCGCATACGTCCTCCTTCACCACGTCTTCGGCGAAGTGAATGGCAAAAAGGGTGCATGGGGCCACAGCGTCGGCGGCATGGGCGCGATCACCCAGATGATGGCGAAGGTCTGCACCCAGCTCGGTGTCGAAATCAGCCTCGAAGCCCCCGTTTCGCGCGTGCTGGTCGACGGCGGCAAGGCGGTCGGGGTCAAGCTGGTCAGCGGTGAGGAGATCGCCGCGACCCGCGTCATCGCCAACGTCGGGCCGAAGCTTCTCTACGAACGTCTGATGGACGAAGGCGATATTGCCCCCGAATTCCGGCGCCGGATCAAGGCGTTCAAGGCGGGCAGCGGTACCTTCCGCATGAATGTCGCGCTGTCGGAGCTGCCGCGCTTCACCTGCCTTCCAGAACCCGGCGAACATCACCAGTCGGGGATCATCCTCGCCCCGACCCTCGATTATATGGACCGCGCCTTCCTCGATGCGAAGCAGTTCGGCTGGTCGAAAAAGCCGATCGTCGAAATGCTCATCCCCTCGACCGTCGACGACAGCCTCGCGCCTCCCGGCCAGCACGTCGCCAGCCTCTTCTGCCAGCAATTCGCCCCAGAGCTTCCCGATGGCAGGGATTGGGATGCCGAAGAAGGCGCCGCGGCCGACTGCATCATCGACACCGTCGAGGCGCATGCGCCGGGTTTCCGCGCATCGATCCTCGGCCGTCAGATTCTCAGCCCCAAGGGGTTAGAGCGCAAATTCGGCCTCGTCGGCGGCGACATCATGCACGGCAATATGAGCCTCGACCAGCTCTGGTCGGCGCGCCCGGTGCTGGGCAATGGCGCCTATCGCGGGCCGCTCAAGGGCCTCTACATGTGCGGTGCGGGCACCCACCCCGGCGGCGGCGTTACCGGCGCGCCGGGGCATAATGCCGCGCAGATCATCCTGCGCGACCGAGGCTTTTTCGCACCCCGGTGGCGCGAGGCCTGATCAGCCGAAGACGTCCTGCGCGCCGCGGCCCTTCGGATCGTCGCCAAAGCGGTTCGCGCCGCTGGTGCCTTCAAGGCACATGAAAACGAACACCGCGATGCCGCCGACATAGGGGATGAAGCTCAGCAGATAGAACCAGCCGCTCTTGTCCTGATCGTGGAAACGGCGGACCGTCACCGCGATGGTGGGGATCAGGAAGACCGCAAGGTAGGCGAGCAGGAAGACCCAAAGCAGGACCGGAACGCCGGCGGTCAAATCGCTGATCGAGATAATAAGGAACATCGGAACCAACGCGACGATCAGCTGGAACAGCGCGAACATCCAATATTCCTTGCGCCGCGACCGCCCGGTGAAATCGGCGTAGCGCTTCAACGGCATCAACATCCATTCCATAATTTTGCCCCTGCATTGATCGAACATGGGCAAGTCTGAAACCCGATCTTCGGAATGGCAATAGCCAATCGTGCCGTCCCGAAAGCGAAAGCATTTCGGGCCGCGCTGTCGCGGGGGATCAGGACAGGATTGCCATCCGGCGCCGCATTATCAGATAGATGGGCAGGCCCGCGGCGGTCATCGCGACGCTCCACAGGCTCGCCTCCCACCCCGCGCCGTAAAAGGCCCAGCAGCTATAGGCGAAGGCGACCAGCGTCAGCGCGATGAAGGCCGACGACGTCTTGAGTGCGCCGTCATATTCAAGTTTCAGCGCCGCGAGCGCGCCCGCGATATAGAAAATGATCGCGGTCGATGTGGTGATCAGCACCATGAAGCTGAAAAGCTCGGCCAGCCCGCGCGCATAATTGGCATAGACGATGATGCTCGCAAGCCCGCTCGATACGATCTGGGTCACCCAGGGAGAAGCGAAACGATTGTCGCGCGCGAATATCGGGGGCAGCAGGCGGCGGTGCGCAAGGTCGCGCGGGATTTCGCCCTGCAACAGGACAAAGCCGTTGAGCGCACCCAGCGCGGCGATCGCGGCGAACAGCGCGACGCCTTGCCCCGCCGACGGGCTGACCAGCGTGGAAAAATAGGTCGCATAGGATGCGTTCGAATGTTCGAGCGTGTCGAGCGGCAGCAGCAAGGTCACCGTGGTGCACGACAGCAGATAGAGCAGCCCGGTCGCTGCCGCCGCAATCATCGTTGCGCGCGGGATCGTCGTTTCGGGATCGCGCACCCGGTCGCCGACGACGCAGCTGCTCTCGAACCCCAGCAGCGCGAACAGGGTCAGCGTCGCCGCGCTGCCGATGCCCGACAGGCTGACCGGCTGCGTTCCCGCCATCGACGCCGCCGGCGCGTCGCCGGCTCCCCACAGCCACAGTGCGACGATCACTGCGCCGACGACCGGGATCAGCTTGAGCCCCAGCGTCAGCAACTGCGCGCTGCCCGCGCGCCGGACGCCGAGCAGATTGACGAGGGTGAAGAACCAGATGCACCCGATCGCGATCAGCGCGGGTCCCGCGCCGCCCGCGCCGAGCGCCGGAAAGAGGATCGACAAATTGGAGATGGCCGCGACCGCGAGCGTCGCGACGACGGTCCAGCAACTGATCCAGTAACTCCATGCAACGATGAACCCGGCGCCCGGTCCAAAGGCCGCGGCGGCATAGGTAAAGGTCGCGCTGCCGCCGGGCAGCTTTCGGGCGAGCCGCGCCAGCACCGCCGCCAAGCACAGCGTCCCGGTGATCGACACGCCCCAGCCGATCACCGCATTCCAGCCGAGCGGGGCAAGATCGCGCGGGAGCAGGAACACCCCCGACCCGATCATATTGCCCATGCCCAGCGCGACGCACATCAACAGGCCGAGTTTCTGGCCCGATCCGGCTTCGCGCGTCGCCGCGGACGTCACCCGGTCAGAAATCCTTGCTGACCTTGATGCCGATCAGCCGCGGCCGGATGACATTGTCGTAAAAGATACCGCCATTCGGCGTACCGTTATCGGCATCGCCGCAGACCGCCTCGTCGCACTGCACCGCGCTGTTGATCACCCCGCGGCTGTCGAACAGGTTGGTCGCGAACAATTCGGCGCTCCAGTCTTCGCTCTTCACCCCGATGCTGAAATCGGCGGTCGTATAGGCGCCGAAATTGCCGACGATGCCGTTCTGGAATGGCCGGAGGTCGGATCGCCGCTTGCCGATATGATTGACCGCGAACTGGACATGGCCGTCGAGCCCGCTGACCGGAAAATCATAACGCGCGACGGCATTGCCTTTGAACTTCGAGGTGACGGGCAGGCGCGATCCTGCGGGCGCCAGCTCTTCGTTCCCGGGGGTCGTGCAATCGAAGGCGTCATTGGCGATGGCGCAGAAATCGCGCCGGATCTTCGCATCATTATAGGCGCCGCCCAGAGTCAGCGAAAAACCGCCCGACCGATAGCTCAAATCGGCCTCGACCCCGCGGATGCGCGCGATGCCGGCGTTGCGAACCTCGGTCAGCCCGTTGTCGCCGAGGAAGGACAGCTGGATATTGTTCCAATCCTCCTGATAGACCGCGCCGTTGAAGCGCACCGGACCAAAGCTGCTTTTCCACCCCAGCTCATAATTGTCGAGCCGGTCGGGGCCATAGGGCGGCAAGGACCCGCGACGGTTGATCCCGCCAGGACGGAATCCGCGCGACCAGGTCGCATAGACCATGACATCGTCGGTGAATTTATAGGTCAGGTTGAGCTTGTGGATGAAGTCGGTTTTCTTCGTCCGCTTGTCGAGATTGGTGCATGGCGACCCCGCGACGATGGCAGGACCCTGGCACAGATAAATCGGATTGTCGCTGTAGCCGGGATTGCTGTAGCCAAAAAAGCCGACCAGACTGTTGTCGAACTTGTACACGCGGCCGCCGCCGGTCAGCGTCAGCCTGTCGGTGATATCGAAACTGACCTCGCCGAAGGCGGCATAGTCGCGGTCGACACGCAGCTGCTTGGTGAACCAGATGTTGTCGGTGGTGCCAGGCACCTGCAGATTGTCGGCAAGATCGTCGATGCGGTAATTTTGTTCGATATTGTGCGACTGGCGCTGCCAGAACAGCCCCCCGATAAAGCGGATACGGGCATCGGCGGGCGATGCGACGCGGATTTCGCCAAAGCTGCGCTTATAGCGGTCGATGCCCTGAATATACTGGTTCGGGCTGATGAGGTTGCCATCATTGTCTTTGAGCGCCGCGCCGGAACCATAGAGCGCATCATAGAAATAGGCATAGTCCGAATAATCGCTGTCGGTCAGTGTCTTGCGGCGCAAATGCCCGCCGGTGACGGTCAAATCCCAATTGCCGATCTTGCCCTCGATCGTCAGCGCGGCCTGGATCCATTTATCGTCGCTGCGTTCGGGATTATATTGCACCGTTTGCAAATCGCCGGTCACCGCCTTTGACCGCTCCTGCGCAAAGCTGCCGTGCGCTTTCTGGATCTGGCCCATGACCGTCGGCCGCACCGTCCAATTGTCGTCGAGTTCGATTCCAAGCGCGAGGCGCGCACCATAGGTGTCGACGTCATTATAATTTTTCTCGACGAGATCGTCGTTGGTCTGGGTGATGCCGCTGGTGGGATAGGAGCGGCTGCCCGCGATATTGTCGATATAGCCCGCGTCGTGGCGATACCAGCCGACGAGGCGCAGCGCGGCGCGTTCGCTCAGCGCGACGTTGACGAAACCTTCGGCGACCCCGCCGACGTCGCCGTGGGCGACGCTGTTGAGTTCCAGCCCCATCGACCCATAGGTGCCGCTGGTGTCGGGCTTGTTGGTGATCATGCGGATCGTGCCCGCCATCGAGCTGGCGCCATATAATGTGCCCTGCGGCCCGGCGAGCGCCTCGACCCGCGCGAGATCATAGGCATGAATGTCGAGCGCGCCCTGAATCGTCGTGATCGGCATTTCGTCGAGATAGGTGCCGACGGTCGGTAGCGAGGTCGAGTGATTGGCATTTTCGCCCGAGGCGACGCCGCGGAAATAGACCTGGCTGAACCCGGGCGCGAGCGTCTGGATCGTCACCGATGGCAGGAATTTGACGACGTCCTGAAATTCCTTGACCTGCAATTCGTCAAGCCGTTCGGTCCCGATCGCCGTGATCGCCATCGGCACGTCTTGCAGATTTTCTTCGCGCTTCGACGCGGTGACGACGATGTCGCGGTCGTCGTTGATGCCCGATTGCTGGGCAAGAGCCGTTCCCGATGTCGATAAAATGGTACCGCCCAACAGCAATGCACCGCCGCGTACCGCGTAAAAGCCGACCTTGCGCATGAGACCCCCTTCTCAAATGACAGCTATGTGACAGAGCATGACGCGCGGCAGAGCAAGCGCAAGTCCTGTCGTGCGCGCGCGTCGGCGGTTGGTCGAAATTGTCGGGTGCTGTTGCCCAAAGGCAACGAATCAGGCGAGGGAAGCAGGGACCCCCGGATAGGCATCGAGCACGGGACCGAGCGCGTCCCTGAGCGGCGCCAGCCATGCGTCATAGGGTTGCCATTGGCCGACCCCGTCGCGGTTGATCGGGCGGCGCACCTGTTCGCTCGACGCGGTGCGCACCGCGCGCGCATTGGCGTGAAACGCCATGCAGCCTGGCTCGAACGGCAGACCCAGATAGTCCAGCATGGCGCGAATTTCCCGCTCGGGATCGTCGAGGAGCGCCTCGTGGATCACGCGGTGGATCCGCCCCGGCTGGACGGCGTCGATATGCGCCATCAACCGCACATAATCGCGGTAATAGGCGCCGATATCGGCGAGGCCATAGCTGAACGCCTGACCCTTCGCATAATGCTGGCGATAGTTGGAAAAACAGCAATCGAGCGGATGACGACGCGCGTCGATGATCTTCGCATTCGGCAGGATCAGGCGGATGAAGGGCGCGTACAGCCAGTTGTTCGGCAGTTTGTCGATATAAAATGGCTTGCCCGTCTTGCGCTGCACCGCGGTCCGCCGCAGATAATCGGCGCCCAGCTCGGCGAGCCGTTCGGGCGGCGCTTCGATCAGCGCTTCGGCCCAGCGCCGGGCATCGCCCTTGTCGTCGCGGCCAAGGCCCAGCGCGAGCGCCGGGATATCGGGCAATTCCATCGTTCCCTCGATCGCCGAATGGCTCGCGAGGATTTGCTCGATCAGCGTCGATCCGGCGCGGGGCATGCCCAGGATGAAGACCGGATCGGGGGCGGAATCGCCCGCACCGGCGCGCGCTGCGAACAGGTCGGCGGGACAGGCGGCGATCACCGCATCGACCGCCGCGCGCGTTTCTTCGGCACGGTAATCGAGCTGGCCGGCGCGGATCGCATTGCCCGCCACGTAGTGCCGAAAGGCATCGGCATGCGCGCCGGCATCGTCATAGGCTTTGCCGAGTGCGAAATGCAGGTGCAGCCGGTCGTCGGCGCGCGCGTCGTCTGCGGAGTCGGCCCCAACGCCTATGCCCTCGAGCGCGGCCTCCATCGCGTCATGATCGGCGGTATCGAAGCGGATCGTCTTCAGATTGGCGAGGCTCCACCATGTTTCGCCCAGCCCGGGATCGGCGGCGAGCGCGGCGCGATAGGCGGCGATACTGTCGTCCTGCCGGCCCACGGTCTTCAATATATGGCCATAGCTCATCCACAGCTTGGCATGGTCGGGGAAGCGCGCGGTCAGTTCTTCATAAAGGGCAATGGCCTCGTCATAGCCGCCGACACGGCCGAGCGCGGCGGCTTTCAGATTGGCGTGGGCGGGGTTGGCGGGGTCGGCGGCCAGCACGGCGTCGAGTGTTTCCACCGCCTCGGGAAAGCGGTTCTGCTTGTAATAGACGGTCGCAAGGTTGGCGCGTGCCGCCCCGAAACCCGGCGCAAGCTCGAGCGCGCGGGTCAGCAATTTTTCGGCGTCGCCATAACGGCCGATGCGGCCTGCGACCTCGGCCAGCATGCGGATCGCCGCAACATCGGTCGCATCCTCTTTCAGCCGCGCGCGCAGCGCGGCTTCGGCGTCGGGCAGGCGGTCGTCGGCCAGCGCGAGCGCCGCGTCGACCATCGCCGCATCATGGATCGTCGCGCCGACCGCAGCGAGCGAGGCCGCCTGCGCTTCCTCCTCACGGCCCAGCGCGCGCAGCGCATGGGCGGCGATGCGGTGCGCCGCCGCCGATGTCGGGACTGCCTCCAAGATCGCGCGCGCCTGCGCCAACGCGGCGCCGGGTTCGCCCGTCAGCAGGCGGCGGGCATTGGCGATCGCTTCATCATGGGTGACGGTCGCCATGTGCGGGGGTTCAGCTCTTTGCCGCCCGCGCCTTGGCGACCGCTTCGCGCAGCCCGGCATAGCCGATCTGCCCCTGCATCAACTGATCGCCGATGATCCAGGTTGGGGTCGCGTTCAGCTGCAACTGGGTGGCGATGGCAAGGTTGCTGTCGAGTTCGCGCTGGAACAGGGCCTCGTTCGCGGTCGCATCGGCGCTGCCGTCGGTGACGACGCCGACTTTTTCCGCGGCGGCGGCGATCGCCGCCTTGTCGAGCGAACCCGCGGCGAACATCGCGTGGTGAAAGGCGTCATATTTGCCCTGACGCGCGGCAGCGAGGGCCATCAGCGCGGCGTCGCGGCTTTGCGGGGCGATGATCGGAAGTTCGCGGAACACCACCTTGACGCGCTTGTCCTCACGGATCAGCCGGTCGACGTCGGGAACGCTGGCGCGGCAGAAGCCGCAGGCGTAATCGGTGAAGACGACCAAGGTCACATCGCCGTCGGCATTGCCTGCCCACGCCCCGGCATAGGGTTTTTCCAGCGCCGGGCGAATTGCGTCGATCGCCTTTGCCATTTCCTTATCGCGCTGGGCTTCCAGTGCCTCGGGAATGATCTGGGGATTGGCGCGGATATAGTCGGCGACGACGGTCTCGACCTCGCTCTTGCTCATTCCGCCGCCAAGGCGCCCGCCGAGCCAGAAGACCATGCCGAGCAGGGCCAGGCCGGCGATCCCGACCAGCCATGTTCGCGAAGCTCCGCCGTCCATTCCTGTTCCCTTGATCTGCGGCAGGCGCGGGGCGGCCATCGCCTTCGCACTTGTCGGCTTTCTGGTTGCGGCCGGCGGCACATGCGGCGTCCGGTCGTCGCTTTCGATCCCCGCGCGGGGCGGCGGCGGTGCCGCCATGGGCGGCTCACCCGCGAACAGCGGCAGGTCGGGCGCGACCGAGCGTTCGGCGGCCTGTGCCGCGGCTTCCTCGCGCGCCAGCAATTGTTCGAGCCCCGACGGGGGCGGCGGCAAATCCTCTTGCGGGGTCGGCAGCAATTTGGTCGCGGCGTCGCCGATGCTGTCGCGCAGGGTTTCGGTGCCCGCGCGTGCGGCCTGACCGATCCCGGCCTTGGTCTTTCCGGCGACTTCGCCCAGCCCGCGGCCGGCCTCGCTCGATATTTTGGCGACCTTGTCGCCCAGCGCCATTTTCTCCCACGCCTCACCGCTCGCGGCGGCGGCGGCGCGCCCGGCGCGGGCCGAATTGCTGCCGATCGTGCGGGCGGTGCGTGCGGCAAGGATGCCGCTGCGCTGCGCCAGCTCGCGCGACCGGCGCGGAATTTCCATCGCTTCGACGCGTGCGGGGATGTCGGCGCGCTCGCCGACGCGGATCGTCCAGTCGGCAAAGGCGGCGCTGCCGGTGCGGACGGCCTGCCAGATGTTCGCGGCGCCCGCCTTCAACGCTTCGGGTTTCACCAGCGGCGGACGCGGGGCTTCATCGCGCGCGGGATAGCGCGTCAGATCGATACCGACCGGCGGCGCGTCCTTCGGTTTGGCGAGGCCTTCGGTGGCCATTGGACGCTGCGCGTCGCGCGGCAGCGGCGTTTCCGCCGGCTCCTCGCGCAGCCATGGCTGGTAATATTCGTCGTCTTTGTTGTTGTTCACTTGTCGCCCTTGCGCATCTTGGATTTGCGATGCCTGTTTCGTATTCCGCTTGAATCTAACGCCGTTTGCGCTCGCGTTCCACTTCGGCGCGAGCGACCAGCGAAATATCCTGTGCACGAATCCAGTCGGGCGATCCCTGAGGCAGGCCCTGCATCGCAGTGTCGGCATTACGCAGCGCCAGCGATGCCTGTCCACCCATGAGTTGATAGCGTTCGGCCGAGGCGAGGGCGGCGCGCGCCTGATCGCCCTTGTTCGCATAGACGATGCCCAGCTGATACCAGGCAAAGGGGTTCTGGTTGTCGAGCGCGACGGCGGTTTTCAGCACCTCTTCGGCCTCGGCATAGTTGGCGGGGTCTTCGGTCGCGATCAGCGCATGGCCCAGCGTCGCGCTGATCAGCGGCTGCGACCGCGAAATCGTGACCGCCTTGCGTAGCGCCGGGATCGCCTCCTTCGGGCGCCCTGATTCGAGCAGGATCTGCCCCTCAAGCTCCAGGAAATAGGGATCATTCGGATCGGCCTGAATCAGGCCCTCGACCTCGGTCAGCGCCTTTTGCGGATAGGCGCTTTTGTGCCAGGCATAGGCGCGGGCATAGCGCGCCGGGATGCTGTTGTTGCTCTCGGGGAATTTGCGCAGCGTGCGTTCGGGTTCGGCAATAAAGCCGCTGAGTTTGGCCTTCACGCGCTGGAACCGCTTTTCGATGTCGGGGTCGGCGGGCTTGGTCCACGCCGGATCGATCACATAGACCTCGCGCAGCGCCTGAATGCGGTCGCCCGACATCGGGTGGGTGCGGCCATAGGCCTGATCGTCGTCCTGCTTGAC
Source organism: Sphingopyxis selenitireducens (assembly GCF_051550705.1). Taxonomy (NCBI): domain Bacteria; kingdom Pseudomonadati; phylum Pseudomonadota; class Alphaproteobacteria; order Sphingomonadales; family Sphingopyxidaceae; genus Sphingopyxis; species Sphingopyxis selenitireducens. Next base: position 493,086 of record NZ_JBPULG010000004.1, read on the forward strand.
CCCATAGCGGAACTCGAGATTCTGCAGCTTCTTGAAAAAGGCCAGGCTGCCGCGGCCGCTGATTCCGGCTGTCGACAGATATTGCGCGCCTGCCGCGTCGGCGGTCGATTCCTGCACGCGCGTAAAGGCCAGAAATTTGCCGAGCGCGGCTTGCTGCCCCGCCATCATCACGCCCATGCCGGCTTCGCCCGCGCCCGCCGCGATCGCTGCGGCGCCGAGCAACAGGCTGAGCAGCGAGATGCCGGTTGCGGCCTTGGCGCCTTCGTTGACGCGAATTGCGTGGCCGCCCATCACATGGCCCAGTTCGTGCGCGAGCACGCCCTGCACCTCTTCGGCGCTGTCGGCGGCTTCGATCAGCCCGCTGAAAACATAGATATCCTGACTGCCGGCGACAAAGGCATTGATGCTGCGGTCGCCGAGCAGGTGGACGCGAACCTGGCCGCGCTGGAGCCCCGCCGCCTCGGTCAGCGGGTCCATCATATTCTGGAGCAGGACTTCGGTTTCGGCGTCGCGCAGGATCGATTGCGCCAGCGCGGGGCGCATCGCGACCGCGAACATCGCCAGCAAAGTCAGGACGATACGGAAAAGTGGGCCCAGGCTATTCGCCCGGGGCGCCATATGTCTTGGGAGAGAATTCATCTCCCGCTGTCTTGCGCCGCGCGCCTGAACCCCGACTGAAGCCATAGGGGCTTTGTGGGGTCCAGAACGCGCGGAAGCAAGTTTTGGCTTAATTTCCGAAAGTACGCTGCCACCAGCCGCGGCGCGGCTCGCCGTCGGGGCCGACGCCTTCGCCTTCGCCTTCACCCTCGGCGCTGACCGTTTCGGGGGTTGCCGGCTCGGCTTCGCGCTCGACGGCGGCTTCGGGCGCCGCTTCGGCGGCTACGGCCTTTTTGGCGCGGCTCGCACGCTTTTTGGGCGCGGGCTTGGCGGGGGCCTCTTCGGGTGCGGCTTCGACAGCTTCGGGCGCCGCTTCGACGGCAACCGCTTCGGTCGCGACGGGCGCTTCCTCTGCGACCGCTTCCGCTTCGGCCTTCGCCACGTCGGCCTTGGTCTTGCGCGGTGCGCGCTTGCGCTTCGGCTTTTCGGCAGGCGCTTCCTCGGCGACCGGCTCGGCGGCTTCGACCTCGACCGGAGCCACCTCTACCGGAGCTTCGGCTTCGGCCTCGACGGCCTCGGCTTCACCGGCTTCACCGGCTTCGGCCTTCGGCTTGCGGCCACGACCGCCACGGCGGCGGCGCGGCTTGGCTTCCGCTTCGACCTCAGCCTCCACCACTTCGGCGTCGCCCTCGGCCGGTGCAGCCTCTGCGGTTTCGGCCTCGGCTTCGCTCTCACCACCGGTTTCGGCGTCGCCTTCACCTTCGGCATCGCTGCCTTCGGCGATTTCATTGCCATCCTCGTCGCGGCGGCCGCGGCGGCCACGGCGGCGACGGCGGCGGCGCTTGCGGCCTTCACCATCGGCATCGCTTTCCTCGCGCGGCTGGCGCGCGGGGCGTTCGGCCGCTTCTTCGGCTTCGGCTTCGGTTTCTTCTTCCTCGTCGAAATACTCCTCGTCCTCATCATCCTCGATGGGAGCGATCGGGGCGAAGCTGCGGCGCGCGACCGGCGGCGGGCCGCTGACCTCGACCGCCATGCGCGCACCCTCGGTCTCGCCGTCCGGCAGGATTTCGACGGTGACGCCGTAAAGCTCTTCGATCTCACGCAGTTCGCGGCGCTTTTCGTTGAGGAGGTAGAAGGTCGCTTCCTGGCTCGCGCGCAGCGTGATCCGGCTGCCCTTGCCGCGTGCGGCTTCTTCTTCGATCAGGCGCAGCGCGCTGAGCCCCGCCGACGAGGCGGTGCGGACCAGCCCGGTGCCTTCGCAATGCGGGCACGGGCGCGTCGAGGCTTCGAGTACGCCGGTACGCAGACGCTGGCGGCTCATTTCCATCAGGCCAAAGCCCGAAATGCGGCCGACCTGGATGCGCGCGCGGTCGTTCTTCAGCGCATCCTTCATCGCGCGTTCGACCTTACGGACGTTCGAACCATGATCCATGTCGATGAAGTCGATCACGACCAGCCCGGCCATGTCGCGCAGGCGCAGCTGGCGGGCGATTTCATGCGCCGCTTCCAGATTGGTGCTGACTGCGGTCTGCTCGATATTATGTTCGCGGGTCGACCGGCCCGAGTTGATGTCGATCGACACCAAAGCCTCGGTCGGATTGATCACCAGATAGCCGCCCGATTTCAGCTGGACGACCGGATTGAGCATCCCCGCCAGCTGATCCTCGACGCCATATCGCTGATAGAGCGAGACCGGGTCGGCATATTGCTTCACCCGCCGGGCATGGCTGGGCATCAGCAATTTCATGAACTGCTTCGCCGCCTTGTAACCCTCGTCGCCCTCGACGAGAACTTCCTCGATATCCTTGTGATAAATATCGCGGATCGCGCGCTTCACTAGATCGCTGTCCGAGTGGATCAGCGCCGGGGCGCTCGATTCGAGCGTCTTTTCGCGAATCTCGTCCCAGACGCGGGCGAGATAGTCGAAGTCGCGTTTGATCTCGACCTTGGTGCGCGCCATGCCCGCGGTGCGGACGATGCAGCCCATCGTCGGCGGCAGGTTGAGTTCGTCGACCATCGCCTTCAGCTTGCGGCGGTCGGCGCCGTTTGAAATCTTGCGGCTGATGCCGCCGCCATGCATCGTGTTCGGCATCAGCACGCAATAGCGGCCGGCGAGCGACAAATAGGTGGTGAGCGCCGCGCCCTTGTTGCCGCGCTCTTCCTTGACGACCTGGACCAGCATCACCTGACGGCGACGGATAACGTCCTGAATCTTGTAGCGGCGGCGGAGCGACATGCGGTTTTCGCCGTCATCATCGTCGCGGCGCCCGCGCCCGCGTCCGCCCTTGCGGTTGTTGCCGCGCCCACGGCCCCGGCCCCGGCGGTCGCCGCCATTGCCTTCGCGGCCTTCTTCGGATCCTTCGGCGCCCTCTTCGGCATCGCCATTTTCGGAATCATGATCGTCGCCGTCATGCTGGTCGTCATGATCGTCATCGCGATCGGCGCGCGCGTCGCCATTGTCGTCTTCGTCATGATATTCGACGTCGGCGACATCGCCTTCCAGCTCGTCGAGGTCTTCCTCGGCGCGCTGCGCGGCGGCGGCGGCATGCTCGGCCTCTTCGCGCAGCAACGCTTCGCGGTCTTCCTTCGGAATCTGGTAATAATCGGGATGGATTTCGCTGAACGCGAGGAAACCGTGGCGATTGCCGCCATATTCGACGAACGCCGCCTGCAAAGACGGTTCGACGCGGGTAACCTTGGCCAGATAGATATTGCCCTTGAGCTGCTTATGCTCGGCGGACTCGAAATCAAACTCCTCGATGCGGTTTCCCTTGGTGACGGCGACCCGGGTTTCTTCCCGGTGCCGCGCGTCGATCAACATGCGCGTGGTCATTGTAAACACTCCAGGCGCGCAGTGGCGCGCCAGTTAAAAGTCCCGCAATCGCCTTTGAACGGCGGTCGCGGCGGAAAAGGGTGAAACGAAAAAAGACGTTATTGCCGCGCATTGGCTGCGTCCGGCCACGCAAATCTGCGTGATGGTCCGGTCCGCGCATACGGTCTTCACGTCCAGCGACGGCCGAGGCGAAAGCGCCCGCGTCGCGGAGTGAAGAGAGCATGGCAAGCCACATGCGGCATCAACCTGTTACGGGATGAGCGGGCGGGCAGGGCGGGCGTAAGGCGAACGCCCCGACTGTCCGGTCAACCGGGTGGACTGGCGGCACATCGCCATTCCCCGCGTGTCCGGCACCAGGGCAGCCATGATCCGCAGATTCGCGGGTCAGGCCTTCCCCTCAAAAGGCCGGACGGCGCCGGGAACGACACCGTCAGTGGAGGCCGTGCTAGCATCGGCATGTCCCGACGGCAACCACAACCACCGTACAAAGATGGGTTGTGACATAAGTGTTGCAAGAAGCGCGCACCGCCGGACCCGTTCCGTCGTCCGCATTTCTTCGCTGTTTCTGCGGTTTTTACGCGCAAGGGCGGGCATCGCCTTCCTGTCCTTCCGCCGTCGCCGGGCCCCCGTTTCGATTATGCGCTGGACCATCGCGCGGCGGCGGCGGCATAGAGGCGCGATGAGCGTGCTGCCTGTCCTGATGGCGATGATCCTCAACCCCGCAGCGCCCCCGGGCGGCTCTGCCGGGATGACGGCGATCGCGCGCATCCCGCACGTCGAATCGGCACCATCTGCCCGGTTTCGCGCCAAGCCGCCCGAAAAACGCTATAGCGTCAGCGTCCCGATCGGCCGGGCAAAGCCCGCGCTGCCGCTGCCACCGATCGAGGGGCCGGATGACGCGCGACTGCCGCTGGTGGTGATCGATGCCGGCCATGGCGGGCACGACCCGGGCGCATTGTCGCCGCACAGCGGCAAGCGCGAAAAGGATATTACGCTGGCGCTTGCCCGCGCGATTCGCGACGATCTGATCGCATCGGGCCGCATCCGCGTCGCGCTCACCCGTTCGGATGACCGCTATCTGTTGCTGGAGGAGCGCTCGGGCATCGCCCGGCGGCTCCAGGCCGATCTGTTCATTTCGGTGCATGCTGACGCGGCGGAAAATGAACAGGCGCGCGGCGCATCCATCTATACCCTGTCCGAAACCGCTTCCGACCGCGAAGCGGCGCGGCTCGCGGCGCGTGAAAACAGGGCCAATATCATCAACGGCGTCGACCTTGGCGGCCACAACCGCGACGTGTCGTCGATCCTCCTCGACCTGACCCAGCGCGAGACGATGAATCGGGCTGCCGACTTCGCCCGGCTGCTTCAGCGCGAGTCAGCGGACGCGGTCAAATTTCGCACCACCGCGCATCGCTTCGCCTCGTTCGTCGTGCTCAAGGCGCCCGACACCCCGTCTATCCTCTTCGAAACCGGCTTTATTTCGAACAAGGATGATGGCGAATTTCTGGCGTCGCAAGAAGGGCAGAAAAAGGTGGCGCGCGGGGTGCGCGAAGCGGTACAAGTCCATTTTGCAAAGCGGATCGCCGCGCCTTAGCCCACCCCCGCAATTCTGCCGGGAAACGGCGGGCTTCGGGGCGTCGCTCCCCTGCCGACATGGTTCAGTCGCTCATGGTTTGCGACGGTCTGACATTATATAGTCTTGACTATCTTTCCACATCCACCCACGCGTCATCCGGTGGGCGATGAAGGAGAGTGAATTATATGCGTTGGAGCAACTGGTCGGGCAGTGTCGAGACCACAGCACGTGTCGCCCGTCCGCAAAGTGAAGAGGAATTGGCGGGGCTGATCCGCGGCGCGCAAAAGGTGCGCGCGACCGGGGCAGGACATAGTTTCATGCCGTTGTGCGAATCGGACGATACCATCGTCAGTCTCGACGATCTTCCCGGCGTTTTGACCATCGCTGCCGACCGCTGCACCGCGCGCGTTCCAGCCGGCTGGAGCATCAAGCGGCTGACCGCGGCCTTATGGGAGGAGGGGCTGGCGCTCGCCAATCAGGGCGACGTCAATCCGCAGTCGCTGGCCGGCGCCATGGCGACCGGTACCCATGGCACGGGGGCGGCGCTCGGGTCGCTCGCCACATTTGCCCGGGGGTACAGGTTGATCGGCGCCGATGGCGAGGCGCGCTGGTGCGATGCCCGGACCCACCCCGATTTGTTCGAGGCCCAGCGCCTCTCGCTCGGCCTGTTCGGCATCGCGACCGAGATCGAGATCACGGTCGTCCCCGCCTATTATCTGGCCGAACGGCTCGAAAGGCGCGCATGGGCCGAAATTCGCGAATCCTATGACGAACTCGCCGACGGGCAACGGCATATCGAATTCTGGTTTTTTCCGCACAGCGATCAGGTGATTTTAAAGACGCTCACGCCGACCGACCCCTGCGATCCGCCGCCGACGACGACCGATATCGAGGAAACGGCGTTTCGCCGCGTGCTCGATATTGCGGCAAAGGCGCCCGCGCTCACGCCCTGGCTCCAGCGTGCCATGATGCGCACCCGGATAGAGGGTGAACGGCGCGGCCCCGCACATAATGTCTTTCCCTCCGAACGCACCGCGCGATTCGAGGAGATGGAATATGAAGTGCCGCGCGCCGCCGGGCTCGCGGCGCTCGACGAGGTGATAGGCTGGATACGGCGCGGGCGATTGCCGGTGACCTTTCCCTTCGAATATCGCACCGTCGCGGCGGACGATATCTGGATGAGCCCGATGAACGCGGGGCCGGTCGCCTCCATTTCGATGCACCAGTATAACAAGATGCCGTGGGCCGGGCTGTTCGCCGATGCAGAGGTGATTTTCCGCGCCCATGGCGGGCGCCCCCATTGGGCCAAGCGCCACACGCTGACCCGCACCGACGTCGACAGCCTTTATCCGATGGCCGAACGCTATCGCGCGGTCCGCCGCGCCGCCGACCCGGCCGGCAAATTTCTCAATCCCCATCTCGAGGCGCTGTTTTCATGAGCGATGACCTGACGTTGCATAACCATCTTGTCGGACGACAGGGAAGCCGCGCCGACCTCAATACCCCGGCGCTGATTCTCGATATCGACGCGCTCGACCGCAATATCGCCTGCATGGCGGGGCTTGTGGCGGCGCGCGGCGTCCGGCTGCGCCCGCATGCGAAGACGCACAAAAGCGTCGATATCGCGGTCCGTCAGGTCGCGGCGGGCGCGATCGGCGTCTGCTGCGCCAAGATCGGCGAGGCAGAGGTGCTGGCCGATGGCGGGATCGCGGGGATATTGATTACCTCGCCCGTCGCCGCGCCGCGCGCGATCGAACGGCTCGTCCTGCTGGCACAGAGCGCGCGCGGGCTGATGGCGGTGGTCGATCATCCCGGGGTCGCGGCGCGAATCGATGCGGAACTCGCGGCGGCCGACGCCCGGCTCGACGTCATCATCGACATCGATCCCGGCATTGCGCGCACCGGGGTCGCCTCGGCCGAGGCTGCGGTCGCGCTCGCGCGGGCGATCGCGGCCGCGCCGCGTCTTCGCTATCAGGGCGTTCAGTTTTACTGCGGGTCGCAGCAGCATATCGAGGATTATGCCGAACGCCGCGCCGCGATCGTCGAACGCACCGCCTATTTGAACGAGGTGATCGCGGCGCTCGCCGACGCCGGTTTCGCGCCGTCGATCGTCACCGGATCGGGCACCGGAACGCATCATATCGACCTCGAACTCGGAACTTTCACCGAACTTCAGGCGGGTTCCTACGTGTTTATGGACAAGCAATATCTCGACTGCGACCTGACCGGCGGCGGCGATCCGCCGTTCGAAGTGTCGCTCGCGGTCGATGCGCGCGTCGTCAGCGCCAATCATTCGGGGCTCGTCACCATCGACGCCGGTTTCAAGTCGCTGTCGACCGACGGCGGGGTGGCGGTGGTTCGGCACGGAGCCCCGGAAACCGCCTTTTTCGCCTTCATGGGCGACGAACATGCCGCGCTGATCGCGCCCGACATCGGCACCCGGATGCAACCCGGCGATCCGGTCAGCCTGACCGTGCCGCACTGCGACCCGACGGTGAATCTCTACGATCATTATCATGTCGTTGCGGATGACACGCTGGTCGCGATCTGGCCGGTCGGTGCGCGCGGCCGTTCGCGCTGACCGCTTGGGCAAGGGGGGATCCGCCGCCTGCCGCAACCATCTTCCCTTTCGGCGATACAGACGATAGAGGCATGGGCTTATGGTCGCCGACAGTCCGCCCGATTTCCGCTTGCGCCTGCGCCGCGACAGCAATGCCGTTCTTGGCTGGTTCCGCGATATGTGGAACCGGCGCTGGTTTCGATGGCTCGGCTATCTGGCGCTTTCGGGGCTGATCGGCCTTTTCCTGATCTGGGTGATTTTCGCGCGCGACCTGCCGTCGGTCGATCAGCTGCGCGATTATGAACCGCCGTTGCCGACGATGGTCCGCGATGCGGAGGGCAAGCCGGTGCACGCCTATGCCCGCGAACGCCGCGTTCAGCTCGACTATAACGAATATCCCAAAACGCTCGTCAACGCCTTCCTCGCGGCAGAGGACAAGACCTTCTTCAGCCATGGCGGGATCGACTATCCCGGTATCGCGAGCGCGATCATCACCAATTTGACGAGCAGCGGCCGGCCGATCGGCGCCTCGACGATCACCCAGCAGGTGGCGAAAAACCTGCTGCTTACCAACGAACTCAGCTATCGCCGCAAGGTGCGCGAGGCGATCCTGGCGATGCGTATCGAGGATGCGCTGACCAAGGAACAGATTCTCGAACTCTATCTCAACGAAATTCCGCTCGGCCGCCGCAGCTTCGGTGTGCAGGCGGCGGCGCGCGCCTATTTCGACAAGGATGTCGATCAGCTTGCGCTGCACGAAATGGCCTTCCTCGCCATCCTGCCCAAGGCGCCGGAAAAATATGGCCGTTCGCGTTTCGAGCGCGAGGCGGTGGCGCGGCGCAACTTCGTTCTCGGTTCGATGGCCACCAACGGCGCGATCACCACGGCGCAGCGCGACGCGGCGCGGGCGATGCCGCTCGGGCTCACCGACAGCGGCAACCGCGCGGTCGCGCAGGTCGGCGGCTATTATATGGAAGAGGTGCGGCGCCAGCTGATCGCCCAATTCGGCGAAACGGCCGAGGATGGGCCGCTCAGCGTCTATGCCGGCGGCCTTTGGGTGCGGACCCCTTATGACGGCAAGATGCAGGCGGCGGCGACCAACGCGCTGCGCCGCGGCCTGATCCGCTATGATACGGGCAAGGGCTGGTCGGGGCCGATCGCGACGATCGAGGCCGACGATAAATGGGCGAGCCGCCTCGCCTCCAGCTTCATCGGGATCGACTATGACGGCTGGCGAATCGCTGCTGTCGTTTCCAAATCGGCCGGCGCGGCGCAGATCGGCTTTGCCGACGGCACGACCGGTACGCTGCCTTCAGGTGCCGCGACGCTCGCCTATCGCAAGACCGGCGGGACCGCCTTTTCGGCGATGCGCCCGGGCGACCTGATCGCGGTGAAGGCGACCGGCGGCAATTCCTATGCGCTCCGGAATATTCCCGAAGTATCGGGCGGCTTCATGGCCGAAAGCCCGCATTCGGGCCGCATCTTCGCGATGCAGGGCGGCTTCGACGTTCGCCTCTCGCCCTTCAACCGCGCGACGCAGGCCGAACGGCAACCGGGCTCGACGATCAAGCCCTTCGTCTATGCGACCGCGCTCGACAATGGCATGACCCCCGCGACCCTGATCGTCGACGGGCCCTTCTGCGTCTATCAGGGCGCCAACCTCGGCAACAAATGCTTCCGCAACTTCGGCGGCGCGGGTGGGGCGGGCGAACATACGATGCGCTGGGGCCTCGAACAGTCGCGCAACCTGATGACGGTCAAGACCGCAAGCCAGATCGGCATGGAACCGGTCGTGGAAACGATCCAGGCCATGGGAATGGGCAAACACGAACCTTATCTTTCGACCGCGCTCGGGGCTGGATCGACGACGGTCGAGAAAATCACCAATGCCTATGCGATGCTCGCCAACCACGGCCGCGAACTGAAACCGCGCGTGATCGATTATGCGCAGGACCGCCGCGGCAAAGTGATCTTTCCAAAGAATTGGAAGCCCTGCGACGGCTGCAACAAAAAGGATTGGGACGGCCGGCCGATGCCGCGCTTCGCCAAGTCGGGCAAACAGCTGATGGACCCGATGACCGCCTATCAGGTCGTCCATATGCTCGAAGGCGTCGTCCAGCGCGGCACCGCGGTGCGCCTGCGCGACCTTGGGGTGCCGCTGTTCGGCAAGACCGGTACGACGACGGGCCCGAACGATGTCTGGTTCGTTGGCGGGACCCCCAATGTCGTCGCCGGCGTCTATGTCGGCTTCGACCAGCCGCGGAACATGGGCGGCTATGCGCAGGGCGGCAGCATGGCTGCGCCGATCTTCAAGCAATTCTTCGAAGAAGCGCTCGCCGACAGCCAGCCGGTTCCCTTCGTCGCGCCCAAGGGTGTGCGGATGGTGCGGATCGATCGCCAGTCGGGCCGCCGCGTCTATGGCAGCTGGCCGGGCAGCGATCCGAAAGCGTCGATCATCTGGGAGGCTTTCAAGCCCGAAAGCGAGCCGCGCCGGACGATCCGCGAAGAGGAAATCAAGCCGATCAAGCCGACCAGGCGGCAGGACGGACCGGTTCAGCAGGGCCCCGCGCGGCGCACGGACAGTGAATTTCTGGAGGATCGTGGCGGTATCATCTGACCCGCCGGCGCATTCTTCTTTCCACATTTCTTTCCTTGGGGGCCGACAAGCCCTAAGGGCATGACCAACATTTTTTCAGGAGCAAAGACATGCGCGCCGAAGCGCAGGATCATATCGACAAGATCGGTGCCGCGCTGGCGCTGCTGCGCCGCTTTCTCGACTGGGACCGTGCGGTGCGGCGGCTCGACGAACTGAACGCAAAGGTCGAGGACCCGACGCTGTGGAACGATCCCCGGGCGGCGCAGGAAGTCATGCGCGAACGCCGTCGGCTCGACGAAGCGATCAACGCGACACGCGCGATTGAAAAGGAATGCGCCGACACCGCCGAACTGATCGAGCTGGCCGAGATGGAAGGCGACGAGGCGCTGGCGAACGAAGCCGTGGCTTCGCTGGGCGTTCTCGCGGCACGCGCGGAAGAGGACAAGATCAAGGCGCTGCTCGCGGGTGAGGCCGATGCGAACGACGCCTATATAGAAGTCCATGCGGGCGCCGGCGGCACCGAAAGCCAGGACTGGGCCGAGATGCTGCAGCGCATGTACAGCCGCTGGGCCGAAAAGCGCGGGTTCAAGGTCGAACTGGTCGAATATCAGGCGGGCGAACAGGCGGGCATCAAATCGGCGACGATGCTGGTGAAGGGCGAGAACGCCTATGGCTATGCGAAGACCGAAAGCGGCGTCCATCGCCTCGTCCGCATCTCGCCCTATGACAGCTCGGCGCGGCGCCACACCAGCTTCTCAAGCGTGTGGGTCTATCCGGTGATCGACGATAATATCGACATCGAGATCAACGAAGGCGACCTCAAGATCGATACCTATCGTGCCTCGGGCGCGGGCGGTCAGCACGTCAACACGACCGATTCGGCCGTGCGTATCACGCATATTCCGACCGGCATCGTCGTCGCGTCCCAGAACGACCGGTCGCAGCACAAGAACCGCGCGACCGCGATGGGGATGCTGAAAGCGCGGATGTACGAGGCCGAGCTTCAGAAGCGCGAAGCCGCGGCGTCGGGTGAATATCAGGCCAAGACCGAAATCGGCTGGGGCCATCAGATCCGTTCTTATGTCCTTCAGCCCTATCAGTTGGTGAAGGACCTGCGCACCGGCGTCACGTCGACGGCGCCGGGCGACGTGCTCGATGGCGCGCTCGATCCCTTCATGGCGGCGGCATTGTCGCAGAAGGTCACCGGCGAAAAGGTCGAAGTGGAAGATATCGACTGATGAAGCGCGCGGTCGTCCTCGCGTCGTTGCTGCTGCTCGGCGGCTGCGATGCGCCGTGGGACGATAGCAGCGACCGCCTCGAAACCGCGCGTGAGTTCCCGCCCGCCGACCGTCCGGTCGCACCGACCGTCTCGACCAAATGGTCGACCGAAGAAGCGCGTGACCGGGTCAACGAGGCCGAAGACGTCATGGACTCGGCCGATGTCCGTCCCGGCATGACCGTCGCCGATCTGGGCGCGGGCGACGGCTATTACACCATCCGCCTCGCGCCGCGCGTCGGCGCGCGCGGCCGCGTCCTGGCACAGGACATCATGCCCGAGGTGATCGAACGGCTGGCCGATCGCGTCGCGCGCGAACGGCTCGACAATGTCTCGCTCAAGCTCGGCGCGGTCGATGATCCGCGTCTGCCTGCGGCCAGCTTCGACCGCGTCTTCATGGTCCATATGTATCACGAGATTGGCGAACCTTACGCTTTCCTGTGGCGCCTCCGCCCGGCGCTCCGCAAGGGCGGGCAGGTGATTGTCGTCGACGGCGACCGGCCGATTGCCGAGCATGGCACGCCCTTCCGGCTGCTCGTCTGCGAATTTCAGGCGGTCGGCTACAAACTCGTGTCCTATGACGACAAGCAGCATGCTGGCGGCTATCTTGCCCGTTTCGTGCCGACCGGGAAACGGCCTGCCCCCGAAGAGATTACGGTGTGCGACAATCCGTAGAAACACGTCGCCCCCGCGAAGGCGGGGGCCGCTAGCTGCCTTGCTCGGCGGCGTTGCGTAAACCGACAGCGGCCCCCGCTTTCGCGGGGGCGACGGGATTCAATAAACCAGCAATCGGTCTTCTGGCCCTATCTCGGCCATGAAACTCACCAGCCCTCCGGCGCGGACCTGCGACACCAGTTCCGCCGCGTCGATGCCGGCCAGCGCCATCCCCGACTGGCACACGAACAGGCGTACCTCCATCGTAATGGCCTCCGCGACCAGCCCGGCAAGGTCGGGCTGCCCCACTGCGCGCCGCACCGCGTCCCCGGCGAAGCCGACGGGATCGCGCAGCAGCTCCGCCGCTTCGCCCTGCAGAAAGATGCGTGCCGGGCGACCGAGGGCCGTCGCCGCCATCGCCGCCTCCAGCGCGGCGTAAAGCCGCCCACCCTCTGCGCCTGCAACAATGATGCTCAGCCCCGGCATATCGCGCACCCCGGATCCTTGGCGACGCCCATTTCGCGCCAGCGCCGCTCGAGCATGTCGATGATCGCAAGGCGGCCGGAAAGCGACTGGCCCCAGCCGGACAGCGCGCGGACTGTCTCAAGTGCGGCCATCGTCCCGATCATCCCGGCGAGCGCGCCCATGACGCCTGCTTCGGCGCAGTTGATGCCCTCGCGGTCGGGATCGCTGCCGACAAGGCAGGCATAGCAGGGACGGTCCGTGCGCCAGCCTTCATAGAGCGCGACCTGTCCATCGAACGCGCCGATTGCGGCGCTGAGCAGCGGGATATGCTGCGCGACCGAGGCGCGATTAACCGTCAGCCGCGTGGCGAAATTGTCGCAACCATCGAGGATCAGGCTCGCCCCGGCCAGCAGCGTTTCGGCATTGGCCTGGTCGAGCCGGCTGACAATCGCGATCGCCTCGACATGCGGGTTTATCCGCTGCGCCGCCGCCGCCGCGATCTCGGCCTTGGGTGCGCCAATGTCGGCGTCGGTGAACAGCGGCTGGCGGTGAAGGTTCGAAAGCTCGACCTGGTCGTCGTCGATGATCGTCAGCTTTCCTACTCCGGCGGCGGCGAGATAGGTGATCGCCGGACAGCCGATCCCGCCCGCGCCGATCACCGCGACATGGCTAGACTTCAACTTGGCCTGTCCGGCACCACCAAAGGCCGGCAGGATGATCTGGCGGGCGTAACGGTCGAGTTCGGCGTCGCTCAGCAACGCCTATTCGCCCGATCGCCGCATGCTTATGGCAGCCAGCGAAGCAAGCCCCGCAGGCTCGGCATTCTTGTCGGGGCTCTCGCTTGCTACGCCGGTCGATCCGAAGCCGCCGGCACCGCGCATCGTTTCGTCGAGTGTCGCCACTTCGGCGAAGGTCGCGCGCTGGACGGGTGCGGGGACGAGCTGCGCGATCCGGTCGCCGCGCTTGATGTCGAAATTCTCGTCACCCAGATTGGCGAGGATCACCTTCACTTCGCCCCGATAATCGCTGTCGATCGTGCCGGGGGTGTTGAGGCAGGTGATGCCATGTTTGAGCGCGAGGCCGGAGCGCGGGCGAACCTGCACCTCGTAACCCGCCGGGATCGCCATTGCGAAGCCGGTTGCGACCGCGTGGCGCGTGCCGGGGCGGATCGTCAGCGTCTCGGCCGCAACGACGTCCATTCCCGCTGCGCCATCCGACGCATAGGCGGGCAGGGGCAGGCCGCCGCCGTTGGGCAGGCGCTGGATGGCGATTTCAATCGCGGGAAAGGGGTGTGCGGCTATCGAGGTCATCGGCAATTTTTTCCATCAATTTACGGGCGACGGCGTCTTTCGGCAGCCGGTCCCAGCTGTCGACGCCGTCGGGGGTGACAATATGTACGCGGTTCAATTCGCCGCCCATCGGGTCGGAGGCGACGTCATTGGCGACGATCCAGTCGCAGCCTTTGCGCGCGAGCTTGGCCTGCGCATGGACGAGAACATCGTTGGTCTCGGCGGCAAAGCCGATCAGCAGCGGCGGCCGCTTCGGGCTTTTGGCGAGACCTGCCAGAATGTCGGGATTTTCGGCGAGCGCCAGCGGCGGAACGGCGCCCGACCCGTCCTTCTTGATCTTCTGCACCGCTGTGTCGGCAGCGCGCCAGTCGGCGACGGCCGCGACCATGATCGCGGCATCGACCGGCAGGCCCTGCTCCACCTCATCGGCCATTTCGCGCGCGGTCTCGACATCGACGCGGACCACTCCGGGCGGCGTCGGCAGTTCGACGGGCCCGGCGATCAGCAAGACCTCGGCGCCGGCTTCGGCGGCGGCGGCGGCGATCGCGAAGCCCTGACGTCCGCTCGACCGGTTGGCGATATAGCGCACCGGGTCGATCGGCTCGTGGGTCGGTCCGGCGGTGATCAATATGCGGCGGCCGAACAGCGGGCGATGGCTGGCCGGGGCGAAGTCGGGCTGGCTTTCCAGCGCCGCGGGCGCGGCCAGCGCGGCGTCGATCGCGGCCTTGATCGCTTCGGGCGCGGGCAGGCGCCCGGGTCCATATTCGCCGCACGCCATCTCACCCTCGTCGGGCTCCATCACGGTTACGCCGTCGCCGCGCAGCGTTACGACATTGCGCTGCGTTGCGGGGTGGAGCCACATGCGGACGTTCATCGCGGGCGCGGCGAGAACGGGCTTGTCGGTCGCGAGCAGCAATGTGGTCGCGAGGTCGTCGGCATGCCCGCCCGCCATCTTCGCCAGCAAATCGGCGGTCGCGGGCGCGACGACGACCAGATCGGCCTCACGGCTCAGCTGGATATGCCCCATCTCGACCTCATCCTTCAGGTCGAACAGGCTGGTATACACCTTATTCTCGCTCAGGGCGGCGAGGGTCAGCGGCGTTACAAATTGCTCCCCCGCGCGGGTGAGGACACAGCGCACGACATAGCCCGATTTGCGGAGCAGGCGGACAAGCTCGATCGATTTATAGGCGGCGATACCGCCGCCGATGATCAGCAGGATGCGGGGAGCGGCCATCGCGTCAAATTTTGCCACAGGGTGCCATGAGGGCCGGTCTGCGGGCGGCGCTCGACAGGGATTGATTCATCGCCATCTCCTTCGCCTTCCAGTTATGCGCTTCGCCGCATCAGTTCAAGGCGGCGGGCGCCCTGCCTTAGACGGCTGTCGCGGAAACGGAAGCCCGGATGGTTTGAGGGCGCGCAGCAGCGCGGTGAGCGCAGCGGGCGCGAAAGCCAGGCCGACGAACAATGTCGGCACCACCAGCATCGCCCAATAGAAATTATTCGACCTTGCGAACAACATGAGCAGCAGAGCGAAGGCGAGCTGGATGCTCAGCACCGCGATCGCCAGCCGCGATCGCCATGCGGCCCAGCCGAGCAACGCGAGCGGCACCAGCAGCGCGGCGACCCACGCGGGCAGAAAGCGAAATCCCGACGTGAAATGGACGAAGGAGAGATAAGATGCCCAGCCGCCAAAGCCGTTCCAGCCGGGACTGGCGAGGTCGGCCGGGGTGGTCACGGCGGCGACTGCGGACATGTGCAGCGCCAAAATCACAAGGAAGGACAAGCCGAACGCCAGCCATGCGCCAACCGCCCGCCAATTCCGGTCCAGCAGCGCGAAGCATCCGAGTAACATTGCCACCGGCAGCACGGTTTCGCGAATCGCGACGGCGATCGCGAGAACGGCCATTGCGGCCCACGGACGGGCGGGCCGATAAAGCGCGAGGGCAAGCGTGATCAGCACCCCGGCCAGCACCTCATGGATCAGCACCCACTCGCGAACAACGATCTGAGACAGGTTGAAGGCGATCAGAAGCGCGGCAAAGCGGGCATAGCCGGGTAGGTCCGGCTCGGTCATCAGCCGCCGCCGCCAGGTGAGGATCGCCGCAATGCCGGTTGCCGTCACCAGCAACGTCCCACCTTGCAAGCCGATAGCGGAAAAAATCGTGGCCAATGTCGGGAGACGAACCGTTACAAAAGGTTTGAGCGGATAATGATTGGCGCGATGCTCGGCCGCCACCGCGGCATAATAGGGCTCACCGGCTTCGACCCGGTGGACAATGCGTGCGTAAAGCGCATGGTCGCCGACCATTCCGGCGGCGCGCATCGCATCAGGCCCCGCAGGAGTGACCTGATCGCCGCTGGTGCCGCTGGTCAGTCCGAACAGCATCAGCGCTGCGAGCAGCGCGAGCACGGCTGCCGCTGCCGGCCGCGATACGCCGGAAAAGCGGTTCCAGCCCGCCATGACCGGCGCGCTGCCGGTCATTTGCGCCACGTCAGTGCCGACGACATGGCGAAGTTCCAGATCGCGCCGACGAGAACCCCGGCGACCCCGGCGACCCACCAGCGTTCATCCTGCCCGGCCATCCAGGTGCCGATACCGATATTGGCGACCGCACCCAGCGCCGAAATGGCATAGAAGGTCGCGAGTCCGCCCAATATCCGCCACCCCTTGAGCTTGCGGTCGGCATAGGTGAAGCTGTTGTTGAGGAAGAAATTGAACGCGATCGCGGTCATTACCGCCGCTGTTTGTGCGACGACAAAGGCGTTGCCGGTGCCCAGCATCATACTCAGCACCGCAAGGTGGACGAAGACCCCGAATCCGCCGACCATCAGAAATTTCAGCAGCCGCACCGGCACGAGCCGGCCGATCGTCTTGTCGGCGATCAGTTCGGCATATTCGGCGACGACGCGCATGCCGATCTTGCTTTCGCCCGTTTCGCGGGTCCGGAACTGATAGGGGATTTCTGCGACCTTGAGCGCCGTCGGGCTCGACGCCAATATGTCGAGTAATATCTTAAAGCCGATCGCCGACAGGCGCGGCAGCGCGCGTTCAAAAGCGTCGCGGCGCACCGCGAAAAAACCGCTCATCGGGTCGCTGACATCGGTGCCGAGAGCGATCTGTCCCGCGCGCGTGGCGAACCGGCTCATCCGCACCCTTCCTGCGTCCCAGTCGCCGGTGCAGCCGCCTTCGGCATAGCGGGTGCCGACCGCGATTTCGGCCTCGCCCATCTCGATCGCGTCGATCAGTCGGGGCAGGGCGTCCTCGCTGTGCTGGAGATCGCCGTCCATCACCGCGATGACCGGCGCGGCGGTGGCGAGCATGCCTTCGATCACCGCTGACGACAGCCCGCGCCGTCCGACGCGCTGGACGATACGGACATGGCGCGATGTCCGGCCGATACGGCGGACAAGGTCGCTCGTGCCATCGGCCGAATTATCGTCGACGAATATCACTTCCCAGCCGCGCCCGGCCAGCACCACCGAAAGTTTTTCGATCAACCTTTCGACATTGCCGGCTTCGTTGAGCGTCGGAACGACCACCGCCACTTCGAGCGGGAGCGTATCGACCGGCAGGACGCGGTCGGTGCTGATGGTGTCGTGGCGCATGAAACCTCGGCTTTGCCGGATCGGTCATCCGGGGTGGGTCGAGGTCAGCCTTTAAGGAATTAGGGTAAATGTTCGGTAACCAAGCGCGCCCATAAAGCTGGTCAACCCAGCCAGTTCAGCGCCGCAACCCCTGCGGCGGCGCCGGCGATCGCGGTCAGTGCATAACGCCACCAACTCCGCTTCTTGCCCTTGCCCAATATCAACGCGATTTCGGGCAGCGGCGGCGCCGGCGGGGCGCCGCCCTTGCGCGGCAATTGCGCGTCGAGACGGCGGATGATGTCGGGGATCAGCGCCAGCGTCTTGCCTTGCTCGCGAATCCCGTCGGCAAGCGCGGCTTCGGGGCCCAGTTCGTCGCGAATCCATTCGCTGACGAACGGCCCCGACACGTCCCACATATTGATTTTGGGATTGAGCATCGTCGCGACGCCTTCGACCATCACCATCGTCTTTTGCAGCAGCAACAAATGCGGCTGGGTCTGCATGTCGAAATCGCGGGTGATCGCGAACAGCCCGTCGAGCATTTGCCCGACGCTGAGTTCGCTCACCGGCTTGCCGCGCATAGGCTCGCCGACCGCGCGCAGTGCCGTCGCGAACTCTTCGACGCTGTGATAATCGGGCACATATTGCGCCTCGAAATGGATTTCAGCGACGCGGCGATAATTGCCGGTGGTCAACCCATAGAGGATTTCGGCGAGCCAATAGCGCGCCTGCCGGTTGATCCGGCCCATAATGCCAAAGTCGACGGCTGCGATCGTGCCGTCGGCCTTCACGAACAAATTGCCCTGGTGCATGTCGGCGTGAAAATAGCCCTCGGCGATCGCCTGACGGAGGAAGGCGTGGACGAGGTTCGACGCCAGCGCTTCCATATCATGCCCGGCGGCAACCAGCGCTTCGCGGTGCGAAATTTTGATGCCGTCGATCCAGTCGAGCGTCATCACCCGGCTGGTCGTGCGGTCCCAGTCGATTGCGGGAACCTGAAAAGTCGGCACTGCGACCATCGCGTCGGCGAGTTCGGACGCCGAGGCGGCCTCACGCCGCAGGTCGAGTTCGCGCAAGGTCCAGCGGCGGAAATTGGCGATGACCTCGCGCGGGCGCAGCCGTGCCAATTCGCCGCCAAAGGCCTCGACATGCGCCGCCGCCCATTCATAGGTTTCGATGTCGCGTGCGAACTGTTTGTCGATGCCGGGACGGCGGACTTTCACCGCGACCTGCCGGCCGTCGCTTGTGACCGCGCGGTGAACCTGCGCGATCGACGCCGACCCGACGGGTTCGGGATCGAATTCGGCATAGATGGATTCGAGCGGCGCTTCGAAAGCGGCCTCGATTTCCTGCCGGATACGTTCGAAGCCAACCGGCGCGAGCGCGTCCTGCAGCATCAGAAGATTGCGCGCGGCGTCTTCGCCGACAAGGTCGGGGCGCGTCGCGAGGGTCTGGCCGAGCTTGACTGCTGCGGGGCCGATCGCCTGGAAGGCGGCGGCATAGTCGGGGGTCTTGGGCTGGGTCGTTCCGAGACGCGCGATGCGGCAGAGCCGTTTGACGCTCGTCGGCGTCGTCGGTGCAGCTTCGATCCCGCGCAGCGCGCCATGGCGCCCGAGGGTGCGGCCCCATTTCAGCAGACGGAGAAGGTGGGTGACGGGACGGGTCAAGCTTTCCACCCGCTGTGAATCGCGACGAGTCCGCCCATGATCGGTTCGACCTTCACCGAAGAGAAGCCGGCTTCGCGGATCATCGCTGCGAATTCGGGCATCGGCGGGAAGCGGCGGATCGATTCGATGAGGTAGCGATAGCTGTCCTCATCCTGCGCGATCAGCTTGCCGAGCTTGGGGACCAGATGGTGCGAATAGGCGTCATAGGCCTGCGCGAAGCCCGGCCATTCATTGGTCGAAAACTCCAGGCAGAAGAAGCGCCCGCCATAGCGCAGCACGCGGTGCGCTTCCCTGAGCGCGGCCGGGATGTCGGTGACGTTGCGGATGCCGAAGGCAATCGTATAGGCGTCGAAAAACTGGCCGGGAAAGCTCAGCGTCTCGGCGTTCTGCTCGCTCCACACCAACGTGTCGATGCCGCGTTCGGCGGCGCGCTCGACCCCGACACCCAGCATGTCGGGGTTGATGTCGGCGACGGTGATGCTGGCGCCGCTCCGTTCCATGCGGAACGCGATGTCGCCGGTGCCGCCCGCCATGTCGAGTATCGTCTCGCCTTCGCGCGGCTTGACGCGGCGCACGAAGCGGTCCTTCCACAGCCGGTGCATCCCGCCCGACATGGCATCGTTCATAATGTCGTATTTTTTGGCGACGCGGCTGAACACCTCGCCCACCTTGGCGGTCTTCTCGGTCGCGGCGACCTGTTCATAGCCAAAGCTGACGGTTTCTGGGGTCGACATGGATATGCGCCTTTGCGGGGAGTGCGGGACGTGCGCCCCGGCCTTTAGCCAAGGCTTGTTCGCCAAGCAAATGCCAGTTACCGCCGGACCACGATGCCCGAACTTCCCGAAGTCGAAACCACCGTCCGCGGCCTTGCGCCGCACCTCACCGGCCAGCGCCTGATCCGCGTCTCGACGATGCGCCCCGATCTGCGCCGGCCCTTTCCCGTCGATCTCGCGCAGCGGCTGACCGGCGCGACCGTCACGGGCCTCTCGCGACGCGCCAAATATGGTATCATCACCACCGATCGCGACGATCATATGATCTTTCACCTCGGCATGTCGGGCAGCTGGCGGATCGGGCCGGGCGAGCCCGGCAAGCACGACCATCTGCTCATCGACACGGCGGCGGGGCAGCGGCTGATGCTGCACGATCCGCGCCGCTTCGGTTCGGTCGATCTGGTTGCTGGCGATCCGCTGACCGGCTTTCCGGCCTTTGTGTCGCTCGGCCCCGAACCTTTGTCGGACAGTTTCGACGCACCCTATCTGGCGCGGGCGCTCGCGGGCCGCCGCGCGCCGATCAAGGCGATGCTGCTCGACCAGACGATCGTCGCGGGGCTCGGCAATATCTATGTGTGCGAGGCGCTGAACATGGCGCGCATCGCTCCGACTCGGGCGGCGGCGGATGTGTCGAAAGCGAAACTTGCGCTGCTGGTGCCTGCGATCAAGGATGTGCTCGCGGCGGCGATTGCGGCGGGGGGCTCGACCCTGCGCGACTATAAACAGCCCGACGGCGAGCTTGGCTATTTCGCCAAGGACTGGCGCGTCTATGGGCGAGAGGGGGAGGCTTGCGAATGCGGCGGCCCGATCGTGCGCATCGTTCAGAGCGGGCGATCGACCTTCTTTTGCCCCAAATGCCAGCGGTAATGCTGGCCATATGGCGCAATAAGCATTGACCAATCGGGCCACTCTGGCTATGCGCGCACCCTTCGAGCAGGGTTCGGTCTTCCGGTCCCGGCTGTATCCGGACATTGATTCGCCATATTGCGCGATTCGGCTGCTCCGGTGATGCTGCGCTCCGACTGACTTAGACCGTTTGGAAACCGAGGAATTTATGGCCAATACGCCGCAGGCAAAAAAGCGCATCCGCCGCAACCAGGCGCGCACCGTCGTCAACAAGAATCGCGTTTCGCGCATCCGCACGCTGGTGAAGAAGGTCGAGAACGCCGTCGCCGCCGGTGACAAGGATGCCGCTGCGACCGCGCTGAAGGCTGCGCAGCCCGAAATGGCACGCGGCGTTGCCAAGGGCGTTCTGCACAAGAACACTGTGGCCCGCAAATATTCGCGCCTGACGAAAAGCGTCAACGCGATCGCCTGATTCGGCTTTTCGCCGACAAGCAAAACCAAAAGACCCGCCGGTACTTCCGGCGGGTCTTTTTTGTGACTCTGGCAAGGCAGATTTGTTGCGCCGCGGTAAGTGACGGATTTATTGCGATTCGTTTTGGCTGCAAATTGCCGCCATCCCATTTGTACAAATAACTATCTGAAATATAACGATAAAAAAGTGACTTGGGGGTTTTCCGAGGGGTCCGACGAGTCAAGAATTATATTTCAGAT
This sequence comes from Sphingopyxis selenitireducens, assembly GCF_051550705.1. Lineage (NCBI taxonomy): Bacteria > Pseudomonadati > Pseudomonadota > Alphaproteobacteria > Sphingomonadales > Sphingopyxidaceae > Sphingopyxis > Sphingopyxis selenitireducens. Next base: position 514,517 of record NZ_JBPULG010000004.1, read on the forward strand.
TTTTTACCGCGCGCGCCCTTGATCGACTCTCTCAACCCTGACTAGACAGAGGTGTCGCCGGCCTTCGCCGGGGGCCGCCACAATGACATGATTCGCAATTTATCGGGCTTCGGCGCGAGACGATATGCTTGCGCCTGCCGCAAGCGACGAATCAGCGCGTGGTTGGCCCGGCGAAGCGTTGGCAAAGGGGCAATCAAGGGGCGGTGAGTGATACGGAGCAGCAATAGCCATGGCACTGACGCGCAGGATCGAGCGATGAGCGGGGATACCGCCACGCTCTGGCTGCGGGTTGCCGAAGGGCTGCGCCGCGACCTCGGCGCGCGCACCTTCGATCACTGGCTGAAGCCGGTGCGCTTTGCCGATTATTGCGCCATGTCGGGCGTGGTGACGCTCGAGACCGCCAGCCGCTTCTCGGCCAACTGGGTCAATGAACGCTTCGGCGACCGCCTCGAACTCGCCTGGCGCCAGCATCTGCCCACGGTGCGCAGCGTGATGGTGCGCGGCGGCGCGGCGGCGAGCGATCGCGCTGCGGCGCTGGCGCCGCCCGAGCTGCCTATGTTCGACACGCCGCCCGCGCCGGCGATCATGGTGCCGTCGCCCTTCGACGCCCGCCTCAGCTTCGACCGCTTCATCGTTGCACGCAGCAACATCCTCGCCGCCAACGCCGCACGGCGCATGGCGATGGCAGAGGCGCCGCAGTTCAACCCGCTCTATCTCTGCTCGGGCACCGGGCAGGGCAAGACGCACCTGCTCCACGCGATCGCGCAGGATTATGCCGCAGCGCATCCGGGCGCGACCATCATTCTGATGTCGGCCGAAAAATTCATGCTGGAATTCGTCGGCGCGATGCGCGGCGGCGACATGATGGCGTTCAAGGCGCGGCTGCGCGCCGCCGACCTGCTGCTGCTCGACGATCTGCAATTCGTGATCGGCAAGAATGCGACGCAGGAAGAATTGCTCCATACGATCGATGATCTGATGACGGCGGGCAAGCGCCTCGTCGTGACCGCCGATCGCCCGCCGGCGATGCTCGACGGGGTCGAGGCGCGGCTGTTGTCGCGCCTGTCGGGCGGGCTTGTCGCCGATATCGAGGCACCCGAGGATGATCTGCGCGAACGCATCATCCGCCAGCGGCTCGCCGCGATGCCGATGCTCGATGTTCCGGACACGGTCGTCGCCTATCTGGTCAAGCATTTCACCCGCAACATTCGCGAGCTTGAAGGCGCGCTCAACAAGCTGCTCGCCTATGCCGCGCTCACCGGGGCAACGATCGACCTCGCGCTCGCCGAAGACCGGCTCGCTGAAAATGTCCGCAGTGCGCGCCCGCGAATCACGATCGACGAGATTCAGCGCGCGGTTTGCGCCCACTACCGCCTCGACAAGTCGGAGATGGCATCGAAGCGCCGCGTCCGTGCGATCGCCCGGCCGCGTCAGGTCGCCATGTATCTCGCAAAGGAACTCACCCCGCGCTCCTACCCCGAAATCGGGCGGCGCTTTGGCGGTCGCGATCATAGCACGGTGATCCATGCCGTCCGCACGGTCGAGGCGCTGCGCGTCAACGACGGCGAACTGGATGCAGAGATCGCCGCGATCCGGCGCAGCCTCAACGGCTGATTCCTCGCGAACCCGACGCATAAAAAAGGCCCGCCTCCGTGAAGAAGGCGGGCCTTTTTATCGGGTCCTGACGACCGCGCTTATTTCGGCGGCGGCGCTACGGTGATCTGCACCTTCTCGCCCGAGTTGCCGGGGAAGTCGGTGAACATCGCCTCGATCAGATTGGGGATGATCTGGGTCAGGTTGTTATCGCGCGACTGCGCCTCGGCGCGGCCTTCGAACAGGCGCATGCCGTCCGCTGCGCGGGTGATCGATAGTTCGAGCCCGCTGGTGTAGACGGTGTAGCTTTCGATGTCGTTATAGCCATAGCCCGGACCGAAACCGCCCCACATGAAGGGGTCACGCCAGCCATAGATATAGCGGCGGCCGTTGGGGCCGCGCACGACGACCGGGCGATAGCCGGGGCCATAGAAGCCGCCGCCATACCAGGGATCGCTGAAACCGGTGCTGCGAACGCGTTCGCGGCCCTTGTCGACGCCATAGTTCATGCGCACCAGCAGCTCGGGCTTTTCGCCGGGTGCTGCGGGGCGATAGCCAAAGCGGGTCAGTTCGCCAGCGACCAGATTGGCATATTGGCCAAATTCGATCCCGCCATCGAGGCTGGGGTCGCCAGCTTCGACAGTGAACGTCTGGCCCTGCGGCGCCGGGAGCTGGGTCTGAAAGCGCGCGACATCGGCGCGGAAGGGAGTGGCGCAGCCGGCGAGCGCCAGCGCGGCGCCTGTCAGGGCAGCCAGGCCCAGCCGCCGAAGGTTCATCTTGCTCATCATCTTGCTCCGTTTCTCGGTGCGTGCATCAGTACCGCTTTATACCATGACTATGCCGATGCGACTTAACCTTGGTTGAACCCGCTTCATCGCAACTTTGTTCCGGCCCGTTCAGGGCCGTTGCCGCAGTTTCAACGACATAGGCCCAGAACATCATAAGTGGCATCGAGCGTCGGTTTTGCAAGGGTCCGCGCCTTTGCTGCACCCTTGTCGAGAATCGCATCGAGCGCCGCACGATCATCCTTCAGCGCGACGAAGCGCGCATTGATCGGCCCGAGCTTTTCGATCAGCAGTTCGCCGAGCGCGGGCTTGAAGGCGCCAAAGCCCTGTCCACCATGGTCGCGCAGCACGTCGGCGGCGGATACATCGGCCAGGGTCGCATAAATGCCGACAAGATTGCGAGCTTCGGCGCGCCCCTCCAGCCCCGCGGGTTCGGAGGGCAGCGGTTCGGCGTCGGTCTTCGCCTTTTTGACCTTTTGCATCATCGTATCGGCATCGTCGGTCAGATTGATCCGGCTCATGTCCGACGGGTCCGATTTCGACATTTTCGATCCGCCGTCGCGCAGGCTCATGATCCGCGCGGCGCTCGACGGGATGATCGGGTCGGGCAGGGTAAAGACCGGCGCGTCGGGCGTGGCATAATCATTGTTGAACTTTTGCGCGACGTCGCGCGCGAGTTCGAGATGCTGTTTCTGATCCTCACCCACCGGGACATGCGTCGCCTGATAGAGCAGCACGTCGGCCGCCTGCAGCACCGGATAGGTATAGAGCGCGGCCGAGGCGCCTTCGCGATTCTTGCCCGACTTGTCCTTGAACTGGGTCATCCGATTGAGCCAGCCGATCCGCGCGGTGCCGTTGAGCAGCCATTGCAGTTCGGCATGCGCGGGCACCCGCGCCTGATTGAACAGGGTCGAACGGTCGGGATCGATCCCGCAGGCGACCAGCGCCGCGGTCATCGCGCGCGTGTTGGCGGACAGCTCGGCGGGAACGTGCGGCATGGACAGCGCATGGAGGTCGGCGAGGAAGAACAGGCAATCGCCGCCCGCCTTTTCGGCATCGTCCTGCATCCGCACCCAGTTGCGGATCGCGCCCAGATAATTGCCAAGGTGCAAATGTCCGGTGGGCTGAATGCCCGATACGATCCGCATGATATTATCCTATTCTGCTGGCGCGGCCTTTTTACCGCGTCGCCGCGTGAGCATGGCGATCAGATCCTTGTCAAGCGCGCCGACAAGGAAAGCGACGGCGAAAAATGCCGCGCCCCCCGCCACGACCAGCGCCGCCAGCGACCAGATGCGGTCGATCACGCCGCCGCCATAATAGGGCTCCATCAACGGCATCATCCACCACAGCAGCGCCGACATCGCCGCGACCGCGACGATCTGGCGCGCGATCTTGCCCGCCAGCTTCGCGGTGAAATGGAACCAGCCGCGCCGGTGGAGCACGATATAGAGCAACAGGCAGTTGATGCTCGCCGACACCGCGGTCGCTCCAGCCAGCCCGACGATACCGTAACGCTCGACGACATAAAGGTTGATCGAAATATTGATGATCAGTGCCGCGAGCGCGGTCCAGACGGGGGTGCGCATATCTTCGCGCGCGAAAAAGCCCGGGTTCAATATCTTGACGATGACATAGGCGGGCAGCCCCGCGACCAGCGCGACGACGATATGCGCCATGATCGCGCCGTCGGCGAGGGTGAACTTCCCCCCGACGAAAAAGGCGGTGACAAAGGCGGGCGCGCAGATGGCGAGCGCGGCGGCGGCGGGCAGCGTCAACAACGTCGCCATCTCGAACGCATTGGTTTGCAGGCGCTGGGCTTCGGCGGCATCGCCGCTGTGGATATGGCGCGACAGCATCGGGAGTATCGCGGTGCCGAGCGCGATACCGACGATGCCCAGCGGCATCTGGTTCAGCCGGTCGGCAAGCTTGAGCAGCGTTAGCGACCCCTGCGGCAGCGAGGTCGCAAAGAAGGTGTCGACGAACTGGCTGATCTGGTAAATTCCGGCGCCAAAGGTCGCCGGCAGGATCAGCATGCCCAGCTTCTTCACCTCGGGGGTGAATTTGGGCAGCCGCCAGTGGAGTTTCAGCCCGGCACGGCGCACCGACCACCAGAGATAGGCAAGCTGGGCGACCCCGGCGAGGCTGACCGAAATGGCAAGCGCGATCGCGACGATACGGTCGTCGCCGCTATCGCCGCGCAGCCACCAGCCGGCGGTGATTCCGCCGATCAGCACGATATTGAGCAGCACCGGGGCAAGCGCCCCGGGGGCAAAGCGCGAGCGCGCGTTCAGCAGGCCCGACAGCATGGCGACGAGGCTGATCAGCGCCAGATAGGGGAAGGTCATGCGGCTCAGAAACACCGCCAGCTCGAACTTGCCGGGCACGGCCTGAAAATCGCGCGCGAGTATCCACACGATGCCGGGCATCGCGATCATCGCGATCGCGGAAAAGACCAGCAGCACCCACAGGAAGACCGCGAGCACATCGTCGGCGAATTTCGCCGCCGCCGCCTCGCCGCCGCCTTCGGCTTCCGATCCGTGCAGCGCGCGGCTGTACATCGGCACGAAGGCGACCGAAAAGGCGCCCTCGGCGAACAGCCGCCGAAACGTGTTGGGCAGGGTGAAGGCGAGCTGGAAGGCGTCGGCGGCAAGCCCGGCGCCAAGCACGCGCGCGAGCAGCATGTCGCGGGCAAAGCCGAAAATGCGGCTGATCAGCGTCAGTCCGCCGATCGTTCCGACATTTTTGACAAGGCTGCTCATCGCACGCGCCCCGCCAGCTCAGCCAAAATCAGGCTTCGCCGACCGGGTTCGCCATCTCGGCCTGGCCCTCGGCCTGCGCCTGAACCTGCTGCATGAACAGGCCGTGGAAATCGATCGGCTCGAGCAGCAGCGGCGGGAAGCCGCCATCGCGCACGGCATCGGCGACGACGCGGCGTGCGAAGGGGAAGAGGATGCGCGGCGCTTCGGCCAGGAAGAAAGGCTGAAGCTGATCGTCGGGGACGTTGCGGACGCCGAACAGGCCGGCATATTGCAGTTCGATCACGAATGCGGTGCCTTCGTCGGCCTTCGACGTCACGTCGATCTTCAGCGTTACTTCGAACAGGCCCTCGCCCACGCCTTCGGCGGCGATATTGAACTGGACGTCGAGCTGCGGCGCCGACTGCCACTGATAGGAGGCGGGCGCGCTCGGATTTTCGAACGACAAATCCTTCACATATTGCGAGATCAGGCCGATTGCCGGGCTTGTGTCCTCGCCATTTGCCTGCGGGGCCGGGTTGATGTCGGTGCTGGTCTCGTCGGCCATGATGTCGCGCTTTCGTTGGCATGAAAAAGAATCCGCTCCACAGGCCGTTCAAGGCCTGCGGTGGGCGGTTGCGGCGGCGTTAGCAGCGCGACGCGGCCAGCACAATGGGGGCGGCGATGCTCCGTCGGCGCGGTGAAACGTTGACCTGCCGCCATGCTCCGGCCAAGGGAGATTTGAAACATGGCGGCGGATCGCCTATGTAGAGATCAAGACTTTTCCCCATGTCTGCATTGGACTTTTGCCTGTGACCGCTTTTTCGATCGTCTTGCTCGCCATGATTGCCGCGTTTCTCGGCATGCGGCTCTATTCGGTCCTCGGGAAACGGACCGGGCATGAGCAGGAACCCGTGCTGCCGCGCCGCGACGAACGCGGCGCGCCGGTCCCGGTCCGCCTCGACGATAGCGACGGACAGGCGCCGGGAACGGCCCCTGAACCGTCGGGCCTCGTCTATGAACCCTCTGCCGAAGCCGGGCTGCGCCAGTTGCTTGCAACCGACCGCAATTTCGATGCCGGACGCTTCATGGAAGGTGCCGAGGCGGCATATCGCATGATTCTCGAGGCATTTTGGGCGGGCGACCGCGATGTGCTGCGCGACCTGTGCGACGACGACAGCTATGAAGCCTTTGTCGCGGCCATCGAAGCCCGCGAAGCGCGGGGCGAGCGACTGGAAAACCGCCTGATGGGCGTCGATCTGGCAAAAATCACTGCGGTCGAAGTGGGCCGCAGCGAGGCGCGAATCACCGTCCATTATCGTGCCGACATCAGCGCGGTGACGCGCGATGCCGACGGCAAGATGATCGCCGGATCGATGAGCGACGCGGCGCAGACCGACGATATGTGGACCTTCCGCCGCACGATCGGCAGCAACGATCCCAACTGGCTGCTCGACGAAGCCGAAGCAGCCTGACCTTCATGCCGGCGACGATGACGGCCCGCGCGCCGCGTGCGCTCGGGTTCGCCCTTCTTGCCGCCCTGCCACTGCTTGCGGGTTGTGCATCGGCCGCCTCGGGAACGGGGCCGGGCGCGTCTCCGGGAACGCCGCCCGTTGCAACCGGACCGGCCGCCACGCCGACCGGCACCCCGCGCCCCTATCATCCGCGTCCCTCCGAAACCGGCGCGATCGCCGCGACCCCGATTCCGGCGACCCCCAATCCACCGCTTGCCGCGCCGCCGGTTCCGGCCGACGCGGCCACGGCCGTGGCTGCGGGGGTTCTTGCCGGCCCCGATGTCGCGTCGCTTGGCATAGCCGCCGATCGGGCGGCCGTTTCCCTTGCCGCCTTTCGTCTCAGCTGCCCTTCGGTACAGCGCCGCGCCGACACCAGCGGGCTGACGCAGAACGCCGATTGGACCGAAAGCTGCGATGCCGCCAAAAACTGGGCTGACAGCGATGCCGCCGCCTTTTTTGCCCGCCATTTTGGCACGGTACAGATTGGCGCGGGCAGTGCTTTTGTCACCGGCTATTATGAGCCCGAAATCGCGGGATCGCGGACGAAGAGCGCTGGCTATGATGTCCCCGTCTATCGCCGTCCCGCCGATCTGATCGACGTCGATCTCGGCCAATTTTCCGACGATCTGAAGGGCCGCAAGATTCGTGGCCGCGTCGATGGCAGCAATTTCGTCCGCTATTATGATCGTACCGCGATCGAAAGCGGTATCCTCGACGGACGCGGGCTCGAAATCGCTTATGCCGCCGACGCCGCCGAATTTTTCTTCCTGCAGATTCAAGGGTCGGGCCGCCTCCGCCTGCCCGACGGCCAGATCATGCGGATCGGCTATGATACGCAGAACGGCCGCGGCTATGTCGGTATCGGCAAGCTGCTGCTCGACCGCGGCGAGCTCAAGCCGGGGCAGGCGTCGATGCAAGGCATCCTCGATTATCTGCGCGCCGATCCGGTGCGCGGCGCGGCGGTGATGAACGAGAATCCCAGCTGGGTCTTCTTTCGCGAACTCACCGGCCCCGGCCCCTTGGGTGCGCTCGGCGTCCCGGTGACGGGCCGCGTCAGCGTTGCCGCCGATCCCAAATATGTGCCGCTCGGCGCTCCGGTCTTCCTCTCGCTCGACCGCGCCGAACCCAATGGCCTGTGGGTTGCACAGGACACCGGTGGCGCGATCAAGGGTGCCAACCGCTTCGACAGCTTCTGGGGCGCGGGCAATGACGCGCGCGCGATTGCCGGCGGCATGGCGGGGCGCGGTTCGGCGCTGCTCCTGTTGCCGCGCGCCAGTATCGCGCGGCTGCTCCCGGCGCCCTGACGCGCCATGCCGCGCCGTCTCGATCCGCAGGAAAGCGCGCTCTGGAAAAAGGTCGCGGCGACGGTCAAGCCGCTGCGCAAGCCCGCGTCACCGCTGGCGCCGATAGCCCCGCCGACGGTCGCGCCGACCAGACCCGTACCGCGCAGCATCGCCAAGCCCGCCGCCGCGCCGCTTCCGCCGATCAAATTGCCGCCGCCGCGCCGCACCCATCAGGCCGCGACGCTCGACGGCCATTGGGACCGGCGGCTCAGAAAGGGCCTCGTCCGGCCCGATATGAGCATCGACCTTCACGGCCACAGCCTCGCCTCGGCGCAGGCGCTGCTCGACGACAGCATCGGCCGCGCGCTGCTGCGCGGTGCACGCGTGCTGCTGGTGGTGGCAGGCAGGCTGCGTCCCGGCGCCGACCGTCTGCCGCTGATGCACGGCGATCCGCGCCCGCGCGGTGCGATTCGCGCCTCGCTCCCCGACTGGCTCGCTTTCTCGCCTTATGCCGATCAGATCGTCGCGCTGCGCGCCGCGCATGTCAGCCACGGCGGCGCGGGGGCGGTCTATGTCATCTTGCGGCGTAGCCGCGACGATTAAGTGAAAGCGCGCACTAATATTCCGCGATAGATGGCGGTAAGCGTCCGCAAATCCTCGACCGCGACCGCCTCGTCGAGCTTGTGCATCGTCGCATTGGTCAGCCCGAATTCGACGACCGGGCACAGCGCATGCAGGAAGCGCGCGTCTGACGTTCCGCCGGTCGTCGACATGTCGGGGGTGATATCGGTTTCGGCACGAATCGCTTCGGCGACCAGCCCGGACAAGTCGCCGGGCGGCGTCAGGAAGGCCTCACCCGAAATCTTGCCCAGCACCTTGGCAGCGGGATCGACGTCATGCGCGATACGCTCGATCATCGCGACCAGATCGGCCCCCTTGTGCGTGTCGTTGAAACGGATCGACAGCCGCGCGCGCGCCGAGGCCGGGATGACATTGGTCGCGCCATTGCCCACCTCGATATCGGTGAATTCGATGTTCGACGGCTGAAACCAGTCATTTCCCTCGTCGAGCACCACCGCGTCGATCGCCGCCAAAATCTTGACCAGCTTCGGGATCGGATTGTCGGCAAGGTGCGGGTAAGCGACATGCCCCTGCGTCCCCGGCACGTCGATCCAGATATTGACCGACCCGCGCCGCCCGATTTTGACCATGTCGCCGAGCCGGTTGACTGACGTCGGCTCGCCGACGACGATCATGTCGGGGCGGATGCCGCGCGCATCCATATGTTCCATCAGCGCGCGGGTGCCGAAGATCGCCGGACCTTCCTCATCGCCGGTGATGATCAGGCTGATCGTCCCGGCCTCGGCGGGGATTTCAGCGACGGCAGCGACAAAGGCGGCGATCGAACCCTTCATATCCACGGCGCCGCGACCAAAGAGCAGGTCGCCGCGAATCTCGGGCGCGAAGGCATCGCCGGTCCAGCCGACGCCCGGCGGCACGACATCGAGGTGCCCGGCAAAGCCGAAATGCTTCGGCCCCGCGCCCTTGCGCACCGCGAGCAGATTCTCGACCGGCCCGTCGGGCTCGATCCCGTCGATAAAGCGCTCGACGGTGAAGCCCAGCGGGGCGAGGGCGGCCTCCAGCACATCGAACACCGCACCGGTCGCGGGGGTGATGCTGGGCGCGGCGATCAGCGCTTGGGCGAGGGTGACGGGATCAATGCTCATCGCCGCCCTTTACCCGTTCGTGTCGAGCGAAGTCGAGACACCAATCGTCCATGCGCAAGGTCGATGGGCATCTCGACTTAGCTCGATGCGAACGGGTAAGAAGGGGCAGGAGGTGTATCATGCCCAAGCTCGACCTCGACACGATCCCGCAAACCAACGCCACGGGTTATCCTGCCCCCTATGACGCGCCGGTGCAGGGCCGCTGGTATCGCCGCCTCGCGCCCGCGACGGGCCTGGCGGATTTCGCCGCCAGCCATGTGACCCTCAAACCCGGCGCCTGGTCGTCGCAGCGCCACTGGCACGACGGCGAGGACGAGATGCTGGTGATGATTTCGGGCGAGGCGGTGCTGATCGAGGATGACGGGCGCTGGCCGATGCGCCCCGGCGACATTGCGGTGTGGCCGAAGGGCAGCATCAACGGCCATCATCTGGTCAATGAATCGGACGCCGACTGCGTCTTTGTCGCGCTGGGCGGCGGCAAGCAATATGATACCGGCGGCGGCTACTCGGATATCGACATGATGTTCACGCCCGACGGCTATTTCCACAAGGATGGCGCGCCCTATCCGACGAAGCGGATAGCTTGAAACCACTCTTCTTTCGTCATCCCGGACTTGATCCGGGATCCATAGCGCGAGGTTGGTTTGATGGACCCCGGATCGAGTCCGGGGTGACGATGATTGGGAGGGCGGGCTTCGATTAAAAGCAGGGCCAGCGGATCCGTACGTGGACGGTCCCGCTCCTCACGGCTGCGCCGCAGGGAAGATTTAAAAGCTCACCCCTCGACCGGGCCTTCGAATTTCTCGATCACCCAATCCTCGGCCTGCGCGCCGCCGATCCATTCCTGCATATGCGGGTGGCTGATCACCGCCTGACAATAGGGCAGGGCAAAGCGCGGCAGCGGGATCGAATAGGTGATGAAGCGCGTGACGACGGGGGCGAACATCATGTCGGCCGCCGACCAGTCGCCGAACAGAAAATCGCCTTCGCCGCCGAAACGCGCGCGCGCCTCGGCCCAGATTTGCAGCACGCGGACCACATCGGCCTGCACTTCGGGGAGCAGGTCGGCGGGCGGATAGATGCGCCGGATGTTCATGCTGTGGTTGCGGCGCAGCGCCGCAAAGCTCGAATGCATTTCGGCCGCCATCGACCGCGCCATCGCGCGCGCCGCCAGCCCCTCGGGCCAATATCCCCGCGTGCCTTCGGTCTTTTCGTTGAGATAGTCGATGATCGCCAGACTGTCCCAGACGACGATATCCTCGCCGTCCCACAGGATCGGCACCTTGCCGCCCGAGGGCGCGAACTCGTCGCCTTCGCGCCGGTTCGACCAGTCCTCGTCATAGAGCGGGACGGTGATTTCCTCGAAGGGAAGGCCGCTCTGTTTCGCGGCGAGCCAGCCGCGCAGGCTCCAGCTGGAATAGGCCTTGTTGCCGAGGAAGAGTTTCATGCCGGACCTAAGCTCCTGAAATCCGTTCGCATCGAGCGAAGTCGAGATGCCTTTCGACCTTGCGCTGCGCCGATGGGTGTCTCGACTACGCTCGACACGAACGGTCAATGAGTCAAGTGAAGGGCTCTTTAGATTTCCACCGCCTCCAGCACTGCAGTGCGCAGTTCGGCGATCCCGAGGCCCTTTTCGCTGCTCGTCGCGATCACCTGCGGGTGCGCGGCGGGGTGCTTGCGGGCTTCGGCTTCGGTCGCGGCCTGAATGGCGGCGAGTTCGCTCGCCTTGATCTTGTCGGCCTTGGTCAGGACGATGCGATAGCTCACCGCCGCAACATCGAGCATTTCCAGAAATTCGCGATCGACATCCTTCATCCCGTGACGGCTATCGATCAGCACAAGGGTGCGTTTGAGCACCGCGCGCCCGCGCAAATAGTCGTTGATCAGATAGCGCCATTTCTTGACGACATCCTTGGGCGCCTTGGCAAAGCCATAGCCGGGCATGTCGACGAGGCGGAAAACCAGCGGTTCGCCGACGTCGAAATAGTTGAGTTCCTGCGTCCGCCCCGGCGTTACCGAGGTGCGCGCGAGGCTGTTGCGGTTGGTCAGCGCGTTGAGAAGCGACGACTTGCCGACGTTCGAGCGCCCGGCAAAGGCGATCTCGGGCATGCTCGGCGCCGGAAGATGCTCCAGCGCCGGCGCCGATTTCAGGAACGTAATCGGTCCTGAAAACAGCTTGCGCGCCCGCTCCGCCCGTTCGGGATCGGCGCCAGGTTCGATGGTTTCTTCGCTCATTTCGCGGGCGCCGCCTTCAACGCCGGGAACTTGCGGTACATCCACTGCTGCTGGCCGATCGACAGGATATTGTTGGTGATCCAGTAGAGCAGCAGGCCGGCGGCGAACGGTGCCATCACGAACATGAAGATCCACGGCATGATCTTGAACACCTGCGCCTGCACCGGATCGGCCGGGGCGGGGTTCAGGCGGAACTGCAGATACATGGTCACGCCCAGAATCACCGCGAGGATGCCGATGCTCAGCAGCGACGGCGGGGTGAAGGGCAGCAGGCCGAAGAGGTTCAGGATCATCGCCGGATCCTGCGCCGACAGATCCCTGATCCACAGGATGAACGGCTGGTGCCGCATTTCGATCGTCAGCATCAGCACCTTGTACAGCGCATAGAAGATCGGAATCTGGATCACGATCGGCAGACAGCCCGCCAGCGGATTGATCTTTTCATCCTTATAGAGCTTCATCAGCTCCTGCTGCATCTTCGGCTTGTCGTCCTTGTACCGGTCCTGCAGCACCTTCATCTTGGGCTGGACGACGCGCATCTGCGCCATCGAATGGAACTGGCGCTGGGCGATCGGGAACATGAGGAGGCGGATGATCAGGGTCAGCGCCATGATCGCAAAGCCGAAGTTGCCGACCTGCTTGAACAGCCAGTCGAGCAGTTTGAAGATCGGCACTTCGAAAAATTCGAACCAGCCCCAGTCGATCGCGTTCGACAGGCGGGTGATGCCCTGATCGTCCTGATAATGCGACAGGGTGCTGACTTCCTTGGCACCGGCAAAGATGCGGCTGGTCGTCGTCAGCTGCTTGCCCGGGGCGACTTCGGCCAGATCGCGCGCAAAGGCGGCGCGATAGCTGTCGCCGGGAAGCGCGTTGAACGCCGCCGACACTTTTTCGCCCTTGGCCGGAACGACCGCGGCGAGCCAATATTTGTCGGTAAAGCCCAGCCAGCCGGCCGCGCCATAGGACACCGTTTTGTTCGGCGCTTCGACGAGCTCGTCATAATTGGTGAAATTGGATTTGCCGTCGAGATAGCCCGTCGGGCCGACGTGGATCGTCCAGCTATCCTGCTCGTGCGGATCGGTCGGCTTGCCGGTGCGGTCGATATAGGTGCCGCTGCGGACCGCGACCGGGGCCGCGCCCCGGTTGGCGATCGTCTGCTTCGCAGTGATCAGATAATCACTGTCGATGCTATATTCGATGCGAAAGCTCTGGCCGGTGGTGTTGGCCCAGCTCAGCGTCACCGGGGTCGTCGGGGTCAGCTTCGTGCCGGTCGCGGTCCAGACGGTGCTGGCATCGGGAACGGCAAAGCCCTGCGCCGACCAGCCGAGGGTCGCGAAATAGGCGCCCTTCGTGCCTGCGGGCGAGAAGAGGCGGACCGGCGGCGAATCCTTCTCGATCGTCTGGCGATATTTGGTCAGCGTGACGTCGTCGACGCGCGCGCCGACAAGGTTGATCGATCCTTCGAGCTTGGGGGTTTCGATCGCGATGCGCTGGCCCGCCGCAAGCACGGCTTCGACCGGGCGGATCACCTGCGATGCGGGCGCGCCGGGGGTTCCGGGCGCCGGCAGGGCGCCGGGCAGCGCCGGATTGGCGGCGGCGGTTGCCGCGCCGTCCGACCCTGCGACCGTGGTGGTCACATCGGGTTTGTCGGGGGTCGGAAAAAATTTCTCGGCGACGAAGTTCCAGCCGAGGAGGATGGCTACCGACAACAGGATTGCCGCGATCAGATTACGTTTGTCGTCCACGCTCTTCGGTCTCTCTTCGTCTTGATGTCGGGGGTGATGCCGGTGGGGTCAACAGACCCTAAGGCACCGGGTCATGGCCGTGGCCGCCCCAAGGATGGCAGCGCAATAGCCGCTTTGTCGCGATCCAGCCACCCTTGATCGCGCCGTAGCGCTGGAGGGCGGTGATCGCATAGGCGCTGCACGAGGGGGAATAGCGGCAGCTGGGCGGAAGAATGCGCGAGGGGCCGATTTGCCAGCCGCGCGCGATCAGGATCATCAGTTTCGCAATCACCGGGAAAGCCCGGAAAACCGCCGAACTTCACTCGCGATCGATGTTTTTTCTCTGTGTTTCATATCATCGTCACCCCGGACTTGATCCGGGGTCCACAGCGCCGTTGCAGCAAACGACCCCTGATCAAATCCGGTGTGACGAAAACGGGAAACGGCGGAAAACTGCGCAACTTCACTCGAGAATCGTTGCGGAGAGGCGATCATGACGGTTTCGTGAGTTTCTTTGCAGCGCGTTTCAGCGCCGAATCGAGATGCTCGCTCAGGTCGGCAAAAAGCATGTCATTGCCCCCGGGGCGGCCGATCAGCACCAGGTCGGCGCCTGAAATGCCCGAACCGGGCATGGCCGCGCGCGCGAGTTCGCGAAACCGGCGCTTCATCCGGTTGCGGGTGACCGCATTGCCGACTTTTTTGCTGACGGTATAGCCGACGCCCAGCGTTTCATCGCTGTCGCCGCGTGGGCGGACGAGCAGGACGAAGCCGGGCATGGGAAAGCGAAGGCCGCGATTCGCGGCCAGAAACTCGCTACGTTTGCTAAGGGTGCGCAGCGACATCGCTTGCGCACGCAGAAGTGTCAGGCCGACAGCTTCTTGCGGCCCTGGGCGCGGCGGTTGGCCAGAACCTTGCGGCCGCCAACGGTGGCTTTGCGGGCGCGGAAACCGTGGCGACGGGCGCGTACGAGGTTGCTCGGTTGAAAGGTGCGCTTCATCGCGGTTATCCCTAAATCTCGTCAAAGGCTGTAACAGAAAAGGGCCGCCAAACGTGGGCGGCCACTGATGAAGGCGCGGATAAGCGAGAGTCGGCGCAAAGTCAATCGCCCCCGATCGCATCCGGCGATCAATCGTCATCGCGGGGTTCCGGCTTCGTCAATTTGGCCTTCGCCCGCCGCCGGGCCGCGCTGGCCCGTTGCATCACGCGGTCGGTCCAGTCAGCATAGCGCGGATGGCGCCATTTGAAACGCACATAGATGCGCTTCGCCCATGCGCTGTTCTGCAGGCACAGCATCAGTCCGATCGGAAACAGGATGATGAAGCCCGGACCGGGCAATATGCCGACAATCGGCGCCAGTATCATCAGCGCCACGCCAAGGATGAACAGCGCCAGGCGGACCTGCGCGGTCGACCGCAAACGCTGGTAGAGGCCGAGCTTCGCCATAGGGGTCGATGTGGGGAGCGGGGGCGGCGGTTGCAACCGCAAGCCGCGGGGTCAGTTCAGCGTGACAAACCGCGCCATATCCTCGCGCGTCAGATAGCGCACCTGATCGAACGGGGTGCTGTTGGTCAGCGCATAAAAGGCGTGCGCCTTGGCGTCGGGCATCCCCATTTCGCGATAATAGCTCAGATATTCGGCATGGACCGGGTCGCTCGCCGGATAGTCGTTCGCCTCACGGCCGGTTTCGTCGGCCCAGCTATGGACGCCGAATTCGGCATCGGGGGCAGCGCTGCGCCGGACCCCGGCGAGCCACAATTCGACCGCGCCCGATCGCACCGACCCGCCGCTTGGCACGACGGTTTCCATGCCCGCCCGGCGAATCGCGCGGGCGAGGATCAGATTTGCCGCTTCATCGAGGCTGCCGGGGCAATCGAGCATTTCCAGCCGCTTGATCCCGGGATGGGCGGCGAGCATCGCAGCAAACTGACGCGGCGTCCGGCCGTCGACATCGCCCGCCATGCGCGCGGTCTGGCCGTTGACCACCGAAAAGGGGCCGTAACGGGCCTGAGCATGGCCGAGGGTGGCGAGCGCGGCGTGGGGCGCATAGCGGCGCGTCGTACCGGGTGTTTCGTCCGTCAGCGCCGCATCCGCCAGCGTTTCGTCATCGAGCAGCGCGGCATCTTCGTCGATCGCGTGATCGTCGTCGGCGCCCGTGTCGCCGTCGGTGTCTTCATAGGTCCAGCTGACGGTTGTGGTGACGACCACCATCTGCTGCGCATGCGCCGGCGCGAACACCAGTGCCGCCGCGCAAAGCGCGACGAGCAAGGTGCGGACAAGGGCGACCGGTGCGATCATGCCCCTGTCCTTGCGCGTGCGCGCCTACCAACAGGTCAAGCGGCACGGTCAGCGGGATATTAACTCTGTTGGGCGGGGGCCTTTCCCGATCAATCTCGGTCGGGGGCGCCGCCGGGGAAATAGCTGCGATAGCGCCGCCCGCCATCGACCGCGCGCGCGACCGACGGCCGCGCGAGCAGGCGGGCGCGATAGGCGCGCAGATTCTCGAAATGCGCCGGAATCTCGTGCACCCAGTCGGCGTAGAAAAGCGACGGCGCCGCCGCGCAATCGGCCAGCGTAAAGCCCGCAGGGGTCGCCCAGCCGTCGCCGGCCAGCTCCTTGTCCAGCCACGCGTAAATCGTGTCGAGCCCGGCCTTTGCCTTCTCGACGATCATCGGCGCATGGCCTTCGGGGCCGCGGATGCGGTCGTTCACAATTTCCTGCATCACTGCCATCACATGAAGGTCGAAGACGCGGTCCATCTGCCGCACTTTCAGCGCGGCATCGGCGTCCTCGGGGATCATCCGCGGTTCGGGCTGCACGCGGTCGAGATATTCGACGATGATCGAGGTCTCGAACCATGTCCGGTCGCCGTCGACGAGCAGCGGAAATTTGGCCACCGGCCACAGCGCCTGCAATTGCTGCGCATGCGCCGGAAATTCGGGGTCGACGTTGCGATATTCAAAATCGAGCCCCTTTTCATAAAGCGCGATCTGCCCCTTCCAGCTGTAGGACGAAAAAGGGTGGCCATAATAAATCAACATTAATGCGTTTCCTTGCGTTGGAACATCCAGCCGAGCGCAGGCCTATGCCGCGCCAACTTCGTCGCCCCGGATCGCGGCCTCGATGACGGCGACGTCGATCTTTTTCATCGTCATCATCGCCTCGAACGCGCGCTTGGCGGCGGCCTTGTCACCGCTTGTCATCACGTCGGTCAGCGCGCGCGGGGTGATCTGCCACGAAATCCCCCATTTATCCTTGCACCAGCCGCACATGCTTTCCTGCCCGCCATTGCCGACGATCGCGTTCCAGTAACGGTCGGTTTCTTCCTGATCGCGGGTGTCGATCTGGAACGAAAAAGCCTCGCTGTGCTGGAAAGCCGTTCCGCCGTTGAGCCCGATGCACGGAAAGCCCAGCACGGTGAAATCGACCGTCAACACGGCGCCTTCGGGGCTGCTGGGATTGTCGGCGGGCGCGCGGTGCGAGTCGCCGACATGGCTGTCGGGAAAGGTCGCGGCATAGAAGTTCGCCGCTCCCTCGGCGTCGTTGTCATACCAGAGGCAGAGGGTTGCTTTGGTCATCATCCTTCTCCTTCGTTTTCGCTTCAGCCTTTGCGCGGTCCGACGAGGCCGAAATGCGCGCCCTGCGGATCGATCGCGTTCATCGCAAATTCGCCGCCCGGAATTTCCATCGGTTCGTTGGTGACCGTGCCGCCATTGGCGGTGATCGCGGCGTGCGCGCGGTCGATATCGTCGACGCCGATATAGAAATTCCACGTCGGCACCGGATAGCCTTCCATCAGCGGCATCACTGCGCCGAGCCCGACTTCGCCACGCTGGATAAAGCGATAGGCGCCCATTTCGCCCATATCCATTTCGCCTTCCTGCCCCCAGCCGAAATGCTTTTTATAGAAGGCGATCGCCGCATCGGTGTCGCTGGTCGCCAGTTCGTTCCAGCGCACGCGCTGCGCCTCGGTCACCGAAAAAACGTCGCTTTCGCTCTTTTCCATGCCCGCAGGCGGGATGGGGTCCATGATATAGAAAGGCGCGCCCTGCGGATCGGAAACCATGGCGATCCGCCCGACGGGCAGGTCGGCCGCGGGCATGTGCAGGGCGCCGCCGTCGGCCTCGATCGCCGCGATGCTCGCGTCGACATCGGCGACCTCGAGATAGCCGAGCCACCCGGGCCGCGCCCCGCCCGCGAGCATATCGGCGTTCAGCGCCAGCACCCCGCCGGCATTGCCGCCGTCGCTGCGTCCGATCATGCGGTAATCCATGTCGCCGGCCTGCGGGTCGGGCTGGCTCGATATCGTCCAGCCGGTGACGGCGCCGTAAAAGGCCGCGGCGCCCGCGGGGTCGCTGGTCATCAGTTCGTACCAGATGAAATTGGCTGGCTTGGTCATCGTCTCTCTCCTCGATGGTCTGGTTTAGTAGGTCAGGCTGGGAAACCAGTCGCCGCGTCCCTCGGGCGTCATATCGAGCAGCCCCCACAGGGGATCGACGAGGTCGCCGGCGCGGTGGTGCTGGCCGGGGTCCTCGGGGCCATAGGCCATCTCGCTGGCCCAGACATGGCGCACGCGGCCGTCCGGCCGGTGAAAGACGTTGAAGATCGTCTCGTCCCAATTCTCGCCCGGCTTCATCCCGCGCTCGGCGCGTTTGGCGTCGGTCAGGCGGCGCGTGTCGCCATAATAATCGGCGGAATAGCGGCCCTCGCCGTCGGACAGAAACGTCAGGTGCGGCCAGCGCCGTTCGCGTGCCCACGCCTCCAGCCGCGCGATCGGCGATTTGGCGACGATATAGAGCGGCGCGCGCTGGCCGACGTGCCGCGCGCTGCCGTCGATCGCGTCGAGCAGATGGGTGCAGCCGGTGCAGGGCGTGTCGCGGTCGGCCCCGAACATAAAGCTGTAGAGGATGATGCTGGGGCGATCGCCGAACAATTCGGACAGCTTCACCGGCTCGCGCCGCTGATGCGCCCCGATGCGCTCGAACGTATAATCTTCGGTCACTTCGCCGCCCGGCGGCAGCGCGCGGCGCTTCGCCGCGACCGCCTCGATCTGGCGGCGCAGCGCAATCTCGTCGTTCAGCAATTCGATCCGCGCCGCGCGATAGGCGGCGCTTTCATTGGGGAAGGACAGATGTTCCATATTCCGTCTCCTTCGCCGCATCGGGCGGCGTGGTTATAGCCGGTGCAGCCGCAACGGCTTGCTATTCTCGCGGGCGATCACGCCCTTTGCCTCCAGGTCGAGCTGGACGCCCTTCAGCCACCATCCCGCCTTGGCGCCGCCGGGGAAAAGGCCGTCGGGCAGCAAGGGCAGCACGCCCGCCTTGACTTCGGCGACCGTCATCCCGGGTTCGGCCGCGGGCATGACCGCCAGCATCGCATCTTTCATCGCGTCATATTTGGCCTTGTCGACGCGCACGACATGGCCGGGGCTCATCACATTGTGCATTTCGACGCGCTCGTCTGTCTTGGGGATGGTCTTGCTCATCGCTGATATCCCTTCGTCGCTTCGACCGGCGGCGCGCGAAAACCCATCGCGGCCCATGCCGTCAGCAACCGCCACATGAACTTGCCCGAATGCCGCTGATAATTGGGCACATCATCGGGCAACGGGGCGCCTTCGCGCCGGTCCCTGACCATCGTCCGCATCTCGACCGGCGGGCGGTCTTCGGCGGCGATGCGCCCCGAATAGACGCTCAGCCAATGTCCCTTGTTAAACTCCAGACCCATGGGCGAGTTGCAACAGCGCGACAGGAAACGCCGCGTCGGCGCATCGGGGGTCAGCCGCTGTTCGGCCAGCCGGTCCGATCCCGACAGCCAGCGGATGCGATCCTTGCGGACGAGGATATAGGCGGTCCCGCCGTCAGCATCGAGCACGCCCGGGGCGCCGGGCAGCGCGTGGAACGCTGCTCCGGCCTGCTGGCAACTGTGGCAGTAACAGGTCGCGGCGGCGATCGGCTTTCCCGCCAGCTCCAGCGTCACCGCGCCGCATTGGCACGACGCGGTGCGCCTTTCGGTCCGATGCATGTCCGCCATCGAACGAACTCCGCGATCAGGCTTCGACGATTGGGGCGAAGCCGCCATAGATCATCCGCGTGCCGTCGAACGGCGTGTCGTCGGGATCATGCTTCATCCGCTCGTCGGTCATCATCTTTTCCCAACCCTTGGTGCGCGCGTCCTTGTCCGGCCACTCGACCCAGCTGTAGACGATGGCCTCGCCATCCTTCTTGTGCGCGGCGCGGCTATAGTCGGTGACCTTGCCGTCGGGGACATCGTCGGCCCACGCCTCGACGACGCGGGTCGCGCCATAGTCGCGGAACACCTCGGACGCCTTTTGCGAGAGCGCGCGATAAGCTTCCTTATTGCCCTCGGGGACGGGCACGACATAACCGTCGACATAGCCGGTCGAACCCGCCGCCCGATCGTCGATGATCGAATCGAAACCGCCGATGATCATCCGCTTGCCGTCGAAGGGCATATCTCCGCCCATCTCAGCCATGCGCGGGTCGCTCATCATTTTTGCGTTCGCGGCGTCGCGGGTCGCCCTGTCGGGATATTCGAACCAGCTGAACACGACGGTTTCGTCGTCCTTCGCCTGCACCGCGCCCTTGAAATCATTGACCTTGCCGTCGGGGACGTCGTCGCCCCAGCATTCGACCATGCGCGCCACGCCGAATTCCTTGAACAGATGCGCGGCGTCGGCGGCATGCTTGCGATAGGCTTCCTTGTTGGCGGTCGGCACCGCGACCACAAATCCTTCTACATAGGTCATCGTCTCTCTCCTCATCCTTACCCCCTCCCGCAAGCGGGAGGGGCAGTGAGACTTGGGAGCTTGCTCCCTAGTCGCAGCGGGGTGGGCAAATTCCGCGCCAGATGCGCGGGCCCGCCCCAAACCCCCACTTATGCGGCGGGTGGACCCGCTTCTTCGCTGAAGGCGGCCAGCTGGGCCGCCAACGCTTTCTGGAACGCCGGACGTGCAAGGCAGCGGTCCAGATAGGCCTGCAATCGCGGCTGCCCGGCGATCAACCCGGCGTCGACGGCTTCGCGCAGCACCGACGCCATCGCAATGTCGGCGGCGCTGAAGTCGCCGACCAGATAATCTTTGTCGCCCATCGCATCGTTAAGCCGGCCCAGCCGGCCCTCAATGAATTCGATCAGGCTGGGGCGGCGCAATTTCGCCCATTCCTCGTCCCGGGCGAAAATATCGACATTGTTCAGTTCGAACAGCATCGGCTCGACGCTGTTATAGGCGGCAAAGATCCACGCCAGCACACTCGCGCGGCCCTGCGCATCGCGCGGCATCAACCGCGCATCCTTTTCGGCGAGATGGAGCAGGATCGCGCCGCTTTCGAACAGGCGGACGCCATCGTCGTTGAGCACGGGAACCTGTCCCCATGGCTGGAACAGGAAATGGTCGGCGGGGCGATTGATCGCGCTGATCAGATGCTCGGAATAATCGAGGCCGATTTCCTCGCACGCCCAGCGCGGGCGGAGGTCGCGGACATGGCCGCGCGCGAAATCGGGCACCCAGTCGAAAGCGGTGACTTCGAGTTTGCTGTCGGGGTTCACGGGCATGGCGGTGTCTCCTCGGTTGGCGGTTCAGGCAGGCAGCGGTTCGCCGACAGCGCAGTCGGCCAGGTGCGCCGTCATGGCGCTCTGAAAGGCCGGGCGGGCTTTGCCGCGCGCGACATAGGCGGTCAGATTGGGATGTGGCGCCAGCAACTCCGGATTTGCGTTGCGGAGCACATCGACCATCACGATGTCGCCGATCGAAAAATGCTCTTCCAGCCAGTCGCGGTCGCCGAGCGCCTGCGACAGTCGCGCCAATCGCTGCTCGGCAAAGGGTCTCGCCGCGTCGATGGCACCGGCGAGCCAGTCGGTGCCCTGTCCCTTCACGGTCAGCACGACCAGCGTCTGGATCATCGGTTCGACGCTGTTGAGCGCGGCGATCATCCAGCTGATCGCGCGCCCGCGGCCTTTCGGATCACGCGGCAACAGGCGCTCGTCGGCTTCGCCGACGTGGATCAGGATCGACCCCGTTTCGAACAGGGTCAGATCACCCTCCTTATAGACCGGAACCTGCCCGAACGGCTGATCGGCAAGATAGGCCTGTGCCTTGTCCTCGAAAATGCCGCCGATCAGCCGTGTGAGATAGGGCTGGCCGATTTCGTCGAGCGCCCAGCGGACGCGGATGTCCTTGATGCGGCCGCAAGCGAAATCCGGCACCGATCGGTAGGCGGTAATTTCGGGCTCGGCTTTCGTTCGGGCGAACATGATCAGTTCCTCTTCCCTTTGATCCACGCGACGATCGACATCGCGTGGCCGTGGCCGAGGTCGTAATCGGCCTTCAGCCAGTCGATGATCGCCCCGGCCTTTATGCCGGGTGCCAGGCCGGCTTCGTCGGCGAAGCCCTTGTCGATTGCGATGGCCCTCAGCGCCTCCGCCGATTTGCCGGTCTTCGCCTCGACATTGTCGATATAGGCCTGAAAGCTCATGCGCTTGCTCCTGTCCGAAGCGGGATCAGCGCGCGGACCCGGGGGTCGCGTAGCCACAGCCCGCCCCAAAGCATCAGGCCCAGGTAGACGCCGAACAGACAGTGGCTGAACAGCGGGCTGCCGATGCGGACATGGGTCGCGATTGCGCCGCCGAGATAGCCGGTGATCAGGATCGCGCCGAGGATGCTCGTGCGGGGCCAGATATACAGCAAAGTCGGGATCAACAGCAGGACCGCGAGCATCGTCATCGTCGGCACGTCCAGCGGCCATCCAAGGCCGGGCGGCGTATATTTGATCGCGACCTCGGGCGCGACGAGCTTGAGCCCGGCATCGAAGAGGAGGAAGAGGATCACAAGGCCGCTCAAAACATAGCCTGCGATCACCTGACCCTTGGCGGGCACTGCGTCGGTCATGTCTTCCTCCTCCCTTATGCTTGGGTCAGGCCGCCGCTTCGGCGGGTTCGCCAGCGGGGATGGCGGCGGGGTCCATCCACATCACTTCCCAGATATGGCCATCGGGATCCTCGAAGCTGCGGCCATACATGAAGCCGAAGTCCTGCGTCGGGGTCGGGTCGGCCTTGCCGCCGGCCGTGACCGCCTTGTCGACCTGTCCGTCGACCGCGTCGCGGCTGTCGGCCGATACGCAAAGCAGGACCTGCGCCGTGGTGTGCGCGTCGGGAATCGCTTTCGACGTAAAGGTCGCCCATTTTTCGTGGGTCAGCAGCATGACGTGGATCGACCCTTCGGCGACCACCATGCAGGCGGCGGTTTCGTCGGTGAAGGCCGGGTTGTTCACCGCGCCGACCGCTTCGTAAAAGGCCTTCGACTTGTCCAGGTCGGTGACGGGCAGGTTGATGAAAATCATCTGGGGCATTTTTTCTCTCCTCAAAATTGTCCGGGCGTCGTGTCGCGGCGCTCCGGCTTAGTCGTGGCGGGTTCGATCCGCCGGGGTGGTTTTGTCCGTATCGCTACGGACATCCGGGTTGGGGGCGGGGCGTGTCATGCGGCGTCTCGCCTGCCGAACAGCATCCGCACATAACGCTTCAAATGGGTGACGCTTTCCCGCGCAATCGCCGGATCGTTCGTCGTTTTCGCCAGAATGAAGCTTCCCTGCAAAACCGACTGGATATGTTGCGCAAGGCCCAGCGCAGAGACGTCCTCGGGCGAACCGTGGCGCGCCATGGCCGCCTCGATATCGGGGGTCAGCGCGTCGCAATAGGCGCTGATGCTCGCCTCGCACGCCAGCCGGATCGCCTCGCTCGTCGCAAAGGCTTCCTGCACCATCGTGCCGACGAAGCAGGTGAATTCCTCGACCGGTCCGTCGAGCATCGCAAAGCGGAAATCGATATGGCCGAGCAACCGGTCGAGCGGATCGTCGAGCTTCGTGTGTGGCGGCATTGCGAACATCGGCCGCGCGCGCTCGGTCCACGCCTCGGCCGCTGCGATCGCCAGCGCCTCTTTCGACGCGAAATGATGGAAGAAGGCGCCCTTGGTGACCCCCGCCGCCGCGCAAATCTGGTCGACCGTCGTTGCGGCATAGCCCTGTTTGCGCACCGTCTGATGCGCCGCCGCGATCAGCGCTGCCCGCGCACTTCCCCGCGCCGCGCGGCCCGAAGGCGGCGCGCTGGCGGCGGAGGGCGTGGCGCCGGTGGAGGACTGATTCGGGTTCATGTCCATCTACATACCGACCAGTTGGTATGTTGTCAAATCACCCTGGCTAACCACGGCGCAGGCGAAGGACGGCAAGTTGCGAAAAGACTCGACCTTCCCGTCGCTTCGCCTAAAAAGGCACGGGGAACAAAGCGGGCACATCGCGTGCCGCTCGGGGGATGTCATGGTCGCGATCGTTTCCACCGTCGCCTATCTCGGGCTCGAAGCCCGCGGGGTCGAGGTGCAGTGTCAGGTCACGCCGGGCCTGCCGCGCTTCGTCATCGTCGGCCTGCCCGACAAGGCGGTCGGCGAAAGCCGCGAGCGCGTCCGCGCCGCAATCGCCGCGATCGGCCTGTCGCTTCCGCCCAAGATCATCACCGTCAACCTCTCGCCCGCCGACCTTCCCAAGGAGGGTTCGCATTACGACCTGCCGATTGCGCTCGCGTTGCTCGGCGCGATGGGCGTCGTCGATCCCGAAACGCTGGGCTCCTATGTGGTCGTCGGCGAACTCGGCCTCGACGGCCGCGTCGCCTCGTCGCCGGGGGTTCTGCTCGCCGCGATCCACGCGGGCAGTCAGGATCGCGGGCTCGTCTGCCCCGTCGCGCAGGGACCCGAGGCCGCGTGGGCGGGCAATGTCGAGGTGCTTGCCGCGCCCGACCTTCTCTCACTGCTCAATCATTTCAAGGGCACCGCCTTGCTCGCGCCGCCGGTGCCGGGCGTGGTCGAAGTGCCGCCGCGCAGCGTCGACCTGGCGCAAGTGAAGGGGCAGGAGACGGCCAAGCGCGCGCTCGAAATCGCCGCTGCCGGCGGGCATAATCTGCTGATGGCCGGACCACCCGGTGCGGGCAAATCGCTGATGGCGGCGTGCCTTCCCGGCATTTTGCCCGACCTCACGCCATCTGAGGCGCTGGAGGTCTCGATGATCGCCTCGGTTGCGGGGAAGCTCGAGGGCGGGCGGCTTGTCCGCGCACGGCCGTTCCGCAACCCGCATCATTCGGCGTCGATGCCTGCGCTCGTCGGCGGCGGGCTGCGCGTCCGCCCCGGCGAGGTCAGCCTCGCGCATCTGGGCGTACTCTTCCTCGACGAGCTTCCGGAGTTTCAGCGCGGCGTGCTCGATTCGCTGCGCCAGCCGCTCGAAACGGGCGAGGTCAGCGTCGCGCGGGCCAATGCCCATGTCACTTTCCCCGCGCGCGTTCAACTGATCGCGGCGATGAACCCGTGCCGCTGCGGTCATCTTGGCGACGCCGCGCTCGCGTGCAGCCGTGCACCGCGCTGTGCCGCCGATTATCAGGCGAAGCTGTCGGGCCCGCTGCTCGATCGCATCGACCTGCACGTCGAGGTGCAGGCGGTCAGCGCCGCCGACCTCGTCCTGCCGCCGCCCGCCGAAGGGAGCGCCGAGGTCGCGGCGCGCGTCGCTGCCGCCCGCGATCTCCAGACCGCGCGCTACGCCGATCACAAGGCGCGCACCAACGCCGAGATCGACGGCGAGCTGATGGAGGCGGTCGCGGCCCCTGACGAGCCGGGCCGCAAGCTGCTCGCGCAGGCGGCCGAAGCGATGCGGCTCTCGGCGCGCGGCTATACGCGTATCTTGCGGGTGGCACGGACGATTGCCGATCTTGCGGGCGCCGAAGCGGTCGGGCGCATCCATGTCGCCGAAGCGCTGAGCTATCGGCGGCAGGCGCCGCGCAGTTGACGACGCGCATCGCCTTTGTCGCCGAAATCATCGAATGGCGCGGCCCCGCGCCCTTTCTCTTTGCCCGCATCCCCGACGATCATGTCGGCGAGATCCGCTATGCCGCGCTGTCGGCGAGCTATGGCTGGGGCGTGGTCCCGGTCGTCGCGAAGGTTGGAGAAAGCGAATTCACGACTTCGCTCTTTCCGCGCGACGGCACCTATTTGCTGCCAGTCAAGGTCGCGGTTCAAAGAGCCGAAGGCGTCGGGCTGGGCGACCATATCAGCGTGATGATGTGGATCGGGCCGCGAACCGGCTGACGCCGGCTTCCGCTTCGTCGCGCGCGTGGATATTGCCTTTGGGCAAGCGCCGGGGCATGAACCTGCCCATGAAGTCTGCCCCATGTACCATCTGCATCGGGTTCCCGCGCCTCTGACGCGAGGAACATAGAAAGCGCGGCAAACCCTCCGCGCTTTTCAGCCCCATTATGCCTGGATCCTGTCCGGCCCCGTGCGGGCCGGCGGTACGGAAACTTCATCATGACCAATTATTTCGAAAGCCCGTTCAAGGGCATCACGCTCGACAAGCAAGTCACCCAGCCCAACATATATGTCGGACGCTACAGCTATTATTCGGGCTATTATCACGGCCATAGTTTCGACGATTGTGCGCGCTTCATCCTCCCGGACGCCGACGCCGACAAGCTTGTCATCGGCAGCTTCTGTTCGATCGGATCGGGTGCGGCCTTCATCATGGCGGGCAATCAGGGGCACCGGAACGACTGGGTCAGCACCTTCCCGTTCTTCTGGATGCCCGATGTTCCCGCGTTCGAAGGGGCCCGCAACGGATTTCAGGCGGCGGGCGACACGGTGATCGGCAACGACGTCTGGATCGGCTCGGAAGCGGTGATCATGCCCGGTGTCCGCATCGGGCACGGTGCGGTAATCGGGACGCGGGCGCTCGTCGCGCGCGATGTCGAACCCTACGCCATCGTTGGCGGCAATCCGGCCAGGCCCATCCGCAAGCGTTTCGACGACGCACGAATCGCGATGTTGCTGGAGATGCAATGGTGGGACTGGACTGACGCGCAGCTGCAATCGGCGATGCCGCTGCTGACCAGCGGCGACGTGGAGGGGCTGCACCGCCATTGGCGGGATGCGGTCAGGGGTTGAGGTTGCCAGTGGAGAGCGGCTGGCCCGCTCTCCATTCCTGTCCGGCGGCGCGCTTAGTTCGCGACGACTTCCAGCGGCGGCGGGGCCTTGGCGACTGCGGCGCCGTGGCGGCGGTGGCTGAGCTTGCCGTCGACCTTGCCGCCATTTTCGATCGTGATATTTTCGTAAGCAACGTCACCCGTGATCCGCGCGGTCGCGTGGACGATCAGCGTCTTGGCGTCGATCGACCCGTCGACGAGTCCCGCGATCTTGGCGGTTTCGGCGACGACCGCGCCCTTGATCTCGCTCGCTTCGCCCTGCACCAGATTTGCGCATTTCAGGTCGCCCTCGATCTTGCCGTCGACGTGGAGGTCGACGCTGGCCGAGACATGACCGGTGACGACGACATCCGATCCCAGGATCGAAAAGGTCGTGTGGCGTGCGCCGGTCGCCATCTTAGCGGGCACCGCGGACGGCGGCGACGGAACCGACGCGCTGTCTTGCGTCGGCTTTGACTTCGAGAACATCGGCTTTGGCCTCCAGGAAGCGGCGCGGGTTGACCGCGACGCCGTTCAAACGGACTTCGAAATGCAGGTGGCTGCCGGTCGAGCGACCGGTCGAGCCCATTTTGGCGATCTGCTCGCCCGCGGTGACCTGTGCGCCGACCCGCGAGGTAAAGCCCGACAAATGGGCGTAGCGGGTCATTATCCCCTGACCATGGTCGACCTCGACTACATTGCCATAACCCGACTTCTGGCCGACATAAACGACCTTGCCCGGAGCGGCCGCGAGGATCGGGGTGCCGATCGGTCCCGGAAAGTCGAGGCCCGCGTGCATCGCGCCGGCACCGGTGAAGGGATCGCTGCGATAGCCATAGCTCGACGACAGCATCAGTACATCGGCGGGCTTGCCCGAAGGCAGCGCGACGAGGGTGCGTTCGAGCACTTCCATACGGAACAAGGCGCTTTCAAGCGCGGCGAAGGATTTGCCGAGCGTGCGCGCATGGCCCATCTTGCCGCGATAGGGAATGAAGGGACCACCGCGGCCGGCCGCGGCATTGCGGACGAGTGCGGTGGGGTCCATGCCCAGCTTGGCGACCGCGCCTTCGGCGTTGGCGGCGCGGGCGTTGACGGCGGTCAGCAAGCGGGTGGCAAAGCTTTCCTGCTGTGCTTCCAGCCGCGCCAAAATCTGCGCCTCAGGCGGCAGGTTGGGGTCGATCAGCGCGCTCGTTTTGAGCGGTGCGCTCGCGGCTTTCGCCTCGGCTCCGGCGGCAGGCGCCACGCCGGCTTCGTTGGTCACCGCTGCGGGTTCGACTCCGAAATGGATCTTCGACCATTCCTCAAGCTGTTCCTGACGCTGCTCGAGATCGGCGGCGACTTCGCCGACGCGGTCGCGATATTGGGCGATCCGCTGTTCGGCGGCGGCGGCGGCGGCCTGCTTTTGTGCGACTTCGGCGCGTTCGTCGGCGTGAAGGAGCTGATTGACCAATACAGTCAGCATCGTGCCCGCCCAGGCGAGCAGCACCAGACCGGCGATCAGCGCGACGCGCTTTTGCCAGACGGCGCTGACACGCAGAAACCGGACATGCCCGTGCGTGCGAACAAAAATTTCATGGTCCTGAAACAGCGCCGTAAAGCGCTCGCGCCAATGGCGCAGACCCGTGGTTTTTGAAGACAAGTTACGACCCAGTCTTATGTTTTAATGGAGCCCTCCGCCCCGACTTGGGTGGCGCCTTAACAGCGGCATCCCGGCGGCGCGAATCTCTGACCCCCGACTCGCGCCGAATCGAAACCATCGCGCGGTGAACGGTGGCAGAGTATGAGAATACTGCCATTTTTGCAGGATTTTCGGCGCGAATCGGTCGAAATCATTGACGGCTTGCTTACCCTTTTTGGGTAGGGCTAAGCGGGTGGAAAGCATGACCAAAATCGCAGAATCTCCAGCCGGTGAAGCGGCCATCGATTCGCCGCCGGCCAACCGTGCGCGGCCGCGTTCGGCGGTCAGTGCCGGGGTGGGCCTTGTCGGGTTGGCGGGGCTGACCGCCTATTTGCTGATCGCGCGCTATGCCCCCGAGATCGCGGGCTGGCTGGGCATCGACTGGGGCGACCGCGGACCGATGAACGGGCCGAATTCGGCGATCGCGAGCGTTCTCGCCTGCGGGATTCCAATGGTGCTGTGGTCGGTTTTCGTCGACAAGGTTCATCGCAACCCCTCGACCGGGATCGACTGGGCGCAGCGCCGCCCGTGGCGCGAGACGCTCGATATTAGCCTGACCAAGCTCGCCGGGCTGTGGGCGACCTGGGGCCTGATCGCGCTCGCCTATGCGACGATGCGATTCTACTGGTTCGGCCAATATGCCTTTTCGATGAATCTGCTCGAAACCGTCGCGCCGTGGCTGCTGCTCGTGTCGGTGCCCTATATGCTGTGGCTCGACCGCCGGATGATCGAACCGCGCGATGGATGCTATCAATTCGGCCGCTGGCTGATTGCGCCCGGCCAGCCGGTCGACAGCCGCGCGATGGCCCATCATTTTCGCGCCTGGGCGGTGAAGGGGTTTTTCACCGCCTTCATGCTGTCGATCGTGCCCGGCAATTTTGCCGCGCTGGTCAGCGTGCCAATGAGCGAAATTCTCGCCAATCCCTACAAGACCGGGATCTGGGCGATCAATTTCCTCTATCTGATCGACGTCCATATCGCGACCGTCGGCTATATTCTGACCCTGAAGCCGCTCGACGCACATATCCGTACCGCCAATCCTTATGGCATGGCATGGGTCGCGGCGCTGATCTGCTATCCGCCCTTCATCCTGATGAGCGGCGGGCCGCTCGACTATCAGGTGGGCGGCGCTGACTGGGGATATTGGCTGCAGGGGCATGACGGGCTGATGACCCTCTGGGCCATCCTTCTCGTCGGGCTGATCGCGGTCTATGCATGGGCGACGATGGCGTTCGGCATCCGCTTTTCGAACCTGACGCACCGCGGCATCATCACCCACGGGCCCTATGCCTTCACGCGGCACCCGGCCTATGTGTCGAAAAATCTCAGCTGGTGGGTCGGGGCGATGCCCTTTCTCGTCACCTCTGGCGGCTGGGTCGAGGGGCTGCGCAACAGCGCGCTGCTCGCGCTGGTCAGCGGAGTCTATTACTGGCGCGCGAAGACCGAGGAGAAGCACCTCCTCGCCGATCCCGCTTATCAGGCCTATTGGAACTGGGCGCAGCATCATGCCTTCGTCCCGCGCCTGTTTGCCCGGCTGACGGGACGCGCGCGCCCGCTGATCCGGCTCGAACCCGACGAGCGGGTCGGGCCGGTCGCCTAGAAGCTGAGCTCGTCGTAGATTTTCGAAAGATCGCCGCCCCACGCGCCTTCATAGCGGTCGAGCAGATCATGTGCGGGTGAGCGCCCGCGCTTGACGATCTGGCGCAGCGGTTCGAGGAAACCAACCTCATTGTCGCCCATCGAATTGACCTCGGCGCGCGCGGCAAGGCCTGCTGCTGCGATATCGAGCACGCGATGCGCGAGTTCGCCGACGGTGCCGCCGCCGGGGGCGGGGGCGTCAAGCCCTTCGCTGGGGACCGCGTCGCGGAGCGCCTGCTGTTCCTCGATGCTCCAGTTCTTGACCAGATCCCATGCCGCGTCGAGCGAGCCCTGATCGTAAAGCAGGCCGACCCACAAGGCGGGCAGCGCGCAGATGCGGTTCCACGGGCCCCCGTCGGCGCCGCGCATCTCGAGGAAGCTTTTCAGCCGGACCTCGGGAAAGGCGGTCGAGAGATGGTCGTTCCAGTCGGACAAATAGGGCTTTTCGCCCGGCAGGGCAGGCAGTTCGCCCTTCAGGAAATCGCGGAAGCTCTGTCCCGCCGCATCGATATATTTTCCGTCGCGGAAGACGAAATACATGGGGACGTCGAGCATATAGTCGACATAACGATCATATCCGAAGCCGTCCTCGAACACGAAGGGCAGCATGCCGGTGCGCGCGGGGTCGGTGTCGGTCCAGATGTGGCTGCGGTACGACATGAAGCCGTTGGGCTTGCCCTCGGTGAACGGCGATGAAGCGAAGAGCGCGGTCGCGAGCGGTTGCAGCGCCAGCGAAACGCGGAATTTCTGCACCATATCGGCCTCGCTCGAATAATCGAGGTTGGTCTGGATCGTGCAGGTGCGCAGCATCATGTCGAGCCCCATCGTGCCGACGCGCGGCATATGATCGAGCATGATCTTGTAACGGCCCTTGGGCATGATCGGCAGCTCGGCGCGCGTCTTGTCGGGCCACATGCCGAGCCCCAGGAAACCGAGCCCGAGTTCGGCGCCGACTTCCTTGACCTGTTTCAGATGGCGACCGGTTTCGGCGCAGGTCTGATGGAGATTTTCAACCGGCGCGCCCGACAGTTCGAGCTGGCCCGCGGGTTCGAGGCTGACGGTGCCGTCGCTGCCCGCGAGTGCGATCACCTTGCCGCCCTCGATCACCGGTTCCCAGCCGAAGCGCGTGAGCGCCATCAACAGATCGTGAATGCCGCCGGGGTCGTCATAGCTGGGCGCGCGATGGTCGGCGGTGCGATACACGAATTTCTCGTGCTCGGTGCCGATGCGCCATCGGTCCTTGGGCTTTTCGCCCTTGATCATGGGGGCCGCGAGATGGTCGCGGCTTTCTACGATGGGATCGTTGCTGTCCGAGGCGGTGCGCGTGCTCATATTGCGCCATTATACGGTTCGGTACAGAATGCAATCGGGGCCGTCGTTACCTGCAATTCGTGGCGCCGAAATCCATACATCTAGTTGATCGTTGCGTTGAAGCTGATCGCCATCGTTCCCGTCGGGGCCAGCGTCGCCGTCGTTGCCGACAGGGTGGTGCCGGTGATCGATGCGCCGAACGGATCGCTTTCATCGGCGCCGCTCGCATTGTCATCCTCGACCGTCGTCGCCCCCGCGCAACTCGTGCCGCTGCGCAGCGATCCGGGGAGGAAGCTCGTCGTCCCGGGCAGCGCATCGGTGATGTTGATCGCGGTTGCTGTCGCGCTGCCATTGTTGGTGACGAGGATGCAGTAAAGCATCGTCGCACCGGGAATCGCCTTGGGGTTAGTCGTGCCATTCACCGGATCGCTGACAATGCTGCTCGTCTTGGCGACCGCCAGATTGGCGACGGGGCGGCAAAAGCTGATGTCGTGTATCGCCATGCCCTGCTGGCCGGGATTGGCCGGCGCAAGGCTGTGGCTACCATAGGTGATGGTAATGCTGTCGATCGGCACGGCAAAGGTCACGACGACGGTGCCGTCGGCGCTGCCGTCGGCCGATAGAGCGTCGCCAAAGGCGCTGTTGCCGATGACATAGTTGGAAACGCCATTGGTTAGCACCGGCGTGACGATCGCCCCATTATAGCTGCCGGTGACCGTCACGCGATCGGCGAACTGGCCCGCGGAATAGTCGAGATCGAACAGGCGAAACTGGGCACCCGGAACCGCCGTCGGCAGCGTGATCGTCGAGGTGACGGTCCCCGTCTGGCTGGTGAAATCGACCAGCTCGAAAATCGAATATTGCGCGGGGGAGAAGCCGCCGGTGACGGCATTCTGCCGCGTCGGCGACTGGCCGCCATAGGTCGCGTTGCTGAGGAAGGATCCGCCGCTGATCGCGATGCCGATATTCATCGTTCCGATCGCGGTCAGCGAATAGCTTGCGTTCGTCGTCCCCGCCGTCCAGCTTACACTGTCCCAGTCGTGCACTGTCATGCCAACCGGGCAGATGAGCGTGGGCGGCGTTCCCGCGGCGCGCGTTCCCGATACGGTGAAGCTGGCCGATGCATAATCATCCTCGCCCGTAGCGCCATTGCCCGGCGTCGAATCGAGATCGACGACCGACGATGCCGTGATTTCGGCGACATTGACGATCGTCACTCCCGATGAGGCGGCGACGGTGCCGCTGATCGTCAGTGTCCGCGTCGTTCCCGGCGGAATGCTTCCCACCGTCCACACGCCGGTGCCGCTGTTGTAGGAGCCAAACCCCGATGCGCTGGCGAAGCTGAACCCTGCGGGCAGCGCGTCGAGCACGGTCACGCCCGTCGCGGTGCTTGGCGAGGCGCTGGCATTGGTGACGCTCAGGCTATAGCTGATGCTCGCGCCCGGCGCGGGCGCCGCATTGCTGACGTTCTTGCTCAGCGACAGGTCTGCATAGGCGGCCGGGCGGCTGGTGAGATAGAGATCGGCGCGCGTGAAACTGCCATTGTCCGACGACGGAAACTGGTCGCAAATCTCCAGCCGCCAGGTTCCCGCGCTATTCTCTCCATCGAACGCCGACAGCGGCGAATCGGGGCGAAAGCTGTTTTGATATGGCGGCGCACTGGTCGAATGATTGGCGGTGTTGCCGTCGGTATTGACCGTCTGCGCCGCGTCATCGTCGAGCCGGACGTTGTAATTGTCGCCCGACACGCTTCCGGTATCGCCGTTCACGAGCTGGACGCGCGTGCCTGCGGGCGATTGCAGCGTGATGCGAAGGTCGCCGCGCCAGCTGTGCGTCGCCAGCATCGCCAGATCGACATCGCCGACGATGTAGCCCGCCGCGACGTTGAAATTGCGCACGAGCGGCGCAGTGCAGGGCGTCGATGCGTTGATCGCGCCCGTCGTCGTGTTGCTGTAAGTCGTGGTCGTCTGTGCGCCGGCTGGCGCGGCGACAAGCGCCATCGCCAGCGAGGCGAGCATCATCAACGCGCGCATGCACTGCATAAACTGGTCCCCACACCACAGCAGTATCGGCGCTGGTCCTGCCGCTGCATGGCGTCCTTATGGACCGGGCATGGCTAACAGGCGGTTAAAGCCAGGGTGCTTCTGTCCGACACCGGGACAGTTTAGCCGGTGACCTATTAGCCGGTGACTTAGCTTTGGCTCGCCCAATCACCATGCTGCGCCATCCACAGGCCGGTGGCGGCGATGGCGGCGGTTTCGGCGCGCAATATGCGCGGACCCAGCGTCATGCGCCGCGTTGCGGGGCAATCGAGCAGCAAGGCGCGCTCGCGGTCGGTAAAGCCGCCTTCGGGGCCGGTCAGGATCGCGGCGGGGGCAGGGACATCGAGGGCCGCCATCGGCGTGCCACCGGCCTCGTCGGCAAACAGCAGCGCGCGCTCCATGGGCCAGTCACGCAGCAATTGGGGCAGCTTGACCGGCTCGGCGAGATCGGGAACCGCTGTGCGCCCGCATTGTTCGCACGCTTCGATGATCTGCGCCTCCAGCCGCTCGCGCTTCACCCGCTCGACGATCGTGCGTTCGGTAATGACCGGTTGCAGCCGCGCGATGCCGAGTTCGGTCGCTTTCTCGATGATCCAGTCGAGCCGCGCCTTTTTGACCGGGGCGAAGCAGAGCCACAGGTCGGGAACCTGCTCCAGCGGGCGCATCTGTCGTTCAAGGGTTGCCGTCAGCGATCGCTTGCCGGCATCGGCGATGACGGCCAGCCATTCGCCGCTGCGGTTGTCGAACAGCAGGATCGGGTCGCCGACCTTCAGTCGCATGACGTTGAGCAGATAATGCGCAGCTGGTCCGTCGATCGCGGGCGCTGAACCTTCCGCAAGCGGCTGGTCGATGAACAGGCGGGGTGTGCTGGCGGGTGGCCAGGCTGGGGTCGCGGGCATGACGCCGCGATAGCAGAAGGCGATTCGCCGCGCACCTCTTGTCGTGCTGCAGCCTCCGGACGAAGGGGCAGGGCCGGGGCGATTATCAATTTGGTAAGCAGTTTCGTTCTAGTGCGAGACGAGCCGTCATGCATCTGGGTGGGCCGCGTGACGGGCCAAGAGGGGTTCAGACCATGCGAGGGACCATATTCAGCCGCTTGCGGCCGGGTGCCAGCACATTATTGCACGACCAGAGTGGCAACGCCTTGATCATTACGGCGGCTGCGCTTCTTCCGATCCTCGGCATCGTGGGATCGAGCGTCGATATCGGCCGCGGCTATATGGCACAGTTGCGCCTGCAGCAGGCGTGCGATGCCGGCGTGCTGGCCGGACGCCGCGCGATGGCCGGCGGCGATTATGGCACGCCGCAAAAGGCTGAAGCGACCAAGATGTTCAACATCAATTTCCCCAATGGCATTTATGGCAGCCAGGCGGCGAGCTTCACGTCGAGACCGAGCGGCACGAGCGACGTGACCGGAGTCGCGAGCGCACGTCTGCCGACCGCGATCATGTTCATCTTTGGGAACGAGAAATTCGACCTGAGCGCGACCTGCGCCGCCAAGCTGGAAATTTCCAACACCGACGTGATGCTGGTGCTCGACGTCACGGGGTCGATGTCGCGCACCAATTCGGGCGATTCGGTTTCGAAAATCGTGGGGCTGCGCAACGCGGCGATGGTATTCTTCGATACGCTGACCAAGGCGGAAATCGGTGACGGCAAGCTGCGCTTCGGTGTGGTGCCCTACAGCAATACCGTCAATGTCGGCGCGATTTTGTACAAGGCGAACCCGGCGTGGCTGTCTGATTCGGTGGATATGCCTACGCGTTTTCCGAACTTCGACAAAAATAACAAGTTCAAGGATTATACATATAGGAACGACTCGCGTCCCGTTGCTGGAGGCAAAGGCGGCGGAACGCTGAAATTCAACACGGGCGACAAGGGGGTGGATAAATCCGCCACTTGGGACGGCTGCATCATAGAGCGGGCTACGACGCCTTTCAATGCGACAACGACCGCACCGGCTGCGGCTTATGACATGAACATCGACATGGTGCCGACGTCGGACGACGCGACCAAATGGAAAATGTTCCTGCCCGACTTCGCTTTTACACGCAGCTCTTCGTCTCCATCGACCGGGTCGGACAAAAACAGCTTCGGCGAGAATGCGGACGACGGCGACGATACTGCTGCATGCCCGGTGCCAGCGATGAAGCTGACCGAGATGAATGACGCGGGGAAGGCGGAATTCACCAGCAAGATCGCTTCTCTGAAGCCGCAGGGCTATACCTATCATGACACCGGCATGGCGTGGGGCGCGCGCCTCCTCTCACCCACGGGGCTTTTCGCGGGCGAAAATGCGGTGGCGTCGAACAATCGTCCGATCAGCCGCCACATCATCTTCATGACCGACGGCGAAATGACCGCGCCAATGGACAATTATTCGCATCAGGGTGAAGAGCGGTCGAGCGGTCGCATCGGCGCGACAAGCGACAGCAATGCGGTCGCGCGCCACAACAACCGCTTCGTGCAGCTTTGCGAGAAGGCAAAGAATATGCAGGTCGGCGACAATGATGCAAAGGTCACCATCTGGGTGATCGGCTTTGGCGTGACGCTGAACAGTCAACTCACTCAATGTGCGACGCCGGGCAAGGCCTATCAGACCGGGAGCGCCGAAAAGCTCAAGACTATATTTCAGTCGATCGCCGATCAGATTTCACGCCTGAGGCTGTCGCAATGATCCGCCGCCCTGTTCATCGCGCGGTTCATCGCGCGCACGATCTCGGTCGGAATCAACGCGGCCTCGCGGCCGTCGAGTTCGCGCTGACCGCTCCGCTCTTCCTGCTTCTGTTGATGGGCGCATTTGATTTCAGCTGGCAATTTTATGCCAAGCAGGTGCTGCAGGGGGCCGTGGCCAAGGCGGCGCGCGATTCGACGCTGGAATCGAATGCCGGAAGCCAGAGCGCACTTGACGCGAAGGTTCGGGCAGAGGTGCAGAAGGTGTTCGCGAAAGCCACAGTGACCTTCACGCGCAAAGTCTATGACAGCTTTGACCAGGTCGGAAAACCCGAGCCGTTTAAGGACAAGAACGGCAACAACAGCTATGACAGCGGCGAATGTTTCGAGGATATTAACGGAAACGGTAGCTGGGACGCCGACCGCGGCAAGGCTGGCAACGGCGGCGCCGACGATGTCGTCCTCTATACGGCGTCGATGGAGTTCAAACGCGTTTTGCCCGTGTGGAAGATGCTGGGCCAGTCGCAATCGACGACGCTGACGCAGGCGACGGTTCTGCGCAACCAGCCCTATCGTGCCGGCACCGACGCAAACCCGGCGAAATGCAAATGACTGTCCGCCGCTACTGCAACCGCATTCGCATGGTCATGACGCGCTTTTGGCGCGACTGCCGGGCCGCGCTCGTCATCGAAATGGCCTTCGTGATCCCCCTTTTTGTCCTGATCGGATTCGCCGGCGTCGAAATCGCCAATCTGACCCTGACCTATACAAAGATTAGTCAGATCGGGCTCAGCGCCGCCGACAATGCCTCGCGCATCGCGTTCGGAAGCAGCCTGTCGCAGCCCTCGATTCGCGAAATCGACATCAATGAGGTGTTCACGGGAGTCGAGGCTCAGGCGGCGGAGCTCGATTTCAAGCCCAACGGCCGGATCATTCTGTCCAGCCTCGAACGCAACGCCGATGACGGGCAATGGATTCACTGGCAGCGTTGCTATGGCGACATGGATGTCGACTCGGAATATGGTCCGGAGGGAACCGGGATTACGGGGACCGATTTTCCCGGAATGGGGCCTGAGGGGGCCGAAGTCACGGCGCCGGCTGGCACAGCGGTGATGTTTGTCGAGATCACCTATCGATATAAATCGCTAGCTTATGGCAATTGGCTGGGACCGCAGACGATCCGGTCAACGGCATCGTTCAATATTCGCGAAGGGCGCGACCTGCAGCAAGTCTATAATCCTTCGCCATCGGTGACGCCGTCGACCTGCTGACGCTGTCGGCGTCCTGCCCAATCAATCATTTATCAGGGACGCGGCGGCTGCTATCGCGCAGCAGCCGATGACCGCAATCCATCCTCCCGACAGCCAGCATCAGGGGCTGATCGCCCTGCTCCCCGCCGGGGTGCGTCCCTATGCGTTGCTCGCGCGTTTCGATCGGCCGATCGGCATCTGGCTGCAATATTGGCCCTGCGCGTTCGGCATTGCGCTGGCGGGCGGGGCGGTCAGCCATTGGCCGCTGTTCCTGTGGCTGATGCTCGGCGTTGTGGCGATGCGCAGCGCAGGGTGCGTCTATAACGACATCGTCGATCGCGACCTCGACGCCCGCGTCGCGCGTACCGCGTCGCGGCCGGTAGCGAGCGGCACGGTTTCGGTGCGTAACGCCGCCTTGTGGATGATATTCCTGTCGCTGCTCGGCCTGTTGGTACTGATCCAACTGCCGGGGCCTGCCCAGATCGTCGCGCTCGGCAGCCTGCTGCCCGTAGCCGCCTATCCGTTCATGAAGCGCATCACCTGGTGGCCGCAGGCATGGCTGGGGCTGGTGTTCAGTTGGGGCGCGCTTGTCGCCTGGGTCGCGGTGGATGGCATCGAAGGGCTGGCGCTGCCGTTGCTCTATACCGGCTGTATCGCGTGGGTGATCGGTTACGACACCATCTATGCTCTTCAGGATATCGAAGATGACATGATGATCGGCGTAAAGTCGAGCGCGCGGGCGATGGGCCGCCATGTTCGTGGGGGCGTTGCCATCTGCTATGCCGCTGCGCTTGCCTGTTGGGCCGGCGCGTTGTGGGCAGTGCGCCCCGACCCGCTGGTACTCGTCGCGCTCATCCCGGCGGCGCTGCATCTGACGGGACAGGTGGTGACGCTCGATCCGGTCCATGGCGCCGATGCGCTTGCGAAGTTCCGCAGCAATCGCTTCGCGGGCCTGCTGATCTTCGCCGCAATGCTGGTGGTGGGAACGGCGCCCTAGCCGTTTATTCGGCCGCGAGCAGCTCCTCGGCGCCGCCGAGATCGACCGAAACCAGCCGCGACACGCCTTTCTCGATCATGGTCACCCCGAACAGGCGGTGCATGCGCGCCATCGTTACCGCATTGTGGGTGACGATCAGATAGCGGGTGTTGGTCTCGCGCGACATCCGGTCGAGCAGGTCGCAGAAGCGTTCGATATTGGCGTCGTCGAGCGGGGCATCGACTTCGTCGAGGACGCAGATCGGCGCCGGGTTGGTCAGAAACAGGCCAAAGATCAGCGCCACGGCCGTCAGCGCCTGCTCGCCGCCTGAGAGCAGGGTCAACGTGCCGAGCCGCTTGCCCGGCGGCTGCGCCATAATCTCCAGTCCCGCCTCGAGCGGATCGTCCGAATCGACCAGTTCCAGATGCGCCTGACCGCCGTTGAACAAGGTGGTGAAGAGCCGCTGGAAATGCCCGTTGACCGTCTCGAACGCCGCGAGCAGTCGCACGCGCCCTTCGCGGTTCAAATTGCCGATCGACCCGCGCAGGCGGTGCACCGCCTGCGTCAACTCCTCGATCTCGGCGGCGCTTTTCTCGCGCTCGATGTCGAGTTCGGCCAGTTCGTCGGCGGCGACGAGATTGACCGGCCCCAACCGCTCGCGGTCGGCAATCAAGCGGTCGTGCTGCGCCGATTCGGCGTTTGCATCGCGGACCTCTTCGTTGTCGAACCCGGCCTTCTTCGGGAGCAGCGGCGGCGGGCATTCGAACCGCTCGCCCGACAGCCGCCCCATTTCGATCCGGCGAAGTTCGGCATTTTCCGATCGCGCGACCGCGCCGGCGCGGGTTTCGCGCGCTGCGGCGACGCGCTCGCGAATCGCATTGAGTGCGGCCTCGGCCTCGCGCAGCGCGGCTTCGGCTTCGCGTTCCTGCACCTCGGCCGCGGCGGCTTTTTCGCGCAGCGTCGCCTGCTGCGCCTCGGCCGCGATGCGCTGTTCGGCTAGCCGTTCCGGCACATTGGTGAGCTTTGCCGATTCGGCCGCCAGCGCGTCGGCGCGCTTGTCCATATCGGTGACGCGCCGGGCCGCCTCGCCCGCGCGCGCCTTCCAACTCTTGATCTCGGCGCTCACCACCGCCTGCCGCTCGCTCAAGGCCGCGAGCGTGCGATCGTGCGCGGTCAGGGCATCACGCGCATTATTCGCGTCGGCGCGGGCGCGCTCGGCGGCCTGCTCCTCGGCCTCCAGCGCGGCGCGGGCGATGCTGTCGTCGGGAAGCGCCGCGAGCGCGGCCTCCTGCGCCGCGAGCTGATCGGCCGCATCTTTCGCTGCCTCGGCGATTTCGCCGAGCCGCCGGTCGAACAACGCCGCGGCATCGCGGTGGCGATCGAGCGCGGCCTGCGCCTGGTCGGCGGCGCGCAGCGCGGTACGGCGCGCTTCGTCGGCCTGCGCGACCTGCTTGCGCGCGGTCGCGGCGCTGTCGGCGAGTGCGGTCGCACGTGCTGCAGCGGCCTCGCGCTTGTCGCGAAGGCCCATCACCCCCAACTCAACCTGCGGACGCTGCGCCGCAAGCGCATCGAGGCGGTTTTGCCGCACCAGCCGTTCGCTGGCGGTCGCGCCGTCGCCGCGCGAGACGAAGCCGTCCCAGCGGCGCATCACGCCGTCGGTGGTCACCAGCCGCTGTCCGGTGGCAAGCGGCTGGTCGTCGTCGCGGTCGGCCACCGCCACCTGCGCCAGCCGCCGTGCGAGCGCTGCCGGCGCCTTCACATATTCTGCGAGTGACCGGGTGCCGGTGGGCAGCTTGGGATCGTCGCTCCCCAGATCGGTGCCGCTCCAACTGCGCGCCGCCGCTATGTCGGTTCCCGCGTCCAGATCGTCGCCCAATGCCGCGGCCAGCGCGGCTTCGTAACCCGGTTCGACGCGCAGTTGATCGAGGATGCGGTTCGCGTCGCTGCGCGCGGCGGCAAGGGCGCGTTCGAGCGTCCCCGCTTCGCCGTCCAGCGCGGCGAGAGCGGCGCGCGCTTCGGCGAGCCCTGCATCGATTGTCGCGAGTTCGGCGGCGGTCGCTTCGCGGTCGGCCTCCGCGGCTTGCAGCGCTTGTTCGGCGCCCGCGATCGCGCCCTCGGCCGCTTCGGCCGCCGCCACGTTTTCGCGCTGCTTTGCGGCGAGCGCGGCGCTGTCGCCCAGCGCGGCGATGTCTGCATCGACGCGCGCCTTGTCCTGTCCGACGCGCCGCACCGCCGCTTCGGCATTGTCGCGCGCCGACACCGCGATGCGCCGGTCGGCGGCCTCGCTTGCGGCCTTGGCCCGTGCCTGCGCCAGCGCCACTTCGGCATCGCGCAGTCGAGCCTGCGCCGCCTGATGGGCCTCGGCGAGCACGGCCTTGCCTGCGTCGTGCGCGGCGATGTCGCGGCCCAGCGTTTTGGTTTCGGTATCGAGCGCGGTGAGCGCGGCATGGGCGTCGCGCGCCAGTTCACCCTCGCGCGCGCGGTCGTCGGCAAGCCGCGCCTGCTGCGCCGCCAGATCGTCGAGGCGCTGGCGTGCCGCGCGTTCCTCACCGTGCAGGCGTACCTGCGTCGCGGTCACGTCGGCCAATGCATCGCGCTGCACCTGGGCATCCATGCGGGCGGCGGCGACGCGGGTTGCGACCTCCGTCTGCGCGCGCGACAGCTCCTCAAGGCCTTCCTGTGCGGCTTTCACAGCGGCTTCGGCGGCATCGGCATCGCGGCGCGCCTGATCGGCGGCGGCGGCGGCATCGCGCCAGCGCGCGTAGATCAGCCGTCCTTCGGCAACGCGAATCTCCTCGCTCAATTTCTTGTAGCGTTCGGCGGCGCGCGCTTGCCGCCGCAGCGCGTTGGCGCGCACTTCCATGTCGGCGACGATTTCGGACAGGCGGGTCAGGTTGGTTTCGGTCGCGCGCAGCTTTTGCTCGGCATCCTTGCGGCGCACGTGCAGCCCGGCGATCCCCGCCGCCTCCTCCAGCATCGCGCGGCGGTCGGTCGGCTTGGCGGCTATGACATTGGCGATCTTGCCCTGGCTGACCAGTGCCGGGCTGTGCGCGCCGGTGGCGGCGTCGGCGAAGATCAGCGCGACATCCTTGGCACGCACATCGCGGCCGTTGGCGCGATAGGCCGATCCGGCACCGCGTTCGATGCGGCGGATGACTTCGAGTTCGTCACCGTCGCTGCCATCGGACAGGCCGGCGACGAGCGCGCCTTCGGTATCGCAGTGGAGTGCGACCTCGGCAAAATCGCGCGACGGCCGCGACGAAGTGCCGGCGAAGATCACATCCTCCATCCCGCCGCCGCGCATCGACTTGGCGGAGGATTCGCCCATCACCCAGCGGATGGCTTCGAGCAGGTTGGACTTGCCGCAGCCATTGGGGCCGACGACGCCAGTCAGTCCGGGTTCGATACGAAGTTCGGTCGGTTCGACGAAGCTTTTGAAACCGGTCAGGCGCAGGCGCTTTATCTGCACGAATAGGCTCCGTGCAACGTGACGATTCGCAATGGCCGCAATTGTGCCGTCACAATTCCCCCTGACGGACTGTCATGCCGCGCCGCGGGGGGAGTCGCAAGAGGGCAGGGCTGCCCCCGCCCCCTTGCGTAAAATGCGATCAGCGCACGCCCATCGTGCGCAGGCGGTCGCGCAGCGGCGCCCAGCTGGCGATGCCTTCGGCGACCTGGCCGTTGATGACGAAGGTCGG
Organism: Sphingopyxis selenitireducens; assembly: GCF_051550705.1. NCBI lineage: Bacteria > Pseudomonadati > Pseudomonadota > Alphaproteobacteria > Sphingomonadales > Sphingopyxidaceae > Sphingopyxis > Sphingopyxis selenitireducens. The sequence goes on from NZ_JBPULG010000004.1 coordinate 556,381, forward strand.
GGTGCCGGCGACTTTAAACTTCTCGATGGCGCCGTTGGTGCTCTTTTCAAGCTGCGAGATGTTGTCGAGATTGCCGAGGCAGGCGTTTATCTGGTCGGCGGTGACCCCGCGCGACTGGAAGAACTCGTCAAGTTTCCACGCCTTGGCGAGCGCCGGGAATCGCTGCGCCGGCGGCAGTGCCATCGCTGCCTCGCCGCCCTTCGGATTGGCCTGTGCGGCCGCGAACAGATCGGCCTGCGAGGCGAAGGCATTTTCCATCAGCGGGAAATAACGCTCGGTCGGGGCGCAGCGGATGATTGCGGCAGCCGACGCGTCGAGCGGATCGCGGATGAAATTGCGGAGCTCCAGACTCACGCGGCCGGTGTCGACGAAATCGCGCTTCAGCTCTTCAGAAGCATCCTTGGAAAAGTCGGCGCAATGCGAACAGGTGAGCGAAGCGAATTCGATCACCTTGATCGGCGCATCGGGGTTGCCCATCACATAACCACCATCGGCGGTCTTGCTGACCGTTGCCGACCAGCTCTTGCCTGCGGGCGCCGCAACCTTGGCGATGACATCCTGTTCCTTGGTCGCGTCGGTCTTGGCGTCGCCGCAACCAGCGAGCGCCAGCGCGCCGAACGAGGACAGAAGGGCGATGCGCAGCGAGGCTTTGATCATGATATTCTCATCTCCGAAGATGGCGTTGTTGGCGTGACTCTTAGTTGCCCTTGATCGCGAGGTCGAGGCGGCTTTTGACGGTCGGCCAGTCGCTTCCTTCGACAACGCGGCCATTGACGAAAAAGGTCGGCGTGGCGCGGACGTGATCGGCATTCTGACCGATGTTGGTCATTCCGGTTATTTCGGCGGCGGCGACCTCGCTGTCGAGGCACGCCTTGATTGCCGCTGCGCTATAGCCGCGGGTTTGCATCAGCGCGGTCAGGCCGCTACCGGCGGCGATCCGTTCAGCGCGTTCGGTAGGGCTGCCTTGATACCAAGGCGCCCTCTGCGCGTCGGTCATCTTGATCACCTTGCCGAGCCACTTCGGCTGCGCGAGCATGATTGCGCGGTGGTTTGCGGCAAAGGCGCCGGGGCCGCCGCATCGCGCCAGCAAGGCGGCGGTCATGTCGAGCGGATCGCGGATCAGGTTGCGATATTCGACGACGACCAACCCCTTGTCGACATAGAGCGATTTGAGCGGGATCGCCGAAATCTTCTCGAATTCGGCGCAGTGCGAACAGGTGTAGCTGAAATATTCGACCAGCCGAACCTTGGCCGTCGGCTTGCCCATGACAAAGGCGCCGATTTCGTTGGCGGCGACGGTGGCCGACAGACGCGCCGGGGCGGGCTTGGCGGGCGCTGCGGCGGTCAACAGCGTGAAAGCCGCAGCCGACAGGGTTCCGATCATCATCCGGCGCGAGACGGCCGGGGTCCGAAATTTCGACATGCGCTGCGGTGCTTCCTTCAATTGATCCGGGGGAGCTTGGGTGCCGACGCCAGTCCTGCTGCCATGCGTTCGAGCACGGTTCGCAGCTCCGGGTCGCCGATGTCGCGCAGACTATCCCCCAGTTCGGCGGGTACGGGTTTCAGCATGGCTGGCGGCTGAACGGGCGCGGCGGGTGTGACATGCCCGTGGGTCATGCGGATCTGCGCGATCGCTGCATAGCCGAAGAAGCGGTTGACCGCGGCGATGATGTCGGGGCCGACGTGCTGGAGCATCGGGGCGTGCGCGCCGCTGATCGTCAGGTGCAGCGTCCCGCCCGCCTTTTGCCCGGCAGGAAAGCGGATCATTGCGGGCTGGGTGACGTCGGCCAGCCGGTCGCCGACGATCTCGCGCCAGCGGCTGACCACCGAGCTCTGGATGAAGCCGAACTTGCGAAACGCGGTGCGGCCGATTTCGGGCACCAGGTCGGAAATCGCACGCGCTTCGCCGCCGCGTGGCCGTTCATAGGGACGCGCGGCGGGCTTGGCGGTTTTCGCGCCGCTTTTTGTCCCGCCTTTGGCCTTCGCCTTTTTCGCGGGCGCGTCCTGTCCGGTGTCTTTCGCCATATCCTCTGCCATGCCATAGGCGGGGGGTGAGCGTCCAGACTTCCCACAGCGTCAAAGATTTCGCGGGCCTCATTCTCGGCTGGTACGACCGTGCCGCGCGCAAGCTGCCGTGGCGAGTCCCGCCGAACAGCGGTGATGTGCCCGATCCCTATCGCGTCTGGATGGCCGAAATCATGCTCCAGCAGACGACCGTTGCGGCGGTCGCGGGCTATTTCGATCGCTTCACGACGCGCTGGCCGACCGTCGCCGATCTCGCCGCCGCCGACGATGCCGACGTCATGGCCGCGTGGGCCGGGCTTGGCTATTATGCCCGCGCCCGCAACCTGCTCGCCTGCGCGCGCGCCGTTGTACGCGACCATGGCGGGCTTTTTCCCGATACGGAGACTAAGCTTCGCACGCTGCCGGGGATCGGCGACTATACCGCCGCATCGGTCGCCGCGATCGCCTTTGGCCGCGCATCGGTTGTCGTCGACGCCAATATAGAGCGCGTGATCTCGCGTCACAGATGGATCACCACGCCGTTGCCGATGGCGAAGCGCGAGATTCGCGCCGCGCTCGCGCCGCTTGTCCCGAATGATCGGCCCGGCGATTTCGCGCAGGCGCTGATGGATCTCGGCGCGACCATCTGCACCCCGCGCGGCCCGGCCTGTGCGATCTGCCCGGTGATGGCGGATTGTCTGGCGCGCGGCCGGAGCGACGTCGAAAGCCTGCCGGTCAAACCGCCCAAAAAGGCGAAGCCGCATCGCCACGGCCTCGCTTACTGGATCGAGGAGGCCGACCGGCTGTGGCTCGTTCGTCGCCCCGACAAAGGCATGCTCGGCGGGATGCGCGCGCTGCCCGGCGGAGTGTGGGAAGATCATCCGCCCGCCGAGTCCGGCATCGCCCGCATCGACCATAGCTTCACCCATTTCGACCTGACGCTGACATTGGTACGGCGCGAGGCCCCGCTTTCCGCAGCGGAAGGCGAATGGTGGCCGCTTTCGGACCTTGACGCCGCGGGGTTGCCGACGCTCTATCGCAAGCTGACCGACAAGATGCGGGAGAGAGATGGATGAATATGATGGTTTCGCGCCGCGCGCTGCTCGGCGGACTGATGCTCGGCGGCACCGCCACGATGCTGCCGCAAGGCGCTCTCGCGTGGAAAGCCGACGGTGCATCGCTTTATCCCGCGACCAATGCGTTCCTCAAAGGCTTTGTCGATCGCCGTGAACTAGCGGGCACGCTCGCCGCCGTGGGCAAGGGGCAGGCGGCGGCCGAATATTTCGGCGCGGGCACCGTGTCGATGGATTCGACCACCCCGGTCGGTCCCGACACGCTCTGGCGCCTCTATTCGATGACCAAGCCCGTGACCGGTATCGCCGCGATGCTGCTCGTCGACGACGGCAAGATCACGCTCGATCAGCCGATCGCCGACTTCCTGCCCGCCTTCGCCAAAATGAATGTCCAGTCGACCCCAGACGGGTCGCTCACCGACGTTCGCCCCGCGAAGACCCAAATTACGCTGCGCCACCTGCTGACCCACACGGCGGGGCTTGGCTATAATATCATTCAGAAGGGCCCGATCAAAAAGGCCTATGACGATGCGGGCATCGTCGGCGGGCAGGCGAGCCGCTTGCCGATCCCGGGCTTCCCGCCGGTCACCCCGGCGCCCAGCCTCGCCATCATGGCCGACCGGCTGGCGACGCTGCCGCTGGTCTATGAACCCGGCACCAAATGGAGCTATTCGATCAGCCTCGACCTGCTCGGGCGGTTGATCGAGGTCGTGTCGGGCCAGCCCTTCGACGCGTTTCTGAAAGCGCGCCTCTTCGACCCGCTCGGCATGACGAGCACGGGTTTCATGGTGGGGGCGAAGGATGTCGCGCGCTTCACCAGCAATTACGCGCCTTTCGGCGGTGCCCTGATCCCGATCGATCCCGCCAAGAGCTCCATCTACCTCGACCCGCCGCCCTATCCGTTCGGCGGCGGCGGGCTGGTGTCGAGCGCGCGCGACTATGACCGCTTCCTTGCGATGCTGCTTGGCGAAGGCGCGCTTGGCGGGGTGCGGATCATGCGTCCTGAAACCGCGCGGCTCGCCATGTCGAACCTGATCGCCGACAGCGTCGACCGCAAAGGAACTTTCATCGACGGCGAAGGCTTTGGCGCCGGTGGCCGCGTCTCGCTCGCGACTTCGCCGATGGGGGAAGGCGTTTTCGGCTGGGCGGGCGCCGCAGGAACGATCGGCTTCGTCGATCGCAAGCGCGGCTATCGCGTCGGCGCCTATGCGCAATATATGCCGCCCGACTCGCTGCCCTTTCAGTCCAAGTTCGGCGAGACTTTCTATAAGGATGTGAACGGCTGATGCCCTTGCCGCTTGGATTTACCGGTGCGTGGCTCGACCGCGCCGACCAGTTGCGTACCAATGCGGATGCGTTCGCGGCGGTGGTAACCGATCCGCGCGCGCGCTGTCTTGCGCTCGACGGGATCGATTTCGTGCCGGGCGAGGGCGGCGGGCTTCGCTGGGAGCCGCTCGACCGGTCCGACGATCGCGCGCTGATGCTGCTCGGCCTCGACGATGCGGGCGTTCCGCATTTCGTGCGCGAGGCGCCCGCAGGCGCGCGCATCGATGCGCGCTCGCGCACCGTGATGCGGTTGCTGCCGCTGCTGTCGGGCGAAGAGGCGGCACTTTATGGCGGCGCGCGCAGCCTTGTCGACTGGCATGCGCGGCATCGTTTCTGCGCGGTGTGCGGGGCACCGACCGCGCTGTTCCGTGGCGGCTGGGGACGGCGCTGCGATACGTGTAACGCCGAACATTTCCCGCGCGTCGATCCGGTCGTCATCATGCTTGCCGAATACGATGACCGGGTGCTGGTCGGGCGGCAGGGCGGTTTCCCGCCGGGCTTCTTCTCGGCGCTCGCGGGCTTTGTCGAACCTGGCGAATCGCTCGAGGAAGCGGTCGCGCGCGAATTGTTCGAGGAAGCGGGCATTCGCGTCTCGAACGTCGCCTATGTCGCAAGCCAGCCCTGGCCCTTCCCCTCATCGCTGATGATCGGCTGCCGCGCCGTCGCGCACGACCCGGCTTTGACGCTCGACACGACCGAGATCGAAGCCGCGATGTGGGTCGACCGCGCCGAAGTGCGTGCCGCGCTGGCGGGGGAAATGGGCGCGCCTTTTGTCGCGCCGCCGCCGATGGCGATCGCGCGCTATCTGCTGGAAGACTGGGCGAAATAGACCGCCGTTGCCCGGCAACGGGGGTGTCGGTTTCCTAGATCCGGCGCCCGGTAATGCGGCTGATTTCCTTCGCCACCATCGCCTCGACCATATTGGGCAAATGGGTGTCGAGCCATGTTTTCAGCATCGGGCGCAGTGCTTCCAGCACCACATCTTCCATTGAGCGCCCCGGCACAGGCGCGGCCTGCGCGACGGCGGCGGTCGCGGCCGGCGCAATGGCGGCGGTCAACGCTTCGAGCGACTGGCGCGCGGCGTCGGCGCTGGCGGACGAGACCAGCTCTTCCGCAGTCGGTGCCGCCGCGTCGGACATGGCCGCTTCAGCTTCCGCGTCGTGGAGGTCGAGAATGTCTTCGCTGGTGGCCGCACGGAGTTCCCGCGCGGCGCCGGGAGCGTCATCGCGAGCGATAACACGCCGAATCGACGACAAAATATCTTCCATCGACGGCTCTCGCGACATGTCGCCCATTACGATCCCCTTAGGATTCGCCCGCAAGGAGGGCGATTAACCATATCCTACCGGCAGCAGACGGCGCTTGCCAAGCCTTATTGTCGGGGCAGCGGGTCGCCGGCGGCTACGCTGGCGTCTGCGGAAGGGATGCCGCGCGTGTCGGTCGCCTGTTGCTGCGGCGCCGGATCGTCGGCCCAATCCCAAAGCTCGCCCTTCACACGATTATAATTTGCAGCGGGATCATACAGCGCGCCGCCCTCTATGCCGAGGTCGCGGGCTTCGGCCTTGCCCATCGCGGCGAGCACCGAAAAGGCGGCGACATAGGAGTTGCGCCGCGCCGAGACGAGCTGGACCTGCGTGTTCAGATATTCCTGTTCGGCGTTCAAAATGTCGAGGATCGACCGCGTGCCGACGCTGTTTTCGGCGCGCACGCCCTCCAGCGACAGCGCGTTGGCGCTGACCGCCTGTTCGGTCGCGGTGATGACGCGTTCGTTCGCTTGCCAGGCGGCATAGGCGCCGCGCGTTTGTGCAATGACGCCGCGTTCGGTCGCGACATAATTTTCGATCGCCTGGCTGCTGCGCGATTGCGACTGGCGGACCTGTGCCGAGCGCCGTCCCGCGGTAAAGATCGGCAGTGTCACCGATACACCCGCCGCCGCGCTCGAGGTTTCCTGCGTGACGTTGACCCCCGAAACGCCGCTGGAAAGCGAACCGAGAAAATTATTATAGCCGCCGCCGAGCGTCGCCGAAACCTTGGGCGCGCGGCTTGCCTTTGCAACATTGATATCGGCGCGCGTGGCGTCAACCTCCAGATTCGCCGCTTCGATGTCGGGATTGCTGTTCAGCGCGATGGCAACCGCTTCCTCGGCGTTCGCGGGCAGGTTCGGCAGCGCCGGCGGTGCCTGCAGATCGACCGGCGCATCGCCGACCAGCCGGATATAGGATTCGCGGCTGGCGATCAGATTCGCCTCCGCGCCGCGCAAATCGCCCTCGGCGAGCGCGAGCCGCGCTTCGGACTGGGCAACGTCGGTGCGCGTCAGGTCGCCGATTTCGAACCGGTCGCTCGTCGCCTGCAAATTGGTGCGCAGCACCGACACGTTTTTCTGATTGAGCTGAACGATCGCCTGATCGCGGATGACATCCATATAGGCGCCGACGACCTGCGAAAAAACGCTCGCCTCGGTCGCGCGCAAATCGGCCTGGCCCGCCTCGACGCGATATTTGGCGGCGCGCACCGCATTGCGCACGGCGCCGCCCTGATAGATGGGCACCGACAATTGGCCGCTGGCAATCAACGAACGCGTCGGTGAGGAGAAATTATTGCCCGGGATGATCAGGTTTTCTTCATAATCCGCGCGCGTCGAAACGTCCGGAAGGCCGAAGCTCTTCTGGATCGGGACATTTTCGTCATTCGCACGCTGTCCGGCGCGCGCACCGGTCAGCGTCGGGTTATTCTCATAGGCTTTTGCCAGCGCCCCTTGCAGCGTCTCGGCCTGTGCCTGCGACGAGATGGCCAGCGCGCCGATCGCAAGGCCGCTCAGCCAGCGGGTACGGCGGAGAGACTGTTTCATATTTAAATCGCGCATCGTCATCTCAGCCTGCAACAAGGGGTGGATATGGCCTTTTAGAAACGGAAATCCTGTGGTGCGTCAAAGCCGGGCAACGGTGCGGCATCCATGTCGGCGAAGCTGCGCAGCGCAATCGTGCCGCTGGTCTTCACGCCCTGGACAAGCCGGGTTACGGCGCCTTCGCGGCGCGCCGCGATCAGTCGACCGCCTTCGGCCAGCTGAGCGGCCAGCGCGTCGGGCAGGGTTTCGATCGCGCCGTCGATGATAATGCGGTCGAACGGCGCAGCGCCGGGCGCGCCAGCGTTCAATGGGCCTTCGACCCAGTGGATATTGGCTTTGGCGGCCGCGGTATCACGCGCGGCGGCGATCAGGTCGGCCTGTTCCTCGACGGCGTGAACCTCTGCGCCAAGCTCAGCGAGCAGCGCGGCGGTATAGCCGGTTGCCGCGCCGATCAGCAGCACGCGTGTGCCGGGTTGGATCGCCGCGGCCACCAGCATGCGCCCCGTCACCAGCGGCGGGTTCAGCGCGCGACCTTCGCCGAGCGCGATCGCACGGTCCATATAGGCGACGCTGGCGAGCGCGGCGGGCACATAGGCCTCGCGCGGTTCGGTCGCCATCGCGGCAACGACTGCGGGGTCGATGACATCATTGGTGCGAAGCTGGCTGTCGATCATCGCAGCCCGCATGTCCGCGGCGGTAATTTCATTCAATTTGGTCGCCATCAGCCTTTTCCGTTTCCGGGCCCCTGTCTTCGCGGAGGCACATTTAGCCCGAAACTTGCTGTGTTGCAATGCTAATACAGCAAGTTTCGGCGCTGGCTCGCGCATAGCCGCCCGCGAAGGTGCCGCCAAGTCTGCTTTGTATGGCCCAAATGAGCGCGGAAGACAAAATTTGCGGAACAAGCCAATTGCATTGCGAAACGCGGGCGGCTAGTGGCGCTCGAACCACGCAAAGCTGCGCATTGAGGCCCGATGGCGGAGTGGTGACGCAGAGGACTGCAAATCCTCGCACGCCGGTTCGATTCCGGCTCGGGCCTCCAACTCTTTGAAAGAGTCAGCCATTTTCAGTCCTTTGTGCTGATTTGGCGTCTAACCTTGGATCAGGGTTAGACATTTCCCATTCAGAGAGGCGCTTGATGGCCCCCTCCGCGAGACGTTCCTGATTGGCCGCTTCGGTATAGCGCGCGACCTCGTCATCCTTTGAATGGCCGCTGACCGACTTCATGGTCTTGTTCGGCATTTCCAATTCGGCCATGCGGCGCATTGTCGCCTTTCGCAGGCCATGGGCGGTACACCGTGGCAGGCCAGCTGCATCGCATTGCTCGCGGAACCAGCCTCCGAAGCCCTTGACCGAAAATGGCTTTCCCCACTCCGTCACCAGAAAGCACATGGCATCGGTCGCTGGCATGGCGTCGATCGCTGCCGCGAGTTGCGGGGCAATAGGCAAATGCAGCAGCTTGCCGGTCTTTGTCTGCCGGATTGCGAATTTACCTGCGCGGATATGCTGTCGGCCTAGGTGGATAGCATCCACCTTGCGCTGATCGGTCCAGAGCATCAGTTCCATGGCAAGACGCTGCTTCGTTCCGCGCGGCCAATGCGCGCGGTAGGTGGCAATGTCGGCTTCCGTCCACGTATAGAAGCCCGGCGACCGCTCGCCAGGCGACACCTTCACGGCCTGAGAATCTTCAACGGGGTTGGTGGTAATCCATCCCAGCTTGCGCGCGAACGCGAAGAAGCGGCGCAGTTCCTTGCGCAGCTTTCGCGCGGCTTCAACTCCACCAAACTTCCGGCCTTTCTCATCGACCGTCTTGAGTCGCGCCTTGGCGATGATGGCGTCGATATGATCGAAGCGAATGCCTTTGACGGGCCTGTCCCCTCTCCCCTCGGCAAACCGCTCGAGAATCTGCCGCACCTTTGTTTGCGTCACCTCGCTGGGGCCAAGCCGCTCTGGTACAGCCAAATAGCGCCTGAGAAGATCACCGATGCTGCCCGGCACGGTACGCTCGGCCTGGGCTTCCTCTCGCGCCTCGGCTATCGCCTCAGGACTATTGAAGCGGCGGTATTCCTCTCTGAACGCCTCCGTCCCCAACGGCGCGGTGAAGTAGCGTGACGGGTATCCCTTACGCCGGAAACGCAATCGCTCCTTTCCATGCCGATCCTTGAAGCGGGACACATATTCAGGGAGGAATCGGTTGGATCGCGACGTGCGCTTGTTCATGGTGATAGCTCAGCGTCCCAAGGGTTATCGGTCATAGGCTTGGTGGAGCCGCCACTCTCGATCAGTACCAAAATCGTACCATTCGGCTCGATTTTACAGCCTCCCGGCATCACTCCCGCCGCCAGCACGGCACGAACCGCGCGTGTCACGTCCGCCTTCCTGAACCGGGCGGGCCGCGCGGTCATGATGACAATTCCCATTGTGGTTGTGTCGAGCAGCCATGACCAGCCCGCGCCATCTCATTTCCCTCCAGCGGTGCAGGGTTCAATCATGTTGGCTTCAAGAAATTCCTCGAT